>NZ_JAUSZI010000002.1:10970241-12292983 GCF_030817415.1 Streptomyces umbrinus | reverse complement strand
GTCCCGTGCAGCTCGCCGGCGTGCCGTCCGGGTTCCGGGCCCGAACCCGGCCGCGGGCCGGCCGTCCAGGCGCCGCCGTGCGCAGCCGGCTGCTCCCGCAGCGCCGGTGGAGCCGGTGTCGGGTGTACAGCAACTGCTCACGCACGCCGACCGCGGCGGGGGTATGCGATGAAGGTACCGATCCGTCATATCGCCGGACACCTGGTGTGGTCGACGCAGGGCAGCGTGTGGTCCCTCTACCGCCTCCACCCGGGCCCGGACGCGCGGGGGCAGTCCGAGGAGACCGTCCAAGGCACCTATGTGCCCGCCGCGGTCCGCGATGAACAGCTTGCCAAGATCACACATTTGGTGCGGTCGCTGTCCGGGGCGCCGCGGCTGTTCGGTCTGTGTGCACAGGTCGATCCCGGCGAGATCGCCCTGCAGATGATCGAAGACATCGAGCCGGCCGACACCGCACCGGATGACGGGCCGCACCCGTGGGTGGAGAACGTCGAGGCGACGCTGGATCTGCTGGACGGTCAGGAGATGCACCGCCGCACCCTGTGGCTGGCGGTGCCACTGCAGACCGAGACCGCCGGCCTGCAGATGTCGGCATCCCTCGGGGCCGCGTGGGCGGAGCTTTCTCCGGTGCTGGGCATGCGGGCCGCGCCCGTGGCGCGCCGCGAGGTGACCTCCTACCGCGAACAGGCCGCCCGGGTGGAAGCCGCGCTCGCCGGCGGCATCGCCTTCCGCCCGGCCCGCCCGGCGGAGATCGTGTGGATGATCCAGCACGCCCTGCACCGCGGCCTTGCCGAGCCGCTGCTGGCCGAAGCCGAAACCAGCGACCTGTACGGCGGGCGCCTGCGTGACGGAGTTCTGCGCTCCCCCAGCTACGCCGACCTCGGCCAGGTCCGCCTACAGGAAGGCGGTATCGACCCCGAACTCGACGACGTCGACGAGCTCAAGAGCGCGGGCCGGCTCACGCGGTCGGGCCGCAAGGCCTGGTGGCGGCTGAACACCGGCTCGCCGCTCGGGCGGCGCTGGCTGCAGGTCGAATCCGATGCCGGGGTGGGCTACCAGGCGCAGTTGGCGCTGGCGGAGTGCCCGCCCGCGGTCAGCCAGGACGCCGCCGATCTGTTCGCCCAGCTGGAGACGCTCGACTTCCCCGTCGACTACACCGTCGACCTCACCCTGGTGCCCGCGGAAAAGGCCCGCGACCAGGTGAGGCGCAAGAAAAACGAGCTCATCGACCAGGCCGACCAGTACGACGCCCGCCCCACCGGCATGCCCGCCTCCTTGTCCGAGGCCGCCCGCGACTTGGGCGAGCTCGACGCCCGCCTGTCGCGCACCTCGGTCGAGGTCGAGGTGCAGTCGGTGACCGTGCTGACGGTGTGGGGACCGACCGCCGCCGTCTGCGACGCCCGGGCCAGGGCCCTGGCCGCGCTGCTGGGTGGCGCCGACTACCGGGCCGTGCGCCCGGCCGGCCTGCAAGAAGCCCTGTTCACCCTCGGCCTGCCCGGCACCGTACGGCCCGGTGTGGTGCGGGAGTTCACCCAGCATCAGGTCTCCGAGGACTGGGCGCTGGGCGGGGCCTTCACCGTGGGCGAGGTCGGCGACCCCAACGGGATGTTCCTCGGCCTCGACCTGGACTGCGGCACCACTCGTCCCGTGATGATCAACGTCGCCGATGCTCCGAAGGTGGACGCTTCGGCGTCGATGGGGATCGTCGGGGACTTGGGGGCGGGCAAGAGCGTCCTGCAGAAGCTGATCGCGGAGGCGGTGTGGGCGCGCGGCGGCTGCGCGATCTGTATCGACCGCACCCCCGTACGCGAGTGGGCCACCTTCGCCCGGACCGCCGCCAAGGGCCGCGTCCAGATCATCGACGCCGCCAAGGCCGAGGTGTCCATCGACCCGCTGCGGATGTTCCACGGCCCCGAAGGCCGCCACTACGCCCTGTCCTACCTCACCCTGCAGCTTGGCATCGGCCCGATGAGTACAGGCGGCGAAGTCCTGCACCACGCCGTCGAGCAAGCCGCTGCCAGCGAGCAGCCGTCCATGCACCGCGTGCTTCAGGTCCTTGAGGAGATGGCCACGCGGGAGGCGGGCAAGCGGCAGGACGCGGCCGCCACCCTCGCTGGCCTCATCCGGGTCGTGGCCAGCAATCCCCTGGCCCGCATGGTCTTCGACCCCACGCTGCCGCCAGTACAGCTGGACGCTTCCAGCACCTCCGACATGATCGTGATCACGACGGCAGGTCTGAAGCTGCCGCCGAAGGCGGCGTTCAACAATCCGGAGGTCCTGCATCAGCAGCCGCTGGAGGCGCTGATCGGGCGCGCCGTGCTGTATCTGATCGCTGCGATCGCCCGGCAGACCGCGTTCGAGGACCCCGCCCGGTTCACCGCGGTCGTCGCGGACGAGCTGTACTGGTTGACCTCGTCGGCCGAGGGCACCGCGCTGGTCCACGAGATCCTCCACGACGGCCGCAAGCACGGCGCCGGACTCCTCGCCGGATCCCACGATGCCGAGGAGCTCGGCCCCGACCGGGGCCTGATGGCCTACCGGGCGCTCGCCCGCACCGCCGATCGCGAACGCGCCCGCCGTGGCCTGGAGTTCGTCGGGCTCGACCCCAACGACTCGGAGCTGCTGCGGCTGGTGACCACCGGTCTGTCCCCCGTCGGCCGCAAGGGCCGGGAGGGCGAGTTCCTGCTGACCTGCCCTCGGCAGAACACCGGCCGGGTCAAGGTCTCCATCCCCCGCATCGAGCGCATCACCACGTCCATCACCACCACACCCGGACGCCGCACAAGCGCTGCCTCGTCAGGGTCTGAGCCGCTGGACGGCGCGAGCGCAAGGACCCGTCCGAAGGAACTCATCTGATGACCCGTTCCTCCTGGGACCGCTCCCGGCGCCTGGCCGCGGCCGCGTGTGTCCTCACTGTGACCGCGGTTGTCCTCGGCGTGCTCCTCCTGACCGTCGGGGCGGGTGTCCCGGGGGCGTGGTGGCCACAGACAGGGCAAGCCTTCGCCACTGACGCCCGCCCGACGGACCCGGATCCCTGCGCCCTGATCGTGGGCCCGGCCAAGGACTACTGCGAGCGGGACACCACGACGACCGCCTCCGCCAGGCATCCCGGCATTTCCAGTACGGCGTGGAGGCTGCTGCCGGCCGGTGCGGGCGTGGCTGCTCTCGTGGTGTGGCGGCGCCACAGCGCTGCCGGGCAAAGGCGGCGCTGACATGTGGCGTCCAGAGCGCGCAACCCTCCGCTCGGCCAGCTTCGTCGGGCTGCTCACCGGCGTCTTCGTGATGGTGAACAGCCAGGTCGTGCACGCAGCGGGCAGCGACAGCGAGACCGGAGACCTGCTCGCGCCGCTGAACATCACCTCCTCCGAGGGGGTGCCGATCAACGGCTACGAACTCAACTCCGAAGGCGGCTCCATCGTCGCCTTCAAGACCCAGGCCCTCGCCTTCGCCCTGTCCGGCCTGTTCACCCTCATCAGGCTGCTGGTCGGCATGGCAGGGTGGGCGATCGAGGTCGCCTTGAGGTTCCCGCTGCTGAAGATCCTCACCGCTCCGGCACAGAAGGTCGCGGACGCCTACGACACCGTGGTCGTCGACACGCTGGGGCTGAAGGGGCTCCTGCTCGCCTGGGCGTTCGTGTTCGCCGGGTTCATGATCGTGCGCGGCCGCGTCGGCCGCGGTCTGGGTGAAATCTTCCTGACCCTGCTGATCGGGGCGCTCGCCGCATCCGCGTTCGTACGGCCCGACTACCTGCTCACCCAGGACGGACCGCTGGGGCAGTCCCAGCAGGTGGCCGCCGAGGTCGCCAAGGAGAGCGTCAACTCCTACGACTGGGGCGGCAAACTCGCCAGCCGCGGACCCTGCGACGGCATGGCCGGCATGCAGGAGATCAAGTGCCAGGAACGGGAGAACGAAGCCCCCGTCTCCTCCACGGACATCGCCCGCCCTCTCCAGGACTCGATCACCAACGCACTGATCGTGAAGCCGTACATGCTGCTGCAGTACGGGCGCATCCTCGACCCAGCCAAGACTGCCGACCGCAAGGCCTACGCCATCCACCTGAAGTGGGTCGTCGGCGGCTACAAGGCCGGCACCGAGAAAGAGGACAAGAACGACCCCTGCGAGAAGATCGTCGGCCCAGGGAAGGCGTACTGCGAGCGCCACAACGACAACGACGACAACACCTGCAAGCTGCTCAAGGGCGAGGCCAAGAGGCAGTGTGAGCGCGACGGCGACGGCGGTCTGCCGTCGTTGACTCCCGGCGGCGAACTGCTGGACGCAGTCGCCCCGGTCGTCAGCGAAGAGGACCAGGAATTCGCCGCGTTCCTCGCCGATCTGAAGAAGGCCGGACCGGTCGGCAAGGCCTGCGCTGAGTACGCCGCAAAGCCCACCTGGTGGCGGGTCGGCGGCGCCGTCCTGCTGCTGATCGGCGCACTGTTCATCTGCGGCATGCTGCTGTCCTCCGCGATCGTGCTGCTCGGCACGCAGGGCATCTGCGCGGCCGCCGCCGCCGCAGGCGGGGTCGTCTTCGTCGCCGGCATGCTGCCCGGGCCCGCGCGCCAAAGCGTGTGGAAATGGCTGTCGCTGTGGGGCATCGCCGTCCTCGCTCTGGTCGCGGTCTGCGCCTTCATCCCGTTCTTCGGCATCGCCGTGGACGCCACCATCACAGAAGGCCCCGACCTGATGGTGGAGCGGATCCTGCTGATCGATGTGCTGGCCATCGCCGGTGCGGCCGGGCATCGCAGGCTGCTGACCGGCATCACCTCCTTCGGCCGGCGCATGGCCATGCGGATGCGCTACGCCAAGGTCGGCGGCACCCACCTGCCCGGCGACACCTCCGAGCTCGGGGCCGCCCTCGCCATGAACTCCCCCGCCGCGATGGGCGGATACGGCGGCGGCCTGCGCGTGTTCACCGGCGGCGGTGGGGGCCGGTACGGGATGCTCGGCACCCGCCAGCGGCTGATGGGTGCGCTCACCTCTTTGACCGACGGCGCGGGCATGCCGGTGGACACCGGCGGGGTGCTCGCCGATGCAGGCGCCGAAGCCGGCCGCGGGCTGGCCCCGCTCACCGCGGCCGCAGCCGTGGGCGGGCTGGGAGCCCGGCTCGGCGCGAAGGGCGCGCACTGGCTGCTGATCGGCCGTCGGCCGGACCGGGAGCAGTTGGCCAAGTGGCGCAAGGCCACCGCCGAAGGCGACCCGAACACCGGCGGCCCGCCGGACGCCGGAGGCGGCGGTCCCGGAGGCGGGGGGCCGCGTCGGCCCGGCGGGCCGCCCGACCGCTACCGCAACGCCGACGGCGAGATCGTCGACCGCAACTCCGGGGCCGTGCTTCACGACCAGAACACCGACCGCACCCTGCTGTCCACACGCGCCCACAACCGCCTCGTGCGCTTCCGCGGCTACCGCATCCTCAACCGGGGTGGCCGCACCGCCTACGGGACCATGGTCGGGCTGCCGGAGAACGTCCGCCGGGCCCGGTCGGGTGGCTCGCAGCTCAGACAAGACGCCCGCCAGCAGCGGAGGGTATGGGGCAACACGGTCCGCGAGGACGTTCGGGCCTGGGCAGACACCGGACGGCACGTCTCCCGTGTCCTGCGGGAGAACACGGACGACAGTGGCGGGCCCGGTCCGTTCACCGGCCGCCGCCTGCCCGCGGCGCCATCAGCGGCCCCCACCCGCCCGGCTACGGTACCCGGGCGGACCAGGTCCACCAGCGCGTCAGGGCCACCACCGGCTGGAGGTACCGGGGCAACGCCCTCTGGCCCGACGTCGTCCCCTCGCCTCGCAGGCGGCGGCCCGGAGCGGACGCCGCCGCCCGGCGGTGAAAGCGCGGACGGATCAGCGGGCGCCGACAACCCGGCCCGGATGCGGGAGTTGATGCGCCAAGCCGAAAGCCTGCGCGCAATGCGGCAGCGGTGGCTGACCGAGGACGGTGAGGACGGGTGAGGCCACCCAGGCACCGCATCCGGCGGTGGGGATGCGTGGTCGCGCTGCTGCTGTTCGCCGCCGTGTGCTGCGCGGCTCCCGTCGCAGGCGCGATCGGCGCGTTCGTGGCCTTGCAGACGGGCGCGAGCAACGACGGCGGAATCGCCGAAGGCGGCTCGGCCGCGGACCTCCCGCCGCGCATGCTCACCGCCTACAAGAAGGCCGTCCAGCAGGTCGGCAGGCATGTGCCGAAGTGTCGGGGCATGCGCTGGCCGATCCTGGCCGGGATAGCCAAGGTCGAGTCCAACCACGCTGTGGGCCGGAAGATCACGGCGGACGGTGACATCCGCCCGAAGATCTACGGAGTGCTCCTCAACGGCTCCGGGGCAGGCGGCAACACCACGGTCTTCCCGGACACGGATGGCGGCAAGTGGGACGGCACCGCGAACGGCGAGCGTGCCGTCGGCCCCTTCCAGTTCCTGCCCTCCACCTGGGAGGGCGTCGGCAAGGACGCGAGCGGGGACACAACCGCCGACCCGCACAACGCCGACGACGCCGCCCTCGGCGCCGCGATCTACCTGTGCGGCAACGGTCGCGACCTGACCAAACGCGGCCAGCTCAAGGCAGCAATCTTCCAGTACAACCACTCAGGCGAGTACGTCGCCAACGTGCTCGGGTGGATCGACCAGTACACGGCGGCCGCCAAGGACCCGAACCTGAAGAACGTGACCGGGAGGATCCGCACGGTCATCGAGGCCGCGCTCTCCCAGCGGGGTGTCCCGTACTCGTGGGGCGGCGGCAACGCGAACGGCAAGTCGACGGGGATCTGCTGCTCGCCCAGCGGGAAGAGCGGCGCGAACATCATGGGCTTCGACTGCTCGGGGCTGACCACCTACGCGTACGCCAAGGCCGGCATTCGCCTGCCGCGGACCGCGGCCGCGCAGGCCGGCGTCGGACAGCGGATACCCGCCCGTCTCGGCACCATCGCGCTCAAGCCCGGCGACCTGGTCTTCTACGCCTATGCCCCGGGCCGCGACTCGACTATCTATCACGTCGGCATCTATGTCGGAAGCGGTCAGATGATCAACGCCGCCCGCCCCGGCACTGTTGTCCGGCTGGACGCTGTCAGTGCGATGTCGGGTTTTGCCGGAGGGGCCAGGCTGCTATGACGACGCCCTCATCACGCGCGCCTCGCCTGCTACTGGTCACAGCCTTGGTCCTGGCGGTTGCCGGTGTGGTCCTGCTGATGCTGCCGAACAGGTCCAGCACCGCCACCGATTCCGGGACTCCTCCCCCGGCGGCGTCCCCGGCGGTCCGCCCTTCACCACCTTCCACCGGCGAGAACTCTGCGGCCAGCGGCCCAGGGCCGTCGACAACGACGGCTGCTACGCCGACCGGGTCGGCGATCGCGCCGGCGCTGCCGCCGCATGGCGAAGGAGTGGCCGGCGATCGGGCCATCCAGCAGGCCCTGGAGGCCTCTTGGCCCGCGGACCTTGCCACTGGGGACGAGCGGCAGCTGCTCACGGCCGGGCGCGGCCTGCTGCGAGCGGACGCCACCGGGATCGGCCGCACCAAGTGGCCCGCGCTCTTCGGCAACCCGGAGCAGGCGATCGCGCCGGCGTTCGCCACGGCCCGCTTTCGCGTCCAGGCCGTCATCGCCCGCCGCGACGACGCCGACGACCAGGCGGTGGTGCACCTGGTGTGGGCGGGCACCGACCGCGGTGGCACCTACACCGACGGCCGTATCACCGACCTGTACTTCACCCGCACGACTTCGAACAAGAAGGGAGGGGCCTCGTGGACTTGGCAGCCCCGTATGTGACCGACCGGGCCGATGAGACGGCGCCCGGGCAGGTATTCGGCCTGCTCACCGGCCTGGTCAACGCCGCTGGCTGGCTCTACGAACACTGGTACCTGCTCGCCCTGGTCATCGCAGTGACCTACGGCGTGGGCGAGATGGTGATGCGTCGCCTCGCGCAACGGGCCCATGCCGAGCGGATGGCCCTGGAGCTCACCCCCACCCGGCACTTCGACCCGAGCATCGAGGAGATCTTCCGCCGCGGGGTGCAGCTGGCGCGGGCCTCGGTGAGCATGCCGTGGTGGGCGCCGCGCCGGTCGAAGACGGTGCAGATCAGGCTGCGCGCGGACGGCTCCAGCCCACTGCGCTACCGCATCGAGGGCCCCGCGGGCGGTGAACGGCTTCTGTCCATCACCCCGTTCGGGCCGAACATCACCGTCGACCGGGTCCGTCCGATCGTGGACAAGCCACGCGACCACGTGGTGCGGGCGGAGTTCATCCTGCGCGGCAAGCTCAACTCTCCCCTGCGGGAGGTGCCGCTGGAGCCCGACCCGCTGCAGCCCCTGGTCGACGCTGTGTCCGACCTGCGCGCCGAACTGGGCGACCTCGCCGAGATCCGCCTCGCCATCCAGCGCGCCCCCAAGTGGGTATTGCGCGCTCGCCGTCTGCAGCTCATGAGCGCCGCACGCCGCCAGGAGCGCCGGGAGACCCAGCGCGCGGCGCGCTGGGTGCGCCAGGACGCCACCGGAATGGAGGACTCGTTGGCCTGGAACCTGCAGGCCCTGGTCACCGGCAAGGACGGATCAGCCGGGCGGCGGCTGGTGATGCCCCCGGTGCCACGCCGGGTGGAACCGTCCGAGGCGCTCGGCAAGCTCGCCCACGACGACCACCTCGTCCGTGTGCAGCTGCTCGTGATGTGCGCGTCCAACATCGAAGGCCGTCCTCAGGCCCGCCTCGCCCAACTCCAAGCCGGGGTTGATGTGTTCGGCGGCCGCTCACGGTGGGCCATGCGCGGATTCCGGCTGGGCCCGTGGCGGTTCGGTGCCGATCACTGGCCCACCCGGCGCAGCTTCGAGCGGCGCTGGGAGCTGGGGCAATGCCAGCCGCCCCGCGCGAACTGGGTACGACTGGACGAACTACTCGGGCTACTCAAACCGCCCACCGTCCACTGCCGGCTTCCACTGCTCGCCGGAGACCTGCCGACCTTCGAGTTCGGGAATCCTGAGCTGCTCCTGCAGGGCATCTACCGGGGCCCCGACGGCCGGAGGCGTCTGGTCGCCACCCACACGGCCGAGACGCTGTTCGAGTGCGGAGTCGGCAAGGCCGGGGGCGGCAAGACGGAACGTGCTCTGGCGCAGGCGATCGCGTGGGCACACGCCGGCGGCGGGCTGATGTTCGTCGACCCACACCGCGACTCCTGGCCACGCGCCGCGACGTTCCTCGCACACGACCACCTGATGCAGAAGATCGCGCTGATCGACCTCAACGCAGCAGGCCCCTCCCCCAAGTTGAGCTCATGGAATCCGATCGCCATGCACCACGGGCAGGCTCCGCACGACATCGTCGAGGCGGTCACCGACGCCTTCGCCTCCATCCTCGGCTGGGACGATGCCGCCGCTCCCCGCGCGCTGACCATCCTCACATCGTCCCTGGCCGTGCTGGTCGCCATCAACCAGGCCGCCTGCCAGGCCGACCGACGCGAAGACCAGACCACCATCTTCCACGTGCGGTCACTGCTCTCCGACCCCGGCTTCCGGGCAGCGGCGCTGGCCGCCGTGGCGGACCGGCTGGACGCGGAGACGCGGTCATGGTGGCGGACGGTGTTCCCGACGTTCCCCCCGGACGCGTTCGGGGTCGTCCTCAACCCGCTCGCCCGGCTGGCCGCCAACCCAGTCACCCGCGCCTTTCTCGGCCAGCCAGTCGGCGTCTACAACAGCCGGGCCGCCATGGACAACGGGCTGGTGGTGTGGGTGTGCCCGGCCGGGAACGGGCCCACCGACCGGCTACTGACCGCGCTCATCGCGAGGGACCTGCTGCGGGCGGTGCGCTCACGGCGGGACACGCCCGAGGAGCAACGGCGGCCCTTCCGCCTGTACTTCGACGAACTGATCACCCTGACCGGAGCTGCTCCGGAGACGATCGCGTCGATGTTCGAAGACTTCCGCAAGTACAGGGTCACGGTGCACGGAATGACCCAGTTGCTGGGCCGTCTGCCCGCCCCGGTGCGGATGTCCTTGACGCAGAACGCATCCACCCTGGCCTCCACGGCAGGATCCAGATCCGCGATCGCTCCGATCACCGCGGAATGGGGAGACAAGCCGAGCGCGGACGAAGTGGCCGTACTCGACCGGTTCGAGCACTACATGTCCCTCACCATCAGCGGCCGCCGCATCGGGCCCGTCAGGATCACCGGCCCGCACCTGGACGAGGCGTTCGCCGACTACGCACGTCCTGGGAAAGTCGCCGCTCTGGAGCACGCCGCCCGGGTCACCGCCGGGGCTCTGCCACTCGACGAGCTCACCGCCACCGCTGCCGCTCAGCAGGCCCGTGTCGGCGAATTCCTCAACCAGCGCGCTCCCGCCGCCACGGCGGACGTACGCCTGAGCCAGCACACACACGGATACCAGTGACCCCCACCGCCAGCCACCCGGCCAGAGCAGAGCTGGGACCGGCTGCCACGGCCAGTCTCCGCTGGCGACTACGCGCACGCTGCCCGGGCGCCATCGGTGTGACCGGACGGCCTCAACACCGACGAGGAGAAAGAATGACAACCCCAGCCGACTCCCATGAGCCCTCAGATGAGATCTGGTTCGTCACCGAACTCAGTGCGGCTATGCGTCATCTGGAGACCGCCCTCCGGCTCAGCCAGGCACCGGAGAGGTTTCTCCTCCCGGACGGAAGCACCGTCAGCGAGGCCCAACTGCGGCTGTGGGTGGACCGGAACACCCACCGGACCCAAGGCCTCCTCAACCAGCTGCAGGCCCTCCTTGAAGAGATCGCTGCCCCGCCCACCTGACAACACTCCCTCACCCGCGGGCGAGGGAGTGGTCCAACCGTTACCGGGCTCCAGCCTCGACCGCCGCCCGCCCCAACCAGCGGTCTGCAGGCTCGATCTATCCGGCCTGAGCTGGCCGTGGCACAAGGTTGTCGGAGCACGAGCTGAGCGCCCCAGCCGCGTACGGATGAACGGGGTCCGGCGCTGACCTTGTGTGACGCGCGACGATTGGGACACCAGTGAGGCCGTTGGATGATTGCGCGGTAACGTGCATCGGTGATCGACCTGCAGGTCCGCGATGAGATCGGGAACATCCTGGCGCATTCCGCCGGTGTGTCCTGGGACGAGTCGCTCGTAGAAATCGACCGAGCAGACCTCCCCATGATCGCCGGGCTGTGCCCATACGCGGACACGATCTTCAACAGCTGGCAGAGACCCATGCTGCTGGAGGAGCTGGATCGACTGCCCGCGGAGCGGGGCCCCTGGGTCGATCGGGTGCGCGCCATGTGCCGGACCGCGGAGGAAGAGTCCCATCGGTACCTCTGGTTCGTCGGCGACTGATCGGCGTCACTGCCATGGCCCCTCACTCGGAATCTCTGGTGCGAATGTGCCGGTCGGCGGCTGCGGCGGGTCCAGACAGTCGGCAGTCGAGAAAGGCCAGTGCCCACGCCCCACGTGGAGTAGGAGACCGCCCTCGATGCCCACGCCGAGGGCGGTGAGGAGAATGGACATCCGCTCCGCAGGATCCACAGGTCCGGCTGAAGTCCGTGCTGCAGTTGGCTGCGGAAAGAACGCTCCTTCAAGGTTGTCCCCGATATGTTCTGCCTCCTCGCCGCGGCAACCGAGCCGGGGTGTCCTCGGGGGTCGCGATCGTCTCGGCGGCCAGATGGAGTTCCGCCCGCACTGTCGCGGACGACAGGTCGAGGGACAGTGCCCTGCCGCACTTACTCAGCCAGTCAGTAAGCGTACTCCGGCTCAGGCCTAGCTCGGAGGCAGCGGGTGCCGTGCGGCCACGGTGTTGGAGCCAACATCGAAGGGCGATACGCAGCGGCTTGTCCAGAGGTCTGAGGAGGGCAGAGGCCCAGCGATAGGCGTCGTCGGGGTCGAGCAGATCGGTGGGCAGCGGGCGGTCGGGACCAAGACGTGCGGATGTGCTGACTCGTTGGGAAGGAGCCGGGGCTCGCAAAGCCAGCAGGAGTTGCGCCTGCACGGTGGGGGTGTCCAGTTCGGCGGCCAAGAGGGTGCCGATCCAGCGCAGGCGTGCACGAACCGTACCTTCGGACACGTCGAGCACTGCCGCGGCGGCTTGAGCGGACCCCGACCGCAGGTATGCCTCCAGCGTCCGGTGCTGCTCGCGGTTGAGGGGCTTGAGGACGGCGGCGGACCAACGGGCGAGCCGGCCGGCGGGCACGACGCCGAGCAGCCCGTGCGACCCCAGGAAGGTCGCGGACGCCAGGCAGCCAGACGTTGCGCTGTGCCGAGCGTTCCCTGCCTCGGCCCACGCCGTAGCGACCATGTCCAGCGGCAACGGGTCTGAGACGCCGCCGGCCAGTTGATGCCGGGCCGCGATGCGCGCGACGACGGGGCGCGCCACGTGGCGGCCCTGGTCGAGGCCGTGGAGCGCGACGACCACCAACTCGCTTCCCTCCATGCACACCAGCATGCGGGGGACTTGGGGAGACACGCTGGGCTGCGCTGCTCGCCAATGAGTCTGATAGGCGGCATGTACCAACTTACCGGACAGCCGGAACACCGTGGCGTGTGTGGCGGCGGTGCCCAGCACGTCAGTTGCCAGATGGGGCTGGCCGCTCAGCAGGAGATGCAGGACGGCGGTGTGCAGTCTCTGCTCAGCGTGGTGAGTGTCCTCCTCCCGACGGGCCCGCGCCCGCATTCTGAGCAGATCGACGCAGGTCCGCGTGATCAGGTCGATGCGGGATGAAGGCAATGCCGTGCCTGGACGGACCACGAGGACAGCACCCGCCATCTTGCGGATCGTCAGTTGCGGGTAGAGCTGGGGGTGCGCTGCGACACGCACCCCCTCAGGTCCGGCGGAGTCTGGGGTACTGCACACAACGCCGCCCATGAGGTCCGCCAGAACCGCCCAGCCCTCAGCCAGGCCCGCGGCCTCGGCAATCAGCTGGGCGTCCGAGTGGGCCGCTGCACGGGTGAGTCGTCGCACCACCTGGTACCGGGTCACCTTCACGGGAAGGCCAGACACGGGCCCCGCACTGCCCGTCGTCATAGGATCCGCGCCACCCCTCCCCAGCCCGCACGGTCGGTGAGACCACCGGTGTTCGCGTCAGGACGCCAGCGCGGCCAGCTCGTAAACCCCGGTTCGACCAGTTCGGTGCCCTCGAAGAGCTCGACGGCCACCGACGGCTCACGGAAGATGTAGGGAATCGCACCGGAGCTGTTGTACTCGTCCTGGACCGCTTGGTGTTCCTTGTCTGCGGCTGTGGAGTGGCTCAAGGACAGGTAGCTGCCCGACGGAAGCTGCTCGACCAGCCGACGCACCAGACCCCGGGCTTCGGACCAGTTCTCGATATGTCCCAGCACGTCGTTGATGACCAGAGCGATCGGCTTGGTCATGTCCAGCGTCTTGGCCGCGCCGGCTAATACGACGTCCGTGTCCCGCATGTCCGCCTGCACATAGTTGGTGGCCCCCTCAGGGCTGCTGGTGAGCAGCGCATGGACGTGCAGCAGCACGATCGGGTCGTGATCTATGTAGACCACGCGGCAGTCCGGTGAGACCCGCTGTGCGACTTCATGGGTGTTGTTGCTGGTCGGCAGCCCGGCACCCAGGTCGATGAACTGCCGGACCCCTGCTTTGGCAAGGAAGGCGGTGGTACGCCGCAGGAAGTCCCGCGATTCCTTGGCGAACGGAACGATGCTGGGGTACTTGCTGCTGTAGGCGTCGCCGGCGGCTTGGTCGGCCGGGTAGTGGTCTTTTCCGCCCAGCCAGTAGTTCCAGACGCGCGCACTGTGCGCGACGGACGTGTCGATCGGCTGATGCGGGCGGGTCGGTTCGGTCATGTCAGTACGTCCTTCGATTCGTTGGGATGGGGCGCGATGACGCAGGTGTGGTCCATCAACAAGTGATACGCCGACACCGCGTGCAGGCTGTTCAAGACGTCGGCGCTTCCGTGCAGATCTCCTTCACGGACCACGTGGTCGGGGATCTCCGGCACGTCGACCCGGTACAGGGACACGGTCGGCATGCCGGTCATGGGGTGGCACCGACCATCCAGAGGGTGAATCTGCAAGGTCACATCGGGGCGTGCGACGGCTGCCCTCAGTGCCTGCCGCTGCTCGGCCATCACGTCCTCGTCGCCTACGGACGTATGCAGCGCCGCGGCGGACATGATGGCCCAGATGCTCGTGTTCTGGTGACGCAACCGCTTCTGGCGCTCCATGAGCAGCTCACTGCGCCGGTCCTTGTCCGCAGGGGACAAGTCGGGTCTGCGGACGTTGTCGACGGCGCGAGCATAGGACGGTGTACGCAGCAGGGCAGGAACAAGTGCCGGCTCCCACACGCGGATGATCCGGGCTGCGGATTCCACGCTCATGAGGTCCAGCTGCCATGGGTCCATGACGGACCGCCACGGATGCCACCACCCCGGGAGGTTGGCGGCCGCTAGCTCTCCGAGGAACGATCCGATTTCGGCAGCGCCCGCGCCGTACGCCGTGAGCAGGGCATGGACCTGACCCTCATCCAGGGATGTCTCAGCCTGCTCGATGCGGCGGACAGTTGCGGTGTGGGCCCCGAGTGCATTGGCGGCCTCGCCTCGGGACATTCCTGCCGCCTCACGCAACGTTTTGAGCCGGGTGGCCAGAACGAGGTGCGCGACGGTCCTGCCAGACCTCTCGCGAGCCACAGAACCCCCTTCCGGCACTTTCTACAACCTGCTGTTATTGCAAACTCTGTACCTTGCAATCTTCGTTCACAACCCTTTGAGTATGTCTAACCCGCCTCAGCCGACACACAGTTGCGGGTGACGGCAAGCCGCGAGATCGCGGTCGGCCGCCAACGGGGGCTCCGTTCGTATACGTGCCGTCGCGCCGCACTGCGAGTAAGTCGGGTGCGGTCGCCGCCTGTGGGACAGGATCGGGAGGACGCATGGAAAGGCGTGACCGGTTCGGTGTGCCTGCCGACGAAATCAACTACCAGCGCTTCGGCAGGGTCCGGCTCCTGCGCGCCCATGTCCGGGCGCCACACACTGTCGGCCCCGAGTGGGATCACTGGTCCACCACAGCCAGCGCCGCGCCATTGTCGCGGCCACCATGCGCCTGCGGCTGTCGCCTGCGCACCAACCAGGGTGCCCAGCCAACAGTCCAGGTCAGCGCCCCCAGGGTCCCTGCGCGTCCGCCGCGCTCAGTGGCCGCTGGCCTCAGCCCCGTCACAGCTGATCCCTGACCTCCGGAGGGCCCGCCGTGCACACCTCACCACGCCGCCCACTTCTGTTAGTGGGTGCCGGCATCCGCGAGTACCACGCACACAGTCTCCTGCAGATCGCCGCCGCGCATCCCGTGGTCCTGGTCGACCGTGCCGTGCCGCCCTGGGCGCGCCCATATCTGGCAGGAGAGGTCACCGTTGGTTTGTCCGACCCTGGCGAAGTCACCGCAGCGGTCGGGAAGTTCCTCGTCGACCACTCCGTCGGCGGGCTCGTCACCTACGAGCCCCGCCATGCCAGGCTCGCCGCCCACCTGGCCCAGCACCTGGGCCTGCCCGGCAACTCGCCTGCAACCGTCGCCACATGCCAAGCCCCGGCCAGAGCTCGGCACGTACTGCGGGAAGCTGACGTCCCCTCCGTGCAGGTACACGCGGTCGATGACGTGCGCGCTGCGCTCGACGCCGCGCGCACGCTCGGTTTCCCGGTCTCCCTCACGGCACCCGCAGTGGGCACCGATCCACTGCGCGCGGACTGCGCTAGCGAGGTGCGCAGCGCGTACCGGACCCTGCGCCGAGCCAGCACCGCTGAGCCGTTCGCCGCGACCCTGAACATAGAGGAAGTCGGGCTGGACGGCCCGGAAGTCGGTGTCGAGGCCGTGGTCCTCTCCCCCGACGAGGTGCGCACGGTCGCCGTCACCCGCAAGACCCTCTACCCGGACCGCTCCCAGGCCGCGGTCGGCTACAGCATCGATGCACACGACGAGCTGCTCCAAGACGACACGCTCACCCGCCTCGTCGCCCAGGCAACGACCACGCTCGGGCTCACCGTCGGCGTCGTGCACGCCGATGTGCGGCTGACCGCGCGGGGTCCGCTCGTCCTACAGGTCAGCGCCTGTCTGGCCGATGACCTCATTCCGCTGCTGGCGGCCCGCGCCCGGGGCATCGACCTGGCCCGCGCGGCAGCCGCCCTGGCCGTCGGCGACACCCCCGATCTGTCCCCCACACGGGAAGCGGCCGCGGCGATCCGCTACCTCTACCCGGGCACCTCGGGCCGTCTGGTCCGGCTCAAAGCCCCTGACCTCTTCACACTGCCGTGGCTGGACCGGTTCACCTGGACACAACGGACCGGCAACGCAGTGCTCGGCCCGCCGCGCAGCGGCCGCGAGGACCGCCTTGCGCACTGGGTCGTTACAGGAGCCGACGCGGCGGAATGCACATCGCGGCTCAGCCGCATCACCGAACACGTCACCGCACGCATCGCGAAACCCGCCTCCAGCCCGGTCAGCACGCGATGACCCCAGGCTGTCACCCGCTCGACGCCACTCGCCCATCCACGAGAGAGAACACCCCTGATGACCTCCCCCTCCCGCCCCGCCCACCCCCCGCGCAGGCGCCCTACGACGCTGCTCTCGCTCAGCGTGCTGGCGGCCGCCGCACTCAGCGGGTGCAGTGTCGACACCGACGAGCCCGGAAACGACCATGCCGCCGCGCGCCCCGCCCCGAAGGGCGTAGTCACCGTCGACGCCGCGCGCGCCACCGTAGACGCGTTCGAGAAGGCCAATAACGAGGCCAACAGGATCCGGGGCGCGGAGGGCGAAGAGCTCCTGGGCACGGTAGAAGCGGGCCAGGTGCACGAGCAGTCCCAGGCGGACTACAAGCAGAGCAAGACCTGGTCGAAGGCCGAGCAGAAGGGGTACGGGACGCCCCTGTTCTACACGGCCCGGAAGTACTACATCCCGCACGCTGATCAGAGCTGGTTCGCGGTCACCGCGACGGTCAGCGAAACCAAGTCACAAGGCCTCATGATCTTCGACAAGGTCGGCGGCCGCTTCAAGATGGTCGCCGCCATGTACGCGGACAAGAAGACCGCGATACCCGAGATCGCTGTCGACCGCGGACTCGCCACGGCCGTCGACCCGTCCAAGCGCGTGGGAACGCTCGCCCCGAACCAGCTCGCCGACGCCTTCGAGGACCTCGCGGAGACCGGCGGCAAGAAGGCGGGCCAGCAGCTGGCCCCCACCAAGGCCACCAAGGAGTTCACCACGCGCTACACGGACCGCACCAAGGCCAAGGAGGCCAGCTTCGCCACGGTCAAGCACTTCGACGGAAAGCCGGCGCACCGGGAGGTGTACGCGCTGCGCCTGGCCGATGGCGGCGTCCTCGCGCTGTTCCCGAGCGCGTACACCATCGAATACCTCCACAAGCGGTTCATGAACGGCGGAAGGATCATCCCCGGCCCGGCCGAGGCGGTCTACAACGCCGAGCAGCGGCCCCTGATCACGGACGAGTACCAGGGCCAGGCCCTCGCGGCGCTGACGCCGACGGGCAAGCCCCAGGTGCTCACCCACAGGTACACGATGGTGAACTCCCGATGAGACCCGCCCAGACATCCTCACCGCGCATCCCGCAATCGCTGAGGCAAACGTTCGCGACCCCAGACGAGTGGGCCCGCAACCGCGACCAGCGCTTCGCACGGTTCCTCACCAAGCGGCTGGCCGAGGCCGAGGCACTCGGCTGCTGCCTCGCCGAACTCAAGGCCCTGGCCGGCGTACAGGACGTCTTCGCCGAATGGCTCGCCCTACGCGACCTCGCCACCGAGGACACCGACGACCTGCGCCTTAACCAGGTCAACACCCTTGGCTGGGCGTTGCGCAGCGTCGCTCACAGTATCTGGGCCGGCCATCCCGCGTGGGAAATGTCCTTCCATCCCGCCGCAACCAAGCCGCCGATCGACCCGCTGAAGGCCTTGCTCGGCAGGTGAGCGGAGGCATCCAAACTACTGAGATCAACTCGCCTAGCGCACTGGGAAGTTGGCTGGCATATGCGTAATCTTCTCGCTACGCAAACGCACCACCGCGGCTTGACCGTGCCGCGGATCCGGGCTGCCGTGCACCGGTGGCGGCAGTGGCCATGTCATACAGCGCCCCACGGGGAGGCTTCGTGAAACGCCGCGCACACCGCTCCGCTGTTCATTTCCGAAAGACTGCCGCCGCGTCTCTCGCGCTGTGCGCCGCGTTCACCCTGACCGCGTGCAGCTCGTCCGACGGGAACGACGAGGCGAGCGACGAGTCACCGACTGTCGCGCATTCGCCGACGGCTTCTGCCAGCGCTGATCCGGAGGAGACCGCGAAGAAGGAAGCGATCGCCACCTACGCGGCCTACTGGCAGGAGATGGAAAAGCTCTACGCCGACCGAACGGGCAAGAGCGCACGTCTTGATCAGTATGCCGCGTCCGCCGCCTTGAAGAATGCCGAGGCAGACGCCAAGCGCGCTCATAACCGCGGCCGCATCTACACCGGCAGGGTCGCCCTCACCGACCAGACGGTCACCAAGGTCGATGCCTCGGGACGGATCCCCAACGCGACCGTCTCGAGCTGCCTGGACATCTCCAAGTGGCGAAGGGTCGATGCCGAGGCCAAGAAGCCGGTGTCCCTCCCGGAGAACCGGCTGACGAAGTACCAGATCGTCAGCACCGTTGAGAAGTATGCGGAAGGCTGGCGCGTCACCCGCGACGACCCCCAGGGGAAGTCATGCTGACCCTCCGCATCGCCATCACCGCTGCGGCTGTCTTCGCTACGGCGCTCGCCGCCCCCGTCAGCAGCTACGCGGAGGATGACCCCACAGGCGGCGGTATCGAGTGCGGCCTGTACGACTGCGAGGTCGAGGTCGATGTGCCCGGGCAGGCCGGTGGCCAAGAAGGCGGCAGCGGCGGCACGAGCGGAGGCGGATCATCAAGCGGCAATGATGACGGCTCCCTCGAGAACGCTGACGGCACCTACGACAGGGTCTGCACATACACACTCGCAGACCCTCAGCCGCCCGCCGGCAGCCTGGACTGGGAAGGCCACGAACCCGGTGACGGAGCCGTGTACGAGAAGTCCTGCTCTGTAGCCCCCGACGGCGAAGAGGACCTCTGGGTCGCTGAGATGGTGTGGCTGGCCGAGCCTCCCGAGCAAGAGACCGTCGACCCGGCCGTCTTGGCGCAGCGGGCAGTCGACTCGATGACACTGCTCGGCCCGGACATCGCCAGCCCGCGCGCGGCCGGGAAGTACACGGTCGGTGTCCCGCTGTGGATGTGGGTCAACCAAAGCGCCACGACCTACGGGCCCAACACCGCGTCGGCGTCGGCGGGCGGGATCACCGTGACCGCGACCGCGAAGGTGTCGAAGGTCGTGTGGAAGATGGGCGACGGCGCCAGCGTGACGTGCAACGGCCCCGGTACGCCCTACCAGGCACCCGAGGGCATGGCCCAGTCCCCGACCTGCGGCCACGTGTATTCCAAGACCTCAGCCGGTGCCAGGAGCGGCAAGTTCCCGGTCACCGCGACCTCGACATGGACGATCGACTGGGAGGGCGGCGGAGCGGCCGGCCAGCTCACCGAGATCCGGGAAACCGACGTGCAGGTGGCGATCGGCGAGCTGCAGGTCGTCAGATGACGCCGCCGGAAGGATAGAACGTTGAGCAGGACCCAAGAACGTGCAGACACAGTCAGCGCGAACGGCGTCCCCCAGCAGGGACATGTCGCCGGGCCCGTCACTCCCCCGCGGGTGTCGGCCCGCCGTCGCCGGCCAGGTGTCATCGCCCTGTCGCTGGCGCTGATCGCCGCCGGAGGGGCCGGAGTTGCCGTCCTGCTGCTGCAGGTCGGCAACCGCACCGAGGTGGTGACGGTCGTCCGTGACGTCCACGTCGGCCAGGTCGTGACCGAAGACGACCTGGGCAAGGCGTCCATCGCGCTGGACCCGGCCGTCAAGGCGGTGCGGGGCAATGACCTGGACTCGGTGGTGGGCAAGCGGGCCGCTGTGGAGCTCAGGCCGGGTTCCCTGCTCGCCCCGTCTCAGGTGACGAAGGACTCGCTGGTGAAGGCCGGTGAGCAGCTGGTGCCGATCGGGCTCAAGCCGGAGCAGGTGCCGGCCACCGCGCTGGTGCCGGGCCAGAAGGTGCAGTTGGTCCATGTCCCGGCGCAGGGCCAGGCGGACACCGATACCTCGTTCGAGACCGGGCCGGAGACCGTCGACGGGCGGGTCGTAAAGGCTTCCAGCGCCGCTCCCGGTACCGGCACCGTGGTCGTCGACGTCGCCACCACCGCCGAGGACGGCCCGACCGCCGCCGCCTGGGTGTCGGCCAGCACCCTGCGCCTGGTTCTCGCTGCTCCGGACGGTAACTGATGGCTGTCATCGCGCTCGCAGGCTGCGGCGGCGCACCCGGCGTGACCACGAGCGCCCTCGCACTGCTGCTGTCGTGGCCGCTGGACCCGGGCCGGCGGATGATCCTTGCCGAATGCGACCCGGACGGCGGTGCCGTGCTGCACGGTCTGCTGCAGGGCACACTCGGCGACCGGTACGGCCTGCGCAACCTCTCGGTCGCCGCCCGCCAGGGCGACCTCGGCGACGCCTTCTGGCGTCAGTTGATCGACCTGGGCAGCGAGGAAGGCAAGACGGAGTCACCGCGCGACCGGCTGCTCCTGCCAGGCATCACCGATCCCGCGCAGTCAGCAAGCCTGGGCTCGGTGTGGAAAGCGCTGGGTGTCATCTTCCGCGGCATCGAGGCCGAACACGGCCACGACATCCTGATCGATCTCGGCCGCCGGGGAGCCTTTGGCCCCTCCGGTGTCCTGGCCGAGCAGGCCGACACCGTGATCGTCGTGGTGCGCAACACGCTGCGCTGCCTTCAAGCGGCCGAGGGCCGGGTGCGCGCGCTGGAGGAGCGGGTCGGGGACGTCAGCGTGCTGATGATCAACGAAGGGCCGTATCCCGCGGGCGAGGTGCAGCGTGTTCTGCAGGTGCCAGTGGTGGCGCCCCTGCCGTACGCGCCGAAAGACGCCCGCGTGCTGTCCGACGGTACCGAGCAGCCGCGCCACTTCACCAAGTCGCCGCTGATGAAAGCCGCCAGGACAAGCAGCACCCTACTGGTCCAGCGGGCCGCGATGCGCCGGGCCCGCCTCGATCCACACGGCACGTTCGCCGCAGGTGGGGAGGTGGCCCGTGCGCGGTAGACCCTTGCACAACGATCCCCTCGTGTCTCCGCCGCCCGGCAGCACCCGGCAGGGGCGGCCCCACCAGACGAACGGCATGACGGCCGGTGCTGCCGCGAGTACACACGCGCTCGGCACCGCCACGCCTCAGGTCACCGTCGACTACAAGGTGGCCCGGCACATCGCCGGCCAGGTCGCCAAGCAGCGCGAGGACTTGCTGAAGACGACGCCGGATATGGACCGGGCCAGCGAAGAGCAGCGCTGCCTGGACTGGATCAACGAGGCGGTCGCGCTGTGGTCGGACGCAGCGGCCATGGCGCCGCAGGAGGACGAGGTACTGCGGCGTGCCGTCTATGACCTGCTTTTTCGGGCCGGGCGGCTCCAGCCATATCTGGACGATGAGCGGGTCGAGGACATCATCGTCCAGGGCCCGGGCGAGGTGTGGCTCGACTACGGCGACGGCGAGCGCCGCATGGTCGGGCCGATCGCGGACTCGGAAGAGGAACTGCTGGAGCTGTTACGGGAGTTGGCGAGGGGGTCCGGGCACAACGAGCGCACCATCTCCACCGCGAACCCGACCCTCGCCCTGTCTCTTCAAGACGGCTCCCGCCTGCAGGCGATCACCGGTCTCGGGCCGATGACCTACGCGGTCATCCGACGGCACCGGGTCTCCCACGCCGATCTCGACGACCTGGTACGGCTGGGCACGATCGACCCGATCCTGCGCGACTTCCTCGGTGCGTGCGTGCGCGCGGAGAAGAACATCATGATCGCGGGGAAGCAGAAGGCCGGGAAGACCACGCTGCTGCGGGCGATGCTCAAGGAGTTCGCCCCTGAGTGCCGGTTCGCCACCATCCAGACCGAGGACGAGCTGTTCGCCCACGCCAACGGCTACCACCGCCAAGTCGTCTCCCTGGTCGGGCGGGAGTCCAACGGTGAGAAGGACGTCACCGGGCGCGGCGCCGGGGAGGTCACACTGCTGGACCTGATGCATCCCGCGTTGCGGATGTCGCTGGAGCGGATTGTGGTCGGCGAGGTCCGCGGTCCGGAAGTCGTCGCCATGATGCAGGCGCTGACGAACGGGTCAGGCGGCAACCTGTGCACGATCCACGCCCGGCGCCCGGACATCATCTTCGACCGGATCGCCGAGCTGTACGCGCTCGCCCAGGACAACCTGTCCGAGCAGCTCGCCTACCGCCAGACCGCCAACGGCCTGGACTTCATCGTGTACGTCGACATGACGGATGAGACGCAGATCGGCGGCCGCCGCCACCGCTACGTCTCCCACGTCCTGGAACTGACCGGGATCGGCGAGAACGGCCGTCCCGCCACCAATACGGTCTTCTCCCCCGGCGCCGAGTTCGGCGATCTGCGCGCCGTACCGAGGATGGACCCGGGCTGCATCGACGACCTGCGCCGCGTCGGCTTCGACTCCGCTCTCCTGCAGCAGCCCTACGGGGCGTGGCAGGCGCCGCTGCCGCTGAAGGTGGGGGTGAGCCGATGACCCTGTTGTGGGGGTTGTTGAGCGGTATGGCCGTCATCGGCGGGCTGATCGGCGTCGTGACGGGTCTCGTGGGCACGACGGCGCCACGCCGGGCTCCGCTGCGGCAGCGGTGGCAGGCCCTGCGCGCCGGGAAGGACCGGGGCGAGGACGTCCGGCTGCGCCGGCGGACCCTGGCGGCCTTGGCGGTCGTGGTCTTCGTGGCCGTGTGGCTGGTCTCGGGAAACTTCGTCGGCGGCGCGCTCCTCGGCGCGGCCGTGATCGGCGTGCCCTGGCTGATCAGCCCGGCGCAGATGGCGCAGGAACGCATCGGCCAACTGGAGGCCCTCAGCGAGTGGACTCAACGGCTGGCGGGCTTGCTCCGGCTGGGCATGGGGCTTGAGCAGGCAATGGTCACCAGCCGTCAGGGTGCACCGGACGAACTTTCCCCGCAGATCGTCAATCTGTCCGACCGGCTGCGTCTGGGCTGGCGGCCGCAGGGAGCTCTCCGCGCGTTCGCCAAGGAGCTGGACGACGTCACCGCGGACAAGGTGGTTGCTGCGCTCATCCTGTCGGTCAACGATCGCGGCCCGGGCCTGGCCCAGGCGCTGGAGGACCTGGCGGGCACGGTCCGCGACGAGGTCGCCAAGAGGCGCACCATCGAGGCGGACCGGGCGAAGCCGCGAACCACCGTGCGGTGGATGACCATCATCACCGTGGGCATTGTGGTGGCCGGGTTCTTCGTGCCGTCCTACACACAGCCGTACTCCACGCTCCTGGGGCAGCTCGTGCTCGCCTTCCTGACGGCCGCCTTCATCGGGGTCCTCGCCCTGATGCGGCAGCTGGGTGCCTTCCGCCGCATCCCGCGCTTTTTGATCACCGACCCGGCCAGCACCGTCCGGTTCCCCCCGCCCGCCGCAGATCCGGATGTGCCGGTCGCCGGCCGTGAGCCGGAAGGAGTTACGCCGTGAACCTGTTTCCCGTCGTCCTGACCGGTGGCACGGTAGGCGCCGGCCTCGCCCTTCTCGTGCGGGAGCTCCTGCGCCCTCAGCCCGCGTTGGGGCCAGCTTTGCAGCGCAGTGCCCCGGCCACCCTGACCGTGCCCGAGCCAGAACTGGACCGCGAGGAGATGTGGGGCCGGTGGCTGCTGGCCCGCCTCGAGCGCCTGCCCGGCGTACGGATCCCCACCACCAACCTTGCCCTGCTCGGCCAGGGGCCGGGCCAGTTCATGCTCAAGAAGACCGCGCTCGCTGGTCTGGGCCTGCTCTGCCCGGTGATCGCGACGATCCCGTGGATCATCGCTGGCGTCTCCCTGCCGTTCTACGTGCCCGCCGGTGCCGGTCTCCTCATCGCGCTGCTGCTGTTCACCACCCCGGATCTCGCGGTCCGCGACCAGGCCAAGCGGGCCCGGGAGGAGTTCGCGCACGCCCTGTCCGCCTACCTCGACCTGGTCGCGCTCAAGCGGGCCACCGACGCCGGACCCGCCGAAGCGCTGGAGAAGGCCGCCGAGGTGGGCCTCGGCTGGCCCTTCCTGTTTCTGCAGGGCGCCCTGCGCCGGGCCCGGATGGAGAAGATCCCGCCCTATCAGGCGCTGACCGAACTCGCCGCCGAGTACAAGCTGCCCGTCCTGGACGACGTCGCCGACATCATGCGCGGCTCGGCCACCGACGGCGCCGCCGTCTACAAGGCGCTACGCGCCCGGACCGCGGCGCTCAATGCCGAACTGCTGGCCGATCAGTCCGCGGAGGCGAACGCCGCCAGCGAGAGGATGACCGCCCCTGGCGCCTTGTTGGCCGTCCTGGTGATGCTGCTGATGGCGTTCCCCGCGGTCATCCGCATGCTCACCGTCTGAAGATCCCCCGAGTCACGAACCTCTCAAGGAGCAAGGAGTACAGATCGTGAAGTACACCGCAGCCCGCACCTACCGTGCGGTGCACTGGGCGACCACGCGTGTGCAGGAGGGCCTTCAGGAGGCAAAGCGCAGGCCGGACCGCGGCGACATCAGCACCACCACCGTCATCATCTGGGTAGCCGCCGTCACCGGCGCCGTTTTGATCGCCGGGACCATCGCCGTCGTGATCGCCAAGTACAACGGCCGGCTCAACGGACTGTGATGTCTCATCCCGAGCAGCTCAAGGACTGGTGGCAGGGGCGAAGATGGCGCGACGACCGCGGCGACACAGCCATCCAGATGGCCATCATCTACCCGTTCGTGCTCCTCGCCACGATCGCCGTCATCCAGGCCTCCATGTGGTACTACGCCCGGCAGATCGCCCTGACCGCGGCCCGCGAAGGCCTCACAGCGGCCCGCGCCTACAAGTCGAACCCGGCCACCGGTGCGGCCCAGGCACGGGACGTACTGGAGCGCGTCGCGGGTGACAGCCTGCGCGCCTACAGCGTCACTGCCGGCAGTACTGGGCAGCGGGTGCGGCTCCAGGTCTCCGGCACGGCCATGTCGATGATCCCGGGCGTTTCGGGTCTGCAGGTCACCCAGTCGGCGTCCGGTCCGGTGGAGCGCTGGACGGTCCCGGGAGGGTGAACTACGTGCGATACACGGCCCGATGGGCTCGCCGGTTGCGCAGTGATGAGGGCAGCGCCGCGATCGAGGCGGCCATCATCCTCCCGTCGCTGATCATGTTCCTGTGTCTGGCTTTCGCCGGGGGCCGCCTGGTCACCTCCGGCTCGAAGATCGACGCGGCAGCTGAGGACGCGGCCAGGGAGGCGTCCATTCACCGTACGGCGGGGGCCGCCCAGGGCGCCGCGCGGGCGGCGGCCGCCGACTCCCTCAATGACCAAGGCATCTCGTGCGCGTCGACCAGCGTCAGCATCAACACCGGGGGACTCCACGTGCCGGTGGGCCAAGTAGGGACGGTCAGTGTGACCGTGAACTGCACGGTGAATCTGTCGGATCTCCTGCTGCCGGACGTGCCTGGGGCGCGGACTCTCACGTCGACAGCGACCTCAGTGGTGGATCAGTACCGGGAGCGAGGTGACCGATGATGTTCCGGCAGACGGGGCTGCGCCGGGCGCGGTGGGATGACCGGGGCGGAGTCACCGTGTTCGTCGCCGTGTGTGTCGTCGCGCTGATAGGCATCATCGGCGTCGCCGTCGACGGCGGCAGCAAAATGCGGGCCACCGAACGCGCCGCCTACATCGCCGGCGAAGCCGCCCGGGCAGGCGGGCAGGCCATCGACTCTGCCGAGGCCATCAGCGGCAACGCGATCGTCGTGGATCCGCAAGATGCCCAGGCCGCGGCCCAGGCCTACTTGCGATCGGCCGGCGCCACCGGCACGGTCAGCGTGTCCGGTGACGGCAAGACCCTCACGGTGAACATCACCGGCAGGTACGACACGAAGTTCCTGTCGGCCGTCGGGATCGGCTCGTTGTCAGTGACCGGCCAGGGCAAGGCCACTCTCCTGCGCGGCGTCACCGCTCCCGAAGGAAACTGATGCGTACCCCCTCGCCCGCCGCAGCGGCCGCCCGCAACCTGGGCCGGGTCATCAAGGCTGTACTGAGTCTGCTGGTTCTGGCCGCTGCGGTCGCCGGGCTGCCATTTCTGCTCGCCTGGGTCACCCCGGTCATCTGGGCTTCCAGCCACGACGACCTCACGCACCTGCTGGACCGGCAGGACACGGGAGCGGCGTTCCTGCTGCTGCTCGTCGCGGTGGGCTGGATCGGGTGGATGCAGTTCACGTTCTGCGCTGCCCGTGAGCTGATCGCCCAGGTGCGGGGCCGGACTTGGTACGCCCCCCGCGGGATGGGCTCCTCGCAGCGCGCCGCGGCTCTCCTGATCGGCAGCATCCTGGTACTGCTGCCCACGAGTTCGGCCCTGGCCTCCGATGCCCAGGCCGCACCGGTGACGACCGCACCCCGCCTGCCCGGCCAGGCCCACGCTCCGCAGGCCGCCGAAGCCGATCAGGGCGCACGGTCCTCTGCGGACAGGCAGACGTCCCGTACCTCGTACACGGTGCGCGAGACGCGGCCGGCGGAAAGCCTGTGGGGCATCGCCGAGCGGGAGTTGGGCGACGGCGAGCGGTGGCGGGAGATCTCCGCGCTGAACGAAGGCCGCACCATGGCCGGCGGCCAGGTCTTCAAGGCGAACAGCTTTCTGCAGCCCGGCTGGCAGCTCCAGATGCCGGATTCCGCCGCAGCGTCGGAAGATGTCCGTGCGCAGTTGGGTGACAGCGTCCCGGCTGCTGCCGAGGAGAACGCGCAGGTCGTCACGGTCCACCCGGGCGACTACTTGTCAAAGATCGCGGAGGAGGAGCTCGGCGACGGCGACGAGTGGCCCGCCCTGTTCGAGGCCAGCCGGGGCACGCCCCAGCCGGACGGACTGCCCACCATCACCGACCCGGATGTCATCTACGCCGGGCAGCAGGTCACCGTGCCCGGCGCCCGGCCCGACCAGCACAGCCCGCCTCACGACAGCGCCCCGGACGATGAGGCAGACAGCCAGGAGACCACTCCCCCAGCCACCCAGAAGCCAGGCGATGACACGGACGATGGGCAGGCATCCCCGCCGAGCCACACCACGGCTCCCACCGCGGAGTCGTCGGCCCCCACCACACCCAGCAGCCGTCCCCCCGAACGGCCAGGCGAGGAACAGAGTTCCACTTCTGGGAGACCGCAGCCCAGTTCCAGCGCTGCCCCTTCTGCCGCATCACCATCGTCGTCGGCCGGGCCGTCCGGTACAGCTGCCTCCTCCCCCGCCGCCGCGGCGTCCGGGACGCCGGCGTCGGCTCCGGACGGCAGCCCCCTGAACCTGCACACTGTTCTCGGCGCCGGAGCGCTGCTGGCCGCCGCCGTCACAGCGTCCCTCGCCCTGCGCCGGACGCTGCAGCGCCGCCGCCGCAAGCCGGGCGAGAAGATCGCCATCGCGCCGGAGACGTCCACGGCGGAAGCCCAGTTGGCGGCGGCCGCCGAGACGGGCAGCGCAGCCCGCCTGGACGTGGCCCTGCGAACCCTGGCGCATCACGCTCCGCGGCAGGCCGACAGCCAGAGCCTGCCTGAGCTGCGGGCCGCGCGGATCGGCGCCCGCTCGCTTCAGGTGCTGCCCGAAGACCGATCCCGTGAGCCGCAGACGCCCTTCGTGTCCGGGCAGGGCGGCTGGTGGGTCCTGCCCGACGACGCCGCTCTCCTGGACGAGGAGACGGCCCGCGAGGTCCCGGCGCCGTATCCGGGGTTGGTCACGGTCGGCAGTACCGAGTCGGGTGACCTTCTGCTTCTCAACCTCGCGCACCTGCCCGGGCTGCTGCTGGAGGGCGACCCGGTGCATATCACCGAGGTGTGCACCTCGCTCGCCCTGGAGCTCGGAAAGAGCCCGTGGGCAAGCGACGTTGAGGTCGTTGTCGTGGGGTTTGGCGAGGAGATGCCGCAGTTGCTTCCCACGGCGCGGATCTCCCACATGGGCCAGCCGGCGCACGCGTTGCGCGATCTGAGCGAACGGCTGCTGGAAGCCCACCAGTTGCCCGAAACCCGGCATCAGCCGTATCTGCTGCTGTGCGCGTCCGCCCTGGACCCGGACCTGGCCTGGGAGTTCGCCGACGTCATCGACAGGGCCGGGCCAGTTCCCGTCACGCTGGTCGCCCCGGCCAGTACGGCGGCCGGGCATTTCCTCCACGCGGAAACCCTCAACGCCTCGCTCGACGAACCGCAGCACGTCGACTACGCCGGCACCGACGTCACGCTGCAGCGCCTGGACCACGCCTCCTACCTCCAGATCGTCACGGCCCTCCAGGTGTCCGGCCAGCCGGCCTACCCGGCCGAGGGTCCCTGGCAGGCTGTTCCGGACGAGCCCGACAGCATGGAACAGCCCAGGCGCAGCGCGCCGCAGGAGTCCGCCGCACCTGCGACCGGCGCGCCCATGAGCGGTTCGGTGACGTCGGCAGCAGAGGTGAGCGGCGAGGTCTTCCCGGCCCTGCTCGCCGCCACCACCGATCCGTCCGCGCTCCATCTCCGGCCCGCCGCCCAGACGTCGGCGCAGGCCGAGGAAGAACACGCGGGCCCTGCACCGACGATGCCCCCGGACCCGCAGTCCGCGCCGTCGGCTGAGTCTGCAGAAGCTGACGGCGAGGGCGACGTCGAGCCGGGCACGGTGGATGGGGCGGATGAGGGCGAGGCTCATGGCCGGCACGCGCCGCAGATCCGGGTCCTGGGCCCGGTCGAGGTGACCGGCGTGGACAGCACCGGCCACGGACCGCGGATGGCGCAGCTGGCCGCCCTGTTGTACTTCCGGCCCGGGCGCAGCGCGGACATCCTGTGCTCTGACATGGACCCGGTCAGCCCGTGGTCGTCGAGCACCCTCAACGCCCGGCTGCAGGGCCTGCGTCGCACCCTGGGCAACGATCCCGACGGCAACCCCTACGTGCCACGCCGCAAGACCGGTGAGGATCCGTACCGCCTCTCCCCCGCCGTGCACTGCGACTGGACCGACTTCCTCCAGCTCGTCGAGCGTGCCCTGCCGTTGGGCCCGGCCGGCCTGCCCGATCTGGAGAAGGCGCTGACTCTCGTGCGGGGCAGGCCGTTCGGAGGCCGGCCCCAGCCCTGGGCCCAGCCCCACCAGCAGGAAATGATCACCCGCATCGTCGACGTGGCGCATACCGTAGCCACCCTCCGCACCCCGGCCGGCCCGCACCACAACCTCAGCGCGGCCCGCCAGGCCATCGCGACCGGACTCGACGTCGACGACACGGCGGAGCTCCTGTACCGGGACTGGGCCCGGATCGAGTACGCAGCCGGCAACCGGCAGGGACTGCACACCGCGATTGCCCGCGTCCAACAGGTCAACAGGGCGCTGGACTGTTCACTCGAGACGGCCACCGAACAGTTGATCGACGAACTGCTCGGCGCGACCCTAGACGATCAGGCGCGAGGAGCCGTGAGCGTCCCGCACCTCACGTCGTCTGGCTCCAGCGGTCGCAAGGCGCCCGTCCGCCGGACAGGCGTGACCGCCGAATCACCCGACGAGCCGTCGTGAACACCTTGCAGATACGAGGCCGTTGATGAATCAAGGGCAGCAGCGCACGAGCGCCGGGAGCACGAACAGAGCCGTGGAGGCCGGCCGTGCCCACCGCCTGCTCATCGGGGTGGTCGTCTTCGGTACGGTCGTCATCGCCGGGATCGGCTTCGCCGGTTCGTACGCCGCGGTGCGCGAACTCGCCCTCCAGAAGGGCTTCGGGAAGTTCAGCTACGTCTTCCCGATCGGTATCGACGCGGGAATATGTGTCCTGCTCGCGCTCGATCTGCTCCTGACCTGGATCAGGATCCCGTTCCCGCTGCTGCGCCAGACGGCGTGGCTGCTGACGGCGGCGACGATCGCCTTCAACGGCGCGGCCGCCTGGCCGGACCCGCTGGGCGTCGGGATGCACGGTGTGATCCCGATCCTGTTCGTGGTCTCCGTGGAGGCGGCCCGTCACGCGATCGGCCGGATCGCGGACATCACGGCCGACAAGCACATGGAGGGCGTGCGCCTCACCCGCTGGCTGCTCTCCCCGCTCCCCACGTTCCTCCTCTGGCGCCGGATGAAGCTGTGGGAGCTGCGCTCCTACGAGCAGGTCATCAAGCTGGAGCAGGAGCGTCTCGTCTACCAGGCCCGGCTGCGTTCGCGCTTCGGCCGCGCCTGGCGCCGCAAGGCCCCGGTCGAGTCCCTGATGCCGCTGCGGCTGGCGCGTTACGGCGTGCCCCTGGCGGAGACGGCCCCTTCGGGCCTGGCCGCGGCGGGCATCGAGCCCGCCCTGCTGCCTCCGGCACCCCGGCAACAGACCGAACCGGCACAAGCCGCCACACCCCCGGACGCGGCCACCCGTACAGAGCCAGCAGCTCATGGACACACCACACCGCAGACGAGCACGACGGCACACGTGAACGCGACGACACAGGCAAGTGCGCAAGCGCCGCACGAAGAGCAGCGCCGCCAGGAACCCGACCGCACCCCTGCCCCCGACGAACAGCAGCAGTCGGACCGCGCGCAAGAGCAGCCGGAGTACCTGGAGGAGGAGCCGGAGTCGAGCCCGTGGTTCGCTCCCCCGCAACAGGAGATCATCTACGAGGGCGGCTACGACCCCTCCTACGCACCGGACCAGATGTGGGCCCAGTACCAGGCGCAGCAGGCCCAGTACGAGGCCGAGCAGCGCCAGGCATACCAGAACGGGCACGGGCAGGTGCTTCAGGAGTACGAGAAGCGCGAGCCCTCACCCGAGGACACCGGCACCCCCTCCACCCCGAAAGGAACCGGCCCCACCCGCCAACCCAGCCAGAGCAGCGCCCAGGAACCGGAACCCGCGCAAGGCCCGCATCAGGAAACCGCACCACCTCTGGTGACTCTTCCAGCACAGGACCGGCACACCCGCCCGGTGAAGGCCTCCCTCACAAACACACCGGCAGGCGACACGCCAGCGCCTCCCCCGGCCCTGTCTGAGCTGCCCACTGTCGACCGCTACTACCTGGCCTGGCAAACCTTCCAGCAACAGCACGGCCACGAACCCCAAGGCCCCGAATTATCCCAATATCTGGCCGAACGCAACGTACTCGACCGTGACGGCCGGCCCATCAAGCCGCGAGCGCTGACGCGCTATTACCTGGAATTCCGGATCTACACCACATGGGCCGACCACCGCGCCCATACAACCAGCCCCCGCCTCGACCAGGTCGCCCGCGATCTCACCCAACGCGGAATCACCGCCCAGTACAACAAACCAATCCAACCATCCGACCTCAACAAATACATCGACACCTTCCAACGCCGCTGGAACACACTCCAGCCACGCTCACGAGCAGCCCCGACACACACCCCTCGGTAGCCGCGTCGCCCACGCGGAAGGCCTGCGACGTCTGGGCTCCTACGGCATCGCCAAGAAGCTCCGGGACCCTGTGCCTGCCCACTGACCGGCGGCTGCTTTGTCTTCCTCCGCCCGAACGGGGCAGGATCGGCGTATGAGGATTCTCGTCATCGGCGGAACTTGGTTTCTGGGCAAGGCCATTGCGGAGAGCGCGCTATCGCGAGGGTGGGACGTCACCACGTTCAACCGCGGCCGGTCGGGAACCGACGTACCCGGAGTTCAGCCCGTACACGGTGACCGGACGGTTCGGGAAGACCTGCACAAGCTCGCACGCCGTGGCCCGTGGGACGCGGTCATCGACACATCCAGCTCGGAACTCGCGCCCCGTGACGTCCTCTTGGCCACCACCACGCTACAGACGCGTGTACGCCGCTGGATCCACATCTCCACCGTGTCTGTCTACCAAGGGTGGCCGCACAAGCCGCTGACGGAGGATTCTCCGCTGTTGGAGTGTCCCGCCGACGCTGACGAGGCGTTTGGTTACACGGGCGAGGACGGCAGCCCTACGAAATACGGCTTCCAGAAGGCTGGCGGTGAGCGTGCTGTAGCGGAAGCCTTTGGTGCCGGAGCGGTGTTCCTGCGGCCGGGTGTGGTTCTCGGACCCGGTGAGTACGTCGGCCGACTGCCCTGGTGGCTGGAGCGGGCGAAGCGCGGCGGCCGCATCCTCGCTCCCGCGCCGGCCGAGCAGCGGATTCAGCCGGTAGACGTCCGCGACGTCGCGGCCTTCGCTCTCCATCAGGCGGGGGCCTCAAGCAGCGGTGGTTTCAACGTGACGCATCCTGAAGGAATCTCGTTCAGCGACTTTCTCGACGAGTGCCTGCGGTCCACGGAGGGCGACGGTACGCCGCTCTGGGTGGACCCGACCGTACTGGCCAGTCACGGGGTGAAGCAGTGGACCGAACTCCCGTTGTGGCGGACCCACGCCGGAGTGTGGGCAGTGAACTCCCAGCGTGCGGTTGATGCGGGTCTTCGCTGCCGTCCCATCGCTGACACGGTCCGGGACACGTGGCAGTGGTGGGCGGCGGATGGGCGTCCCGTGGACCACCCGCGATGGGCGGAACACGGGATCGCTACAGAGAAGGAGGCTCAGATCCTCGCCTCCCTGTGATCAGTTAGCCGATGGCCAAGAGAGGCACCGTCGAGCCGAGCCGGTACGGCGGGGAGACCCGGGTGAAATCCTCGATCTGTTCGCGCAGTTCCGTGGGGAGCTGCGCGCCGTGGTAACGCGGCGCGGCAAGGTACCTTCCGATACGGGCCGCCCTCACAACGATCCCGGTGTTGCGCTCCTCGGGCGGCACCTCCCAGATCGGTGTCAGGGCGGCGGCCGCGCCCTCCACGTTGTCGGACAGGAGACGAGCGTGGGCGAGGTCGGCGGCTGCGCCCGCGCGAACGTGGGTGGACTGCTCGCTCTGCGCCTTCTCTCCAAGGAGAACGAGGGCACGGCCAGCCTCCGCTTCGGCCTGCTCCGCATCGCCCATGAGCAGTGCGGTCGTGCTGTTGGACATGGCCAGTCGCTCCTCGGAGAACCCGAATTCACCGCCCACGGCGTCGTGCAGGTCGTCGCGAACGTCCCGGCCGCCGTCCTCGGAGAGCTGGATGGCGTGCCGGGCCGAGGCGACATCGCCTAGGTAGGCGTACGCGCGGGCCACGATGGCGTGCAGACGGCGCCGGGCGATGTCGCCGAGGCCGCTGTAGCACAACGCCCGTTGGGCCTTCGCCAGGGCCTCGTTCGGTTCGCCGGAGTGGTAGGCAATGTACGCCAGGGTGCCGTCGGCGTAGGCCTGCAGGGGCACGAACCGCGTGCTCTCGCCATACACAGCGGCGGCTCGGGCCAGGGTTCGAGCGCTTGGGAAGTAGCCCAGGTCGAAAGCCGCAACGGCGAGGAGCGCGGCCGTCTGTCCGTTGATGATCATCAGGGTCTGCTGCTGGACCGGAATCTGCGTGCGGTCACGGTGTCGCTCGACCTCTCGCCGTAGGTCGTCGGCCGCCTTGTACGCCTGTGTCGCCGGCATGCCGTGGTAGCGGCGGGCGAGGCTCACCAGTTGGTCACGCAGTTCGTCGATGGTGTTGTCGGAGATGGACGCCGCGGCAGTCGCGTCGGCGCCGTCGTGGGCTTCACGTGCAGTCATCTGAACTCGCTCTTCAAGGTCAAACACGGGTGTCTGGGGACCGACCTCCAGCGGCGGCCCGAACAGTTGCTCCGCCGTGTAGCCCGGCCACATGGCTTCAAGAACCTGGCAGCTCTCGGGGCTGGGCAGTGTCACGAGCTTGCCGCCTGTCCAGCGCCGGAACTGTGTCTCGCCAAGGGTTGGGTTGCTGGGGTCTCGCCCGAAGAGACGAACACCCGTCTCGGTGAACCTCTTCTCGAACTGACGGTAGGGAAGCCTGTCCCGATCACACAGCCACTTCAGGAGTGTCCTCGGCGTGTCGCCCATACCGCCCCCAGTCTCCAGCGCCACTGGTCCCGCAGCGCACCTTCGGATCGATCCCTTCTTTAAGAAGAGGAATCCGCAACACCACGCCATGGCAACAGTCCCCGAAGATAAGCCACTTCAAAGCTATCCCGACGCCACGTTCGTCGCTCACATGCGGCTCAGAGGACACCTTGTAGGCCATGGCGGGGCCACGCGGGATTAGAGGAGCCTGATCGCCAACCCCGCTGAGAGTGTTTGACCAGGCACGAGAGCGTGTAATCAGGGAGTCCCCCGTGAAGCCGGAGATGCAGCGCACCGCAGACCTTCCCGTGAAGGCGCAGACAATTCCTCCCGCAGTGACTTGCTACGTCGAGCAAGCAGCCACTCGGCTGGCGTCCGTAGCCCTCGGACGCACGGAGGGCTCGTCGTGACACCGACTGCGACGATTGCGCGGCAGGGCAACAGAACATGCTCTCACGACCGCGCATATACCAGCCTTGACCTGTCCTTCGTGCGTGCCAGCGGTTCCACGGCCGGCGCCGTTACGGAAACAGACCAGGTCTGGCCGCGCTGCGTACGCCGCCTCATCCGCGCGCGACTGGTGCACTGGTGCCGACCGGACCTCACCGACTCCGCCGAGCTCCTTGCCACTGAGCTGGTCACCAACGCGCTCAAACACGGCTGCGGTGATGTCGGGGTGCGCATGTACCCCACTGCCGATCGTCTCCGGATCGAGGTGCGAGACGGCTCTCATGAGTTTCCTGTGCCGCGCACCGCTGCTCCTGATGACGAGGACGGCCGTGGCCTGCTCCTCGTAACCGTCATCGCCGAGGACTGGGGCGTCAGCCCCGACGGTACAACGACCTGGTGCACCCTCCTCCTTTGAGAAGGAACTTCCCAATCGTGATGTCAAGCCGCCAGTGTGACGGGGGGTGAAGCATGGAACTGCTTTCCGTCACGGATCATCGCCCACAGGACATTGAGGCGTCGGCGTGCGAGAGCCAGCAGGGCCTGCTTGTGGCCCTTGCCCTCGCTCCGTTTCCGGTCGTAGAACGCCTTCGACACAGGGCAGCACTGAAGGCTCACCATGGCCGACAGGTACATGGTTCTCAGCAGACCGCGGTGGTAGCGCCGGGGACGGCGCAGATTGCCACTGACGCGCCCGGAGTCGCGCGGCCTGGGGGCCAGGCCGGCGAAGCCGGCCAGGCGGTCCGAGCTGCCGAAGGCGTCCATGTCGCCACCGGTGGCGGCAATGAACTCGGCCGCGAGTTTCGTGCCCATGCCGGGCAGGCTGCGGATCACTTCGGCGTGCGGATGCTCGCGAAACCGGGCCTCGATCAGGGCGTCGAGCTCGGCGATCTCCTCATCGAGGGCCATCACCCCCTTCGCGAGGCGGACCACCATGGCGGCGGCCAGCTTCTCGCCGGGCAGCGCGGTCTGTTGGGCCTGGGCGGCTTCCACGGCCGTCTTGGCCAGTGTGGCGGCGCCGCGGACTTTGCGGTTCTTCAGCCAGGTCCCGATCCGGCTCGCTCCAGCCCGGCGGATCCCGGCCGGGGTCTGGTATCCGGTCAGCAGCATCACCGGCCCCCGGTTCGTCAGTTCCAGGGCCCGCTCCAACGCGGGGAAGATCTCCAGCAGTTGGGCCCGGAGCCGGTTGATCTGCCGGGTCCGGTCGAAGACCGCGTCCAGGCGGCGGGTGGTCAGGGTGCGCAGGTCCACGGCGATCTCATCGCCGGGCCGCAGCAGGCCGAGGTCGCGGCGGACGCGGGCCTGGTCTGCGATGACGAAGGCGTCCTTCGCGTCGGTCTTTCCCTCGCCGCCCTTGTAGGTGGCCGAGGCCCGGTGGACCGCCAGGCCGGTGAGGTAAGCGACCGGCTGGCCGTGGCTGACCAGCAGGCCGATCAGCAGCGCGGCACCGCCGTGGTTGAGGTCGACGGCCCACAGCACCTCCCGGGATATCTCCAGGACATCGCTGATCAGGGCGAGGAGCTCGCTCTCGTCGTTCGCGACCCGGCGGGACAGCAGGCGCTTGCCCTCCGTATCGATGACCACGCAGTGGTGGTGCGTCTTGCCGATGTCCACTCCGGCCCAGATCTCGGGCACGTATCCCTCCGCCAGCTCGTCGTTCATCGATCCCGCAGACGACCTCGCCGACGTTGTCCTACAGCAGCGATCGGAGTCGCATCTCCCAATTGGCGGTCGAGTCGTCGCGGGGCTCCGGGTGGCCAAGTTCCTTAAGCCATCCCAGCGGCGCCGACATGACAGCCATGCCCAGAGCCCCTGGGCCCTCCGATCTTACGAATGACCAGAGCAACCACTCTTGAAAGGTAGGACAACGACATGGAATCCGCCGCGGCGCCAGCCCCGGTCTCAGATGATGACTCCAATGCCCCCTCCTTCCTCCGGGTCGAGCGTCCACAGGAGTGGAGCAGCCGCTTCTCCGTCCGGTCGGAGGCGGTGCGTCTCGCTCGCCTGCACGCCCGTACGCGGTTCGCAATGATGGCCTGGCCGGGAGACCAAGAGAACGCCACCCAGGTAGTGGTGGAGCTGATGAAAAACGCGATTGAGCACGTCGGACCGCAGCACCCTGAAGGTCAGCTCGCCTTGGATCTGATCGTCACCGAAGACGAGACGCTGTTGATCGCCGTGACGGACCCGAGCCCTGCGTTCCCCGACTTCCTCACGGCCATCACCGCGCAGAAGAGCACCGGACTTGCGAACATCCGTGAGCTTGGCGGCGAGACCACCTGGAGACCGTCCGACGACGGGGACACGAAGACCGTCCAGGTCCGGATCAGATACCCCTCCCCGGCTGCCAACTTCCACTGACCGACCGCCGGGCTGCGGCTGTCAGCCGAGCCTCCCCAGGATCGCCCCCGCTGCCCGGCGGTCTCCACCCCACCTGCTTTGAGGACTCCACCCCCATGTCCCTCTTACGCACGCCAGACGCGTCCCTGGTGCAAGTCCCTCGCCTCCCGAGGGGAAGTTCCGATGGCCTCCAATGACATGAACCTGATTGACCACCCGGCGGGTCCGGACGAAAAGCTGCGTCTCGCCTGCGAAGACCTCCAGCTGGACCGGTGGCTGGAAGCAAAGCGCCTGCTTCGAGACACGGGCCATGACTGGACACTGCGCACATCCCGCAGCCAGGTTCTGGCGCGGGCTGCCGCCAACAACAGGGCGATCGACGCATGGTGCGCGGAGGAGCCCAACCACTCGGATGCGCTGATGATGCGGGCCCGGGTGAACACCGAGCGTGTCCTCAACGCTCACCGCGGCGGTGTGTCCGGGCGTGCGTTGAGGCGGGCTGTCGATGCTGCCGACGCCGCGTGCCGGATCGCCGCAGACTGGTGGCCGAAGGATCCGGTGCTGCCGGTGTGCCAGCTGGCCCTCGCACAGACCGACACCGACGAGACGGTCCCGCACAACGAGGTGAACTGGAGCCGGCCGCTCGACGTCACGCTGCCGCTGGGCCCGTGGAAGTTGCTGGACCGGGCGAACCGACTGGACCCGTACGGCCGCGAGGCCCATCACCGGATGCTCGGCGTGTTTCACGCCCGCGGCCGCGGGGGCTTCAATTTCGCTTACGCGGTGGTCTCCTCCGCCCCCGAGGGATCGGCGCTGCATCTGCTGCCGCTGTACGCCCACGTCGAGGCCTACCGAAGGCAGTTGCAGGGCCGCCAGACCGCCGGCGTGATCGGCTACTGGTCCAGTGAGGACGCAGCCCGCTGCGCCGAGCAGGCTCTTTACAACTGGTTCGAGCAGACACAGCCCGAAGAGGACGAGCCCGATACCCGCTCCCTGCTGGACCTGAATTACCTGGCCTACGCGCTGACCGTCACCGGTGTGGGTAACGCGGCCGAGGTGTTCGAGGCGATCGGCCCGTACGCGACCCTCGCCCCGTGGGCGCTGGTCACCCCGAGCTACTCGTGGTGGCAGGACGAGTTCCGCTCTGCCCGCTACAGAGCCATGGGTGATCGGAGCCGCCGGTGAAGACCACCCGAGGCCCTCCGCCACCACCCCGCGCCCCGCCGCCGTCCCTTCCTACGACCCATCCAGAGGATCGTCCCCGTTGTTCTTACGACACGTCCGGCACCGGCCGGGCAGGTTCAGCAACCGCGCGCTCCATATCGCGGTGGCCTTCAGCATGGTCAGCGGCCTGACATTGCTCGGCCAGGGCCTCGCCCTCACCGCTGTCACCCGTTCCTACACGCTCTGTTCCCCTCCCTATGCCGCAGAGGTGCCCGGTGTCCCACTCACGACCCGCTAACGCCATGCTGGACGATGACGCCGCGCTGCGTTCGCACGGCTACCAGCCCGAACTGGCCCGCAAGATAGGCGAGTTCGGAAACTTCTCCAGCTCGTTCAGCGTCATCTGCATTCTCGCCGGCGCCCTGACGATGTTCGCCTTCGGCATGGTCACCGGCGGCCCTGCGGTCATCATGTGGGGCTGGGTCGGCATCGGCTTCATGACGCTGCTGCTCGCTGCGTGTCTGGCCGAGGTCGTCTCCGCCTATCCCACCTCCGGCGGCCTGTACTTCATGGCCCACCGGCTCGGCGGCCCCCGCTGGGCCTGGGCCACGGGCTGGCTCAACCTCCTGGGCCTGGTCGCCGCCATCGCTGCCATCGCGTACGGATGCGCCGTATTTGTCGGCGCGCTCGCCAACCTGCAGTGGGGTATGCAGCCCACACCCGAGACAACCATCCTGATCTTCGCGGGGATCCTGCTGCTGTTCGGCACGCTGAACTCGTTCGGGGTGCGCCTGGTCAACATCCTCAACTCGATCTCCGTGTGGTGGCAGCTGGGCGGCGTTGCACTGATCGTCGGTGCACTGACCCTGGCCCCAGGGGAGCGCCGGAGCGTGGGCTTCGTCTTCACGGAGTTCGTCAACGGCACGGGCTTCAACCACCCGCTCTGGGGGGTGCTCGGAATCCTTGTGGCCGCGTACACGTTCTGCGGCTACGACGCCTCTTCCCACTTGTCGGAGGAGACCAAGCAGGCGCAGATGGCGGCCCCCCGGGGCATGGTCCGCGCCGTCCTCTACTCCTGGGTGGCCGGTTTCGTGCTCCTGGCCGGGCTGCTGTTCGCCATCGAGGACTACGCCGGCACCCTGAACACGAGCACGGGCGTGCCGCCGGTGCAGATCTTCATCGACGTCCTGGGCACGGGCATGGCCAAGGTGCTGCTGGTCGTTGTGATCGTGGCACAGCTGTTCTGCGGCAATGCGGAAACCGCCGCGTCCAGCCGCATGGTGTACGCGTTCTCCCGCGACGGGGCTCTGCCGTTCTCCGCGACCTGGCGGCGGGTGAGCTCCCGCACCCGCACCCCGATCGCCGCGGTGTGGCTGTCCGTGGGCGTCGCGCTCGTGCTGGCGCTGCCGAATCTGTGGTCGCCGACCGCGTACGCCGCCGTCACCGCGATCAACGTCATCGGTATCACGCCCGCCTACGTGATCCCGGTCTTCCTGAAGCTGCGCTTCCCTGAACGCTTCGAGCCCGGCCCCTGGACCCTCGGCGCCTGGAGCAAGCCACTGGGCTGGATCTCCGTGGTCTACGTGATCGTCCTGACCGGGGTACTCGTTCTGCCGCAGACCTATCCGATCACCTTCAAGTCGTTCAACTACTCGGGCGTCACCCTGCTCGTCGTGCTGCTCCTTGCATGGATCATGTGGATCACCAAGGGGCGACGCTCCTACAAGATCCCCCCGCTCGGGAACTCGGCGGAACACGCCGCCGTGGCCGAGGGGGTCGTGTGATGAGCGAGGACAACCAGCACGCCGGATGCCTGTCCCTCGACGACCTGAAGACCGCGGTGGACAGCGGTGCCGTCACCACGGTGCTGCTCGCCGTCCCCAACATGCTCGGCCAGCTGAAGGGCAAGCGCCTCGACGCCCCCGGCTTCCTGCAGACGATCACGAAGCAGACGCAGGACGGGGCGGAATCAGGGGCGAGGGCCGGGGCGGAGATGTGCGCCTACATCCTGGCCACCAACGTCGACATGGAGCCGCTGGACGGCTTCGAACTGACCGGCTGGGAGACGGGGTTCGGGGACATGGGCGTCGTCCCCGACCTGGCCACCATCCGCCGCGTGCCGTACATGCCAGGCGCCGTTCTCATCCACGCCGACGCCTTCCACCACAGCGGTCTTCCGATCGGCGTCGCGCCCCGCGCCATGCTGCGCACCCAGCTCGACCGCCTCACGAAACTCGGCCTGGACGTAAAGGTGGGTCTGGAGAGCGAGTTCATGCTCTACCAGGGCACCGCGCAGCAGGCACACGCGGCCGGGTACCAGGGTCTGGAACCGGTGGCGCCGCACAACCTCGACTACGCCCTCGACCATCCCGTGGCGCTGACGGACTTCTTCGACGATCTGGCGGAGGTCCTGCGGGGCGCCGGCACGCCGGTCGAGGCGGTCAAGAGCGAGGGCGCTGCCGGCCAGGTCGAGGTCACATTCCCCTACGGTGGGGCGCTGGCGGCCTGTGACGCGTACACCGTGTACCAGCACGCCGTACGGCACCTGGCAGAGCGTCACGCGATGGTGCCCACGTTCATGGCCGCCCCGCAGACCGGGGTGGGCAGCGGTCTGCACCTGCACCTGTCGCTGTGGCGCGACGGCCGCAACGCCTTCGCCGTTCCGCACGAGGGGGATCTGCCCGACACGATGCGGCAGGCCATTGCCGGGCTGATCTCCGGCCTGCCGCACCTGACCCCGCTCCTCGCGCCCCACATCAACTCCTACAAACGGTTCGTGGCGCGCTCGTTCGCTCCCACTCATTTCACCTGGGGCCGCGACAACCGCGGTTGCGCGATCCGGGTCACCGGGCACGGAGACGGGGCACACCTGGAGGTCCGTCTCCCGGGCGCCGACGCCAACCCCTACCTCGCGCTGGCCGCGGCCCTCGCCGCCATCCACCACGGCCTCACAGCGCGGCCCGACCTCCCGCCCCAGACCACCGGTGATGCGTACCAGACGGATGATGGCCTGCCCGTACCAGCCGACCTCGTCGAGGCCCTGGCCGACTTCCGCTCCAGCAAGACCGCGCTGGAAGCGTTCGGGCCGGCCGTGGTGCGGCACTACGCCGGTGCGGCCCGGCACGAGATCCGTTGGCACCGCCATCGCGTCCCGGATACCGAACGGGAACGGGGGTTCCTCCGTGCCTGAAACTCCATCGCATCGCCGCCGCATGACCCCCGAACTGGTCAGGAAGGTCATCCGGAAACGGCTGGCCGATGGCACGTACGGTCCCGGGACTCAGCTGCCCTCGGAGCGGACTCTCTCCGTTGAATTTGGTGTGCCCAAGTGGGTGGTCAGCCGTGCTCTCCGACCGCTGAGGGACAACGGCGATCTCCACTCATCGGTGGGCCGCCGCGGAACCCGGGTTCCGGACCCGCAGTCTCTCGTGCCGGTCACCGGGATCAGTGAGATCGAGCAGATCGTCCGTTCGCGGATCGGTGACGGCACGTATGCCGTCAGGACGTGGCTGCCGTCGCTGCGGCACTTTGCCGTCGAGTTCGGGGTGACTCCCACCAGCATCCGAACGGCCCTGAAGCCACTGCATCAGGAGAAGCTCCTCGCCTCGTTCAGAACACTGGGTACCTACGTCGTCGACCCGGGACAGCCGGGGGTTCCTCCGTCCGGCAGAGCGTCGAAGACCGTGGCGTACGTCGGGCAGGCACTCCGGGAGCGGCTGGGTGATGGCATCTATCCGCCCGGCAGCCGACTGCCCGCCATTCAGGAACTGGCCACTGAGTTCGACGTGGGGCTGACCACGATTTCGAAGGCAATCAGACCGCTCAGGACGGAAGGACTCATCGCCAACGGACCGGGGCGGTCGTACTCCGCCCGGCCGACTTCCGAACCGCCTGCCCCCGTCAGGAACGCCACCCGTGATCCGGTGTCTTGCGACGCCGCGGCAATCTCTGAACAGGACCATCAGTGACCAGCTTTACCGTCCATGACGACACCCGCCGCCACGACGAGTTGCGCGAGCGGATCTCCGAAACCCTCCACAGGGTGGCCCCGGACATGGAGACGACCACCGGCCTGTCCATCCCTTCGGACGTCTCCTTTCGCCTACTGACCCCGAAGGCCTGGCGGCACGCGCAGGTCCAACACGCGCAGCGCATCCTGGCCCGGGACATCGCGGATCTGGACCTGGGGCCCGGACCCATCGGCGTCGTCCGCATAGCAATGCTTGAGACTGCTCGCGTCACCAGTGCACTGACTTGGCCTCTGAAGCTCGCAACGAGCATGGAGGTCGAAGGCGGAGCGTACGAGACCCTCATGGCGCCCAAGGCCCTGCGCCACGCCGGAGTCCTCGCCCACGAGCCCTCCCTTCTCCAGGTGGTCGCTCATGAGCTGGTCCACCATCTGCAGTTCGCTGCGGCTGTAGGGACCGTGTGGAAGACACTCTTGCCCCACCTCCGAGGTATCGACCCCCGTAGTGTCACCACCCTCCGCGAGGGTCACGCCGCCTGGGCGGATCGTCACATCACAGGCCGATTGTTCGGCGCGCCGGTCGATCACTACCGGGATGCCTCGAAGTCCTGGCGCTACCGGCTTCACAACGGCCTGCCCGGCATCGGTCGTCTCGGCCCGAGCCGCGAAGCGTACGACCGGGGGGCCCGCTTCTTCGCCGACGTCACCGCCGCAACCGGAACCGACACGATCAACAGGGTCTGGAAGGACACCACTCTGCAGCCCACCGCAGGGGAGTTCACCGACGCCGACGCCTGGCTCGGCCGCGTCACGGACGTGGAGCGGAAACGAGGGCGCGACCATGCGTGACGAGCCCAACTCCGTACTCCGCAGGCTGCGGGTCCATCCCAGCACGGAGTTCGCCGACACCCTGCGCAAAGAGATCACCGATGGCACCTGGTCCCCCGGCACAGTCCGCCGATCCGGTGAGCTAGCACGGCGTTTCGGGACCACCCCGCACGTGATCAGCAAGACCCTTCAGCAGCTCCGGGACGAAGGTCTCGTCGCCACACGAGCCGGCGGCGGAGGCGGTGTCACCCCGTGCGGCACCACGCCCTCGAAATGGCAGGAGCGCGCACGCAAGAACGACATCGCAGACACCATCCGTAAGCGGATCAGTGACGGCACCTACCCCATTGGTGAACTCCTCCCCAGCATCACCGCCTTGAGTAAGGAGTTCGGCGTCGCAAGATCCACCATCTCGCTGGCCCTCAAGCCGCTCAAGGACGGGGGCATTCTCACGAGCGCAGGCCCGATCGCCCGCTACGGCACTGTGGTCGCCCAGCTCATCCCATCCGAGGCCTGTCCCCAGCCTGGCACTGGTCGCGCGCACACGGATTGCGGCCAGGTCCCTGACGCCGACCGCGAGCGGGGGTTGTTCCATGCCTGACAACGCAGCAGCGGCCCGCCGGCCTGACCTGGCGGATCTGGCCCATGAAGAGCAGGATGCGGGGGCCACCGGCGCTCGCACCACCGACTCCACAAGCCAGTCCTCGGTTGCCGGCCGACCGCCCGTGTCCTGGAGCGCGGCACGCGCGTACGTACTGGTACTCACGCTGTTCGCTCTCGCGGGCGGTCCTCATCTGGCCGGCGCCGTCGTGGCTGTCGTGCAGCAGTCCGGCGCAGAGGTCCCCCTCGAGGTCCTCCGCATTGAGGAGATCGGCCGGCTGGTCGGCCTCGCAGGGGCCGAGGTCTGGCTGCTGGGGCTGATCCTCACCCGCCCTCGCCCGCAGGGCACGAGGTGGCCGTTGCGGCAGGTGACGGTGCTGGTCGGGTCGCTCGCCGTGATCGTGGCGGACGAGGCCGGTGAGTTCACCGCTGACCGTGCCTCCACGCAGATCGCCGGGCATCTCGCCGAGCTGGTGGTCTGGGTCTGGCTGTGTGTCGAGGTGACCGCCCGCTGCGGGATCACTCTCCAACGGCTGAATCTGGCTCACCCAGTGCGGCCGTTCCGCAAGCGCACCAAGGCCGAGCGTGCGCAGAAGGCTCAGGGGGAGCTGGTCTTCTATGCCCACGCGGCAGCGATCTGCGCGTCGGTGTTCCTCATCGGGGTGCTGGCGCGGCTGCCGGGCCCCGTCCTCAAGGGCGATCAGGCGACCGCGGCCGGGGTCCCAGACCTCGGGCCGCATCTGGCCCACGCGCTGTGGTCCGCGACCGTGGAGGAGGTACTGGCGACAGCAGTGGTCGTGGCCGTGCTGACGGCCGCACGCCGGCCCTTGTGGGAGGTCCTGCTCGTCACAGCATTGATGCGTGCCCTCCCGCACCTCTACCTGGGGCTTTGGCCGGCCCTGGCCGTACTGCCGTTGGGCATCACGGCAGGGTGGCTGTATCACCGCTACCGCCGGGTGATCCCGCTCATCCTGGCCCACGCCACCTACAACGTCGTCAACATCCTGTTCGGGATGCCGCCGCTCCTAGGAGTGTGCGTGATCATGCTCGCCGGGGTCGGCTGGTCCTGGCTGGAGAGCCGCACGGCGCAGGTCGCGAGACGTACGAGAAGCAAGCTGCCCTGATCGCACACGCCGTGGAGGCCTTCGGCACACAAGTGGTCAATGAGGTCTGGAAGGACAGGACGCTCCTTCCTACCGCGAGTCACGCCGAGAACCCTGCTGATGGCGCCAGCGGTTCTAACCGTCGGCGCCGGTACCCGTAGCTGACCTGACTGTGGTTCCCGCCCGGTGGCCGCCGCATAAGAGGCTGTCGGCACCAGGCAGCTCCTGCTCCCGGCGTGGAGGGCCAGGCGGCCACCGGTTCGCCTCGGACGGCATGGCAACCCTCCACGCCGGGCGTCCCGTGCCGAGTTGGCCATCGGGAGTATCAGAACCGGAAATAGCGCGTTCTCCAGGCGAGGGCCTCACGTACCCCCTCACGCTGGCTCCTCCCCACCCGAACTGCTTCAACGAGAGGAGAGCGAACGCAGTGACGAGCCAGGGAACTGCTGTTCAGTCGAACACCGAGTGCTGCCGCTCCGGCGGCGCAAAGCCACCTCCCAGCGATGACGGCCTGGCTAGCGTCCTCGCTTGACCACCAAGCCGGCTGCCGCAAGCACCAACCTCCCAACAGAAGTGGGTAATCGGATGACTACCATTGATGAACCGCATGTCCACGATCCCGACGCGCTACGCGCGGACATGGTCCGTGCACTCCGTGACCAGGACGCGATCACGTCCGAACCGGTCGCCGCTGCCTTCGCCGCAGTGCCCCGGCACCGGTTCGCACCGGACGCGCCCCTGGACCTCGCCTACGACCTCCACCGCACCGTTCCGGTCAAGAAGGACGAGCACGGCCTGGACATCAGCGTGATGTCCGCCGCTCATCTCCAGGCCGTGATGCTGGAACAGGCCAACATCGAGCCTGGCATGAAGGTCCTGGAGATCGGTTCCGGTGGCTACAACGCCGCGCTCATCCAGGAACTCGTAGGCAGCGACGGAGTCGTCACCACGGTCGACATTGACCGTGACATCGTCGACCGCGCCCGCCTGTGCCTGGACGACTCCGGGTACGGCCAGGTGAAGACGGTCCTCGCCGACGGCGAGACCGGTGTCCCTGACGGAACGCCGTACGACCGGATCATCGTCACCGCAGCCGCGTGGGACATCCCCCCGTCGTGGATCAGTGGGCTCACCGGGAACGGCAGGCTCGTCGTCCCGCTGACGGTACGCGGCACGACCCGGTCGATCGCGTTCGACCGTGATGGTGAGGGTCTGGTCAGCCACTCCTATCGTCTGGCGCGTTTCGTGCCCATGCAGGGTGAGGGAGCTGCCAAGGAGTCCAAAGCGGTGCTGCGGGACGGCGTCGCCGTGCAGACCGACGACGTGCGGGTACGCCTCAACGCAGAGGCTCTGAACCATGCTCTGGACACCCCGAAGATGGAGAGCTGGTCGGGGGCGGCCTACGACCTGCCCGACGAGCTGGAGCTGTACCTCACGCTCCAGCTGTCGAGTGCGGCACGGCTACACGCGTCCAAGGACGTCGTCGAGAGCGGGCTCGTGGACGCATCAGCCCTGCTCGGTGTGCCGGCGCTGGTCAGCGAGGACAGCATCGCCTACCGCATCCGCCGCGAAAACGAGGACACCGGCGGTTTCGAGAGCGGCGTGGTCGCTCACGGTCCGCAGGCCGAAAGCCTCGCGGACGAATACCTGAATCTGCTTCGGCGCTGGGCTCAGGACCACCGCCGCCGGGGAGCGGCAACGATCAGGTTCCTGCCGGGTCCTGCTCCGTCCCCTCTGCCCCAGGACACCGTGCTGAAGCGCCACGGCATCGTCGCGGTGTCCTGGCACTAAGACTCCGGGACCCGCTTCCGGGCCCCGGAACCATGCACCATCACTCACTACCGAGGAGGAATGCATGACCGTTCAACTGGAGAGCCCGGTTACTCAGCCGGTCGCCCACCAAGGGCCCGGACAGGACGACTTCGACCTGGACATCACGATCGTCGAAAGCGGCCCCGCCGCGGACCAGCTCATCCGTCTGACGAGCGACGGCTGCGGTTCGACGTGCGCGACCGCGTGCACGAGCTGCCCGTAGCACCACCAACCCGCGTTTGTCGCGGTGCCCGGCCGCGCCCGCCCCATGGGCGCGGCCGGGCACCACACGCCACAGGAGGGGTGTGTGTACCGCTACGTTGATGCAGCAGTGATACGGGCAGCCGCATTGAGCTCCGACCGTCAGGTGGTCTGGCCGGAGTTGACCGGCCAGACCGCAAACACGGCATCGTGGCGGGCGTGGCTGCAACAGACCTGGCAGGCAGCTGACTTCGCGACCGCCGTCAAAGCTGCGAGCCCGGACCTCGCGAATCGAGTGGACCAGGTCTGTGCCGGCCAGCCGCTACCGGAGTCCGCTGTACGCCGCACGGTGCTGTCCGTGCTGCGCTATCTGCTGCGGGCCCACACGCGTGCCACTCCGTTTGGTCTGTTCGCCGGGGTCGCGGCCGCGCGAATAGGCACCGCCCCCGCGCTGCGCAGGGGCACCAGGCACCAGTCAGCCGCCAGACCCGACGCGGCATGGACCACGAGCCTCATCGGCCGGTTCGAAGAGCACAGTGGGCTGCGGCCCCATCTGATGCTGCTCGCCTCCAGCCTCGTCATCGAGCGCGACGGCTACGTGGCAATTGAGCACCGCCCACATGGCACGCGCGACGGTGCTCCGGAGCACGTGCAGATACGCGTGACCGGACCGGTCCGCGAAGCCCTGGACAGCGCGCGGACTCCGATTCTGTGGAGCGACCTCACCGCAAAGCTCTTTACCAGCTTCCCGACCGCGCCGCCCACCGCGATTGAAAAACTGCTCGCGGGCCTGGTCAGACAACGATTCCTACTCACCAGCCTCCGCCCGGCGATGACGGCCACCGATCCCCTCGCAGTCCTCCGCATGCACACGCAGCATCTTGTGCCCGCAGAGACAGCAGAGGTGCACGAGGCCCCCAAAACCGCGCTCGACCTGCGGATGGACTGGGACCTGGTCGTCCCGGAGACGGTGGCCCGGGAGGCGGCAGCGGCAGCCAAGGCGCTCACCCGTCTCGCGCCCCGTGCGGCGCTGACCGGTTGGACCGAGTGGCACAGCCGGTTCCTTGCGCGGTACGGGCCAAGGGCGCTCGTCCCCGTCGTGGACGCCGTCGACGCGCTCGGATACCCACCCGGGTACCTCGGGTCCACCACCGCGCCGGCGCCCTCCCCGCTGCCCGACCGCGACAGCCGACTCATCAAGCTCGCCCACACCGCCGGGATGCAGCGCCGCCTTGAAGTCGAACTCGACGATGCCGCCCTTGAGAACCTGGCCACAACAGATCCTGGCCACTGCGTCCAGCCGAGCACCGAGGTGACGGTCCGCATCGACGCCGCGAGCGTTCCGGCACTGCAACAGGGCAAGTTCACCCTGCACGTCGTCGGGGTGGCACGTTCGGCCGGAACAACAACCGGCCGCTTCCTGGGCATCCTGGACGACGCTGATCGGCGCCGCATGGCTCGGGTGTACGCAGGCCTGCCCGGAGTGCACCCGGGCGCGCTCGTCGCGCAGATCAGCTCTACCCCGCTGTCCGGACCCGCTGAGAACGTCGCGCGCGCCCCGCAGACAACCGAGTTGGTGATCTCGCTCGGCGACTACCAGGGCTCGGATACCAGCCTCATTCCCATGGCGGACCTTGCGGTGACCGCCGACGCCGAACGGCTGCACCTGGTCTCGCTCTCCCACCGGCGCCCGGTGCACACGTTGCTGCTGAACGCCGTAGACCTGGGCTACCACACCCATCCGATGGCCCGGTTCCTGGCCGAGGCGCCCGTCGCGCTGGCCATCCCGTGCACTGGATTCATGTGGGGCACCGCCGCCTCCAACCTGCCGTTCCTGCCCGCCCTGCGCTACGGACGAACGATCCTGTCCCCGGCCCGCTGGCTCCTCTCCAAAGACGACCTCCCCGCCGCTTCAGAACCGTGGCCGCAGTGGGACGAGTCCCTGGCCCGATGGCGCCGCAACGTGCATCTGCCCGAACGGGTGTACCTGAGCGAGGCCGACCAGCGCATCGCCCTGGACCTGACGGAGCCCTCACACCGGGCCCTGCTGCGCACCCACCTGGACCGCGACGGCAAGGTGACACTGCACCCCGCACCGGAACCCCAAGACCTGGGCTGGGCCAGCGGACACGCCCACGAAGTCGTCATCCCCCTGACCGCAGAACAGAATGTTGCCCCCGTCCGGGCAGCGGGCCCCGTCGTCACCCGCGAGCACGGCCACCTGCCCGGCTGCGGCAACCGCATTTACCTCCAACTCCATGGACACCGCGACCGGCAGAACCCGCTTTTGGCCCGGCACCTGCCGACCCTGCTGACCGAACTGGGCGACCCTCGATGGTGGTTCGTCCGCTACCCAGACCCCGGCGACCACCTCCGCATTCGTCTGACCTGCGCACCCGGCACACTCGGCTCCGCCATCGAGCGCATCGGCGAATGGACCCAGCAGCTCCGGCACAGCGGCCTGATCACCCACTCCAGCGTGGAGACCTACCACCCAGAGACCGCACGGTTCGGCGGCCCCGCAGCGATCGACGCCGCCGAGCGGTACTTCGCCGCCGACTCCACCGCCGCGCTGGCCCAACTCGCCGCCCAGGCCCGGAAGAACGCACCGGATGACCGTGCAATGACCGCCGCGAGCATGGTGGACATCGCCACCGGCCTGCTCGGCGACGACGCCGAGGCGATGAACTGGCTCATCAAGCACACACGCACCGACCAGGCCGCTCCGCCCCGCGCCGTCTACCGCCAAGCCGTCGACCTGGTGAACGCCGAACCTTCAGGCCTGGACGAGGACGTCACCACCGCCTGGTCCGCTCGCCGCACGGCACTGGGCGCCTACCGCCACGCACTCAAGGACACGACCACGCACCCCCACGACTTGCTGCCGGACCTGCTGCACCTCCACCACGTCCGCGTGCGCGGGCCGGGACTGCCCGAGGAGCGCACCCACCTGCACCTGGCCAGAGCCGCCGCCCTGAGCCGGACCGCGCGAGCAAGGAGGACACCATGACCACGACAGCCCCCGCCGTGCTGTCGACCGCCGACCAGATAGCCCGCGCGCTGGCCGACCCGGGCACCGCGTGGCCCAGCGGCCGGCCCGACGGCGTTCGCGCCTGGCCACAGTCGCTCGCCGGAGGAGCCTCGGGCATCGCCCTTCTGCACATCGAGCGAGCCCGGACCGGCCGCGGCGACTGGGACACCGCGCACACCTGGCTGACCACGGCCGTGCACGGCCAAGTGAGCGCAGCGGCCAACGCGAACCTGTATTTCGGCGCTCCCGCGCTGGCGTTCATCACACACCAAGCGGCCAGCGCATCGAGCCGGTACCTGCGCGCCCTGGAACGTCTGGACACGGCGACCTGTGCCGTCACCCGGAACCGCCTGGCCGATGCCCACCGGCGAATCGACCGCGCCGAGCGGCCCCCAATGGAAGAGTTCGACCTGATCCAGGGCCTGTCCGGGCTGGCCGCGTACCACCTGAGCCGCCATCCCCATCACGAGATCACCCGGGACGTCCTGGCCTACCTGGTGCGCCTGACCGAGCCCCTGCCCGACCCGGCCGGACTGCCGCCGTGGTGGATGAATGTCGCACCCACGGGCACGCCCCACGCCGACTACCCTGGCGGGCACGGGAACTTCGGGCTCGCCCACGGCATCGGCTCCGCCCTGTCCGTGCTGGCCCTGGCCCTGCTCCGCGACCTCAGCGTTCCCGGCACGGCCGATGCTGTGGAACGGATCTGCACCTGGACCGACCAATGGTGTCACGGCGACGAGACCACTCCGTGGTGGCCGGGGTATATCTCGATGCAGCAGGTGACCGACAACCGCGTCCATTCCGGCCTTCGCCCCCGCCCCTCCTGGTGCTACGGAGTCAGCGGCACCGCCCGCGCCCAGCAGTTGGCCGGACTCGCCCTCCAAGACCCCGAGCGCGTGCAGGCCGCCGAGAACGCGATCCTCGCGACCCTGCGCGACCCGCTTCAACTGGACAAGGTCCCCGAGATCGGGCTGTGCCACGGCCTGGCCGGACTGCTTCACGCCGCGTGGCGGATGGCCACCGAGACGGGCAATACCGAGATCACTGCAGAGTTGCCGCGCCTGGCCGACCGTCTGATCACCGCGCTCGACCAGGACGGCCATGCCCCGGAACTCCTCGACGGGGCCGCCGGAGCGGCTCTCGCCCTGCACACCTACGGCACGGATAGCGCACCCGCACCGCACTGGGACACCTTCCTCAGCCTTGCGTAACCCCCCCCCGGAGGCCCGCCTCATGAACTCACCGCCCTGGTGCCAGGCCAACGTGGCGTTCCCGGACTGGGAACGCGCCGAGACCATCGCCTTGGCCCGACTCGCCCCGCTTCTACGCGCCGCAGAGGACGAAGGCGCCGTCACGGCGTGGTTCATCGTCCGCAAACGCCCCTGCTGGCGCGTGCGCTACCTGCCCGCCGCCGACGGGCAGGACCTCATTGGCCGGGGCCTCGACGAGCTGATGGCTGAGGAGGACATCACAGCGTGGACGGAGATCATCTACGAACCCGAGGTCCACGCGTTCGGCGGAGCCGAAGCCATGGCATCCGTGCACCGTCTCTTCCACCGCGACAGCCGCAGCCTCATCGGCTTTCTCCAGAGCGACGCTGGCAGACATCGACGCGAGACATCTCTCATGCTGTGCAGCCTCATGATGCGCTCCGCCGGACTGGACTGGTACGAGCAGGGAGACGTCTGGGCGCGCGTCGGCGCGCATCGCGCACTGCCCGCCGACAAGGAACGCGACAACGAAAACCGACTGCACGCCGCCGTACACCGGCTGCTCTCCGTGAACGGCGAGGACGTGATGCGCGCGGGTGGACCACTGGCCCATGTCGCCGAATGGGCCGACGCCTACACCGACGCCGGCAGGGAACTGGCCCACCTCACGGACTCCGGACAACTGCACCGTGGCCTGCGCGATGTCCTGGCCCATCATGTGCTTTTCGCCTGGAACCGGATCGGCTTACCCCATGACACGCAAGCCACGCTCACCGCCGCCGCGAAGACCGTCGTCTTCGGCCCCGACCCCACTACCGAGAGGAGCGCCGCAGACAGTGTGGACGCTCCCTGACGCCGTAGCCCAGCGCTTCCCACTCGTCGCCCGTCCCCGCCCCACCTGCCTCCCTCTGCCCCAGCGCGTGCACGCGCTGGCCGAACTCGCCGACACTGCGGCGAAACAGGGCGACCCGAGCGTGGCCTCTGCGGTCTACAACCAAGCCGCCCTGATCGCCTCCGACATCGGCGCCCCCGCCACCGCCCGCGCAATGTGCCACCAACACGCCACCGCCTACCTCCACGCCCGCCCCCTGCCGGGGATGACCGCGATCCGGGCCCTCGAACCCGTCGTCAACCTCGCGCGACTCCAAATCCGCGCCGGACACGCCGACGGCGGCCGCCAGCGCCTCCTCGCCCTGTACGACGCCGTCAGCACCGGCGCCCCCGCACAGTTCGACGGCATCGCCGTACCGGCCGACCTCACCACCAGCCCCGAGGACCGCCAAGAAGTCCGCGCCTGGCTGTGGCGGGTCCTCCTCGCCGACGGAACACGAACCCTCACGACCACTGGCCGCTGGGCCGAAGCACTCGCCCACATTGAGGAACACCGCGGCGTCGGGCAGAGAATGTTCGACGGCCGCCAGGTCGCCGTCCTCGCCGCTCTCACCACAGGTGACACGCTCAGAGCCGAGGAACTCCTGGCTCGCACAGCTCCCGGGGAGTCATGGGAGGACGCCGTCACGGGCTGCCTGACCGTGCTGAGCCGCCGGGCAGCCGGCCAACCGTTCCACCGCCAGCTGCAGGACTTGGCGGCCGCCTACCTCGTCCGCCGGGACGAGCAGGGCATGACCGTCTTCAACACCCGGCTCGGCCTCACAGTGCTGGACGCGATTACCTCCCCCGAGGACCCTGCCGCGCGCCAGGTAGCCACGGACCTGCACCGCCGGGCAACAGAGGCGACCGACGGATACGCTGCCCGGGAACTCCTTGGGCACCCCTCGTTGACCACCCTGATGTCCGATCGGGAGACGCAGGACTGCCGTGCTCTCCTCCGCACCTGCGCGCTCGGCACGGGCACCTTCCCCGCTGATCTACACGACGAGGTGGAGGCCGCCTTGCGCATCAGTGACCGCGTCATCCGGAGTGTGGTGTGAGTAGTTGAGGCACTGTCCTGCCTTCACGGCAGAGTGACACATCACTCAGCAGGAGCATCCGGTTCCGCTCATGCGTACTATCTCTAGATTCCGGCAGGCTGCCGCAGTGGTGTCCTGCGGGCCATCCGGTCACCACAGACGGAATATCTCCATCCACTGGCGCATTCGGTTCCGGCTCTTCACCACCGTGCTCGCGCACTGCAGAAAGGCCCATGTCATGTCTGAAATCCAGGCCAGCAGTACAGAATTGACGTCGCAGTACACCGCCCAGATCACAGGTGACCTGGAGCGCAACACCAAGGAGCAGGAACGTATCGGGGTGGTAGTGGAGGCCCTGCAGGAGCAGCTGCGCACCTTGCAGCATGACCACACGGTGCTGGTGAACATGCAGCAGGCGCTCGGCGGCGCGAGCCCCGCCGACGAGGCGGCCACCAAGACTGCGGTGTCCGTGCCCCGCCAAGCTGCTGCCGAGCCCAAGCGCAGCAGGCCGAAGAAAACAGCCGCCGCGGGTGCAGGCAAGGCGGCGACCAAGAAGCCCACCGCCGAGGCCCCGTCCGCAAAGGCATCCAAGACAGCCGGCAAGCCGTCCCTCGTCGATCTGATCCGCAACCACCTCCAGCAGCAGAACGAGCCGCGGTCGGCGGCCGAGATCTCCTCCGCACTCACCCAGGCCCACCCCGACCGCACCATCAAGACCACCGTGGTACGCACCACGGTCGAAGGGCTGGTCGCCAAGAGCCACGCCCACCGCACCAAGCAGGGTTCATCCGTCTTCTACACCGCCGCCACCGCCCCGCAGTCCGCCAAGGCCGAGCCGCAGCCGGAGACAGCAGCCGACTGAGCAGCCACCGGAGCTCCCACGACACAACCACCAGGCCTGGCTCCGGTGTCGCCGGGCTGGAACGTCAGTGTGAGGGGGCCAGGCGGCGGGCCGCGGTCCGCGACTGTGCGGGTGTCGAGCACACCAGGTAGCGGATCTTGCTCGGGTCCTGTCCCATGGCCTCGGCGGCGGCGGTGCTGCTGTAGTCGAGCAGGCAGTGCAGCACCAGGGCGTCGTACTGCAGAGCGGGGCAGTCGCTCAGCGGTGGCGGGACCGGGCGCTGGTTCGCCGGCCAAGTACCCGCTCGCCGCCTGGAGTTGCATCGCGGCGATGCCCGGTAAGCCGGGCGACAGCGGGTTGTCTCCTCTTGCGCGTTCAGGGGAGCAGGGTCACTGGTAGAGGAAGTCCGCCTGCCACCGGGACAGGCCGACGACGAGGGTGACGGCGGTGTCCGCCGCTTCGCGGCGCTGTGCTGTTGTGCGGTGGATGCAGGCGGTGTCCTTGATCCGCCCGTGTGCGCCGTACTGCCGGGCCAGTGCGCGGAAGGTGGCCGAGGCGCGGAACGGGGCGCCTGGCGGCTCGATGCCGGCGACGAGCTCCGGCGGAATGCCGCAGTAGGTTTCCGACGTCAGGAAGCAGGCCCAGGACACCAGCTCCAGCATCGCTCGCGCATCGCCCGCGACACGGTCCAGCAGGGCGGGCCGGCACTGTCGGCAGTCGTCCATGGTCGCGTAGGTCAGCCGGTCCAGTACTTCGGGAAACGGTGCGGGCAGTTCGCATATGAGGTGTGCCCGGGGACGGCGGGTTGGACCGTAGTCTCTGCGCCGCGGCATCGTGCCGATGGTCGGCGCGGTTCGTCTTGTCCATGGGCTCTCCCGCAACAGGCCTGCTCCCTGGTACCACAGCTCATCCTTCCGGGCCTTCACTCCCGGTGGCGGAAAGTCACGAACCCGCTGCGCGGCGGCAGGTCTTGCGGTAAACACCTCCGCGCAGATGGCCACGAACAGGCTGACCCTGCACGCCAGTTGCGGATCCTCCCGCATGCGCACACGTCCAGGACGGCCGGCGGCATGCGGAGGCGAAGGCACTTCCTGCGCCCTGGGGACTGGTGTGCGGGCGGGAGCGGGTCGCCCTCGGTGCGGTGGACGCGATAGAAGCCGGGTCATGAGGTTGAAGAAGGTGTGGCCAGCCGTGACGGCTGTGCTGGGCGTGGCCGGGCTGGCTGGAGTGCTGGTCGTGATGTTCACTCCGCTGAGCCGGCGCTTGGCGCGCTGGCTGGCCGGGCAGGACTGGTCGTCGATGGACGGCGCGGCCCGGTCGGCGGCAGTGGGACAGGTCCGGCTGGCCGTGGTGCAGGTCGTTGCGGCCGTCGGTGCCGGCGTCGCCCTGATCTATACCGCCCGGTCCTACCGGCTGAGCCGTCGCGGGCAGGTGACGGACCGTTTCACGAAGGCGCTGGAGCGGCTGGGGTCGGCTGAGTCGTATGTGCGCATCGGGGGTGTTCTGGCGCTGGAACAGATCGTCCAGGATGCTCCTGACCAAGGGAGGCATGCCGCGCGGGTGCTGAATGCGTTGGTTCGAGACCGCACACAGCCTGCCGGTACGCCGGGTGGTCTGGCGTCCGTGCGGCTTCCGGAGAAACCCGGCGAGTTGGTTCAGGAGGCGCTGCGGGCGCTCACCGCACCTGGTTCACGGCGCCGGGGAGGTTCCTGGCCGCCGGTCGATCTCGCAGGGCGTCATCTCGCGAAGGCCCGGCTGCCGGGGGCTGACCTGCGGGGGGCTCATCTTCAAGGGGTGACGCTCAATGGTGCCGTTCTGTGTCGGGCGCAGCTCGACGGTGCGGATCTGGCGGATGCCGATCTGGCGGGGGCGGACTTGTCCGACGCGCGGGGGTTGACGGTTGAACAGGTTCTTGCAGCCCGAGGTTTGCACGGCTGTGTGCTGCCGGAGCCCGTGCGCAGTGATCCACGGGTCGCCGAGCGGGTCAGCCGGAGTGAGTGACGCCGGTGGCTCGCGGGCTGCGGGTCAGGCTTCCAGGGCCCAGTCCGCGACGTGTTCGGGAAGCCTGTCCAGGACGTGTGTGCGGGTGGTCAGTTCGCGCAGGTTCTGCCAGAAGCGTCGTCTGAGGTGTTCCGGTGTGACGCCGTGGAGTTGGGCGAGCCGTTGTTCGAGCCGGTCGATGTGGCCGGGGCGCGCTGCGCCGGTGGTGCGTCGGCTGGCCGGGAAGTCGGTCTCCGGCAGCAGGCAGGCCAGGGGCAGGGAGGTCAGGATGTCGTCGGGCATGGCGGCGTTGACGGAAAAGTAGGCGCCCAGGTCGATGGCACGTTGCCGCTCGGTGGGGCCGCCGAGGAACCAGTGCAGGATCATTCCGGGGTGCGGCTGGTCGGTCAGCAGGTCGAGGAGGGGGCCGGTCCGTCCAGTACTGTGCAGCGACAGCAGGACGGGCTGGTCGCGTGCTGCATTCAGGATCTGGGCCAGTACGGTGCGCTGCCGCTCGAGATTGCCTCGGCGGTCGAGGCCGACTTCCCCGATGAGGCAGCTGTGCCGCAAGGTGGCACGGAACTGCTCCAGGTCGAAGGCATCGAGCGCTTCGGGAACGCCGGGATGTACGCCAGATCCCCACACCAGGCGCGCGTCGGCGCGCCGGCCGGCGCGGTGTGCTTCGGCCGGGGTGCGGGTGACGGCGAAGACGACGGCTCCGTTCAAGGCGTCGATCTGCGCGGGGGTCACATCGGGTGCGATGTGGGCGTGGCAGTCGAGCGGTGGCAGTCCTTCAGGGAGGCGGGACATGGTTCAGCTCCTGCAGGCCTCGTTGGCACAGGCCCACGACGGCGTCGAGGTCGGTGTCGGGGGGAAGTTCACCAACGGCGAGGATGTCGGTGTCGTCGATGCCGCGGGCGATGGCCTGCCGCACGTCGTGGACGTCTTTGCGGCGGCGCTCCAGCAGCAGCTGGTGTGCTTGGCCGGTGAGGTGATCAACGAGGTAAGTAGTGGGATCGTGGTGGGGGACCGCGGTGAATGCTCCCCGGCGTACCAGGCAGGCCAGGCACAGGCCGCAGTTGAGGGTGGGGTCTCCGCCGGGGTACCAATTGCCGTCGAGCTTGCTGCACGAGAGGGTTTCCGCTCCCGCCTGCAGCAGGGACGGGCCCGCACGGTCCAAGGCCCGTGCCAGGAGCTGTCCCTTGGTGAGGTAGGCGTAGGGGTTGGCCAGCGTCACCGGGATGTCCAGGCTCGCCAGGAGCTCGTTGATGCAGGCGAACGTGCCCGGATGGGTCGAGCGGGTGGACAGGGCGCCGCCCCGGGCGGCGGTCAGGGGCGGGTTGATGCTGGTGAAGCCGTTCTCCGGAACGGTCACTTGCGGGCTCGAAGCGCCGGCGGCGACCGCTGAGGCCAGGGCGGCGAAGAGCAGGCTGCGGCTGCGAGAGGAGGATTCCGCAGCGGTGTGGGTCTGGCAGAGCTTCACGCTGAGGTGGCGCAGCGGCTGTCGTGCACGGTTGCTGAGCCAGGCGCTGGTCTGCTGCTGGGCGTGGCGGATGACGGTGCTGCCGTCGTAGTGGCTGAGGTGGATGCGCCGTGTCGTGTCGCCGAGGTGGTCCGCGGCGCCGCACAGGGAGTCGAGCCCGCCGCTCAGGAGCATCACGTCGTCGGCGTCGGGCACAGGCGCCGGAGGGTGGCTGCCGGGGATGGCGGGCACGGCGTGCAGGTGCCAGGCGTCGCCGGTGAGCCAGGACAGCAGTTCTTCGGCGAGCCGGCCGGAGGCGGCGTTCCAGGGAGCGGGGTCGACAGTGTGGACGGTGAGGTCGATGGTGCGCGTGAAGGTGGTGATGGGGCGGCGGGCGCTGCGGTCGGCGGGGTAGGCGGAGGCGGCGATGCGGACGAGGTCGGCGGCGGCTGCCGGTGCGGGGCCCAGGAGGTCGAGTTCCCAGCCAAGGGTGCAGGTGACGGTCGGCGTGGGGCTGTCGGTGCGGGTACGGGGCCAGCGCAGGGCCAGCGCGGAGGGCTCGTGCTGCTGTCCGTCATGCGGCAGTACTTCGTAGGCGGTCGTCATGAGCGTCCTGCGTGCAGAATACGCAGTGCCTCCCTCGTCACTCTCGCTGCTGTGGCGGTGAATTCCTTGACGGTCATACGGCGTGTGTCAGGCACCGAGATGTGGCGTACTTTGCGCTGCAGCCAGGACCGCAGCCAGCCCTGTTTGCGGACGGCCTCCTCGGGGGTGAGGTTGTCGCTGGCTTTTTGGGACTGGAGCTCGACCAGGCCGAGTTCATAGATCCAGTCGGCGACAAGACTGCGCAGGCTGTCTTCCGGGGTGGGCGGCTCGGCGGCGAGGAGGACATCCTTGACGTGCTTGACGGTGGCTCTGCGCAGGGCCGCCTCGTCGGGGTGCCCGGCGTCGCCGAGGACGGCCTGCAGGATGCGGGAGATCTGGGTGCGCCGTGGCAGGCCGCTCAGCTCGGTGAAGTCCAGGCCGAGTTCGCGCAGTTGCGTGGCATCGCCGTTGCGCAGGGCGTAGGCCCCCGCGAGGGCCGCGGCACCGCGCGAGGAACCCTTGAGTACCTGGCGCTGCGATCCGCCACCGACACGGCCCGGGCCTGCCGCTCCCCCAGCCCCTCCCCCGCCGCCGCGGGCCGGGGCGATCAGGGCGGAGAGCGGATAGCCTCCGGCCGGCACCGTGCCGTGGTCCGCGTCATCCTTGTTCAGCGCGTTGGCCAGCGCCTGCACAACGTCGTCGAGGAACTGCTGCTGGCTGTCCGGCAGGTCCGTGGTGTCCGGGGAGTTGGCGGATCCCGTTCCGGTGGCGGGCAGAGCGTCGAAAGCGTCATGGGCCGCGCTCCATTCGGCGGAGCCGCTGCCTCCATAGGAGCCCGAGGTGCCCATCAGGGGCCCTCCTGTTCCACTTTGGCTGCTTCCCTCACCATGGGGTCGATGTCCGTCGCCTCTGCCAAGCGGACCGCCAGGTCGCGCAGTTCCCCGCTGTCGCTGTCGGCGATGTCCAGGGCGGAGCCGGGGGTGAGATTGCTGCGCATGTCCCACAGACCGTCGGCGATGCGGCGGCGCAGATCCTCGGTGGCGTTCGCGATGTACAGGAGGGACTCCACTAGCGGCTCGCTCTGCTGTTCCCTGCGGCCGCGCTCCAGCAGGGCCTCGACGACGGCCTGCTGCTCCGTGACCGGGCGGGCCGTCACCTCTTGCTGCGCAGTGCGCCGGTGCGGCTCCGACTGGCCAGCGAGGTGGGAGACCCAGGTGACCTGTTCCTGGGTGAGGGAGGCGGCCGCGGTGAGGCTCACCAGGGAGGCGGCCAGGCTGAGATAGGGGCCGATCGGGGCGGTGGTGAGATCGGGTTCGGACGCGGCCCAGTGCCTGCTCGCCTCACTGACCTGGTCCGGTCTGTCGTCGCGTTCCCCCTTCCCCCAGGCCTGCCAGTGCTGAAGGAGTTCACTGCGGGCGGCGTCCTGGAGTTTGACGAGGGTCTCGAAGTCCTTGCCCGGGCTGTCTTCCAGCAGCATGAGCTTGACGATCACCGAGGGGTCGATGCTGATGCCCTGGCTCTCGGCGATCCGGGTCCGCAGGGCGAACGCGTTGAGGAAGCGTTTGATGCTGCGTGGGCTTCCGGACCGGTCGGCCGACAGACCGGTGGCCAGCCGGTCGGCAAGGGCGAGCGAGGCCCCGTCGGGCTGCCACGGAAGATTCTGCAGGTCCGACAGGACTGGGGACTGCCCCGCGGCACGCCGCTGCTGGGCGTGCTCGACCAGCCGTGTGTAGTGCTCCAGCGAGCATTCGTGCGCCGAGAGCAGCAGCGTGATGAAGGTGGCTGCCTCGTCGGCACCGATCCGCGGCAGCGACAGCGGCACCTGGACGATCTTCTCCAGGTAGCGGTGGGCGAACCGCTCACTCCGGCCCGTGGCGTCCAGGCTCGCTGCGATCGACTCGCGCACCATGTCCTGGTCCGCCGCCAGGACGAACGCGACCTTCTCCACCGACAGGAACAGTTTGATGGCCTCCAGCGTGGCCATCACCGCGTCGGGCAGACAGCGGTCCAGGTCGTCGACGAGCACGACCAGGCGCTTGAGCTGTGTCAGGTCCTTGAGCAGACTGGCGAACTCCTTCCGGAAACCCGCCAGGCTCCTGGGATCGCTCTTCGAGCGGGGTGTGGGGGCCTCGACCAGGTCTGCGGACTGAGCGACCAGCGATCCCTTGGACAGGCTGACCGCAACGCGTGACCAGCTCACCCGCTCAAGAAGCCCATTGATCCTGTCCGGCAGGCCGTCCTGCGCCTTGTAGGCCGTCAGGAGATCCTGCAGGACTTCACCGATCACGCCACCGCGCACATCGAACTGGTCGTCGAACTCCCAGGGATCGAGACGGATCACCCGGTAACCGTCTTGCGCGTCCAGCTCCTTGTGCAGCAGCCGCAGCACCGTCGACTTCCCGCCGCCCCAGGGAGCGGCGATCCCGATCGTCACCGGGTCCAGGTACGGGAGGTCGAGTGTGGTCACCACCGTGTCGACGATGGATGCGAAGCCCAGCAGGTCCACACCCGTGGGATTGTCGTCCCACAGTCTCATTTCACTCATCACACGTCCCCCAGCCTGCTGCAGTGCTCCGCCAACGCCGCGCGCACAGCTCACTCGGTGACCGGAACACCCCCGGCCAGCCGGACAGGCCTCCGCATGTGCCACCGGCCCCTGTGCCGTCACCGCCCCGGGCATCACACGGGAGCCCCGGGGCGGACACCCTGGCCGCGCCGCGCGACGGCTCCCCTTTCGGCCGCCATACTTATCACAACAGCGGCAATGGCCGCGGCAGCTGACACGCCATGACAAATACCTGTCCCGTCACAGGGTCACTCCGTGCCCTTCCGGCACCGGCGTCAAAAGCCCCTTGGGCCGGCTCGGGCTCTCACGCGGCCGGGATGCTCAGCCATCCCGAACACCGGGGCCCTGCCACCGCGGAGAGCACCGGCCTGCTCGTGGCACGAAGACATCCACCTCCGCAGGCAGCGGCAGGCTCGCGGCGGCCGCCATGCCGGACTTCCGCGCCGAGCGCGGCCGGAGGAACTGCCGGATGTGCCGGCGTGAGCTGTGCGGTGGTTCGATGCATTGAGGGTCGGAGCCGCGTGCAGGGACCAGAACACCTTGACACGCTGAATGCCCGGCACAACGCTGCTTTCTGGCGAGGGGAGGCCGGTGACGCCCAAGGTGCCGCCGACGATTTCACGAACCTCGTAGATCACCAGGCCCTCGTACAGGGAGCAGACCACCCTGACATCCTGGATTCCCGGGACGGGCTCGCCCACTGGCGGGGAGAAGCCGGCGACGCTCAAGGTGCCGCCGCCTACACAGACCTCGTACGAGACCGAACCCGCATGCAGGGAGCAGACCACCCGGACACCCCACCCCGCCGATGCGGCACTCAATTCGGCCCGCGCGCCCCGCAGCCGACAGTCGGAAGACGAATCGGCGCTGAGATTGGAACCGGTTGAGGGTCCCTCCCCGGGTTCACAGGGCGGGTACGGGACATCGTCGCGCCACGGAGCGTCCCGCCGGATCCGTCGGCTGTCATCACCACCCACACGAGCGTTACCGGCTCACGAACTCCGAGAACAAGGAGGGTTCGGAATACGGGAACGTCCATCTGGATCGGCCCTGGGGGGCTTAGACGACCGATTCCGCCTCCCTCTTCCTATGGATTCAGGGGCAGCCAAGTGGAGGGAAGGGCGACTGGCCCATAAGCAGTGCTGACGGCAGCGGGCAGCCCAGAGGGAGCTGGGCCCGTCGCGTCGGTGAAGGACACCTCGCCGCCGAAGAACCTTGCGCTACGAAAGGACACTTCTCCGCTGGAGAACGCCGCGCGGTCGAATGACACCGTGCCGCCGGAGAACGTCGCGTCGACGAACGGCACCCCGCTGCCAGCGAACGTCGCGTCGATGAACGACACCCCGCTGCCAGCGAATGTCGCGCGGCCGAAGAACACCGCGCCGCCGGAGAACACCGCGCGGCGGAACGAGACCTCGCCACCGGAGAACGCCGCGCCCATGATCGACACCGCGCCGCCGGAGAACCCTGCGTCGCGGAACGAGACCGTGCCGCTGGAGAACCTCGCGTCGGCGAACGAGACCTCGCCGCCGGAGAACGCCGCGCGGTCGAACGAGACCTCGCTGCCGGAGAAACCTGCGCTGAAGAAGGACACCGTGCTGCCGGAGAAACCTGCGCGGCGGAACGACACCGTGCCGCCGGAGAAACCTGCGCCGAGGAAGGACACTCTGCCGTCGGAGAAGCTCGCGCCCTCAAAATCTATGTTGCCGTCGATGGTCACGCCCGTGAGGTCGAGGTCGCAGCCCTGCCAGGAGCGGTGGGTTCCCTTCGGGCGTCGGTAGTGGTCGCCGATGAGGCGCAGGATGGTGTGTCGGACCTTGCGGAGGGCGAGGTAGCGGTGGTGTTCCTGTTCGTGGGCGGGGTCTTCGCCGGGGTCGGCGGTGAAGGGGAGTTGGAGGTAGGCGCACAGGACGTCGATGCAGGTCTGGCGCAGGCTGTGGTCGGGGGCGTCGTCGGCGAGGCCGGTCAGGGCGTGGACGCCGCCGAGCCGGACGGCGGGTGAGTCGGATCCGAGTCTGTCGACGGCTTGGGAGAAGCGTTCGGTGTGGAGTCGGGTGGCTTCGCGGTGGGCGCCGGCCTCGTCGACGCGCTGGCGGCGGTAGGCGACGACCAGGGCGACGAGCGCACCGGCCCCGGCGACCACCCCGAAGGAGAGCTTCACCAGGTCGAAGAGCGTCTTCGCGTCGAGCTTGGCGGTGCTGTCGATCTCCTGAAAGTCGAGCAGCACCACCAGCCCGTAGAGGACGCCGCCCGCGACCAGGACCGCGGCGGCGAAGGTGAGGGTCAGCGCCCGGCCGATCCTCGACAGCTGAAGCTCTCGTTCGTTCGGGGATCGCGACCTTCGACTGGTTGCCATGACGACGAAGACAAGGCTCGGAGGCCAGCGGTTGCAGCCAACCTGATGCTCGCCTGGCGGCGTGCGGCCCGGCCGCGCTCACACGGCCGGGCTCTCAGTTGGCGTTCTGACGAACGTCCCGCCGGATCCGTCGGCTGTCATCACCCACACGAGCGATACCAGCTCACGGAACTCCGAGAACTGAGGTTCCCCCTGCCGGTCGGACAGCTTGATACTGGGACGGATGGTCCCGGAGGAAGCAGTCACAGGTAGTGAGCCAGAAGAGCAACATGAGTAAGCGGTACACGGCCGAGTTCAAGCGGGACGCGGTCGCCTTGGCGTTGTCCTCGGAGAAGACGGTCACCGAGGTGGCGAGGGATCTGGGCGTGAGTCCGGAAGGGCTGCGCGGGTGGGTGAAGCAGGCGAAGATCGACCGCGGTGAGGGGCCCGCCGGGGCTTTGACCACTGCGGAGCGTGAGGAGCTGGTCCGGCTGCGGCGGAAGGTCCGCGAGCAGGAGGCCACGATCGAGGTTCTGGGAAAAGCGACCGCCTTCTTCGCTCAGGACAAGATGAGGTAGGCACCGCGGCACGGTGTCACCTCATCGATGCGGAGAAGGCATCGGAGGGGAATCTCGCAGGTCACAGCGTTGCGTTTCTGTGCCGTGTGCTGGGGGTGTCCCGTTCCACCTACTACGCGCACAGGGCGGCAGGGCCGGCCCGGGCGGTGCGGGAGCGGGCCGAGGAGGTGCTGGTGGGCGAGATCCGGGTGCTGCATGCCGGATCTCGCGGTGCCTACGGGGCCCCGCGTGTCCACGCCGCCCTGCGGCGGGCCGGGCGGGCGGTGAACTCCAAGAAGGTCGAGCGGCTGATGCGCAAACACCGGATCGCCGGGATCACCCGCCGCCGGCGTCGGGGCCTGACCCGGCAGGCGAAGCGGGCGGTGTTCGCGCTCGACCTGATCGGCCGGGACTTCACCGCACCCCGGCCCGGGATGCGCTTGGTCGGAGACATGACCGAACTTGTCACGCTGGAAGGCAAGTTGTATCTGGCGACCTGCATCGATCTCGCGACGCGGGAGGTGGTCGGCTGGGCGATGGCCGACCACCACCGCGCCGAGCTGCCGGTCGCTGCCCTGCGGATGGCGGCCGGGCGTGGCGGCCTGGAGTACCGCTGCATCATGCACACGGATCGCGGCAGTGAATACACGAGTGACGAATTCCGCACCGAAATAGGCAAGTTGCGCATGAGGCAGTCGATGGGACGCGTCGGCTCTTGTTACGATAACGCCGCCGCGGAAAGCTGGTTCGCCATCCTGAAAGCGGAGATCGGGACGACCGTGTGGGAGACCCGCGAGGCGGCCCGGGCCGACGTTTTCCGCTACATCGAGGTCGAGTACAACCGCAGCCGACTCCGTCGGCACCCCGACTACGGGTACGTCACCCCGCTCGAAACGAGATCCCTGCTCAGGCAGAACCTCGCCCCGGCAGCGTAAACACCCGCTGTCCAGTTCGCGGGGGGAACTTCAGGCAGGAGGTGGCCGAACTTCTGGACGCCTCCTACCGGCGTGTTGCCGGCGTCCGTCGAGTGGCGAACCTGGACGCGGGAGGCGGCATGGCCGGTACGTAGCGGAGCTCGCCGTCGCCTCCACTGGTGAGCCCGAAAATTTTGTACGAGCCGCGAGCCGCGCCCAAGAGTCTTCCCGCACGTGCGCAAGGCCACCGAAGACCGGCCGCCGCACCAGTCCCGCGATCACGAACCCGGTGTGGCGATGGCGAAGGCGCCGATGGCCAACGCCAGCAATGCGACAGGTGCGGTTCACCCTGCGTTTCGAGCCTTGGCCGGTCCGGTACCTGCGCCCGTGGCGGTGATGGCGGCGCCGATCTCGTCCAGATCGGCGGCGGTCAGCTCCAGTTCCCCTGCACCGGTCCAGCCGTCGACCTGGGAGGCCGTGCGCGCGCCCACGATGGCGCCGCTGATGCCCGGCCAGGCCAGCACCCAGGCGATGGCCACCTCGGCCACGCTCACCCCGTGTCGCGCGGCGATCGGCTTCAGGGCGTCGGCGAGCCGGAGGTTGGCGGCCAGCCCGGTGGTGAAGTCGGCATGCGCGGACCGCCAGTCGTCGGCGCCCAGCGACGCCGCCCGCTCGGCGGTGAACGCGCCGGTCAGCAGTCCGGACTGCATCGGCGAGTAGGCGATCACGCCGGTGCCGTTGGCGGCTGCCCACGCGACCTCGGCCGCGGCCGACCGGTTGATCGCCGAGAACGGCGGCTGGATCGCGTCCACGTGCGCGATCTTCTCGGCCGCTGCCAGCTGCGCCACATCATGGTTGGACAGGCCGATCGCACCGACCTTGCCCTCGGCCTTCAGATCGGCCATGACCTGCCAGTACTCCTCCAGCGGAGTGGCGTTGGGCGATACCGCGCCGAAGCCGTCACCGGCGTACTCCAGGGACTCGCCGGTGTCGGGCCAGTGCACTTGATGCAGGTCGATCCGTTCCACGCCCAGCCGCCGCAGTGAGTCCTCGACCTCGCGGCGCACGCTGGCGGGTTTCATGATCCGCCGGGGCGCGGCCGACGGGTTGTCCCGGTCCCACACCAGGCCGGCCTTGGTGAAGACGTACGGCTTCTCGGAAAGGTTCGCGATCGCCTTCCCGACCAGTTCCTCCGCGTGGCCGAGGCCGTACACAGCGGCGGTGTCGATCCAGTTCACGCCCGAGTCGATCGCGTGCCGGATGGCCGAGACCGACTCGGCGTCGTCGGTGTCGCCCCAGCTGAACATCCAGCCGGACCCGGCTACCACCCAGGATCCGAACCCCACCCGGGTGATCTCCATCCCGGTACGTCCCAGCGCGTGCTTGGCAAGCATTGTTCTCCCTTTCCATGGCAATAGATGGCGGCGGGATCCCCGCATGCCGGACGGCTTACGGTCGGGTCTGCCGCATGACCCAGCGCGCGTTTTCGCGCCGCCTGTCGGATGGCACGTGGTTCCACCCCGGTCACGGCAAGGACTCCACTCTTGGCGCCGAGCGCCCTCACCTGGCCGGGTGGAACGCGGCTGGCAGCGCGTCAGCGCACAGCTCGTGGCCGCTGAGTTCCAGGTGGTGGAAATCGCCGACGATGCTGCCCTCGGCCTTGGCGCCGCTGTCGGCGTTCAGGTGGAAGCTCTTCTCGCGGACCACATAGCTGCCCTTGAAGGCCGCCCGGGTGCCGTTGAGGTCCTCCTCGAAGGTGCCGTCGCGGTCGAGCCGCAGGGCGAGGTCGCCGTCCTTGCTGGCCCAGGTGCCGGCGAGCGCTGCGAGAATGCCCTCGCTCCCCGGCGTGCCCGACGTGCTCCGCGTGGGCGTGCCCGCTGACGCCGGGGGTCGGGTGGCCGCGCCCGCCGGGGTCTCGGTCTCGGCGCTGCAGGCGGTGAGGGCGATGAAGGCGGCGATCACGATGGCTGCGTGCTTCATGCCGACCACTGTCGGCCGGGCCGCGCGAGCCGTACCAGGGCGGGTCCGTCCTGGGGAAAAGCTCCCCACCCTGGCGGGGTGGGGTCCGCCCATAATGGGGGTGTGGATCGACGGACAGAGCTGAGCATGTTCCTGCGTTCTCGGCGGGACCGGGTGACGCCGCAGGAGGTCGGGCTGACCACGCACGGCCGGCGCCGGGTGCCGGGGCTGCGCAGAGAGGAGCTCGCCCAGCTCGCCGGGGTGAGCATCGATCACTACGTACGGCTGGAGCAGGGACGCAATCCTCACGTGTCCGAGCACGTGCTCGACGCGATCGCCCGGGCCCTGCGGCTCAGCGCCGACGAGACCCGCCACCTGCGCAACCTGGCCCGTCCCGGGCCCGGTCGCGTCCAGCAGGAGCCGGTGGCCACCGTGCGTGCCTCGTTACGGATGCTGCTGGACTCCCTGGCCGGGCCGGCCTACATCGTGGGACCGCGCGCGGAGTTCCTCGCCTGGAACGACCTGGCCAGGGGCGTGTTCGCCGACTTCCCCACACTGCAGGCAGCCGAACGCAACGCCGCCCGGCTGGTCTTCTTCGACCAGTCCTTTCGCGAGCTGTTCGGGCAGAGCCTGCCGCGCAAGCGTGCCGACACCGTCGCCTACCTGCGTCTGAACGCCGGCCGGCACGCCGACGACCCGCAGCTCATCGAGCTCATCGGCACCTTGTCCATGCGCAGCCAGGAGTTCCGCCAGTTGTGGGCCCAGCAGGACGTCAACGACAAGTCGCACGGCCGCTACCAGCTCGACCACCCGCTGGTAGGACCACTCGACCTGCATTACGAGGCCGTGGGCGTGGCCGGGACCGGCGGCTGGAAGCTGATCGCCTACTCAGCCCGGCCCGGCTCCCCGTCCGCCGACGCGCTGCGACTGATCGGCAGCTGGATCTCCAGCTGATCCGGCCCGTTTCCCCGAGTCAGGCGAGATCCTGAGCTGGATGAGGCTGTCGATGAATGAGTGGGGCGATTCGCCCTCGCCCGTCGTGGCTGTCGCGTACATGACGTAGTTGGCGAGGTCGCTTGAGACCTTCCCGCCAGTGCGGCACCATGACCGCCCCCACCACCCGCACCTCGGGTTCCACCGGCTCCTGCAGTGTCACCGGCTCAGCCACGTCCTGCCCGGCCAACTCGGCGAGCACCTCGGTCACCGTCTCGCGCGCCACCCGCAGCCGCGACCACGCTTCCCGCTCACCTGCCAGCCGTGAGGTCAACTCGACGATCCCCGCCTCCCGCGCCTCCAACTCCTCGATCAACGACACCATCGACGCCCCCTACTTCACCCGCCACAGTAGAAGAACACCTACCCCGCCCACACCATCAACCAGCGTTCTCCCAGCTCAGCACTTCCCCGGAAGAGAGCCACACCCATCTCGATCTGCGGGAGATGCGGGAGCGGGAACAGATACGGCAGACCGACGCAAGGGTGGTCCGTGGTGCGGACGGACACGTCCGCCCGCACCATGAGATGGGGCATTCCCGCCTGCTGGCCTGCGTGTTCGGCACGGTCACCATCACGCGGACCGCCTGGCGGGGCAAGGGCCAGACCAGCGTGCACCCGGCCGATGCGGAACTCTCACTGCCCGCCCACCTGCACTCCCACGGCCTGCGTCGCCTCGCCGTCCTCGAAGCCGTCCGCGGCTCCTACGACCAGGCCAAAGAGGCAATTGACCGCAGCTGCGGGAAGGTCCTGGGCAAACGGCAGGCTGAACTGCTGGTCGTGGCCGCAGCGGTGGACGTCGATGACTTCTACCGGTGCACGATTCCGCTCCCGTCAACCGCCGCGACCGCACTCGTGATGCAGGCCGACGGCAAGGGCGTCGTCATGCGGCCCGAGGCCCTGCGGCCCGCGACACTGAAAGCACACCTGAACGGCCGGCGGGCTCTGCGCACCCGACTGGCTCCGGGCGAGAAACCGCACCGCAAGCGAATGGCCACCCTGGCCTGCGTCTTCGATGCCGACCCCGCCCCGCGCCGACCCCATGACGTGATTGCCCCGCCCGAGGGCCGCAGCACCACACGGACGCCTCGCCCGGGGCCAAGAGCACAGCGCAAGTGGCTCACCGCCTCCCTGGTCCACCCGCCCGAGCACGTGATCGCCGCCGCATTTGAACAGGCCGAAGCCCGCGACCGGGACCATCTGCGCGACTGGGTGGTTTTGGTGGACGGCGCCCGCCACCAGCTGGAGTTGATCCGAGCCGAAGCCGACCGGCGCCATATCAAGGTGCACGTCCTGCTCGACTTCGTGCACGTGGCCGAGTACGTCTGGGCAGCGGCCCACTGCTTCCACAAGCCCGGCACTCCCGACGCCGAAGTCTGGGTCGCCGGTCACCTCACCACGGTCCTCCACGGGCAGGCAGACCGAGCCGCCACCGAGATCACGGCCGAGGCCGACCGGGCCCACCTGCACGGGACGAGGCGCGAAAGCGCCGACGCCTGCGTCCGCTACCTCACCGGACACCTCGACCAGCTTCGCTACGACACCGCCCTCGCAGCCGGCTGGCCGATCGCCACCGGCCCGATCGAAGGAGCTTGCCGGTACTTGATCGGCGACCGCCTCGACATCACCGGCAGCCGCTGGGGACTCGCCGGGGCCGAAGCCGTCCTCACGCTCCGAGCCCTCATCGACAACGGTGATTTTGCCGCCTACTGGCGATACCACCTCGCCCGCGAACACGAACGCCTCTACCCCACTCCCGACCAGCACAACTACAACCTCACGGCCTGATCAGGAACGTCCCTCAAGGAGAGCCACACCCGATCGAGATGCCCCTGGAACAGCAGCCGCAGCAGTTCACGGCCTTGAAGCCCGACAAGGTCCTCGAGTTCGTGATGGGACAGCGCGGCCGACTCCGGCCCGGCCAACGCGCCTTTCAGGCAGTCGAAGGCCCTTGTCGCGGCAGTGAATGGATCGATGGCATCGAAGGCGTCGTAAGGTTCCACCGGCTCTTCTTTCAGCGACTTCGGTTTGGTGTGGTACCTCCGAAGTTAGAGAGAAGAGCCTTTATCGTTCCGCGAGTTCGCCGATTCTCCGCCCGACCCCGGATGAGCGGGGGCGAACCGTCCGGGCTGGTCCTCGATCAGCCAGCCCCGTTCCACCAGCCGTTTCAGCTTCCCCCGCGTCCCCTCGATCTTCGCGGTCACCGCGGGCAGCCCGATCCGGGGCACGATCTGCTTGGCCTGCATCGGGCCCGCCGCACCCGCGATCACCTCCACGATGTCCCGGTACACATCCGGCAGGACGTCCATCGTGAGACCTTCCCGCCAGTGCGGCACCATGATCGTCCCCACCACCCGCACTTCGGGCACCACCGGTGCCTCCGCCGCCACCGGTTCCCGCAACGGCGCAGTCTCGGCAACGTCCTGCCCGGACAGCTCGGCCAGCACCTGGGCCACCGTCTCGCGCGTCACCCGCAGCCGCGACCACACCTCCCGCTCACCCACCAGCCGCGCGGTCAACTCGGCGATCTCCGCCTCGAGTTCCTCCACCCGGACACGGGCAACCGCCTCCCGCGTCTCCAACTCCTCGATCAACGACACCATCGACGCCCCCCCCTACTTCACCCGCCACAGTAGAAGGACGCCTACCCCGCCCACACCGTCAACCAGCGCTCTCCCAGCTCAAGGGCTTTCCCGGAGGAGAGCTACACCCACTCCGCGGTGACCGGCGCCTCTGCTGCGGTCCGCGGATCTGACGGATCCATAGGCGGCTTCTCATGGTCCCAGCGGTAGCAGCAGTCGAGCTCAACAACGCGACGGCCGTAACCCAGAGGCGGTCTCGACCGCCGCCTTACCCGTATTCCGGTGTGCGCGGCGGCCGTTCCTTGTGGGTCAAACGACCGGCACACTCGGCGACCGGGCCGGGCTACTGTGTCCGTCGTACAGGGCTGAAACCGGCCATGGCTGTCGCACATGACCTCACCCGCAGGGCGATGCACGACTGACAAAGTTCCCTGCATGAACAACAAAGTCCGAAGCCCGCGATGACCCTAAGGTCCATGAGCGAGGCCAGCGAAAAGGGGCGTCACACACCCGCGTCACGAGCCTTGCCCAGGCCATCCTCTGCCTGCATCACGCCAGCTCAGACCGAGGATGGAAAGGCTCACCGTACGGACCGTTTGTGATACCCCCCTCCTGCAAAGAGAAAGGCAACATAGTGCGTTCTATTTACCGGCGGTCTCGGGTGACGGTCACTGGCATACTGCTCAGCGCAGTGGCGGCGGTCGGGCTGCAAGCGACCCCAGCCCAGGCCGCATACGGCGTATGCAACACCACTGCGACCTACGGAAGTGAGGTGTCCATCAGGTATCCAGCACGAACCGACAACGGGATATCCTGCTACATCGCCTACCGGACGGGCTCAGAAGGCGCAGTCAAGGCAGTTCAGGACGCCATCTACTACTGCTACCGAGGGACCACCGCCTACGACAGGATGATGAACGCCGGCGGGCGCGATGGGATCTACGGAGACGGCATGGTCAGCGCCATGAAGTGGCTCCAGGCGAACAGGCTCGGTCTCTCCGGCTCGGAAGTTGACGGCGTCTACGGTCCGACGGTCCGCGATCGGATTGAGTGGCCACTCCGCTGGCCTGGCGGAACGCCTGTTGGGGTCGGGGACTGCAGCAAATCTTGGTGAGCTGCTGACCGTCCCTCAACAACGCCCTTTGGCGGGCGCAGATGCCGGTGGACGTGCGAGCAGCGATCAGTCGGGCGAGCGGGAACGCATACCAGGCACACGGAAGCCGGCCCCACCGGTGGCTGGTCCAATACCCGCCGCCGAGTACAAGCAAATTGGGTGTGGATCCTTTGAAGTGACGGCCGGGATCAGGCGGTAAGGCTGTAGTCCTGCTGGCCACGGTTGGGGGAGAGGCGTTGGTGGTCGCGGGCTGCATGGAAGGTCCGGTAGTCCTCGAAGTCCCCGTTCGTGATCAATGTTCAGAGTCGGAGGACGGCTTCGGATCCTTCGAGGCCCCAGTGGGCGCCGGTGATATCGAGGCGGTCGGCGATCAGGTGACGGCAGGCGCTGGGGACTTGACGGGGCCGAAGCCGTCCTCACGCTCCGAGTCCTCATCGACAACGGAGACTTCGACGCCTACTGGCGATACCACCTCGCCCGCGAACACGAACGCCTCTATCCCACTCCCGACCAGCACAACTACGAACTCACGGCCTGATCAGGAACGTCCCTCAAGGAGAGCCACACCCAGTGCCAGGAGTCGCTGATCTTGTGTGACAGGAGTTTCACGGACGCGTCCCGGTTGCGTACCGCCCGACGACTGGCCGAAATCTGACGGCTAGCCTGACCGCGATCAAGACGTCCGAGGGGCGTCGGCACCATACGGGCGAAAACGGGGACGGGGAACCGACATGGGCATACGTGACGGGCACGCGGTGTCACGCAGGCAGGCGCTCAGGCTGGCAGGGACGGGCCTCGGCCTGGCCGTGCTGGGGGCAGGCGCATGGGGGTGCACCCCCGAGGAGGAGACGGGCGCGTCGGGCGGCAGCACAACTCCCGGTGGAAGCAAGGGCGGTGACACCAACAAGGGCAGTGACACCTTCACCACCCCGCCCCCGGGCACCGCGCCCAAGCCGCTGTGGCAACAGAAGACAGCCAACGACGACCTGGCCGGGATCCACGCGCTCGCGGTCATCGGCGGCACGGTCGTGGTGTCGGGTGACCCGCTGGTGGGGCGTGACGTCGTCAGCGGCAAGGAGAAGTGGTCGCGGCCGGGCGTCACCATTCCCGGCGCCAAGCTGATCAACGGCGGCGGGACGCTCTATCTCGCCAGCGCCGAGTACGACGGCGACGTGGTGGGCCTTGATCCGGCCACGGGCAAGGAGACCTGGCGCAGCCGCCTGGGCAAGGAGTACGAGCAGCCGCGCCCCATCGCGGCCGACGACCGACACGTCTACGTCCTCGCCGGGATCCTGGAGGAGGACCTCTCGTCGCCGACCAACGTGATCGCCGCGATCGACACCACCTCCGGCAAGATCGTCTGGCGTGAAAAGCGGGACACGGGGACCGAGGAGTTCGGCATCACCGCCACGGTCGTCGGCGGGCGCCTCGCGTACACCGATTTCCGGAAGAACGTGACCGTCCGCGACACGACGACGGGACGGCAGCTCTGGACGAAGAAGATCGGCAGGTCCAACTACTACCGCTTCGCCGTGCACGAGGACCTGTTGGTCGTGCCGGACGGGCAGCGGTTGCGGGCGTTCGCGCTGGCCGCGGGCACGGAGCGTTGGTCGCTGGCGAATGAGAAGTTCACCTGGTTCAACGATCCGCAGGTCCTGGACGGGGTGCTCTACGCCTCCGACAGCGCGTACGGCATGTGGGCGGTGGACCCCGGTACGGGCAAGCAGATCTGGCACAACGAGGACTTGGTGGGCTCTGCTGCGGAGGCGTGGCAGTTCGCCAAGGTGGGCGGCACGCTGTACGGCGCGACCGAGCACGACAAGAACGGCGGCGTGCATGCCTTCGACGCGGCGACCGGGAAGCTGCGCTGGACGTACAACGACAAAACCGGTGAGAACGAGAAGTGGTATGTGGTCCCGGCGGGCAAGCGGCTGGCCGCGATGCACGCCAAGCGGCTGTACGCGCTGCCGGCCGTCTGAGCCGACGGAGGCGGGCGGGTAGCGCGGTGGCGGGAACCTGACCACGCCCGGCGTCGGCCGCAGGACAGGGCAGGGCGTCATGGGTCGGGCCGCGGGAGGCGCGGCCCGACAGGTTGCCCAGGGCCGTCGCGAGCGCCTGGCCGCCTTCCTGGACCGCCGGCAGACGGTCCGTCGGCGGGCCGCGCCAGCTCAGGCCCGCCCGCTCACCTCGGAGTCCCCCAGCCCAGGCCCTCGGTCACGACGTTAGAAGCTGTTGTCTTTCCGGACTTGAGGACTGCGTTTTCGCTGGTCGGGCATGGGGTCGGCGAACCTGTGGGAGTGGTGGGCTGTTGTGTTGTCGCTCCTGTGGAGGTCGTGGATGCCGTCGGTCGTGGGGCTGCTGGAACAGCGCGAGCTCGCCACTCGCCGTCGGGTGGACGAGTTGCGGGAGGAAGCCGACCGTATCCAGGCCGAGTTGGCCGTGGCCGAGCAGGAATGGAAGGAGTGGGCCATCGCCCGTTCGCGGGTCGGCGAGGTGCTGGCCCCCGTGGACGGGACCGGGCAAGGTCACGCCCAGGCGGCCCGGGCAGCGCCGGCCGCCGAGGGGCAGGCTGAAAAGACGTCGTCAGCGCCGGGGGCGGCGAAGCCGAAGTCGCCGGTGCCGGTGTGGCGTGAGGGGCTGGCCTGGACGGTGCTGTCAGTGGACTACCAGCGCATCGTGCGGGCGCTCGCCGATCGGGTCCGGCTCGGGCAGGGCTCGGCGACCTGTCAGGAGATGGCCGTCTTGTTCGGCATGGACGTGGTGCCGGCGCGGGTGGAGACGCTGCGTTCGAAGGCGAAACGGCTGGTGGCCCGCGGCTGGCTGGCCGAGCAGCAGCCGGGCCGGTTCACGCTCGCTTTGGGCGTGGCCGGGCCAGGCCGCTCCGCCACGACCGGCGCATGGGATTCTTCAATGATCTGATACTCCTGGTTCGACCAGCACCGGGAGGGCCGTGCGCAGTTCCTCCCGCGAGCACGCCGCGTACCCCAGCGCGATGCCGAACCACCGTGCCCACCCGACGTGGTGGCGGGCCAGGCAGTCGAGCAGCAGCCCCCGCGTCAGCGCCCGGCCGACCAGCTCACGCTCCGTCTCCGCCGAGGCGACCGGGACTCTCTCCGGCCGGAGGTACTGGCGGGTGTCAGCCGGGCGTGATGCCGTAGTGCTCGCGCACCTCGCCGACATTTGGCGCGCCGTTGAACCCCACGTCGTTCGCCCCGACGATGATCGACCCGTCTTCGGTCACGTACTTCTGCGGGGTCGCCCAACGGTCCTCGAGGTCGGGCGATGCAGCGAAGGCCCGCAGGGCCGCGTCCATCACCGCGATGGCCTCGTCCTCGGTGGTCGCCTCGATCACCACGTCACCGCGCTGCCAGCCGCCGCCGAACTGTTCGCTGCAGTCCCATTCTGCGGAGACCACACCGGGGACCGACATCGCCGCCGCGGGGAACGCCTTCTCGCACTTGGCTGCACCGCATGCCGAGACGGACAGCATCAGCGCCGCCGCCACGACAGCCGGCAACAACCGCATTCGCTCACGTCGTATCACTCAGTCAGTCCTTCCGTAGTGTCCGCGCACCTCACGGATCGTCGGAACCGCCGAGAATCCGACGGCCCCCGCGCCGACGACGATCGACCCGTCCTCGTTGCGGTACTCCTGCGGCGTCGCCCACCGGGGTTCGAGGCGCGGCTCGGCGGCGAACGCCCGCAACAGCGCGTCCATGATCCGAATCGCCTCGTCGCATGACGAGGCCCGCAGGACCACCTTGCCCCGCTGCCAGCCGCCGAACATGTCGCTGCAGTCGAACTCGGCCGACACCACGCCGTCGACGGCGAGCGCCGTCTCCGCGAACACGTCCTCGCAGTCGGAGTTCCTCGCCCGCCCCAGGCTGAGCAGAACGGCGAGCACGCCGCCGACCGGCCCCGCCTGAGACATCCGGTTCACAAGCCGACGCCTGCGGCGTTCCCAGCCCTTGCCCATCAAGGCTTCCGGCCGCCGTGGACCTCCACGGCGGTTACGTCGCTACCCGACGAGTCAGGATCCGTCAGGAACCCGCTGTCGCGGAGCGGCTGCTCGTAGGCGAGGTATCCGGGATCCGTGCTGTGCGCCTGGTAGTACGCCGTGTCGCCCTCCCGCACCATCGTTACCGGGGTCACGCACCAGAGCGGGACGAACGGCACCTGGCCCAGCGTGGCGTTCAGCACCCGCATCGCGCCGTTCTCGGCACGCGGCACCATGTAGACGATCAGCTCGGCCACCGGCGCTACGCAGTAGAGGCAGACCGCGAGGAAGACCCACACCACCCACCACAGCGGCAGGAACACCAGGGTCAGGGGGAGAAGCAGCAGCCAGCGCAGTGCGGCCGGGCGGACGGGAAGCGGCCTCCCCCAGGCCGGGTCGTCGTAGTCATGCACGGACGGTGTCTCCCCCCCGGGTTCGCCGTCGCTCGACGGTGCGCCCGTGAGTGTACGCCGGGGGCCGACCCGCACGGAGCGGCGGGCCGTGCCGACCCCGGCATCAGCGTGGGTCCGGCCGGTGTCTCACTTCTTCCGTAGGCCGTGCCGTAGATGTCGTACGGCACGGTGCAAGGGACGTCGTCGGCCTGCGCGCAGGACAGGGATCGGGTTGCGTTGGTGGCAGGCTTCGAAGCGGCGCCCGGCGGCTCCAGCGGGACGTCGCACCAGATCAACGGGTCCAGAATGGACGACTTCACGGGGCGTGAGGCCGATCCCGCCAGCTCGGAGACCGGTCTTGAACCCGCCCGCAGCGGATTACCCTTCCAACGCATATTGATCCGAAACGCTTTGTGTTCGCGCTCGTTGGTGGTGTGTGAGTGATCTGGTGGGGGATGCGCGGGCCTGGTCGCCGGACGCACAGGAGGCTGTACGTCTGCTGGCGGTGTCCGCGCTGGTGGACGGCCGGGACCGGTCGGAGGTTGCGGCCCTGTTCAGAGTGTCGGTCAGGGCCGTGGACAACTGGTGGGCGAGGTGGCAGGCGGGTGGCCGAGACGCGCTGATGTCCCGCCCGCGGGGCCGGCGCGCGGGTGCGAGGCCGCGGCGGCGCACATCGACAGCCAGGCCGGTCACGCGCGCGGGCGCCGGGTCATCGTCGTCTGAGCCGTCTCCCGCGCGTCGGCACGGCGTCGCCGGGCGAAGACCCTTACTCGGAACGCGAGTTGCCCGGCCCCAGCGGCACAAGCACCCTCACGGCCGTAGGATCCGTACGTCCTCGCACCGGCGAGGACCGTACGAGGGGGAAGCCGGATGGTCGGCATGCTGACGATGACTCACCCGAGGCGACAGGAGGGGGTCACTCCCGAGCCGGTCGCCCGCAAGATCAACCTCTTTGTCAAGCCGGGACCGTCCTGGACGGTCGGCCACGTGGAACGGGAGCTGCCGCCGGGGGGCGTGCCCGCCTATCTCGCGGCCCGGGGCAGCGGCGCACGCTCCTTCGTCCTGTGGGCGGACGAGTACCGCGGGGCGCGGGTCGCCACCGTGGTGACCGCCTCCTGCGCGAAGGGCGTCTCGGTCTATCAAGTACTCGGCGCGCAGGGTGAGCTCCTCTGCACCGTCGTACGCGAGAAGGCGTTCAGGAGGGGGCTGCGTACCCGGTGGACGGTGAGCCGGCCCGGCGCACCCGATGCGGTGGGATACAAGGGCCGGATCGTCTGGTGGTGCGTGTGGTGGCTGTTCTCGCCCCTGCTGCCGTTCCTCTTCGTGGCGGCCGTGCTGGGCGGGGGCGGCGACCTTCCTCGTGGACCGGGCCGCATCATCTGGCGCGAGGGCGGCCGGGTGCCACTGGAATTCAAGGCGCACGGAAACCAGGTGCATCTTGAAGAAGCGTTCCTGGACCCGCGGTCAGGGGCCGCCGTACTGGCCCTGGTCCGTTCCTTCGACGGCATGCTGAACGCGTGGGACCGGGGGAAGATCTGACGGCCGCCCGCAGGAGGCGCGGTCTCGGTCGTCGGCCAGCACCACGCACGACTCCGGCGGCAGGTGCAGCACCCCGTCGCCGCCCGGGGCCTCGGCCGGCTCCCAGGCGGCCAGCACCCTCCCCCCGCCGGCCCGGTGCCGGCCGGCGCCCAGCGGGATGGCGGCGGGCTTCCCGGAAAGGTTGACCGCGACCCGCAGATCGCCACGCTTCGCGCTGCTTCAGAAGAACGTCCTCGACCGCCGTACCTGGGCCACCCGCCAGGAACTGCGGATCGCGATCGTCACCTGGATCGAGCGCACCTACCACCGACGCCGGCGGCAGAGACGCCTGGCCCGATTGACCCCCGTCGAGTACGAGACCATCATGACCGAGCCGCAGCCCTGGCTGCATAAACCCCGCCGTCACCCGCCCCTGCAGCAGTCCCCTTTCTCTAGCAGATGCATGGTTCAGCACGGTTCGAAGCAGGTCCGGCCTCATCGCTGACAGTCGCAGCGAGAAGGGCAGCCGCTGGGGCGGGCGACCGGAAAAATCGCGTGACCCTGCCCATGGCACCGGCGACACTCACGCCATGACTGGTACTGCACGGCCCCAGCTGCTTCGACCGCGTGCCCTCAGGCCCGGAGACCTCGTAGTCATCGCCGCGCTGTCCGGCCCGCTGCCGACCGCCTACGAGCCCAACGTTCAGCGAACGGTGGAACTGTTCGAGCGAATGGGTTTCCGCGTGCGGCGGGCTCCGCTGCTCGAAGTAGGACGGCACCATTGGTGGAGCGCGGCCACGCCGGCCGAGATCGCCGCAGAACTCAACGGACTTCTGCGTGATCCCGAGGTGCGCGCGATTATCGCGAGTGACGGCGGCCAGACGGCGCTCGGCTACCTCGACCTCATCGACGTCGACGCGATCAAGACCGACCCCAAGCCGATCCTCGGCTACAGCGACACTTCGCTGCTGCACCTGGTGCTCCATGGGCGCACGGGCCTGGTCGGGTTCCACGCCGACATGGCCGTCCCCGGCTTCGGCGGCCAGTGGCCGTCCGCGCCCACGGCGCGCCAGGCGGAACTCGAGCAGCTCTACTGCAGGCTGCTGACCGGTACCGCGGTGATCGGGGCGCTGCCGGCGAGCCCGTCGTGGGAATGCTGGCGTCCAGGTCGCGCCGAAGGGCCGCTGATCGGCGGGGTGATCAACCGCATCGTGCTGGCGCAGGCGACACCCTTCGCGCTGCCGCTGGAGCGGTTCGACAGTGCCGTGCTGTTCTGGGAGGAGATGGGCGGCCTGGCCTCGTACGTGTGGAGCTATCTGCAGGTGATGCGGCACTGCGGCATCCTCGACCGGATCTCCGGCATGGTCGTGGGCGTGCCGCGTGAGATCGGCGGACTTGAGCCCGGCGCGTCCCCATCCCTGCGCGAGATCGTCCTCGACGTCCTCGGCGACCGTGACATCCCGGTCCTGGGCAACGTCGAGTTCGGGCATGCCGGCCCGAACCTGCCGATGCCGGTCGGCATCCGTGCCGGCCTCGATGCGCAACGGCGGACGTTGTCGCTACTCGAACCGACGGTAGGACCTCTCGCGATGACGGGACCGGTGAGCTGAGCGACGCGGAACAGTCAGCCGATGGCCCCGGCAGCACCCCTGGGGCCGATTCACGCTTTGGTGACTGCCGCTATGAGTCGCTCGTTGGGCCTGTAGGAGGGGCCATGAACACCTGGCGGCTCGTGTTGATATAGAGGCCCACCTCCCGACCTCAGGGATCACCAACCCGGTGAACGTACGCGGTCACAGCACTGGCGTCGCGCACTGGACATATCGAACAAATAGGCAATTATTCGGCCACTGAGCGCGCGGCATGGCGCTGATCACGCCGCCGCGATCAGCGCCATGCCGCTATTGATCAAAAACTCATGGGGTCCACTCGTCGATGACGTAGCGGACGTGTCGGCCGCCGAAGTATCCACGCACAATGTGAGGTTGGCGTTGTCGACGGTGGAAGAACCGCCGGGTTTCGGAGGCGAGTTCGGTCTGGTTCCTGGCCCGGTGGGTGTGAGGCAGGCTGCGTTTGAGGTCGGCGTTGACCAGCTCGTCCGGGTTGAGTTCGGGTGAGTACGACGAACTCACCGCGTACCCCACCGAACTCGCCAACGCTGCTTGACCCGTTGGCATCGTGAGGTGTCTGGCGCGTGCTCGGCAAGGTACGCACCGACCCGAGGTGGGCGACCGCGCTGGTGAGGGCTCTGCTGGTCCTGACGAACTGCCAAGTCTCCCGGTGACCGACGATCTTCGCCGAAGTCATCCGCCCGCGACCAGCACGAGCATCCCTAACCCCGCGCACACCAGACCCGTCACCAGCAACTTCACGATGCACAGTGCTCAATGCTCGCGGAGTCACGGTCGTCACCTCCTTCCTCCGCTATTGACCTTGCCCCGGGGGCCGGGTTCTAGCGTCGCGGACGTACCGAGGAAGACGCGACGAGAGAGGTGATGACCATGCCGTTCCGTGAAGGTGAGGTCTACCGCTGCCCTGAGGCGGACTGCGGGTGCGAGCTGACCGTGACCAAGGCGGGTCCGCTCATCTCCACTGGTCGGCAGAGCCCGACGTGCTTCTGCGGCAAGGTCATGGTGAAGCAGCCGGCGTGAAGTGGATCGTTTGGAGCCGCAGGTCTGCCATGCTGGGACTGCCTGCTCCGGTGGACTCCCCCGTACCACCGGGGCGGGCTTGTCAGCCCCGGTCGTCGGTCACGTCGCAGACCAGGAGGGCCCGTCCGAGGGAAGCCTCGCTTCCACAGCAGGGGCCTTATCCGGCTTCGTCCTTCAGGCGCGCAGGATCCAGGACCGTGATGCGGCCCCGGGCCAGGTGTAGCAGGCCACGGTCCGCGTAAGCGCCCAGGACCTTGGTGCAGGTCTCGCGGGAGGTGCCGGCGAGTGCGCGCGAAGTCCCTCAGGTCGCGCGGCTTATCGCCGAGGACGGCATCGTTGACGGGGGGCAGCAGCATCAGCCCCCACGACCCCAGGCCGAGCACCGCCGTGGTACCGACGAGCCACAGTGCGACCAGGGCCGGCTCCTCCGTCCCGTGCCTCAGGACCCCGCGCACGACGACCACCACGAACGCCACGACCGCCAGCTCACCCCCGACGATCAGCCAGGACATACCGCTCCTCCTGTTTCCACGAATCGATGCACCGGCCCCCTACGTAAGTGACGACGACCGGAGCGCCATCACGTCCTCTCCGAGCCGTTCGACATTCGTTGTGGTCAGCGTGCCGGGCGTTGATGGCACTTTGCTTCGCCTGAGCCCCGGCTTGACAGCCGGAGGTCTTGAGGCGGGCGGGAAGGGGGCGCTCCGTCGGTGGTAGTGGCTGACCCAGGGGCTTTTGGGGCGGTCAGCCCAGCAGGCGCAGGGAGATCGATTTGACGAACCGGAAGTCCTGCCCGAGTCCAGTGCGCAGGGCCCCGACCAGCAGGGCGACAAGTCCCACCAGCGTGTAGCACGACCACAGGAGTATCGGCAGTGGCTGGGACTGCGGGTATGACGCCGGAAGCCCGAGCAGGGCCGACACCATGGCTCCGCCGAGGAGTGCAATGAGCACGGTGAGGCCGAAGTTCGCGGCGTGCGTGGCATGCTCGCGGGTCCACGGGTTTTGTGTCCGCGCACGGATGACGACGGGGACCAGCCAGATTACGAAGATGCCGACGAACGTGAAGCCCACCAGCGCCGTACCCAGATACGACCACACCGCTCCCGTCCGGCTTGCGGTCTGCTCGACCATGACGCCCATCTCCCTCTCAACAGGCCACCGTTCTACCGTCGGTGAGCCGGGAGGGGTCCCGATCGAGCGGTGCGAGACGCGCTGTTCGCCGACGACGGGGACCACTCCTTCCGCTCCCGGTCCCCACCGTATGGAGCCGAGCACGTTCGGGCCGACGTCCGCGAGAGCCGAACCGAAACACCACAGGCCCCCGGGGGGAAGCAGACATCCCTGGGGGATGAGAGGACCTTTGAATATGACTGCCCCGAGGAACATCCGCTGGAGTTGCGTGAGCGTGCGGTCCGGATGTACCGCACCACCGAGCCGAAGCCTGTGCTCAAGCGGATGGCCGCCGAGCTGGGCGTCCGTCCCGAGGCGCTGCGCGGCTGGATCCGCCAGGCCGGGACCGATGCCGGCGAGCGCGAGGACCGGCTCACCACCGACGGGCTGCTCCTCGGGTTCGCGCCCCAGCTCGTCCTGTCCTTCGTCGGCGGTTAGCCGCGCACGTGCAGCCCGAAACCCGTGCGGCCCGCCGGCTCCCGTCCCTCCTTGAGGTGCAGTGAGGGGATCTCGTAGTCACCGAAGTTCTGCGGCCGGAACGCGATCGGCTCGGTCGACTCCAGGGTGAGCAGGCGCTGCTCCCAGGCCTTGGCGACATCCGGGTACTCCACGCTGGTCATCCGGTCGGTGCCGTACAGCACGAACGGCGGCAGCACCTCGATGCCCGGGTAGTAGAGGATGCCGTGGTGGATCGGGAACAGCAGATCATCGATGGGGCCGTTGATCCCGCGAGCGGCGTAGTGCGACTCCGGGCCGCCGGCGGTCACCGACAGCAGAGCCCTCCTGCCAGCGAGGGTGCCTTCGCCGAAGCGCTCGCCGTATTTGGTGTCGCTGTGCTCGCCGACGCCGTACGCGAAGTGGTAGGTGAACACCCGGTCCACCCAGCCTTTGAGGATCGCGGGCATCGTGTACCACCACAGCGGGAACTGGAAGATGATCGTGTCGGCCCACAGCAGCTTCTCCTGCTCGGCGAGGACGTCCGGGGTGAGCGTTCCGGCGTCGAAGGCCCGGCCCGAGTCCAGGGCGACCTTCAGCGGACGTGAGGCGTCGGGGCCGTAGTCCGCGGCGTCCACGACCGCCTTCCAGTTCATCGCGTACAGATCGCTCACCCGTACCTCGTGTCCGGCGGTCTCCAAGGTGGACACCGCGAGGTCCTTCAGCGAGCTGTTGAGCGACTTCGGTTCCGGGTGGGCGTAGACGATCAGCGTCTTCATGAGAACTCCTTCGGATCGGATGCCTCCGATCCTGGGCGCCGCGGCGCCGGGCGTTCAGGGGCTCCTCTTCCGTCGGACGGGACTTCCTGGTATCGGCAGGACCACCTTCACGGGCACCACCGAGGCCATACTGAGGGGCATGGACGACCTTGCGGGCTTCCTGCGGACCCGGCGTTCCCGGGTCGACCCGGCGGCCGTCGGCATCCCCACCGACAGCCGCCGCCGGGTCGAAGGGCTGCGCCGCGAAGAGGTCGCGCACCTGTCCGGAGTCAGCGTCGACTACTACGTACGATTGGAGCAGGGCCGCGCGACCCAGCCCTCCGAACAGGTCCTCGACGCGCTCGCCCGCGTCCTCGGCCTCGACGAGACCGAACGCGGGCACCTCGACCGGCTCGCCCGGCAGCGCCGCCGCCGTGCGAAGGCGCCGGGCGGGCGGGTCCGGCCGGAGCTGCTACGCGTTATCGATCTGGTCGCCGACGCACCCGCGCTGATCATGGACCACCGCCTGGACGTGCTCGCCGGGAACCACCTCGCCGGGCTCCTCTACGGCCGGCCGATGCCGGGCCTGAACACCGCCCGGCACATCTTCCTTGAGGAGGCCGAGCGCGGCCTTTACGCGGACTGGGAAAACTGCACCCTCGACGTGGTCGGGCACCTGCGCCTGGCCGCCGGCAAATACCCCGAGGACCCCCGCCTGGCCTCGCTCATCGGCGAACTGGCGATGGGCAGCGAGCGCTTCCGCCGCCTCTGGGCCCGCGCAGACGTGCGCGCCCGCACACATGGACGCAAGGCGTACCGGCACCCGCTGATCGGACTGCTGGAACTGCACCAGGAGAACTTCGCACTACCAGATGAATCGGGCATGGAGCTGCTGGTGCTGTCCGCGGCCCCCGGCAGCCCCGCCGAGGACGCGCTGCGCCTGCTCGTGGGCCTGGGCGCGGACAGTGGTGACGCGCATCCCATAGTGAACGCTCAGGTCCGCGAGTAACTCGACGACGCCCATACGCCTCAGCGCTGACGGCTTTCCGGTCTCCGGACCACTTTGCGGCTGGTGACATGATCCTTACCGACACACAGGAAGCTGGGATGGTGTCGGCTGCTGTCGTGTCTGCTGGACGGTTCGATTTCTGTGTGCGGCGGGGTGCCTCCGCGCTTATCTAGAGCTGCCGAGCATTCGCGCAGGTTATGGCGCTTCAGGGGGTGAGGGACGTTGGGCACATTCCGTTGAGAGAAGGCGGGAACGGAGGGCTGCCCTTACGCGCTCGGAGCGCAAGCGCGCAGGGGCAGCCAGTTCCAGGAGATCAAGCTGGCCGTTCCGGAAGCCCGCGCTCACACCCGCACCGACGCCGCCACCGCCAGGTGGTCGCTGCCGGTGGCCGGGAGGGTCCAGGCCGACCGCGGCTCCACACCGCGTACGAGGATGTGGTCGATCCGGGCCACCGGGAACGAGGCCGGCCAGCTGGCACCGAACCCCGCGCCCGACTCAGCCTGCACGGACCGCAGTTGGGAGGTGAGCCCGGAAAACGCCCGGTCGTCGGTCGTGCCGTTCAGGTCGCCCACGAGGATCGTGCGGGGGAGCGGCTCGGCGCGCACGGCGGCGGCGAGTCGCCGCGCGGCCGCGTCACGTGCGTCGGAGGTGAACCCCGAGCCGGCGGTGAAGCGGACGGACATCAGATGGACGACGAAGACCGCGACCGGTCCCTCGGGCGTGCGGACGGTGGCGCGCAGGGCACGTGGCCAGGGCGCGATGTCGACCGCACGGGCGTCGGCGACCGGATACCTGCTCCACAGACCGACCGTGCCCTGCACGGAGTGGTACGGGTAGGTGCCGGCCAGCGTTCTCTCGTACGCCGCTGTCGACGGGCCGCCCAGCTCTTCGAGAGCCACCACGTCCGCGCCGGAGGCGGCCAGGGCACGGGCGGTGCGCACCGGCCGCGGATTGTGTTCGTTGACGTTGTGCGTCACGACGGTCAGGTTGCCGCCGTCCTCCCGTTTGTCGACGAGTGTCCCGCCGAAGAGCGAGCACCAGACGACGGCCGGCAGCACGGCCACGGACACGGCGGCGGCCCTGGACCGGCGAGCCAGCGTGCACAGGAGCAGCAGCGGCACGGCCAGACCCGTCCAGGGCAGGAAGGTCTCGACGAGGCTGCCGAGACGGCCGACCCGGTTGGGGACGAGGGCGTGGCCCAGCATCACCAGCGTGGCCAGGACCGCGAGCGAGCCGAGGACCAGCGGCGGCCGCCGGACGCCGGTGTCCTCGTTCCGCGGGCGGATGGAATCGGGTTCCGGCCGGGCGGGCGCGGTGTCGAGGGAGTTTGTCACTGCCGTCTCACCGTGTTCCGGGCGAGGTCGTCGACAGCCATCGCCGTACGCCCTCGATCAGCGCGTGGCTCGTGGCGAGAGCGGCCCGCAGCCCCTGCCGGGGGTCGGTACCGGCGCGCTGGTGCAGCACCACTCCGAGGATCAGCCGGTCCCGGCCGTCCTTGTCGGACGCGGTGGCCGCCCACATCAGGGCGCCGCCGGCGGGAGTGCTGGAGCCGGTCTTGAGGCCGATCACGCTCGCCGTGCCGAGCAGGGTGTTGGTGTTGCGGATCGTCCCGGGGACACCGGGCACGGTGGTGCTGGGCATGGCGACGATGGTCCGGAACACCTCGTCGCGCATGACCCGGCGGGCCAGCCTCAGCTGGTCGGCCGAGGTGCTGGTGGTCGTGGGTTCGATGCCGCTGGCGCCGGTGTAGGTGGTGTGGCGCATCCCCAGGTCACGGGCGGCCCGGTTCATCTTCGTGACGAAGGCCTCCTGCGAGCCGGCGTTCCAGCGGGCCAGCAGCCGGGCGATGTTGTTGCCGGAGGGGATCAACAGCAGTTCCAGCAGCTGTCGTTCACTCAGCCGCATACCCTCCCTGACCGGCACGCTCGACTCCACGCCCGAGACGGACTCGTTCGCGGCGGTCCGGTCGACGGTGACGAGGGGGCCGTCCTCGCCCGTGTGCAGCGGACGGTCGCGGAGGATCACGTAGGCGGTCATCACCTTGGTGACGCTGGCGATCGGCACCGGTGTCCGCTCGCCCCGCGTACCGAGGGCACCGTGGGCGCCGATGCCCTCGACCACCACGCTCGTCTGCCCCTCCGCCGGCCACGGCAGCGAACCCGCTCCGGTTCCCGGGCTGTTGCCGGAGGTGAGCACGGCGACGGCGAGGACCGCCAGGGTGACCAGTGCGGTGGCGCCCGCGGCGAGGCCGGCCGTGAAGCGCCGCCCGGACCGGTCATGCCGGCGGGGCGGAAGCCATGAGCCGGTGGACCACGAGGGCTGGGCCCGGCCTGCGCCGGGCTCTCCGGAAAAGGGAACCGGTGACATGGGAGGGACACCTCCAAGGGGGCGGGTGCGCGGCGTTCACGCACGTCGACCACCTTCCGCGGGGCGGATCTCCGCTCGGCTCCGGCCACGGATCGGGCACCGCTCGGCCGGGCATCCGTTCGGTATCGGCCGTTCGGCGTCAGCCCGCGGGCGGCAGCCGGAGGGTGGCGAGCGCCCCGCCATCGGGAGCGTTCGCGAACTCCAGCGACGCCCCGATGACCCGGGCCTGCCCCAGCGCGATGGTCAGCCCGAGGCCGTGCCCGTGGCCGCGCTCCGACGCACCCGTGCGGAATCGCTGCGGGCCGTCCGCGAGCAGCTCCGCCGGGAAGCCCGGGCCGTGGTCCCGTACGGTCACGGTCGTCCCGGCCACCTCGACCTCGACGAGCGTGCGGCCGTGCCGGTGGGCGTTGACGACGAGGTTGGCGACGATCCGGTCGAGCCGGCGCGGATCGGTCTCCGCCGACAGGGCACCGGTGGCGGTGAACCGCGTGTCCAGCCCGGTGCGGGCCACGGACTCTCCGACCATGTCGGCGAGCGGTACGGGCCTGAGTTCGGCCCGCTCGGCGCCCGCGTCGAGCCGGGAGATCTCCAGCAGCTCCTCCACCAGCGTCCGCAGCACCCCCACCCGGTCACGCACCAGGTCGGTGGTCTCGCCCTCGGGAAGCAGCCCGCTCGCGGTCACCAAGCCCATGAGTGGCGTACGCAACTCATGGGCGACGTCGGCGGTGAAGCGCTGCTCGGTCAGCAGACGTTCGCGCAGACTGTCGGCCATCGAGTCGACGGTGGCCGAGATCTCGGTGATCTCGTCACCGCCCCGGCCACCGGCCGCGGTCCTGGCGGCCAGGTCGCCCCCGGCGATCCGGCGGGCGGTCCGCGCCACCCGGCGCAGCCTCCGGTTCGGCAACTCGGCGGCGAGCGCCGACAGCGGTACGACGACCGCCAGCGCCGCCAGGGAGTACTTCCACATGTGCCGGTCCAGCGCCCGCCGGGTGAGCAGGTCGGAGGTCATGTCGGCGCTCACCGCCACGGGAGCGCCACGGAGGGTCCGAACGGCCCACATCGAGGGGTGGTCGCCGGGGCTGTCGCCGTCGTACCAGGTGGCGGAGCCGACCGCCCTGCCCTGCCGGTCCTGGAGACGGCGCAGGAGTTCGTCGGGCATCTCCCCGGGCGAGACGACCAGACCGTCGGGCGGGACGCCGTCCCGCTCGTAGTCCTCCACAGCGTCGGCCAACTGGGTCAGGGCCTTGGCTGCACCGTCGTTCATCGACCGTTCCAGGGTGCTGCGGTGGACCAGCAGCCCGACGGTCACCGCGATGGCACAGCACGCCACGGTGACGAGCAGCGCGATCTTCCAGCGCAGCGAACGCCAGTGCGGCAGCGCGCGTACCACGTCAGCGCCGCAGCTTGTAGCCGAAGCCGCGGACGGTCTCGATCCGCTCGGCCCCGATCTTCTTCCGCAGGCGCTGCACGCACAGGTCGACCACGCGGCTGTCGCCGTCCCAGCCGTAGTCCCACACGTCGCGCAGCAGGGTCTGCCGGTCCAGCACGATGCCCGGGTTCGCGGCGAACTCCAGCAGCAGCCGCAGTTCGGTGGGGGCCAGCGCGACCGGTTCACCGGCCCGGAACACCTCCAGGCCGCCCGTGTCGATGACCAGGTCGCCGAAGACGAGCCGAGCGTGCCGGTCGCGGCCGGGCCTCCCCGACCGGTCCGGCGGGTCCGGCTGGTCCGACAGGCCCGGACGATCGGCCACGGGCCCGGCCGCCGGGCCGGGGGCCGGGGTGAATGTGGCCCGCCGCAGCAGCGAACGGATCCGGGCCACCAGCACGGCGGTGTCGACGGGCTTGACCACGTAGTCGTCGGCCCCTGCCTCCAGGCCGGAGACAACGTCCAGGACGTCGCCGCGCGCTGACATCATCAGGACGGGATCCACGCTGGTCTCCCGGATCCGGCGGCACAGCCCGATGCCGTCGAGGCCGGGCAGCATCACATCCAGCAACAGCAGGTCGTGCCGGCCCTCCCGGAACAGTTCGAGTCCGGTCAGGCCGTCGGCGGCAGCGGTGACGCGGTAGCCGTAGCGCTCCAGCGCCATCGTGACGGATCTGCGGATCACCGCGTCGTCCTCGACGAGCAGGATCGTCACGGGCGCGGGCATGGACACGGGCGCGCCCCCGTCAGCTGCTGAAGCGGGCATCTTTTCCGTCCGGAGGTAGGTTCGGGGGCTCTCTCACCCTGCCAGAACCGTGCCTCCGCCCAGGCTCAACCGTGTATCAGCCGCGTATCGGCGATCTCTCGGCGGGATCGCGGGCTACGAGGTCCGGGAAGCAACAGACGAAAGCCTCGAGCGTGTAGCCCTGATCCAGCAGGTCACCTGGGCCTGCCTTCGCCGTGCACTCGGCATTGAGGATGACGACTGGTCGGCAGCGCAAGAGTCCCTGTCGGAGAGCGTCGATCCATTGGGTCGAATCGAATCCAAGTGAAGCCGCCCCGAAGGGAGCGCCTTGACCCAGTACGCCACCCGTGTGGTTCAGTCCGGGATGACGTGCCCGAGCCCATGAGAGGCGAGCGGGTCGCGGAACGGCTTCCAGATGGTGGGGTCGGCCAGGTTCGTGAAGAGCCCGGTGCAGGTGTTCGTGTCGCCGGTCACGAGCCCGTACACGACCGTTTTGCCGGAGGCCTTCGTATCGAACAACGGTCCCCCGCTGTCCCCGGGGCCGACCCGGGATTCGGCGGTGCCCGCGCAGATGAACTCCTTGTCCCAGGCACCGCCCTCCGTGTCGAACTTGTTGACGGGCAACTTCACTTCGTGCATACGGGACGGCTTGTTCGGATCGGCGAGATCGGTACGTCCCCAACCGGCGGCGCGTACGAGACGCCCCGGCCGCAGCTGCGTTCCCAGCAGTGGCAGGGCCGCGCGAGGCTGGTCGACCGAGCTGTCGAGCACGATGAGCCCCAGGTCCGTGTTGGTCGCGGTGTCGAAGTCGGGGTGGCTGTAGACGGAGAAGCGGTCGCCGGTCACCACTGTTCCGCCGGGCGTGCTCGAGTCGGTCCGCCCCAGGACCAGCCGGATCTTGACCATGCCCTGCTCGGCGAACCTGGCGCAGTGCGCCGCCGTGGCGACAACGCGGCTGTGGACGAGTGCTCCGCCGCAGTAGTGCGACCAGGTCCCGTCGTCGCCCTGTTGCTCGATCTGTACGACGAAGGGCCGCTCGCCGTCCGGTACCGGCACTCCCCCGACGATCGCCGAGGCGACGGGTGCCATGGCGAACACGGTTCCCAACGCGCAGACACCCGCGAGGGAGGTGACCGCCCGTCGGCTCACTGACTTGCGCAAGGTGGACTCACTTCCGTCTGCCACCGGGCGCGGCCCCGGCGGACTCGCGGGGCGGCCGACGCCCGGCCGCCCCTTCCGACGAGGATTATGAGTCCGTCATTCCTCCGGCAGGCCTCCGTCCCGTATCGGGCCGATCGCGGCCTCCCCTCGGCTGTGTAACAGCGTGAGGGAAGTCACGAGGGTTTATTCCAAAGGGAGTTGGGGTCGGCGACCGCGACCCCCGGACGGGATCGCGGTCGCCTGCTCACCTGCGTCCGGTGCCGAAACGCCGAGCAGCCCCGGTCACGTCCGCTGGAGTGGTGTATCGACGGCCACTCGGTGATCTCGTTTTGCGGCTATGCGGTGAGTTCGGTGGGCAGGGCCGTCTCGCCGGTTTCTGACTCGATCGGGTGGAGCGGGCCTTGGCGAGGAATTCACGGCCCATGTAGCGGCGGGCCTCGGACCATTTCAAGGAGTTCTGCGGCTGGTGTCTGAGCTAGGGCGTGTTGCGAAAGTGCTTGCTGTGGGGGTCGGGACAAGCGGCCATTGATCAACGCGACCCGGGTTCGTACCATCTCCCGATGGGACATGACGATCTTCCGACTCTTGAACTCGCTTTTCCCGGACCAGAACGTGACCGTGGCGTGGCGGCGATCCTGAGCGGTCAGAAGACCGCGCTCACAGGCCTCCTGGAGATCTATGAGCACGCCGGAGAGGCAGTGCCGCAGAGCGGCCAGCGGTTCTCAGTGCTCGATTCCGAGGGTCGTCCGGCCGTCACGATCGAACTCGTCGACGTACGGGTCGTTCCCATGAAGGAAATCGACGATGACTTCGCGCGAGCCGAGGGGCGCGGCTACTCCGATGTTGCACAGTGGCGGGCAGCCCACGAAGAGTTCTTCCAGAGCGATGGCGTGAGCGAGTTCCTGGGTCGCACCCCCGACATTACCGATGACACTCTCGTCGTTGCCGAACGCTTCCGAGTGGTCAAGCCCGTGTGATCGGTGGCCGGCATCCGACACGACGAGAGTCCGGAAGGATCAGCTGGGCAGGCTTTGAGAGGCGGCGGGAAGGCTGTTGGTCGTAGCCACTCGTTGATGGCTGCGACCAGCACTGTTGCCTCATAGCGGACGGCAAGTTTGATGCCCCTATGGATGTCAAGCTGCCAGGGCCTGTTCGCGGGGCCGAGCATGGGCTCGGATGATGATCGTGTAGAGCTCTCGGGCGACGTAGCGTTTCAGGCAGCGGATGGCTTCGCGTCGGGTCTTGCCTTCGGTGATGCGTCGCTCGACGTAGCTGCGGCTGCGTGTCTCCCAGCGGAGTCGAGCAAGGACGATTGTGTAGAGAGCCGAGTTGGCCTGACGGTCACCGCCCCGGTTGAGCCTTCTGCGCTGCGTCTTGCCCGAGGATGCTTCGACCGGGCTCACTCCGCAGAGCGCGGCAAACGAAGCCTCGCTGTGGAGCCGTTCGGGATTGTCGCCTGTGGCGATGAGTAGCGCTGCGGCGGTGTCCGGACCCACGCCGTAGCAGTCAAGCAGCTGCGGGATGTGCTGCCTGATCACGTCGGTGATCTGCTGCTTGAGAGCGGCGATCTCATGATCGGGTTCTTCGACTCGACGGGCGAGCAGCCGCAGGGTGAAGACCGCGGCCGCTGTCGCCGTGCCGGCCGTAGACCTGTGCAGTGCCATGCAGGCTCGGACCAGTTTGGGGATGGTCAGCCCGTCAAGGGACTCTCGCAGCTCGGGACTGGCCGTCACGAGTACCGCCCTGAGCTGGTTGATGGCCTGGGTACGAGCTTTGACCGCGGAGACCTTGGCCATCTTGAAGAGCCGGAGAGCTTCAACGGGGCCGTCAGCGAGCTTGGCCGTCGCGGTGGCTCGGCCGGACAGCACGGCATGGGCTGCTGCCTCGGCGTCGATGGTGTCGGTCTTGCCACGACGGCGGCGTGTTGCCTTGTCCGGCTGGTTCACCTCGATGACGGTCAGCTCGTTGGTGCGCAGAAAGCGGCTCAGCGCGGCTCCGTAGGAGCCAGTGCACTCGACTCCAGCGCGGCTGGCCATGCCTGATGAACGGGCCCAGTCCAGCAGCTGCTGGTAGCCATCGGTCGTGGTGGGAAAGCTCCGGCAATCGATCAGCTTGCCGGTGGTCGAGATCACGGCTGCCACGTGGGCATCCTTGTGAGTGTCAACACCCAGGATTACCTCACGATGGCAGTCATGGTGAATACGGATCGGCTGGGCCATGCTGGCACTGGTCATCGGTCTCCTGCCATTGAACCGGAGCTGGTGGCCGTCGCCGGGCTGGCAGGGTGGTCAGGACTGTGACGGTGCCTGTCGCGAAGGCCCCTATCGGGACACACCCGCCGGCCTGGCGGCAGCGAGCGCCGTCCCGGACAGTGGCCGACAGATCAAGACTCAGGACAAGACAGTCAGTCGTATCGCGGGTCAGGCCACCGCCGAGACGGCACCGCCATCCTCACAGTCATATCTCGTGGCCACGGCCCGGTGGCGCTTCAGCCGGTTGATCCCGCACTCCACCGCGTGGCGCTCTTTGTAGTCGGCCTTGTCGAACTTGGGCGGTCGGCCGCCTCGGGAGCCGAGCTTCTTGCGGTTGCGGACCTGGTCGGACTTCTCCGGGACCGTGCAGGGGACGCCTCGTCTGCGCAGGTAGACGCGGTTTGCGCGAGAGCCGTACGCCTTATCGGCGCGGACCTTGTCCGGCCTGGTGCGAGGTCGGCCCGGGCCGATGCGGGGCACCCGGATGCCTACAGGTTGGAACTGCGGACTGTCATGCCTCTGGCCCGCGGTGACGAGCAGGGACAGCGGCTTCTGCCCCTGCTCGACCGCGAGGTGCAGCTTGGTGGTCAACCCGCCACGCGAGCGTCCGAGGCCGTGGCCGTCGGGCTCGGTGTCGACGCCACCAGGAGGCTCCTTCTGCAGATCCCCCTTTTGCGAGCCCCCGCGGCGTGCTGGTGGGCGCGGGCGATCGTGGAGTCCACGCTGACGTCCCAGGTGATCAGGCCCTTCGCATCGGCCTCCGCCTGCAGTTGCTCGAAGATCCGCTTCCAGGTGCCGTTGCGCTGCCACCGTCGAAAGAGGTCGCAGGCCCGGTCCCACGGTCCGTACCGCTCTGGGAGATCACGCCACGGCGCACCAGTCCTGGTCCGCCACCGTATGCCGTCGATCAGCTGCCGACGCGTCCATGTCGGCGGCCGCCCTGGCTTCTTGCCCGTCGGCAACAACAATTCAAGCCGGGCCCACTGGCCGTTCGTCAGATCACCACGCCCCACGGCGTGATCATTTCACGACCTTGATCCACTTTCGCAACACGCCCTAATAATCGGTTGCGGACCTTCGGGATGGCGTTTCACGCCAAACTTTCTCAGCCAGCAGCGCTCCGGCGACGACACGACGGCCACTGCGCCGTTGACACGGCGAACACGACGAGACCGCGAGGGTATGTACTGACAGGTGTCTGCCTCGGGCAGGCGCTGGCCGCGATGCTCGTGGCATGACCAAAACGAGTGTCCCGATCACCGTCCTCGCCCGTACAACGTCCAGCCCCGCGCACACCTACCAGGTCATCGTGCCGATCGACCTCGCCCAGGTGTTCAAGCCGTGGGGACCGTTCCCCGGCGTCGCGGAAGTGCGCGACCAGACCGGCACCTGGAACCGGCCGGGGACGTCGCGCCAGACCTGGTTCACCGACGGCTCCAAGGCCGACGAGCGGCTTACCGAGATCGCGGAGGGGCACGGGTTCGCCTATGAGCTGAGTGGCTTCACCAACGTGCTGGCCAAGCTGATCTCCGGGGTGCGCGGCGAGTGGTCGTTCCTGCCCGATGGCACCGGCACGTCGATCCGGTGGACGTACGACTTCCGGCCGCTGCCAGGCCGCCGCTGGATCGTCGCGGGGCCGTTCAAGCCGCTCTGGGCCCGCTACATGCGCGCTGCACTCACCAGGATGGTGACCGTGGTGCAGGAAACGCCCGGTGGCATCATGGAGGAGTGAGCGACCTGAGCTTCGGCGCCTTACTGCGCGGCTGGCGCGACCGCCTCGACCCGGCCGATGCTGGCTACGCCCGGTCGGCCCGCCGCCGCGCCCCTGGCCTGCGCCGCGAGGAACTCGCCGAGCTCGCCGGCCTCTCGGTCGAGTACGTGCTGCGCCTGGAGCAGGGCCGGGCCACCAATCCCTCCGCGCAGGTGGTCTCGGCCATCGCCCGCGCGCTGCGGCTCACCCCGGCCGAACGCGACCAGCTCTTCCGCGCCGCCGGCCTGCTCGCCCCGCGCGACCACACCGTCGGCACTCACGTGCCGCCGAGCATCCGCCGCCTCGTCGCCCGCCTCGGTGACCTCCCGATCGGCGTGTTCGCCGCCGACTGGAGCCTGCTGTGGTGGAACGACATGTGGACGGCTCTGCACGGCGACCCGTCCGGCCTGCCACCCGCCGAACGCAACCTCGCCCGCGCACTCTTCGGCACGGGAGAGGGGCGCTGGCACCTGTACCCCGTCTCATCGGCGGCCGGACAGTACGCGTTCGAGACGGCGATCGTCGCGGACCTGCGCGAAGCGGTCGGCCGCTATCCGGCCGACCCGGAGCTGGCCACTCTCGTGGACGGGTTGCGCAGGGCCTCGCCGTTCTTCGGTGAACTGTGGGCCGTGGCGGGCATGGAGCAGCTGGCTGGGGACCTGAAGACGATCAGCCATCCCGAGCTTGGCGACGTCACCCTGGACTGCGACGTGCTGACCTTGCCGAGAGTCGACCTGCGCATCGTCACCTACACAGCGGCCCCGGGAACCCGCGGCGCCGACCAACTCGATCTCATGCGTGCGTCCCGGCTCAGCGAAGCCCGCTGACAATCGGGACGCTGAGGAACTCATTCGGCATCTGGCCGTTCATCGCAAACATCCTGCGGGGTGCCAGAACACGGCCCTCGTCGGTGCGTAGGAGGCATCCGGACGTCAACCACGACCCCTTCGGCACTCGGCCCGGCTCCCGCACCGGGGCACGACATCTGTGAGACCGTAGGACCACTAGCCGCAGTCGCGCGCGAGCCCGCAGCCTGACCACCACACCGATGGTGTCCGTCAAAGCGGAACAAGCTCAGTACGGCCGCGAGTACACCGGGCACATCGACGAGCTGTCGCAGGTGTACGACGTCGACGAACTCCGCCAAACTCGGGAGCAATGCTCAGTACCTGTGGATCGGGGCTCGGGAGGCGCGCGGAGGGCATACCTTCCCGAGTGATCGATTGAAGGTCACCGAGTAGGCCGACGCTGCGAACGTCGGTCGGGAAGGCACGCCCTGTGCTGAGCGTAGTCAATACCGATGGCTCTACTCCGAACGGCTCCCTGATCGACGAGATCGTCCGCGAGGGCGCGAGGCGGATGCTGGCCGCCGCTCTTGAAGCGGAAGTCAACACCTACATAGCCGAGTTGGCCGAGGAGCGAGACGAGGGCGGTCGCCGCCTGGTAGTGCGCAACGGCTCGCATCAGCCGCGGAAGGTCACCACCTCGGCCGGATCGATCGAGGTCAAGGCGCCGCGCGTCAACGACAAGCGCGTCGATGAGAGCACCGGCGAGCGCAAGCGGTTCTCCTCGGCGATCCTGCCGCCCTGGTGCCGCAAGTCCCCGAAGATCAGCGAGGTGCTGCCGCTGCTTTACCTGCACGGCCTGTCCACCGGCGACTTCGTGCCCGCGTTGGAGCAGTTCCTCGGCTCATCGGCCGGCCTGTCGCCGGCGACGGTGGCCCGGCTGACCGCGCAGCGGCAGGCCGATCACACCGCCTTCCAGGATCGCGACCTGTCGAGCACCGACTACGTCTGGGCCGACGGCGTCCACCTGCGCATCCGCCTGGAAGAGGCGAAGGCCGCCGTGCTGGTGTTGATGGGCGTGCGCGCCGACGGCACCAAGGAGCTCATCGCGATGAGCGACGGCTACCGCGAATCGTCCGAGGCATGGGCCGGGCTGCTGCGCGACTGCGCCCGCCGCGGCATGCGCGCCCCGGTGTTGGCCGTCGGCGATGGCGCACTCGGCTTCTGGAACGCTTTGAGCGAGGTCTTCCCCACCACCCGCCACCAGCGGTGTTGGGTTCACAAAACAGCCAATTGCCTGGACGCCCTGCCGAAGCCCGCGCAGCCTGCGGCCAAGCGCGCGATCCAGGACATCTACAACGCGCACGCAGCGCGGGCGGTGGCCGCCTTCGCCAAGCAGTACGGCGCGAAGTACCCCAAGGTCGTCAAGCGGATCACGGACGACGAGGACGAACTGCTGGCGTTCTTCGCCTACCCGGCCGAACATTGGATCCACCTGCCTACGACAAATCCCATCGAATCGACCCTCGCCACCGCGCGACTCCGAACGAAGGTCACCAAGGGTGCCGGGAGCCGGGCCGCCGCCCTCGCGATGGTCTTCAAGCTCATCGAGTCCACCCAGACCCGCTGGCGAGCTGTGAACGCACCCCACCTCGTCGCCCTCGTCCGCGCCGGCGCCCACTTCGAACGCGGCCACCTCGTCGAACGCTTCGATGGCCAGAGCCCACCCGCAGCCGCTTAACCCCGGCGACGCGCCAGTTCCGGCCGCTTAACGTAGTCGGTCAGGCCGATCACGTTTCCCCACGGGTCGGCCACCTCCACTGTCCAGCCCGTGGCCACCTCAAAGGGCTCGGCAAGCAGTTGGACGCCCCACTCAGCCAGTTCCCCAGCCAGGCGCCGGGCATCGGACACCTCAAGCCACAGCCGCATCGCTGGCGGACTGCCCTGGCCGGCAAGCTGATCGACCCGAACCATGACCCCCGGCGCCTCATCGCCCACCGCGAACAAGGCGAGTCGGTCCCCTGGTCCACCAGCTCGGACTTCACCGTCAGGCCAAGCCCGGCCGATCACGGCAAGCGAAGACGGCACTCCGATCCACAGGCATCTTGACGATTACTCTCGGACGTCACATGTCACCCATCGATGCAGTAGTCCTCGATCGCCCATCCGCCATCAGTGGCAGTGATCGGACTCGGCCGCCGGGCCGGTGCCGGTGGCGCCCAAGTCATCAGAGCGGCCGGCGTCGACGCGCGGCCACTGTGCTGTGGGACGCCCAACCGGTCGCTCCTCCCACAGCGGCGGCCAGTCGGGAGCCCCGCCCAGGGTCCGCGTGGCGTGCCCGAGGCGCTGCCAGCCTGCCGGTGAGTCTTCCCAGGTCTCCTGGCGCCCGAACACTGTGAGGTCCATGAGCGCGTAGCTGTAGTCCACCGCCTCGGCCCCGCGACGTTTGGTCCAGTACGTCTCGAAGACACGGTCGCCGTCGCGCAGGTAGCACACCAGGTGGAACAAGCCGAGCTCCCGGCCGACAAGAAGCGACTCAAGCGAGGGCTGGGCGGAGTACCACGGCATCGTCCAGCCCATGAAGGCGCGATAGCGCAGGCTCTCCTCGTACGACGTCTGCGCATCCGCGAAGCCGTAGGCGGTGTTCCGCCCCTGACAAAAACACGGCGAAGGTGATGTCACGGGAGTGCAGATAGGCCAGCTCGCCCACGTGGCTCATCACCCAGGTACAGCCTTCGCACTGCTCAGCGGCCGGCCGGCCGGGCCACCACATGAAGTAGTAGGCGATCATCTGGCGTCGCCCTTCGAACGCGTCCAGGAGTGTCATGGGGCCGTCCGGCCCCAGCAGCGGGCTGTCTGCGGCCACCTCGACCATCGGGAGCCTGCGGCGCGCGGCGGCGATCGCGTCGCCTTCGCGGGTGTGGGCCTTCTCCCTCGCCCGCAGCCCTTCCAACTGCTGCTCGAAGGTCGCGCGGTCGACGACCGACTGTTGCGCCTTGCTCGGGTTCTCGGACATCAGCGGCTCCTGGGATCGCTTCGTCGTGACTACGGGTCGCTCCTCAGCAACGTAGTTGCCGGTCGGGATCGCCGTCACGCGCATCCGACCCGGCTCTGCCGTCTCCGAACGCACCCACGACGTCACTCACCGTAGCGGCCGACGACCTCTGCGTGGGCTGACGTACAAGCTCATCGAGTCCGCACAGGCCCGCTGGCGCGCCATCAACGCCTCCCACCTGGTCGCGCTGGCTCGGGCTGGCGCGAAGACGGAGAAGGCCAAACTCATCGAGCGACCCGAGAAATCAGGAGGAGATCAACAAGTCGCAAGACACGCCGATCCACAGGTCTTGACTATTTCTCTACCGGGAACTCATCACGGAAACTGGGAGATTCGTCAGCTCGCGCAAGCAAATCCCCCGGCGTTTCCACGCGGGTGACGAGGTGCGGGCGCGGACCGGGCGGCCGTCGGCCGGAAAGACGCTATCCTCCCGGCGACGGCCACCGGGCCGTCAGGCGATGCGAAGCCGCCGGTAGCGCAGGCGCGAGCGAGCGGCGTGTGGCGGCCAGCAGCGCGAGGAACGCCGCGGCGGAAAGCTCGTACACCTCGGGCCTGAAGACCAGCACGATGCCCAGGACCGGGGCCGCAATGAACGCCCCTACCTGCATGTTGACTTCCCTGTCACGCAGATCACGTGTTTCAACCACGCCTGCCTGCGGGATGTCACGGTCAAGTCGCTTCTCCCGGCTCCACTTGAACCGCCGGTGGAAGCCGATGTTTCGGGGTCCTCGAATTTAGTGGGGGCGCGCCTCCCGTCGGCTCCGCCGAGTGGTTGCGCAGCGTGAGCTCAGGCATTGGTTCTCTCGGTTCCTGAAGCCGAAGGCGTTACGCGCTTCGAGCTTGATGAGGCGGTTGTTGCCTTCGGAGGCGGCGTTGGTGATCCCGGTGGTCAGGTAAGTCTCGATGCCGTCCCACCACTGCTCGACAGTCTCGGCAAGGGTGACGAGTTCGGGCAGGTGGGCGTGGTCGGCGGCGTGGGCTAAGAAGTGATCTCATTTGGTGAGTCTGCGGTAGCAGATCAGGGTGCAGGCGATGCTGGTGAAGGCTAGGAAGTGCTCGGCTTTGCGTTCGTAGCGGCGGTACAGGCGTCGGCATCCGGCGAGCCAGGACATCGTGCGCTCCACGGTCCAGCGGTGGCGGCCCAGGCGGGCCGAGGACTCGATACCTCTGCGGGCGATGCGGTGCCGGATTCCTCGGCCGGCTAACCATCGTCGCAGGTGGTTGTAGTCGTAGCCCTTGTCGGCGTGGAGTTTGCGGGGTCTGCGTCGCCGGGGTCCCCGGCGGGAGCGGATCGGCGGTATGCCCTTCACCAGGGGGATCAGTGCCTGGCTGTCATGCGTGTTGGCGCCCGAGATGCCGATGGACAGGGGCAGTCCGGTCCGCTCCGTGATCAAGTGGATCTTTGACCCGTACTTGCCCCGGTCTACAGGATTCGGACCTGTCAGCTCCCCCTTTTCAGGGCCCGCATGTTCACCGAGTCGATCGCGCACCGCGACCAGTCCAGCTCGCCACGGGAGCCGAGTTCGTCGAGCACCAGGCGGTGGAGCTTGGCCCACACCCGGGCCTTGGTCCACTCGGTGAAACGCCGGTGGGCCGTCGCGCCGGACGGCCCGAACGACGCGGTCGGCAACTGCTGCCACGTGCAGCCCGAGGTCGCCACAAAGACGATCGCAGCCAGCACCTCCCGGTCGCCGTGCCGGCGCCGGCCGCCACCCTGAGGCCGCGACGGCGCCTCCGGGACCACCCGCTGGAACAGCTCCCACAACTCATCCGGCACCAGCCGCTCAACGATCCTCGCCACGCCACAAGTCTAGTCACCCAAATGAGATGGCGTCTAAAGGCGGGGATTCCCTCCGAAGAGAGGGATGGAAGCAGTCCACGACCACGGCCGCGTGGGGCAGCGCGCGGTGGACGGCGGTGCGGAAGGTGGCACACAGGTCGATGGCGACGTAGCGGACCTGCGTGCACCAGGAGGCGGGCTGGGAGGTGAGCCGGTCGGCGACGGAGGCGGAGTTGCGGCCCTCGACCTGGCCGAACAGGCCGCGTCCGTCGGTCCCCAAACCGGAGAAGCTCACCTGATTCTTGCGAGGATGCCCCGGCGTTCACGCAGGGCAGGAATCGCCTCCCGTGACGGCGACGCGGAGCGTCGCCGTGTCTGGTCTCCTGGGGCGCGGAGCGCCTGCAAAGCCGCCGACGGAGCCGAAAAACGAACGGGTGTGCCCGTGTTCGCTGGTTGGGGTCGCTTTGCCGTAGTTGGGGTACGGGTGTGTGCATGTCGCACGTACGGTCTCTTCATGGAAGCTGGGGTGATCGGGCGGGGCGTGGGAGGGGGATGTCGTGTCGGTGGTGAAGGGGGCCGGGGACGCCGGGCATGCCCGGCGGACGTTCCGGCTGCGCGTGTCGTCGACCGCCGAGCGTGGACTGGTGGCGGAGTGGGACCGGTGCCGGTGGATCTGGAACGAGTCCGTCGCCAAGTCCAAGCAGACCGACCTCTGGAACAAGAACCGCGCCGAAGACACGGACAAGGCGACGTGCGGTCCGGCCCGGCTCGACACGATGCTGACCGAGGCCCGCGCGAAGACGCTGTGGCTGCGTGAGGGCTCATCGGTTCCCCAGCAGCAGATCATCCGCGACTTCGGCAAGTCCCGTGCGAAGGCGCAGAAGGACATCCGTGAACGTCTGCCGCAGCATCGCCGGGCCGGGATGCCGAGGTACAAGAAGAAGCGTGAGGCTGACCCGAGCCTGAACTACACCAGGCGCGGCTTCCGGCTGAAGGACGGCCGTCTGCACCTCGCCGGGAACATCGCCCTGACGGTCGTGTGGTCGCGGGATCTTCCCGCCGACCCGTCCTCGGTGCGTGTGTACCGCGACAGCCTCGGGCACTGGTACGCCTCGTTCGTCGTGCCGGCCGAAGTCCAGCCGCTGCCCGGGACCGGCCGGGTGATCGGGATCGACTGGGGGGTCAGGGAGACCGCGACCACCACCAGCGACACCCACGACCTCCCCCATGCCCGGCACGGGAAGAAGGCCCAGGCGAAGCTGTCGCGGTACGACCGCATGATGGCCCGCCGCAAACCCGCCAAGGGGCAGGCGGCCTCCCAGAGCTACCGCGAAGCGAAGAAGCTGCGGGCCAAGGCGTACAAGAAGGTGTCCCGGCAACGCCAGGACACCGGCCGCAAGTGGGCCAAGCGTGTGGTGGCCGACCACGACGCCATCGCCGTGGAGGACTTCCGCCCGAAGTTCCTTGCGAAGTCGACCATGGCGAGGAAGGCCGCCGATGCGGCCATCGGGGCCACCAAGAAGGCCCTGTTGGAAGTGGCCCGCAAGCTCGGCAGGATCGTGCACCTGGTCCATCCCGCGCACACCACGATGGACTGCGCGCAGTGCGGAGCGAGAACCAAGCACGCACTACCGCTTTCGGAACGAACCTACGCCTGCGCCGCGTGCGGAACCGTCTCGCCCAGAGACAAGAACTCCGCCCGCGTGATGCTGGCCCGGGCTGGTCTCCACCCGGCTGGTGCTGATGGTGCAAGACCTGGCGGGACGCTGTTCCGCCAGGCAGCCTGAGCCAGGAATCCCCCTCGTTTACGAGGGGGAGGATTCAATGTGTTGCCCTCATGGCGCGCAGGACGATCTGTGTGATCGCACGTTGTCCACGGGCGTTGGGGTGTACCGGTGCTGCCGGGATTCTGGGGATCAGCGGCTCGATCCATCGTGTGTCCTCGGCTGAGCAGGCGCTGTGCTCCCGGGATTCGGTGTAGGTGTCGACGTAGGTGGCGCCGGCTGTGTGGGCCTGTAGGCGCAGTACTTTGTTGAGCTGATGTTCCCTCTCCCGTAGGTAGGCAATATCGCCGGGAGCGAGGGGAAGTGTGCGTCCGCATCCTGTGTCGCCGGGCGGCAGGATCGCGGGGTAGCCGATGATGTAGATGTGTGCTTTGGGCGCACGTTGCCTGATCTCTTTCAGACGCCATCCGCTTTCCGAACGTGATCGTTTAGTTCGGGTGGATGGGCATGAACTCCCTTTCGTCGCGGGAGAGATGGGCGTGGTTCGTCCGCTCGTCTGGCTCGTGGAGGTCGCTGGTGGCGTCGGTGCTGGGTCTGTTGGAGGCCAGGGAGAAGAGGGTCCGGGAGGAGATCGCGCGGCTGCGAGAGGAGGCCGAGCGGGTGCAGGCCGCGCTCGGTGAGGCGGAACGCGATCTTCAGCGGCTGGTGGATGCCCGGGTGACGGTGACTGAGGTACTGGCCGGGTCGCCTTCGGCGGTCACGGTACCGACTGGAAGCGTGGTGGCTGGTTCGACGGTACCCCGGCGGGAGACGGGCATGGCGGCGACAGCCCTTGCGCCGGACTACCAGCGGATCTTGTCGGTGCTGGAGTCTGAAGCGGGCCGGGAGGGCGTGCGCTGCCAGCAACTGGCCGTCGCGCTGGGCCTGGAGGCCGTCCCGGCGAAGGTCGAGGGACTGCGATCGAAGGCGAAACGCCTGGTGGAGCGAGGGTGGGCCTTGCAGGTGCGGCCGGGAGTGTTCACCGCTCTCGCGGTGCCGGCCGTCTGAAACCGGCCGGGCGGCGTCCGGCCAGGCGACCGCTCATGAGCATGGTCATCGACCACAGCACCATGGCTTCGTGCATGGCCGGCAGCGTCTCGTAGTCGCGCACCAGGCGACGCGAGCGCATCAGCCAGCTGAGCGTCCTTTCCACCACCCACCTGCGCGGCAGCACCACGAACCCCGCTGTGTCATCGGTGCGTTTGACGATCTGAAGGGTGAGCCGGGCCGTCTCACGGGCCCAGTCGACGAGCCGGCCGGCATAGCCGCCGTCCGCCCACACCAGTCGGATGGAGAAGTACTGCCGCCGCAGCCGCTGAAGCAGCGGGACGGCAGCGTCGCGATCCTGGACGCTTGCCGCACTCACCGTGACGGCCAGGACCAGGCCGAGGCAGTCCACCACCAGGTGCCGTTTGCGGCCGCCCACCTTCTTGCCGCCGTCCCAACCGGAGGTCGAGCGCGGGATGTTCACCGCCGCCCGCACCGACTGGGAGTCCACGATCGCGGCCGTCGGGTCCGGCAAGCGGCCTTCCTTCTCCCGGACGCGGTCGCGCAGCCGGTCGTGGAGTTCAGCGAGCAGACCCGTGACCTGCCAACGGCGGGCGAAGGCATGCACGCGCCGATACGGCGGGAAGTCCGCGGGCAAGTTGGCCCACTTCACGCCGTTGTCCACGACATAGCGCACCGCGTCAAGCATCACGCGGTGGCAATAGCCCTCCGGCCGCCCGCCCCGCCCCTCCAGCCAGGCCGGAACCGGAAGCAACGGCCGCACCACCCGCCACTCCTCCTCCGTCATGTCGGAGCCATAACTCGGGGTGCGGTCCGGCCCGTCCGCCGCGTTGCCGAACCTGTGCGCGAGACAGTCACACGACGGTGGCAGCGAGTTGGACTCCACGCAGGCGGACGCGAAAGACTGCGGCAACAGGGCCTCCTGGTACTCGGTTGGGATCGCACCCCCGAACTACCAAGAGGCCCTGCTGTCATGCGCTGACCCTCACGCGATCACCCGATCAGGAGCCCTGTTCGACCAGCCCAGCCCCGTGATCGATAAGCGGATGGCGTCTCAGCAGGTCGGACAGTTCTGTTCCCAGAGCTGTCATCCGCTGCTGCGTACTGTCGGTGCCGTCCTTGACGTAGCGCTCTCGGCAGGGAGCGTCGACCGAGACGTCCTTGCTGCGAGTGATGATCTTGTACGCCGTTCCCATGGTGAGGCAGCGGGTCAGCATGCTGCTGAAGCCGATGTCATTGCCTCCGATGCCGACGGTGACGAGCCGGGTCCGGCGGGACAGGGCGGAGAGCTGTGCGGGATTGCGGCCGTTGTCGGTGGACTGAGGCGAGGTGAAGTCCGCTGTCGTTGCGCCGCTGCAGCTCATGTCGCGGAATATGCCCGGTGTGAGCTTGAGCTGGGCGGCGAGCAGCGTCGGGTAGTTGTGGTCGGAGCGGTCGCAGCCAGCGGGTTTGCCGCTCTGAGCTGGTATGCGTGGACCGGAAGTGTAGGAGTCACCGAGGGCGACATAGGGGCCCTGCAGGTCGCGGTCCCCAGCGGTGTCGCTGTCCTGGCGGGTCTCGGCGACGGCGGCGGTCAGGACTATTACGGACAGGAGGATTCCGGTCAGGACGACGCGTAGGTGAGTCACGATGCCTTGTGTCCCGTCTTCTGAGTGGGCTTGATCGGTCAGGAACAGGGCATGCCCGGTGCCTACGAGAGCGGCAGCCTGGACATGGGATGCCCTGTTGCGGCGTGCAGGGGCAGACACCGCGATGACTCGGGCGATTTGGCAGCGTGGGGGTCAGTGAAGAGCACCGGCCGCATTGCCTGTCACTGCGGCGGTTGCACCAGGCCGGACTGGTAGGCGAAGGCGACGAGCTGTGCACGATCGCGGGCGCCCGTCTTGGTTTTGGCCCGCTGGACGTGGGTGCGGACGGTCAGGGGGCTGAGGAACAGTGCGTCGGCGATCTCGTCGTTGGATTTGCCCTCCGCGACCACGGCCAGCACCTCGCGCTCTCGCGGAGTAAGGCTGCTGAATTGCTCGGGGTCGGGGGCGACGGAGCTGGGTACGGGAAGGGCGAGAAAGCGGGTGATCAGTGAGCGGGTGGCTGCGGGTGACAGCAAGGCGTCACCGGAGGCGACCGTGCGGATGCCGTCGAGGAAGGCGTCAGCAGTGGTGCTCTTGCCGAGGAAGCCGCTCGCACCCAGGTGCAGGGCCTGGGCGACGTGCTCGTCGGTCTGGAACGTGGTGAGGATGAGGACGCGTGTGTCCTGCAGCTCGCTCTGGTCGCAGATGGCGGCGGTCGCGGCCAGTCCGTCGGTGCCGGGCATGCGGATGTCCATTAGAACGACGTCCGGGCGGTGGAGGCCGGCCAGCGTGATGGCCTGCTGCCCGTCGGCGGCCTCGGCGACGACCTCCATATCGTCACAGGAGTCGATCAGCACCCGGAAGGTCGCTCGCAACAGGGCCTGGTCGTCGGCAATCAGTACGCGGATCGTCATGGAGGTTGCTCTCTTGTCAGGCGCTGATGGGAAGTTCGGCGGTGACGGCGAAGCCGCCTTCCGGGCGGCGCCCTGCACGGAAGCGGCCCCCGGCGGACTGAGCGCGCTCTCGCATGCTGATGAGACCGAAGCCTCCGCCGGGTGCGCGCGGGGGTGTGATCGGGCTGCTGTCGTTGCTCACGGTGATCGTCAACTGTTCCTGGGCGTAGGCGAGGTGGACATGTGCCGTGTTCACGGCGGCGTGTTTGGCAACGTTGGTCAGCGCTTCCTGCACAATGCGGAAGGCGGTCAGGTCTACCCCGGCCGACAGGGGCTTCACGGGGCCTTCGACAGCGGTCGTGATGTGCAGTGCGGCGGCGGCAAAGGCGGCGACCAGGTCAGGAAGCCGGTCAAGTCCAGGTGCGGGGGTCAGCGATTCCTCGGCGGTCTCGGGCTGGCGCAACAGGCCCACGGTTGCCTCGAGTTCGCGCAGCGCTGCCGTGGTCGCGCCGGTGAGTTCGGTGAGGATTCGGTCGGTCTGCGCGGGATGAGTGGAGAACAGGTGGGCGGCTGTGCCGGCTTGGGCGTTGGCTAGGGCCATGTGGTGGGCCACCACATCGTGCAGTTCCCGGGCGATGCGGACGCGTTCTTCGGTGACGCGGCGTTGTGCTTCCTCGTAGCGGGTGCGTTCGGCGTCCTCGGCACGTGTGCGGACGGTGTCCATGTACGCGCGGCGCGCTCGCACCGCCAATCCGTGCAGGATGGGCAGCAGAATCCAGAAGGCCAGGCTCACCGCCTCGTTCGCCCAGGGCTCGTCCTCCGAATCCCAGCGCAGGGCAGTGGGCACGAGGATGACAGCAACCAGGAGACCGTAGGTACGGATGGTTTGCTGAGAGGCTTGGAGAGTCAGTTCGTACAGGGCAACGATGACCGGGAGCAGCAGGAGGGGCCCGAAGGTGCTGCCCTGGGCGCCTGCGACGGCGGTGCCGAGGGTGGTGAGGACGACAACGGCGGCGGGGCGGCGACGGCGCGCCAGCAGGCTCGTACAGGTGACTGCCGCGAGGGCGAAGCCCGGCCACCACAGGGTGTCGTCGCCAACCCGACGGTACTGGTTGCTGGTGGCCGCATAGATCAACAGGAGGAAAGCCGCTTCGACGAGGCGGGGGTGCCGGTCGATGTGACGTCGCAGGCGGGTGACCATGGTTTCTCCGCAGTGCCGTGACCGAGGGCTGAAGAAGTGGACAAAGTGGAGGCCAGACCGGGCCGCTCTGGGACTGGGTCCGAGCGGCCCGGTCGGCACGTGTGTCAGACCGTCACGGAGGCCCGTGGATCGTCGGCAGGCAGATCATTCGGCGCGGAGACCTGCTGGGTGAGTGCTTCGCCCTCGACGTCGACGCGGGGCATCAGCCGGTCCAGCCAGCGCGGCAGCCACCATGCCCGCTTGCCGAGGAGCGCCAGGACCGCGGGCACGAATGCCATACGGACGACGAAGGCGTCGAAGAAGACGGCACTGGCCAGCCCGAAGCCGACCATCTTGACCAGGGATTCGCCGCCCGTCATGAACCCGCCGAACACCGCCATCATGATCAGCGCTGCTGCCCCTACGACCTGGGCGCTGTGCCGGAATCCGGTGACGATGGCCTGGTCAGGCCTTTCTCCGTGGATGTGCGCCTCCCGGATCCGGGAGACGAGGAAGACCTGATAGTCCATGGCGAGGCCGAAGACGATACCCACCAGGAAGATGGGCATGGTGCTCATGATCGGGCCGGTTTCGTCGACGCCGAAGAGGCCGGCTCCGTGGCCCTGTTGGAAGACCGTGACGATCGCGCCGAGGGCCGCACCGACGGACAGCAGGAAGCCGAGTGCGGCCTTCAGCGGAACCAGGATCGAACGGAAGACCAGGGCCAGGAGGAGGAAGGCGAGACCGACGACTACCGCGAGGTAGGGGATGAGGGCGTCCTGCATCTTCTGGCCCACGTCGATGTTCAGGGCGGTGGTGCCGGTGACCTTGAAGTCGGCGCCGGTGGCCGACTCCACCGCACTGCGCTCGCTGCGGATGGTGTGCACCAGGTCCTGCGTTTGCCGGCTGGTGGGTGCGGTCGAGGGGACAGCGGCGATCACCGCTGTGTCTTTGGCCTCGTTGAACCGTGCCGGGGAGACGGAGACGACTCCCTTGGTGTCGGCGAGCTTTTCGGAGACCGCTGTCACGGCCGCCTGCGGGTCCTTGGCCTTCTTGACGTCGACTACCACGGTCAGCGGGCCGTTGAAGCCCGGGCCGAAGCCCTCGGCGAGCGCGTCGTAGGCGCGGCGCTCGGTGGTTGCGGTCGACTTGGCCTCATCGCCCGGCATGCCCATCCGCAGGTCAAGGGACGGCACCGCGAGCGCCCCGAGGCCGATCACTGACAGGAGCAGGACGGGCAGCGGGCGGCGCACCACGAACTGGGCCCAGCGAACACCCCGGGGGGCCTTCGTGGTGGTGCCGGCCGTCCTGGTCCTGCCGACGAGGCTGAGGATCTTGGTGCGGGAGCGACGTCCGCCCTTGCGGTCACGGCGCGAGAGCACTGCATTGGGCCAGAAGCCCAGGAGTGCCGGCACTGCGGTCAGGGCGATCAGGACTCCGACCATGACGGCGCCTGCCGAGCCGATACCCATCTTGCTGAGCATCGGGACGCCGATGACGGACAGACCCAGCAAAGCGATGACGACGGTGAGTCCGGCGAAGACGACCGCGCTTCCGGCCGTGCCCACAGCCAGGGCAGCCGCCTCCTGCGGCTGGTGTCCCTTGGCCCGCTCCTCCCGGTAGCGCGAGACCACGAACAGGGAGTAGTCGATGCCGACGGCGAGGCCGAGCATCATCGCCAGTTCACCGACTGTCGAGGAGAATCCGAAGGCACTGCTCAAAGCGGTGATTGCGGCCAGGCTGATGCTGACGCCGAGGATGGCGGTGAGCAGGGGGAGGCCGGCGGCGGCGAGCGAGCCGAAGGTGATCAGCAGAACCACTGCGGCGACGAGAACGCCGAGTACTTCACCCAGGCCCTGCGCGGCTTCGGTCTCCAGCGCGGAGCCGCCGACCTCGACGGTCAGGCCCGCGTCCCGGGCCTGCTCGACCGCCTTGGTCAGGTCCGTCTTGCTGGCGTCGGTGAGATCGTCGCTGGCGACCTTGTAGGTGACGGTGGCGTACGCGGTCGACTTGTCCTTGCTGACCGCGTTCGCGTCGAAGGGGCTGGCCGCGTCGGCGACCTGCGGCCCGTCGGCCACCGCCTCGACGAGTTCACCAATGGCGGACCGGCTGGCGGCGGAGGTGACCTGCTGGCCGCGTTCCGCGACGAACACGATGCGGGCCTCCGCACCGTCCGCTTCGGCACCCGGGAACCGCTCATTGATCAGGTCGAATGCCTGCTGCGACTCGATGCCGGGCAGGGAGGAGGAGTCCTCCGACGCCTCGGATGCACTGGAGGCGCCGAGGAATACAGCAGCCAGTACGGCCACCCAGACCAGCACCACAGTGCGACGCCTTCGGAAGGCCCAGCGGCCCACCCGATGCAAGAAAGTCGCCATGAGAGACATCTCCATATCTGGATATCGGGAACGTCATTCACCCTGCCGGGCCGACCTCATTCGTGTCGTCGGCCGTAGCGACAATCCCCTGTACTCAAAAACAAGTAGGGCTCAGCGGGCGTGTCATATCCCGCCGGTAGTCCTCCTGCCGTGAACGGCAGGAGGCCGCGCAAGCAGGACGGCGGCACACCTGGGCGGAGCACGCCATCGGTTCTGTTGAGACAAACGGTGTGTCGCCTACTGCTCGCTGTCCGCAGCAGCAGGCCGAAGGGGTCGGGCGATCCTCAGGAGTTGCCGACGGAGCTGTCGGGATGCAACGGCAGCAGGACGCGGAACGTGGTGCCCTCCCCCGGCTCAGAGCACACCTCAACACGGCCTTGGTGAGCGGTCACCAAGGAGCGGACGATGGACAGGCCAAGTCCGGCACCGCCGGTCTGTGTGCGGCCGCGGGCGGTGTCGGCACGGTAGAAGCGGTCGAAGACATGAGTGACCTGTTCGGCTGTCATCCCTGGTCCCTCATCGCTGAGTTCGAGGACGGCTTGGCCCCCCCGCGTGCCGACGCCGATGCGTACCGGTGTGCCGGGCGGGGTGTGGGCGATGGCGTTGCCGACGAGGTTGGAGGTGACCTGCCGCAGGCGTGACTCGTCGCCCAGAACCGGGGCGCCACCGGGCGGGCCGCCGTCCGGGCCGGTCAGGGTGACGGGACGGTCGGGTGCCATGGCCCGCAGGTCGTGCAGGGCATCGGCCGCCAGGGTGCGCAGGTCCATAGGGGTCAGGCGAAGGGTCAGATGCGCATCAGCGGTGGCGTCTTCGTCGAGCCGGGCGAGCAGCAGCAGTTCCTCGACGATGCGGACCAGGCGGGCTGCTTCACGTTCGATACGGCTCATGGCGGCATCGACGTCCGCACGCTCGGGCATGCCGCCCATCCGGTACAGCTCGGTGAAGCCCTTGATCCCGAACAGTGGTGTGCGCAGTTCGTGGCTGGCGTCCGCGATGAAGGTACGCATGCGCGCGTTGGTGGCCGCGCGGGCGACGTCGCCGGCTTCGGTGCGGTCCAGCATGCCGTTGAGGGCGGCGGACAATCGGCCCAGTTCTGTGCGCATGGTGGCCGGCTGCGGTACCCGGCTGGACAGGTCCCCGCCCGCGATGGCAGCTGCCGTCTTCTCGATGCGCCGCAGCGGCCGCAAGCCGGCCCGCACCGCGAACCAGGCGACGACGCCCAACCCGATGAGCACCACTGCATCGATCACCAGCATCCACACGCCCAGGTGCCGGATCGTCGTATGGACCGGAGACAGGGAACCGGCCACGACGACGCTGCCGCCCTTGCCCGCTTCGACGTCCTGGCCCGGGACCAAAGCAGCAGCGATGACACGCCACTCGTCGCCGTCGCCTTCGGCCGCCACCTGGAAGGGGCGCTGTTCGCGGGCGGCGACCGCCGCGGTGTCGAGGACGGGAAGACGTGGGGCGCTGTGCGTAGCCGGACGCAGCGTACGCCGCAGTTGGCCCTGGGAATCGAGGTAGACGACGTAGACGTCACCGGTCAGGTCGCGCTCCACTGCCTCACGCAGCTCCGGTGCCGTCTCGCCGGGCACGTCTTCCAGGTTCGACAGCCGCGCCGCCGTCGCGGCAGCGGCGCGCAGCCGGTCTTCCAGCTGGTGCACCAGTTGCCGCTCCAGCAGGGTGACGAGTACGGCGTTGCTGGCCAGCAGGGCGGTGACGACCAGCAGCAGCGTGATGGCCACGACCCGCCCGCGCAGCGACATCCGGCTGATCGGCCCGCGCGGTGAAGCGGCACTCATGCGCGGGGCCTGCGCAGAACGTAGCCGGTCCCGCGCACCGTGTGGATCAGCTTCGGTTCTGCGATGTCGATCTTGCGGCGCAGGTAGCTGATGTAGGACGCGACGATGGAGTCGTCACCGTCGAAGTCGTAGTGCCAGACCTGGTCCAGAAGCTGATGCCTGGACAGGACCTGGCCGGCGTTTTCCATGAGCACGCGCAGCAGGCTGAACTCGGTCGGAGACAGCTGCACCGGCAGGCCGTTGCGGGTCACCTGGTGGCTGTCGGGATCGAGCTCCAGGTCGTCCACGACTAGGAGCCCATCGGGCCGGCGGCCGCTGGTGCGGCGCAGCACGGCCTGGATGCGCAGGATGAGTTCCTCGAGGTTGAAGGGCTTGGTGACGTAGTCGTCCCCGCCGACCCGCAGACCGCTGATGCGGTCCTCCGCGGCGTCCCGGGCGGTCAGGAAGAGGATCGGCGGCTGCCCGATTCCCGGGCCGGAGGGGTCCTCACGCAGACGACGTGCCACCTCGAAGCCGTCGAGGTCGGGCAGCATCACATCCAGGACGATCAGGTCGGGTCGGTTGTCGCGGGCCGCTTCCAGGGCCTGACCGCCCGTCTGGGCCGCAGTCACCTCAAAGCCGGCCAGCCGCAAGCTGGCGGACAGCAGCTCACACAGCGTGGGCTCGTCCTCCACCAGCAGCAGTCGTTGCGTCGTCGCCATGGCACCTGTCCCCGACCGATGATCTTCTGTCTTCACTGTCCCGCCCCGCTACGCGTCACGCTTGCGGAAGACAATGAATGCCGCCGCCATCAGAACCGCCACGGACCCAGCCATGACACCCACCCCTGCCCAGGGTGAGGTTCCCCCGTCATGCGGGAGCCGCTGATCAGCTCGTCAGCAGGGGGTGACGGGTGTTCAGATTCGTTGGTTCGGCCGTCGCCTGCTCGGCGTAGTACTTCTCCTCGAACTCGATCGGGCTGAGGAAGCCGAGCCGTTCCTGGATGCGGCGGGAGTTATAGAAGCCGTCGACGTACTCGAAGAGCGCGAGATTCACCTCGGCCCTCGTGGTGAAGGTGCGGCCGCGGAGGCCCTCGGTTTTGATGAGCATCCAGAGGTTCTCCGCGAGCGCGTTGTCGTACGAGTCCCCGACCGAACCCATGGACGCCTCAACTCCCGCCCGCATGAGCCGAGTTGTGAGCTTGATGGACGTATATTGACAGCCGTGGTCGGCGTGGTGAATGAGCTTGCCCGGCTCGACCTCGCGGGACGCGAGCGCGTACTCCAGCGTGGTCAGGACCAGGTCGGCGTCCGCGCGGGCGGAGGTCTCCCACGCGACGACCCGGCGGGAGAACGCGTCGCGGATCGCGGACAGCCACAACGGCCCCTCGCCGGTGGAGATCATCGTGAGGTCGGTGACCCACAACCGGTTCGGCGCCGGTGCGGTGAAGTCTCTGTTGACCAGGTCCGGGGCCAGGGTGGCCTTCGGATCCCGGCGCGTGAAGCCCTTCCGCCGCGGGCTCACACCCGCGAGGTCGGCCTCACGCATCAGGCGCTCGACCCGTTTGCGGCCCACCGGGGTGCCCTCGCGTTTCAGCACGGCGTGCACGCGCGGAGAGCCGTAGACGCCGGTGGAGTCGGCGTGGATCTCCTTGATCCGCTCGGTCAGCTCGACGTCGCGACGCCGCCGTTCGCAGGGCTCCTTCTCCGCGCGGCGCCAGCGGTAGTAGGTGGAGGAGGGGATGTGGAGTTCCCGAAGTACGCACTCGACTCCCAGGCGGGGATGCTCGTCGACGAGCGCCGTCACCTGGGCCGGGTCGGGTCGAGTTGCGCCGCGAAAAACGCCGAGGCCGTCCGCAGGACGTCGTTGGCCCGCTTGAGCTGGGTGTTCTCCTTGCGCAGGGCCGTGAGTTCGGCGCGTTCGTCGCTGGTGAGACGGTCGTCGCGCTCGCCGGCGTCCGCCTCGGCCTGGCGGATCCAGCCACGCAGGGCCTCCGGGTGCACGCCGAGGTCGACGGCCAGCTTCTTGATCTGGGGCTTCGGCTCAGCGGTGCGATACATACGTACCGCACGCTCACGCAACTCGAGCGAGTATTTCCGGGGTGCAGCCATGGTCACAGGTCCTCTCATGAGTCCCATCTGACCTGCTGTCAACTTCCTCCGCATCCCGGGGGAACCTCAGGGGCTGAGCAAGTCGGGGTCCTGATAGCTGGTGATAATCTGCCCGCCAGCGATCGGCGGCCAGTACTTCGACACCCAGTCACCCAGTCCGCCGGGCAGGGCCGGGGCGAAGGCCTGAACAATCAGCATCACCCCGAACAGTGTGGTCACCGTCGCCGTGGTGGAACGGATCACCGTGCCCAGAGCCAGTCCGAAGAGCCCGGCCAGTGCCAGGTAAAGGCCACCACCTACGATGCCACGCAGTGCCACGCCGTCGGAGAGTGCCAGGTGCGGAGCGCCCGCCCCGGACAGCGACGCCTGCCCGACGAGAAACCCGGCCAGTGACACCGCGATCCCGACCGGGAGCGCCACGCCCACCAGCACCACAGCCTTGGATACCAGCACCCGCGCCCGGTGCGGAACAGCAATCAGGGTGGGGACGATCGTGCGCGCACCGTACTCCGAGGTGATGACCAGGCCGCCCAACAGGCCGAGCGCGATCTGCGCAAGCAGGTAGCCGCGCAGGCTGGTGGCCAGCGGGTCGAACGAGGCCTGGTCCGCGGGACTCAGGTCCGCGAACTCATTGCCCGCGGACGAGGCATTCAGCGCAGCGAGACCGATGCAGAACGCCAGGGTGCCCAGGATCACGTACAACGTCGACCGCATCGTACGAATCTTGATCCACTCGGCGTGCAGGCAGTGCCAGAAAGTCACCTTCCCACCCCGCGCACGACGCGGTTGTGGCTGAAGTCGGAGCACAAGCGAGCGCCGGCGGGCTTTCGTCGCCCTGGCAAGGACTTGCGTAGGGGGGCGTGTCATCGGCTCGTCTCCTTCTCCGACTGGTATTCCACCGCATCCCGGGTCAGGTCCATGAACGCCTTTTCCAGCGACACCTGGCGCGGAGCAAGCTCGTGCAGCTCCACTCCGCTGACCGACGCCAGCGCGCCGATCTCGGCGGCCTCCAGGCCGGTCACCACCAAAGCGTCGCTGCTCTCGGTCCGCACCTGAACGGCTGCACCGAGCATGCTGCGCAGTTCCTCGGCCTGGGGGCTGCGGACAAAGACCTCGCGCTCGGAGTGAGCCTCGATGAAGTCCTTCATCGTGGTGTCGGCGATCAGTCTTCCCCGGCCGATGACAATGAGGTGGTCAGCGGTCAGTTCCATCTCGCTCATCAGATGGCTGGACATCAAAACCGCGCGTCCTTCGGCCGCCATCCTCCGCATCAGTGAACGGATCCACACGATGCCCTCCGGATCCAGCCCATTGAGCGGCTCGTCGAAGACCAGCACCGGCGGATCACCCAGCAGGGCCGCAGCGATCCCCAGCCGCTGACGCATGCCGAGGGAGAACGTCCCGGCACGCCGGCGGCTCACCTTCTCCAAGCCGACTTCCTCCAGCACCGCCGCAACCCGGCTGCGCGAGATCCCGTTGCCGGCCGCCAGCGCCAGCAAATGGTGAAATGCGGTGCGACTGGGCAGCACCGCGCCCGGATCCAGGAGCGCCCCGACCACCTTCAGCGGCGCGGGCTGCGCAGCATACGGCCGCCCGCCCACAGTCGCAGTCCCGGAGCTGGCGGCGTCCAGGCCCACAATCATCCGCATCGTGGTCGACTTGCCGGCACCGTTGGGCCCCAGGAACCCGGTCACTTCCCCGGGCCGGACAGCGAACGTCAGATCATCCACGGCCAGAACCTCGCCATAGTGTTTCGACAGGCCACATACTTCGATCATCGAGACTCCAGACCGGCAGTAGTACACGCGACCGTCACGTGCACCACTCACTGTCCACCGCCGCCGTGAACCAGGCCTGGACGAACATGAACGTCACATGGGAACGCCAAGCCTGTGACCTGCGAACACTCCGCAGCCCGCACCCGATAGCCCTGGGACTCACATGAAACTCACATGGGTGCAGATCTTCTGAGAGGGCGGTATGAGAGTGCGTAGGTGTTTTGTCGTCACCTGAACGTGTAGCGGTGTGGCATCTCGGCCGGTCGGCGGCCCTGGGCATGTTGAGCTGGTCGCCGTGAGCGAGCGCAAGTCCTACAAGACCGACCTGAGCGATGAGCAGTGGGTGTTGGTCGAGCCGGTGATCATCGCGTGGAAGGGTGCGCATCCCTCGGTCAGTGGTCATCAGGGCCGGTACGCGATGCGGGAGATCGTCAACGCTCTGCTCTACCAGGGCCGGACCGGTTGTCAGTGGGACCTGCTCCCGCACGACTTTTCGCCGCCCGGCGCGGTGAAGTACTACTTCTACATCTGGCGCGACGACGGGACCGACCAGACCATCCACGACCTGCTGCGTTGGCAGGTGCGGGAGAAGCTGGGCCGGAAGGCAGATCCGAGCCTGGTGGTGCTCGACACTCAGAGCGTGCACGCGGCGGCCGGAGTGCCCGCCGGGTCGACGGGGCGTGATGCGGCAAAAAAGTACCGGGCCGCAAGCGCGGCCTGGCCGTTGACGTTCTGGGACTGGTGATCGCAGTGGTCGTGGTGGCCGCGTCGGCGCACGAGAACGCCGTCGGGATCGCGCTGCTGAACAAGGTTGCCGCCGACACCGACGCCGTGGAGAAAGCCCTGGTCGACCAGGGCTTCAAGAACGCCGTCGTCGCGCACGGGGAGAAGGTGGGCATTGAGGTGGAGGTCGTGGAGCGCAACCCCGCACAGACCGGGTTCGTTCCCCAGGCCAAGCGGTGGGTCGTGGAGCGCGCCTATGGGATCTTGATGCTGCACCGCAGGCTGGTGCGCGACTACGAGCACCGGCCCCGCAGTTCGGAGTCACGGGTGTACTGGGCGATGACCTCGGTAATACTGCGCCGGTTGACCGGGGCGACCGCGCCGGCCTGGCGCACCTCGTGACCGGTGGAGAGCTGACGCTCGGGGCGGTGCTGGCCCGGCTGGAGGAGCGGGAACGAGAGATCACCGCGCAGGCCGAGGCAACGAGGGAACGGATCGCGCAGCTGACCGCACAGCTCGACGAACTCGACCGGGCCACCGAGGAAGTTCGGATCACCCGCAAGACACTGCTGGAGCTGCCCGATCCGCAACCGCCCGCACCCCCGGCACCGAAACTTCCGGATCATCCGGCCTATCAGCAGATCATGGCGGTGTTCACCGCGGCCGGCCACCCGCTGAGAGCCCGGCAGGTCTGCGAGGCGATGGACCTGGCGGTCGCGCCCAACAACATCAACAACATCCGCCTAAAGCTCAAGCGGCTGGCCGACCGCGGGATCCTGGCCGAGACCGAGCAGGGCTTGTTCACCCAGCCCCGGCCGTAGCCGCCGCGACCTGCCCGCCCACCCCGGACAAAACCAAGAATCGGGCATCAGGTCTCATACCGCCCCCTGAGCATGCGACATCGTCGCTTCGCTGACGGAGCAGTTCCTCATCAGCAAGACACCCGGCGGCATCCAATGCCCTGTCAGCTGCGCCACAGTCTTCTGCCGAAGTCGGACGGAGGGCCCGGGGTCCATCAGATCGGTATCACCAGACACACCGCGGTCGGCCAGTGCCCACAGCGCATTCCTGACCGCCATCACGGCATCAATCGTCGTACAGCCACCGCCCATGGCATGAACTCGACCGTGCCGCACCAGCGGACACCCCTCGGGCTCGCCGTGAGCAACTGCGGCGTGCTCCCCTCAAGGCGGCGAACTCCACGGACGGCCCACAGGATCCAGTGAGGTGACCGCCGGGTCAGGCGAGTTCGTCACCGTCCCGGTCGGTTCCCGCCAGCACCAGCACGGCCGATCCCGCCACGACCGTCGAAGCGGCCATGGCCACGGCCATGGGGACGGCGGTGTTCTCTCCGCCCAGTCCGACCAGCGGGGAGACGGTGGCGGCCAGACCGAACTGCAGAGCCCCGACGATCGCCGACGCGCTGCCCGCCGCCTGCGGAGCGCGGGCGACGGCGAGCGCCGTGGCGTTGGCCGCGATCAGACCGAGCGACGAAACCGTCACGAAGACCAACGGGACGGCGAGGTCTCGGACGAGCAGTCCGGTGCCGGCGAGCAGGCACAGCGTCGTAGAGCACACCGCCATGACGAGGAGGCCGACGCGCAGCAGGAGACGGGCGCCGAAGCGCCGGACGATCCGCCGGTTGAGGGCGCTGGTGGCAGTGAATCCCACAGCGTTGGCAGCCAGGATCACCGCGTAGGTCCCGATTGAGAGATCGAAGACGTTCTGGTAGACGAACGGCGAAGCCGCGAGGTAGCTGAACAGGGTGCCGAACCCGAAGGCGAAGGCGAAGGCGTAGCCGAGGAACGGGCGGTCGGTGAGGAGGGTGCCGGTACGGCGGAGGGTGGTGGCGAGCCCCCCGCCGCTCCGCCGGTCGGGCGGCAGGGTCTCGGGGACCAGGAAGAGCGCGCCGAGGAACGTCAGTGCCGCCAGGCCCGCGAGGACGAGGAAGATCCCGCGCCAGCCGACGGCACCGACCAGTGCTCCGCCGATCAGCGGGGCGACGACCGGTGCCACGCCGGCGGTCATCATCAGCAGTCCGTACGCCCGGGCCGCCCCCGCCCCGCGGGCCCGGTCGCCGACCACGGCACGGGCGATGACGATCCCGGCGGCTCCGCTGACGCCGTGCGTGAAACGGGCCGCGACGAGCAGTCCGACGGAGGGCGCCGCGGCGCAGAGCAGCCCCGCGAGCACGCTCACCGCGGTCCCGGCCAGCAGCGGCCGACGCCGGCCCCAGCGGTCCGACAGCGGCCCGATGACCAGTTGCCCGACGGCCAGGCCGGTCATGAACGCGGTCAGCGTCAGCTGGACGCCGGTGGCTGAGGCATGCAGGTCACGCGCCATGCGCGGAAACGCCGACAGATACATGTCGATGGCCAGCGGGGAGACTCCGTAGGCCAGGGCCAGCGCCAGCAGCATCGCGGCCGGCAGGTCCGTTCCGTGTTCCATGGGTGCGGTACAACGGTTAAGCCGTTCGGACCGTGCACGCCTCGCGCGCATGGGCGTCACGCGGAGTCGGCCGGCGGCCGGGCGTGCCCGTTCCGGAGGGAGTCCAGCAGCCTCGGTGACGCCTGGAGTGCCGTTCGCTGCATCAGGTCCACGACACCGCGGGTGCCCCCCATTTCCGATCCCCCGCCGGCTCGGCCCGGGCCGCCGTGGCGCAGGGCGGGGAGCGGGGATCCGTGCCCGGTGGTCTGCGTCAGGTTCGTCGAGTCCAGCAGGTGGAGCCGCCCGTGCCAGGGAGCCGCCTCCCGGACGAAGGCGGTCGTCCAGGCGAGGTCGTCGCCGACCACGGAGGCGGCGAGGCTGCCACGGCCGCGCGCAACCAGGTCCGTGGCGTGGGCGGTGTCGCGGTACGCCAGCACGGTCGCGGCCGGTCCGAAGGGTTCGACCTCGTGGGGTGCCGAGGCGTCCGGGTCCGCGGAGATCAACAGCGTGTCCAGGAAGGCGCCCCGCTCCGGGTCGGCGTCCACCACGCGCACCTTGCCCGGGTCGCCGTACACGAAGCGGCCGGACTCGACGATGGCGCGCACCGCCCGCCGTACGTCGTCGCGCTGATCCAGGCTGACGACTGCCCCCATCCGGACGCCCTCCGCAGCGGGGTTGCCGATGGTCACGCCTGCCAGCTCGGCCGAGATCGCGTCCAGGGCGGCGAGTTCGTGCTCGCGCGGGACGAGGACCCGGCGGATCGCGGTGCACTTCTGGCCCGCCTTGACCGTCATCTCGGTGACGACCTCGCGGACGAATGCCTCGAACAGCGGGGATCCGGGCTCGACGTCCGGCGCGAGGACGATGGCGTTGACGGAGTCGGCCTCCGCGTTGAACCGGACGGAGCGGGCCACCAGGTCGGGGTGCGTGCGCAGGGTCGCGGCGGTGGCGGCCGAGCCGGTGAAGGAGAGCACGTCCTGTTCGTGGAGCAGATCGAGCGCCGTGCGCACCGAGCCCACGACCATCTGCAGGGCACCGGGAGGCAGGACCCCGGCCTCGGCCACGATCCGTACCAGGTGTTCCGTGAGGTACGCGGTGGGCGTGGCCGGCTTCACCACGCTCGGCACGCCGGCCAGCACCGCCTGCGCGAGCTTCTCCAGCGGCGCCCAGACCGGGAAGTTGAAGGCGTTCACCTGGAGCATCAGGCCCGGTGAGGGGGAGACGAGGTGGACGCCGAGGAAGTCCTCACCGCGCGCGAGGCGTTCGGCGGGGCCCTCCAACAGGTAGGGCGCGTCCGGGAGTTCGGCCCTGGCCCGGGTGGCGTAGTCGCGCAGCACGCGGACGCCGCCGTCGACGTCGTACCGGGCGTCCGTCAGGGTCGCACCGGCGCGCGCCGACAGCACGTAGAGCTCCTCGCGGCGGGCCCGGACGGCGGCGGCGACCGCGTCCAGGAGGTCGGCTCGCTGCGGGAAGGTGAGGTCGCGCAGGGCGGGACCGCCGACGCGTCGTGCGTGGGCGAACGCCCCGGCGACGTCGAGCCCTTCGGAGGAGACGTGGCAGATCGTCTCGCCGGTGACCGCGTCGCGTACGGCGACCGCCGACGCGGGCGTGACCGTGGGGGTGACCCAGGTGTCCTGCAGAAAACTCTGGAGCATGGGGTACGGCTGCTTTCGTCGAGGGCGGACGGGGGCGAGGGCGTGACGGGAAGGTCCGGGCATTCAGTCCACGGAATGGAGGCCCGGGGCTGTCAGTCCACGGGGTGGTGGCCCCAGATGTCAGCGGTGTAGGTGCGGCTCACCCAGGTGCTCTCGTCGACCTGCACACCGCCCGCTCCGATCTCGATGCCGAAGCCGGCGGGCGACGTCATGTAGAAGGAGAACATCCCGTCGTTGGCGTGCTTGCCGAGCGTGGCCATGAGCTCGACCTCGTGCTCGCGGGTTCGGTCCAGGGCGCGGCCGACCTCCTCCGGGCTGGTCACCTCGCACAGGATGTGGTGGGTGCCCTCGTTCTTGTACGAGCGGATGAAGGCGATGCTGTGGTGCCGGGGGTTGCAGCCCAGGAAGTAGAAGGTGCCCCAGGGGTAGTCGGCGGTGTCGCTGAGCCGGAAGCCCAGGATCTCGCAGTAGAAGTCGACCGCCTCCTGCACGTGCGGTGTCTTCATCACGACGTGCCCGAGGCCCTGTTCTCCGGTCACGAAGTCGACGCCGAGCGGTGACACGAACTGGCTGGGGGCGAGGCGGCGGCCGCAGAACAGCTCGGTGCGGATGCCGAGCGGGCCGGTGAAGTGCACCATGCGGGCCACCTGGCGGTCCCGGCACTCCTCCTCGGTGCCCGCCGTGACGTCGACGCCGGCCTCCTTGAGCCGCACCGTCATCGCGTCGATCGCCGCCCCGTCACGGACCTCCCAGCCGATGACCGTCACACCACCGGGTTCCGCCTCCGTCAGCCACATGCGGAACGGGTGCTGGTCCATACGCAGGCGATAGCGCACGGGCCCCTCGCCCGGGGCGGAGCCGCTGTCGGCCGCAGCCCCCGGCTCGACCGCGAGACCTATCACTGTCCGGGCGTACTCCGCCCATGCATCCGGGTCGGGCGCACCGATGCCCACATACCCAAGGCTCTGGATCGTCATGGCGAAGACAATATTTGTTAGACCCTTGACGGTCAATACTCTTACGAATACGTTGACGCCATCGAGTCGAGGAGGTCCCCGATGTCGGGAGTAGTGCCCGAGAAGGCCCGCCTGCAGCCCGTCGACGAGGGCGAGCTGCATGAGAAGACGCTGACGTCGCTGGCGCCGTACCGCGATCAGGACGGGCGGATCTACACGATCTGGGCGACGCTGGCCCACCACCAGGAGGCTCTGCGCCGCTTCATCCTCTTCGGCAACCACGTGCTGGGGAAGAACACCCTGCCGTTGTCGTCCCGGGAGCTGATGATCCTGCGGATCGCCGTCCGGGCGCGGGCCGCGTACGAGTGGGACCAGCACGTCCGGATCGCCCGCCGCGCCGGGCTCACCGACGACACGATCCTGGCCGCCGCGACCGGCGACTGGGACGGACTGGAGGAGCTGGACCGGGTGCTGCTCTCCGCCACCGATTCGCTCCTGGACCGCCAGGGCGTCGACGACGAGCTGTGGGACCGGCTGACGGCCCACCTGAGCACCGAGCAGGTCATCGACGTCCTCTACACCGTCGGCCAGTACCTGACCATCGCCACCGTCATCAACACCCTCGGGGTCCAGGTCGAGGGCGACCTCGCACTGCCCCTGCCCGAACCGACCGAGAAGAAGGAAGAAGCCGCATGAAGCTCGCCAACCTCGCCGGCCGCCCGGTCGTCGTCCGCGACAACCTCGCCCTCGACATCGCGGACGCCAGCAAGGGAGCGATCGAGCCGCGCCTCGAGGTGCTCTCCGATCTCTCGCTCCACGACGAACTGCGCGCCCTCGCCGAGCGGGCGGAAGAGGCGGACTGGAAGCCGTTCGAGCAGCGTGACCTGGGCCGGGTCGCCAAGCCCTACAAGGCAATCGGCGTGGCCCTGAACTACCGCGCGCACGCCGAGGAGTCCAACCTGCCCGTCCCGGACGAGCCGTCGGTGTTCGCCAAGTTCGCCTCCTCCGTGGTCGGTCCGTATGACTCCATCGTGGTGGAGCCGCAGTACGACAAGGTCGACTACGAGGCCGAACTCGTGGTGGTCATGGGGCGGACCGGCAAGAACATCTCCGCGGCCGACGCCTGGTCCTACGTCGCGGGTGTCACCGCAGGTCAGGACGTCAGCGACCGCAAGGAGCAGTGGCGCAAGCCGATCAACCAGTTCACGCTGCCGAAGTCGTACGACACCTTCAGCCCGATCGGCCCGTACCTGGTGACCGTCGACGAGTTCGAGGACCCGGACGACATCGAGGTGGTCGGCTGGGTCGACGACCTCGAGGTGCAGCGAGGCCGAACCTCGGACCTCATCTTCAGCGTGCCCGAGCTGATCGCCTGGCTGTCGAAGCGGGTGACGTTCGAGCCCGGCGACCTGATCTTCACCGGCACCCCGGCCGGCTGCGGTGTCCGCCGCACTCCTCGGCTGTACCTGACCGAGGGTAAGGTCCTGCGGACCGAGGTCACAGGCGTCGGCACTATGGTCAACCCGGTCGTCGGCGGCTGACTGCGGTCCGGTCGGACCAGAGAGGACGGGAGATCGTGACGGACACCGCAGGAGAAGCGGAAGCCGCGAGGCTGCGCCGGACCCGGGAGTTCTCGGAGTTGCTGCGCCACCACCATCGCGAGCTGGGCACGACCGATCCCCGGGATCTCGACGCGATCGAGATGGTCACCGACCTCACCCGACTCGAGGCCCGGCTGACGAAGGACTTCGAGAAGCACGTCCACCGGCCGCTCGGTCTGACCTGGGCGGGATTCCGCATCCTGAACGCCCTGTGGGCCTACGACGGGCTCGCCCAGCAGGACATCGGCCGGGTCTCCGGGTCCACGCGCGCCAGCATCTCCAGCGCGCTGACGACCCTGGAGAACCGCGGCCTCGTCACCCGCCGTCGCGTGGAGACCGACCGCCGCCAGCTGATCGTCGAGCTCACCGACGAGGGCCGCGAGACGCTGCGGAAGGCCATCGAGGCCCAGACCCTGCGGGAACGGGCGTGGACCGCCGTCCTGCGCGACGACCAGCTCAGTGAGCTGGTTCACCTGCTGCGAACCCTGGTCAATCAGGAGACCCCGGCCGCAGACTGACCGGCACATACTGACCGCCAGCACCCGAACCCCCGCACACCGACCGCACGCAGACGTGAGTCCGCGTGGCGACTTACGACATCCGCAGAATCGTCAGGACCCTTACTGTCGCATCCCTAACTACTCAAATGCTGTCTCAGCAGGGCTTCTCAAAGGAGAGAATCATGGTCCGTCGTGTCGTTACCGGTGTCAGCCCGAGCGGCAAGCCCGTGATCGTCAGTGACGGCGAGCCGCCGCGCACCCGTCAGTTCACCCACACCCCCGGCTTCGCCCGGTCCGTGGTGTGGAACACGGCGGCGCCCGCCGTTCCGTCGGCCGACCCGACGGAGTCCCTGAAGTCGTTCGTGCCCGCCCCCGGCGAGACGATAGCCCTGACCGTCACCTTCCCGCCGGCCAGTGTCTACGCCGACCCGGCCTGGGACCCGGCGGCCGCCGCCGGCGAGCAGTTGGAGGCCACCCCGGGTCTGGCGGAGCTGTTCGAGCCCGACAACCCGGGCATGCACACCACGCCCACCGTGGACTACGGCGTCGTCCTGAGCGGCGAGATCGTCCTCGACCTCGACGGCGGTGAGGTCGCCACGCTGGGGCCCGGCGACCTGGTCGTGCAGAACGCCACCCGGCACGCCTGGCGCAACCCCGGCACCGAGCCCGCCACGGTGTTCTTCGTCCTGATGGGCGCCGGCGGCACCGCATGAGCACGCTGATGGCCGCTGCCCCGGGTGCGCCCGTCGTCGAGCTCGATCTCGCCGAGCTGCGCGACGACCCGTACCCGGCCTACGCGGAGCTGCGCCGCACCGCTCCGCTGGCGTGGGTGCCGTCGGTCGGACGGCACCTGCTGACTCGGTACGAGGACATCGTCCGCGCGGAGAAGCTGCCGGAGGTGTTCAGCTCGCGCGAGGAGGGTTCGCTGCTGCTGCGCACGGTTGGCCCCAACCTGCTTCGTGAGGACGACCCGGAGCACCGGCGGCTGCGGGCCGCGGCCGAGCCGCCGACGCGCCCCCGCCAGGTCCGCGACCTGTGGGCCGGGACGTTCGAACGCAACGCGCACGACCTGCTCGACCGGATCGCCGGGCGCGGCGAGGGCGACCTGATCGGCGACTTCGCCGAGCCGCTCGCGGCGGCCAACCTGGCCGTGGTCCTGGGGCTGCGCAACGCGAGCGCCGACGACATCTCCGACTGGTCGCGGGCGATGATGGCGGCGAACGGCAACTACGCCGACGACCCCGACATCTGGCTGCGTGCCGAGCAGGCCACCCGTGCCATCGAGGACGCGGTGGCCGAGATGGCCGAGGCCGCCCGCCGCGAGCCCGACGGCTCGGTGATCTCCTCCATGGTCCACGCGGCCGATCCGGTCGAGCTGACCGAGATCCAGAACAACATCAAGGTCATCATCGGCGGCGGCGTCAACGAACCGCGCGACGTCTTCGGGGTCGGTGCCCAGGCACTGCTGCGACGCCCGGACGTACGGGACCGGGTCGTGGCCGATGCCGGGCTCTGGAAGCGGGTCTTCGAGGAGACCGCGCGCTGGATCTCGCCGATCGGCATATATCCTCGCCAGCTCACCCAGGACTACGAGATCGCGGGCGTCGCGCTCCCCGCCGGGAGCCGCGTGGCCCTCGTCATCGCCTCGGGGAACCGGGACGAGTCGGTCTTCGAACGAGCGGACGAGTTCGACATCGACCGGCCGCACCGGCCGCATCTCGCCTTCGGCGGCGGACCGCACTTCTGCATGGGCGCGTGGGTCGCGCGCCACGAGGTCAGCGCGCTCGCCTGGCCCCTCGTCTTCAGCCGCCTCAAGGGACTCCGCCTCGTCGAGGGCGCGGACGACCGGATGGAGGGCTGGGTGTTCCGGGGACTCACCTCGCTGAACGTCACCTGGCAAGCCTGAGCCCCGCCGGGCCCTGTGGGCCCTGCGGAGCCAATCGAGCCGTCCCCACCGGGAGGACTTCATGCCCATCGTCATCTTCGAGTTGCCCGACGGCACCCAACGCAAGGTCACCGCCGATTCCGGGACGGTGCTCATGCAGGCGGCCGTGTCGAACGGCGTCGACGGCATCGTCGCGGAGTGCGGCGGAAACGCCTCCTGCGCCACCTGCCACGTCTACGTCGACGAACGGCACGGCGAGCTCGTGGGGCCGCCGAACGACGTCGAGGACGAGATGCTGGACTTCACCGCCGCCGAACGCCGGCCCACCAGCCGGCTCAGCTGCCAGGTCCAGGTCTCCGACGCGCTCGACGGGCTGGTGGTCCACATCCCCGAGGAGCAGGTATGAGTGCCGCCGGCGTGGTCGTCGTCGGGGGCGGGCAGGCCGGGTTCAGTGTCGTCCAGGCCCTGCGCGGCGCCGGGTACGAGGGCCCGGTCACCGTCTTCGCCGACGAGCCCCGGCTGCCGTACCAGCGGCCCCCGTTGTCCAAGAAGGCCCACACCGAACCGGAGGGCCTGGGCGTCGACCTGGTGCCCGAGTCCTTCTACCGCGAGCGGGACATCGATCTGCGGCTCGGCGAGTACGTCGCCGCCCTCGACACGGCCGCCTGCGCGGTGACCACCGGCTCGGGCGAGCGCGTCCCGTACGAGCACCTCGTCCTGGCGACCGGCGCGCGCAACCGTCCGCTGCCCGTCCCCGGCGCCGAGTTGGCGGGCATCCACGCGCTGCGCTCCCTCGACGACGCCCTCACGATCGGCCGGGCGCTCTCGACGGCCCGTGACGTCGTGGTTGTGGGCGGCGGGTTCATAGGACTGGAACTGGCCCAGGTCGCCCGGGCACGCGGAGCACGTGTGACGGTGGTCGAACTGGCCGACCGGCTGCTCAGCCGGGCCGTCTCACCTCAACTCCAGGAACATCTGCGGGAGCGGCACGAGCGCGACGGCATCCGTATCCTCACCGGAACGGCCGTCGAGCGGATCGAGGGCAAGGGCGGGCAGGTCCACCAGGTCGTCACCGGCCAGGGCCCGCTCCCCGCCGACCTCGTGGTCTACGGCATCGGGGCCACGCCCAGGGACGAACTGGCCCGCGAGGCGGGTCTGGCGGTCGACGACGGGGTGATCGTGGACGAGCAACTGCGCTCGGTCTCCGATCCCCGGGTCTTTGCCGTGGGCGACTGCGCCCGGCATCCGCATCCGCACGCGGACGGGCTCATCCGGCTGGAGTCCGTGCAGAACGCCATGGACCAGGGGGCGCTCGTCGGCCGCCGTATCGCCGGGGGCGCCGCCGGGCCGTACGAGAGTCTTCCGTGGTTCTGGAGCGACCAGGGTCCGGTGAAGCTCCAGATCGCGGGGTTGCGGGCGAGCACCGACGAGGTGCGGGTGGTGCCCGGTGACAGTGACACCCTGGAACGGCTGGCCGCGTACGCCTTCCGCGACGAGCGGCTGGTGGCCGTGGAGACACTTAACTGGCCCGCCGAGCATCTGGCGGCCCGTCGGCTGCTCCAGCAGGACCCGCCCGTCTCTCCCACCGACCTCGCGGGGTCCACCCTCGGCGCCCTCGCCCGCGCCAGACGTACCAAGGAGGTGCGCGCATGACCGGAGACTCCACCGAGGTGTGGTTCGGCGCCCACCTCGTGACGAGCGCGGCCGAGGCCGGCTCGCGGACCGCCCTGGCCTTCGCCGACAGGTCCTGGACCTATGCCCAACTCGACCTGGCTGTGCGGCGCACGGTCGCCCGTCTCGACAAGTTCGGGGTGCGCAGGGGCGACCGGGTCGTAATGCAGGGGGCAACCCGGCCCGAGGCGCTGATCACGCTGTTCGCGGTGACGCGGATGGGCGCGGTCCTCGTACCGGTCCACCCTCAGGTGACCGGCGGCGAGCTGGCGGTGTTCCGCGAGGAGACCGCGCCGCGTGCGGTGGTCGGTGACGAGCGGTTCCTGAGCGCGGGGCCGGGCGATGGCGGAGGTACCTGCTTCCGGCTGACGTGGGACGATCTGCACCCCGGCGACGAGGCGTCGGCGCCGGCCGCCGATCCCGAGCCGCCCGCCGGGTCCGATGCCGCGATCATCGCGTTCACGTCCGGGACCTCCGGCCGCCCCAAAGGGGTCGCGCTCACGCACGACAACCTGCGCTGGAGCATGGTCAACGGCCTGTCCCTGCTGCCGGTCGGCGAGGACGACGTCGCCCTCGTCTCCACCCCGCTGGCGCATGTGGCCGTACTGGGAGGGCTTCCGCAGTACACATGGGCGCGGCGCGGGACGGTGGTGCTGGCGCCGAAGTTCGACCCGGACCTGTTCACCGACCTGGTCCGCGACCACCGGGTGACCTGCGCGTTCGCGGTGCCCGCCATGGCCGCGCTGCTGGCCCGGCACCCTCGCTTCACCAGCGGTGACCTGGACACCCTTCGGTGGGTCCTGTCCGGCGGGGCACCGGCCCAGACGGCGACCCGGGCACAGCTCCATGAGCGCGGCATCGGGGTCGCCGACTCCTACGGGCTGACGGAGACCTGTGCCGGGGTGACGTACTCGCCGCTCGACACGGCCGCCGCCGTCGCGGGGCGTGCCGTGCCCCATGTCGAGCTGCTGGTCGTGGACGGGACGGGGGCGCCCACCCCGGCGGGTGTCGCCGGTGAGATCTGGGTGCGCGGGCCGTCGGTCGCCTCGCACTACTGGACGGCGACCGGGCCGCGGCCCGCCACCGACGCCGAGGGCTGGTTCCACAGCGGCGACCGAGGACGGTTCGACGCCGAGGGCCGGCTGGAGGTCGTCGGCCGGGTCAAGGACACGATTATCACCGGCGGCGAGAACGTCGACCCCGCCGAGGTCGAGAACGCGCTGGCCGACCTTCCGGGCGTGGTCGAGGTCGCGGTGTCCGGAACGCCGGACGAGGTGTGGGGCGAGGTCGTGACCGCGTTCCTCGTCTCCGACGACTGCGCACCGACGCTCGACGACGTCCGCGCACACCTCGACGGACGGCTGGCCCGCCACAAGTGGCCCCGCCGCCTCAGCGTCGTCCCGGCACTGCCCCGAGGGGCGACCGGGAAACTCCAGCGGCAGCGGCTGACGATGCTGCTGGACGACTGAGATCACGCACGCCGTACGGGCGGTCCGACCGGACCGCCGGGCGACCGATCACGCCGTACGACGGCGGCGACGCCGTACAGACGGCACCGGTGGCGCGGTTCGACGACCGGCATCAACACCACAGAACCGCATCTCCCAGAGCTCCACACCCCAGAGAGCCCCACGCACATCCCGAACCCCCACATCCATATCCGACCCATGAGATGGGGGCCGGCTCCACCGGCGACATCTCCACACACAAAGGAGTGGCCATGAGTGCGACCATGCGAGCCGCGCGGATGCACCAAGTCGGCGAGCCCATGCTGATCGAGGAACTCCCCGTTCCCGAGCCGGGCCCCGGCGACGTCCGGGTGGCCGTGCACGCCGTCAACATCGTCCCGAACCTCGCCAACATCCTGAACATGTGGACCACGTGGTTCCCGCACAGCCCCCTGCCCACACTCCCGGCGATCTTCGGACTCGACCCGGCCGGCGTGGTCGAGGCGGTCGGCGAGGGAGTCCAGGGCTGGAAGGTCGGCGACCGGGTGTACGTCAACCCAGGCCGCAGCTGCGGGTCCTGTCGGTCCTGCCGCAACAACGACTCGATCAACTGCGCCAGTTACGCCTTCGCCGGGTACTTCGGTTTCTCCCCCACCGCGATCGACCTCCTCGACCGCTACCAGGGCGGCCTCGCCGAGTACATGATCGCCCCCGCCTACTCCCTGGTGAAGCTCCCCGACAACCTGTCCTTCAACGCCGCCGCCCGCTTCGGCTACCTCGGCACCATGTACTCCGCCCTCCGCAAGGCCGGCGCCGCACCGGGCAAGTCGGTCCTGGTCAACGGCATCAGCGGCACCCTCGGCATCGGCGCCGCGCTGCTCGCGCCCGCCATGGGCCTGACCCAGGTCTACGGCACAGGCCGCGACAAGGGCCTGCTCGACCAGGTCGACAAACTGGGCGGCGGCCGAGTGCACCTTCACTCCCTCAGCGACGGCCCGCTGGACAACTGGATCCACCAGGAGACCGGCAACTACGGCGTCGACATCTACATCGACGCCCTCGGCCCGGGCGCCCCGCACGAGACGTTCCTGGCCGGCATGCGGGCCATGGCGCGCGGCGGCATCGCGGTGAACATCGGCGCCGTCGCCGGTGACCTGCCCATCGACATCCACCGCATGATGGACCAGCAGCTGCGGCTCATCGGCTCGGCCTGGTTCACCTCCGGCGAGGGCCAGGCCATGGCCGACATGGTGGAGGCGGGCTTGCTCGACCTGAGCCCGCTGGAGCACCAGGTCATCCCACTGGAGCAGGTCAACGAGGCCATCAGCGGCATCGCGGAGCGCAACGGCGGCTTCAGCAACTTCATCATCAGCCCGACAGCGACGTCCTGATCCCTACGGCCGGGGGCCGTCGGCCAACTCCCCCTCAGGACCGGCGGCCCCCATCCCCCTTCACCTCTGCTCTCCTCTCGTCTCGTCTCGTCTCCTCTCATCTCTCCCCCTTCTCCTCGCTTCTCCTCGCTTCTCTTCGCTTTGGAGCCCCGATGCACGCGCAGAACTCCGGCCGTCCGGCCGACCCCCTCGACCTTCTGGAGATCGACAGCCTGCTGACCGCGGACGAGCGTGCCGTGCGCGACGCCGTCCGCACCTTCTGCGACCGGCGCGTGGAACCGCACATCGCCGAGTGGTTCGAGCAGGGCGCGGTCGAGGACATCCGTGGGCTCACCAAGGAACTCGGGGAACTGGGCCTGCTGGGCATGCACTTGGAGGGCTACGGCTGCGCCGGGATGAGCGCTGTCGACTACGGACTCGCCTGTCTCGAACTGGAGGCGACCGACTCCGGTCTGCGCTCCCTCGTCTCGGTCCAGGGTTCGCTCGCCATGTACGCGATCTGGGCGTTCGGTTCCGAGGAGCACAAGGAGGAGTGGCTGCCCCGCCTCGCCGCCGGCACCGCCATCGGCTGCTTCGGACTCACCGAACCCGACTCCGGCTCCGACCCCGGCAGCATGCGCACCGCCGCCCGCCGCGACGGCGACGACTGGATCCTCGACGGCCGCAAGATGTGGATCACCAACGGGTCGGTCGCCGACGTCGCCGTGGTCTGGGCCCGCACCGACGACGGCATCCGCGGTTTCGTGGTGCCCACCGACACCCCCGGTTTCTCAGCTCCGGCCATCAAGCACAAGATGTCGCTACGGGCGTCGGTGACGAGCGAGCTGGTCCTGGACTCCGTACGGCTGCCCGGGAGTGCCGTGCTACCGGAGGTACGGGGGCTGAAGGGCCCGCTGTCCTGCCTCAACGAGGCCCGGTACGGCATCGCCTGGGGCGCCATGGGCGCCGCCCGCTCGTCGTTCCGAGCGGCACTCGCCTACGCGGGCGACCGGGTCCAGTTCGACCGCCCGATCAGCGGCTTCCAGCTGACGCAGGCCAAGCTGACCGATATGGCCATCGAGCTGGCCAAGGGCACGCTGCTCGCTTTCCACCTGGGCCGCGCCAAGGACGACCGCGGGCTGCGCCCCGAGCAGGTCAGCTTCGGCAAGCTCAACAACACCCGCAGCGCGCTGGAGATCTGCCGCACCGCCCGCACCATCATGGGCGCGAACGGCATCTCGCTGGAGTACCCGGTCATCCGGCACGCCAACAACCTCGAGTCGATCCTCACCTACGAGGGCACCGTCGAGATGCACACGCTGATGATCGGCCAGGCCCTGACGGGGCAGGCGGCCTTCCGGTGAGCGCTGGGCCGGGCGCGGACGTGCGCAGGGTCGGCGTCGTCGGCTGCGGACTGATGGGCGCGGGCATCGCCGAGGTCTGCGCCCGGGCCGGCTTGGACGTCGTGGTGCACGAGGTGAACGAGGAGGCGGCCAAGGCCGGTCGGTCCCGGATCGCCGCCTCGCTCGACCGGGGCGTACGGCGCGGCAAGCTCACCGGTGAGGAGCGCGACGCCGCGCTGGACAGGGTGCGGGTCACCTCCGACCTCGTGGACCTGTCCGACCGGGACCTGGTGGTGGAGGCGGCGACCGAGGACGAGGCAGTGAAGCTCGACCTGTTCGCCGCCCTCGACCGCATCGTCGTACGCGAGGACGCGCTGCTCGCGTCGAACACCTCCTCGCTGCCCATCATGAAACTGGGCATGGCCACCACGCGCCCGCACCAGGTGATCGGGGTGCACTTCTTCAATCCGGTCCCGGTCCTCGGCCTCGTGGAGATCGTGCCGTCCCTGCTGACGAGCCCTCAGACCCAGTCCCGAGCAGAGGGGTTCGTAACCGGCGCGCTCGGCAAGCAGGTGATCCGCTCCCAGGACCGGGCGGGCTTCGTGGTGAACGCGCTGCTGGTGCCGTACTTGCTCTCCGCGATCCGGATGCTGGAGTCCGGCTTCGCCTCAGCGGAGGACATCGACAACGGCATGGTCCTCGGCTGCGCCCACCCCCTGGGCCCGCTGAGCCTGGCCGATCTGATCGGCCTGGACACTCTCGCTGCGATCGCCGACGCGATGTACGCCGACTTCAAGGAGCCCTTGCACGCCGCACCCCCGCTGCTGCTGCGCATGGTGGAAGCCGGACTGCTCGGCCGGAAGTCGGGGCGCGGCTTCCACGACTACTCGGAATCCCAGAAAGGCAGTTGACCCATGGCGCAGGAAGTACGCGGTGTGATCGCGGCGGGCAAGGACCTGCCGGTGCGGGTGGAGACGATCGTGGTACCCGACCCGGGCCCGGGCGAGGCCGTGGTGCAGGTGCAGGCATGCGGGGTGTGTCACACCGACCTGCACTACAAGCAGGGCGGCATCAGCGACGACTTCCCGTTCCTGCTGGGCCACGAGGCGGCGGGCATGGTGGAGTCGGTCGGCGAGGAGGTCACCGACGTCGAGCCCGGGGACTTCGTCATCCTGAACTGGCGTGCGGTGTGCGGGAATTGCCGGGCCTGTCTCCGCGGCCGGCCCTGGTACTGCTTCAACACGCACAACGCCACGCAGAAGATGGCCCTGGCCTCGACCGGCCAGGAACTCTCCCCGGCACTCGGCATCGGCGCCTTCGCGGAGAAGACGCTGGTCTCGGCCAGGCAGTGCACCAAGGTCGACCCGTCGGTCGCCCCGCAGGTCGCCGGGCTGCTGGGCTGCGGCGTGATGGCCGGGATCGGTGCCGCGATCAACACCGGGAACGTCGGCCGGGGCGACACAGTCGCGGTGATCGGCTGCGGCGGTGTCGGCGACGCGGCGATCGCCGGGGCGAACCTGGCCGGGGCGGCGAAGATCATCGCCGTCGACATCGACGACCGCAAGCTGGCCACAGCCCGCACCATGGGCGCCACCCACACCGTCAACTCGCGCGAGACCGACCCCGTCGAGGCGATCCGCGAGCTGACCGGCGGCTTCGGCGCAGACCTCGTCATCGAGGCGGTCGGCCGCCCGGAGACCTACCGGCAGGCCTTCTACGCCCGCGACCTCGCCGGCACCGTCGTCCTTGTCGGCGTACCCACCCCGGAGATGAAACTCGAACTCCCCCTCCTGGACGTCTTCGGACGCGGCGGCGCCCTGAAGTCCTCCTGGTACGGCGACTGCCTGCCCTCCCGCGACTTCCCGATGCTCATCGACCTGCACCTGCAGGGCCGCCTAAACCTGGAGGCGTTCGTGACCGAGACCATCCAACTCGACGAGGTGGAGAAAGCCTTCGAGCGGATGTACCACGGCGACGTCCTGCGCTCAGTGGTGATGCTGTGAGCGGGGCCGTACGTGTCGAGCGGGTCGTCACCGCCGGGACCTTCTCACTGGACGGCGGGACATGGGACGTCGAGAACAACGTCTGGATCGTGGGTGACGACCACGAGGTACTGGTCGTCGACGCTGCCCACGACGCCGACGCCATCGGCGAGGCGGTCGGCGACCGTCTCCTTACGGCCATCGTGTGCACCCACGCCCACAACGACCACATCGACGCCGCGCCGTCACTGGCCGACCGCACCGGTGCGCCGATCTTCCTGCACCTGGACGACCGTCTGTTGTGGAAACACACGCATCCCGACCGGGATCCCGACGGCTACCTCTCGGACGGCCGCCGTCTCACCATCGCCGGGACGGAACTGACGGTCCTGCACACCCCCGGGCATACTCAAGGCGCGGTGTGTCTCTACGCTGAGGAACTGGCCACGGTTTTCACCGGAGACACCTTGTTCCAGGGCGGGCCGGGGGCCACGGGACGTTCGTACTCGCACTTCCCGACGATCATCCGCGCGATCCGCGACCGTCTGCTGACGCTGCCGCCCGAAACCACGGTGCGTACCGGACATGGGGACGACACCACGATCGGCGCCGAGGCGCCGCATCTCGACGCGTGGATCGAGCGCGGTCACTGACAGTCGGGTTCGCGGATCGCGCCCACCGCCGCATAAGACGCCGCAGCGAGCGCACAGGTCTGACTGCGGGTGACGCGAGGGGGGGACCAGGCACGCCGCCACGGCCAACGAGTTGCCACCCAGCCCCAAAGGCCGGAGTTCAACGCTGGGTAGTCAGCACCAAGTCAGCACGTCAAATCACCCCGAATCACACATCCCTGACGCCGTCTGTCCTGCCGCCGATCGAGCGCCTGGTCCGGATTTTGAGAGGCAGACGTGTAGGCCACGCTTACGTTCCGGCCCCGAACTATGTTGTCCCGCCACATGTGCGCCTAACCTGCATATTCCTACGATGTTCCGACACGAACCCGTCCTCACCGCACACGAGGAAGCGGCGCACATGGCCTCCGCAGCAACCGCTCCCCGACGCCGAACAGCCTCAAGCGCGTCGTCACCGCAAGCCTCATCGGCACCACCATCGAGTGGTGCGACTTCTTCCGCATGTGCTCGCCACGAGGCACCTACTCGCCCTCGATGAAAATCGCACACTCCATCTTGCACAGCAGCGCAGCAACTCGACATATCGCGCCCGTCGGCTGCGCCCTGCATCGCGAAGTCCCGCTGGTACATCCACGAGGAGTAGGCCACGCCCCCGGCCCAGTGCACACTGGGCCGGAAACTCCTGGGGAATCCCGGGAAGTCGGGGGTGACATTCCGCAACCATCAGCACGATTGCCCAGCTCAGCAGGGGTGCAGGTCAGGCCCAGGATGTCACTGGCGTGAATGAACTGTCCTGCCGGGTTCGTCCAGTTCGGCCCGTCTTGTGCTCAGGGGGCGGTATGAGACCTGATGCCCGATTCTTGGTTTTGTCCGGGGTGGGCGGGCAGGTCGCGGCGGCTACGGCCGGGGCTGGGTGAACAAGCCCTGCTCGGTCTCGGCCAGGATCCCGCGGTCGGCCAGCCGCTTGAGCTTTAGGCGGATGTTGTTGATGTTGTTGGGCGCGACCGCCAGGTCCATCGCCTCGCAGACCTGCCGGGCTCTCAGCGGGTGGCCGGCCGCGGTGAACACCGCCATGATCTGCTGATAGGCCGGATGATCCGGAAGTTTCGGTGCCGGGGGTGCGGGCGGTTGCGGATCGGGCAGCTCCAGCAGTGTCTTGCGGGTGATCCGAACTTCCTCGGTGGCCCGGTCGAGTTCGTCGAGCTGTGCGGTCAGCTGCGCGATCCGTTCCCTCGTTGCCTCGGCCTGCGCGGTGATCTCTCGTTCCCGCTCCTCCAGCCGGGCCAGCACCGCCCCGAGCGTCAGCTCTCCACCGGTCACGAGGTGCGCCAGGCCGGCGCGGTCGCCCCGGTCAACCGGCGCAGTATTACCGAGGTCATCGCCCAGTACACCCGTGACTCCGAACTGCGGGGCCGGTGCTCGTAGTCGCGCACCAGCCTGCGGTGCAGCATCAAGATCCCATAGGCGCGCTCCACGACCCACCGCTTGGCCTGGGGAACGAACCCGGTCTGTGCGGGGTTGCGCTCCACGACCTCCACCTCAATGCCCACCTTCTCCCCGTGCGCGACGACGGCGTTCTTGAAGCCCTGGTCGACCAGGGCTTTCTCCACGGCGTCGGTGTCGGCGGCAACCTTGTTCAGCAGCGCGATCCCGACGGCGTTCTCGTGCGCCGACGCGGCCACCACGACCACTGCGATCACCAGTCCCAGAACGTCAACGGCCAGGCCGCGCTTGCGGCCCGGTACTTTTTTGCCGCATCACGCCCCGTCGACCCGGCGGGCACTCCGGCCGCCGCGTGCACGCTCTGAGTGTCGAGCACCACCAGGCTCGGATCTGCCTTCCGGCCCAGCTTCTCCCGCACCTGCCAACGCAGCAGGTCGTGGATGGTCTGGTCGGTCCCGTCGTCGCGCCAGATGTAGAAGTAGTACTTCACCGCGCCGGGCGGCGAAAAGTCGTGCGGGAGCAGGTCCCACTGACAACCGGTCCGGCCCTGGTAGAGCAGAGCGTTGACGATCTCCCGCATCGCGTACCGGCCCTGATGACCACTGACCGAGGGATGCGCACCCTTCCACGCGATGATCACCGGCTCGACCAACACCCACTGCTCATCGCTCAGGTCGGTCTTGTAGGACTTGCGCTCGCTCACGGCGACCAGCTCAACATGCCCAGGGCCGCCGACCGGCCGAGATGCCACACCGCTACACGTTCAGGAGACGACAAAACACCTACGCACTCTCATACCGCCCTCTGAGGGTGCTGTCGATCAGGCGGTGGGTATGGCCTGGTCGCGGTAGCGCGTTTGGTGGTTGCGGATGAACTCCTGCTGCTGGTGTCAGGCCCAGTAGGCGTCGAAGTCGCCATTGGCGCGGACGGCACGCAGTTTGAGTACGGCTTCAGCTCCGGACAGGCCCCAGCGGGCGCCGGTGATGTCCAGGCGGTCTTTGACCATTCACCGACCCAGACCACCTGATGCACACCCTCCGGCGAGGACTTCGCCAGATCCAATACCGCGGCAATGTCATCGACGGCTGCCTCACCGAAACCGGCCTCACCTTGACGGCATCACACCAAAAGGGTCAGTAACCGCAGCTGACGCCTGGGTATGAACGTGCGATGGAGTTCTGGTTCAGTCGTGCCGACAGTGCGGCGGAGCTCGGTGCCGAGGCGCAGGAACGGAGGTGAACTCCTCCCACTCGTCCGGCGAGGCAAAGTCAGGTAGAAGTCGAGGCGCCGTCGCCTTCTTCATTGTGGTCCGAGTGGGCCGAGCCGGTGGTCGAGCGCGGCACCGACCTCGGGGCAGTTCTGGCGGATGATGTCGAGGAAGGCGTTCAGTGCCGGGGAGCGGTCCCGGGCTTGGAAGGACAGGACCAGATCCGGCAGAGGTGTGTGCGGGGTCACCTCGCAGAACCACGTGCCCCGTCGTTGGGCCGTCAGCATGCGGGAGGGTCCCAGACCGACGCCCACCCCGCAGGCAGCGAGGCCGATGATGGTGTGGATGTCCCTCGCGACGGTCGCGCCGGAGAGCGTCGGGGAGTCCTTGCCCAACAAGTTCCGCAGCCCGGTGACGACGGCGGGCTCGTCCTCGCCCGGCGCCACGATCAGCGGCTGTCGCCGCAGTTGGTCCACGTCCACCGACGACTGCCCCGCGTACGGATGCGTGCTGCTCACGACCGCGACCAGGTGGTCGTGTCCGATCGGGACCTATACCAACTGCTCGGCCCCGACGCCTCGTGGACGGCCGAGGCCGATCGCCACGTCAAGTTCGCCGGCGACGAGCGCGGCCGTGCTGCGGTTGGTCGCCATCTCGTGCAGTTCCAGCCGCACGTCGGGCCGTTCGCGGCCGAACCGGCCGAGGACGTCCGGCAGGGGCTTGAGCAGCGCCGAGGCGATGAACCCCAGGCGCAGCCGTCCCGTCTCGCCGCGTGCTGCCCTGGCCGCGTCGACCGAAGCCGCCGTGATCTCGTCGAGCGCCCTGCGGGCCCGGGAGAGGAAGGCCGCGCCCGCAGCTGTCGGGAACACCCCCTGGCGGGTGCGGTCGAACAGGCGGGCGCCCACTTCTCGTTCGAGGTCGGCGATCTGCTTGGACAGCGGAGGCTGCGCGATGCCCAGCGCACCGGCCGCCCGGCCGAAGTGTGCGTGCTCGGCGAGGGTCAGTGCGTATCGCAGGTGCCGCGCCTCCATGTCAGCCTCCCATCCATATCTCACATGTATCGTAGGTCGGCTCTTCAGATCTTTCGCTGGATGATCGGGATCGGGTCGCGTGGAATGCGGTCATGACTGCTTCTTCCTCCACAGACACCGTCTTCGTCTTCGTGCACGGGGCCTGGCACGGCTCCGGGCAGTGGGCGGCGACGCAGCGCGCACTCGCCGCACTCGGTGCCGCGAGCATGGCCATCGACCTGCCGGGACACGGCTTCGACGCGCCACTGCCCAGCGGATACCTCCAGCCGGGTCAGCCGGGCCTGTTGACCGAGAAGTCCGCGCTCGCCACCGTGACGATGGACGACAGCGCCGAGGCCGTGCTGGACACGCTGCGCCAGGCCCGCCACCACCGTCGTGTCGTGCTCGTCGCGCACAGCGCGGGCGGCGGCCCCGCGTCACTGGCCGCCGAGCGCGCACCCGAACTCGTCGATGAGATCGTCTACCTCTCAGCCTTCGTGCCCGCCGGACGGCCCCGGTTCTTCGACTACCTGGGCTCGCCCGAGAACGCCACGGCACGAGGCCAGAGTCTGAACCTCGGCGACCCCGGAGAACTGGGCGCCGTGCGGATCAACCCGCTCTCGCACGACCCCGCCTACATCGAGGAACTGCGGCAGACGCACTACCACGACACCCCCCTGGACCGCTTCGACCGCTGGCGCTCGGCACTGAGCCCCGATCTACCTCTGGCGATCCCCACCACCCCGGTCATCGTGACCCCGGGCCGGTGGGGGCGCATCCCGCGGACCTTCCTGCGCTGCGCGGACGACCGGGCACTGCCGACGGCCGTGCAGGAACTGATGATCGCGGAAGCCGACCGGGCCATGCCCGGCAACCCGTTCACCGTGCGCACCCTCCCCGGCAGCCACAGCCCGTTCGCCGCCCGGCCCCATGAGCTCGCCGCGGCGCTGCTGCCGTGAGCGTCGGACGCCTCGTGCTGCCGGTGGTGCTCAGCGCCACTTTCGTGCAACTGCTCAACGTCACTGTCGCCCAGGTGGCTGCGCCGGCGATACAGGCTGGCCTCGGCGCCGGTCCGGGCGCCGTGCAACTGGTCCTCGCCGGATACACCCTGACGTACGCGTGCCTGCTCATCCCCGCCGCACGGCTCGGCGACCGGTACGGCTACCGCCGCCTCTTCGTGGCGGGCACCGTGGTCTTCACCGCGGGCTCGGTGGCCGGCGCGTGTGCCCCCGACGCCGCATCACTGATCGCGGCCCGGCTGGTGCAGGGCGCGGGCAGCGGCCTGGTCGCTCCCCAGGTCCTGTCAATCATCCAGGCCGCCACCCCCGCGACACGCCGGCCGCGCGCCCTCGGCCTGTACGGCGCCACCATGGCCGTCGCGTCACTGGCCGGGCCCCTGATCGGCGGCCTCGTCCTGAGTGCCGATCTCTTCGGCCTCGGCTGGCGGCCGGTGATGCTCCTCACCGTGCCGGTGGCGCTCGCCTCGCTGGCCGGAGCGACCGCGTTGCCCCGCACCCGCGGGGCGGACGGACTCCGCGTCGACAGGCTGGGTGCGTTGCTGGTCACCGTGGGAGCCGGCGCGCTGGTCCTGCCCCTGGCGCTGGGGCGGGAAGCAGGCTGGCCCTGGTGGACGTGGGCCGGATTCGCCGTGGCTGTTGCCGCCCTCGGCCACTTCGTCCGCAGCCTCCCGCACCGGCCCGACCCGCTGATCCATCCCGCGGTGCTGCGTGACCGGTCGGCGCGCCGGGGCACGCTGCTGGTGTTCGTGTTCAACACGGGCGTGCCCTCCTTCACCTACCTGCTCTTCCTCCACCTTCAGGCCGCCGTCGGGTACTCGGCCCTCGCGGCCGCGCTGACGTCAGCACCGTTCGCGGCCTCCGCCGGCGTCGGCAGCAGAGCCGCGCCCGCTCTCACCCGCCGACACGGGCCGACGGTGCTCACCGTCGCGTCCCTGGTACTGGCCGGGATGTGCCTGGCGCTGGCCCCGCTCATCGGCTCGGCAGCGGGACGCCAGGCGGCACTGCCCGTGCTGGCCATCGGCGGAGCTGCGTTCGGCGCCTTCACCGCCTCGGTGTTCACCCTGGTCCTGGCCGAGGTGCACGGCCCCGCCGCCGGTTCGGTCTCCGGACTGCTGCCCACAGCACAGCAGCTCGGCGGATCGATCGGAGTGACCGCAGCCGGACTCGCCTACCATGCCCCCGCCGCCGATGCGGACACCGCGTTCCGGCACGCCATGCTCTACCAGGTCGCCGCCTTCACGATCACCGCACTGATCAGCCTCCGGCTCCGCGACCGGCCTGGCACCGAGCCCGTGCACGGCCATAGCAGTCACAACGGAGGGGCACGTATTTAACTGGGAGTGAAATCTAACTGCTCTGTCTCACTTTCGGTGGTGACGCAGAGTCGTGAGGCTCGTTGGCATCCGTGTGACGGATGTCAACGAGCTTGTGCAGATGGTGTTTTCGGGCCTGTGCCCGCTGGTCATAGACGACATGGTCGACGAGGGCGAGCGGACCGTGGTGTGGGCGCAGACGCCGCAGAACATGGCGCCGTGCCCGGTGTGCGGGGTGTCGTCGGGGCGGGTGCACGGCTACCACTGGCGGACTGTGGCTGACGTGCCGGTCGACGGGAGGCGGGTGGTGGTCCGTGTGCGGGTGCGGCGTCTGGTGTGCCCCACGCGCGGCTGCCGACATACCTTCCGCGAGCAGGTGCCCGGAGTGCTCGACCGATACCAGCGGCGCACCACTCGTCTGACCAGGCAAGTCAAGGCCGAGGTCAAGGAGTTAGCGGGCCGGGCGGGGGCACGTTTGCTGGCGATACTCGCGGTGGGCGTCTCGCGTCATACGGCTCTGCGTACCCTGTTGCGCATCCCGCTGCCCGCAGCGCGGACGCCCCGCGTGATCGGCGTCGACGACTTCGCTCTGCGCCGGCGCCACCGCTATGCCACCATGATCATCGACGCCGAGACCCACGAGCGGATCGCCGTGCTGCCCGACCGCACGGCCGACCCCCTGGAAGCGTGGCTGCGCGAACATCCGGGCGTCGAGGTCGTGTGCCGTGACGGCTCGGCGACCTACGCCGAGGCCATCCGCCGCGCTCTGCCCGTGCGACGCAGGTCGGTGATCGGTGGCATTTGTGGAAGAACCTGTGTGAAGGTTCTCACGGCGAGGTGAAGGCACACAGCACCTGCTGGGCCACCGTACTGGACGCATCTATTTACGACGGGCCCCGCGCCCAGACCACCCTGGAACGCTGGCACCAGGCCCACGGTCTGCTCGAACAGGGCGTGGGCCTGCTCGATGCGCCCGCCGCCTGCAACTGGCCCTGAACACCGTCAAACGCTACGCCCGTGCGGACCGGACCGAGCGGATGCTCCGCGTCCCCAAGTACCGTGCCAGCCTGGTCGACCCCTACCGCGAGCACCTGCGAAAACGCCGAGCCGAGGCCCCTGGCGTCTCCCCGTCCTGCACCTCTTCGAAGAGATCAAAGCCCTGGGCTTCACGGGCTGCCTGAACCTCCTGCACAAGTACATCAACCAAGGCCGCGCAGACGCCGACCGCAGCCATATCTCCCCGCGTCGGCTCGCCCGGATGCTGCTGACCAGGCCCGACAACCTCAAGGCCGAGCAACACGAACTCCTGGCCAAGCTCACCGCCGCCTGCCCCGAGATGATCCAACTGGCGGCAGTTATAAGGGACTTCGCCCCGCTCCTTGCACCTCACGCCGACAATCCCGACGCGCTCTCACATTGGATCGTCCAGGTCCGCGGAGCCAACCTGCCCCACCTGCATGCCTTCGCCCGAGGTCTAGAACGAGACCGCGACGCAGTAAACACCGCCCTCACACTTCCGTACAGCAACGGCCCCACCGCGGGCGTCAACACCAAGACCAAGCGGATCGCGCGCCAGATGCACGGACGAGCAGGCTTCACCCTTCTTCGCCACCACATCCTCCTCGGATAGCGGCACACTCCGTCACCACCGAATGTGAGACAGGGCCGTTAAATTGACACACCCAGAGCGGAGGCCAGGTCCGACGAGGCGGTCTCTCCAGGTTGTGAGGTTGGACCGCACAGCAGCTCTTTGGCCTCATGGAGACGCTTCAGGGCCTCGTCACAACGCTCCTGTGCTGTTGATCAGGGCGGGCGCGTGGGCGAAGTTCCTGGATGCGGTGGGCACTGCCTGATCGGCAGATCTGTAACGCGTTCGGCCGGGGCCCCTGTGAAGGAGCCCCGGCCGTGTGGAGTTGACCTCAGAAGCTGCCGGTCCGGCCGCTGGGGGACGTGGCTCCCAGGTCGATGTCGCCGTAGGCGTAGGAGGTGACGCCGGCGTCGTTCACCTGCAGCGTGTAGCAGGAGTGCCGGGCCGGGTCGTTCTCGGTGTAGCACCTGTACTCCGCACCGTCGCTGTTGCGGTGAACGGTGGCGTGGGCGCAGTTGTCCACCCCGGCAACGCAGCGGTTGCCATTGGTGATCGTGATCCGGGCCCAGGCGGTCCTGCAGCCACTGCTGTAGCGCAGTTCGAGCAGCGCGGCGCCGTTTCCGATGTTGGCCGAACCGACGGTGCGTGCCGAGGCACTGCATCCGGTGGCCGACGGGTCGGTGCCGTCGTACTGAGCGGCGCTCGCTGTCCCGGCGCTGCCGACCAGCAGGCCTCCGGCCAGCAGTGCCGCCGTCGCCGTACCGGCCATGAGTGTTCCCGTCAGACGCATGCTTCCCCCTGGCTTCGATGTGTCGGGTCTGTACGGGGCCGACTCTTCCCTGCGGGGGTGGAAGGAATGTTGAAAAGACGTTGAGCGCCTGTCTCACCCCAGGGTCCCCGCTGCGCACAAAATGGGAGGGGTACACGGGGAAAGGGGGACGCTGTGGAGTTCCGATTACTCGGCCCGGTCGAGGCGTCGGCCGACGGCCGGCCCGTCGCACTGGGGCACGCCAAGCAGCGGTGTGTGGCGGCGGTGCTGCTGGAGCGGGCGGGCCAGGCGGTGCCCGCCGAGCAGTTGATCGACCGGGTGTGGGGCGAGGATCCACCGGAAACGGTCCGCAATGTGCTGTACGGCTACATCGGGCGGTTGCGCACCGCGGTGGGCGCCACCCGACTGGTGCGCTGTTCTGGCGGCTATCTGCTCGAAGTGGCCCCCGAACAAGTGGACTTGCATCGCTTCCGAGGTCTGGTGACCGAGGCGCGCGCGATGGTGGGGGAAGTGGACGAGCGAGCCGCCGCCCTGTTACGGGAGGCTCTCGGGCTCTGGCGTGGGGAGGCCCTGGCGGGTCTGGCGGGCGCTTGGGCCGAGGAGACACGCGGTCAACTGGCTGGGGAGCGGAGAGCGGCACAGTCGGAGTGTCTCGATGTCGAGCTGCGCCTGGGCCGGCACCACGCATCGCTGGGCGAGTTACGCGCCCTGGTCGCGGCGAACCCCCTGGACGAGCGGGCTGTGCGGCAGCTGATGACCGCGCTCTACCGCAGCGAGTGCCAGGGCGAAGCCCTCTCGCGCTACGAGACCACCCGCAAGCACCTCGCCGACGAACTCGGCGTCGACCCCGGCCCGGAACTGCAAGCCCTGCACCAGCAGATCCTGTTGGGCGGGCCCGGCCTCGCCGCACCGACACAGCCCGCGAGGGTGGTGCGCTCCGAACTGCCGCACGATGTCGCGCCCTTCGGTGGACGAGCCGCCGAACTCGCCCGGCTGGATGTCCTTCAGTCCTGTGGCTCCGTGGCGATCTCTGTGATCAGCGGCACGGCCGGGGTGGGCAAGACCGCCCTGGCCGTGCACTTCGCCCACCGGGAGCGCGCACGTTTTCCCGACGGGCAGTTGTACCTGGACCTGCACGGCTTCGACCCCGACAGCCAACCCCTCTCCCCCGGTAAGGCGTTGAGCCGGCTCTTGCGCAGCATGGGCCTGGAGCCGCAGGACATCCTTGCCGACGAGGACGAGCAGATCCGTCAATACCGCTCCCTGCTGGACGGCCGACGGATGCTCATCGTGCTGGACAACGCTGTCTCCGCCAAGCAGGTACGCCCGCTGCTGCCCGGCGACCGCTCGTGCCGAGTGCTGGTGACGAGCCGCAACCGGCTGGACGGCCTGGTCGCCCGCGACGGCGCCCATCAGCTCACCCTGGAGGTCCTCGGCCCACCCGAGGCGCAGGCATTGCTGGCCTCGGTCCTCGGCAACGAGCGTACAAGCGCCGAGCCGGAGGCGACCCGGGAACTCGCCCGGCTGTGCGGGCGGTTGCCCTTGGCGTTGCGGATCGCCGCAGCACAGCTGGCCCGTGACCCGCACCGCCGTATCGCCGACCTGGCGGCCGAGCTGTCGGCGGACGGCCGGCTGGCCACGCTCGAACTGCACGGCGACCAGTCCTCCGGGATACGGGGCGCCTTCGCCCTGTCCTACCGCTCCTTGTCCCCCGAACCCCGTCGGCTCTTCCGCCTGCTGGGTGTCGTACCCGGACCGGACGTCACCGCTGAAGCGGGTGCGGCCCTGCTGGACACCACACCGCAACGGGCCAAGCATCTGCTGCGGGCGCTGGCAGCCGCCCACCTGGTCGAATCACCCACGACGGGCCGCTACCGCTGCCACGACCTGGTGCGTGAGTACGCCGCCGAACGGGCCCAGGCCGAAGAGTCGCAGGCCAAGTGCGCCGCGGCCCTAGAGCGGCTGTTCTCCTTCTACCTGCGGCACGCACAGGCGACCGGCAGTGTCCTGCCCTGGCAGTACCCGCAGTTGCCGGACGATCCGGCGGGCCCGGAACCGGCCGATGTCTCGGGGGCGTCTTCGGTGTCTTCGGATGAGGCAGTGACGTGGCTGGAGGCCGAACGGGAGAACTTGCTCTCCGCCGTGAACCACGCCGGCCGTCACGGACCACGCCCGTTCGCCTGGCAGTTGACCACCGCGCTGCTGCGCTACTTCTGGCTCTGTCTGCCGCGCACCTCCTGGCAGGCCACCGCACAAGCCGCGCTGGAGGCGGCCCGCGCCGACGGTGACCCGTTCGGCCAGGCCGCGGCACACCGCAGCCTCGGCCTGGCCCACTGGGACATCGGCCAACACCGTCAGGCCCGCCAACACCATGCTCACGCTCTGGAACTGCACCGCCACACCGGCGACGCACTGGGCGAGGCACTCGCCCTCGGCGGCCTGGGCCTGGTGGAGGCGGAGGTGGCACAGCTGGACGACGCTCTGGGCCACTACCGCACCGCCCTGCACATCGCCCGTACCCTGGGACGTCCCGAGGTGGAGGCGCAGGCGCGGGTCGGCTTCGGCGTGACCTACCGGGACATGGGACGACTGGCGGATGCCGCCGACCACCTGGAACTGGCCCTCCGCCTCTACGACAAGGCCGGGGCATCGGTCGAGCCCGTCCGCCTACCGGCTCTGGCCGCCGTGTACTGGGAGCAGGGCAGGCTGAGCAAGGCCCTGACCCTCCTGGGCCTCGCGGCCGATCCCCGTGACACCAATCCCACCACCCTCGACCTCCTCGCCAAGATCCACCTCGATCTCGGCCGTCACGACGAGGCTTTGGCGTACGCCCAGCACTCCCTCCGACTGGCCGAGGACACCGGTCGGCGCCGTCTGTTGGCCATCGCCCTGACCACCGTCGCCGACGTACGCACACGGGCAGGGCACACCGAGTGGGCGGCCAGAACACAGGAGCACGCCCTGGGACTGGCCCGCGAGACGGGCAACAGACGCGCCGAGGCCGACTGTCTGCTCGGCCTGGCCGCCACTTGCCGCGACGAGGCCCTGGCCTACGCCCACCAGGCACTGGCACTGGCCCGGCGCAGCGGCTTCCGGGTGGTCGAAGGACAGGGCCTGACCGCCCTGGCCGCCGTCCACGCCGCCCAGGGGCACCCCACCGCAGCCCTGCCCCACGCCCGTGACGCCTTGACCCTCCAGCAGAAAACCGGCCACCGCCTGGGCGAGGCCCGCGCCCTCACCGTCCTGGGCAGCACCTTGCACACACTCGGCCGGAACACCGCGGCCGAGGCCGCCCTCCAACAAGCCCACGCCCTCTACACGGACACGGGGGCCCGGCCCCCCGAGAACAACACCCGCGACCTCGACCGCATCCGGGCCACGCCCGGCAGTCCGGCTCCTCGAACATGAGCGGCGCGCGAAGCCCGCGCCGCCTCAACGGAGTTCGCCCGTACCGTCACCGGTCGCGACGCGGCGTGCAGCCCGGGTGCGGGCGACGTCCACGGCCTGGTGCTCGGTGTCGGTGATGATGCCGAGCCGCCGCACGTGCGCGTACTCGTCTTCGTCCTTCCACGTGAGAGCGCTCAGGTCGGGGTCGACGACCAGGTCCGCGGTCAGGTCGAAGGTGTCGAACCCGTCCGCCCTGCGGCAGGTGGGGTGCTCGAGGTTCACGTACCACTTCCGCAGCCCAGTCGGCGTGGAGAAGGCGTTGATGCTGAACCATGTGGCCGGCGGCTTCCACAGCAACAGCTCGGTCTCCTGCCACCGGCCGTCCGCGAGCTCCCACTCCCCCGCCGCCAACGCCTCGAACGCCTCCCTACGCACCGAACGGTCCCCGTCGGAATGGGCCTTGGCATACAGGGCGGGCCAGCGGGTCTCCGCTCCCGGCACGCAGGCGGTCACCAGAGCCTCACCGGAATCGGCGATGACACGCAGCGCCTGCTCACTCCACACCCGCCCAGTGCGGTGCACGTCGCGTCGGCCGATAGGTGCGGGCGGTGTAGAGCAGTGCGATGCCTGCGCCGAGCGCGGCGGGGAAGGCGACGACGGCGGTGCGCAGGCCGGTGACGAGGGCTGCCGATCCCTTCATCAGCTCGGTCCGGTTGATGTAATTGGCATCGATGACGTAGGGGCCGCGCCAGACCAGCCACGTCAGCCCTGCCAGTAGCAGGAGTGTTCCGGCCGCAATGAGAGCGATCCGAGCCCGACGCTGGACACGTTCCTTCTGGCGGGCTCGTATCCAGCGCTGCTCCAGCCCAGTCATAGGCTGCCATGCGGTCTTGCGCCGGTCGTACCTCCGGCGGAGGGAACGCACGGGTGCGGTGTCCTCATGCCCGCATACATGCCGCCCTGGCGGTGTTCGGTTGCAGCCATCCCGCAATCAAATGGGCCGCGCTGTAAGCCGCAGACAGCTCAGCAGCGCATAACCGAAGGTCGATGGCCACCGGACCGTGCTGTGGCGAGCCGAGGACAGCGTCCGGCTGCAGTCGCGGACCGGCCGCGACGTCACCGCGCTCTGGATGGACCTGGCCGTGGCCGCCATGCATTCTCTGGGGGTTCTCTGAGCGTGGTGTGACGTCGTACGCCGTGCCCTCGTTGAAGGTGCGGCAGCGGTTCTCAGGGGGTGTGGCTCTGCGGTGAATCGTTGCGGTCGACTCGTGGAGCAGGGGTACAAGTGCGTGCTTTTCCTGTCCGGATGCCCTCAGGTGTCCGGTACTGGACGGTAATGGACGACGCGGTACGGGTGGTTGAGGCCCCCGATCGCTTCCTGAGCGAGACTCGGCTGGCGCGGGGGCGGGCGGAGACGACGACGAAGGCGTATGCGGAGGGCCTCTCGTTGTTCCTGCGCTGGTGTGACAGGACCGGTCGGGACTGGCGGACCGCCGCCCGCGACATGGGACTGTTCATGATCTGGCTGGGCTGGACTTCGGGGAATGGCGGCCAGCGCCGGACGGTCGTTCCGGGCCCGGGAGCCCGGCCGGTGCGGGGCGACGGCCGGATCAACAAGGTGCTCACGGCGGTTCGGATGTTCCTGGTCCACGCCGTGGTCAACAAGGAGGCGCCGGCCTGGGTGCTGGAGCAGGTCTACGAGCTCGGCGACGATCGCGACCTGCCGGTGGAGGCCAGGGGTGAGAGCGGCGGGCTGCGTTACCGGCTGCGCGCCCGGCATCGGCTCCAGGAGCCGGAGAGCGAAGTGGACCGGGCCAGCGACGAGGAGGTCGTCGCGATGTTCCGGTCCTGCCGTTCGGCACGGGACCGGTTGACGCTGCTGTTGCTCGCCCGGGTGGGACTGCGGCCGGGGCAGACGGCGGGACTGCACCGCAGTGACCTGCACCTGATGGCGGACTCGCGGTCGCTGGGGTGCGACATCGAGGGCGCTCACGTCCATGTGGTGCGGCGGCAGAACGAGAACAACGCCTGGTCGAAGTCGAAGAAGTCGTGGGTGATGCCGGTGGATTTCCTCGTGGTGCGCGCCTTCGACCTCTATGCGGTGGAACGCCACGCCGTGCTGGAGGCAGGTGGCAGCGACTTCCTGCTGGTCAACCTGTTCCGCCCGCCGTTTGGGGCGCCGGTGAGTGCGGAGGCGATCGGGGAGCCGTGCGAGTCGCTGTCCGCGCGGGCCGGTCTCGGGCGCCGGGTGACGCCGCGGATGTGCCGGCATGCGATGGCCAGCAACGTCGTGGACTCGGGCGGCACGCTGGATGAGGTGCAGGCCCTGCTGGGGCAGAAGCACCCGGAATCGTCGCGGCCCTACCTGCACCCGGGGCGGGAGCGTCTGCGCAACGCCGTTGAGCGTGTCCCCTCACCTCGGCTGGCCTTCGGCGAGGACGGCGCGCGATGAGCCTCCTGGTGGTGCCGGCTCAGGTCGAGGAAGGCCGCAGTCTGCGGTTGCGGCTGGTGCGGGAGGCCATCGAGCCGTCGTTCCTACAGCTGATGCAGTGGGATCCGGCCGTGGGCCGGCTGATCTTCCCGAAGGATCATGTTCAGCTCGGCGGGGTGGCCTGCCGGGTGGAGGGCTGCCGCAAGACGTCGTTCAAGTTCGCCATGGCCCACGGTCTGTGCGACACCTGCGACTTCCACTGGCAAGCCTCCGGGGTGCCAGTCGAGGAGTTTCTGGCCACGGCGAAACGGACCTGGCGCTGCGTCGGCAAGGACGCCTGCTGCGTTCGCGACTGCCCGCGGCCCTGCAAGAGCGCCAGGAACCGTTCTGCTACGCGCATCTGCATCAGCAGCGGGTCAGCGGGCTGTCGATCCTGGACTTCGTACGGCGGCCGGGTGTGGTCGCACTGCCGTCGTTCGGGATCTGCCAGGTGTTGGCCTGCGACCGGGAGAAGGACTACGAGCGCACCCCGTACTGCATGGCCCACCGCAACCGGCTCAGCGTCGAGACGCGCAACGGCCGCGTGGCCGACGAGGAGACCTGGCGCAGGACTACGAGCCCGGTCACGATCACCGGCGAGATCAACCTGCGCGGTCTGCCCGAACTACTGGTCGCAGAGATCATTTTTGGTCTGCAGGAGCGGACCCGGTCCGGGGCCAAGACCAAGGACCACTCGCTCAGGCCCTTGTGTGACACGGCCCGCCGCCAGCAGGTCGGATCGATCACCGAGATCGACCTCGCGGGCCTGACCCGGCTGCAGTGCCAGCTGGTGGCCACGTTCACGACCAGCATCGACCGGCTCGGCGCGACGCCGGAGACTGAACGCCTCAAGGACATCTGGGACTTGGTGGTCTTCGGGATGGGAGGTCACCTCCGGTTCAGTGACATCAGCCAGCCCTGGCTGCGTGAAGCGGCGAAGGCATGGGCGGTTGAAGAACTCCCGCAACGCCGCGGCAAGCGCGCACACCACGGTCCAAGGCGGCATCAAGAACCTGGCGAAGTTCTCGGAGAGCCTTCGGCTGCAGCGGGACGATCACGGGATGGACCCCCGGCGCCTGGGCCGGTCGGACATCGTCGCCTTTCTCCACCGGCAGGCGTTCCTGCAGCAGGAGGGCGCCTTGTCCGCGGACGGCCGCTACAAGCGGATCACCAAGTTCCGTCAGGTCCTGCGCCGCATGCGTTCCCTGGGGCTGACCGGCCCCGGCCAGCCGCTGGACGGGCTGCCCGGTGACGTGGTCCTCAGAGAAGAGGACATCCCGACGAGGCAGAGGATTCCGAGGCCGGCAAGGACCTCCCCCAGGAGGTCATGCGGCAGCTCTGCTCCCAGCTGGACGCGCTCGATGCCATCGCGCCCCCGCACATCAGGATCGCGGTGGAACTGATCATCGATACGGGGCGCCGGTCCCAGGAGGTCAGCTATCTGCGCTGGGACTGCCTCGATGCCGATGAAGACGGCCAGCCCGTCCTCATCTACGACAACTACAAGTCCCACCGCCTGCGAAGGCGCCTGCCCATCGCCGCGGCGACCGCCGCGCTGATCACCCGGCAGCAGGAGACCGTGCGACGGCGCTTCCCGAATACTCCCACGAAGGACCTGGCGCTGCTGCCCACGCAGATGCGAAACCCCCACGGCGTCAAGACGATCAGCGAGGACCTGCTCGCCCAGTGGCACCGCACCTGGGTCAACGGACTGCCCGACCTCTACGTCAACGTCGTTGTGGAAACCGACGGGCGGCGCACAAACCAGCAGATCCCTTTCGATAAGGCCCGCGTCTTCCTCTACGCCTACCGGCACAGCTACGCCCAGCGGCACGCCGACGCCGGCGTCGGACCCGACGTGCTCAAGGAGTTGATGGACCACCGCCAGCTCAGCACGACACAGGGCTATTACCGGGTGGGCCAGCAACGACGGCGGGAGGCCGTCGAGCGAGTCACGGCCATGCAGTTCGACCGGCACGGCCGCCGGATCTGGCGCCAGGCCCAACTCGTCCTGGACTCCGAGCACGCGCGGCGGGCGGTCGGCGAGGTCGCCGTTCCCTACGGATTGTGCACCGAGCCGTCCAACGTCGCCGCCGGCGGCCACGACTGCCCCGTCCGTTTCCGCTGCGTGGGCTGCGGCCACTTCCGCACCGACGTCTCCTATCTACCCGACCTGGAGTCCTACCTCACCGACCTGCTGCGCAGCCGCGAACGCCTGGCCGCCTTCAGCGCCGATGACTGGGCCAAGGGCGAGGCCATGCCGTCCGACGAGGAGATCACCCGCGTCCGTCGCCTCATCAGCCGCGTCCGCGCCGACGTCGATGAGCTCCCCGACGAGGACCGCGCCCAGATCCAGCAAGCCGTCCAGGTCGTCCGCCGCACCCGCCAGGTCGTCTCTCTCGGCCTTGTCGGCGTACACCCGAACGTGCACCGCTCGGTACAACTCAAAGTGCACCGCTCGCCTGGCTCTTCAGGCTGGTGGGGGCGCCGGGGCCACCCGACTCGTCAGGATGCGGGACGGACACCGCCGTCAAGGGCGCCCTACGGGCGTCGCCCTGCGATGGGGCTCCGCCCCACCCTTGACGGCGGTGTCCGTCCCGGGGGTGGCTGGCTGGCGGGTGGCCCCGGCGCTGTGGAGTACGGCGCGCTGTGCACGTTCGCGCGTACCGGCCGGTGCACTTTCATGCGAACGGCGACAGGCCTGCCCAGAGTCCGTCAGCCCCTGCCCGACCTACGTCCCGAAAGGCCCACCGCGTGACCAGCCCGATGATCGAGGGCAAACGAGCCGACTCCGCCCGCCGTCGCGAACGCGTCCTCCAGGCCCTGGATGCGGCCCTGCGCAGCGGTCAGAACATCACTGTGTCCGGCCTCGCCCGCACCGCCCGTGTCGACCGCACCTTCCTCTATCGCCACCGCGACCTGCTCGAACGCGCCCACGCCGCGGCAACCACCCCTGCCGAGGCAGGCAGAACAGCAGCCGTGAGCAGAGCCTCGCTCCAAACCGACCTCGCCAACGCCCTGGAACGCAACGCCCGGCTGACGGCACGCGTCCGGCAGTTGGAAAAGCGGCTGCCCGAGGAGCTGGGCACGACGGTCTGGACCGAATCCGGCCTCGGTGCCCCGGCCGACCTCGACCAGCTTCAGCGCCGTATCACCGAACTGGAACAACAACTCGCCTACGTGCAAGGACAGTTGGACGAACGAACCGAGGAACTGGACGCTGCACGCGCCGCCAACCGTGAACTGACCCGGGCGCTGAACCACACGCCGGAGGGAACCGGCCCGCCTACACCCCGAAGGCCCCGCCCTCGATCAGGATGAGCAGACCGATCGCGATCAGCACCAGCGGCAGCAGAATGTGGCCCCAGCGGCTGAGAGCCTTGGCGACGAACCGGACGGGGGGCGAAGAACCTCGGCAGGTCGAGTCTCACTGCGAACTCCTCATAGCGACGAATGCTGGTCGGGGTCCAGCGCTGGCAAGGCGCTCGGCTCGTGAAACTGGTACTGACTGAGCCGGTGATACGCACCGCCGGCTCGCAATAGCTGCGTGTGCGTTCCCTTCTCCACGATCCGACCGTCCTGCAGTACGACGATGACGTCGGCGTCGCGGATGGTGGAGAGCCGATGGGCGATCACCAGGCATGTGCGGCCATGCCGCAGCCGCGAGGTCGCCCGTTGCAGAAGGAACTCGGTGCGGGCATCAACCGCACTGGTGGCCTCATCGAGGATCAGCACGGCTGGATCAGCGATGAACGCGCGCGCGATGCAAATCAGCTGTCGCTCGCCCTCGCTCAGGCGACCGTCCACAGTGTCAACCACCGTGTCGTAGCCCTGTGGGAGAGCGTTCACGATGTGGCTGACACCACAGGCCTGAGCGGCCTGCTCGACCTGCTCAAGTGTGGCATCCGGCCGCCCGTAGGCGATGTTGTCGCGAATGGTCCCGCCGAACAGCCACGGCTCTTGAGGAACGAACCCGATCTCGGAGCGCAACGCGTCCCGTGACACCGAGGTGATGTCTGTGCCGTCGACGAGGATGTGTCCACTGCCAACGTCGTAGAACCGCATCAGCAGGTTCATCAGAGTCGTCTTCCCGGCGCCCGACGCGCCGACGATCGCCGCTGTCCGCCCCGGCTCGACGACCAGGTCGAGGTCCTTGATGGTCAGCTCGCGGTCGTAGCCGAACGACACCTGCTCGAACGTGATCCGGCGCGGCCGAACGACCGGCAGCCGTCCCTGGCTACCAGGGTCCTCCTCCGGCTCGTCGAGAAGGGCGAACACGCGGGCAGCCGACGCGATACCCGACTGGAACAGGTTGGACATCGAGGCGAGCATTCCGAGTGGCTGTGAGTACTGTCTCGAGTACTGGACGAACGCAACGACTCCGCCCAGGGTCAGCTGCCCACTGATCACGCTGAAGGCACCGACGACGCAGAGCAGGACGTAACTCAGGTTTCCGATGAACAGCACCAGCGGGGCGATCAGGCCGGACACGAACTGCGCGAGATGGCTCGCCTTCTTCACCTCGGCGTTCCTGTTCGCGAACGTCTCGCGGAACACGCCTCCGCGGTCAAACACGGTGACGAGTTCGTGGCCGGAGTAGGACTCCTCGATATGCGCGTTGAGTTCTCCGGTCAGTCGCCACTGGTCGCCGAACAGCCGTTGGCTTCGTTTCGCCATCACGGCCCCAATAGCGAAGGTCAGCGGTATCGAGATCAACGCAAGCAGTGTCAGCAGGGGTGAGATGCTCAGCATCATGGCCAGTGCGCCGACGACAGTGAGCAGACCGAAGAACAACTGGGTCAGCGTCTGGCTGAGCGAGGTCGCGATGTTATCGATGTCGTTGGTCATCCGTGACAGCAGCTCGCCGCGTGAAGAGCCGTTGAGGTAGCGGACCGGAAGCCGATTGAGCTTCGCCTCAACGTCGGTACGCAGAGTTTGCATGACGCGAGCGATCGCGCTGTTCTGGATATACTGCTGGCCGAATCCCGCCAGGGTGCCGAGGCTATATAGGCCGGCGGCTATCAGCAGTAGATGTCCTACATAACCGAAGTCGATGCCGGACCCGGGCGTGACGTTCAGCCTCTCGATAATGTCCGCGAAGCTGTTTCGGCCGCTGTCGCGCAGCGCCTGCGCGGCAGCCTCTTTAGTTTGTCCTGTTGGCAAACCGGCGCCCAGGGTGCCGGCCAACACCGCGTCGATCGCACGGCCCCAGATCCGCGGGCCGACCAGGTAGGCCAGTACGCCGAACACAGCCAGAGCGAGCGAACCGATCACCGACATCCGGACTTGCCGGAACAGGCCTGCCAGTCGGCGCGACGTTGCGGCGACGCTCGCGCCGTCTTCGAGCTGACCACGCTCCCGGCGGCTCATGACAATGCCCCGATCGCTTCCTGCGAAGCCACCAGCTCCTGGTACGTCTGACAGCTTTCCATCAGTGATTGATGTGTCCCGTCGCCGACGATGCTGCCCTCGTGGAGCACCACGATCCGTTCGGTACTGCGGATACCGGCAGTCCGCTGCGACACCAGTAGGACTGTCGCGTCGGCCGTGGCTGTGCGCAGCGCTGCCAGTAGCCGTGCGGCTGTTTCGGAGTCGAGCGCCGAGACCGGATCGTCAAGGAGGAAGACCCGCGGGGCGGCAACGAGTGCGCGGGCAATGCACAACCGTTGCCGCTGGCCGCCGGAGACGTTCGTTCCACCCTGGACGATCGGTGACTCGAGTCCGTGGTCCATCGCGGCGACGAACTCGCGAGCCTGCGCGACCTCCAGCGCCTCCCAGAGCTCGGCGTCAGTGGCGTCCGGCCTGGCCAGCCGCAGATTGCTTGCGACCGTACCTCTGAAAAGCAGCGAACGCTGCGGAACGATCGCGAGCTGACTGCGCAGCACAGTGGGATCGATGGTGCGCAGATCAACGCCGTCCAGCCGGACGGATCCGGATGTCGCGTCCTGAAGTCTCGCGACGATCGACAGCAGGGTGGTCTTGCCAGCACCCATCGATCCGACGATCGCCACCGTGCCGCCGGGCTCAACCCGTAGGTCGATGCCGGCCAGGACGTCAGCATCGGCGCCCGGGTACCGCAGCGCAACGCCGCGCAGCTCCAACTCACCGCGAATCGGGACCGACCTGGCGGGTACGCCCGATGGCCGGAGCATAGGCGTGGAGTTGAGCACCGCCTGAATACGTTCCGCCGCGACCATCACTCTTGGCAACATCATCACCGCCGAGGCGGCCATCATGGCTGCCCCGAGGATCAGGCCCAAGTAGGTGACGTAGGCTGTCAGACCGCCGATCAGCAGATGTCCCGACTCGACCCGGTGGCCACCGAACCACACCACGGCCAAGATCGACAGATCGGTGATCAGCATGACGGCCGGAACGAACGTCCCGTTCAGCAGCCCCATTGACCGGGTTGCCACCGCCAGCTCGTTGTTCACCTGCCCGAACCGCTCGGCCTCGAAGCGCTCGCGGGTGAACGCGCGAATCACCGTGAGACCCATCAACTGCTCGCGCAAGACCCGGTTGATCGCATCCAGCCGGTCCTGCATCCGGCGCGACACCCGCGTCATCCAGCGAAGGATCACCGCCAACGCCACACCCAGTACGACGACTGCCACGACGATGAGAAGGGACAGGCCAGCATCCGCACGCAACGCCATATAGGCCCCACCCAGCATCGTGATCGGTGCGGCGGCCGCCACTGTGCCGAGGGTGAGCAGAAACGCTTGTACTTGCTGCACGTCGTCGGTGCTGCGAGTGATCAGCGTCGGCGTGCCGAAGTCCTGATGTTCCCGGCTGGAGAAAGTCGCGATCTTGTCGTAGACGTCTGACCGCAGGTCGTGCGCAGCGTTTGTGGCCGCGCGCGTTCCGGCATAGGACGAGATCGCCGCTGCCAGCAACTGGACGATACTGACGACCACCATCCACCCGCCGGCCGTCCAGATGTGCCCGACGTCTGTGCGCAGTAGGCCGTTGTCGATCAGATCCGCATTGATCGTCGGCAGATACAAGGTGGCGGTGACGCTGACCAACTGGAAGACGATCAGGCCAGCGAACCACCATCGGTGCTTGGCGAACTGAGCAAGGACCAGCCGCATCGGTCAACCTTTCGTGGGAGGTGCTCAGGCGATGACGAAGCTGGGGTGCAACAGTCCGGCGGGGTCATACTTACGGGCCAGCTGCAGCAATCGGTCACGACGCTCGGCGTCGAACAGTTCTGCGACGGCGCGTTGGTCGGGTCGTCCGAGAGTGAAGTTCGGCGAGCTGCCTACCGCGGTCCCGGACCAGCCGGCCAACAGTTCATCCTGCAGCGCCCGCGCACTTGCCGCGTTCGACTTGGTTGTCGGGGCTACCACACCTACGACACACAGCAGGTACATCGCCTCGCGGTGGCTGACTGCGTTCGGCACCCTCGGCGGAGTGGACAGCGCCCCACCGAGATGACGAACCGAAATGATGGAGGGAACCGACCGGCCTGGCGCCGACGTGGCGATGGCGTCGCGGAGGCGTTCCTCGTCGATCGCCCGCAACAAGACATTGTCGGCGACATACGCATGCGGCTGATCCGGTTCGCTGAAGACGGTGTCGGACCGCCGGTACGGGATCTCCCGCAAACCGTCGTATGCAGGCTTCAACGCCCGCAACGGGGCCACCAACTCGTCTGCCTCCGCAGCCGAACCCAGGTAGGCGATCTGGACATGGGCCATGTGCCGCTTGGAAACTTCAAGCGTGGTCATCGCCGAGGTCATCTCCGGGGGCATTGTCGCCGTCCAATGCAACCAGGTTGAGGCCACCTCCGGCGTCTCGCCCAGGTCGAACATCAGACCGCCCCCGACCAGCCTGGCGACCGGCATCAAGGCCATCTCCAGCGCGGTCACAATGCCGAAGCTCCCGCCACCGCCGCGGAGCGCCCAGAACAGGTCCGGCTCCTCGTGTTCCGAAACCGTCAGCAGGGAGCCGTCGGCGGTGACCAGTTCCAAGCGCGTGACATGGTCCGCGGCGAAGCCGTAGCGACGAGCCATGAGCCCGATGCCGCCGCCGAGCGTGTAGGAGACAGCGCCGACACCGGGCATGCTCCCAGACAGCGGTGCCAGATCGTAGCGTGCGGCGGCCTCGATCACGTCGCGCCACCGCGCTCCAGCGCCCACCCGTGCGGTGCCGGCGCCGGGGTCGACATCGACGTTGTCCATCCTTCGCGTCGACACCAATACACCTTCACCGGCGAGCGGGTTGGCGAGTCCATGTCCTGCGGCCTGGACCGCGATCGGCATACTTGCCTCCGCGGCGTGCCGGACGGCCGCCACGACGTCGTCGGCATCCCGTGCCGCCACCACGTGGGCCGGCCGATGTTGCTCCCGCAACTGGAAGCCGGCACGGTGCTCGTCGTACTCGGCAGACCCTGGGTGGTACGCCACCGGTGATTCGGCGTCGGTCGTGTTGGCACTCATCGCGAGCACCTTTCTGGATCGGCGGGTGCGTGCGCGCACCCACTCGGCGAACAGGCAGGTCGTAGGTGCGCAGCCACCAGCCTGACCGGGATATGCGCCGCATCGTGTCGCAATTCCTGGAAAGATCGGGTGTGTGACCCCAGATCGCTTCTTCACCCTGATGCTGCTCCTCACATCGAGGGACGCCGTGACCACGCAGGAACTCGCCTCGGCGCTCGGGGTGTCCCTTCGCACCATCACCCGGGATCTGAACTGGCTCCGCGACGCCGGTCTGCCGGTGACCGCACAGCGGGGCCGCCTCGGAGGCGTGACCATGCCGCCCGGATCCAGACTCGACCTCACGCGACTCACACCGGGCGAGCGTGATCAGCTGTCGCTCACCGGGCTGGACGAGAAGCAACGTGCGGAACTCGACGGATCCGTCGAGAGCCGGCGCGCGCTCGCCAAGATCGCCGCCGCACAGCCACGTCGAGTTCATGAGCTCCTGCCGCTCACCGACGTGGTGCACGTGGACAGCCGCCCCTGGCTCCAGACACGAGCCTTCGGCACGACTCCGGCTTCGCTGATCGGCTCAGTGCGGCGAGGTCGCCGGATGCGGATCGAGTACGACAGCCCACGCGAGTCATGCCCGCGCGACCTGGTCGTGGATCCCTACGGGCTGTTGGCCAAGGCCGGCATCTGGTACCTCGTCGCCGACCGTGCCCAAGTGCCACGGATGTACCGACTCGAACGGATCACGACGTGGCAAGAAGTCGACCAGCCACGACGGATCCGCGAGAACCAGACCCTGGCCACCGTCGCTGCAGCGCTCATTGATCAGTGGGAACACAACCACGCGATAGAGATCAGCGCCACCATCGACCAAACCCAGATCGAGCGAGCCCGACGGATCTTCGGCCAACGACTCGTCTGGGACGACCATGAGGCATCCGCCACCGGCCACAAGGTAACGATCCGCTTCCTGCATCTGGAGGACGTGCGAGCACTACTGCCGTTCGGGAGCGCCATCACTGTGCACGGCCCCACCGAAGCCAGGGCTCACCTCAGCGACCTCGCCACCAACCTTGCCCACCACTATGCGCCGTCACCAACGTCCTGACCCGCAACACCAGATGATCGATTCCAACGGGTGCCTGCGGAGGGTGTGGGGGTGGGTGGTCAGGCGTCGGGGTCGACTTCGGGGTGCGTGAACCGCACGGGCTTGCCCAGCGACCGGGCGTAGGCGATTTCGGCTCGGGTGCTGTCTCCGATGTAGTCGCCGACTACGAGCACCTCATCAGCGAGCCGGATCTTCGCTCGGTGCAGATCGTCGAGTCGAACCTTCAGCGCCTCGGCCTCGACAGGATCGGACCAAAATTCGTGCGGCGACTTCATGTCGCAACCCGGCTTGACGACAATCTTTCCGGCTTTGGTCTCCCGCAGATCAGCCTCGGTCATCTCGGCCATGAAACGGGTGGAGCCGCAGATCACGACGATACGTGGGAGGCTCAGCTGCTTCTTCGCGTCGGCGAGTTTCTCCTCGGGGGTGAGCGGTTGCGGGTATGACACTGGTTCCTCCTGGGTGGGGTGGTCCAAGGGGTGCCTGCGGAGACGAGAATGAGGGTGTCCAAGATCGTCTTATGGCGTGAACACCCTCGCGGCCGAACTGGTCACCCTCGCCATGATGCGAACCGCCCGGCGACAGCCCGGCGCACGGCCCCGCAGCGCCAGCCGGGCTCCACAGCAGCCTCGTCAACGAGATGGCCGCCCAACAGCCCCTTTAGGCGACGCACCACACCTGTCGCAGTGGCTAGACTCCCGATCAATGGCGCTGAGCTGCACCAACGTGAACCACTCACTAACGCCACAGCCCAGAACCCCAGAGAACAGGCACCTTCCGCCCGGCGTGATCCTGGACGGCGAGGCCGTGGTCTACGTCGCCGACGACGACGGCCGTGCTCGGATCAGCTTCGAGACCGCGCAGTCCCGCGCCCTCTCCAAGCCCGCCGGGCCCGGGAGCTCACCGACCGGCGCCCTGCGACGTACGTCGCGATCGACGTCCTGGCCCTTCCTGCGGCGGGCCTGCCCGACCTGCGGCCGCGTCCGTACTCGGAGCGGCGCCAGGTCCTCCTGGAGGTGCTCGCCGACGTCGGCCCGCCGATCGAGCCGGTGTGGTCGACCTCCGACCGGAACGAGGCCCTGCTCTGGTACGAGGCACTCGAAGGGACAGGTTGTTTACGCACAATTACCGTGTCTCATAGACGAGTAGGCGACGGCTGACCGGATCGGCCGTCGTCCCTGTCGGCGTTGATGTTCGCGGTGGCTGGCTGCGGCGCTACCGCGGGTAGTGACTGGCCTGTGCTCCCAGGACGTTCAGCAGAGCGAGGGCTTCGGCGCCGGGGGATCCCGGTGGTGCGGTGAAGAGCACGAGGTGCTGGTCGCGGTCGGTGAGGGTGAGGGTGTCGCAGTCGACGGTGACCTCGCCGACGGCCGGGTGGCGGAAGGTCTTGGTGAGCATTGGCGCGGCCTGTACGTCGTGTCGTTCCCAGAGCCGAGCGAAGTCGGGGCTGGTGTCGCGGAGTTCGTCGACGAGGCCGGTCACCGCGGGATCGGTGGGGTAACGGGCGAGGGTGGTGTGGAGCTGCATCACGACGCTCAGGCGGAAGTCGGCGGCGTCGGAGATCCCGTACAGCGTCGTATCGGCGCTCTGCGGTCCGGGGAAGGCCCGGCGGGCGAGGTTGCGGTCCTTGGGGGTGAGCGGGGCGAAGTCCTCCATGAGCGCGGCCGCGAGGTCGTTCCAGGCGAGGACCTCGCATGCGGCGGACATCACGAAGCCGGCCGTCTGCGGCAGCCGCTCCAAGAGCGCGAGGATGCTCGGGCGGACGTCGCGCCGGTGCAGTCCGGTCCGGTTCGGCGCGGTGCCCGCGAGGACGTGGAGGTGGTCGGACTCCGCATCGGTGAGCCGCAGCGCTCCCGCGATGGCGGCCAGGACGTCGCCCGAGGGGCGTGGCGCCCGGCCCTGCTCGAGGCGGATGTAGTACTCCGTGGAGATGTGCGCGAGGACCGCCACTTCCTCGCGGCGAAGACCTGGTGTGCGGCGTCGTGGTCCGGTGGGGAGGCCGACGTCCTGCGGGCGGAGCCGCTCGCGGCGGCTGCGGAGGAACGCGCTGAGTTCCTGTTTGTCCATACGGCAAGTGTGCGCGCCGCCCGGCGGCGGATCCTGGTACAGCCTGTGCCTGTATCCGGCCGGCAGCCGGCCGGACGCTGGTGTCATGACGAACAACACGCACACCACCGACAGCGCATCCATCGGCCTGCTCACCGGCAAGGTCCTGTTCATCACCGGCGCCAGCCGGGGCATCGGGGCGGCCGCGGCCCGGCTCTTCGCCTCCGAGGGCGCCGCCGTCGTGCTCGCCGCCCGCAGCACCGACGCCCTGGACCGCATCGTGCAGGAAATCCGTGCCGACGGCCAGGTGGGCCAGGGCGAGCAGGGCCTGACGTCCGGCAGGAAGGCGCCGCCACCGCGTTCCGATCTCCTGCCGCCGGGCTGTCAGTTGCCCGGTCAGGAACCGCAAGGTGCGGCTGGACAGATCAATCGAGGACGGGTAGACAAGCACGCGAAGCTCCTGGCGGACACGGGTGATCTTGGTCGAGAACCCGTCTACCAGGAGCTTCGTCGTTGTGCAGGACAGTCCAACTCGCGGTCAGCGCCGCCAGCTTGAAAAGGGCTCACTGTGAGGGCACCTCTGACCGCGCTCGCACGCGTGCACTGGCATTGACACCACCCGAGGTCTGGCGACAGGAGCGTGGGGCGCTCCTGCCGCCTGGGACCGGCTGGTGAAGGCGAATTCGATGGTGACAATGCAGCGTCCGACGCTGCTCGTCACGGAGAGGGGTTCGCCACGCCGCTTTCGTCGACAGTGAAATGTCCGTTCGCCGCGCCGTTGAAGGTGCCTTTCTTGATCCACTCTGCCACCGCGGCCTGGGCGGTGGCATGGGGGCCGGACCAGGGGCGGCCGGGGCGTCCGCCGTAAGGCGTTCCCGATTGCGGAGTGCAGCGCGGACCGGAGCAGCCCTCCCACAGCATCGCGTGGCTCGCGCACTGCACCTGCACCAGCACCTTGTTCGCTGTGCCAAGGCTGTTGTAGAGGGCCCTTGAGTCGGCCGGTGTCGCGAGCGGTGTCCTGTCATCGAGGCCGTCGATGACGAGCGAGGGTGTGGTCTGCTGCTGCGCGATGGTGGCGTTCCAGCCGTAGCTGGAAAAGGTCTGCGAGCGCAGGACGCCGGTCGGATGGTCGGGGTCGTTGCCTCCCCACCTGCTGCCGAGGCGGTCTTCCTCCATGAGCCGCGTCCACATCTGATTCTGACTGCCCGGGACGACGTGGCCCGTGCAGGCAGCGTCCCGATCAGGAGCCATGGCCCAGGCTCCGTCGCTGTCCGACCGGGTGTTGAGGTTCGTCGGAAAGGACGTGAAGCCCGCCGCCGGTGTCACTTCCTCGGTCGGCGTGCCGAAGATCGATGACGCGAACACGGCACGGTTGACCTTCGCGATGACGGCGGCGCTGCCGGGAAGCACCGGGTTGGCCGCGTACAAGGTCCGGCCGACGTGCTGCCCGCCGAGCGAGTAGCCGATCAACGTGACCTTGCCGTCCGTCGGCCTGGCCCGCGCGATCGCGTCGTCGATGACCTGGCGGATGTCGCGTACCCACAGGTCGACGCGGCCGAATCGGTAGTTGCTGGAGTGCGCGCGCCGCTCCCCGTCGAGAGAGCCACAGCAACCGGCCGCCCGGATCGGTGACCACTTGCACGTTGACCCCGTGCCGGCGGTGCTTGGCCGAGTAGTCGGCCCGCCCGTCGCCGACCCGGTCGCACTCGGCGAGAGTGCCGTTCAGCAGGACGAAGTCCGCGTCGGCCACGCGCAGGACCTTCAGCAGACCCGGCGCACGTTCGGCGAGCAGGTGGATGACCGCGCTGGTGTAGGTGTGGGCGGTGGACTCGCTGATCCCGAACCCGGCAGCGATCTTCGCCAGGGTCGTGTGTTCGCGCAGGTACACCAGTGCCACCATCGCGCGCTGGGACGGGCGGAGCCTGCAGCGCCGGTCCCCCCTCACGGGTGACAACATGCATGGTCACCGACTCCACGAGCGCATGGGGCAGGTCGAGTGCGGCTGTTCACCGTCGCCGACCTCGACCGCCTGGCCACCGAGGCGGCCAGCAGCCCCCATCACCATCTCAAGACGATCCAGCTGCCGGTCAGCCTCGTGATGGACTCGGCGCTCGCCGCAGCGCTCGACGGGCGCGGACCCATCGCCGACGCCACCGCCCGGGGATGGGACGTACACGCTTCCGCGCCCCTTCACGGCGGAGGGCTGCCGGCCCTGGCCACCGCCGAGCTCGCGGATCTGCTCCACCCCCGGCTGAGCATCGCCCAAGCCTGCCTCCTGGCCGTCGCGTCCTGCCCCGGCGTCTCAAAAGTGCTGCTGTCGGCCTCGACTCCGGCACACTGGGACGCCGCTCGCACCACCCTCGACGAGCCGCCTCTGCCCGCCGAGACCCTGCGGAAGGCCCTCGATGTACTCGCCCCCCACCACCCGGACTGACGAACAGCGCACCCTGGCCGCCCAGTCGGCCGCCGCCCACGCCCTCGGCATCACGTTCACCGGCCCCCGCCAGTGGGGCTACCAGGGACGCACCCTCGGCCAGCAGGCCCGCCACCCTGCCCACGGGGCCTGCTGGCTGCGCCTCATCTCCGCCCCCGCCGACAAGGCGAACGGAAAACTCTGGGACGGCACCGCAGAGGCCGCCGCCGCGTTCCCCACCGTGCACAAACCCGCCCTGCACGCCCTCCATGACCTGGACCACGACGGCTTCGCCTTCCGCGCAGAGCTGTCGGAGTTCATCACCAGTCCGACGTGTTCACCCGAGCCCGTCCTGCGCACCGAACGGAACCTGGCCCCGGCATGGTGGACACGCCTGCGGTCCGATCTCGACACCGTCGCCGCCACCCACACCACCCGCGTCGCCGTGCGGCAGCAGTGGATCGCACGGGCCCTCCCCCAGCACGCCGGGGTCCCCGCACCGGACATCACCCGCTGGGCCACGGCCCACGGCGACTTCCACTTCGCCAACATCACCGAGGACCCCATCATCTTGGACTGGGAGGGCTTCGGCACCGCCCCCCTCGGCTACGACGCCGCCATGCTGTACGCCTACTCCCTGCTCGCACCCGCCACCGCCGCCACCATCCGCCGGGAACTGCCCGTCCTGAACACCCCAGCCGGCGCCACGGCCCTCCTCGTCGTCGCCGCCGACCTCCTCCAGTCCTGCTCCCGCGGCGACCACCCCGAACTCGTCGACCCCCTGCACTCCCTCGTCACCTCCCTCATCTGAGAAGACACCGCACATAGGGGCCCAGGACTTGATGCGCAGTAGATACACGAATCCGCAAGACCAGTACGCAGCAGCCGTGAACCGCTGCCGCAGTTACCCAGGGAGCTGCGGTACACGGTGCCAATGAGCCCTCCGACGGCGGGCCATCCGAACGGGTGGCTTTTGAAGGCTTCCCACTCGATCTGCAGGACGTTCAGTCAATGTGCAGTTCCACGGGTCAGATTCTCAGAGGACACTGACGAAGCTGTCTCACTGACCCTGTTGTTACGGGTGAGGACCCGTAACAACAGGGAGCCCTTTTCAAGCTGGCGGCGCTGACCGCGAGTTGGACTGTCCTGCACAACGACGAAGCTCCTGGTAGACGGGTTCTCGACCAAGATCACCCGTGTCCGCCAGGAGCTTCGCGTGCTTGTCTACCCGTCCTCGATTGATCTGTCCAGCCGCACCTTGCGGTTCCTGACCGGGCAACTGACAGCCCGGCGGCAGGAGATCGGAACGCGGTGGCGGCGCCTTCCTGCCGGACGTCAGGCCCTGCTCGCCCTGGCCCACCTGCGGTGCGGTGACACTTACGCCCAGCTCGCCGCCGGGTTCGGCATCGGGATCGCGACCGCGTACCGCTACATACGTGAAGCCGTCGAGGCCCTGGCCGCCCTTGCGCCGTCCCTGGACGAGGCGATGACGACTATCCGGGCGAAGGCGTTCGTCATCCTCGACGGCACCTTGCTGCCGATCGACCGCATCGCCGCCGACGCCCCGTACTACTCAGGGAAACATAAACGCCATGGCATGAACGTCCAGGTCCTCACCGATCCCTTCGGACGACTGCTCTGGGCCTCGCCGGCTCTGCCCGGCTCGACTCACGACCTGACCGCCGCGCGGCAGCACGGGATCATCGAAGCCCTCGCCGATGCGGGGCTCAATTGCTGGGCGGACAAGGCGTATCAAGGCGCCGGCGGATCCGTCCGGGTTCCGTTTCGGGGCCGCCGCCTCAAGCGATGGAAGCGTCGCCACAACACCACCCACGCCAAGATCCGCTGCCTCGGCGAGCGGGCCATGGCCACCATCAAGGGCTGGCGCCTCCTGCGGAAGCTCCGCTGCAGCACCAACCGAATCACCGACGTGGTGAAGGCCGTCCTCGTCCTTCACCACGCATCAGCGTGAGGTTGGAAAAGGCTCAGGGTGACCCCACAAACGCATCGGGCTCTTCGTTCCCCAGTACAGCATCATGATCAGCGGTCTGGGTGCCACCAGCAACCAGGCATATATTTGATGCGGGTCAGGGAGTGCCAGGCTTGACCAAGCCGCTCTGGTAGGCCAGGGCAACGGCTTGTGCCCGGTCACGAAGCCCGAGTTTGGTGAGTACTCGGGCGAGGTGGGTCTTCACTGTGGCCTCGCTGATCACAAGGCCACTAGCGATGTCGTTGTTTGACAGACCATGCGCGACCTGGACGAGGACTTCACGTTCGCGCGCGGTGAGTCGATGCAGCTCCTCCGGGCTGCGCGCTACCGGATCGGGCCTGGCCGCGAACTCCTTCAGGAGCCGTCCAGTGACGGAAGAGGCGAGCCATCCATCACCAGCCGCGACCGCACGAACTGCAGTCCCCAGTTCGGCAGGGGCGGCATCTTTGAGTACGAAGCCGGAGGCGCCCGCACGCAACGCGCCAAGGACTGCCTCGTCCAGGTCGTACGTCGTCAGGATGAGCACTTTGACCGGGTTGCCGGCATCGGCAGACATCTCGTCTGCAGTGATGCGCCGGGTGGCTTCCACGCCATCCGTGCCGGGCATGCGGACGTCCATGACGATGACATCCGGCTGCACCTGCCGGACCAATGTGATGGCTTGATCCCCGTCGTCGGCTTCCCCCACGACCTCAATGTCTGGTTCGGCGTTCAAGAGCATAGCCAAACCGCTGCGCACCAGTGGCTGATCGTCAGCGAGGAGAACACGAATCATCATCCTGCAGCACCCCCGATCGGGCCGACGGTACCTCTCTGGGTGAATGCCACCCGCCAGCCTGCAACCGTGATGGTACGCCCAAGACTGGCCAATACAGCTCCAAGCTGGCCAAGAACATCAGTTTCTCATCCGACGACTTCGTATCCGTGGAAAAGGAGCATGGATGGGCGTCGGCGGAAGTTCCGCCGACAGATCCCAAAAGGAGGACTTAAATTGACTGCCCGTTTCATCAGGAAAGCCGCCGTGGCAACGGCGCTGGCGGGAAGCTTGGCGACGCTCGGGTCTGCTGGCGTTGCGTCAGCATCGGTCAGTGACCCAGTGCTGCAGGCAACTGCGCAGAGCCCGTACGCTCCGCCTTGCTCCTACACGGCGAGCGTGGAGTGGAATCGAGCGACCTCCAACCTCAATGGCTCGATGTGGGTTTCGAACCACATGTGGTTCGAGGCCTGCCGCAAGATGCTGGTCATCACCTTCGTCGATAACGAGGGCAACTCGGCCGCCACCATGGACATCACGCTTCCCACGGCCTGCGCCACCACAGATCCGACATGCCCGAGCGAGAGCGTCACGCCGATCAACCAGGTGGCGCCGATCAGCAAGTACGTCAAGCCCTTCATCGACCACCTGGACGTGCAGGTCGTCGACCGCCCCAGGTAAGCCGCAGGGGTTCACTCGCTCAACTGGCGGTGCGGGGGCCGGGCGCGGTCTCCGCACCGTGCGATTAGAGAGGGGTAAGGATGCCCAATCGTGAACTGCTGCTCTGCGCACGTGCGATGGCGTTGTTCACCACCAGCCTGCCTGTGAAATTCTCACCGACCCGCGACCAGATCGATGAAGAGATCATGAAAGCGGTTCGACTCCATCATGGGTACACGGCTGCGTAGCAGAGGTCGCCACCGCCTACGGCGAGCGCCCCGAGCTCGCTGCAGCACGCATGCAGTGGGCTCGAGTGGTCGTCAGCGACTGCTACGCCACTCACCTCGATGATGCATCCCCACGGTTGGGAGCCTCTGGCTTGTCCAGCTGGGGTGCGAACACGTAGACCGATCAATTCCGGTTTCGCCTGGTGCATGGCTGAAAATAGCCGAGCGTAAATTGTTCGCTATCGACAGGCTCGTACTCCTACTGGATACTCGCGCTGAATCTCCCGCTATGCCGGGAGCCAAATATATACTGGAGCATGTAGTGACTGATCTAGATTTCACTGCGAACGCACTGGTAAGAATCTATACCAGCACTGGTGTAGTGCCTGGCTGCGTAGGAGTGCTCGCCCGCCCTGACAACGGTCCAACAGTGGCAGTTGTCGCTCCGTGGCCCGCCGTACTCAGCCCCGTTACGCGTTTCGGGCTGGCGCTGTTGTCGCCGGAGGGAGCGGTGCTCGACTGGCTGCAACCGCAGCGCATAGAGCTCTTTCGTCTCGAGGACACCGCACTCACCAACACGGTCGCTGTGGTAGCACTGGAAACTCCGAGCAAATCGGATGGTATGCCGGTTCCCGTCGACGCAGCCGCTCATGTGCTAAGCAAGTTGGAGACGTCCAAGAATCTCATTGGGGCGATGGCCGAAGCCATTCCCCAGCCGTTCGAGCCTCTGTCGTCCCCTGCCCCCGAAACAGTGATCACAATCGATGATGTTGCGCGCCAAATGCTGACAGCCGTGCCGATCAGCCCCTTCGTCGGAGACGCGCCTTCGGTCGTCGAAGGGATCTGCCGCCTGCTGCGCTGGGATTGACGGCGGTAGTGGCCCATGAGGAGCATCTGGAAAATGGGTACGCCAACACGAAGCAGCCTGATAGCTGTAGTGCTCGTCGGCGCCGATGTCATGCTCTTCTCCCGCATCACCGAAGATCCCAAGTACACGTCCTGGGTGACGTATCCCGTCAACTCAATCGTCGTGGTATTGGCCAGTGTGCCGGCGGTTCCCCTCCTCATCTGGCGCCGTCGTGCACCGGTCATTGCCTTCCTCGTGCTGACCGTGCACGATCTCCTGCTCACCTGCGTGCTCGGGACCAGGCCGGTGCTCACCCCCATGGCGGCTCTGTACACCGTGAGCAGCCGGCGAGAATTACGGACGACTCTCGACTGCTTGGCCGCTGCATTAGCAGTACATGGCTTGGCAGTCGCCTATGAGGTCTATCCGCTCACCCCAGCAGAGCGGCCTCTCGACAGCCTGCTCATTGCCACATTCCTCACCTTCTGTGACGCAGCAGCGGTCCTCGTGGGCCGATGGGCAGCGAACAGCCGCATCCGGGAACGGCACCTGATAGCCGAACGCTCGGTGGCAGTCGAGGCGGAACGCCTGCGTATCGCAAGAGAGCTCCACGACATCGTTGCGCACGCAGTGACGGTAATGGTTCTACAGTCCGCAGGCGCCCGCCGCGCGATGGCAACCGAGCCGGCCCGGGCCCAAAAAGCCATGCAGGCAGTGGAAGACGTCGGAGTCCAAGCAATGGCCGAGCTACGCCGCATGCTGAACGTGCTACGGCCCGTGCAAGGAGCCGTCGACAACACCAGCATCGACCGAGCGCCACGGCTTTCCATGCTCACGGACCTCGTCGAGCAGGTTCGAACGACCGGGGTCGCAGTACAAGTTGATTCGTCGGGGCGACCAGCACCACTGGACCACAGCGTGGACACCACCGCCTATCGTGTCATCCAGGAAGCATTGACCAACGTAACTCGCCACAGTGGTCCCGGATCATCCGCATGCGTTCGGCTTCGCTGGTCAGGGACCGCACTTGAGATCGTCGTCACCGACGACGGCGCAGGCACCCCTTTATCCCGCGCGAAGGACATGTCAAGCGGACTCGGACTCGTCGGACTGCGAGAACGCGTCACAGTGATAGGCGGAAGCATGGCGTCCAAAAGCCTTGCTGAGGGTGGCTATCAACTGACCGCCATCCTCCCTGTCACAACACAAGCCGGACCCTAACTCCGTAGACAATTGGACACCCATTCTGATGGCGTGACGGTGCATCGAACCGTGCATGGCGGATCTAGGGTCCGTCTTCAAAGATCATCAGGTCATGGATCACGGTGTGATGATACGTCGCCATGAACTCACCGATCATGAGTGGGAGTTACTCGCTCCAGTCATACGGCGGGCTGCGACGGGCCGACCTCGCGTAGAAGACCGGCAGATCATCAACGGGATGGTCTACAAGATCCGGACCGGGATCTCCTGGCGTGACCTGCCGGAACGCTACGGGCCATGGAAGACGGTCTACACCCGCTTTCGCCGTTACGCCCCGGACGGCGTGTTCACCCGGGCTCTCTGAGGGGCCACGTGCTTTCCGGACAGGCGTCTGACTGTCTATTTCACGCGGCGATTCGCAACTTTTCGTACTCGGCGTGGACTTCACGTGGAGGGCGGTAACCCACCGCCGAGTGGAGGCGTTTGCGATTGTACCAGAATTCAATGTACCGAGTGATGTCCTGCCGGGCAGCCTCTCGGGTCAGGTAAGTGACCCGAGATACGCGCTCGTTCTTCAACACGCCGAAGAACGATTCGGCCATGGCATTGTCGAAACAGATCCCGGTACGGCCGGAAGACCTGCGCAGTCCGAACCGGTTGAGCGTCTTCCCGAACTCGGCTGACATGTAGTTGCTTCCGCGGTCCGAGTGAAATATCGCTCCCGCCGAGAGGCTTCTGTTCCGTGCCGCGTTGCGGATCGCCCTGGATATCAGCGAGGTTTGGTAGTGGTCGTCCATCGCGTAACCGATAACTTCCTTCGTGCAGCAGTCGATGACCGTCGCGAGGTACAGCCAGCCTTCCCCGGTCGTGATGTAGGTGATGTCACCGACGAGCTTTTCGCCAGGCGCATCTGCGGTGAAGTCACGGCCCACCAGATCCGGTACCTGGCCGGCTGCGGCCTGGGTGAGGCCGAACCTCTTCGGCCTTGGCTGGCAGGGCACCAGGCCCAGTTCACGCATGAGGCAGCGGACCAGCTCCATGCCCGCGGCGACGCCCCAGCGATCCAGTTGAGCCTGGATGCGCCGGTGCCCGTAGGTGCTGTCGGATATGTCGAAGGCTTTCTTGATGAGCAGTTTCAATTCTTCGCGCCGCTGGGCCGTTGCGGATTCCGGGCGGGATCGCCAGTCGTAGTAGCCGGACCTGGACACGCCGAGTCGGCCGCACATGAACTCGACGCTGTAGGCGTACTCCTCGGTGTCGAGCCGCATCTCGTCGATGAACTCGTACTTGCTTGCTACCGGGGATCCTTCGCGAAGTACGCTGCGGCTTTTTTCAGGAAGGTAACTTCCATCTCCAGCTCGCGGTTGCGTCGTTCGAGTTCCTTCAGGCGCGCCCGCTCGTTCACCGTCAGTTCCGCATCGGGGGCCGGTTCCTGCTGCTTCTGGTGCTTCTTCACCCAGCCGCGTAGCGTCTCCGAGTTCAGCTCAAGCTCCCGGGCGACTTCAGAGATCGTCTTGCTCGACCTCAACGCGATCTGGACGGCTTCCTCGCGGAACTCCGGCGAGTACTTACTGGGTGGCGCCACTTCTTCCTCGTTTCCTTGTTCAGGACAACCCTATTGGGTACCTGTCCGGAAACTTCGTGGCCCCTCACTCCAGCAGATCCAGGCTTTCGCGGACGCGGCCGGCAACATCGACTGGCTCGTGCAGATCGACTCCACCATCGTCCGCGCCCACCAGCACGCCGCCGCCACCGGCCGAAAAAGGGGATCCACCGGCTGGACGAACCACACGATCACGCCCTCGGCCGATCCCGAGGAGGACTGACGACCAAAATCCATCTCGCCTGTGACGGCAAAGGACGTCCGCTCGCGATCATGCTGACACCTGGCCAGCGTCACGACAGCATCTGCGCGCCCTCTCCTGGAACGCATCAGGGTCCCACGCGCCGGTCTCGGACGGCCCCGCTCCAGGCCTGATCGAGTCATCACCGATAAGGCTTACAGCTCCCGAGGCTTTCGTTTCTACCTGCGCAAACGCGGCATCGCGTGCACCATCCCGGAGAAGACCGACCAACAGCGACACCGACACAACCGCGGTCGCCGCGGCGGCCGACCACCGGCATTCGACCGGCAGATCTACCGCCGACGCAACATCGTCGAGCGCTGCTTCAACCGACTCAAGGGCTTCCGCGGTATCGCGACCCGATACGACTGTGAGGATGGCGGTGCCGTCTCGGCGGTGGCCTGACCCGCGATACGACTGACTGTCTTGTCCTGAGTCTTGATCTGTCGGCCACTGTCCGGGACGGCGCTCGCTGCCGCCAGGCCGGCGGGTGTGTCCCGATAGGGGCCTTCGCGACAGGCACCGTCACAGTCCTGACCACCCTGCCAGCCCGGCGACGGCCACCAGCTCCGGTTCAATGGCAGGAGACCGATGACCAGTGCCAGCATGGCCCAGCCGATCCGTATTCACCATGACTGCCATCGTGAGGTAATCCTGGGTGTTGACACTCACAAGGATGCCCACGTGGCAGCCGTGATCTCGACCACCGGCAAGCTGATCGATTGCCGGAGCTTTCCCACCACGACCGATGGCTACCAGCAGCTGCTGGACTGGGCCCGTTCATCAGGCATGGCCAGCCGCGCTGGAGTCGAGTGCACTGGCTCCTACGGAGCCGCGCTGAGCCGCTTTCTGCGCACCAACGAGCTGACCGTCATCGAGGTGAACCAGCCGGACAAGGCAACACGCCGCCGTCGTGGCAAGACCGACACCATCGACGCCGAGGCAGCAGCCCATGCCGTGCTGTCCGGCCGAGCCACCGCGACGGCCAAGCTCGCTGACGGCCCCGTTGAAGCTCTCCGGCTCTTCAAGTGGCCAAGGTCTCCGCGGTCAAAGCTCGTACCCAGGCCATCAACCAGCTCAGGGCGGTACTCGTGACGGCCAGTCCCGAGCTGCGAGAGTCCCTTGACGGGCTGACCATCCCCAAACTGGTCCGAGCCTGCATGGCACTGCACAGGTCTACGGCCGGCACGGCGACAGCGGCCGCGGTCTTCACCCTGCGGCTGCTCGCCCGTCGAGTCGAAGAACCCGATCATGAGATCGCCGCTCTCAAGCAGCAGATCACCGACGTGATCAGGCAGCACATCCCGCAGCTGCTTGACTGCTACGGCGTGGGTCCGGACACCGCCGCAGCGCTACTCATCGCCACAGGCGACAATCCCGAACGGCTCCACAGCGAGGCTTCGTTTGCCGCGCTCTGCGGAGTGAGCCCGGTCGAAGCATCCTCGGGCAAGACGCAGCGCAGAAGGCTCAACCGGGGCGGTGACCGTCAGGCCAACTCGGCTCTCTACACAATCGTCCTTGCTCGACTCCGCTGGGAGACACGCAGCCGCAGCTACGTCGAGCGACGCATCACCGAAGGCAAGACCCGACGCGAAGCCATCCGCTGCCTGAAACGCTACGTCGCCCGAGAGCTCTACACGATCATCATCCGAGCCCATGCTCGGCCCCGCGAACAGGCCCTGGCAGCTTGACATCCATAGGGCCGGGCCCTGGCAGCTTGACATCCATAGGGGCATCAAGACCGCCACCTCCTACGAAGCAGCGGTCAGTCTCGCGTCATTCTTGCTCTGGGCAGGATCCGTTTGAAGACGGACCCTATTGATTAGAAACTCAAATGGTTCTCTTCGAGGGTGTAGCGGACGTGGGGGCCGCCGAAGTAGCCGCGGACGATGTGGGGCTGGCGCTGGCGGCGATGGAAGAACCTGCGGGTCTCGGCTGCGAGTTGGGCCTGGTTGCGGGCCCTGCTGCTCGTGGGCAGGCTGCGTTTGAGGTCAGCATTGACGAGTTCGTCGGGGTTCAGCTCGGGTGAGTACGAGGGCAGGAAGTGCAGCTCGATCCTGTCGGCGTGGTCGGCCAGCCATGTGCGGACCGCGCGGGAGCGGCGTACGGAGTGACCGTCCACCACGAGGTGGATCTTGCGGTCGAAGTGGCCGATGAACCGGACGAGGAAGCGGCACATGACTTTTGCGTCGAAGGTCTCGGTGAACACCATGAAGTGCATCCGGCCTTTCGTGCTGATCGCGGATATCGCGTTCACGGAGAACCGGTTGCCGGTGCGGCGCACGATGGGGGTGCGGCCCTTCTCGCCCCAGGTACGGCCGGTGACCTGATCGGAACGGATGCCGACCTGGTCGGCATCCGTTCCACCGTCGCGATCACGTTCTCGCGGACCTCCGCGGCGGCCTCGCGGATGCTGACCCCGTATTCGACGGCGACCTGGAGGTCGATGGCGGTCTGTTTCTCGCTGACCTTGACGCCGCGTCCCGCGTGCCCGCCGGGGACCCGGTCGCGCATCGCGCCCATGGTGCGAGTGAATCCGCCGCCCAGTGCGTGGATTCCGGGGACCTCCCGCGCGGCGATCCCGGCGATCTTCTCCACCACCCCGTCCGCGATGGTCGTCCGGCCGCGGGTCTCCGGTGGTTCCTGAGGCCCAGGCGGCGCGCGGCCTGCAGTATTGTGCCCAGTTCAGTGCTCGGCTCGTCGGTATCGGGCTTCTGCAGGGTTGAACCGTTCGGCTCCGTCATGCGAAGCCACCTCCTCGGGCAGTCGACGGACTGCCATTCCTGAGCGGCTGTTGGCCGCCGCCTACGTACCGCAGGCCCCAAGTACCGTGCGGGACACCGGACATGAGCGCGCCGCCATGCTTTGACACCGTCCGCATCCTGAGATGGGACGGTTTCGGGCCGTCTGTCGCGCTGGGCCAGGGCTATGCTGTTGTCCAGGCGTCCCAGACCCCGGCGGCTTGTCGTTGAACGACACAGATGGCTGCGGGGAGCGGATCTTTCGTCCGTCACCCGGCGCATCCCTGGAGGGAACCGGGTGGATCCCTTGTCCTGTTGTACAGGTCCTCGGACCGGCCGTCGTTCCGCCTCCGCCGAACGTACGCCCCTGCCGGCAGCGCGCCAAGAGGGGCCGGGAATCCCGGTGTCACCGCGTGCGCTGGCGGATGGTCTTTTGAACCGAGGCGTCATGCCTGTCCCACAGCTCACCATCTACCGCCATGATCAAAGGCACCGGGCACTGGTCACCCTGGCCGGTGAGATCGGCCTGGAATCGGCACCGCTGCTGCGCGCGGCACTGGCACAGTGCCTGAGCGACGGCATCCGCATCATCGATGTCGACCTCACCACCGTGACGTTCTGCGACTGCAGTGGCCTCAATGCCTTCCTCTACGCCGCACAGCGGACCACGGAGGCCGGCGGGATCCTACGACTGCACAACCCGCCACCGTCACTGGCGCGGATCCTCGAGGTCACCGGCTGCGGGTTCCTGCTTCTCGGCCTTCCGCTCTGGCATCTGTCACCGTCTCTCGGGAACATCCCTGACCCGGCCGCTCCAGCCCTGCCGCACCGGAGTGCTCCCCGGGTGCCTGTCTTCTCGGGCGATGCGCGGTGACGGCCCAGCCCAGGCAGGGGCAGCCGCACAAGCCCCAGGCAGGCGAGCCGTCCACCATGGACGCGGTCCGGTTGCGGCGCGTGAACCGCTGGCTGGCACAAGGGCTGAGCGGAGAGCTGGCGGATCTGTACGTCGACTCCCGCGAAACGCCCGCCCTTGAGGCATACCGCAGCCGCAGCCGCCAGGACTTCCTGAACCGTCTCACCGGTGACATCCGCCGGCCGGGGTTCGCCATGGTGATCGCGGAGACGGACCACCTGGTGGGATGCGCCTTCGGGTTCCCGGTGGGCAGTGACGGCTTGTGGTGGCTCGGGTTCGACGGAGCACTGCCGCAGAGCATCGAGCAACTCACCGCGTCCGGCGGCGTCTTCGCGATCACCAGCATCCTGGTCCAGCCACACGAACAGGACCAGGACGTGGCCCGCCGGCTGCAGGAGCGGCTACTGAGCGACCACCAGGCATCCCTCGGCGCCACCCTGGTGGATCCCGACGATCACCCGACCCTCGCCTCGCTCCGCTCCTGGGGATGGCTGAACGTCGGAGAAATGTGGCGGCCGGCGGGCCCGACCATGTTCCGCGCGCTGGTACTCCCCCTCGGGGAACGCACCACCGCGCGACTGGAAGGCCTGGCGCACGACGCCTGGACCCGGTGGCCCGGATGAGGTCCGACAGCCGCTCGGCCCGCATCCAGGTGCTGGTCGCCGAACAGGCAGCCCGACGCGGCGCCCGGCCCGGCGTGGTCGATGTGTGTGCCGCAGCCGTGGCCGCCCTCCCGGTCGGCGGAGCCGGGGTATCGGCGATGTCCAAGACCGCCGCAAGCCATCCGCTGTGCAGCACCGACACCATCAGCGAGCAACTGGAGGAGCTCCAGCTCACCCTGGGTGAAGGACCCTGCGTGGACGCCTTCACCCACGGCTCGGCCGTCCTGACACCCGATCTGCTCACCGGTGAACTGCAGGACCGCTGGACCGTGTTCGCCGATGCGGCCCTGGACGCCGGGGCACGCGCCGTCTTCGCACTCCCCCTGCAGATCGGGGCGATCAGCCCGGGAGTCCTGGACCTGTACGCCAACGTCCCCACCGTGCTGGACGCGGAGGAGCTGGCCGACGCGCTGGCGTTCGCCGACCTCGCGACACTGCTCCTGCTCGATGCGCGGATCGATGAGACGGGCGCGCCGGTCGGCGGAGCACTGGCAGACCGGGGCTTCGAGGACCTGGGCGGATACCGGGCGGAGATCGACCAGGCCACCGGCATCCTCACCGTCCAGCTCGAAGTCGGCATCGACGAAGCCTTCGTCCGGCTGCGCGCCTACGCCTATACCCAGGGACGCCGGCTCGCCGACGTGGCCGCCGACGTGGTGGCCCACCGGCTCCGCTTCTCCCCCGACACGGAACCGAAACGGACGGACGATGACACCTGACGCACCGGTTCCGGACGATAAGCGTGCTGCGCTTCCCGCCCCCTTCCGGCGGGACTAGTCTCAATCGAGGGTGTTCACGATGAATCAGCAGCTCCTGGCCAAGACCTTCGTCGAGCTGGCGGACAACCTGGTCGCCGACTTCGACCTCATCGACTTCCTGCGTCTGCTCACCGACCGCTGCGTGAGCATGCTCGACGCGAGCGCCGCCGGGGTGCTGCTGGCCGACCGGGACGGCAAACTCCGTGTGATGGCCGCCTCCGACGAACGGGTACGCCTGCTGGAACTCTTCCAGCTCCAGAACGACGAGGGCCCCTGCCTGGAGTGCTACCGCACCGGGCAACCGGTGATCGTCCCCGACCTGACCCGGGAGGTCGACCGCTGGCCGCACTTCGCCACAGCGGCCCACCGCAGCGGATTCGGCGCCGTCCAGGCCCTGCCCATGCGCCTGCGCGACGAGACCGTCGGCGCCCTGAACCTCTTCCACGCCACCCCCGGCCCCTTCGACCCGGCCGGCACGCTCATCGGCCAGGCCCTGGCCGACGTCGCCACCATCAGCCTCCTGCAACAACGCTCCACCCACCGCAGCACCGTCCTCAACGAACAACTCCAGACGGCGCTCAACAGCCGCGTCCTGATCGAACAGGCCAAGGGGAAACTCGCCGAACGCCAGAACATCGACATGGAACAGGCCTTCACCGCACTGCGCGGCTACGCCCGCGCCCACAACCGCCGCCTGTCCGAGGTGGCCCGCGCCTTCATCGACGGTACGGAAGTCCTTCCCGGCCTGGTGGCCTGACACCGTCACCGAAGCGGTGACCGCACGCAGCTGCCCGAGCACGAGGAATCACGCCCGGATCAGGGCCCGTGCTTCTGGAGGCGCGGTGCTGCTGGAGCGCCGCTGCCGGCTGACGCCCGCTGTGGTGCGCCGTCGGCTGCGGGGCCGATCCCGGGCTCCGGACTCTCGCCCTTGGCTGTCTCGCCGGACCGCGCCGCCGTCCCCGTTGCTGTCCCTGTCGCTGTCGCTGTCCATGCGGCGCAGTACAGCAGCAGCCTGGCCATGAGGTTGATCCACAGCACGACGGCGACCGGCACGGCGAAGGCGCCGTACATGCTCTTCCCCGCGACGCCCTGCAGGTAGCCGGTCAGCAACCACTTGAGCAGTTCGAAGCCCACCGCACCGATCAGAGCGGCGACCACGACCGCACGCCGGCCCGGATGCACCCGCGGCAGCCGGGTGAGCAGGTAGACCAGCAGCAGGAAGTCGACGACCAGGGCGATGGCCAGGCCGGCGAGGAACAGCAGGGCCCGTCCCGCCCCGCCCTCGATACCGGCCTTGTCGGCGGCCCAGCCGACGGCACTGCTGGCGAACACCGAACTGCCGATCGCGACCAGCCCGACCGCGGCGAGGCCGACCAGCACCACGGAGTCCTTGAACTTGAGCAGGAACGGATTGCCCGGGTCCTGCTCCTTCTCCCACACCGCGCGCAGGCACCCGCGCAGGGCGCCGACCCAGTTGATGCCGATCACGAGCAGCAGCGCGCCCGCGATCAGCCCGACGGATCCGGCATGCGCGACGAGGCTGTCCAGGTCCAGCAGGTCGGAGAGGCCCGGCGCCTGGTCGGCGATCTTGTCCTGGAGTTTCCTCAGCTGGTCCTCGCTCAAAAGCTTGGCGCCGATCGCCGCGCCCACGGTGATCAGCGGAAAGAGCGCGACGAAACTGGTGAAGGTGATGGCCGCGGCGAGCCGGGCCCAGTGGACGGCATCCAGCCGCTCGAACGCCCGCCAGGCGTGCGTCCGCATCAGCTTTCCGATCACGGGCAGCCTTCTCAGCCAATCCATGAGAAACACCCGCTCTCTGCCTACCCACCGTCACCGTGCCCGGTGGGTCGGCCGCGGTCTGTGTCGAGGCCGTCTGCGGGATCGTCAGCGGGGAGCGGCCCGGCGGTGGAACCAGTGCTGCTTGTGGCGGGGGCGTTCGCCCAGGCCAGCCCGGTCCTCGTCCTTCCTCTCCGCCTGCGCGCGGGCGGAGTCGCGTTCGCTGGTCAGGACGCCGCGTTCCTGTTCGGCTGCCGCTGTCTCGCGCCGAGACTGCTTGAGCCCGCGACGTGCCGTGCGGCCGCGGCGAGCTGTGCGGCGTGTACCGGTCAGGAGCAGGCTCAGCCCGAGCAACGCCGCCGCCCCGACGACGATGCCGTAGAGGAAGAGGGTGCCGGTGGAGCCGGTGACGTCGACTCCGAAGACGGAGAATCCGCCGGTGAGCTCGTGGGCGCTGCCACTGTTGGAAAGAACGCCGGCGACAGCGATGACCACCGCGGCGACGAGGATGACGAGTCCGAGGATGATCATGGCGCGCTCCTGGGATCTGCTTCCTCTCTCCACGGTAGAACCGTTCTGCCTGGCAGGCCACCGCCATGGGTTGCGGCTACCCTGAAATTGAGGTAGGAGCGCGGCCGGAGCACCCGGCACCACTGGTGGACGGCCTCTGGTCCGCCCCTCCGCCACCACCCCAGGAGGCGTAGCGCCATGGTCTTCTTCCTGGTTCTGCTCATCTGCGCCACCGCGCTGATCGTCATCGGCGCTGCCGTCGACGGCATGCTGTATCTGCTCTCCACCGGCGTGCTGCTCCTCATCGCCGCCGTGCTGTACCTGCTCGTGCGCTCGATATCGCGCTCGCGCCGACGCCCGGCCCACTGACGCGCGGTGGTGGATGGTGGACCGCCGTTCCACATACCCGCATGCGCACGGTGGCGGGGCGGGACAGTGCATGGTCAGGATGAAGATCCCTGCCGCAGCGAGTACCACGCCTCGTGCCACGCCTCCGACCACGCCCAGAGCGGTGACGACCTTGCTTCGTCCGGTGGCTCATGGTGCCGGTGTCCAGCTGCCGCAGGAAGCGCCGCATGGCCGCCCGGAAGACGAGTACCCGGCCGATGCCCCGGCGGCTGGCTGCGCCTGTGCACCCGGGACCTGGTCACGATGCCCTCCTCAGATCGCGGTCCGCCATCATCTGGTCACGCAGCCGTACACAGGTGCGGGTGAGCAGACGGGAGACGTGCATCTGGGAAATACCGAGCTGCTCGCCGATGCGGCTCTGTGTCATCTCGCAGAAGAACCGCATGTACAGGATCTGCCGGTCGCGTTCGGGCAGTGCCCGCAGGAGCGGTCGGAGCGGTCATGTCCCGCTGGGTGGTGTAGTCAGGGCAGCTGTTTCGATTCCGGTTGTGCGGTGATCTGCGGTTCGCGTTCGGTTGGCTTGGTGGTGCAGAGGTCGGCCATGGAGGCTTCGGAGAGGTAGCGGCGGTCGAAGACCTGCCATTCGTCGTGGAGTTCGCAGAGGACCGCGGCAGCGAGTCGGTCCAGGGCGGCGGGGTTGGGGAAGACCTGGACGACGTCGGCCCGCCGTTTGATCTCCCGGTTCAGCCGTTCCAGCGGGTTTGTCGACCAGATCTTCTTCCAGTGCGCCGACGGGAAGTCCGCGAACGCGGTGATGTCGACCGCGGCGTCCAGCAGCATCTTCTTGACCTTCGGAAACTGCCGTCCGAGCATGTCGGCGACCACGTTCAGCTGGGTGCGGACCTGCTCGCCGGTGGTCTGCGCGAAGATCGTGCGAATGGTGGCGGCGACCATCTCCCCAGAACCCCCCTCGATCACCGAGAACACGTCCCGGACGAAGTGAACCCGGCACCTTTGCCAGATCGCGCCCAGGAAGACGGTGCGGATCGCGGCCACCAGTCCGCTGTGGCTGTCGGAGATGACCAGCTGGACGTTCTCCAGGCCGCGGGCCCGCAGGCTGCGCAGGAACGTGGTCCAGAACGGCTTCGATTCGCTGTCACCGACCATCACACCGAGGATCTCGCGGTGCCCGGCGGCGGAGATCCCGGTGGCGATGACCACGGCCTGCGAGGTGATCCGGTGGTTCACGCGGGCCTTGCAGTAGGTGGCGTCCAGGAAGATGTAGGGAAAGACGGTGTGATCCAGCGGCCGTTCCTTGAACGCCGCGAGTTCGGCGTCGAGTTCGCCGCAGATCCTGGAGACCTCGGACTTGGAGATCCCGCTGTCCGCACCGAGGGCTTTGACCAGGTCATCGACGTTGCGGGTGGAGACGCCGTGCACGTATGCCTCCATCACCACGGCGAACAGCGCCCGGTCGATCCGCCGTCGGCGTTCCAGCAGGGAGGGGAAGAACGATCCGGTCCGCACCTTCGGGATCTTCAGGTCCAGGTCGCCGGCCTGCGTGGTCAGCAGGCGTTCGCGGTGTCCGTTGCGCCAGGTCGTGCGCGTCTCGGAGCGTTCGCCCGGGGCGGCACCGATCGTCTCGGTGGCTTCGGCTTCGATGAGCTCCTGCAGGATGCGCTCGCACACCACCCTGATTGCTTCAACTCCATCGGCCCGACGTAGTGACTCCAGCAGCCGCATCAGCTCAGACTGGGACAAGGCCATCGCGTGCTCCTCCTGTTGAACTGCCCGTTCACCAGGGAGACTTGCGCGATGGCCTGCCCTTGTTCAGGGAGCGTGCACCGTCAGCGGATGCACGCCCCGGGCAGACACCCGCGCGTTCCGGACCGCGGCCCGGCTACACCACTTCACGGGACACGATCCGTCCCCTCCCGTAGCTCGCAACGAAAACAAGAAGCCGGCGATGCCAACCTCAAACGGTCCCTCCACTCCGCAGGAGCTCATAGTCCAGGAGGTCCTGACCTGCTTCGCCACCCACGCACGCATCCGCAGCGCGCGTGGCGGCCTCCTTGCCGCCTCCCGGGTCGGCCCGCGCGACGGAGAACGCGCCTTCGACGACCTCCAGCAGGCCATCACGCAGCTCCGAACCCTTTCCCGACAGCAGGACACAGGAAGAGCCACCTGATCTGGATGGCCCGCCACTGAAGACGAATCGGCGCTGAGATTGGAACTGCGATCGGAACCCCAGTTGGCGCGGGCGCGGAGTGGACCTGACTGGCTCTGGCCACGAGTTACGGCAGCGGATGTACACCAGCTTGGGCAGCGCCTGGCCCGTGCTGCAGTTGATGTACGCGAGAACGGGCAGCACCCACGGCTGCCGTTTGCTCCGGCCATCCATAGTTCAGGTTTACATGAATTCACGAATCCATGTACAGTCCTGGTGTGCTGACTGTTGCCTCTGACATCGAGGTGCTGGCCCGGTTCGGCCGCGCGCTCGCCGACCCGATCCGTTGCCAGCTCCTGCTCGCCCTTCGCGAAGCCCCGGCATATCCCTCTGACCTTGCCGACGCTCTGGGGATCTCCCGCACCCGGCTGTCGAACCACCTGGCATGCCTGCGCGACTGCGGCCTGGTCGTCACCGTGCCCGACGGGCGCCGCACCCGTTATGAGCTGGTTGACGAACGCCTCGGCCACGCGCTCGACGACCTGCGTAGCGCCGTGGTCGCTGTCGAGACCGACCGCACCTGCGCTGACGCCGACGACAAGGGGTGCTGCTGATGACTGCGATATCCCTCGGCCCGTCCCCGACACGCCGTGACGCCCTGGCGAAGCGCATACGCCTACTGGTGGCCCTGACGATCACCTACAACGTGATCGAGGCGATCGTCGCCCTCACCGCCGGCACCCTCGCTTCCTCCACCGCGCTGATCGGCTTCGGCCTGGACTCCGTCATCGAGGTCTCCTCCGCCGCCGCGGTGGCCTGGCAGTTCTCCGCCCGCAAACACTCTGTCCGCGAGGCACGGGAGAAGACCACACTGCGGATCATCTCCGTCTCCTTCTTCGCGCTCGCTGCCTACGTCGCCGGCGACGCCATCCGTGCCCTGACCGGTACCGGCGACGCCGAACGCTCCATCCCCGGCATCATCATCGCCGCCCTCTCCCTGGCCGTGATGCCGTTCCTGTCCACCGCTCAACGCCGCGCCGGCCGCGAGCTCGGCTCCGCCTCCGCCGTCGCGGACTCCAAGCAGACCCTGCTGTGCACCTATCTCTCAGCCGTCCTGCTGGTGGGCCTGGTCCTCAACGCCATCCTCGGCTGGTCCTGGGCCGACCCGATCGCCGCCCTCGTCATCGCCACCATCGCGGTCAAGGAAGGCCGCGACGCCTGGCAGGGCAAAGGCTGCTGCGCACCGTCTACCCCCGCCGCGACAGGCCCCGGCCTGACAACGGCCGAAGCAGATGCGTGCGGCTGCAGTCCCGGGTGCAACTGCTGCAAATGACCGGCAGGCCCGGCTGCTGTCCGTGACTCGTGAACATTCGGGCCGGAGCCGACGCTCTGCTGCCACCCGACTCCCTGTCGAAACCCTGTCCGTTCTCACGAACAAAGCCACCCACCTGAGCAACCACTCGATGAGCAGTCGTTTGTCTGTCATGGAGATCAGCGATTTCGCACAGCGCGAAGCAGGGTTCATTCGAGCCGAGCTCACTGATGACGAGAGGGGGGACTGCTTCAACACCGGCCCGAGCTGAGACCGACAGTGTCCAGCCTCTTCAGGCTGCGTTCGTCGGGTTGGCCGATCCGGCGGCGCGGCGGTGTTCGGCGTTGATGCGCTGGGCTTCTTCGAGCTGGTCTTCGAGGATGATGATGCGGCAGGCGGCCTCGATCGGGGTGCCCTGGTCGACGAGTTCCCGGGCGCGGGCAGCGATGCGCAGCTGGTAGCGGGAGTAGCGGCGGTGACCGCCCTCCGAGCGCAGCGGGGTGATCAGACGGGCTTCGCCGACGGCACGCAGAAAACCCTGGGTGGTGCCGAGCATCTCGGCGGCCCGGCCCATGGTGTAGGCGGGGTAGTCGTCGTCATCGAGACGGCCGTACGAGTCGTCTGCTGTCATCGCACCTCTCTGCGGAACGCGTGGAGGGGCCCTGGCGCCATTGGCGCCAGGGCCCCGAAGGAACTGCTACACCATCTGCCGACCCTGATACTGCGCCGGCCTTCTGTGTCCGCACGCCCACCCGGGAGAGGGCGGGGAATGCGGGGATCGCGGTTGCCTGACCGGAGACCACCTCACTATCGATGTCCTGCGGTACCCGGGCTCAGCATTTTGCCCGGGCGATCCTGATGGCGCTCGGCTCCTCCGTTCTTCCCTCTTGATCAACACTTGCCAACGGGGACTGCGTACTGCTGGTCCTGCGAACTGCTCTGTACTGCTGGTGATGCGAACTGCTGGTGGCCTGGGTGAGCGCCACTCTTCGGCAGCCAGCCCCGTCGCCCGTCCTGCGTCTGCTCTGGCTTAGAACCCCACTGCCGAACCTCCCGGCACGCGCGCCCGCAGCCGACGCCTTCACCGAGGTGCTGCTCTCCTACTTCGCTGCTGGGTACTGCGCACTGCACTTGCAGGTACTGCACTTGCGTTAACTGCGGTCCTGCTCACGGCGGCCCCTGATCACTGCGGGCCACCCGGTCCGGTCGTCAGCCCCGTCGCCGTCCTGCAACAACCCTGGCTTCGGAACTCCACCACCGCACCGTCCTGCGGTACTGCAACTGCGTACTACTGCCCGGCAGTTCGTGTCTGCCGGGCCCTGCTCGATCTCGGCTACGAGAGAAACCATAACCACACCACCACCCAATGTCTACTCCGGCCAACATAGATTTCCGTGAGCTCGGCAGCGAGATAATCGGCCTCGTACAGCGACAGGGCCTTCGTAGGTGGCCAGGCACGGTCGGGCCGACCAAAAGAGAAGCCGCCAGGGCGGGCGCGGCTCGAACAGCAGTGCCAGCATGGCCGGTATCCTGCGGGCGAGGTGGCTGGATAGCGCCACCCGGAACAGGATCCACGATGACAACTCCCGCGCCCCTGGTCGCGGAGCTCGACCCGTCCGCGCTGACCTGCTCCGGTGACCGGGTCGGCCACTGCGCCGGCTACCAGCCTCTCTGCACTTCATTCGGACGGGTGACGGGGTTCAGCTGAACTCGGTGCGAGGCCGTGGAAGTCCCAGGTCGGTGGTGGTTCGTCCTCGTGAGCGGATTGCCTCAGCCTGTTTGCTGCGGAGGAAGGTCAACGTGAGGTCGATGCCGTCGATCTCCCCGAGCCACTATTCCTCCTCGGCCCGCTTGCGCCTCATGACCAGGTCTCTCTCCACTTCCTCCAGGCGGGGAAGCATCCTCGGGTGGACCTGAAGCATGGGGCAGCGGACGCACGCGTGCTCGTGCTGGCAGGGTGTGCCGTAGGGACGAGCACAGTTTCCGAGCTCGACCTTCCGCTTGTCGAAGTGCTCTTCGAACTCCGCCCATTCCTTGGGGGTGACGTTGACGTACTCGTCTTCGGGCCGCTGCGACCGGCGATTTTCCAGGAATTTTTGGTAATGGCCGACGATGTCCTCTGCAAAGACGGCGACGTAGCCCTGCGTGGTCTGGAGATTCAGATGCCCGAGCAGGGCAGCTCCAATGTGAATCGGGAGACCACCGTTCACAACCTCCGTGGCGAACAGTCTGCGGAAGTCATGTGGAGTGAAGGTGGCATCTTCGAAGTCCCGGTTCGTCTGCGCGATCTCGGCGCAACGCCGGGCGAGTATCCTGACGACTGTGTTGGGAGACATAACACTGTGGACGGTGCCGATTTGGCGCTGGAGCAGGAACGGCATGGGCTCTGACCAGGTTCGTTCCTGGTGATCGTAGCGCCTCAGAAAGGGGATCGGTCTGCCACCTTTCGTCTGTCGGCGGATGACTTGCGCGACGGCGTGAAATAGATCAGGTGACATTGGGATAACGCGTTCACGATCGTTCTTGGAAGGTGCCACCACCAGTAGAGCGATAGTCTCCCCGTTGGGCCGTTGATACTGGCGGATACTCAGATGGGTGAGTTCAGTTAGCTCTTCGATGCGGATTCCGCTGTGCCGAAGGACCTCGATGACGGCCCAGTCCCAAAAGGCCCTCTCCTCGGCCTGATCCAGGTAGACCGTCTTGCCCGTTTCCTGGTCGATGGCGCGGACTGTGGGGCCCTCGGGTGTCTTAAGCCGACGGCGATCCTCCGGCGAGTTGCTGCGCTTGTAGCTGCGCCCCTGGTAGGCGAAGTAGGCGCCCAGGGATGTGGAGCGGGCCGCTTCGCGCAGATTGGAGAGGTGCTCGTGCCTCGATTCGACGTGCTGGACTAGCACTGGCAGCAAAGGCTGGCGGGTCCGGGTTCGGTCAGCCATCCGGCGGTTAATCTCGCGACGCCGCTGCTTGAAGCCTTTGAGGTCGCGCGGTCGAACAGGGCATGGAACGACCCATTGCGCCCAATGTTCGGGTTCAGCGACGGACCAGCTTTGGATATCGATATAGAAGCCTCGGACCGCGAGCAGGATCGAGGCTTTGTCCTGGCGGACCTTGGATTTGTCACTGTTCCAGTGCTGGAGTTCAGCCAGCCACTGTTCATAGACCTCAGAGCTGAGCTGGAGGTCTTTTTGTTCAGGGGCGATGCGTTCGATGACCGCCCAGAAATTGGCAGCCAGCTTGCGGGCAAGTCCGTCGAGCGTGGTGTAGTCGGTGTCCGCTTTGCGGCGAGCGAGGTAGTCGATCAGCAGTTGTCGGACGGCAGCGTTCTCGATCCTGTAGCGGTCGACGAGGGCTGCGACGCTGTGCTGGCCTTGCTGGAAGCACGAACGCACCGTGTGAGGCGTCCCTTCGCGGAAGTGGCCCATCTCGACTAGCACTTCCCGTGCTACCCGCGCTGCGAACCGGGTCCTGTTCTGGTTGCAGGCTCCATGCGTCAGTCCAAGCCGCTTGTTCTCCACTGAATAGTGCAGCAGAGCTGAAGGCGTCAGGTGCTGGAAGGTGATGCCTTGTGTGGTGAGCGCGCAGGTGACGTCGAACTTCACCCGATGCTTGTGGACCGAGTTTAGGCGCGTATGGGCATCGACCACCCTGAAGAATTCGTCCAGCATTGGATCGTTCTGGAGCAAGCGGAACGGCTCGGCGTAGCCGGAGAATCTGTTCACTCGAAATCCGGGCAGGGAGGGCTGAATGATCCGCTGTCCGAACGCCATCTTCAGGGCCGAGGTCACGCCACTGGTCTGGAACCTGGTGCACGCAAGGGTGCTGACGGAGAGGGCGTCTTCTGCGTTGAAAGGAGACGCTTCCCACCGTTCTTGCCACGTCTCACCTGGGTGAGCCGCCAGATGGCTGAACAGCATGCGGATGCCGGCCCGGCGCTTCTCGCGGCGTCCCTCGCTGGCATCGTGCAGGATTTGTGTCGCTAGTCCACAAAGCTCGGGAATCTCGGCGCGTGACAGATCACCAAATGGTGCAGGCGGATTTTGCGGCTTTGGGGCGGGCGCGGGTTTGACCACGGTACTGACAAACTGAGGCGTGTCCTTCCGTTCGCTGTCGCGATAGCTTCTTCGCCGATCCCTGATCGTGTACGTTTCGACCACAGAAGAGCTAGTGTCTCGTGATCCTGTTTGCATCACTTTGAGTTGTTTGCGACGAGCTTCTTGATGTTGGTCTGGACGAGGCGGACCTTCGCCAGGATCTCGTCGGCGGTTGCAGTCCAAGTGAAGGGCCTGGCCTCGGCGTTCCAGGAGTCGATGTAGTTGCGGATCTGCGAGATCAGGACGTTGACGCTGGCGAAGGTGCCGCGGCGGATCGACTGCCGGGTCAGGATTCCGAACCAGGTCTCGATCTGATTGATCCAGGAAGACCCGACGGGGGTGAAGTGAAAGTGGACGTGGGAGTTCTTGGCCAGCCATTCCTTCACGTCCGGTGTGGTGTGGGTGGAGAGGTTGTCCAGGACGACGTGGATCTCCTTCCCCGCATGTGGCTTTACCGCCTTCTTCATAAAGGCCAGGAAGTTCTTTCCGTTCCGGCTCGGCTTGCACTCGCCGATGACTTCACCGGTGCCGACGTTGAGGGCGGCGAACAGGTTCGTGGTGCCGTGCCGGACGTAGTCGTGGGTGCGCTTCTCGGTGGCCGCGAAGGTGACCGGCAGCACCGGCTGGGTTCGGTCCAGCGCCTGGATCTGCGTCTTCTCGTCGATCGAGAGCACGACTGCGCCACCGGGCGGGGCGAGGTAGAGGCCGACCACGTCCGCGACTTTCTCCGCGAACGCGGGGTCCTTGGAAATCTTGAAGGTTCCGTTACGGTGCGGCTTGAGTTGCTCCTCACGCCAGATCCGCGCGATGTAGTGCCAGGACACGCTGACGTTCTCGGTCCGCTTCAGGTACTTCGCCAACTCGCGCGTCGACCAGTGCGACAGTCCGGTGCAGGCCGGCGGCGTCATACGCGTCAGAGCAATCACCCGTGCCCGTACCCGTGCCGGTACCTGGTCCCGGGCCCCACCGGGGCGATCACCTTCCAGCCCGGCCAGCCCGCGCTGGGAATATCGGGTCTTCCAGCGGTCCACGGTCGGCAGCGACACCCCGAGCAACTCGGCAATGTCCTTGCGTCGCCGCCCCTCGCCCGACCACAGCACGATCCGGGCTCGCGTGGCCAAATCCGCAGGAACATCCCGGCTGTTCGCCAACTCCCGCAACTCGGCGGCCTGTTCCACGGAAAGCTCCATGCCAGCACCAACGAGACACGCAAGATCACGTAACGCCGACGGAATCACGAGACACTAGCCACCGAACACCGCCTTAAAGTCCTCGGGGTCGTATCCTGGCGCAATACTCCGCTCGACGCGGGGGCGGTTGTAGTGGGCTTGGAGAGCGTCAAAGAGCTCCTCGACCCGAGCATTGAGATAGCGGCCTGTGGTTGCCAGATCGTTGTGCCGCAAGATCGCACGAACCTGCGGCAATGTAAGGGCCGGATCGTTTGCCATGCGATTTGCGGCTGCGTGCCGGATATAGTGCAGAGTCCAGTTAGTTCCCAATTTCTCGTTTGCTCGTTGAAGAACTCTCCTCATTGCCCAGTAGGACAGCGGTTTGTCTGGTCCGCGGCGTGTCCGAAAGATTGGTTCATGAGCCGCTGGCAGACCAGTCCGGTCCAGATAGGCAGCCAGGATCACAAGGGCCTGAGGGCTTGCCGGTACCGGCTCGCGCTCCTCGCTTCCCTTTGTGACAACATAAATGAGCTGGCGCGACCAAACAATGTCGGCGGGGGTGACTCCCAGCAGTTCACTAGCGCGGGCGCCACTGGAGACATAGAGCCTTTTCCAACCTCACGCTGATGCGTGGTGAAGGACGAGGACGGCCTTCACCACGTCGGTGATTCGGTTGGTGCTGCAGCGGAGCTTCCGCAGGAGGCGCCAGCCCTTGATGGTGGCCATGGCCCGCTCGCCGAGGCAGCGGATCTTGGCGTGGCTGGTGTTGTGGCGACGCTTCCATCGCTTGAGGCGGCGGCCCCGAAACGGAACCCGGACGGATCCGCCGGCGCCTTGATACGCCTTGTCCGCCCAGCAATTGAGCCCCGCATCGGCGAGGGCTTCGATGATCCCGTGCTGCCGCGCGGCGGTCAGGTCGTGAGTCGAGCCGGGCAGGGCCGGCGAGGCCCAGAGCAGTCGTCCGAAGGGATCGGTGAGGACCTGGACGTTCATGCCATGGCGTTTATGTTTCCCTGAGTAGTACGGGGCGTCGGCGGCGATGCGGTCGATCGGCAGCAAGGTGCCGTCGAGGATGACGAACGCCTTCGCCCGGATAGTCGTCATCGCCTCGTCCAGGGACGGCGCAAGGGCGGCCAGGGCCTCGACGGCTTCACGTATGTAGCGGTACGCGGTCGCGATCCCGATGCCGAACCCGGCGGCGAGCTGGGCGTAAGTGTCACCGCACCGCAGGTGGGCCAGGGCGAGCAGGGCCTGACGTCCGGCAGGAAGGCGCCGCCACCGCGTTCCGATCTCCTGCCGCCGGGCTGTCAGTTGCCCGGTCAGGAACCGCAAGGTGCGGCTGGACAGATCAATCGAGGACGGGTAGACAAGCACGCGAAGCTCCTGGCGGACACGGGTGATCTTGGTCGAGAACCCGTCTACCAGGAGCTTCGTCGTTGTGCAGGACAGTCCAACTCGCGGTCAGCGCCGCCAGCTTGAAAAGGGCTCATAGAGGAGCACAGCAGCTCGGTCCCGATCGTGGTTCATTGCCGCAAAGAGGTCGTCCCACATAGCGTCCGGATCCTGGTGGGCCAGCATGTGTCTTGCGCGGACGCCTCGGGGACCGGGTTGACTCCGGGGCCTCGTCCGTGGTGCCCGTGAAACGCGTAGAAACTGCTGATCACTGTGAGGTTGTGGTTAATCGTGCTCGGCGCGTAGCCGCTCCGTAGATAGCTCTTCCCAGTACGACCGTTCACCGACCCCGGCGGCGGGCTGTCTGGGTTGCGCCGGCCGCGCTGCGGGTTCGTCGTGACGCGGAGCCAGCCCACCAGAGCGCCGGCCTCTGCTTCAGTTGCCCTGTGCCAGGGGACGTCGAGGAACCAGAGCACGCGGAACCAACGCAGCAGATCGAAGGCATAACTCCGGCAGGTCAGCGGTCGGTTGTCGCACAAAGCGAGGTCCCGCAGGTACTGGACCACGGGCTCAAGAAGGGCTCCCGTGGAATCCAACGAGCAATGCTCAAGACCTGTGGATCGGCCTCGGTAAGGGTGCCTCGCGGAACGCGGAGGGCGTACCTTCCCGAGTGATCGACTTCTGGTCATCGAGTATGCCCGCGTTGGCGCGCGGGTCGGGAAGGCACGCCTGTGCTCAGCGTAGTCAACAACGACGGAACCACCGAGACCGGCTTCCTGATGGACGACATCGTCCGCGAGGGCGCCCGGCGGATGCTCGCCGCGGCCCTGGAGGCCGAAGTCAACCAGTACATAGCCGAGTTGGCCGACCAGCGTGACGAAGCCGGTCGCCGGCTGGTGGTCCGCAACGGTCACCACCGTGAGCGCACTGTGACCACGGCCGCAGGCCCGGTCCCGGTGAAGGCGCCGCGCGTGAACGACAAGCGCGTCGACGCCGCCACGGGCGAGCGCGAGCGGTTCTCGTCGAAGATCCTGGCCCCCTGGTGCCGGAAGTCCCCGAAGATCAGCGAGGTCCTTCCCCTCCTCTACCTGCACGGACTGTCCTCCGGCGACTTCGTGCCCGCCATGGAGCAGTTCCTCGGCAGCTCGGCCGGGCTTTCGCCGGCCACCGTGACCCGGCTGACCAAGCAATGGAGCGATGACCACGCCGTCTTCCAAGCCCGCGACCTGTCGGAATCCGACTACGTCTACGTGTGGGCCGACGGCGTCCACCCCAAGATCCGCCTCGGCCAGGCCCGCTCCTGCGTCCTGGTCCTCATGGGAGTGCGCACCGACGGCCGCAAGGAACTCATCGCGCTCGCCGAAGGACTGCGCGAGTCCACCGAGTCCTGGGCCGACCTGCTACGTGACTGCCGGCGGCGCGGCATGCGGGCCCCCGAGCTCGTGGTCGGTGACGGCGCGATGGGCCTGTGGCGGGCTCTCACAGAGGTGTTTCCGCAGGCCAGGCATCAAAGGTGCTGGGTTCACAAAAGCCGGAACGTCGTCAACGCCCTGCCGAAGTCGGCCCAGCCCGGAGCGAAGAAGGCACTGCAGGAGATCTACAACGCCGAAGACCGCGACCACGCCGAGAAGGCCGTCAAGGACTTCGATCGCGCCTACGGCGCGAAGTGGCCCAAGGCGGTGAAGAAGGTCACCGACGAGGCCGATGAACTCCTGGCGTTCTACGACTTTCCCGCCGAACACTGGGTCCACCTCAGAACGACGAACCCGATCGAATCCACCTTCAGCACCGTCAAGTTGAGGACCCGGGTCACCCGCGGAGCTGGCAGCCCCGCAGCGGCCCTGGCCATGGTGTTCAAGCTCACCGAGTCCGCCCAGGCCCGCTGGCGCGCGATCACCGCACCCCATCTCGTCGCCCTCGTCCGCAACGGCGCCACATTCCACAACGGCTACCTCGTGGAGCGTCCCGAGGTGAGCGCAGCATGACCAGGCACGGGAACCGTCCACTGCTCTTCGTGGACGTCGACGGGCCGCTCCTGCCGTTCGGTGACGACCCGCAGCGCGATCTCACGGGCACCGCATCCAACTCGCACCTGGCGCGGCTCGACCCGCAGATCGGGCCGCGGCTCGCGGCGCTGCCGTGCGACCTAGTCTGGGCCACCACCTGGGAAGAAGAGGCCAATATCGAGCTGGCACCGAGACTCGGCCTGCCGCAGCTGCCGGTCGTGAACTGGCCAGAGCCCTCAGCCGCCCACGAACGCGAAGACCAGTGGTTCGGGCTCCACTGGAAGACCCGAACCCTCGTGGCGTGGGCGGACGGACGCCCGTTCGCCTGGGTCGACGACGAGATCACCGACGCCGACCGAGACTGGGTATCCATCCACCACCCCGCCCAGGCGATCCTCCATCGCGTCGCGTCGTCCCGAGGCCTCACCGACCAGGACTTCGTAGTCCTCGATGAATGGCTACAGCTGGCTTGAGGTTCTCCGCGCTGATCCACAGGATTTGACAGTTACTCCTGCAAAAAACCACCGGAGGAGTGTGGCACTCCTACTACGACGACACCCTCATCGAGGGCTCCGGCCCCGGCAGGATTGACATCGATCACCTGGTCCCGCTCGCCGAGGCCCACGACTCCGGCGCCTACGGCTGGACGACGGAGAAACGCCGCCGCTACGCCAACGATCTCGGAGCCGAAGTCAGCCTGATCGCCGTCAGCGCCCGCTCTAACCGGCAGAAATCGGACCAGGATCCCACCACATGGATGCCGATTCCGTCCGTGCACTGCCGGTACCTCGGCGAGTGGGTGGCGACGAAGAAGCGGTGGGGTCTGGCGGTCGACCCGGCTGAGCGTGAGGCTCTGCTGCGCTTCGCCGCCGACTGCCCGGACACCACCCTCGCCTACGAGCCGGCGCCGTAGCCCGCACACGACTCGCTCGGTCGCTCAGCCGTCCCCGCGATCCTTCTTCGAGACCCGGTTTCCCGGGATGCGGGACTGCTGTGGCTTTCCCCATTCATTCGCTGCTCTGCTGCCTGCCGGTGTATCACCGGCGGGCAGCAGCCGTCTGGCCCCCGGGGCGTGCGGCAAACGGCGCCCAGTGAGCTGCCGCCGGGTTGTCAGCTCAGGCAGAAGGGCTGGCTGATCTTGTCGGCGTCATCCGACTGGATAAGCGTGAGGACGACGGTTACTGCCTTTGAAGGAGGAGTGACCAAAGACGCCTCTTGATGTTCGACGGGCCCCTACAGTCGCGCGGGTGAGTTACGTGAGCCTGCTGCGGCAACGTCCCGTCCTGGTCCTGTGGCTTGCTGAGACGCTGTCCGTCTTCGGCGACCGCTTCTTCACCCTTGCTCTGGCATGGACGGCCTGGCAGCGATCCGGCGCGGTCGCCATGGGCCTGGTCGTGGTGGTCGAGTCGGTGCCTCACCTGCTGATCGGCGTCTTCGGCCGGAAGCTGGTCGCGCGCTTCGCCTCCTTCCGCGCGCTTGCCGCAGTGGAGGCCGTGCAGGTCGTCATCGTGGGCGCGACGGGCACCGCCCTGGACCGGGCCGGGGCCCATTGCACGCGGATCACCGTCCCGCTGGACTACAGCCGCCCGACCGGCCCGACCACCCGGATCGCCCTCTCCCGGCTCCCGGCGTCCGACCGGGCGCACCGGATCGGCACCCTGGTCCTCAACCACGGCGGTCCGGCCGAGCCGACGCTCGGTATGCCACTGGAGACGCGGGCGTACATGGGCAAGGTGGCTGCCCGGTACGACCTGGTCGGGATCGATCCGCGGTTCGTGGGGCGCAGTACGCCGATCGACTGCGGCTGGCCGACCGGTATCTGGATCCGTTCCGCCGGGACCGGCCGGGCCGCGTTCGACCGCCAGGTCGCCTTCCAGCGGGAGCTGGCCGCAGGGTGCGTACGCCGCCACGGTGATGTACTGCCGTACTGCCGTACTGCCGTACGTGACGACCCGCAACACCGCCCGGGACATGGACGTCGTCCGCGCGGTGCTGGGCGAGCGCCGGATCTCCTACCTCGGGTACTCCTACGGCGCGTATCTCGGCGCCGTGTACACGCAGTTGTTCCCGGGGCGCACCGACCGGGTGGTCCTCGACAGCGCCGGTGATCCGCGCCGCTGGAATCCGAGGCCGTGGGTGGGCAACGAGCCTGTGGTGGAGCGGGCGTTGGGCGCATGGGCGTCCTGGACGGCGGCCCGGGACCGGGAGTACGGGCTCGGGGCGAGCCGGGACGCCGTGCTCGCGACCGTCCACCGGATCGTCGGGGCGGCGTCGGAGCGGGCGTTGCGCGTCGGCTCGTACGACATCGACGAGCATCTGGTGTCGTATCTCTTCTGGAACGGTGTCGGCACCGACCGCGCCGCGGGCCGGGCCGCGTTCGCGCGCTCGGTGGCGGTGCTGGAGAAGGCGGCGCGGCGGATCGCCGTCGCGCCGACTCCGGAATTGGAGGGGAGCCTGCGGTTCGTGCTGGACGCCGCCAGTTCACACTACGGCAGCCCGGCCGCCGCGATCCTGTGCGGCGACGCGGCGGCCCCGCGCGACCCGGAGGCGTACTGGCGCGACATCGAACGCGGCCGCGCCCGCCACCCCCTCTTCGGCCCGCTGACGAACAACATCTCCCCGTGCGCCTTCTGGCCCGATCCCCCGCGCGAGTCCCCGACCCGGATCGCCAACGCCTCGTCCGCGCTGATCGTCTCCGCGACCGGCGACACGGCGACCACATACCGGGGCAGCCGCGCGATGCACCGCCTGCTGACGGGTTCCCGGCTGCTCACCCTGGACGGGGTGATCGCCCATGGGGTGTACGGCGAGTACGGCGACGCCTGCGTGGACGGCACGGTGAACGCGTACCTGGCCTCGGGCAGGCTCCCGGCCGGGGACCCGACGTGCCGCAAATGAGGGTGTCGTCAACTGCCGCATGGGGGCCGGTACTTCCACTGCGGGAAGTACTGGCGCCATTCGGCGCGGGTGATCGTCGGGTGGGCGGTGGCGCAGATCCGTTCGGCGACGCGGTCGATGTCGGGGTCCCAGAGGAGGGCGGTCCAGTCCTCGCTGCCGGTGGCGAGGGTGCGGCCGTCGGGGCTGAAGGCGACGGTGTCGACCGGTTTGGTGTGGCCGGTCAGCAGCACCGGCTCCCGGGCCTCACCGCCGCCTGTCAGCCCGTACAGCCGCACCTTCCTGTCGGCGCTCGCAGCGGCCAGGGTACGGCCGTCGGGGGCGAAGGCGACGGACATGACGCCGTCGGTGTAGCCGGTGAGGCGGTCGCGGGCGAGGGGGTGGCGGAGGTCGGTGAGGTTCCAGAGGCGTACGGTGCGGTCCTCGCTGCCGGTGGCCAGGGTGCGGCCGTCGGGCGCGAAGTCGACGGACTTCACGGCGCCGGTGTGCCCGGTGAGGACGGACAGCCGGACGGGGTGGCGCGGGCCGGTGACGTCCCAGAGCGTGGCCTTGCGGTTCCGGCTGGCCACGGCGAGGGTACGGCCGTCGGGCGCGAACGTGACGGAGTCCACGGCACTGCTCCCCGGCAGGGCGGACAGCAGGCGTGGCTCGCTGACATCGGTCGTGCTCCAGAGGCGTACGGCGCCCTGCTCGCCGCCGGTGACGAGGATGCGCCCGTCGGGGCTGAACGCGAGCGTGTTGACGTGCCCGATGCGTGCGGGAACGGTACGCAGCAACCGGGGCCCCTTCCCCACGTCCCACAGCCGCAGCGTGCCGTCGGCGCTGGCGCTGGCCAGGGTGCGGCCGTCGGGGCTGAAGGCGACGGAGTTTACGGGCCCGGTGTGGCCGGTGAGCGGCGGGAGTTGGCGCGGCCGGTCCCGGTCGGCGAGGTCCCACAGGCGCACGGTGCTGTCGTAGCTGGCGGTGGCGAGGGTACGGCCGTCGGGGCTGAAGGCGACGGAGTAGAGCGAGCTGGTGTGGCCGGCGAGGGCTGGCCCGGGGAGATCCCAGAGCCGGGTGCTCTGGTCCTCGCTGCCGCTGGCCAGCGTGCGCCCCCGGGGCCCGAAGGCCAGCGCCCGCACACTGCCGGTGTGCCCGGTGAGCACGGCCGCCTCCCGCACGGAACCGTCACCGTCCACGTCCCACCGGCGTACGGTGCCGTCGGTACCCCCGGTGGCGAGCCGACGCCCGTCCGCGCTGAAGGCGACGGCGTTGACGGCATCGGTGTGCGTGGCGAGCGTCTGCGTCCGACGGGGCCGGTCGGGCCGACCCACGTCCCAGAGCCGCACGGTGAAGTCGGCTCCGCCGGTGGCGAGTTGGCGCCCACCGGGGGCGAACGCCATGGCGTTGACCTGGCCGGAGTGGGCGGTGGGGGTGGCGGGGGCGGTGGGGTCTGTAGCCCCGGTGGGGTCTGGCCGGCTGACCTGGTCGACCAAGCCCGCCTGCCCCGCCTGGTCTACCTGCCCCGCCTGGTCTACCTGCCCCGCCTGCCCCGGCACCGTCGACAGTCGGCGCAGTCGCTCGCCCGACTCCGTCAGTTCCCAGAGCCGTATCGCCCCGTCGCCGTGCCCCGTGGCCAGCGTGCGGCCGTTGCCGTGGAACGCGGTCGCCGTGATGTCCGTGCCCGCGTCCAGCGTGGCGAGGCCGCGGGGGCTGCGGGGGTTCGTCAGCTGCCACACCCGGATGCCCGCGCGGGCGACGATCGCGAGGGTACGTGCGGCAGGGCCGACTCCGAAGCCGAATCCCACGCCGGCCACCGGACCGTCGCCGCCCGGCAGCCGTGCCGCGAGCCGGGGGCGGCGGGCGTCGCCGATGTCCCACACGCCCACCGTTCCGTCCTCGCCCCCGGCGGCCAGCAGCCGCGCGTCGGGGCTGACGGCGACCGTGCGTACGGAGCCGCCGAGGCGGCCCAGCGTGACCGGCCCGTCCGGGCGGTGCGGGTCCGGTACCCGGCGCAATCGCACCGTGCGGTCGGCGTCGCCGGTGACCAGGACGCGGCCGTCGGCTCCGAACGCCACCGCCGTGATGGCGCCAGACTGGCCGGTCAGCTGGGTGGCGTACGGCGTGGCGAAGGTGCTGAGGACGCTGCCGCGCGCCTCCGGGGTGGGTGACAACTTGTACGCGGCCAGGCTGAGTTGGGCGGCCAGGGCCGGGTTGACGCCGCGCAGTGCCGCCGCCCGTTCCGCCGCGCGCTGGGAGCCGACGACGTCGCGCTGCTGGTCGGCCGCCCGCTGGGCCCGTACGGCGAGGGCCGCCGTGGTCGTGGTCAGCACGAGCAGGACGCTCAGCAGCCCCACGCCGAGGCGCCGGAACCGGGCCCGGCGCCGCACCGCCGCGTGTTCCGCCGCCCGGGCGGCCAGACCGGCGTCCAGGAACTCTCGCTCCGGTACGGACATCGTCGTACGGTCGAGCCCGGCGGCGAGGGAGAGAGCGGTGCCCCGGTACAGGGCTCCGGGTTCGCGGCCCAGCGCCTCCCAGGCCTGGGCTGCGTCGGTGAGGCGGTGTGCGGTGCGGGTGGCCTCGCGGTCCTCTGTCAGCCAGCGGTGCAGTCGGGGCCAGCATCGGATCAGCGCCTCATGGGCGAGTTCGACGCGCTCGCGGTCGAGGGTGAGGAGGCGGGCGCCGGCGGCGAGGTCGAGTACGGCACGGATCTCGCCGTTGAGGTCACCGCCGGCACCGACCCCCTCCCCCGTCCCCTCCCCCGTCCCCGGCCCCGTCCCCGGCCCCTTCCCCGGCCCCTTCCCCGCCAGCCCGTCCAGTTCCTCCAGGCGGGCCGGGCGCCGGGTGTCCTCCGTGCCGTCGCCGAGGGCGGTCAGCCGTACGAACACCTGCCGGGCCAGCTGTTGCCGGCCCGGGTCCAGACCCTGGTAGAACTCCTCGGCGGTGCGTGCGAGGGCGCCCTCCAGACCGCCCGCCGCCTCGAAGGCGTCCCGGGTGAGCGCGTTGCCCCGGCGCCGCCGCCAGGTCTGCAGCAGGGCGTGCGACAGCAGCGGGAGTACGCCTGCCTGGCCGTGGGCCTGGGCGATGAGCGTGGCGAGCAGGGCGCCCTCGATGGTGAGTCCGGCGCGCTGGGCGGGCTGTACGACGGCTCGGCGCAGTTCGTCGAGGCTCATCGGCCCGACGGGCACCTGGGCGTCGCGCATGGCCTCGACGAGGGGCGCGTGGTGGGTGCAGTGGGCGTAGAAGTCGGCGCGTGCGCCCAGGGCTACGCGGCATCGGCCGCCGGGGTCCGAGGCGGCGAGGACGAGGGCCTCGATGAAACGGTCGCGTTCGGCGGGGTCCCGGCAGAGCGTGAAGACCTCCTCGAACTGGTCGACCACCAGCACGAGTTCACGGTCACCGGTGTCGTCGTCCCGGGCGTTGATCTGCCGTACGACGCGCCCCAGGTTCTCGGGGTCGTCCCGCAGTTCCCCGTACAGGGCGCCCGGCGCGAGCCCCGCCATCGCCCCGAGCCGCACGGCGCACTCCTCCAACGGCCGGGCCCCGGGCGTCAGTACGAGCACGGTCGCCCCCTCCGCCTCCCGCAGCCGCGGCACCAGCCCGGCCCGTAGGAGCGAGGACTTCCCCGACCCCGAAGCCCCGATCACCACCACGAACCGCTGCCGTTCCAGCCGCCCGGCCAGCTCCTCCAGGAGCCGCTCACGCCCGAAGAACCACTCGGAGTCCTGCTCCCGGAAGGACCGCAGCCCGGCGTACGGCGCAGCCGGCCCGCCGCCCTCGGGCTCCGCCCTCACCTCCCCGAGAGCCCCGGCGACCTCCCGCCACCGCTGCCCCCACTCCTCGGTGTCCCCGTCGCAGGCCCGTACGTACGCCAGCGTCACCGCGAGCGTCGGCAGCCGCTGCCCGGCGGCGGCCGAGGACAGGGTCGAGATCGAATAGTGCGCCTGCTCCGCGAGTCTCCGGTACGGCGGATTCCCCGCCTTCCGCCTCAACTGCCGCAACCCAGCGGCGAATTCGACTAACGGACCGTCCCCCGCGTCCAGCGGTCGCTCCCTGCGCGGCATGGCCGCACCTCCCCGATGGTCCCCGCAGCTCCCCGCGACTCCCCGTTCCCCCGTGTCACAGCTCGCACGGCGGGTCGCATTTTTCAGGAGTTGTTTGTTCGACACCAGGCTTCGAACACGAACAATCACCAACGGGCTACATCTGGGCAGATCCGATCCACAACCCGGGGGAAACAGATGCGGCGCACCGAGATCAGGACATTCCGCCCACACATGGGTGGGCAGTCGCGATCCGCCGATGCCATCCTTCTCCCGATCAGGGGTGCCGGTGGGGCGGGGCGAGGGCGGTGGGTGTTGGCAAGATCGCGGTACCGGGGTGTCGTTGCTGTCATGGTGGGGCTTTCGGTCCTGCTCACGGGGCTGGGCGCGGGTGGCCTGACCAGGGAGAGGACTGCTGACGCGGCAGCGCCGCCGCCCGTCTCGCCCACCAGCTCGGCGCCGACTCCGGCCGAACGCACTGCCCTGACCCGGGCCCGGGAGTCCGGGAAGCGGGTCGAGGTGGTGGCGAAGCGGACCGAGACGATGGAGGTCTACGCCGACCCCAAGGGCCACTTCACCGCAGTGCTGCACCCTGGCCCGGTCCGGGCGCGCCAAGACGGCAAGTGGGTGGCGATCGACACCACCCTGGTGCGGCGGCCGGACGGTTCGGTCGCCCCGCGTGCCGCGGCGGTGTCGCTGGCCTTCTCCAAGGGTGGTCAGGAGCCTTTGGTACGGCTCGGCCAGGGCGGGAAGCAGGTGGCGCTGGGCTGGCCGGACCCGTTGCCGACACCGGTGCTCAAGGGCGACACCGCCACGTATCCGGAAGTGATGCCGGGCGTCGACCTCAAGCTCACCGCGGGGTCGGCGGGCTTCAGCGAGGTGCTGGTCGTCAAGACGCGCGCGGCCGCGAAGAACCCGGAGCTGCGCAAGGTGCGGTTCGGCGTGCAGACGAGCGGGCTCACCCTGAAGGCGGGCAAGGGCGGTGGATCCGAGCTCGTCGACGCCAAGGGGAAGACCGTCTTTTCCTCGCCGGCTCCCGCGATGTGGGACGCGGCCTCGAACGAGGCGGTCGGCCGTTTCGAGATGGCCAAGAACGCGATCACCGTCATCCCGGACCGGAAACTGCTCACGGCCCCGGACACCAAGTTCCCAATGTCGATCGACCCGGACTGGTGGGTCCCCTTCGGCGGATGGGCCAAGGTCTTCTCGGGAAAGCTGGACTCCTCGTTCTGGCACGGCGGCGGGGACGTCGAGCCGCCCGGCAGATTCGGCGGGCAGAACCTCGGCAAGGTCGGCAAATGCTGGCTCGCCAGCGGTACGTGCAACGGCATCGGCGCGGCTCGTACGTTTGTGCAGTTCGACATCAGAGGCCTGCACGGCGCGCAGGTCGTGACCCCGAACGGGTTGTCCGGTGCGGAGTTCAACGCGCACGAGGTGTACGCCCCGGCCTGTGGCGGGGGCAGCAGGAGATTCGGGGTGAGCCTGGTCCATGCCAACCCGTTCGGCTCCGACCTCACCTGGCGTAACTCGCAGAAGGAATTTCCGGCTCCCATCGGCGGGACCCGCAGGGAGATGCACGGCTACGAGCCGGGCGGAGCATGCGGGCCGGCGAATATCGGCTGGGGCGTCGGCGACCAGGTGCGGTATTCCAACGACCAGCGCGCGACCCACGTCGCGTTCGCGCTGATCGCCGAGGATGAGACCGAGGACTACAGCTGGAAGAAGTTCGACGCGTACTCGCTGCTGGTGCACTACAACTGGCCGCCCGACGTGCCGAAGAATTTCAGCTGGTCGGCGGGAACCACGACGCGCCCGTGCAGTACGGACGTGAACAACCCGGACTATGCCAGCAACGCGGCAGCTCCGATCACGCTGCGGGCGACCGGGACCGACCGGGACGGCGACAACCTGTGGATGCGGTTCGAGCGGTGGACCCGGCATGGATCCATGCACGAGCCGCCGAACGCTCCCGGGCCGCTGGTCAACGGTTCGGAGTTCACCGACGTCATCCCGCAGGGGACCTTCCAGCACGGATTCCAGCTCTCATGGCGGGCACGGGCCGGCGACTACTGGGGTCCCAGCCCGTTCGGGCCGCAGACAGGCACCGGGATGTGCCAGCTCGACATCGACAACGAAAAGCCCGGGAGGCCGTCGGCCACGCCGCCCTCCGAGTCGACCGTGGGTGCGCCGGCCGAGTTCACGGTCAAGGCCAATGACCCCGATGTGGTCGAGTTCCGGTACGGCCTGGCACAGGGCGGCAGCCAATGCCGTACGACCCGCAGCGTGCCCGCGGAGGAACTGGGTGGTGAGGCCTCGTTCAAGGTGACGCCGATGAAGGCGGCGGACTGGGACGTCTGGGTGACGGCCGTCGACCGGGCCGGCAATGTGAGCTCGGACTGCGAGCTCCATACGCTGAAAGTGGCGAAGGGCGCGAGCCCGGTGGCGCAGTGGGCGCTGGACGGTCGCTGGACCGATGCCGGCGTGACCGACCCGACGGGTGGTCACAACGGCACGGTCGCCCTCGGGCCCACACGCTGGACCAAGGGCCGGGCTGGGGACGCGCTGCACTTCACCGGCACCAGCGACTCCTATGTCGCGCCCGGCGGTGGTCCCGCGGTGTCCACGAACGGGAGCTTCTCGGTGTCGGCATGGGTGAAGCTGGACCAGGCGAACGGTGTCACCCGTACCGCGGTCTCGCAGGTGGGCGACCGGATGTCCGCGTTCTCGCTGGGGTACATCGGCGAGGTCAACCGCTTCGGCTTCCGGATGGCGACCAAGGCCACCGACGACGCCGAGCTGATCACCGTGACATCGCTCAAGGCCGCCCAAGCCGGAGTGTGGACCCATCTCGCGGGCGTCTACGACGTCCCCACCCAAGCGATGACCCTGTACGTCAACGGTCTACGCCAATACAACGTCACCGCCGTGGTGACTACACCGTGGGAATCCAGCTCGGTCCAGATCGGCCGCGGCAAATCGCGGGGGACCTTCGGGGACAACTGGGCCGGCGACATCGACGAGGTGCAGATCTATGACCGGGCGCTCAGCGACCTGACCTACCTCGATCCGGGGGAGGACACGCCGCGCAGCGAGGTCGATCGCCTGGCCGGGACACCGGTCGAGGAGGCGTACTACCCGCTGGACGAAGGCTCGGGCGGCAGCGCGGGCGACGCCTCGGGGAACTACCGCACCGTCGGCCTGAGCAACGCGAGCTGGGTCACGGGCAAGGTCGGCAGCGGTGCGGTGCGGTTCGCGGACGGGACCGGCGCCGGGCTGACCTCCCAGCCGCTGGTGGCGCGCACCGACACCAGCTTCACGGTCGCCGCGCGGGTCAGACCCGATGTGCTGGACGACACGGCGCGCACCGTGGTGAGCCAGGACGGCGGCCAGCACAGCGGGTTCTTCCTCCAGCGCCGCAAGGTCGGCAGCGACCACAAGTGGTCCTTCCACCTGGTCACCGCACCGGACCAGACCAACCCGACCCCGCTGTCGGTGGACGCTGCCGGGTCCGGGACGGTGCCGGTCCAGGGGGAGTGGGTGGCGATCGCCGCCGTTCATGACGCGCAGACGGGCGAGATCCGCATCTACGTCAACGGGCACCTGGCCGGGACCAAGGCGGTCGGCACGCAGAACTCGAACGTGACGGGCCCGCTGGTCATCGGCCGGGGGAGGTGGAACGGCCAGCCGGCGGGGAACTGGATGGGATCGATCGACGAGGTCCACGTCTATAACGGCGTGCTGGCGGACCGGGAGATCGCCGAGCTCAGCGCCCAGACGGAGCCGCAGCCCCCGTCGGCCTTCGTGGGCGCCTTCGGGCAGTTCGCCGGGCATGACGGCAGGCGCTACACCGGCCCTGGTCCGGTGCCGCCGGGGTACTACTTCGAGGGCACGCGCGGGTTCAGCGCACCGGAGGGCGCGCCGGACACCCGGCCGGTCTACTCCTGCCGCTATGGCGGAGGGTTCTTCCTCGACCACGCGGCCAACTGCGCAGGATATGAGGTTCTCGGCACCGCAGGACGGGTTTACATAAACCCGCCCGAGGGCGTTCCCACATTGCCGGTCTACCGGTGCGTGGTGATTGCAAGCGGGGACCACTACCTGTCCCATAGCGACGCCTGTGAGAGCACGCCGGACAAGGTGCGTACCGAGTTCCTTTTCGGATACGTACGAACGCTCACGCCGCTCATCCGCTATCGCGGGCCGGACGGGGAGCGCTGGACCAGCACGCACGCGCAATTCCTGCCATCCGGCTATAAGACCGAGAAGGTGCTGGGCTACGTGTCGCTACGGAGCATCGAAGGCGGCCCACCGCAGCTGAAGCTGTGTGAGGACAGCCGCTCCGACGTGTTCGACGAGTTCGTGTCCACGGACGTCGCATGCGAAGGCCAGAACGACATGGGTGCCTGGCCCAGCGGCCACCTGTGGTCTGAGCCACCCGACGGCATGGAGAGCCAACAGCTGTACGCATGCCGCAGCGAGGGCGCCGAGTGGTTCGAGTCCCTCGACCCGTTCTGCGAGGGGAGCGCCGACTTCGGCCGCCCGCTCGGCTACGTGATCACCCGCCCCTGACGGACCTGAGGAAGTCGCCATGATCATGCGTCGTTTCATAGCTTCGGGTACCGCAGTGACCCTGGTGGTCGGGCTGGTCGCGGGCATCCAGTCGCCTGCGGGCGCGGACGAGAGCTGGCCGCCGATCAAGCCGGACCGCGCGCACCTGGTGGACACCGCCAAGGTGCCCGTCAAGGCACCGCCGCCCGACAAGGTGGCCGAGGCCGTGGCCAAGTGGAAGCCGACTGCGTCGTGGCCCGCCGCGGGGAAGGCGGAGGTGACGCCACCGGCGGCGGCGACCCAATTCGGGGCGCGGCGGGTCCGGGCCAAGGCGCTACCGGTATGGGTCGGTGCCGCCAGCGAATCGGTCTTGCTGGGCGGTGCCGGGAAGTCGGCCACACCACCCACGGTCCAGGTGGAGATGATCGATCACCCAAGCGCGAAGAGGCGGAGCGTCGACGGGCTCATGCTGAAGCTGAGCCGTACCGACGGGAAGACCGAACCCGGCAAGGTGTCCCTGACCGTCGACTACTCGTCCTTCCGGCACGCCTACGGCGGTGACTGGGCGGCCCGGCTGCGCCTGGTCGAGGTCCCCAACAACGGCTCGGCGGGGAAGGTCCTGACGACGACCAACGACGTCGAGGCCGGGACGGCGACCGCGGACGTGACGGTGGCCAGGGCGGGTTCGACCTTCGCGCTCACCGCCGCCCCGAACGGGGAGACGGGCGACTACAAGGCGACGTCGCTGTCGCCCTCGGGTTCGTGGGCGGTGTCGACGCAGTCCGGCGACTTCACCTACTCGTATCCGCTGAAGGTGCCCGCCGCCCCCGGCGGCCTGGAGCCGGACCTGTCGCTGTCGTACTCCTCCGGGTCCGTGGACGGCCAGACGGCCGCGACGAACAACCAGGCCTCGGCGATGGGCCTGGGCTGGGACATGTGGCCGGGCTCGATCGAGCGCTCCTACATGGGCTGCGCCGACGACATCACCGACCCGCTCAAGAAGACCGGGGACCTGTGCTGGGAGACCGACAACGCGTCGCTGAGCCTTGACGGGCGCTCCTCGCGGCTCGTGTACGCAGGCGGCAACAGGTGGCGGCCGGAGAAGGACGACGGGAGCCGGATCGAGCGGCTGACCGGGGTGGACAACGGCGACAAGGGCGGCAGCGAGGGAGTCGGCGAGCACTGGAAGCTCACCACGACCGATGGCACCCAGTATTTCTTCGGCCAGACCAAGACGTCGGCGTGGACGGTGCCGGTGTTCGGCAACGAGGACGGCGAGCCGTGTAAGCAGGCCACGTTCGACGCGTCGTGGTGCGACCAGGCCTACCGGTGGAACCTGGACAAGGTCATCGACACCCACGGCAACACGATCACGTACTCGTACACGCCGGAGACGAACAACTACGGTCGCAACCTCAGCGGGGCGAAGACGACCCGGTACGTCCGCGGCGGGATCCTGGACCGCATCGAGTACGGCGGAAGGAACGGGGAGCATCCGGCCGCCCAGGTGGTCCTGGACCACGCCGAGCGCGGCGGCCCGGACGTTCCGTCCGACCAGGCGTGCGCAGACGGGCAGAACTGCGGGACGAAGTTCTCCCCGACGTTCTGGTCGACCAAGCGGCTTTCCACCATCACCACGCAGGTGTGGAACGGCAGCGCCTACAAGGACGTCGACCGGTGGACGTTCGAGCACAGCTACCCGCCCAACACCGACAACACCACGCCGTCGCTGTGGCTGCACGGCATCACCCACACCGGGCTCGCGTCCGGGGACAACATCGTCGGCCAGGCCATCGAGCTGCCGAAGGTCACCTTCAGCGGGACTCAGCTGCCGAACCGGCTGAACTCCGACACCGACGGCCTGCTGCCGATGAACAAGTGGCGGATCAACCAGATCAACAACGAGTCCGGCGGCACCGTCTCGGTCTACTACGACGGCACCGACTGCTCGCCGACCTCGCCCCCGGCCGCGCAGGGCAACACCAAGCGCTGCTTCCCCGCGATCTGGACACCGGACGGCGACATCCAGCGCAACGACTGGATGAACAAGTACCGCGTCCAGTCGGTCGCGCTCCAGGACCGGGTCGGCGGGCAGCAGACCGAGACGACCAGCTACGAGTACGTCGGCGGTACCGCCTGGAAGTACGACGACAACCCGCTGGTCCCGGCCGCGCGCCGGACGTGGAGCCAATACCGCGGCTACGAGAAGGTGCGCGTCCTGAGCGGAGACCCGACGAAGGTCACGCAGTCGTCGACGCTGCACCAGTACTTCCGCGGAATGGGCGGCGACCCGATCACCGACTCCCAGGGTGCGACCTGGCCCGACGATGACCAGCTGTCCGGCTTCCAGCGCGAGCAGATCACCTACGAGGGGGCTGGGGGGCCGGTGGTCTCCAGCGTGATCAACGATCCGTTGAAGCGCGATCCGACGGCCATCCACGGCACGCTGAAGTCCCATGTCGTCGAGGTCGAGAAGACGACCACCCGGACGACCCTGAAGCCCGGAGGCCTGCGCACCACCGAGGTCACCACCAAGTACAACGCCGAGCACCTGCCTATCGAGGTGAACGACCTCGGCGATGTCGACGTGGCGACCGACAATCGGTGCGTCACCACCCGCTACGCCCGCAACGAGACGTCGTGGCAGCTCGAGCTGGTGTCGGAGGAGTGGACCGACGCCGTCGCCTGCGGCACCACGCCTTCGTACCCCCGCGACGCCGTTTCCCATAACCGTACGTACTATGACGGCGGCGCCCTCGGAGCGGCACCGACGGCCGGTGACGCGACGAAGGTCGAGGAGCTCAAGGCGTACGTCGACGGCGAGGCCACTTACATCCCCAAGACCAGGTCCACCTTCGACGGCTACGGCCGGGTTCTGGAAGCCGTCGACCCGCTGAACCGCAAGACGACCACCAGCTACTCGCCGCAGACCGGTCTGCCGACGTCCACGACGGCGACCAACCCGATGGACGTGGCCAACCTGTCGGACGACCATGTCACGACGACCACGCTCGACCCTGTGCTGGGCCGGCCGGTGAAGGTCGCCGATCCCAATGGCCGGCGCACGGATCTGACGTACGACGCGCTGGGCCGGCTGGTGGGAGTGTGGAAGCCCGGCCGCAGCAAGGACAGCGGCGACAGCCCGAACACCCGCTACGCCTACGGAGTCCGCCCCGACGGGCCGAGCTGGGTGTCCACGGAGGTCCTCAAGCCGAACGGCAACACCCAGACGGGCTACGAGTTGTTCGACGGCTTCCTGCGCTCTCGCCAGAAGCAGGCGGTGGGACCCGGGCCAGCCGGTCAGGGGCCGTTGCGAGTGCTCACCGACACGCTGTACGACTCCCGCGGGCTGGCTGTCCAGGCCAACGGACCCTACGCCGACACCGGAACACCTGGCACCACGCTCGCAGGCGTTGATGACACCAAGGTGCCCGCTATGACCCGTACGACCTTCGACGGGGCAGAGCGACCCACCGTGACGGCCGTGCACTCCCTCGGCACCGAGCTCCACAAGACGACGACGGCGTACTTCGGCGACCGCACCGAGACGACTCCGCCTGAGGGCGGCACGCCGGTCACCACCTACACCGATGCCAGAGGCCAGCTCAGCGAGCAGCGCCAGTTCTATGCCGCGGCCACTCCGACCGGCGACCACAACAAGACCCGCTACACCTACACCAACACTGGCGAGATCGAAACGATCACGGATGCCGCGGGCAGCACGTGGCGCTACACCTATGACCTGCTCGGCCGGCAGGTGGGCATCTCCGACCCGGACAAGGGCCAGAGCACCAAGACCTACGATGACGCCGGGCAGCTCACCTCGACGAAGGACGCACGTGGCAAAACCCTCGGCTACCGGCACGACGCTCTCGGCCGCAAGATCGAGGAACGCCTTGAGACGGCCAACGGCCCGAAGGTGCTGGCGAACTGGACATACGACACCCTCTTCAAGGGACAGCTCACCTCGTCGACTCGCTATGTCGGCACCGAGAAATACACAACGGCGATCACCGGATATGACGCCGCCTACCGACCCACCGGCAAGACGCTCACCTTGCCCTCCAGCCTGTCCCCGCTGAACATCAGCCTTACCACCAAGTCGACGTACAAGGTCGACGGCAGCCCGGCTACTGTCACCCTGCCCGCATTGCCCGGTGTCGCAGAGGAGACCCTCACCTACGGCTACGACAGCCTTGGCCTTCCCTTCGAGATGAAGGCCAACAGCGGCTTCAAGTACGTGTACGACACCGCCTACTCGGAATTCGGCGAACTGTCCCAGATCCAGTTCGGTGACCTACCGGCATCAGGCCAGACAGCCCAGCAGGTCGCACAGACCTTCTACTACAAGCAGGGCACCCGGTGGCTCGACCGGGCTGTCGTCCAGCGTCAGGGCGGCCAGCCGGGCAGCGTGCAGGATCTGAACTACAGCTACGACAAGGCGGGCAACGTCACCTCGGTCGCCGACCGGCCGGAGATCGGCACCGCCGACGTGCAGTGCTTCACCTACGACGGGCTCCGGCGCCTCAGCGACGCCTGGACCACCACCGCCGCCACCTGTGGCTCGCCGGGCAACAGCGGCGGCGGACCGGCGCCGTACTGGACGAGCTACACCTACGACGCCGTCGGCAACCGGCTCTCCGCGACCCAGCACGGCGTTGGCTCGGGAGCCGCCGCGACGGCCACCACCAGCCGCTACAACTACCCGGACGACGACGAGGAACAGCCCAACACGGTTTCCTCGATCACCGCAGGCGGGACCGCGGTGACCGCCGCGGGCGCCTACGACTACGACGAGACCGGCAACATGACCACCCGGCCCGGGCCATCGGGGACCCAGACCCTGACCTGGAGCCCGCAAGGCAAGCTCGAGACCATCACCTCGGGCTCGGTCACGACCACGAACAGCTACGACGCCGATCAGGGCCTGATCGCCAGCACGGACACCGGCGCCACCACCGTCTATTTCGGCGGCGACGAGATCCGCTACGACAAGACCACCCGCCGATCCGCCAGCACCCGCCACTACACGTTCTCGGGTCGCACGATCGCCGTCCGCGATGCCGGCGGGCTCAAGTGGCTCAGCCCCGACCACCACGGCACGGACGGGGTCATCGTCAACGCCGCCGACTCCGCGACGGCCCTGCGCCGCAGCGACCCCTTCGGCAACCCTCGCGGCACCCAGCCCGCCTGGACGGGCTCCCGCGGCTTCGTCGGCGGCACCGAACTGCCCTCGGGCCTCACCCAGCTCGGCGTCCGCCAATACGACCCGAACCTCGGCCGCTTCCTCTCCGTCGACCCCGTTCTGGATCCCAAGGATCCGCAGCAGCTCAACGCGTACGCCTACGCCATCAACAACCCCACCACCATGACCGACCCGGATGGTCTGAAGTACTTCATCGATCTCGATGGCAGCGATGCCGCACCGAGCCGTTCGGCCGCCAAGACCATGGGCTACTACAACTGGAAGATGGCCATCTACAAGGCCTCGATGAGGGTATGGAAACGACGGTGCCCGCCTTTCGGCAGCTTTGGCTGTATTCTCAACAAGCCCAGGAAGCCGAACCTCTTTGATCCGAGGGACATCAACCCGCGCTACGTCAAGCCCAAGGCGAAGCCCACGTCCAAGCCAGAGTCCAAGTCCAAGCCCGCCGAGCCCGTACAATTCGATCGGCCTATCGTCACGGAGGATTTGAACAACTCCGACGCCAAGGGCTCGACGTCCATCTGTCCATCGGTGGCGATTGCCGCCGGTTACGGTGCCGGGGCCAACGCCTGCCTCTCGATGGACTCCAACGGCTTCACCTTCAACGCCGGTGTGAAGCAATTCGGCACGGAAGGCGCCTTCGCCGCCGCGGACATCGGTCTCATGTACAACAGTGGCTCCGCGGACCAGATCAACGGTGGAAGCGGCACATACGCCCAGGCGTCCCTCGGCGGCCACCTCGGCGGCGGGGGCACCCTGGCGGCAGGTGTGGAGCGCAGCTTCGACGGCGAGCTCGCCTCGTACGCACAGGCTTCCCTAGGTATTGGTCTCGGTGCCGCGGTGGGAGAAGCCGGCGTGACACACGGCGTGAACTCCGGCTATTTCAAGTGGCCGTGGGTCGACCACGTCAACGTCCGCGTCGTCGACCTCCCCTATCGGAACCCGCTCGCCCCGAAGACTTCGGGCTGGGATCGATTCTCGTAGCCGAGCCGCCGTCAGCGGGTCTTGCGGTAGAGGACGGCGTGGGAGATGCCGAAGACGGGGCGGATGGAGGCGGCGATCGTGCCGTGGTCGTTGATGTCGACGACCTCGCCTTCGGTGGTGATGCCCTTGGCGGCGAGGTCGGTCCAGCGGCCTCGCTGCCACAGGGCCGGGTGGACCTGGCCGTTGGCGAGCTGTGACTCGGCCAGGATCTGGTTCCGGTCGTTGATCGCCACGAGCCGGGTGGTCGACCCGCCCAGGGTGCCCAGGTCGGTCAGTTTGCGCTTGCGCCAGAGCGTGCCGCGTTCGGAGCGGTCGGCGGAGAGCGTCCAGCCGAGGGTCCAGCCCCGGTTGTTGATGCCGTAGGTGTTGCTGCGGTCGAACGCCCGGGCGCCCAGGTCGGTGACCTTGCCCTTGTGCCACCGGGCCGCGTGGAACCCGGTGGCGCCGTGCAGCCTGCCGCCGGCGACCTGGCCGCGGTTGTTGATGCCCGAGGCGTCGTCCAGCGGGAGCTTGCGCATGCGTCCCTTGGACCACAGGAAGGCCTTCCTGCGGCCGTCCTTGGTCGTGCTCAGGCCGACGACCTGGCCCCGGTCGTTCATCGCGGTGGGGAAGCTGGACGGGCCGCCCAGTGTGCGGAGGTTGATCAGCTTGCCGGCCCGCCAGAGGTAGGCGGTGTTCTCGCCGTCGACCCTGCCTGCTGGTACCACTCGTTGCCCTCGCGCCGTAGCCGCCGCTCCGTCCGGGTGAGCGACGGGTCCGCCGACGCGGAGTTGATGGTCTCCTGCTCGCGCAGCCCGCCGATCAGGAGCGACCACAGGTTCTCCACCACGTTCTCGGAGAACCCCGCGTCCGTCATCAGCGCGCGGTACACGGACCACTCCGGGTGCGCGGTCGGGTCGTCGGTGTGAGGCCGGTCGGCCGCGTTCGGTCCAGGGAACTTCCGCTGTACGACCGTCCCCCGCGCCCTCGTCCGGCCGATCACTCGGGCCATCGCGGCGTTCCCGGCGGCCCCCTGCAGACTCCGCGCCCATGCCACGGGGGACCCGGACCGGTCGCTCACCTGGGGTTTCGTCACGTGGGCGGTGCCGGTGCGGCCCTCGTCCTCTGTCCGGTGCGGCAGCTCGGGGAGCAATGCTCAGGACTTGTGGATCAGCTCCTCTGGAGGACGCGCGAAGGGCGTACCTTCCCGAGTGAGTGATCGTCAAGTCACCGAGTAGGCCCGCGCTGCGAACGCGGGTCGGGAAGGCACGCCCGTCCTCAGCGTAGTCAATGAAGACGGCACCACCGAGTCCGGTTCTGTGATCGACGAGATCGTCCGCGAGGGTGCTCGGCGGATGCCGGCCGCCGCTCTGGAGGCGGAGGTGGACCAGTACATAGCCGAGCTCGCCGGGCAGCGTGACGAGGCCGGTCGCCGACTGGTGGTCCGCAACGGCCGGCACCGGCCGCGGACCGTGACCACGGCTGCTGGGCCGGTTGAGGTGGCCGCCCCGCGCGTGAACGACAAGCGGGTCGACGAGACGACGGGTGAACGTCAGCGGTTCTCCTCGAAGATCCTGGCGCCGTGGTGCCGGAAGTCCCCGAAGATCAGCGAGGTGCTGCCGCTGCTCTATCTCCACGGCCTGTCGTCGGGCGACTTCGTGCCCGCGATGGAACAGTTCCTGGGCTCCTCGGCCGGGCTGTCGCCGGCCACGGTGACCCGGCTGACGCAGCAGTGGGCCGCCGACCACGCCGAGTTCCAGCGCCGTGACCTGGCCGAATCCGACTACATCTACGTCTGGGCCGACGGCGTCCACCCCAAGGTTCGCCTCGGCCAGGCCCACTCCTGCGTCCTGGTCCTGATGGGCGTGCGCCTGGACGGCACCAAGGAGCTGATCGCGCTGGCCGAGGGCCTGCGGGAGTCGACGGAGTCGTGGGCCGACCTGCTGCGGGACTGCCGCCGCCGGGGCATGCGCGATCCGGCCCTCGTCGTGGGCGACGGTGCGATGGGCCTGTGGAGGGCGCTGGCGGAGGTGTTTCCGCAGGCCAGGCACCAGAGGTGTTGGGTTCACAAAACAAGGAACGTCTCGAACGCGCTGCCGAAGTCCGCGCAGCCCGGCGCGAAGAAGGCTCTGCAGGAGATCTACAACGCCGAGGACCGTGCGCACGCCGAGAAGGCGGTCACCGCGTTCGAGAAGGCGTACGGGGCGAAGTTCCCCAAGGCCGTCAAGAAGATCACCGGCGAGGTCGACGAGCTGCTGGCGTTCTACGACTTCCCCGCCGAGCACTGGGTCCATCTGAGGACGACGAATCCGATCGAGTCGACCTTCTCCACCGTGAAGCTTCGGACCAAGGTCACCCGCGGCGCCGGCAGCCCGGCCGCAGCCCTCGCGATGGCTTCAAACTCGTTGAGTCCGCCCAGGCCCGCTGGCGAGCGGTCACCGCACCGCACCTCGTCGCCCTCGTTCGAGCCGGCGCCCGCTTCGAGAACGGCCTCCTCGTCGAACGAGACGAGACCCTCGCAGCGTGATCCACCTCAACTGATCCACAGGTATTGACAATTACTCGAATCCAACACCACATAGCGGGGGTACGACGTCTCTACTTCAATGACACACCCCACCCGAGGGATGTCGACCCGTCCCTCGATCAGGGCGTGGTGAAATTTCTGCAACAGACTCTCCTCAGGGGATCTCGTCCCCTCGCTCAACGAGTCAGAGAAGGTGCAGTTAACAGGTCGCAAGACCCACAGGTACGGCAGCGGTGGCTCCCCTCTGTGCCAGTGGTGCACGGCGCCGGTGATGTGGCGGTGGGGTCCGACTGCGCGCTACGTCAGCACGCGCGCTTAACGGAGCGCGGCCGCCTGCCGGGTTCCTGTGGCTGAGGACGCTGGTCGGCCGCTGGCCACGTGCGTGAGGTGTGCGAGCCTGGCAACCAGCGGAGGCTGGGGACGGACTCGACACAGGGAGGCGCGCAGTGCGGACTGCGTATCACGAAGAGCTGGAATCGATCACTGACAGCCTGGTGGACATGGCCCACCTGGTCGGCTCGGCCATCGGTCGGGCCACCACTGCTCTCCTCGATGCCGACCTGCAGCTCGCCGAGAGCGTGATCGCAGCCGACGAGAAGGTCGATGATCTGCAACGCGACCTGGAGAACCGGGCGATCGCGCTGCTGGCGCGGCAGCAGCCGGTCGCCACGGACCTGCGGATCGTGGTCACCTCACTGCGGATGAGCGCGGACCTGGAACGCTCGGGAGACCTGGCCCAGCATGTGGCCAAGCTGGCCCGGCGGCGCTACCCCGAGCGGGCAGTACCGCGCGACCTGCGCCGCACCATCCTGGAAATGGGCCAGCTGGCGCAGCGCCTGATGGCGCAGGCCGCCGAGGTACTCATCACCCACGATGTCGAAGCGGCACTCCAGCTGGAACAGGACGACGACCGCATGGACGAACTCCACCGCCTGATCTTCCAGCATCTGCTGGACGACCAGTGGCACCACGGCGTGGAAACGGCCGTGGACACCACGCTGGCCGGCCGCTACTACGAGCGGTTCGCCGACCATGCCGTGTCCGTGGCCCGGCACGTGGTCTACCTCGCCACAGGCGAGCACGCCGACGAGCTGACCACCGACTCACCCGCAACCGTCTGACTTCGACCCGGCGGCCAACGTGACGCTCGGAGGGGCCAACAGCCCGCTCAGCCGCACTTGCCGCCAGTGTCGCCGGGCTACCGCACCGACTGCCGGAACGCCTCGATCGCGGTGCGCACCTCGCGGGCTTGGTCCCACTCCGCGCCGTACTCGCCGGCGGGCGTACGCCAGGACCGCACCAAGCTCTCCGCCATCTCCGCTACCACCTCCGGCACCGCGAACACCCGGCGCAGCGGGACCAGGGGACGGCGCGGAAGCGTGCCGTCGCCCAAGAGGCGGACCAGGGCGCACGACCAGCCGACATCCTCACCCAGCTGCCCCGGGACACGCGGGCCCGTTCGGGTGCACGGATCCGGGCTGAAGGTGCCGGCGTCGTGACCGGAGCCCCACACCACTCGTGCCAGGGCTCCCCGCTGACCTCCGTGCGTTGCCGCGGTGAAGGTGCAGGCGGCTGTGGTAACTCCCGGAGATCACGACGGCCCGTCACTGTGCGGCGGGGGAGGCCAGGCAGGGCGATGCTCAGCGGGCAGCTCCCTGAGCGCTTGGCCGACCGTTGGCCAATCGGGCAATAGCTCAATGCTGCCTGTTTGCACCAGCAGCTCCGTCAAGCGACGCCCCGCCCCGGCCAGAAGGATCTTGCCGTTCCTGCGTTCCAGCAGCCAGCGGACCGCGAGCAGGCAGTTGAGCCCCCGCGAATCACAGAACACGAGAGCCGTCACGTCCAGCACCAGGGAGCGATGCCCGGCGTCGACGCTGGCACCGAGGGTGCGCAGGAAGAACTCCTCGCAGGTGTGGTCGAGTTCGCCACTGACCCGCAGGACCGCGATGTCGTCGCTGCTGGCAAGCTCGGTGATGGTCAGGCGATGGGTCTGCGTGGACATCGCACCTCCATCCGGCCAACGTACGAAAGAGCGTCACGATCGGCCCCTGCGCCTCGGCGCCCCATGCGGACCGACGAGCGCCCGCAGCAGTACTGCTCAAGCCAGCGGCTCCATGCGGCTGCCGTGTGCTCCGGGCACCGTCTGGCCCGATACCCGTATGGGTGCGTGTGCCCCGCGTTCCGCAGGGCAGCGGAACCAGATGAGATTCCTTCTCGGCCTGGAACACACCCTGAAGAGAAGACTCAACGGCCCGACTCGGTAATGCCATCCGCGAGCTGCCCGACCACATCGGCGACTCCCTGCCCGAAGGCCGTCGGAGCAACCAACACGCCGAACACCAACACGATGACAACGGTCAGCTGTTCGTCGGATCGCTTCCGCGCCTCAGTACGGCGACGAAGCCGGACAATGATGATGACCGCCAGGAGAACCGCCACATTGATCGACAGAACCATGAGCCCCCTCCTCCGCACGCGCGCCCTTGGTTCAGGAGTAACGAGCGCGGACAGCAGGGGCAGCTCAGATACGTGCGGATGGCAACAAAGGGCGTACAAACGGCCGGAACCGCGGGGTTGCGACGATGCGGCGAACCATCGCCGGGGCGTCGGTGGAGTCGTTGCCTCAGGGGGTTTGTGGCAACTTCAATTGGGGTCTGGCACAAGTTCCGGATGCTGTTGGTGATCTTCACCGAGCTCGTGAGGTGCTGAACATCAGTTTTCGGCAGAGGAGTTGGAATGGACTGGCGGGTCGAGATGGTCGTGACGGCGCAGCGCCGGGTGGGAAGCAGCCGCTGAGCCTGATGATGTTGGTTCCGGCGGCGGTCAGGACGTGTTGGACATGTGTCTTGGCGATTCCCCGGTAGCGGCAGTTGCGCAGGCCGTGAGCGTGGACGGTCTCGGAGACCGTGGCTTCGCAGCCGGCCCGCATCGCGTATCGCTCACGCCAGGCGCTGGTCTCCTGCTCCTGGCGCGCCTGATTCTGGATCTCCTCCAGGGGGCGGGGAAGGAGCATGACGTGTCGGCCTCTGTTGACCGTGTTGCCGGTGCAGAGTGCGCGGTCGGCGCAGGCCCGGCAGACAGCCGTCGGGAAGCGCACCGAGTACTGCGGACGGCCGTCCAGAAAGGTCTCATTCCAGGGAAAGCTGGTTTCGCCGCGCGGGCAGGTGAGGGTGTGCTGCTCCCAGTTGGGCCGGAAGTGGCGTTTGTCGAAGCCGGGATGCTCTCGATTGCTGGACACCGTGCGAATGGGACCGGTGAGCCTGATTCCGTACCCGGTGATCGCCGTGTGAATGGTGGAGGGGCTGATGTAGCCTCCGTCGACCAGATGCTCCACGGGGCGGAACCCCCGGACCGCCAGGCCCTGATGGATCCGTGGGAGAGCATCGATGTCCTGTTCCGGCGCGGGGGCCGTGACAACCTGGACGATCACGTTCGGGCCGGTGCCGTCGCACGTCTCCGTCTGGTGATCGCGGTAGCCGATCCAAGATCGGGCCCCGGATGAGACGACCTTCCGGCTGAAGCGGGCCTCGGCATCGTGCGGGGTAATGATCTCCACGCTGGCCCATGGCACCCGCGCGACCGCGGGATCCGGCCGGCCCTGGGCCTCCGCGACGCTGGACCGACGTGGAGTCTCCCGCCTGGATCGCCGATCCTGAGTGGACTTCGGCTCGCGCCAGCGCAGTTGCCCCTCTTCATCGAACCAGTACTGCTGTAACCACACCTGCCTCAGGACCTGCACTCCCGGCAGGTTCCGCAGCCGGTGCGGTGCATCATCGCCGTACACGGCACTCAACAGCCGGACGCCGTCTGCACCGACCTCGACCCCGGATACCGGCGACTGAGGTATGTGCGCTATGCCGACGACACGCTACTCGGGTTTGCCGGACCGAAGGCAGAAGCAGAGGAAATCAAACAGCGGCTGGCGCACTTCCTGCGTGAGGAACTCAAGCTGGAAATGTCGCCGGAGAAGACGCTGATCACGCACGCCCGTACCCGGGCAGCGAAGTTCCTCGGCTACGACATCACCGTGCTGCACAACGACCGGAAGGTCTCCGGCAGACGCCGCTCTGTCAATGGGACCATCCGTCTGCGTGTCCCTCGTTCGGTGGTATCTGCCAAGCAGGCCCAGTACATGAAGCGCGGCAAACCCGCGCGTCGGCCCGAGCTGCTGAACCAGGACGACCACGTCATCGTCAGCACCTACGGGTCGGAGTACCGCAGCACCGTCCAGTACTACCTGCTGGCCGGCGACGTCTTCCGGCTCGCCCGGCTGCAATGGGTCATGGAGACCTCGATGCTGATGACGCTCGCCAACAAGCACCGCTCGTCGGTGTCGAAGATGGCCCGCAAGTACGCGGCCACCATCGAGACACCACACGGGCTACGCAAGTGCTTCGAGGCCCGCGTCGAACGCACCGGCAGGAAGCCTCTGGTCGGACGTTTCGGAGGAATCCCGCTGCGACAGGACAAGAAGACGGCCCTCAACGACCGTCAGTTGGCCCCGGTCAACACCAAACGCAAGGAGCTGGTCACCCGGCTCCTTGCCGGGCGTGGGAGTCCTGCGGACGCGTCGATGAGGTGGAAGTTCACCACGTCGCCAAGCTCGCTGATCTCGGACGATCGGGAAACCGGCCACCGTGGGCAGATCTCATGGCCGCGCGGAAGCGCAAGGCCCTTGTGGTCTGCGGTAGTTGTCACGCGGACATCCACGACAGGAGTCCTGTCCCAGCACGCACGGAGCAGTCACTGGAGAGCCGGGTGCGGTGACAAGCCGCATGCCCGGTTCGGGCTGGGGGCCGTTGGAAAAGGACCTGCTCAACAGGTACCTCGCCGACGGCCCACCAGTACCCTCTGGCAGAACCTAGCCACCGCAGTCGAGAAGACCGTCGCTGCCCACCGCACCTGCCTGCACGATATTCCACCGGCCGGCCCAGAACCCGAGCCGGAGTGGGAGACGCCCATCGAAGCAACTTCCGACCAGGACGACGAAGAGGAGGATCCGACCGGCAGGTTCGCCGAGCGAGCCCGCGCCCACCACGCCCTCGTCCATGAACTCCTCGACCAGGACATGGGAATCCGCCACATCGCCCGCCACCTGGGCTGGGGACGCCACACCGTCCAGCGATACGCCCGCGCCGCCCGCTGGCAGGACATGGTAAAAGGCCGCAAGCGCCAACTCCCCAGCAAACTCGACCCGTTCAAGCCCTACCTGACACAACGCTGGGCCGAAACCGACGGAAAAGTGACCATCCTCGACCTCCACCGCGAGATCACCGCCCGCGGCTTCCGCGGCCACGACTCCACCGTCCGCGACTGGGCCCGGCGCGACCTGCCCCGGCAGGAAGGCTTCACACCCGCCCCGCCACCGCCGTCAGTGCGGAAGGTGACCGGCTGGCTCACCCGGCACCCGGCCACCCTCACCGAGGAGGAGAAACTGCACCGCAAGGCCGTACTCCACCACTGCCCCGAGCTGGCGTCCGCAGCCGAGCTGACCGGCTCGTTCGCGGAGATGCTCACGACACTCAGCGGCTCCCGCCTACCCGCATGGATCACCGAGGCCACGGAGGCCAACCTGCCCGGCATCAGCAGCTTCGCTACCGACCTGCACAGCGGCTTCGACGCCGTGACCGCCGGGCTGACCACCGACTGGAACTCCGGCCCGGTCGAAGGAGCAGTCAACCGGATCAAGATGCTCAAGCGCCAGATGTTCGGCCGGGCAGGTTTTGCCCTGCTCCGGAAGCGAGTCCTCCTCGCCTGACGGGCCCTGACGGGCCCACCTCTGCCTCAGGCAGCAGCTCTCAGATCATCCGCAGTCAGGAGTGACAGCAGGTGGATTTGTTCGGCCGCAAGCGCCTCGGTCCCGCCCTGCAGACGGTCGATGACGCAGAGCGCCTCGCGAACGTCCGCACCCAGGGCACGCAACTCGGCGGTAGACAACACGATCTGACCACCGCTAGTGACTACATCCTCTACGACAAGCACTCGGCGCCCGGCGATGTCCGCGCCTTCAGCCAGGCGGCGCGTTCCATACGACTTGGCCTGCTTGCGAACAAAGGCGCAGGGAAGGCCGGTGTGTCGGCCGAGCGCGGTGACGACCGGGATACCACCCATCTCGAGGCCAGCCAGCACCTCCGTGCCCTTCGGCACGAGCGTGGCCATCGCCTGCGCGATGGCATCAAGGAGAACAGGGTCGCCTTCGAAGCGGTACTTGTCGAAGTACTCCGAGGCCCTACGTCCCGAGCGGAGTACGAAATCACCGGTCAGATGGGACGCAGCATGGATCTGTTGAGCAAGGTCTGAAGAAGTCACAGGACCGGAGTATCTCAGCCAACCGAACCTCTGGCCGGTCGGTGAGTCCCTCAGCAAGCGGGAGATCGGCGATCACCGAGCATAGTCAGCTCACGGAACTTGTGTCAGACCCTAGTTCTGGCCCCACTCGGGCAACGTGATTTGGCCCCAGGGCGGGGTGGGTCGGGGACGGTTGTTCCAGGTTCTTTTGGCCCCACCTGGCCGTCGGACCGTCCGTAGCTTTCAGCGAAAAATCAACGCTAGGCAGTTGATCTAGACGGCGTGGGCCGCCTGGGTACGGAGAAGGCCCCGCCCTTCGGATCTTGGGTTCTAGGAGTCGTCGCAACACCCCAGTTCAAGGGGTGCGATGGAGTTCGAGATCCGCAAGGTGCGGACGGTGGCCCAAGGCCGCAAGAAGCTGGTCCGTGAGCGGGAGGAATACTTCCGGCTCATGGATCAGGGCCTGACCAGCTACGAAGCGTGCCGGATCGTCGGGATCAACTACCGCACCGGCAAGCGGTGGCGGAACGGCCGCAACCCGACCAGCAGGACCAAGGGGGCGCCCCCGGCTCAGCGGCCGATGGCGCCCCCGTCGGATCGGTCCCGGTATCTGCGTGAGACCGAACGGATCCACCTAGCCGACCGGCTGCGGGAGAAAGCCACGATCCGTGCGATAGCCGCCGAGCTGGGCCGCAGCCCGTCGACGATCAGCCGGGAAATCCGCCGCAACTGCACGGTCGACCCGCGCGGCCAGAGGCACTACCGCCCGCACGCCGCGCAGGCCCGCGCCGATGCCCGCCGGCCCCGCCCCAAGACCGGGAAGATCCGCCAGAACCCGCAGCTGCGCGACTTCATCCAGCACCACCTGGACCTACGGTGGAGCCCGGAACAAATCTGCCAGGCCCTGCAGGCCCGGTTCCCCGACCGGCCGGAGACGCACGTGGCCCACGAGACGGTTTACCAGGCCCTCTACATCCAGGGCCGAGGTGAACTGCGCCGCGAGCTGGCCAAGGCGCTGCGGACCGGCCGCGTCCGGCGCAAGCCCCGCCGCCAGGCCCAACAGCGCCAGCCGCGCTTCCGCGAGCCGATGGCCATAATCAGCGAACGGCCTGCCGAGGCCGCCGACCGCGCGGTTCCCGGCCACTGGGAAGGTGACCTCATCATCGGTAAGGACGGCGCCTCCGCCATCGGCACCCTCGTCGAACGCTCCACCCGCTACGTGATGCTCCTGCACCTGCCAAACGGCCGGAACACAGAGCTGGTCCGTGACGCCCCCCGTGGAGACCGTCAAGACCCTGCCAGGGCACCTGAAACGCTCCCTGACCTGGGACCAAGGCGTTGAAATGGGCCGCCACCACGAGTTCACCATCACCACCGACATCCCCGTCTACTTCTGTGACCCGGCCAGCCCCTGGCAGCGCGGCTCGAACGAGAACACCAACGGCCTGCTGCGGCAGTACTTCCCGACTTGTATTGGGGGCAGCGGTGTTCGTGATCGGGTTGGCCGCCCGTAACGTGCCGCAGGACGCCGGGCAGGCTGACTCGAGTACTTCCTGCCGCCCGTAAGGGCTGGCTCTCTTTGGGTGTGTCGACCTGCCCGGTATCCGTTCGCGGCTTGACTCAACAGAGGCATGAGCACCGGCCACCCCACGTTTCTCGAAGTCGGGATGTCAGCTGCGGATTCCACCGACCCGACGTTCGAGGAAGAGGACCGCCGATGATGCTGATCGGTATCGATCCGCACAAGTCGACCCACACAGCCACGGCCGTGGATCCAGGCACCAACCGTGATCAGGCATCGATCCGCATCGACGGGACTCTCCAGGAATACCAGCGCATGCTGGACTGGGCCTGCCAGTGGCACCAGCGGCAATGGGCCGTCGAGAACGCCAGGGGCCTGGGACACCACCTGACGTCATGGCTCCTCGCCCGGGGAGAACGGGTCGTCGACGTCCCGCCCACTGCCACTGCCCGTGTCCGTCAACTCTCCCGCGGCGCAGGCCGCAAGACCGACCGCATCGATGCCGCCGCGGCGGCCTGCGTCGCCGCTGTCCAGGGCGACGCGCGACCGGTGCAGCCCGAGAACTCAACGGATGCGCTGGCGCTGCTGGACGAACGACGTAGCAACCTCGCGCAGGCCAGGGTCCGCGCGGTCAACCAGCTCCACGCGCTGCTGCGAGCCCTCCTGCCCGGAGGGGCGCCACGTGATCTGTCCGCGGCCAAAGCCGAGCAGCTGCTGCAGACGGTCGTCCCCGTCGGTCCCGCCGAAACCACCCGCCAGGCCCTCGCCGCCGACCTGATCACCGAGGTCCGCACATGGGACGTGAAGCTGAAAGACAACGCTAAAGCCATGGCGGCACTGGTCGCAGAGTCCGGAAGCCGACTGACCGACACTCCGGGCATCGCAGCCATAACCGCCGCCCGCCTCTTGGGCCGGACCGGAAACCCCACTCGCTTCCCAACTGCCAGTGCCTTCGCCCAGTACGCCGGCACCGCCCCCATCGAGATAGCCAGCGCCGGCCGCGCACACCATCGCCTGTCCAGGCGCGGCGATCGTCAGCTCAACGCGGCACTCCACACTGTGGCCATCACGCAGATCCGCATGCCCGGCACTCGGGGTCACGCCTACTTCCAGGCCAAAGTCGCAGAAGGCAAGACACCCAGGGAAGCACAGCGCTGTCTGAAGCGCCGCCTGGCTGATCACGTCTGGCGCACGATGGTCGGCGACGAACGCCGCCGCACCCGAACGACGGGCCCAGGAGGACAGCCGGGGGCGACTACAGCATCCAGCGCGGTCGGCCCAACCCCGACGGCCGACTCTTCGGACAAGTCACTTCCCGGACCCGCCGAAACCGAGCCTACGCGACTGCACCAGACACCTTGACAAACACAGAGGCACCCAAGGGCACCGACCTTGCGGTCCACAGCCGCGAGCACCTCGACGCCGTCGCTGCCGAACTCAACGGCCGCCCACGCAAAACGCTCGACTGGGAAACCCCAGCCGAGCGCCTGCATAAACTGCTCGCGGCCTGATCAACACGACCACGTGTTGCGACGACCCCTAGAAAGCGCCGGTAGCCGAGGAGCGGGGCCTTCTGTCTTGCTACTTGTCGGAGGGCTCGTCGTCCCCCGAACCGCGCAGGTCATGCCACTCGTCGATGGTGCGGCCGATCTGCCGCATCAGCTCACGTAGCTGCGCGAGAAGTAGAACGAGCAGGCCGAAGAGCGGGTCCGACCGGAGTACGCCGGAAACCTGCCGTAGGGCAGTGATGCATCGCGCTGAGCTGGGGATTTTCCTGTCGCATTGATGTTCGTTGGAGTCGTCGCCGCGCGGGGGCCTTTGTCCGGTTGATGGTCGGGGGGTGGTTTCGTGGCGTCGATCGAGCGGACGGCGTATCCGCGGTTGAAACACGCGGTGTCGGCGCGGGAGTTGCCCACCTCGGCAGCACGAATCCGGGAGGCAACGGCGCTGCCCCGGCTCGAGGCCGCGTCAGCGGCAGGCCGGAGAGGGCACGGAGGGTGGCGGTGCAGGGACTCGGCCGTTCAGCGGCTCCGGTCGACGCGGTCGACGAAGTCGCCGACCGCGGTGGCGAAGGCGGCGGGCGCCTCCTGCGCGACGAAATGCCCGACGTCCGGGATCGTGACCGCGGTGACGTCGCCAGCGACCTGGCGCATCGTCCGCTCGGTGAAGGGGGCGTTGATGCCGTCGACGGCGAGCACGGGAACGGTCAGCGGCCGCGACTCGGCCAGTGCCCGCATCCGGCCGCCGCCGGTCAGGGAGGAACGGTAGAGCCCCTCGGTGCCGCGCCAGCCGCCCGGCCGCGCGTAGGTGCGGGCGAACTCGTCGAGGTCGGCCTCGGTGACCCCGCCCGGCACCATCGTCATCACCGAGACGGCCCAGTCGAGCATCACTCGCTCGCGGCCGGCCAGGAACAGCTCCGGAATTCCCGGGGCGGCCAGGAATCCCACGTGCCAGGAGCCGCCGTTCCTCACGTCGGCCAGCATCTCCCAGCCGTACCCCGGAAGGGTGGTCTCGACGCCGGTGAAGCTGAGGACGTCGCCGGGGTGCGTGGCCGCGAACGCGAAGACCGGCCCGCCGCTGATGTCCTGGCAGGTCACGTGCACGGGCCCGACGCCGAGGTGGGCGACCAGCCGGTGCAGGTCCTCCGCCATGGTGGCCAAGTCGTGGTCGCCGTCGGCGATGCCGGAGTCGCCGAAGCCGCGCAGGTCGACGGCGAACACCCGGTGGGTGGCGGCGAGCAGCGGGATGACGTCGCGGAAGGCCCACCAGGACTCCGGCCACCCGTGCACCAGCAGGATCGGGGAGCCGGTGTCGCCCGCCGAGACGTAGTGCAACGTGGTGCCGTTGACCTCGGCGGTGTGGTGCGTGACGCCCGCCACGGCGGGCGAGGCGGTCACGAAAGAGCTGGTCATGCGATGACTCCCAAGATAGACAACCAGGTTGACTCCAGTGTTGGTCAACCTGGTTGTCCAGGTCAAGGGAAGATCTAGACTGTGGTCATGTCCTCACGATCCGGCGCCGATCTCGCCCTGCTGCTCCTGGGCAGCTATCGCAATCTGGTGGACGAAGTGGTCCGGGAGCTGGCGACCCGGGGATACCCCGACGCCCGGCCGTCGCACGAGTACGCGATCCGGGCCATCCGAGCCGGCGCCGACAGCGCCTCGGACTTGGCCCGCAGACTCGCCATCACCAAGCAGGCCGCGGCGAAGACGATCGCCGCGCTCGTCGAACGCGGGTACGTCACCACCGAGACCGACCCCGCCGACATCCGCCGCAAGAACATCCGGATCACCGATCACGGGATCGGGCTGATCACCGAGAGCACGGCGATCTTCGACGAGGTGCGGGCCCGCTGGGAAGTGCGTCTGGGCGCCGCCGAACTCGCCGAGCTGGAAACGCAGCTCGCCCAGTTCGTCGGCGACTCGCCCATCAACCTCGACGCTCCGGGCTGGGCGGCGGGACAGGAACTGCGCTAGCGGTCAGCCGAGGGTCGTGGTCGGCCGGTCGGTGGCACATCTGTCGCGGAGCCCCGCGAAACGCCCGCCGTCCGCCCGTCCCCGTCGACGGGTTGGACGGTGGCCTCGGACGGCGGCTGCGGCACCTCGCCGACGCCCGGCGCCACTCGACCGACGACGGACCCTGCCCCCGGCCCGCGCAGCAGGACGTACCCGTTGCGCGCTGAGGAGTGGGAGCGTCTGGCAGGGAGCTGTCCGAGGTCAGGGTTCCTGCCCCAACAGCGGCACATCACCGGGAGTCAGATCGCTCCTGACGCGCTCCAGCCGCACGGGGTGGCGCCAGCGGCTGGCCGGTCCAGGGCCGCGTCGACCGCGACCTCCGCGATGACAACCGGCTCGACCAGCCGTACGGCGAGTCGGAGGGAAGCCACACCTGCGCCTTCAACTCATCCCGGGCGTCCTGCCGCTCCCTCTGCAATGCGGCACGTCGGGTGAGGACGCCCTCGCGCTGTGCGTCGCGTTCCCGCGCCCACGTACTGCCCTGCACGTCCTGCTCCACCCTGCCCGCAACAACCACCATGTCCTGGCCGGAAACCAGTCATCCTCTCCGCGGCACGTCCCCGCTGAGCTGCGCTTCGGTCGCCGTCCCGGTGTCGGTGCTGTCCCGAGCTGTCCTCCCGGCGGTGGTGGAAGGGACGGCCGCGTCAGCGCCGCTGGAAGGCGCGGTTCAGGACGTCGAGGGTGACCGCCAGCCCGAGCCGGTGCCCGTGCTCGGAGGCGAAGCGGTAATGCACGCCGGCCCAGATTCGCGCCTCCAGGAGTTCGGCTGTCGCCGCCTGAAGGCTGTCGTAGCGGCGGGTCGTGCCGGAGGCGGGGCTGTACGCGGCGAACGTGAGGTCGTCACGGCCGAAGAACGACCCCAGGGCCGTCATGACCGCCGTGGTGAAACAGGCGTGACCCGACGGGTACTCCGGCGACGGGGCGGTGACCCGCAGCGGCGTCCAGTCCGGGTCGGGATCGGTGGCCGCGTTGCCGTCGGTGCCGGCGAGCGCAATGGCCGTCACCGGGCGCCAGAAGTTCCAGTGCGCCTTGGCCTTGTAGCAGGCGATCAGGGTGTCGGCGGAGGCCACGTACACCATGGCGAGCAGCCGGGCCGTCCGGAGGCTGCTGAGGCGGTGCGCGCCGGCGAGTTGCCGGGTGATCGACCATTCGACCATCCGGGAGTCGTCCCACCAGATCGCCGCCTCGGTCTGGTCCTCGGTGCGGACGGTGCTGGTGGCCGCGCCGAGGCTCTTGACCTCGTTCAGGTCGCGGGCCCAGGCGGCGCCGGTCAGGGCCGGCGGGGGCTTGACCCGGTAGGCGCCGGCGTCGGGGACGACGAACGGCTTCAGGTTCGGCACCCAGGCGCCGACGTTGACGTAGCCGGGCGGGGTGAGCCGGTATTCGCCCGGCTCGGTGCCGACGGTCCACGGCGCGGTGGGGTCGAAGCCGTCGTCACGGCGGCTCTCGGTCATCGCCGCGGCGGCGGCCCGGCCGACGGCCACCCCGCCGTCCTCGGCGCGGCCGTCGGGGATCGCGGCCAGCGCCTCGGCGTACCGGGCGTTCAGCGACTCGGCCTGCCCGGGGAAGAGCCACAGCAGCGTGTCGTGGGCGGCCGCGGCCACCGCCGCGGCGGTGGAGTCCCCGGGGCGGCTGCGGGGCGCGCTGACCAGGGGCTCGTACGGACGGCCGGCGACGGCGTTGACCGCGTCGTACACAGCACCCTGCACGATGGCGAAGCTGCGGGTGCTGGTGGTGGGCGACTGCTTGGCGGTGTCGTAGATGGCGGCCTGGGCGTGGATGTTCCAAGCGATGACGGGATTGCCCGGGGCGGCCTCCACGCCGCTGTGTGCCTCGGCCGTGGTAGCCGTCAGTGGGACGGTCAGGGCGAGTACGGTGAGGACCGCGATACGGCGTAACCCTCTGAATGATCCGGCAAGCGGACGTTGTGTCACGAGACCCCCAGGGGCTTGTCGGTGACAGATTCTCCGAGCCTATCGGCGGGGGTCAGTTTTGTCGTTACATCGACAATCATCGACAATCCGACGGGGTTCACACCCGGATGTCCGTCACCCCGGCGACGAATGCGCGGGCTCCGGCCGGGAGCACTCGGCCGGAGCGCCCTCCGGGCAGGCCGGTCGGCCGTGGTGGCGAGGTCGGTCGCCGGGACGGAGGTGACGGGGCCTGGGTCGCCGAGCTCACCGGCAAGCTCCTGGATGGCTGGCCCAAAAGCATGCGACTGATCGTCCGAAAGGAACGCCCCCATCCCGGCGCTCAGTTGAGGATCACGGACGCGGACGGCATGCGGATCACGTGCTTCGCGACCAACACCCCAGACCGGCCGATCGCCGAGCTCGAGCACCGTCACCGGCTGCGGGCCAAAGCCCTGAAAAATCCCCAGTCTCGCGCTCGTCGCCACTTGGTTGCGGGCTCAACCAGGGAGCGGGCCCGAGTGATCAAGGCCCCGAACTCCCGCCTTGTCCCCAGGGGCAAAGTAGCTGTCAGGGATGCTTAGTACTCCAGTTGCGGTTCTCCATATGCCCTGGTCAGGTGGCTCTTTGGGAGTGTAATTGGCTGACGCCTCGTCAGGGCGGCGGTGGTTCGTGACTCACCCGATCGGGGTGCGTTGAACCGGTTATGGAGCCGGAGATCGATGTCGAAGTAGGCCTGTGGGATGCCGAGTTGAAGTCGCTGCTGCTCCGGGTGGGAGAGCGGTTCGGCCGCGTCGAGCCGCGGCGGCGGATGCGGGACTACGTCCGCGGCCTGTTGGGACCGGTAGGTCGGAAGAACAGCTGGCAGTTGGCCGAGCACGCAGGCAACGCCACTCCCTACGGGTTGCAGCGGCTGCTGTCGTGGTGCCAGTGGGAACCCGACGAGATCCGTGATGACCTGCAGAATTACGTTGCTGAGCGGCTCGGGCAGCCGGACGGTGTGCTGATCGTCGACGACACCGGCTTCCTCAAGAAGGGCACCATCTCCGCCGGAGTACAACGCCAATATTCCGGCACCGCAGGGGCCCGTATTTCAATAAGTGCTCGGCAGAGGGGTGTTGGTGGGAGTCTGAGATATGACCCGGTGTCTGTCAGGCCGCGTTGCCGCTCGTGCTCTGCGAGCCAAGTTCGATCAGATCCTGCCGCACTTCGATGAGCGCCGCCGTCGGTTGTACCTGGCCAGTGAGGCGACGGCCCTCGGTCGCGGCGGGATCGTCCGGGTCGCCGCCGCCTCCGGCACCAGCACTGCCACCATCGCGCGAGGCATGGCCGAGTTGGCCGGTTGCTCCTCACCGACCCTGCGGGTCCGGGCTTCAGGTGCGGGCCGCAAGCGGCTGACAGATACCGACCCTGGTCTACTGCCCGCGCTGGAGTCGTTGATCGAGCCGCACACCCGAGGCGACCCCGTCTCCCCGTTGCGGTGGACCACATTGTCGTTGCGAGCTCTGGCCTCGGTCCTCACCGCACAAAACCACCCGATCAGCGCTTCAACCGTCGGAATCCTGCTGCACACTCTGGGCTACAGCCTGCAGGGAACCGCGAAGACGACGGAGGGCATCAGCCATCCGGACCGCGATGCCCAGTTCGCCCACCTGAATGCCACCGCCGCCGCCTTCCTCAACGACGCCCAGCCGGTGATCAGCGTCGACACCAAGGCCAAGGAATGGCTCGGCAACCGGGACCGGCCCGGCCGCACCTGGCGGCAGGGCAAGAACGCGATCAAGGTGGACTGCCACACGTTCACCACCAACGACCAGCCCATGGCCATCCCCTACGGGATCTACGACATCGCCAACAACAGCGGATGGGTCAACGTCGGCACCGACCACGACACCGCCCAGTTTGCGGTGGAGTCCATCCGACGCTGGTGGCAACACCGCGGACGGGCGGACCACCCGCACGCCACCCGGCTCCTGATCACCGCCGACTCCGGCGGCTCCAACGACCCCCGCCGCTGGACCTGGAAAAGCAACCTGGCCGCCTTCGCACGAGAGAGCGGCCTGGAGATCACGGTCTGTCACCTACCGCCGGGAACTTCGAAGTGGAACAAGATAGAGCACCGGATGTTCTGCCACATCACCGCGAACTGGCGAGGGCGGCCGCTGACCAGCTACCAGGTCGTCCTCGAGACCATCGCCGCCACAACAACCAAGACCGGCCTGACCATCGGGGCCGAACTGGACACAGGCAGTTACGACCTCGGCATCAGCGTCACACCCGCCGAGTTCCACGCCCTTCCGATCACACCCAACACCTTCCACGGTGACTGGAACTACACGCTGTCTCCCGTTCCACCCCGAGCGCCAGACGCGCCGGCAACGACACGCCGGACCGACCCGGCCCTGAGCGCGATGCTCACAGATCCGGCCCTGACCGGCATGTCACGAACCGCCTTCGAGTATTTGGTGACGGCCTCGGAGCCTTTTGTCGGCGTACACAGTTACGTCCCCACCTTCGTACGGATGAATAGGGACAGATGTTGATGCGGTGAACCGTGCGGCTCGGCACTCTGCTGCTGTCGGTATGACGGTGGAGGGTGGCTGACGATGGTCTTGGACCCGCATCGCTGGTTGGAACTGCGGCGCTTCCGTGGGCTGTTGGAGTCCGGGGCATTGAGCCTGTCGGAGATCGCCCGGGAGACGGGGCTGGACCGCAAGACGGTCCGGAAGTACCTCTCGTCGCCGGGCCCGACGACGCCGCCGCGGCGGGCGCCGAACGGGCGGCCCCGGGCGAGGGTGATCGACGAGTTTGCGCCGCTGGTCGTCCCGATCAACGGCCCCAGCTACCGGCTCAAGAACCGCCTCCAGGCCATCGAGCGCGAGACGGACGTGGCCTGACAGTTGGGGACGAAGAAACGTACAGGGCTGGGGACTTAAGTCCGTACGCCGACACCTTTCTGGGATGCCTTGGCCGAGGCAGCATTCCAGCGACGCTTCCACCGCCCGCGCAGCTACCGCCACCCACAGACCAGCAGCGTGGACCACACCCACCGGCTCCTGGCAGCCATCCTCCGCCGCCGCAGAGCGGTGACCATGACGTTCCTGGCGCAACTACTGGGCGTCAACCGCACCAACCTGTCCATCCAGTACCAGGACGCAAAACGGCTCCTGGACCTGCACCGGATCCTCGTCACGCCGATACCCGGATCGCCCGCCCGCACATTGGAACAGCTACACGCCCGAACAACCCCCGCGGAAACCCGTCGCTGACAGTTATTGAAATACGGGCCGCAGGCCGCACGGAAAACTGCCAGATCAGGGTGTTCGCCGCCTGCGCCTCCGCCAAGGGCAGGGCCCTGGTGGACCGCGAGCTCTACCTGCCCAAGTCCTGGACCGGAGATCCGGACCGGTGCCGCGCCGCCCGAATCCCGGAGGGCAGGTCCTTCGCGACCAAGCCGGAACTCGCACGCGCCATGGTCCGGCGGGCGCTGGACTCTGCCCTGCCGATCGCCTGGGTGACCGCCGATGCGGCCTACGGACAGGAGTGGCACTTCCGGCAGATCCTGGAGGAGGCCCGCGTCGGATACGTCCTGGCGGTGCCCAAGTCCCAGCAGGTCAAGACGCCTGCGGGCAGTTGGCGCATCGACCATGTCCTGGCCGGCGCCCCGGCCGAGGCGTGGGAGCGGATCTCCTGCGGGGACGGGGCGAAGGGGCCGCGGGTCTACGACTGGGCCGCGGCCAAGCTGCCCACCATCGACGGTTGCGATCCCACCCACTACCGCTGGGTTCTGGCCCGCCGCAGCCTGGCGCGTCCCGAGGAGATCGCCTACTACCTCGCCTTCGCCCAGGCAGACGTCACGGTAGCCGAACTCGTCCGGGTCGCCGGCGCCCGGTGGGCCATCGAGGAGTGCTTCCAGGCCGCGAAGAACGAATGCGGCCTGGATCAGTACGAAGTCCGCCGCTACGTCGGCTGGTACCGCCACATCACCCTGGCCATGCTCGCGCACGCCTTCCTGGCGGCGATGACCGCCCATGCCCTCGAAAAGGGGGCCGGAGAAACGGTTCGAGCAGCCTCGTTCCCCTCACCGTGGCAGAAATCCGAAGGCTGTTGGACCTTGCCCATTCCTCCGCAGCCCGGCACCACTCACCTCGGCGCCGTCTCCACTGGTCCCGATGGCGACGCCGCCACCAGGCCGTCGCCCGCCACTGCCACTATCAGCACCGCGCGCACCCCGATCGGGTGAGTCACGAACCACCGCCGCCCTGACGAGGCGTCAGCCAATTACACTCCAAAAGAGCCACCTGACCAGGGCATATGGAGAACCGCAACTGGAGTACTAGATCGCGGTGAAACCGCCGTCAGCGGCGACCACGGCTCCCGTGACGAAACTGGAGCGGGGCGAGACGAGGAAGCACAGGACCTCGGCGATCTCCTCGGGCTGCGCCACGCGTCCCAGTGGCTGCGCGGCGGCGAAGGACGTCAGGTAGGCGCGGCTGTCGGGGCGGAGTGTGTCGAGGAAGTCCGTCTCGATGACGCCTGCGGCCACGAGGTTGGCGCGGATGCCCAGCGGGCCGCCCTCGACGGCGAGCACCTTGGTCAGTTGGGCCAGAGCGCCCTTCGACGCACTGTAAGACTTGTCCCGTAACTGCTGGTCATAGGTGAGATGATCTTGGTGTGGCTGGTGTAATCACGGCGTCGGAGCCGTCCTGGATAGCCCCGTTCACCGGGCTGAGCCCGCGTCAGTTCGGCAAGCTGATCACAGCGTTGCGGCGCGAGGGCGCCGACCCGGTGCGCAAGGGCAGGCCGTGGAGCCTGCCGCTGGAGGACCGGGTGCTGCTGGTCGCCGCCTACTGGCGGACCAACCTCACACTGCGCCAACTGGCGCCACTGTTCGGGGTGTCGAAGTCGGCCGCCGACCGCATCATCGACCACCTCGGACCTGCGCTCGCCCTCCAGCCGCGAAGACGGTTCCGCAAGGACGCCGTGCTGATCGTGGACGGCACCCTGATCCCCACCCGCGACCACACCGTCGCCGAGCAGTCGAAGAACTACCGCTACTCCACCAACCACCAGGTCGTCATCGACGCCGACACCCGGCTCGTCGTCGCCGTCGGCCGCCCGTTGCCCGGCAACCGCAACGACTGCAAGGCGTGGGAATTGTCCGGCGTGAAGGCCGCCGTCGGCAAGACAATGGTCATCGCGGACGGCGGCTACCGCGGCACCGGCCTGGTCATCCCGCACCGCCGAGAACGCGGCAAGGCCGAACTCCCCGACTGGAAAGAGGAACACAACGCCTCCCACCGCAAAGTCCGCGCCCGTGTCGAGCACGCCTTCGCCCGCATGAAGACCTGGAAGATCCTCCGCGACTGCCGCCTCAAAGGCGACGGCGTCCACCACGCCATGCTCGGCATCGCCCGCTTGCACAACCTCACCCTCGCCGGGTGACGAAGAAACCCGCAGGCCAGTTGGCATGCCGTAGATCATTTACGGGACAACGCTTAGGCGACGCCTTCGGGCAGGGCGACGGTAGAGGCGTACGAGCCGGTGCTCACGATGGCGCCGCCGGCACGGCTCTTCATGGCCCGGAATGCCTCGCGGGCGCAGAAGAAGGAGCCGCGGGCGTTGACCGCCATCACGGTGTCCCAGTCCTCGGCCGTGGTTTCGGTGACGGGCTTGTTCTGGGTACGCCCGGCATTGTTCACGAGGATGTCCAGCCCGCCGAAGGCGTCCAGGGCCCTTGCCACCGCACGGTGGGCGGTCTCCTCTTGGGTGATGTCACCGTTTGTCGTGACGACGCCGGGAAATTCCTCCGCCAGGTTCGTGACGTCGGGGCGGAGGTCGAGGGCGACGACCCGGGCGCCGCGGGCGTGGAGGAGCGCCACGGTCTCCCGGCCCACCCCTCGCGCGGCTCCAGTGACGAGGGCGATCTTCCCAGCGAACTCGGTGGATTCGGATGTTGCGGCGGATGCAGTTGCAGGTGTCATGGTGCGGTCCCTGGAGAAGGTGACTGTGAGTGCAGGCGTCGGTGCAGGACACCTGAGGTGCTGTGCAGCGGTGCGGTGCGCGGACCGGGTGGGCCGCGCCGTTGACGCATTCACGGCAGGCCCACGTGGACGTCGTACGGCTGGGTTGTTCAGTGCGCGGTGAGCCCGCCGTCGACCACCAGCTCCGCGCCGGTGACGAACGAGGAGTCGTCGCAGGCCAGGAAAAGGATCGCGGGGGCGACCTCGTCGGCGCGGCCGGCTCGGCGCATGGGGGTGCGTTGGATGTCCGGCTGCTGGTCGCCTTGGTCGTCCAGGAGGTCCTGGATCATTGGCGTGGCGATCACCCCAGGATGCACCGAGTTGATCCGTACTCCCTGCCGGGCGTACTCGACCGCGGCGGTCTTGCTCAACAGGCGCACGGCCCCCTTGGACGCCTGGTAGGCCGCAGCCGCACCGCTTCCCACCAGGCCGAGTACTGACGACGTATTGATCACCGACGCGTTGCCGCTCGCACGCAGGAGAGGCATCGCCGCCTTCATGCCGAGCCATGTGCCTTTCTGGTTCACGTCAATGACGCGGTCCCACGCCTCTTCCCGCGTGTCCTCGATACCTGGCCAGTCCAGGATGCCGGCGAGGTTCACGAGCACGTCCAGCGTTCCGAACCGGTCGCGTACGACGGTGATCACTTCGTTCCACTCCCGCGCGGAGGAAACATCGAGGCGGGCAGCGACGACCTCCGCACCGCGTGCCTCGATCCGGTGGGACAGCTCCCGCAGGGGGCCTTCGGCGACATCGGTGATCACCAGCCGGGCGCCTTCGCTGGCGAAGAGCTCGGCGGTCGCTGTGCCGAGGCCGCCAGTCGCGCCTGTGATCAGCGCGACCTTGCCGTCAAGTCGTTGTCCTGTCATGGATGTGGTCCTTGATTCTCGTTGATGTTGACTGACTGCTGTGTCGGGACTTCCTGGTCCGCCGACGGCGGAGTCGCACGGTGGTACCAGGGCGGTCACGGGCCCGGCCTTCTCTATGACTGCCTCTGCTCCCGGTAGAGCACGAGGTGCTCGTGACAGGGCACTCCGTCCCGGATGTCGCCCGTGGCGGCAAAGCCGGTGTCGTCGGCGTAGTCCAGGTGGCTGCCGGCCACCGAGTACCGGCCGGTGTACGCGCTGGCCCGCTCACCGCGGGTTTCGTCGTACCGGCCGTCCGGCAGCAGCTCCTGCCGGATGTGACCACCCGCGGTCACGCACGCCCCGACCACGTCGACCTGGTCGCCCTCAACGGTCCCGGTCATGGCGGACTCCTCTCCTCGCACGATGTGGTCCTTCCCGCTCCACCGAGTCTGGGCAGGCCACAGGCCATCAACCAGGACGTGTGCTGCCTGGGCATGGCACACCCAGGCAGCACACCGAGCCCTCGCCTAGCCTGAACACATGGACGACAACCACCTGGGAGACTTCCTGCGCGCACGCCGCGCCGACCTGCGGCCGGAGGCCGTCGGCATGGCGAGTTACGGGCCCCGCAGAGTCGCCGGACTGCGCCGCGAGGAGGTCGCCGTCCTGGCCGGAATCAACGCCGACTACTACACCCGCCTGGAACAAGGCCGCGAGCGCAACCCCTCACCCCAGGTGATCGACGCACTCAGCCGCGCACTGCACCTCGACACGGAGGCCCGCGTGCACTTGTACCGGCTGGCCGGGGCCACGCCGAACGACCGGCCCTCTGCCCATGCCACCGAGCAGGTGAGCCCAGCGCTGCGACAGCTGATGGACGGCTACCCGAACACTCCAGCGTTCGTCATGAACCGGACCCTGGACCTCCTCGCCGCCAACGCCCTGGCCGATGCCCTCTACGCCCCGTTCGATCCGGCGGACAACCTGGCCCGCATGACCTTCCTCGACCCCGCAGGCCGCAGCTTCTACATGGACTGGGACCGGGCAGCACAGGCCACCGTCGCCAACCTCCGCGAGGCAACCGGATTCGACCCGGACAACCCACGGCTGCGCGAACTCGTCCGCACCCTCACCGAGGACAACGCGGACTTCAACCGTCTCTGGGACGCCCACACCGTGCGTGGCAAGACCCAGGACGCCAAACACTTCCTCCACCCGGACGTCGGCCCCCTCACCCTCACCTACCAGGCATTCGACGTACGCGACGCCCCCGGCCAGCAGCTCGTCATCTACCACGCCGAACCAGGCAGCCCCAGTGCCCAGTCCCTCAATCTGCTCGGCTCCATCAACGCCACCCGCCGCCGGCCCGCCCCTCGGTCCCGCCGCTGATCAGCCGACGGAACATGGAGATCGGTCGGCAATAGTGCCCGGTCGATTTCGCCTCCGCGTGTTTCATAGGTGGTGATCTGTGACGTTCTGTAGCGGACGGAGAGGCAAGGTGGCCCACCGGCGGGCGCGGCCATGATCAGGGCCACGGACGCTGAGTCAGTATTTTGAACTCTGGCCGTGAGGCGCGTACGGCTGGGTGATCTGTTTCGTGGCGAATGGCGGCCAACTGCTGAAGGACCCTGCAGCCGGCCCCTGGGCCGAACGCCCTCCGCGCGGCCGGCGTAACCGACTGAACCCACCGCCCGCGGATCAGGCGGCCGGCTCAGCCTGCCAGCTGCTGCAGCCATTCACGCAGCAGAGCCGTCTCCGTGTCGCGCAGAGGTACCGCGGCGCCCGCTGCCGGTGGCCCGGTGGTGAGCGCGGTTTCCAGTGCGGCATCGAGGGCGAGTGCGCGCGAGGCCAGGTCCGACCCGGATGAGGCGGGCGGGTCCGTGGTGACCGAGGCGATGACGGTGTCCCGCAATCGTGCCGAAATGGTCAGGTCCCGCTCCGAGGGCTCTTCGCCGATCAGCGCCAGCGTGGTACCCGTGGTCGCCGCATGGATGACGCGGGTCGCCTGCGCCACCGGAACCCGAAGACGCCCGGCGTCGGCCGCCCGGCTCAGCAGTCCCACCAGCAGGGCGTGCGCCTCGTCCGCGGCCGGGGGCCGCCGCCCGGGCTGCACCGTGCCGTACATGAGCATGTAGAACGCGGGGTGCTGCACTCCGAAGTCGACGTGCAGGTCCCAGCCGCGGTAGAGGTCGGCCACCGGGTCGTCGGGGGTCAGCGCCAGCGCCTCCCGTTTCTCGGCCAGGTACATCTCGAACCCGTAGGCGGCCAGCTCGGCCAGGAGTCCGTCCTTGTCGTCGAACATCCGGTACAGCGCGGGGCCCGTGATGCCCGCGGCTGCGGCGACAGCGCGCGTGGAGACCGCCTCGCTGCCGCCCTCCTCCAAAAGCTTGGCGGCCACCTGCAGCACCTGGCGCCGCACGGCGCGTCGTCCCTCGTTCATGGAACAACGATATCGCGATTTGCGGATCGTCGCCTTTCCGGTGTTACGGTTTGAAGCGGAACGGCGATCCACGCTGGTGGTGGTCGGCACCGGCCCGCGACACCTGGCATGCGCCGCACCCCGGCCGGGCCCATTGGCCCCTCACGTGGAGCACGCGGCGGGCAGCTCATCGTCCGCCCGCACCACCACCGCACGCGCCGCCACCGAACACGCCCCCATCGCGGCAGGAGAGGAACACCCATGTCCGACATCTCGATCGTCATCGCGTCGCATTCCGGCTACGGCCACACCGCGCAGATCGCCACGGCCGTGGCCGACGGCGCAACCTCCGTCACCGGGACGCACGTCCACCGCCTGGACGTCGCCTCCCTCAGCGACGCCGACTGGGAACTGCTGGACTCCGCGGACGCCATCATCTTCGGCACCCCCACCTACATGGGCACCGCGTCCGGGGCGTTCCACGCCTTCGCCGAGGCCAGCAGCAAGCGGTGGATGACCCGCGCCTGGAGCGACAAGCTCGCGGCGGGATTCACCAACTCCGGCTCCATGAGCGGCGACAAGATGCACACCCTGCAGTACCTGGCGCTCCTGGCGGCCCAGCACGGGATGCTCTGGGTGAGCCTGGGCCTCCTGCCGGGCTGGAACACCACCACATCCAGCCCCCAGGACGACAACCGCCTCGGCTTCTACCTCGGCGCCGGCGCACAGAGCTTCAACGACACGCCCGCGGTCCACGACGCAGACCTGAACACGGCCCGCCACCTCGGCCGGCGCGTCGCCGAGCACACCCGCATCCACCGCGCCGGACTGACCGCCGCAGCGCACTGACACGACGGTCCGCAAAAAACTTTCCAGATTTCTTTCAGAGGAGTGCGTCATGCAGCACCGGACACTCGGAAGCCAAGGCCTTGAGGTCTCGGCGATCGGCTACGGCGCGATGGGCCTGACGATGGCCTACGGAGCCACCGACGAGGAGGCCGGCGTCGCCGCCCTCCACCGCGCCCACGACCTGGGCGTCACCTTCTTCGACACCGCCGAAATGTACGGCTGGGGCACCGGATCCAACGAGATCCTGGTCGGCAAGGCGGTCAGGGACTTCCGCAACGACGTGGTCCTGGCCACCAAGTTCGGTGTCGACATGTCCGTGCCTCCAGAGCAGATCGGCGGCGCCCTCAACAGCCGGCCCGACAACATCCGCAAGGTCGCCGACAACAGCCTGCGCTACCTCGACGTGGATCACATCGACGTCTTCTACCAACACCGCGTCGACCCCCAGGTGCCCATCGAGGAGGTCGCGGGCACCGTCAAGGAGCTGATCGACGCGGGCAAGGTGAAGTACTTCGGCCTCAGTGAGGCCGGACCCGAGACGATCCGCACGGCGCACGCCGTGCAGCCGGTCTCCGTCCTGCAGACCGAGTACTCCCTGTTCGAACGCGACGTCGAGCACATCTTCCCCACCCTGGACGAACTCGGCATCGGCTTCGTCGCCTACTCCCCCCTCGGCCGCGGGTTCATCACCGGCACCGCCAAGCCCGCCGGCCAGTACGAAGCCACCGACATACGCACCGTCGACCCGCGCTGGCAGCCAGGCAACTTCGAGAAAAACGTCGACGCCGTCGACCGGCTCGCCGAGCTCGCGGCGGCCAAGGGTGCCACCGTCTCCCAGCTCGCCCTGGCCTGGCTCCTGACCCGCGGCGAGCACATCGTGCCGATCCCCGGCACCCGCAGCCCGAAGCGCATCGAGGAAAACGCCGGCGCCGCCCACCTCACCCTCACCGACGCCGACCTCAAGGCCATCGACGAGATCCTGCCCCACGGCGGCTTCGGCGCCCGCTACACCGAGGGACACGTGCCCACCTGGACCTGATGATCCACCCCGGGACAGATACCACTCAGGTCGACTCCGGTGAGATCAGCGCGGGGCGCCGGTGAGCTTGCTGTGAAGATTGGGGCGCCGAGCAGGCCGCAAGGCTGCGGTTCAACTCGCCCGCGGGGGGAATGCGCCGCCACACTGAGCGCCCACCTGGAGCAGGCCGCGTCCGGCCTCCAACTGAACCCGGGATCGCCCTCCCCTTGTGTTCGCTTGCCCGATAGCGCTACGGAGCGCCTTACCCGGGGAAAGCGCTCCCCTCTTCGAGGCAAGGGTGATGCCAATGAGCCCGGGACCGCAGGCGCGGGAGCTTCTTGCTGATGAGGCATCGAGGCATGCTCAAAGTGGAAGGTGTTGTTCATGAGGCAGGAGAGGAGGCCAGGTTTGGACTGGACACTTGACGAGGAGTTTGAGACGCCTGAAGGGGTGGTGCGGTGGGGGGCCTTGGGTAGCGGAGACCCGATCGTGCTGGTGCACGGCACGCCGTATTCTTCCTTTCTTTGGCGGGACATCGCTCCGGCGCTCGCCCGTACCCGCAAGGTCTTCTTTTTCGACCATCTCGGCTTCGGCCAGTCGGACCAGCGCGAGGGCCAGGACCTCAGCCTGGCGGCTCACGCGAGGAACTTCGCCCGGCTCCTCGACCACTGGGAGCTGTCCGGGCCCAGCGTGATCGCCCACGACATCGGCGGGGCAGTGGCGCTTCGGACATTGCTCTTGGAGGAGAGGAGCTACCGGGATCTGACCCTCTTCGACGCGGTGAGCGGCGGCGAGTGGGAGCGAGGGCTCTTCCAGCTCTTCCTGGAGCACAGGGAGGTTTTCCAGAAGCTTCCGGGCTACGCGCACGAAGCGCTGGTCGCCAGTCACCTGCGGCACGCCACGCAGGTCGGTTTCCGGCCGGGAGTTCTCGATGCGTTCCTCGCGCCGTGGCGAGGGGACGAAGGGCAGGCCGCGTTCTATCGTCAGTACAGCCAGATCAGGCAGGCGGACACCGTCGCGTACGAGCACCTGCTGGGCGGTATGTCGCTTCCTGTACGGCTCGTCTGGGGCCGTGAGGACCGCATTCTTCCTCCGAAGTACGCCGAGTGGTTGCACGAGCGCGTTCCGCATGCCGAGCTGCACTGGATCGAGGGCGCCGGCCACCTCCTGCAGGAAGACGCCCCGGCCCAGCTGCTGGCCTGCCTGACAGCGGGATAAGCAGATCGACGAACTCCTCTGTCCGCTCGATCCTCCGGACCGAGGCGACCGCCCTCCGCACGCCACCACCTCGTGGCCCCGGCTGGTCTCTCCCGTCCAGCCGGGATCATGCTCTGCCCGCGCCCGGGCGCTACGCTCGTCGGGGTGCCCTATGGGGCTTCAGCCGAACGATCGTCCCCATGGGCTTCTTTGGTGATGCCCGGGTACCTGCCCTCGGTACTGCCCGGCTTGTGGCGGCGGGCTCGTAGGTGACCGTTTCGAACGGACAGCCGGCGGCAACGTCCCGCAGGGCCGCCAGTTCGGCGTCGTCGGCAGTCAGGCCCCAGCGCAGTTTCGTGCCTGCCCATTCCGCGGCGTACTGGCAGCGCACCTCCGTGGAGGCGGGTGGCAGGCAGTCGGCCGGGTCCTTGTCGGACTTGCTGCGGTTGGAGCGGGCCGTGACGGCGACCAGGGACGTCGCTGCACCCTGGTCGTTGGCGTAGGTCTCGCGGCGCTGCGGCGTCCAGGCGGAGGCGCCGCTGTCCCAGGCTTCCGCGAAGGGAACCATGTGGTCGATGTCCAGGCCGGACGCGGAGGTCACCCAGGTCGCGTCGTAGTACGACCACCAGCGGCCGCCCTCCAGCTGGCAGCCCGGGTGGTTCTCCGGCGCTTCGACGGCCTCCCAGATCAGCACCTCCGCACGGGTGTTGCAGCCGTCGGTGGGGTTGATGCCGGCGTTCCAGTGATTGAAGGAGGTGCGTGGTAGCCCTCCCGCGACTCGGTACCCAGGGGCAGGCGGTCGACGCAGACGGCGTCTACGAGGCGCAACTGCAGGAGATCGACGAGGCCCGGCTGCGCGCGCTGTACCGGACGCGAGCGGACGGCACGTACTGCGTGCGCACCATCGCGCCACGCGGCTACGCGATCCCGATGGACGGTCCGGTCGGTGACCTGATCGGCAGGACCGACATCAGTCACTTCCGTCCCGCGCACATCCACTTCCTGATCGACCACCCCGGCCACGAGAAGCTCATCACCCACCTGTTCCGGCAGGGTTCCGAATTCCTCGACACCGATGTCGTGTTCGGCACCAAGGACGAGCTGATCGTGCGCTTCACCGAGGAACCGGCCGGCTCCTCCCCCGACGGCGGCACCATCGACGAGCCGTACCTGCGCGCCGAGTTCGATTTCGTGCTGCAGCCCCGGACGACGGACGAGCCGCAGCCGTGAATCTCGGGCTGCTCCTGCTGCGGCTGCTGCTCGCCGCGCTGCTGTTCGGCCACGGCACCCAGAAACTGTTCGGCTGGTTCGGCGGTGCCGGGCGGGCCGGGACCGCCGCCGTCTTCGACCGGTGGGGCTTCGTGCCCGGCCGGCGGATGGTGCTCGTCGCCGGGGCGGCCGAACTCGCCGGAGCGGTCTCGGTCGCGGCCGGGCTGCTGACTCCCGGCGGCTGCGCGGTGATCGTCGGCACCATGGCGGTCGCGGCGGCGGCGACCGCGCCGAACGGCTTCTGGGCCCAGAAGGGCGGCTGCGAAGTGCCCTTCTCCTACGGCGCGGTGGCCGCGGTCCTCGCCTTCACCGGCCCCGGCGCCTGGTCACTCGACCACGCCCTCGGGCTGACGGAACTCGACGGCTACGCATGGGGATGCGCGGCACTGGCCCTCGGCCTGGCCACCGCGGCCGTACCACTGACCGCCCGCTCCCGTGTTCTGCGGGCCCGGACCACAGACTCCACAACGAGGTGACCACATGACGATCGAACAACCACGCCGGGAAGACTTCACCCCCGGACGCCCCGTCCTGTTCCGCAACGCGACCGTCCTGTCCATGGACCCCGCGATCGGCCTGCTCGACCGCGGCGACGTGCTGGTCCGCGGTGAACGGATCGAACAGGTCGGAAGGGACCTTCAGGCACCCGACGACGCCGTGGTGGTGGACTGCGCCGGCGGCATCCTCATGCCCGGCATGGTCGACACCCACCGGCACATGTGGCAGACCGCGCTGCGCGGCCTCGGAGCCGACTGGCCCCTCTCGCAGTACTTCGTCTTCTACTACCTCAACTGGGGCAAGATCTTCCGCCCCGAGGACATCCACGCCGGCAACCTGCTGTCCGGCATCGAGGCGCTCGACGCGGGTGTGACCACCACGGTGGACTGGTCGCACGGGCTGCAGACGCCCGAGCACGGGGACGCGGCCGTCGAATCGCTGCGCGCGGTGCCGGGCCGCTTCGTGCTGGCCTACGGCAACCTGCTCGGCGCCCCCTGGGAGTGAACCCACTCGAAGGAATTCCGGTCCTTCGTCGACCGCCACTTCTCCGGGCGGGACGACATGCTGGGCCTGCAGCTCGCCTTCGACGTCACCGGCGACGAGGCCTTCCCCGAGAAGGCGGCGTTCGAGGCGGCCCGCGAGCTCGGGCTGCCGGTCACCACCCACGCGGGCGTCTGGGGCGCGACGAACGACAACGGCATACGTCTGATGTGGGACCACGGGTTCATGACGCCCGACGTCACCTATGTCCACGCGGCGACGCTCAGCGAGGACTCGTACCACCGGATCGCCGCCTCGGGCGGCACGGTCTCGGTGTCGGCGGAGAGCGAGCACAACGCCGGCCAGGGTTACCCTCCCACCTGGCGGCTGAGGCGCCATGGCATCCCCGTGTCACTGTCGATGGACACCAGTGTGTGGTTCAGCGCCGATCTGTTCTCGGCGATGCGCGCCACGCTGTCGGCCGACCGGACGCGGGAGCACATGGCAGCCCACGCGGCCGGGGAGACGGTGGTGCACCACAGCCTGCGGGCCCGGGACGTCGTGGAGTGGGCCACGATCGGCGGCGCCGGAGGCACGGGCTCGCCGACAACATCGGCTCGTTGACGCCGGGCAAGAAGGCCGACCTCGTCCTGCTCAAGAACGACCGGTCCCCGGCGATGTACCCGATCCTGCACCCCTACGGGCACGTGGTCTACCAGGCCACCCGCGCCGACGTGCACACCGTGCTGGTCAACGGAACCGTGGTGAAGTACGCGCACGAACTGGTCGGCGTCGACCTGGAACGGGCCCGCACCGCCGTCGCCGCGACCGTGGACTACGCGCGGACCACCATGGGCGAGGACGCGTGGCGCGAGGCCGTGGAGCCGCAGATCCCGACAACCGAGGTGATCTCGAACCCGTACACCTACAGCGAGTACCGCGGCGAGGGCGTCGCCGTGCAGAACGAGGGGGCGTAGCCCATGAGCGGCGGTTCAGGCGGCTCACGCGGACCGCTCGACGGGCTGCTGGTGGCGGACTTCTCCCGCATCCTCGCCGGTCCGTACGCGACGATGCTGCTCGCCGATCTCGGGGCCGACGTGGTGAAGGTCGAGGGCCCCCAGGGGGACGACACCCGCACGTGGACGCCGCCGGTGCGCGACGGTGTGTCGACCTACTACCTCGGGATCAACCGCGGGAAGCGGTCGATCGCGCTCGACTTCCGCGACGAGGCGGACGCGCGGCTGGCCAGGGAGCTCGCTCGGCGCGCGGACGTGGTGATCGAGAACTTCAAGCCGGGCGGACTGGCCCGGTACGGCCTCGACCACGCGTCGGTGAGCACCCAAAACCCGGGCGTGGTCTACGCGTCGATCAGTGGTTTCGGAGCCGGACCCGGCCGAAACGTACCCGGCTACGACCTGATGGTCCAGGCGATCTCCGGGCTGATGAGCCTCACCGGTGATCCGGACGGGCCGCCGTACCGGGCGGGGATCTCCGTCTTCGACGTGATGGCGGGCAACCACGCCGCCCTCGGCATCCTCGCCGCGCTGCGGCACCGCGACGCCACCGGCCGGGGCCAGCTCGTCGAGGTGAACCTGCTCTCGTCGGCACTGACCGGGCTGGTCAACCACAGCTCCTCCTACGTGGCCGGCGACACCGTGCCCTACCGGATGGGCAACGCGCACCCCAGCGTCTTCCCCTACGAACCGCTGCCGACGGCCGACCAGGACCTGATCGTCACCGCGGCCAACGACGGGCAGTTCCGCAAGCTGTGCGAAGTACTCGGGATCCCCGAGACCGCCGACGATCCCCGCTTCCGGCACAACGCCGACCGTACCGAGCGACGGGAGGAACTCCGGCCCCTCCTGCTCGAACGGCTCAAGACGAGGACCGCCCTGGAGTGGTTCGATCTGCTCGTCGACGCCGGGGTCCCCTGCGGACCGATCAACACCATCGACGGCGGCTTCGCGATGGCCGAAAGCTTCGGACTCGACCCGGTCGTCGAGGTCGGCGAGGGAGACCGGGCCGTACCCACGACACGGCACCCGATCCGCTTCTCCGAGACGCCCGCCGCCTACCGCCTGCCCCCGCCCGAACTGGACGAGCACGGGGCCGAACTGCGCAAGTGGCTGCAGGACTTGCTGGAGGACGACGATGCCTGAGTACCCGACCGCGCTCGGCGCGTCCTCCCTGGACAAGATCACCCTGCTCGGCCAGGACCTCGCGGCCGATGTGATGGGCGAGGTGGGCTTCGGCGAGCCGGCGTTCTGGCTCGCCACACAGCGCCGACCCACCCCCGGGGAGACACGGGTGTTCGAGGCCGTGCTCGCCGCCCTGGCCGACCACGGCTTCACCCCGACCGCGATCACGACCAGGCTGACGTACCTGTCGGCGCCCGACTCGGTCCAGGGCGCCCTCGCCGCCGGGCTCCTGGGCGGCGGCTCACGCTTCCTCGGCGTGACCGAGGACTGCGGCAGGTTCCTCCACGACGCCCTGTCGACAGCGCGGGGTGGCCCCCCGACCGACGAGACCCCCGCACACCGAGGCTGTTCCACATCGCCGCCGAGGAAGAGCTGGTCGGTCCGCACCTGTTGCTCTTCGCGGCCATCGGCCGAATCCACCCTCAAGTTCTGGGCAGAACACTGCCGTTGAACGGCGCCGGCGTCCGCGGCGCCGCGCTCGCCGACCTCGGCCTCCCGCTGGAACTGCTGCGTGCCTTCGCCCTGCTCGCCCGCACGGCCGGACTCATCGGCCAGCTCGCCGAGGAGATCCGCAACCCCGTCGCGAACGACATCTTCCTCTCGGTGGACCGGGGCAACCGCGCCGTACCGCCGCACCCTGCCGACGGAGGCGAAGCTTCAGCAAGCGGTTGATCAGGACGGCACTGATGCCGTACGACGGTAGCGGCCGGGCGCGATGCCCTGTTCCCGGGAGAACGCCCGCGAGAAGGCGAACTCGGAGCGGTATCCGACGGCTTGCGCGATGTCGCCGACCGGATTGTCGGTGTCGCGCAGCAGGCGGGCGGCCCGGTCGATCCGCACGCGCGCGAGGTAGGCCAGTGGGGTGTGGCCCACCACCTCCTTGAACTGGCGGGCGAAGGCCGGGCGGGACATCGTGACGGTGCGGGCCAGGCTCTCCACCGTCCAGTCTCGGTGCGGCTCTTCGTGCATCAGTGACAGGGCGGTCCCGATGCGCGGGTCGCGCAGGGCGGTCAGCCAGGACGGTCCCGTCTCGGTGGCGGTATCGGCCCGTTCGATCCAGGCGCGGATCGCGAGCACGAAGAGCACCTCGGTCAGACGGGTGGCCACTGCCCGGGAGCCGGGCTGCCCGCCCGCCGTCTCGGTGGCGAGGATCCGGACGACATCCTGCAGGTGGGGGTCGGCGCTCATGCCGGGCACATGGATGACCTCCGGCAGCGCCGACAGCAGCGGATGCCCGTCGGTATTGCCGGCGTAGTGGAACTTGCCGCACACCACCCGCACGACGGGCCCGGCCCCGCCCAGGTCGACCACGCCCTCCCCGCCCGGCGGGTGAGCGGCCTCCAACTCCGCGTACGGGAGGGCCTCTTCGTCGGGGGCCCCCAGCAGCCGGTGCGGCGTGCCGCGCGGCAACAGCACCACGTCCCCGGACACCAGCTGCACCGGTGGCGCCTCGCCGGTCCGCAGCCAGCAGACGCCCTCGGCGATGACATGGAACCCCGCGGTGCCGAGCCGGTCCACGGCACAGCCCCACCCGGATCCGGACGACCGCAACTGGGCGAGCAGCACGCCCCTGAAGCCCGTGGCGGCGAGTACGTCGGCGAGCACGTCCATGCCCCACACCCTAACGCCGGAATGATGCAGAGGATCGGCGAGTGAGACTCTGAGGCAAATTATTGAGGGCATCCGTCATGGATGCTCTCGGCGCCGATGCCTAGGGTTGCCGACGAAGACGGCGCAGGACGGCCCCGCGCGACCTCCGGAAGAGCGCGCGCCGCCTGCTACCGAGGACGGAAAGCATGAAACTAGGCATTGCCATGTTCCCCGCGGACTTCGCCGTCCGCCCCGACGAACTCGCGCGTGCGGTCGAGGACCGCGGCTTCGAGTCGCTGTTCCTTCCCGAACACACCCACATGCCCGCCACCGAGCGCACGCGCGCCGAGGTGGGGGAGCTGCCCGCGCACTTCTCCCGCACCCACGATCTGTTCGTCGCTCTCACCTATGCCGCGGCCGCCACCCGGTCCCTGCGGGTGGGCGCCGGCATCTGTCTGGTGCCCCAGCGCGACCCGATCGTCACCGCCAAAGCGGTGGCCAGCCTGGACGCCCTGTCGGGCGGACGTGTGCTGTTCGGGGTGGGCGCCGGATGGATCAGCGAGGAGATCGCCCATCACGGCACCGATCCGGGGCGTCGTTGGAGTGTCATGGCCGAGCGGGTGAAGGCGATGCGCCGGATCTGGGAGGACGACGTCGCCGAGTTCCACGGCGAGCACGTGCGCTTCGGACCCCTGTGGTCCTGGCCCAAGCCCCACCGGCCGTCCGGCCCGCCGGTTCTGGTGGGCGGTTCCGGGCCCCTCGTGGCGAGCCGGGTGCTCGACTTCGGCGACGAGTGGATGCCGCACGCCGGCATGCCGGTGGCCGAACTGGCCGAGCGCGTCGCGAAGTTGCGTGCCGCGGGACGTGCGGCCGGACGCGCCGATGACGTGCCGGTGACCGTCTTCGGGGCCGAGCCGGAGCCCGCGCACCTGGCGGAGCTGCGGGACATCGGCGTGAACCGGGCGGTGCTGTACGCGCCCCCGGCCGACGCCGAGGCCGTACACCGCTTCCTGGACCAGGTGGCTCCGCTGACCGCCGCGTTCTCCAACTGACCGAACACCACGAGACACTGAAACCGAAGAGGAAATACCCCATGAGCAAGGTCTGGTTCGTCACCGGCGCCTCCCGCGGCTTCGGCCGCCGCTTCGTCGAAGCCGCTCTGTCCCGCGGCGACAAAGTGGCCGCCACCGCACGCGACACCACCACGCTGACCGACCTCGTCACGGCCCACGGGGAGGCAATCCTTCTCCTGAAGCTGGACGTGACCGACAAGGCCGCGGTCTTCACGAGTGTCGAGCGGGCCCACGATCACTTCGGCCGCCTCGACGTGATCGTCAACAACGCGGGCTACGGCCTGTTCGGCGCCGTCGAGGAACTGCCCGAACGGCAACTGCGCGACCAGATGGAAACGAACTTCTTCGGCGCACTGTGGGTCACCCAGGCGGCGCTGCCCCACCTGCGCGAGCAGGGCTCCGGCCACGTCGTGCAGATCTCCTCCACCGGCGGTGTGGCGGCCTGGCCGCTGCTCGGTGGATACCACGCCTCCAAGTGGGCCCTGGAGGGCCTGACCGAATCGCTCGCCCAGGAGGTCTCCGGCCTCGGCATCAAGGTGACACTGGTCGAGCCCGGCGCCTATGCCACCGACTGGGGCGGTCCCTCCGCCGTTCACGTCTCCGCCCACCCCGCCTACGACGGCGTTCGTGAACAACTCGACGCGTTCGTCCAGGGGCTCGACTTCGGCGACCCCACCGCCGCAAGCGAGGCGCTGCTGGAGATCGTCGACTCCGACAACCCGCCGCTGCGCGTCTTCTTCGGCACCCAGGGCAACCACATGCTCCCGCAGGTCTACGCCGACCGGCTCAAGACCTGGGCCGACTGGGGCGACCTGTCGATCCGGGCGCAGGGCGGACAGGCCGCGTGACCGAGCCGGACCTCTCCGGTCCTCCTTCCCGCACACCAAAAGAATCGGATGCAGCTCCGCTGAGGGAAGATCGCCGTACAGGTCGTGAGGTCGTGGTTGTGCTGGTCGGGAGTTGATCACGAGCACGGTGCCGTGCTCGGCCTGCAGCTTCTCGAAGAGTTCCCGCAGCTGGGGTTCGCTGTTGGGCAGCCGCTTGTCGAAGGCTTTCTTCCCCGCCGGGGTGACGGCGGTGGCGTGGTGTTCGCCCTTGCCGACGTCCAGGCCGGGGAAGACGCCGATGTCACTGGTGTCGATCACGTGGGTACTCCGGTCGTGCGTCCCGGCCTCACCTGCGGCACCAGCTGCCGGCATCCACATGACGAAGAGCCTTCCCGGCCTCCCAAGGGAACGGGGGGCCAGTCATGCCGGGCCCGGAGGCCGGGTATCCCATTGCGGGGCCCGGTGCCCTACAGCAGCCTGGCCCGGTCCAGGGCTCAGCCCGGATGCTGTGGCTCCTCGCTGTGGCCGCCGGGTTCGGCCGCCGTGCGGGGGTGGTCCGGGGTGGTCGTGGTGTCGGGGCGGGGGACGGTCGCGGGGGTGTCGGGAGGTGCGGGCTGCCGGAGCTTCTTGCGGAGGCTGAGGAGGGGTACGGCGACCGTGAAGACGACGACGAAGGCGAGCAGCGTGGCGGAGACGGGGCGGCCCAGGAAGCCGGTCACGTCGCCGTCGAACATCCGCATCGAGCGCCGGAAGTCGGTCTCCAGCAGACTGCCGAGCACGAAGGCGAGGACGAGCGGGCCAGGCGGCAGACCGACCTTCTTCATCAGGTAGCCGACGACGCCCAGTACGACCACGGCGAGCATGTCGAACATGCTGGAGCGGATCGTGTAGACGCCGATCATGGTGATGAGCACGGTCAGCGGCGCCAGGATGCTGGCCCGGACGCGCAGCACGCGGACGAACAGCCCGATCAGCGGCATGCTGAGGATGATCAGGAACAGGTTCCCGATGTACATGGAGTCGATGACGCCCCAGAACACCTCGGGATGTTCGTCGATCATCTGCGGGCCCGGGGTCACGCCCGCCAGCAGCAGGGCGCCGAACATGACGGCCATGGTCGCGTTGGCCGGGATGCCGAGGGTGAGCAGCGGGATGAACGAGGAGGTGGCGGCGGTGTTGTTGGCCGCCTCTGGGCCCGCGACCCCCTCGATCGCGCCCTTGCCGAACTGCTCGGGCGTCCTGGAGGAGCGTTTCTCGACCGTGTACGCGACCATCGAGGCCATCGTGGCGCCGCCGCCGGGAAGGATGCCGAGGAAGAAGCCCACCACTGTCCCCCGGGCGATCGCCCACCTGGACTGCAGGAACTCCGCCCGGCTGGGCCGGGCCCGGCCGACGCGGGGCTTCGGCGGGGCGCCTTGGCGGAGGCGTTCGAGGCTGTGCAGGATCTCGCCGATGCCGAACAGGCCCATGGCGAGGATGACGAAGTCGAGCCCGTCGGCGAGTTGGTCGCTGCCGAAGGTGTAGCGAGCGCTGCCCAGGAGCGGGTCGCGGCCCACGGTGGCGAGCAGCAGCCCGATGCTGCCGGCAAGGAGGCTGCGGCGCAGGGATCCGGTGCTCAGGGTGGAGATCATCAGGATGCCGAGCAGCGCGAGCGCGGCGTACTCCGGCGGGCCGAAGGCCAGAGCCCAGCCCGCCACCAACGGGGCCGCCACGGTCAGTGCGACGATGCCTACGGTGCCGCCGATGAAGGAGGCGATCGCGGCGATGCCGAGCGCGGCTCCGGCCCGGCCCTTTCGGGCCATCTCGTAGCCGTCGATGGCGGTCACCACCGTCGAGGCCTCTCCGGGCAGGCGGAGCAGCACCGAGGTGACCGTACCGCCGTACTGGGCGCCGTAGAAGATGCCGGCGAGCAGGATGATCGCCGAGGCCGGTTCGAGGGTGTACGTGACCGGCAGCAGGATGGCGATGGTGGCGGCCGGGCCGAGGCCGGGCAGCACGCCGACCAGCATGCCGAGGGTCACCCCGATCAGGCAGTACAGCAGGTTCTGCGGCTCGAAGACCACGCCGAAGCCGTCCAGGGCGGGAGCGAGGAAGTCCATCGGGTTCTCACAGGTGTCGAGGGATCAGAACGCGACGAGATGAGGCAGCGAGACGCCCAGTGCGACGATGAAGAGCAGATAGGACGCCGCACACGCGGCCAGCGCCACGGCCAGGCTGAGCCGCCAGCTGTCCCGGCCGAAGCCGCGCATCCACAGCACCAGCAGGAGCACCGTCATGACCTCGAAGCCCACCTGCTCGATGAGCAGGGTGTACGCGACCAGCGACAGGGCTCCCAGGGCCACCACGGCGGTTTGCCGGCTGAACGGTTCCTGCTCGGTGTCCGCGCCGGGATTGAGGAGCAGCGAGGCGGACAGCGTCACCATGGCGAGGCTCACGATCAGGGGCCACAGCCCGGGGCCGGGGTCGGCGGGCGATCCCAGTCCCATAGATACGGCCGCCAGGGCGGCGAGGGCGCCGATACCGAGCGGCACCAGCGCCCCCAGTCGTGCCTGGGTCCTCATGCCTCAGCCCTCGCTCTTCAGGTCCAGATCGAACCTGTCGATGAGCTCGCCGTAGCGCACCTTGGCGGCCTCGACCTGCTTGACGACGGCATCCGGCGAGGCCTCCCAGCGGCCGATGTAGTTGTTCTCCAGGAACTTGCCGTACTCCGGATCCTTGAAGGCCTTCTTCAGCGCCGCTCGCAGCTCGGAGACGACGTTGTCCGGCAGTCCTGCCGGGCCGGCGACCCAGCGGCGCTGGTCCACGACGACGTCGTGGCCGGACTCGACAGCGGTGGGCACGTCGGGCAGGAAGTCGATGCGCTCCTTGGCGAAGACCGCCAGTGGACGCAGCTTTTCGGACGTCAGATGGGGAGCGGCCTCGGCCACATGGACGGCCCCGACGTCCACCTGGCTGCCCAGCAGCGCGGTCACTGTGGGCGCGCCGCCGTCGAACGGGATGCCGCTGGCTTTGACGCCGGCGTCGCCGAAGAGGAGGGCCTGTGCCAGCTCACTGCCGGTGCCGGCACCGGTGGTGCCGTACTTGACCGACTTCTTCGCGAGCAGGTCGTCGAGGGTCTCGACGTCCGACTGCGCCGGGACGACCAGGACGTAGTCCTCCACGGTCAGCCCGGAGATGACGTCCATGTCGGACATCTTGATCGGGTCATCGTCGACGACGGTGTGCGGGCCGATCGACATGAGCGACTGGAAGAGCATGACCAGGCTGTAGCCGTCTGGCTCGCGGCCCAGGATCTCCTTGCCGCCCACGGCGCCGTTGGCGCCGGCCTTGTTCTCCACCACAACGGACCGCCCCAGCGGGTCCTCCAACGCCTTGGCGGCGGCGCGCGATATCAGGTCGGTGCTGCCACCCGGGTCGGAAGGCGCGGTCCACTCCACGGTCTTGGTGGGATAGTTCTCGGCGTCTTCGCCGCTGCCCCCGCCGCCCTGGACCCCTCCGCACGAGGTCAGGGTGAGAAGCGCAGCGGCGCAGACAGCCGCGCCGGCGAGGTGCCGGCCCTGGCGCAGTCGGGCCTGGAACATCATTGTTCTCCTTCATGGGTGGGGTTCTGGCCGGCCGGGGTCACCACCGCGGGAGCGGTGGCTGCGTCCAGTCGGGGTGCTTGCGCCGCATGGCCGCGACGTCGTCGCAGTCGTGGCACTGCGGCGTCCGGTTGAACCGTTCGTGCAGGCGGGCTGGTCGTGCAGGCGGGCTGGCACCAGGGCGTGGACGGCCGCGATCTCCTCGTCGGGGTGGTCGCGGCTGCCGTAGGTCTCACCGATGCCGACGACGCCGTCGGAGGTCTCTGTCTTGACGATGCTGCCGGGTGTGTACGGCTGATGCGCACCAAGGAAGTTGAACAGCGGCGGGTCACTGATGAGGATGGGGGTGACGGTCACCTTGACGATGCGAGGCGCGCTGCTGAGCACGACGTTCCCTCACTTCCTCACCTGTCCGTTGCGAGCGCCAGGCCGGTGTGCAGGAGGGCCTCGAGCTGCCCCAGGTGGTCAGGGGCCGGTTCCATAAGGGGCGCGCGGACCGGGCCGACCGGGGCTCCGCGGAGCCGGGCCGCCGCCTTGACCAGGGACACCGCATAACCCGTGCCCTGGTCGCGCAGTTCGACGAGGGGCAGGTAGAACTCCCTCAGCAGGTGTTCCATTCTTGGGTGGTCTTCGGCCCGGTGCGCCGCGTAGAAGGCGCCCGCGATCTCGGGTGCGAAGGCGTGGACCGCCGAGGAGTAGGCGGGGATGCCGATGCTCGCGTACGCCCGTGCCTGCATCTCGGCGGTGGCCACGCCGTTGAAGAACAGCCAGTCGCCGGGCGCCACCAGCCGCAGCCGCTGCATCTGGTCGAGGTCGCCGTGCCCGTCCTTGAGGCCGATGACGCCGTCGACCGTGGCGAGTTCCCTGGCCGCGGCGGTGCTCAGCTTGACCTGCCCGCGCTGGTAGACGATCAGGGGAAGGGGCGAGCCGCCCGCCACCGCGCGGACATGGTCCACATATCCGCGCTGCGGGGCGGAGATGAGGTAGTGCGGCATGAGCAGCCCGGCGTCCGCGCCGGCCCCCTCCGCGAGCCGGGCGAACTGCAGCCCGAGCGACCAGCCGTACCCGACGCCGGCCACCACCGGGACCTGTCCCGCCGCGACCTCGACGGCGGTGCGTACGACGGCGTGGTACTCCTCGGCGGACAGCGAGAAGAACTCACCGGTTCCGCAGGCGACGAAGACGGCACCCGGTCCGGCGGCGAGCTGCGCAGCCAGGTGGGTGCGGAAGCCGTCGAGGTCGAGGCCGCCTTCGGCGTCGAAGGACGTCAGCGGGAAGGACAGGACACCCTGCGCCATCCCTTTGCGCAGCCGATCCGCCGTCTCGCGGTCACGCTCGATATCCCGACTCGTCTCCATGCGCGCCTGTCTCCGTATGTAGACAGTTGTCTTGTGATGGAGAGCATGGCTACATGGCTGATAACCGTCAAGCATCGGTGCAAGAATTCTTCGAGTGCGTTCGGAAGGGATGGCGATGAGTGAGCCTGAGGCGGTCAGTGGCGTACGGGGCGTGAAGTCGGCAGCCCGTACGGTCGAGTTGCTCGAGCTCCTGGCCGCGCGGCAGAACCGGCCCGCCCGGCTGCGAGAACTCAGCGAGGCCCTCGGCGCCCCGCGCAGCAGCGTCTACGCTCTGCTGCGGACCCTGACGGAGCACGGCTGGGTCCGCACCGATCCCTCCGGCACGCTCTACAGCGTCGGCATCCGCGCCCTCCTCGCGGGGACGACCTACCTGGACGCGGACCCTTATCTGCGCATCGTCCAGCCGCTGATCAACGACCTGAGCGCCAGGCTCGACGAGACCATCCACTACGGGCGACTGGACCGCACGGACATCGTCTATCTCGCGACGCACGAATCCAGCCAGTACCTCCGCCCCTTCAGCCGGGTCGGCCGCCGGCTCCCGGCATTCAGCACGGCACTGGGCAAGGCGCTGCTCGCCGAGCGGCTGGACACCGACCTGGCCGACCATGTCCCCGACACGCTGAAGCCCCTCACACCGAACACCCACGCCGACCACGACGCTCTGATCAAGGACCTACGGGCCACCGCCGAGCGCGGATACGCCATCGACAACGAGGAGAACTTCGTCGGCGTCGTCTGCTACGGATTCTCACTCCGGTTCACCACACCCCCGATCGACGCGATCAGCTGCTCGATCCCCATCGACCGGCTCAACCCCGCGAGGACCGAGGAACTCATCGAGGCCATGCGACTCACCCGGCTGTCGATCGAGCGGATGGCGCCGATCGACCACACGATGCCGTAGGGCGTTCGCCGGACGGGACAGCCACGAGTCGCCCCGATCGACATCGCCGTCACCCCCAGCTCGAAAAGGGGCCGCTTCGATCCATCCGGACCGCCCGTGACCAGCAGGATCGTCCCTCTGGATGACCATCGGGAGGGTGATCAATTGAAAATCCGCCGAATTGGGCAACGTAGTCATCGAGACCTGCTACAACCGCCGGCAGCTGCGGAAGCACCCGACCTGGGACTACCCCACCCCGCTGGAGATCCGGCAGCGCCACGACCAAGTCCGACTGCGAGTACGAGCCGAGCCAGACACCCGCCGCTACCTCACCGGGCAGAACCCGGCCCCCTTGCAGGTCGCCGTTCTTGCGCTGGCCCGCGACAACTTCCACGGCGACTGGAACCACACACTCCACCCGGCCCCGGCCCCGGCCCCGGAGCCACCGCCTGGCCGCCGGATCCGGCCTGACCGGCGTGCCCCGCCGGGAATTGGACTCCCTGATCGACCAGATCGCCGACGACTGGCAGATGGTTGCCGACCGTGACCTGACCCGGCACACCGGACATCCCCGCCTGCGCCCATCAGCTAGCGGAATCGGTCAACTCGAGTACCACCACCGCGTGCCGACCGCATTGCTGCGAGCCCGGCGTGCGGCCACGACGGTCCTGATCACCGAGATCCTCGACTATCACCACAGGCGAGGGATGCGGCCGGGCTGATGCCGATGTCGATCGATCAGCCCTCAGCCCCGCCGCCGGCGTCGCCTGCGGCGGCAGGAAAGAGACGCTGAACGGCAGCGACGACGGCGGCGGCGCGGCGGGCTGCCGGGGAGGGGTCGCGGACCTGGTCGGTCTGCTGACCGAGGAATCTTCACCGCGGCGTTTGCCGAGGGGCAGGCGCCCGTGGGAGGTCATCGCCTCCGCCGCAGGATGCCTGCCGCCCTTCGACCGAGCCGACATGGCTACTTCGGCGCCCTTGCCCACCGGAGCAACGGATCGGCGGGCTCTCCCATCGCTCCCGGTCAGGCTGGAGGCACCACGGGCAGGATGATGCGGGACGGCCGGGCGGGATCGTGGAAGACCTGCTGCCGGGCCACTCGGGCCGTGGTCGCGCTCTCCTCGGGCTCACCCGTGTTGAGGTTGCGGTCCCAGCGGGGGAAGTTGCTGGAGGTGACCTGAACCCGTATCCGGTGACCCGTCCGGAAGACGATGCTGGTCGACCACAGGTCCACGACGTGTTCGGTCGCCTCGCCCGGTGTCGCCGCACGCACCCGCACGATGCCGTCGGCCACATTGCGGGAGACACCGTTCTCGTCGACGTCGCACAGGCGTGCCACCCAGTCGGTCGAGGGTCCGTCCGTGGCGGCGAAGAGCACCGCCCGGACGCGGCCGGTCACCTCGACGTCCTCGGTGAGCGGTTCGGTGGTGAAGACCAGGACGTCCTCGCGTCCCTCCACGGCCGTCTGGTCGAGCGGCCCGGGACGGAACTCGTCGGACATCAGGAGCGCGCCGCCGGTCGTGGGCACCGGGTCCATCGGGTCGTAGGTGAACTCCTCGGCCCGCTCGGCCGCGGACGGCGGCTCCTGCGTCAGGCGTCCGTCGGCGCGTAGGTGGAAGTCCGTGTCCACCGCCCGCGACAGGGGCCATTCCGTCTCCTCGCGCCACTGGTTGGTCCCCATCACGAACAGCAACACCGTGCCCGTGTCCGGCTCCAGCGCCGCCCCCTCGCCGAGCGTGCGCGCGAACCAGTCGAACTGCAGGTCGTGCACGCGTCCCCGCATGCCCATGAACTCGGAGTGCGCAGCGAATCCGAAGTTGACGTCACCCACGACGTGCTGCCAGTTGGTGTGGCTCCACGGGCCCATGATCAGCGTGGCGGAGCGGCCGGCCCGGCGCATGGCGGTGAAGTTGTCGAGCGTGCCCTGGGTGAAGATGTCGTACCAGCCGCCGAGTTGGAAGGTGGGCAGGTCGACCTCGTCGTGGCGGCCCGCGACAGTACAGGACCGCGCCCACTCGGGCTCCCGCCGGGAACGCTCGTAGCCCAGCTCGGGCAGATCGTGCCGGGCGAACGCGGGAAACCGCCCGGCGGGCAGCTCCCCGTAACCGCCGCGCGCCAGACCGTCCAGATCCCGTACGAGTCCGGTGACGCCGCTCACGAGTCCGTCGAGGTCGGTGCGGTGACGGCGCATCAGCGTGTCGGCGCCCTGCAGCAGGGTCCAGGGCGCGGTGATGCCGAGCTCGATCGCGCCGCCGCGCGTCCACAGACCGTCCTCCGGATCGGACCAGGTGATCATCGGCGCGATGGCCTTCAGCTCCGGCGGCTTCGACAGCGCCGCCATCCACTGGGTGTTGCCGAAGTAGCTGCCGCCGATCATGCCGACGGAACCGTTCGAGCCGGGCAGCGCGGCGGCCCACCGCACGGTGTCGTAGCCGTCGCTCCCCTCGTACGTCCACGGCTCCCACTCGCCCTCGGAGGCGAACCGACCCCGGGTGTCCTGGATGACCACCATGAAGCCACGCCTGGCCGCGGCCAGCGGATCGAGTACGACGCCCATCATCGGGGTCTGCTTGCCATACGGCAGCCGGGCCAGCAACGCCGGCCACGGCCCCGTACCTCCGGGCCGGTAGACATCCGCGCGCAGCACCGTGCCGTCACGCATCTCCGCCGGAACATCGAACTCGATCCGTATCTCCGCCACGCGCTGCTCCTTTGCATGCCACGACGCTGTCAGACACATGGTCGAGCGTGGTCCCCGTCCCGCACTACACCCGAACGGGGGTGACTACAGCGCTTTCGGGGCGGTCACGCCACCGCGTTCAGCAGGTCGGCCAGCAGGTCGGGCCGTTCCAATGCGATGAAGTGGCCTGCTCCCGGCACCTGCGTGAAATCGGCGGCCGGCAGCAGCTCCTTGTCGGCTTGCCGGTCCGAGGGCCGCGACCAGTCCTTCTCCCCGTAGACGAGGTGGACGGGTGCCTTGACCTCCGGGTAGCGCGAGCGGGCGGCGATGAGGCTGGGCATGCTCTGGTACACGGCCCGGGCGACGCTCGGGTAGCCGGGGCGGCTGCCCACCTGGAGGAGTTCGTCGAGGTAGTCCTCCCGCAGCGCGGTTTTGTCGACCACGCCGCCCTGCAGGATCCTGCGGACGACGGGCTTGGGCTCCACCCCGGCGACCACCGCGCCCACCCCCGGAGCGAGGACACCGCTGACCACCACACGGGCGAGAAGACTGGACCGGGCGATACCGCCGCGGAAGTCGTACGCGTTCACCGCGACGACGCGCCGGACCCGCTCGGGCAGGTCGGCCGCGGTGGTCAGGGCGAGCACCGCCCCCATGGACTCCCCGACCAGGGTCACGTCGTGGAGGTCGAGTTCGGTCAGGAGCCGCTTGACGCCCGCACGCATGGCCGGCTCGTCGTACGACGCCCCGGGCACGATCTCGGAGTAGCCCATCCCCGGCAGGTCGAGGGCATACACGGTGTACTGGTCCGCGATCAGCGGGATGAGGGAGCGGAAGTGCTCAGCCTGGGTGCGCACGGTGTGCAGCAGGACCACGGGAGCGCCGGTGCCCGCTCTGAGGTAACGCAGGGTCCCCTCGTCGCTGCCGTGTCCTGCGCGCGGGGCGATGGTGTGGCTGGTGGTTCCCGGGATGTGAATCGTGGGACGTGGCTCTGGGCTGGGCATCTCGCTGGCTTCCCTTTGTGTGAACTGCTGCGGACAGGTGATTCGGATAGGGCCCGCCCGAAGGGGGCGTGACCACGGACCAGCCCTTGGACTCATTGAGAAACCGACCGGTTTCCATCACGGTAAACCGATCGGTTTCCGAGCGCAAGGATGAGGTTGCCATCCGCAGCAATAGGGTCGGGAGCGATACGCCGCCGAGGCCAAGGGCGATGCGGCCAAGTGGTCCGGGCTGACTGGATGAGGCCCTGGGGAACCGCGCACCTGCTGTTGGGCGCTGATATCGACGAGACGACGCCCTTCCTGGCGCGCGGCACGCCCGTCAACACCCTTACGGCCACCGGGTTCCCCTCGATTGCGGGGAATCAGGGGCGGGAGCCATGGGCCTGGGGAGGGCACGGTCTCGGCGCCTGCTCGAAAGGGGATGCGTCAGTGCAGGCCTGCCGCATCGAGCAGGGTGGTCACGGTGGGCGTGACGAGCCCTGTCAGATTATCGGCTCCGATGCCCGCGCGGGCGCTGGCGCCGTCGAAGACCAGGCTGAGCTGCCGGGCCAGCAGGTCGGGATGGCTTGCCCCGCCCCGTTCGGCCTCGACACGGAAGAAGGCGGTCAGATTCTCTTTGACCCGGTGGGCCACCTGGCTTGCAGGGTGGCTCTGGTCTTTGAGCTCGATCTGAGCAGCCAGGTACCGACAGCCTTGGAAGTCGGGCGCACCCGCCTGCCCCTCCAACAGGTCGAAGACGTGCAGGATCCGCTCGCGGGGTGACCGGCCGTCGTCCGCCGTCGGCAGGAGCCCGGCCACGAAGGCAGAGGCGCGCTCCCCCAGGCTCGCCGCCAGCAGTTCGTCCTTGCTCTCGAACAGCTGGTACAGGGAACGCTTCGACACCCCCGCCGCCTTGCACAGCGCCTCGACGCCGATGCCGACACCGCCTCGGTAGGTGAGCGTGGCCGCCGCCTCCAGCAGCCGCTCTCTGGTACTTGACTTCACTACGGTGGTCATACCGCGAGGTCAACTCGATGTGGACAAAACGAAAACCGATCGGTTTACGACGCTTTACCGGGGCGCTCTTCGCGCCGCCCACGGGCCGGGCGGGCATGTGAGTACGGTTCCGCTACGCCGGGGCGACGGTCTTCTGAGGCTTCGTCCGGGCGGGGAAGCGGTGCAGCCCCTGGCGGCCGCCCGTCACCCCCGAAGCCGGAGAGTGCGGCCGCGATGAGGCCGACGGTCATCCTCACCCAGCCCCTGGCCAGGCCCGCGCCCACTGGGCGCCGTTGTAGAGGATCTCTGCCGCAGCGGCTTCGAACTCTGGGAGGACGCGCGCGAAGGGTCGTGGCCGACCTGCCCGCGCCGGACCTGGCAGGCCGGGACAGCCGGGATGGGGCCGTCGCCTCGGCCGACGCGACGGACATCCCTCGGGCTCGGGGTAAGTACAGTGCCCGTGGCGATGCAAGGAACAGCCCCCGGCCGGACAGGTGTGGGGGTGTGGAATCCATGCTGGAGCAGGAATTTGCCCGGGCCCGAGAAGCCCGCTTCGAATCGCTGGCGCGCGCGGTGGCAAAGCCGCTGCACCGATATCTGCTGCGCCGGGCGGACGCCGACGCGGTAGATGACATCCTCGCGGAGCCGATGCTCGTGCTCTGGGGCCGCCTCGAGGACGTGCCCGGGCTCGGGAAGGGCCCCGTGACCGACCCCGACAGCGTGCTGCCCTGGTGTTACGGCGTCGCACGCGGCTGCCTGTCCAACGCCCGACGGGCAAACGGGCGCCGGCTCCGGCTCGTGGAACGGCTGACCCGTACCGCACCGCCGCCAAAGTTCGAGGAAGACGAGCACCCCGAACTGCACGCCGCTCTCGGCACACTGGGCGCCCTGGACCGTGAGGTGGTGCTGCTCTGGGCATGGGAGGGGCTGACCCCGCGCGGGATTGCGGAAGTGACCGGACTGACCCCCAATGCCGTCAGCATCCGCCTGCACAGGGCAAAGAAGAAACTCGCCGCTCTGCTTGACCGAAAGAATGGCGACAAGGCCGGACATGAGATGGGTGAAGGAAGGAGCAACCGGTGAACAGTGTTGTCCAGTGCCTGGCCGTCGAAGAAGCGCCGCCACTGTTTGCGCGCAACCTCGCTGCCTGCCTTGATCCCCGCAGCCACCGACGGCAGGGCGACCGCGCGGGCCTGCGGGAAACACTCCAGCAGCCGCTCCAGGCCGAAGTAGTGGTCAGCGTGGGCACGGTATGGATCTCTGCGCTTGCCGGGACCGACGGGCTACGCCCTAGGGCCTGTTGCGAAATTGGATCTTGGTCGTGGATGATCACGCCCCGTGGGGCGTGGTGATCTGACGAATGGACAGTGGGCCCGGCTTGAGCCGTTGTTGCCGCAGGGCATCAAGCCGGGCCGTCCGCCGGTGTGGACGCGACGGCAGCTGATAGACGGCATCCGGTGGCGGACCCGTACCGGTGCTCCCTGGCGTGATGTGCCGGAACGCTACGGGCCCTGGGAACGGGTCTACGACCTGTTCCGGCGCTGGCAGCGCGATGGCACCTGGGCCAGGATCGTCACTCAGCTCCAAGCTCAGGCGGACGCGAAGTGCCTGATCACCTGGGACGTGAATATCGACTCCACCGTCTGCCGGGCCGACCAGCACACCGCCGGGGCCTCGAAAAAGGGGATCTGCAAAAGGAACCGCCCGGCGGCATTGCCGTTGAGCCGGCCGAGCATGGTCTCGGACGTTCCCGAGGCGGCCTGACCACCAAGATCCACCTTGCCGTCGAGCAGGGGCAGAAGCCGCTGAGCGTCGTGATCACAGCCGGCCAGCGGGGTGACTCGCCGCAATTCGAGCCGGTCCTGGAAGCGATCCGGGTACCTCGCCTTGGTCCGGGCAGGCCCCGCAGGCGGCCGGACCGGGTGCGGGCCGACAAAGCGTACGACTCTCGCCGCAACCGGGCCTACCTGCGCAGACGCGGGATCAAGGCGACCATCCCGGTCCCCGCCGACCGCGTCCGCAACCGCCAGAAGCTCGGTGCCCGAGGCGGTCGGCCGCCGAAGTTCGACAAAACCGACTACCGCGAGCGGCATGCCGTCGAGTGCGGGATCAACCGCCTCAAGCGCCACCGGGCCGTGGCCACGAGATATGACTGTGAGGATGGCGGTGCCGTCTCGGCGGTGGCCTGACCCGCGATACGACTGACTGTCTTGTCCTGAGTCTTGATCTGTCGGCCACTGTCCGGGACGGCGCTCGCTGCCGCCAGGCCGGCGGGTGTGTCCCGATAGGGGCCTTCGCGACAGGCACCGTCACAGTCCTGACCACCCTGCCAGCCCGGCGACGGCCACCAGCTCCGGTTCAATGGCAGGAGACCGATGACCAGTGCCAGCATGGCCCAGCCGATCCGTATTCACCATGACTGCCATCGTGAGGTAATCCTGGGTGTTGACACTCACAAGGATGCCCACGTGGCAGCCGTGATCTCGACCACCGGCAAGCTGATCGATTGCCGGAGCTTTCCCACCACGACCGATGGCTACCAGCAGCTGCTGGACTGGGCCCGTTCATCAGGCATGGCCAGCCGCGCTGGAGTCGAGTGCACTGGCTCCTACGGAGCCGCGCTGAGCCGCTTTCTGCGCACCAACGAGCTGACCGTCATCGAGGTGAACCAGCCGGACAAGGCAACACGCCGCCGTCGTGGCAAGACCGACACCATCGACGCCGAGGCAGCAGCCCATGCCGTGCTGTCCGGCCGAGCCACCGCGACGGCCAAGCTCGCTGACGGCCCCGTTGAAGCTCTCCGGCTCTTCAAGTGGCCAAGGTCTCCGCGGTCAAAGCTCGTACCCAGGCCATCAACCAGCTCAGGGCGGTACTCGTGACGGCCAGTCCCGAGCTGCGAGAGTCCCTTGACGGGCTGACCATCCCCAAACTGGTCCGAGCCTGCATGGCACTGCACAGGTCTACGGCCGGCACGGCGACAGCGGCCGCGGTCTTCACCCTGCGGCTGCTCGCCCGTCGAGTCGAAGAACCCGATCATGAGATCGCCGCTCTCAAGCAGCAGATCACCGACGTGATCAGGCAGCACATCCCGCAGCTGCTTGACTGCTACGGCGTGGGTCCGGACACCGCCGCGGCGCTACTCATCGCCACAGGCGACAATCCCGAACGGCTCCACAGCGAGGCTTCGTTTGCCGCGCTCTGCGGAGTGAGCCCGGTCGAAGCATCCTCGGGCAAGACGCAGCGCAGAAGGCTCAACCGGGGCGGTGACCGTCAGGCCAACTCGGCTCTCTACACAATCGTCCTTGCTCGACTCCGCTGGGAGACACGCAGCCGCAGCTACGTCGAGCAACGCATCACCGAAGGCAAGACCCGACGCGAAGCCATCCGCTGCCTGAAACGCTACGTCGCCCGAGAGCTCTACACGATCATCATCCGAGCCCATGCTCGGCCCCGCGAACAGGCCCTGGCAGCTTGACATCCATAGGGGCATCAAACTTGCCGTCCGGTACGAGGCGACCGTGCTGGTCGCAGTCCTCAACGAGTGGCTGTGACCAGCACCTTCCCAACAAACCCTAGTCGACCCTGACCACGTACTTGCCCCGCACCCCGCCCGCCTCCAGCGCCCGGTGTGCGGCCGCTGTCTCTTCCAGCGGGAAGACCGTGTCCACCGCCGGCCGCAGCTTCACCTCTGTCACCTGGCGGGCGAGGTCGTCGAAGAGCGCACGTTCGGGGTTGCCGCTGAAGAAGCGCACCCGGCCGCGTCCGTGGACGGCGCTGGCCGCGATGTAGCCCAGCGAGGCGGCGGGCCGCGTCAGGTCGAAGGCGATGGTGACCATGCGTCCGCCCGGCTTCAGCATCCGCCGTACGGTACGCAGGTCGGTGCCCGCAGTGTCGAGGACCACGTCGAACAGTCCCAGTTCCGCAGGGGACACGGTCCGGTGGTCGACGGCGTGGTGGGCACCGAGCGTACGGACGAAGTCGAGGTTGGCAGCGCGGGCCAGGGCCGTGACCTCGGCACCGTACGCCTGTCCCAGCTGGACGGCGGCGTTGCCGACGCCGCCCGCCGCGCCCCGTACAAGCAGCCGTTCGCCGGGGCGCAGTGCGGCCTTGTCGCGGAGGGCCGTGACGGCCGTGGTGGCCACCGGCAGCGCGGCAGCGGCCACGAGGTCCAGTCCGTCCGGGACCCGGCCGAGCCGCTCGGGCCGTACCGTCACGTACTCGGCGGCGCTGCCGAATCCGGAGCTGCGGCCCAGGACGCCCCACACCTGGTCGCCGACCGCTACGCCGGTCGCGCCGGTGCCGAGTGCGGCGATCTCGCCAGTGAAGTCCAGCCCTATGCGCTGCGGGAACTTCCGGCCGGTGATGAGGCGGGCCCGACCGGAACGGGCCGCCAGTTCGCCGCCGTTCACGCTGAACGCGCGCACGCGCACGAGGACCTCGCCGGGTGCCGGTCCGGGACGTGGCACCTGGCCCACATACAGCACCTCGGGGCCGCCGAAGCGGTCGAACAGTACGGCTTTCATCGTGCGGTCGTCCATCGTTGCGTTCTCACCTTCGCCACCAGTGGCCGTGCGGGGGATCGTGGCGCCGAGCGTAGGCTGGCAAACGGACGAGATCGTCCATTTGACCGGAGGTGGGAGACAGCGGTGGGGGAATCCTCTCGGATCGCGGGGCAGGACAGTCTGCGGGCGGACGCCCGGCGCAACCGGCGGCGCATCCTTTCGGCTGCCCGCGTGGTCTTCGCCGAGCACGGCATCGACGCGCCCATGGCGACCGTGGCCCGGCGGGCGGGGGTCGGCGTGGCGACGCTGTACCGGCGTTTCCCGACGCGGGACGCCCTGGTGCGGGCCGCGTTCGCGCACCAGATGGACACCTGTGCTCGGGCGCTCACCGAGGCGCTGGCGGACCCCGATCCGTGGCAGGGCTTCCAGCGACTGGTCGAGACGGTCTGCGAACTACAACGGGAGGAACGGGGCTTCCCGGCCGCGTTCGTCGCGGCCTTTCCAGACAGCACGCGAGAACACGCGCGGGTACGGGAACAGGCCGAGCGGGACTTCATGACCCTGGTCCGCAGGGCTCAGGCGGCGGGCGTGCTGCGGGCCGACTTCCACCCCTCCGACTTTGCCGTGGTCCTGTTGTCCCACTGCGGTCTGGTCACCGCATTGCCGGGTGACCGTGCGGCGTCCCGGCGTCTGGTGGCGTACTTGCTCCAGTCGTTCCGCGCCGAGGCGGCCCACGGAGCGCTGCCAGCGCCGAGCGCACTGTCGCTGCGCAGTCTTCCGCTCGCGGCCCACGACTCTCAGGGACAGCGGTCCTCCGGAGCCTGATACGAAGCGGCGCCTGCCGCGTGGCCGCCCTTCGGGCGACCGCGCCACTTTCGCAACAGGCCCTTGGCTTGTCTTTTATCTACCAGGATCTGCCAGGTCTGCCGATGGCCTTGAGGGTCTCGAGGCGTTTGACGGTCTTGCCGACGTCGTAGCGGGGTGCCCGGTGTTTGTTCTTGGCGCCGGGTGGCCGTCCGGGGCCGGTGCCTCGGGGTTTGGGAACACGGGTCGGGCAGGCGAGGTGAGCGCGGATGTTCCTGAATCCGCGGCGGACCCGGGTCGGGGTAAGCCGGCCGGGTGCGGCGGGTTTCTCCCAGGGCCGACGGAGGTCCGCGGCGAGCGGCCGGGCCAGTCGGAGTTGGGTGTGGGCGACGATCAGGATCCAGGTCCAGCGGTCCGCCGCCTCGGGGGTACGGAGTTTCGGGGTGGTCCAGCCGAGAGTCTGCTTCGCGAAGCGGAAGGTGTGTTCCAGATCGAAGCGGCGGAGAAATGCCTGCCGGAAGCGGTCCACGTCGTCCGGGGTAGTGCTGGTTTTCGAGGATCACAACCACACCGGCGGGCGTCCCGGTCCTTTGACAGGTGCTCGACCTTCAGCCGATCAACGTGCCCTCGATCAGGGGTAGTTCACCGTCGTGGTGGAGCCAGGAGGAGCGGTGGGTGAGTCGGGGGTGGACCTGGTCCCATGCCTGGGTTTCGGCCTTGCCGTAGTTGGTGGTGTCCGTGACGGTAGTGATCATGGGTTCGGGCCAGGTCTCCGGCTTGGTGAAGCGGAATTCCGGGCCGTGCTTGGGTGGCCGTCCGTTGACGCCGTGCATCCTCGGTGGTTTCGGCAGACGCATCACGCGGTCGGAGCGGACCCGGCCGACCAGCTCGACGGGCAGGTCACGCAGAACCCAGGCCAGGCGGGTGACGTCATAGCCGGCGTCGCTGACGATCACGATATGCGGGTCCCCGGCCTGCCACTGGCCGGCTGTGATGAGTCGCTCGACGACACCCCTCAACTGGGCGGCGGTGACCGCGGTGGCGTCGTCCACCGGTCCCAGCCGCACTGCGTCCAGGACCGCGGTCCAGGACGTGGCGCCCGGCTCCAGCACGGCGACGAAGGAGTAGGGCCAGCCCGGGATGAACTGCGAGGCGGTCTTCGCGCGGCCGTAGACGTGGCAGAACAGCCGATCGGCCGAGCACGGCGCGTCCGAACGAAGCCACGGCGAGACATCAACCGCCAGCACCAGGCGTCCGCCATCGAAACGCGGAAGCGACAACCCGGCCAGGATGGTCCGCAGCCGATCCATGTCGATCCGGCCGTGGTTGAGACCGCCGTACAACGCTCCGTGCCCACGACGATGTTCGGGCAGCAGCGTCAGGTCCACCGGGGACTTCACCGCACCGTCCGCACACAGCACCGCGTCCACCAGCTCGAACAACTCATCGCGCCGAGCGGTCAGACACTCATAGAAGTCACCCCGGGAGCGTGACGCTTACGCGAACGCTTCCCTCCGGACAGCATCAGGCAGCAGACTCACTCTCACGGCCTTCGTCTTGGTCACGTGCACCTTGGTCGGAGCACAGGATCAGGCGAAGGCCGCCTCCACGTCCGGCGAATCCCCGGGCGAGCGACCCAGTTCGAGACGCCATTCGAAGCCGGAAGATAAAAGACAAGCTAAGTGAGTGCGTCGAAACCCGTATGTGCGGGGTGCGGGGCCGCGTCACGGCCGGGCGAATAGACGAACATGCGACGCCCGCGGTGGGGACGGTCCACTCAGCCGAAAAGCTCGTCTACTTGATGCTTCACCACACTGCCGTCCCAACTTCCAGGCTCTCACCCATCAGGTTGGTGTGCTGGGCCTGTTCGAAGGGAGGGGCAGGATCCTCTTGCGCAGCCAGCTGCCGTCGCGGTCCCGGCTCGCGGACCTCACAGCCGCAACCGGATCTCATCCCCCGCCCGTTGACACCCTTTCAGTCGTCTACTGTCGCACCAGGGGCAGGCCGGCTGCAGTGGCCGCCACCATGCGTTTCAGTGTCGGGCGGAACGGCGGGAACGCCCCCGCGATCTCCGGCTCGCGCGCGTACAGTTCACGCAGCGCCTCAGGCGGACGGGTGATGGGAAACAGCTTCGCGACGAAAGCGCTGGCTGTCATCACGAGTGCGGCGCCATCGGCGGGGGTCAGTTCCGGGCAGGCGGCGGAGATGCGCTGGCCGATCGCCCAGTAGGTGTCGATGGCCCACCTCTTGAAGACCTTTAGCACCTCCACGGACACATTGTGCTCGAGCATCGTCTCCGCGTGCGTGGTCAAATCACAGTAGAGCGGCCGGTCCACGAAGGCATCCGCGAGAACGCCGGCGGTTGCCTCGGTCCCACTCACTTCCTGCAACCGGGCACTGACCACGCTCGCCCACTCAGAACCCGCGCTCATCAGCAGATGCAGGTAGATCTCCTCACGCGTGCCGAAGTAGCGCAGCACGTTGGACTTGGCGAGTCCGACCGCGGTGGCGATGTCCTGCAGGCTGACCCTGGCCACGCCGGAGCGCTCGGCGAGCTCCCGAGCGGCGGTGAGGATGGCCTCGCGGCGCTGGTCCTTCTGATCAGGGCGTCGAGCCCGCTGGAATGGCGCTGACATGACCGTTCATCCTAGTCCAGATCTAACAGAACACCCATCTCTTGTTAAGGGACGGGTGTTCTGTTAATGTCCCGGCATCCGACAACCCCATCGCGCTCCCGGGAGTGAAAGACCATCTCCGCCACCTCGACCAACCTCAGTCAGACCATTGACGACTTCGTTGCGGCCTTCAACGAGCCGAGCCCCGATCTCGACAAGGTCATGTCCTTCTTCGCCGACGACGCCGTGTACCTGCCCGGCCACCTTCCGGAGCGACGTGGCATCGCGGCGATCCGCAAAGAGTTCGAGCCGCACTTCGCCGGGCGCTACGGCGCCATGCACTTCGCCGTGTACGACAAGATCGTCGACGAGCCGAACCGGCGCGCCACGATCCGCTGGGCCTGCCGGCTCGACATGAGCGGAGAGTCCGGCCGTCATGTGCCGTTGCCACTGCGCCTGTTCGCCCGTGCGCGCTACGGCGGCCGCATGCAGTGGCACGGTGTGGACGTGTTCCACTTCGACACCGCAGGACGTATCAGCGGCAAGTTCACCTACGCCATGTTCCGGTTGCCGCTGTGGGAGCGAGGCTGACAGGGCTCCCCGACGGTCCGAACCACCCGAGACGACCCCACACGCCAATGCGCGTCGTACCTCCCCTGGGAAAGCTCGGGCCCGCGCGCACTTATACGGAAACGAAATGACACTTCTCAAGTCATGGCGGCCCCTGCTCGCCTTCGTGGTAACCGGCGGACTCCTGGTGTCGCTCTGCTACTTGGCGCTGCGGCCAGAACATCTCCTGTCCGTACCCGAGGGGGCCGCCTCCGGGTCGCTCACCATGCGCCCCTGCGACTACGACACCGAAGCCGGAACCGTCCCCGCCGACTGCGGCACACTCGCCGTCCCGGAGAACCGGCGCGACCCCAAGTCCGAGCTGATAGCACTTCCCGTCACTCGCGTCCGGGCCACTTCCGCAGACCCCGCGGAACCGATCTTCCGACTGGGCGGCGGCCCGGGAAGAACGAACATGGACTTCCCGCAGGCAAGCCGGCTCACCGGCCGACACGATGTGGTCCTGGTCGGTTACCGGGGCATCGATGGATCGCGCCGTCTGGACTGCCCCGAGGTCACCGCGGTCATGCAGTCCGCCGACGGAATCGCGGGATCGAAGACACTGCCAGCTACGACCAAAGCGTTCGAACTGTGTGCGGACCGTCTCACCGACGACGGGATCGACCTCACCGGCTACTCCGCTCTCCAGCGGGTGGGGGACCTGGAAGCGGCCCGTACCGCCCTGGGCTACTCACAGATCAACCTCCTCAGCTCCAGTGCTGGAACACGCACCGCCATGATCTACTCCTGGCGGCACCCGGCGGTGCTGCACCGCTCCGCGATGGTGTCGGTCAATCCGCCCGGGCACTTCTTCTGGGACCCGCGCATCACCGATGCGCAGTTCGCCCAGTACACACGGCTGTGCGACGACGACGACGCCTGCGCCGCGCGTACATCCGACCTCGCCGAATCGATCCGGAAGACCGCGGGCGAGATCCCTGAACGCTGGGGGCCCTTCCGCATCAAGGACACCAACGTCCGGGTTCTGAGCCAGTACGCCATGCATCACAACGGTCCGGCCTCGGCACCGAACAACGCTCCGACCGTCATCGACGCCTATCTCAGCCGGGACACCGGCGCCTTGTGGGCCATGTCTGTCCTCGGTGACCTCACACTGCCGGATTCCATCGTCTGGGGCGAGTTCGCTTCCTTCGCCATGATCGATGGACCAGCAGCTCAGCGCTACTACGACAGCGGTGGCGATCCGGGCTCGACCCTGGGCAACGCCTCAACCGACTTCCTGTGGGCCGGCGAGTCCGGTCTGTCCACGGTATGGCCGGACAGCCCCGACAACGCCAAGTATCGCCAGATGCGGCCCAGTGACGTCGAAACCCTCCTCGTCAGCGGTGAGGTCGACTTCTCCACCCCCGCGCAACTGGCCACCGACGAACTGCTGCCCGCCCTGTCCCGGGGACAGCAGGTGATCCTTCCCGGGCTGGGCCACACCGCCGACTTCTGGGAGCACCGTCCCGAAGCCGGAAAACGTCTACTGACCACCTTCTTCGACACCGGCAAGGCGGACAGGTCCCAGTTCGACAGGAGGCCCGTCAACTTCGAGGCCGTTCCGTGGAGCATGTCCACGGTGGCCAAGATACTGATCGCAGTCACCCTCGCAGGCGCAACCCTCGGCCTCGCTCTGCTTGCCGTGATCGCACGCTGGTCGCGCAGGCGCGGTGGCTTCGGTCCCCGCGCGAGTGTCTGGGTACGAACCGGGACCGTGATCCCGCTCGGCCTTGGCGGATGGCTGCTGGGGGTTCTGCTGATCTGGACAGTAGGTCCCGATGACTTCGTGGCCAGCGCGAGCGTGATCGTGCCCGGGACGGGCCTGATGGTAGGCCTCGGCGCCTATCTGGCCTGGACCCGTAATGAGCGCTCATCCCAGATGCGGCGCGCAGGGTTGGTGGCCGCGGTCTGCGGGGCGTTCCTCGGGGCATGGATCGGCTGTTACGCGCTTTCCGGTCTCCTGGCGCCTGCTGCAGCCATAGTCGGTGCAGGTGCGGCAGCGAATCTTGGGCTGCTGTGCGTCGAGCACTTCCGCAGGTGGCCGGACCGCATTTGGCGCACACCAACGATGCGCAAGAGCTCTTGAGTCCGTAGGAGGAGATTATGGGATGGGCGGGCGCCGCAGGGACCTGCGGCGCCCGCCCACCAAACTGTTTTCTGCGGACCGGCTCCTTGCTCTCACCGCGCCGTCGTCGGCATCGGGACGCCGCGCAACAAACGAGCCACGCCCCGCGCGTGATCGTCCAGACACAGCGCCTGCTGTGAGGTGGCCGGGGACAGCTCTGGATGCGTGCCACGTCACCGCGGAGACGTGGCACGCATCCAGAGCTGTCCCCTGTACAGGCGTCAGGCCAGGTGTGCTCCCAGTCCGGTCAGCCCCGGTGCGACGTCTGGGCGCAGCACGAGATTGTGGTCGTAGTCTCCGCTGTTCTGCCTTCGGTAGGCGATGGGCTCAGCGTCGGGAACGCGAGCAGGCGTTCATGCAGCTCCCTGGCCGTGGCCTCGCCTTCGCTGGGTGTGAACCGGTCGGTACCCGAGATCAGCACCGGCGACAGCACCTCTGCGCCCGCGTAGAAGAGGGTGCCGTGCGTTCCCCGACTCGTCCGTTCTCACTGGAAGATCGAGTCCTGCACCATGTCAGCGATAGTACTGTCGCTGAGGACGGCGACCAGGAAGTCCGCCAGCTTGGCCAGGCTCCAGGTCGAGAACGGCAGGCCGTGCTCGGCCGGCCGGGACTTGGCGAACTTCTTGATCTCACGGCGTTCGGGCAGCGTGAAGGTCCTCGACCGTCCGCCCTTGTATTTCGGATAAAGGGACTCGAAGCCCTCAGCGTCGAAGTTGTGGATCACGTCCCGGACCCGGTCCGCGCTGGTGAACGTCACTTCGGCGATCATTGCCACCGGCATGCCCTGTGCGGACAGCAGCACCATCTGGGCCCGCCGCCACATCACCACTGACCCCGTACCGCGACGGATGATCCGCAACAGCCGTCTGGGCGCTGTCACGTTGTCGGGTGGGTAGGTGTCTGAGGGTGCGTCATGGTGCGGTGGAGCCCGGTTGCGCGCTGCGCTCAGGCCGCGGTGGCGAGGCCGGCGAATCCGGTGATCTGCTCCCAGATTGCGAAGCGGACGGTCATCTCGGCTCGGTAGTCGTGGGCGGGCATCAGATGGCGGCGGGGCCGGAAGTGGGGCGAGATGCCGCTGAACGCGGACAGGAACCGCTGGGCCCCGCCGATACTGTGGAGCCCTTCATAGCGCGTTCACGCTGCATGGTGGGCTGGTGGCTGTTCTCCGCCCGATTGTTCAGGCCCTTGTGCGAGCGATGTTCCACCGAGGGCATGACCTCGCGGTGGGCCGCGCCGTAGGAGCGGAGCTTGTCGGTGACGACCACCCGCGGCACCATTCGGGTCTTCTTCATCAGCTTGCGGAAGAAACGCCTGACCGCGGCCTTGTCCCGGCGGTTCTGCACCAGGATGTCCAGCACGTTGCCGTCCTGGTCGACGGCCCGCCACAGGTACCGCTGCTCGCCGTTGATCTTGATGAAGACTTCGTCCAGGTGCCACTTGTCCCCAGGCCTAGGCTGCCGGCGGCGCAGCGCGCCTGCGTACTCCTGCCCGAACTTCACACACCACCGCCGCACCGACTCATAGCTAATGCCGGGTTCCTCAAACGACGTACACGTATCGGCGCCGTAGTCGGCGGGTTGGCGGTGCGGGTCTGCCCCAGATCCACGGTTTGGCACGGAAGTTGAGCTGGCTGGTTGCAAGGGTGGTGGCGTGTTCGATGTCGTCACGGTTCGCGAATGACCGGCCGGCGAGGGCGGCTTTGCGGAAGATGCGCCACCAGCCTTCCTGCAGGTTGAGCCGGCACGCGCCGACGGGGATGAACGCGTGGTGGATGCGGGGATGGTCCTCGAGCCAGGTCCGGGTGGACAGGCTGTTGTGACTGGACAGGTTGTCGGTGACGATCCAGAGTTCGCCGGTCGGGTTGGCGTCTTCGATCTGTTGCAGGAACTGCTGGTAGAAGACGCTGTTGCGGGAGGAAGCGGCCATGGTGATCTGCTGGCCGTCCCGGATGCGTAAGGCCCCGTAGACCCAGGTTTTCTCGGGTCCGCGGCTGTGGTCGAGTTCCGCTTTGATCCGGTGCCGGTCGGGTGACCAGGCGGGTGCGGGCGGGAAGGTCCGTGGGATCACTGGCCCCAGCTCGTCGGCGCAGATCACCGTCGCGTCGTCGGGCGGGTGAGTGTAGAGGCCGATGATCCTTGTCCTTTTGGGACGAAGTCCGGGTCCTTCGAGCGCGTCCAGGACCGGGTGCGGCACCAGCGCACGCCCTCGGCAAGCAGGATGCGCCGGACCTGTGAGCGGCCCACCTCGATACCCTCGGCCCGCGCTGCCGCGGCCAGAGAATCCGGAGTCCACTCGGGTGGCCCGGACTCGTCGAAGGCCCATAGCTCTCCGACGGGCTCCCACCGCAGCCGTCCCGGTGGCACCGTCTTGACCAGGGCGATGATCCGAGATCGTTCCTCCTCGGTGATCCGTCGCTTGCGGCCCTGCCCACCCCAGATCATCCAGCCCTGGCAGGCCTGAGCGGTTGGAGCGGTGCAACCAGCACCGGACCGTTTTTTGGCTGCAGTCCAGCTCCACGGCGAACGGCGGCCCGTTCGTCCTCGTCACGCCCCGGTCGTGCCCGTAGCACCATGATCCAGCACCCGCCCCCGAGCACCGTCAACTACCCCGCCACCAGGACATATACCCAGCGAAAGAGGAACCCAGCACTAATGTCTACTCCGGCCAACATAGATTTCCGTGCATTCGACGGGGAGGTAATCGACCTCGAACAGCGACGAGGCCTTCGTAGGCAGCCAGGCGTGGTCGGGCGCAGGTTTGTCGCCCGCAACGCCTTCGAGTACCACCGCGAGCAGAAGGCTGCCGGCGTCCCCGGCTAACGGACCGACTGCCGGAACGCGTTGATCGCGGTGCGCACCTCGTGGGCCTGGTCCCACTCCGCGCCGTGCTCACCGGTGGGCGTACGCATACCCGTGGCACCCGATCCGCTCGACCGCACACGCCAGCACGTCGGTATGGGCGGCCGAGCAGGCGGCGGTGGTCACCTCGCGGGCCCCGGGGTGTCGGGTGGACAGCGACGCGGCGGGTTGTTGCGCCTGCCCCGGGCCCGTACCTCGCCGTCTACGCGGCGGGGGTGAGTTCGGCGCGGCCGAACAGCAGGGCGTAGCCGGTGGGGAGCTGTTGCAGGATGCGGGTGATGAGGTCGGGGCCGGCGTGGGTGGCGAGGGCGGAGAAGACGGATCCGGTGTCCCAGCGGGTGGTGGCCAGGGAGGCGCCGGTGCGGGCGGCGAGGTCCTTGACGAAGGCCCAGCCGGTGAGGGGCTGGGTGTCGGGGATCTGCGCGGTGAGGACGCGGGCGGCCTCCAGGGGCAGACGGGCGGCGAGATCGACGCGTTCGTCGCCGGTCAGCTGGCGCCCCAGCCCCGCCAGGACCAGGCGGACGGCTTCGTCGGCCCGCTCACGGGTGGGGTAGGCGCCTTCGTAGCGGACCTTCTCCAACATCTGCTCATACGCCGTCCCGTACGGCTGCTGGTGCTCAAGCGGTACGCGCGCGTCGGAGATCACTGCGGTGCATGCCTTTCGTGGAGTGGGGCGGTGCCCAGGTGGGCACCACTCGTCATGGTCAGGTGGGCTGGGGGCGGCCGAAGAGGAGGTCGTAGCCGGCGGGAAGCTGGAGCAGAATCTGCCCCAGCAGGTCCACGTCGGCTGCGTCGGCGACGGTGGACAGCACGGCGCTGACGTCCCAGGCCGCGGTCTGCCCGGTGGCGCCCTCGATCCAGGCGGCAGCCGCCCGGACGAACCGCTCCGGCGGGAGCGGTTCGGCGCTCTGCAGCGGGTTGAGGAGGATCAGGGCGTAGCCCTCCGGCAGGCGCGCCGCGAGATGGGCGCGGACGTCGCCGACCAGATGCGCGCCGAGGAGGGCGAGCACCACTGTAGGTTCCAAATTGGAATGTCCCATTCCGATGCGCCGACCTGGGAGTTCTCGACCGTCTCGTTCGTGGGCCACGGCACTTCTGTCTCGCGATCTTGTCCTTTCAGGGTTGCCGTCCCGCCGCGGAAACCCGGGTCGGGCTGGCTGGCCTTCGCTCCCTAGCCGTTCATTAGGCAAGTGCGTTGTCGGGCAACGAGGTGTCGGCTGCTTTCGGCCGTGGGACTGGTGGGCTCGCATGTTGAGGTGTCGCGTATTCCTCGTGCCGATGTGGGCACTGGGGGGACGACACCCGACTGGTGCTGACCTCTCCCGAGCCCGGATCACTTGCGAAGCCGAGAACGGTACTCGCCCGGGGCCGTGCCTCGGGCACGTCTGAAGGCACGGCTGAAAGCGTGCGGAGAGCCGTATCCGACCGCGCCGGAGATCGACTCGACCGGCTCATCGGTATCGCGGAGCCGGACGGACGCCAAGTCGATGCGCCACTGCGTCACGTACGCGCCCGGCGTCTGTCCGAGGGCGGACCGGAAACGCCGGGACAGCGTCGCCCGGGAGACGCTCGTCGCGGCGGCCAGGGTCTCCGTGGTCCAGGGGTGTTCCGGTTGGGCGTGGACACATGCCAGAGCGTCGCGCACGACCGGATCACGCATCGCTCCCAGCCATGAGCCGGACGGCTCCTGCGGGTGGCGGGCCAGCCAGGCGCGTACGAACTGGACGAGCAGAAGGTCGACGATGCTGTTGATGGCGGCGGTGGTGCCGATCTGCGGCTGTGCGAGCTCGGCAGCGAGAAGTTCGACGGTCCTTCTGAGCTGCGCGTTCTCCCGGGCTGTGACGTGCATCGGCCGAGCGAGGGAGGTAAGCACCGGTGTGCGCACCTCCGGGTCCTGCTCATAGTGCAGGACGATCACTTCCGTCTGCACCGGCGCCGAGCCCAGCCGCAGGGCCCGGCCATCGCCAAAAGCCCGGGCCGCCGCCTCACGGTCGCAGGAACCCATCGTCACGTTGGCGCCGCCGGCTATCCCGTGTGCGGTGCCCGGCGACACTAGGACGGCGTCTCCGGCCTGCACCTGAAGAGGTTTCTCGCCTGTGACGTGGAGCCACATAGTGCCGCGGGACACTATGTGCAGTGCCGCTCCTGGATAGGAGTCCAGCCACAGGCCCCAGGTTCCTCCGGCCTTCAGCATGACTCCGAGCGCCCCACGCGCACCCGAAACACGCAAGACCTCCGCCAGCACATCCATGGGTCCATTCTCGTCCACCGCCGCGCACCGCCGCCGACGGCCGACGACGCATGTGTCCTCGTCCACAGCGTCAGGCCACGTCAAGAACGACCTTTCCGTGCACCTTCCGCGCGAACAGCGCCTGGACGGCGTCCTCCACGCCCTGCCAGTCGCCTCGCAGTCCGACCGGCGCCGAGAGCCTCCCGGCGGCCATGAGGCCCAGCAGGTCCGTCAGCTCCCCGCCGGTCGGCGTCATGTCGCCGTAGGTGGCGATGCTGCGGGGCTCACCGAAGCCGAACAAGGCCCCTGACGGGAAGGTGGTTTCCTGCCCCGAGGAGTAACCGACCAGGTGGATGGTGCCGCCCTCGGCGAGGGAACTCCATGCCTGGGCCACCAGCGGCCCGCCGACCGTGTCCAGGACGAGGTCGAACCGGTCCCCGGTCTCGGCCAGGTCGGTCAGGACCTTGTCGGCGCCGAGTTCGCGGAGCCCGGCGGCCCGCTCCGGCGAACCGACGAGTGCCGTCACCCGGGCGCCCGCCAGCGCCGCCAGTTGGACGGCGAAGTGCCCCACGCCCCCGCTGGCGCCGGTGATCAGAACGTCGCGCGCCAGCAGGGAACGCTTGCGCAGCACCCGGAATGCGGTGACTCCGGCGATCCCTAGCGCGGCGGCGTCGGCCAGGTCCACGCCCTTGGGGACGGTGCCGAGCGAGGCGGGGCTGACTGCCACCCGCTCCGCCCACGCGTGGGGAGCCATTCCCACGGCGACGCGCGTACCTTCGGGCGGCCCCGAGCCGTCGGATGCGGCGCGCACCACGATGCCGGCCGCGTCATGACCGTGCACAGCGCCGGCTGGCCACTGGTGCACGTAATTCAGCTCTCCGAAGTTGAGACCGATGTGCCGTATCTCCACCAGCGCCTCACCGGTGGACGGTACGGGCTCATCGACATCGGCGAACCGGATGGGTCCGGCCTCACTGTGATCGACCACAAGGGCGCGCATAGGGGGTGTGTTTCCTTCTCTCGTGGATGTGCCTGAACACTCGGCGCGGCAACAGATCGAGTGCGCACATGCCGCACTGCCGCCTTCTTGGAACCCTTTCGCAGGACCGGGACAGCGACCAGCCCCGTGAGAATCAATCAGTTGACGATCTGTGTCAGTGCGACTCGCGGCGCGTCGAGCCCTGCACCCGTCCGGTGGATGACGCTGTGACGGGCAGACATGCCCGGCAATATGATGATCTTGAGGCGTCAGCGCTTCCGCTTCCGTCGGGCGGCGGGGTCACGCTGGGCGACGTGCCGGGCGACCGCGTCGACGCTGGGGCAGGCATACCGCTCCAGGGGGGCGGAGGCGTGGCGGGAGCGGGCCAGGAGCATCGGGGTGGAGGTGCCGCCCCACGTGGGCAGCCGCGCGTTTGGCCAGCGCCTCCGGCAGCGCCGGATCGTCGATGACCGCGATGGGGACGGCAGGGGAGCACAATCGCCGATTCCGCCCCCATGAATCCGGGCAGTCTCCAAGCCCACCTGCGGGAGATCGGCGTCCCGCGACAGCGCGGCAGGACCTCCGCGATCCGCCAACTCGTCCTTCAGGGCCCCGGCCCCCGTCATCGCCAAGGCCCTCGGCTACCACGACAAACCGCCACCCGCCTGGTCACCGAGGTCGGAGGCACCTGGGCCCGCGCCCCCGGCGACCGCACACGGTGACACCAGGCACGGCCTCAACGAGGAATACGCGACACCTCAACATGCGAACCCACCAGTCTCACGGCCGCCATTGCACACGTGCTGGCCCTCCTGGAGAGGACCGTCACCGGGACCGGTTCCGCCGACGCGCGGCGGGAAGACGGGTGACTGTCCCCGACTGTTCGAGTTGCTCCCGGGTGTGCGCGAGCTCCAAGTCGAGCTCGGCCACGATCCGCCGCAGCGCGGCGCTGAGGGCTTGCTCGTTCGCGAGCCTTTTCGTGACGGCCGCCAGCTTCTCTTGCACCTCGCCGTAGCGGTCGGTGAGTTCCTGCATGGCAGCCGGTGTCGCGTTCTGAGCTTTGACGCGGGCCTGGAACTCCTCGATGAGGTCTCTGTGGTCGCCGTAGGCGACGTCTCGCCTCAGGCTGGACTCGCGCAGCAGCTCGGTGGCGGTGAGTTTTCCGGAAGCTGAGCGCAGGGGTGTGCCGGCCAGGAGGCGGTCAGCCGCGGTCCGAAGCGCGGCGCGTTCGGCTTCCAGATCCCGGGGGCGTCGGCTGGTCATGCGATCCTCTCCCCGGCGTCAGGGACGCCTTGTATTTGGTGGCGGTCGATGATCCCCGACAGCTGAGCGGCCTGCGCCGCCGCGCGGTCGCGCCGGGGCCTGGGTGCCAGTGGGTCGACAGCGTCGGCCCGATGCCGCTCGCGTCGGCGCTGCACGTCTTCGATGTCGCGGTCGGTGTAGGCGAGGTTGGCGCACGCGGATCGGCACTCCGACTCGTCCGGTGCGTCGTCGTCCGGCAGCCCGAGTGCGAGCTTGGCCAGGCGGCAGGCGGCCGTGGCCGCGCGCCGTACACAGGTCATGCCCTGCCCGTGATAGATCGCGGGATCCGTCTGCTCCAGAAGCCGTTCTGCGCTGCCGGCGCTTGTCACCACTCGGCCCTCGAACGACGCGGTGCGCTCCACGCGTACCCGGAGCCCTTTTCAAGCTGGCGGCGCTGACCGCGAGTTGGACTGTCCTGCACAACGACGAAGCTCCTGGTAGACGGGTTCTCGACGAAGATCACCCGTGTCCGCCAGGAGCTTCGCGTGCTTGTCTACCCGTCCTCGATTGATCTGTCCAGCCGCACCTTGCGGTTCCTGACCGGGCAACTGACAGCCCGGCGGCAGGAGATCGGAACGCGGTGGCGGCGCCTTCCTGCCGGACGTCAGGCCCTGCTCGCCCTGGCCCACCTGCGGTGCGGTGACACTTACGCCCAGCTCGCCGCCGGGTTCGGCATCGGGATCGCGACCGCGTACCGCTACATACGTGAAGCCGTCGAGGCCCTGGCCGCCCTTGCGCCGTCCCTGGACGAGGCGATGACGACTATCCGGGCGAAGGCGTTCGTCATCCTCGACGGCACCTTGCTGCCGATCGACCGCATCGCCGCCGACGCCCCGTACTACTCAGGGAAACATAAACGCCATGGCATGAACGTCCAGGTCCTCACCGATCCCTTCGGACGACTGCTCTGGGCCTCGCCGGCTCTGCCCGGCTCGACTCACGACCTGACCGCCGCGCGGCAGCACGGGATCATCGAAGCCCTCGCCGATGCGGGGCTCAATTGCTGGGCGGACAAGGCGTATCAAGGCGCCGGCGGATCCGTCCGGGTTCCGTTTCGGGGCCGCCGCCTCAAGCGATGGAAGCGTCGCCACAACACCAGCCACGCCAAGATCCGCTGCCTCGGCGAGCGGGCCATGGCCACCATCAAGGGCTGGCGCCTCCTGCGGAAGCTCCGCTGCAGCACCAACCGAATCACCGACGTGGTGAAGGCCGTCCTCGTCCTTCACCACGCATCAGCGTGAGGTTGGAAAAGGCTCCATGTCAGAGCGCGCAGGCTGACACGCCTCCCGAAATACGTTGCGTGCAGGTGTGGCTCAGCGGCCCACTGCCTTGGCCAGTTCCGCCTTGTTCATCGAGGAGCGGCCCTTGACGTTCTTGCGCTGCGCTTCGGCGTAGAGCTGGTCCTTGGTGCGGCCCTGCGCTCCCTTGTGGGAACGTTCGCCTCCTCGCTCGGAAGCCGACTTGGAGTCCTTGGTGGAGGTGCGGCTGGCCGTACGGGACTCACCGCTGCGGGCCCGCTCCTTGTTCACGGTGCGAGCGGCGATCTCCTCGGCTCGCTTCGTGGACTCCCCGCGCTGCTTCGCGCTCTCCTTGACGTGTTCGTACTGTCGTTCCCTCTTGCGGCTCGCTCCTGCGGGCATGACCGTTCCTCTCGTCGGGCAAAGGCCCCCTTCCAGGGGCTCACATCGTGCGGCATCTCGCCACGTGACTGCCAATACCAGGGAACACCCCGAGTACCCACCGTCGGCTACGTAATCCGATCCGGCGTCGTTGCCCGACACAAGATCCCCCACTCTTCCGCCATATCACCGAGCCAATCGGCTTCACCAACCCATGTGAACAGCGCCATGCCATCCGTGAAGGCCATCTGCGCTTTGGCGCACCGTCCGTCGTTTTCCCGGATACGCCGACGCAGAACGGACCAGCGAGACGCCTCATGACCAGTGAATTCGGTCAGTGCTCCTCGGGCCGACGCATCCAGCATCGCGGCGGCGTCGACAAAGTCGAACTCCGCGTAGAGAAACCGAGAACCGACATGCGAAGCCAGATCCAGGAATCCCTCGCCCGAGACCTCCCCGGCCTCGACACTGCGCAGCGACATCGTGCTGCTGTTCGGGCAGCGAAAGCATGTGCGGGACGAGACGGATTCGCCCACTCTCAGCGAGCGCTGACGCCTGTTCCGTCAGATCATCGAGATCGGTGGAGAAGCTGGCAGGTGCGACTGACGACATTTGCCTCTCGCCTCTCTTCAGACAGGACCGCAATAGCCCGGAATCTTCCGGGTGCCCCGGTCCATGAAGGTAAAGCTCCCGTCTGCGGCTTCTCGCCCAGGCCGCGGTCCTGCCCACCGCTGCCCGTGTCGGACACGTCCCGAGGGGTACCGCGCCGGTGACACCCATTGCGGTGCAGCTCTCGCATTCAAGCCCTCCGGAGGAGGTCCCCATGTCTCTGCGCACGCTTTCCCGCTCGTGGCGTCACTGGCGCCGCGGCGCTGATCTGAGCGTCCCGATGCACGCCACCGACGCCGAGGACACCAACCGCCGGTTTCTGCTCTACGGAGTCCTGCCCCTGTGGGTCGTACCTGCCGTGGCCGACTGGATCATGCACCGCAGGACGCACATCGAGACGACGAGCGGGACCAAGGAATCCGCCGTGCACGCGCTCATGATGACGGAGGCAGGCATCCCGGTCGCCATGGGCCTGCTCGCCCGGATCAACCCGCTCGTCCTCACCGTCATGGGCGGCGCGGCCCTCGCGCATTCGGCCACGGCCCTGTGGGACGTCACCCTCGCAACGGGCGAGCGCGAGGTACGCCCCGTCGAACAGCACATTCACAGCTTTCTCGAGGTGCTGCCCCTGACGGCGATGGCGTTCACCGCATGCCTGCACTCCGAGGAGGTGCGCGCCACCTTGCGCGGCGGCCGCGGGGCCGACGACTGGCGCCTGCTCCCCAAGAGGCATCCGCTGTCCGCCGGATACCTCGCCGCTCTGGCGGCGGTCATCGGCGCCGGCGTGGCCCTGCCCTACGCGGAGGAAATGCTTCGCTGCCTGCGTGCTCGGCCAACTGCCGCGTGACACGGCCCCGGACCGCCCGGGTCGAACCGCGCACACTGGTCGTACGACACCGGATCCTCGCCGGTCGAGGGCCGGAGCACGTCGCGCCGGACGGCCACTGCCGGCTCCTGACCGGGGTCGAGGACGGCCGCGTTCTGCGCGTTGATCCGGCGCCACCACACGCTGTCGAGCAGGTAGCGCACACGGGGGCCGTCCGCTCGGATCGACCGCGCAGACCGACGGCCGCGTTCTCGTCTGTGACGCGGAGCGGGGTCTGCTGCGGCTGTCTCCCGACGGGCTCCTCGATGTGTTGGCCGACCGGATCGGCGGAGAGCCGCTACAGGTGTGCAGCAACGTGGCGGTGGGGGCCGCGAGCCGCCGTGTGCGACGCGGCATGTGCCCACGCCAGCAGTAAGTACGGCCCCATATCCACAGACTCGGTTGGGTCGACGGCGAGGCCCTTCCCACCGGAGTCTTCGTTCTCAGCATCGGCACACGCACCGCACCCGGTCATGAACGAGGTACCGGCGCATCGGGGTCATCCGTCTCGATCTCCGTGTAGTGGCACCCCTGACCCAATGAGGCAACAGAAACCAACACAGTACGTACCAGAAGAGGATGATCCCGACGAGGGCCGGTCGTCTGCGGTTTGATCCGCCGTCCGCTGACCAGCCGGTGAAACGCGGCCGGTCCGATCAGCGCCCCGGTCGAGGCCGAACCGAGCAGGCCGTGATGACGTAGACCGTGCGGTCGGGTCGGACGGACCCGGAAAGCGCGGGGTGAAGACCGTGCGAGGAGCCCTGCTCCCCGCCCGGCAGGAAGCCGAGGTGGAGTCAGGCTGGCACCGCACGGAATCTCACGGGCAGGCTCGTGTCCTGTGGGTACCGGTCTCGTATGGGCGACATCCTCGTGGGCACCTGCTCGTGGACCGATCCGGCACTGGTGCGCAGCGGCTGGTATCCGGCCGGTCAGCGGGATGCGGAAGGACGGCTGCGGTACTACGCCGGGCGGTTTCCGGTCGTCGAGGCCGACGCGTCGTACTACGCCTTGCCTCAAGAACGGGTCAGCCGGATGTGGGTGGAGCGCACGCCGGACGGATTCGCCTTTGGCGTAAAGGCGTTCTCATTGTTGACCGGGCATCCCACCCGCGAGTCGATGATGCCGGAAGGGCTGCCGGCCGATGCGCGGGACGGCGGTGTGCTCGACGAGGTGTGGTCGCGGTTCGCTGAGGGAGTAGGGCCGTTGCGGCGGGCGGGGCGGCTCGGCAGCGTGCTGTTCCAGTTCCCGCCGTGGCTGGGGCCCGGAGCTCGGGCCGAGCGGATCCTGGCGCAGACCGCCCGACGCACGACCGGCTGGCCTGTCGCTGTGGAGTTCCGGCATCCCGACTGGTGGCGTGAAGGGCAGGCCGAGTTGACGTGCGCCCTGCTCACGGACCATGGCATGGCCGCCGTCGCCGTCGACATGGTCCAAGGGCTGCCTTCCTCCCTGCCGCCCGCCACACCCGTCACCAATTCGCGGCTGGCCGTCGTGCGGTTCCATGGACGCAGCGCTTCATGGGGGCGAGGGAGCAAGGAGGGGCGCTTCCGGTACGCGTACTCCGAAGGAGAACTCGCCGAGTGGCTGCCTCGGTTGCATGAGCTGGCCGGGGAGGCGAAGCGGGTCCACGTGCTCTTCAACAACTGCTGCGGTGGCGCCTCGGTGCGGGCCGCGGAGCAGATGGACCGCCTGCTGCGCGTAGGTGACTGGCGTGGGTGATCGACGACAGCTCAGCGGGGCCGTCTCCGTGCCGGTCACCGCGATCACCTCATCCACGGTGAACGCGGAGCCCGGCGTCGGACACCAGGCACACGCATGGCGGAGCTGAACCGTCCGGGATCAGTTCTGACACCCCCTGTCGACACCTTCCGGTGCCCTCTCACCAGCCAATGTCTGGCTGCGAGGGCCGCGATCCGAGCCGCCTTCGCCACGATTCAGCTGTCGTCCTCTGGGCACTCCTAATTGTCGGCGCACACCCGTGCCGTACGTGCACGGTGCGTCACGACGCGCTTCGAGTGGCCGATCGTGGCGCGGCGTCGCAAGGTGAGAGGACGGTCCGGTTCTGATCTCCGTGATCCCCAGTGTGGTGAGCACTGCATGACGACACAGCCCAGGGCGGGGGACGCAGTACAGCTGCCCCGCCGAAGCCGTCTGCTGGCGCCTCGAGGCGTGTACAAGCCCGACGACGACACCGCGCTCCTGCTGCGGGCCCTCGACCACGAACCCGTTGACCCACATACCGCCGTGCTGGACCTGGGCACCGGCTCAGGTGCGCTGGCGCTCGCGGCCGCGCGGTACGGGGCGCGGGTGACCGCGGTCGACATCTCGTGGCGGGCGGTGTGGACGACGCGCCTGAACGCACTGCTCAACGGTGCCGCCGTCACTGTCCGACAGGGCGACCTCGGCGCGGTACCGGGCTTCGGCACATTCGGCCTGGTCCTGAGTAATCCGCCCTATGTGCCCTCCCCGTGGTCTCTGCCGCAGCGCGGCGCGGCGCTGGCGTGGGAGGGCGGGCTTTCCGGTCGTACCGTCGTCGACCGGGTCTGTGCCGCCGCCGCACGGGCCCTGCGCCCCGGCGGCACGCTGCTGATTGTCCACTCCGCGCTGTGTGGCGAGGACGAGAGCCTGGAGCACCTCGACGGACTCGGTATGAAAGCGGCAGTGATCGACCGGGCCTTCGTGCCTTTCGGCCCGGTGATGCGAGCACGCCGGAGCTGGCTCTGCACCCAGGGTCTCCTTTGCAGGGAAGCGACGATGGAAGAGCTGGTGGTCATCCGTGCCGAACTCCTCTGAGCGCCCGCGTCGTATCAGGGTCGACCGCGAGGGCCCCTTGCTCGTGGAGGGGCCGGTCGAGGTGACCGTCGGCGAAGGCGTGGTGCACGAGTCCCACCGCTTTCAGGTCGCGATCTGCACCTGCCGACGCAGCCGTACCTTCCCCTGGTGCGACACCAGCCACCGCCGCAAAGCCACGCAGGAACCCGCCTCGGCGGCCGGACCGCGCCGGAGGAGAGGAGACATGGCCCCTAGGCGCCTGAAGCCCTCGCCTCGACCGCCGGAGTCGCGCATTCGACAGCCCGAACTCCCCGTTCCGCGGGGGGACTTGTCCAGTCGGGTGATCGCGGCGCTAGGCGATGGCGTCCCTCCCGACCTCCTCGCGCAGCAGCGCGGAATCACCGCCGCCAAGCCGTACGGCGAAGACCTCCAGCTCGCCCTGTACGTGCTCTACGAGCTCCACTACCAGGGGTTTCAGGGCGTCGATCCTGAACTGGAGTGGGAGCCGGGTCTGCTGGCTCTGCGTCGTCTGCTCGAGCAACATTTCCTGGCCGAGCTGCGTCTCGACGCGGCGCCTCAGGCGGATGCCGCCCAGGCGCTGGCCGATCTGCAGATCGAGCCTGCCGGTCACCAGGCCGGCAGCGTGAGCCACTACCTTGAACGTGACGGGGACACAGGGCAGTTCAGGGAGTACGCCGCCCTGCGCTCGCTCTACCACCTCAAGGAAGCCGACCCTCACGCCTGGGTCATCCCCCGCCTGCACGGCCGGGCCAAGGCCGCGATGGCGGCCGTCGAGTACGACGAGTTCGGGGCCGGACGGGCCGAGAACATTCATGCCGGTCTGTTCGCGGACCTGATGAGGGGCCTCGGCCTGGAGACCGCGTACGGCCACTACCTCGACGCTGCCCCGGCGGCCGCCCTCGCCACGGTCAACGTCATGTCCCTGTTCGGTCTGCACCGCAGCCTGCGCGGCGCCCTGGTGGGCCATTTCGCGACGGTCGAGATCACTTCGTCGCCGGGCTCGCGACGCCTGGCCAACGCCCTGCGGCGGCTGGACGCGGGCCCGGCGGCCCAACGGTTCTACGACGAACATGTGGAGGCGGACGCGGTGCACGAACAGGTGGTCCGCCACGAGGTCGTAGACGGCCTGCTGCGCGCCGAACCCTTCCTCGACGGAGACGTCGCCTTCGGCGTGAGCGCCACCGGATTCCTTGAAGACCGCCTCGGCGAACAGCTGTTGACCCGATGGCGACAGGGCAGGAGCGCGCTGCTGCGCCCCCTGCCGGACACGGACACACCGCCGCAAGGAGTTACACCGTGAGTACGCACGCTGCCGTCTTCGACGTGGACGGCACCCTCGTGGACACCAATCACCTGCACACGGTGTGCTGGTGGGAGGCGTTGCGCCAGGCAGGCCACCACGTCTCCATGACATCGGTGCACAGCGCCATCGGGCTCGGCTCGACCGACCTGCTGGAGCACCTACTGGGCCAGGACCGGGATCGGGACGAGGACTCCGCCATCAGCGCCGGCCACAAGGCCCTGTACGGCACCTGGCACGAGCGCCTCGCCCCCTTCGACGGTGCCCGCGACCTCCTACGGCGACTGCACGCGGACGGCCGTCCCGTTGTACTCGCCACGTCCGCGAGCGGGCCCGAACTCAAGGCTCTCAGAGCGGCGATCGACGCGGACGAGGCGATCGCCGAGACCGCGAGCGCCGACGACGTGGACGCGGGCAAACCGGCACCCGATCCGGTCCGGCACGCCCTGGAGTTGGTGGGAGCCCAGGCCCGGGGCAGCGTCTTCGTCGGCGACTCGGTCTGGGACATGCGGGCAGGGCGACGCGCTGGCGTCCTCCCCATCGCCGTACTGAGCGGCGGAGTGTGCCGCGCCGAACTGGAGGACGCAGGGGCCGCGGAGGTGTACACGGACACGGCCGACCTGCTGAGGAACCTCAACGGCAGCGCGCTCGGACGGGGCTGAGAGGTCGGGCATCCGGCCGCCGGGGTCCGCCCGTTCAGGCCGCCGGTTCGTCCTCTTCAGGTTTTCGAAGGTCATCGGCCGACACCGCACCCTCCTCCCCGACGCCCGCTCAGAGGCAGTCGCGAGGGACAGACTCGTTCCACGTCCGTCAGACGACGCGCCGCCGTCCCCAGAACGCGTCGAGTGTCGCCGAGACGTGAAACTCCTGCTCGTCGCAGGTGAGTTCCGGGCGGGTGCCGATCTCCGTGTCCCAGTCGCCCCGGTGGAAACGCATCGTCCACGTGGACCCGCGGGTCGTCGACGTGAAGTCGGCGGCCACAGCACCGGCGTAACGCGGGACGATCAGCAACTGTCCCGGCCGGCGGAGGCCCGGTACGGGTCACACGTCGTCCTGCGCTCGTCTGTCCGTTCGCTCTCAGACCTGAGCGAGCCGTTCGCGGATCGCCGTCACGAAGTCGTCCAGGTCCTTCGGGGTGCGGGAAGTGATCAGCGGGTAGCCGCCCTCCGCGTCCACGACAACCGGTTCGTCCACCCACGCCTCGGCGCCGGCGTTGGTGATGTCGGTGCGCAGGGACGGGTACGAGGTGAGGGTCTTGCCCCGCAGCACGTCGGCCTCCACCAGCGCCCACGGGCCGTGGCAGATGGCGGCGACGGGTCGGCCACTCGCGGCGAACGCCTTCACCGTGTCGACGGCGGCCGTCTCCAGGCGCAGGTGGTCTGCGTTGAGCGTGCCGCCGGGGATGAGCAGCAGGTCGTGCGGGGCGGCGCCCAGAGCCTCGTGGGACACGTCCGGGTCCACGCTCTCGCCGGGGTCCTTGTCCCCCTGCAGCGTCTGGACGAGGTCCGTGCTGACCGCAGCGACGGTGACGTCGACGCCGTCCTTGCGCAACTCCCGCAGTGGGACGAGCAGTTCGTCCTGTTCGACGCCGTAGTTGGTGACGAGGGCCAGGACGCTGCGGCCGTCGAGTCGTCGGTCAGTCATGGGGTGAACCTTTCTGCGCGCGGGGTGGGTTGTACGAGTGCCGCTCTGATCCGGACGGGCTCCGGCCCTGTCATCCGGCCGGGTAGGGGTGTTCCTTCAGGAGCTTCGCGAGATGGACGGTGTTGACGGCGAGCGTGTGGGTCGTGTCCGCCACGGCCTCGGGTGTCCCGTCGAGGTCCTTGTAGTCGGTGCCCTGCTGGGCCTCCCCGACCCAGTACGTGACGGCGCCGGGGGCGAGGGAGAAACCGACGTCGTTCAGCGCCTGGAAGACGTCCGCGCTGACCTTGTGCGCGCCGTCCTCGTTGCCGACCACAGCGACCGCGGCGACCTTGTCGTACAGGAGGGGGCGCCCCTGCTCGTCGGTCTGCGACGACTCGGCGTTCAGCCGTTCCAGAACCCGCTGGCAGATGCTGGAGGGGTGGCCCAGCCAGATCGGGGTGGCGATCACGAGGATGTCGGCCTGGTGCACCTTCTCGCGCAGCATTGGCCAGGCGTCGCCCTCCCCCATGTCCACCCCGATGCCGGGACGTACGTCGTGGTCGGCGACACGGACCGTCTCGGTCGGCACACCGAGCTTGTCGAGTTCGGCGGAAATCTGGTCCGAGAGCAGCAGGCTGCTGGAGGGGGCGGGGGAAGAGTTGAGCGTGCAGACCAAGGAAAGGGCGCGCATGGTGAACTTCTCCTTGTACGAGGATGGCGTGGGCGGGATCACCGGATCAGGTGGGCGGCGGGCCCGGCAGCGGGGTGCGCAGCGCACTGTGGTCCTCGCGCCACGCGGTGAGCTGGGCCGCCGCTCGTGCGTCGGCGCATGCCGTTCCGGGCATCGACCGAGCGGGAGCGCGGCGCTGACGCAAGGTCACCGGTCGTCAAGCCGCGGAAGGACTTCGCTGCGGTAGAAGTCGAAGAAGCCCTGCTGGTCGGGCCCGATCTGGCCGACGTACACCTCGTCGAATCCCGCGTCGACGTACGCGGCGACGGCGCGGACGTGCTCGTCCACGTCGTCTCCGCAGACCATGCCATCGGCGACGGCCTCCTCGGTCACGAGCGTCGACGCCTGCTCGAAATGGGCCGGGTCGGGCAGCACCTGACCGAGTTCGCCCGGCAGGAACTGGGTCGGCCACAGCCGGTGGGCCGTCTTGACCGCCTGGCCCGAGTCGGCGCCCCAGCACACCTTCACACCCCCGAGTACGGGCTTCTGGCCGCCTCCCGCGCGCCGGAACTGCCCCACCAGATCGGCATCCGGCGTCATCGTGACGAATCCGTCCCCGATCCGGCCGGCCAGCGCCGCGGCCTTGGGGCCGAACCCGGAGACATAGATGGGCACAGGCTCGTCGGGCACCGTGTACAGGCGGGCGTTCTCCACGGTGTAGTGCTTGCCGCGGTGGGTGACCTCGTCGCCGCTCTGCAAGCTCCGGATGACCTGGACCGCCTCCTCCAGCATCTCCAGGCGTACGTCGACGGCGGGCCAGGCGTCGCCGAGGATGTGCTCGTTGAGGGCCTCACCGCTGCCCACGCCGAACCTGAAGCGGTTGCCGGTGAGCACTCCTGAGGTGGCGACGGCCTGAGCGTTGATCGCCGGGTGCATACGAACGGTGGGGCAGGTGACGAACGTCGTCACGGGCAGTGACGTCGCCTGTGCGAGCGCACCGATCATCGACCACACGAAAGGGCTCTGCCCCTGCTCGCCCGTCCACGGGTGGTAGTGGTCGGAAATGGCCAGGCAGGTGAACCCCGCCTGTTCCGCGGCGCGAGCCTGCTCCAGCAGTTCGGCGGGCGTGAACTCCTCGCTCGCCAGAAAGTATCCGAAACGCGTCATTGCCTGCTCCTCACTGCATCGTCATGCGCCGTCGAAGGCCCGCCGCGTCAGCCCTTTCGCGGGGTCTCACCCGGCTCCCAGTCCGACCCGGCGCGGGCCCGCGGCTTCCTCGGCGCCACCCTGATCAGCCTGCGCGATCCCGGCAAGGGGCACCACACGAAAGGGTTCGAGTGGCCCGTGTACCCAGGGGCCGCAGTCCAAGTCAGGAAAACTCCGGCGAGCCCGAGGCCCGAGGTCCTCGGACGCGGGGTCAGGGACGGGGGCGCAGTTCGGGTGCGGTGGGGGGCCGGCCGGTGAGGTTGGTGATCAGTTCGGTGCACAGGTCGCGGAGTTTGATGTTGCGGTGCTGGGAGGCGGAGCGCAGGATGTCGAAGGCTGCCTCCGCGGTGCATTTGCGTTGACCCATGACCACGCCGAGAGCCTGGTCGATGACGCTGCGATACCTCATGGCCTCTTGGAGCTGGTCGGCGAATTCCTGCGCGTCGGTCATGCGTTGGGCCAGCGCGATGGCGCCCGTGGCCTGGGCGGCCAGGGAGCGCAGAGGGGCGAGATCGTCTTGTTCGAACGCGTCGGGCGGAGCGGCGTACAGGTTGAGCGCGCCGGCGCTCTGGGTGCCGGGCGCGACCGGCAGGGAGAACGAGGACCGGATCCCGCAGGCCGCGGCGTAGGCCGGATAGTCGCCCCACCGGGTCTCCCGGACCATGTCGTGGACGAGCAGTTCCCTGCCGCTGCGCAGGGACTGCAGGCAGGGACCGTCGTCCTGTCCGTACTGCTTCTCATCCAGCTTGGCCGCCGCGGTGCCGGCGCTGACCACGGTCAGCGGCCGGCCGTCGCGCTGCAGCGTCAGGCCGGCACCCACGGCGTGAGACAGGTCGACGGCGGCATCGGCCAGTGTCTGCAGCAGGCCTTCGAGCGAATCGGTTTCCAGCAGCCACTGGGTGATGTGACTGCCGTCGTACCCGTCCTCGGCACGCATCAGAGGTCCCTTCGCAGGGCCCGTGGCATCGCGTCTGCCACCGGGGCTACGGAATCCAACGTCCGAAGGAACACCTCCAGTGTCACCACTGCCTGACGCCGGCGGAATCGCCGACGCAGCGCGGCCTTCTCACTGTCACGGGTAACCATCCGAAGGCCCCCGCTCAGCCGAGCCGCCCGGACTCGGCCACCAGCCCGGTCGTCACCGATGAGACCTTCCTCCCCGCCCGGCGCCGGCTGTTCATGACGGCCACCCCGCGGGTGGACGCGGCCGCCGCGAGCCGTCACGGCTACCTGTCCATGGACGACACCGACCTGTTCGGGCCGGTGCTGTACGACTATCCCTTCGGCCGCGGCATCGCCGAGGGCTATGTCGCCGACTACCGCCTCTACGTGGTCGGCATCCGCGAATCTGAAGCACGGTCCCAGCTCGCCGACACCGGCCGCGAGTATGTCGACGGGCGTGGCGGCCCCAGCCTGCAGACCCTCGTTGCGCAGGCCGCCCTCATCCGCCCTGCCTCGCTGACCAGGCTGTTCGCCTCAGACGAGCGCCGTGTCGAACACGTCCCGGTGGGCGTAGGTGAAGGCGTGCTCCCGCCGACTCCACTCGATCCGGTCACTCAGCACGTCGGGAGCGGCCGGCGCCGTCTCCGGCTGAGCCAGGAACTCGGACCAGAACCGGACGTTGCGCACCTGACGTTCGAGGATGCAGTCGACCAGAGCGTGCCGCTCGGCCTCGCCCAGGCCATAGGCATCGGCGATGAGCCGGACCTGTTCAGCCTGGCGCTCCAGCGGCATGCGCTGCTTCGACGAAATCGTCCAGGTCCAGGATAGGTATCCGAGGTCCTCCAGACGGCTGCCCGGCGCGGCTTCGGACCAGTCGATGATTGCCGCAGGAACCTCGTCCTGGAAGACGAAGTTGTTCGGGCCAGGATCGTGATGACAGACGACGTCGAAGCGGCCGGCGAGTTCACTTCCGCGGGTGGCGTCGTGCGCCTGCCGCAGCAAAACCGCTGCGGCATGCACCTGGGCATCGGACCACGGCTGGAAGCGTGCGGGAACCTCTCCCTCGATAAAGCCGAGAAGGTCTTTCCCATCGACCTGCCCGAGATACCTCGGCGCATTGTCAAAACTCTGCTGCTCGAACAATTTCAGGAGACGAGCCATAAATTCTGATGACTCCGTTGCGGGCTTTCGCACGGTGTCATCGACCCGTACTACGCCCGCCGCCATTCGACCGCCTTCAAGGGCAACCGCACCGGCCAACGCATCACTCATGGCTGCCACTCCTGCGCATTGATCATCAAAACCCACCCGGGCACCACACAGCACTCTTTTACATCGGAGCACGAGAGCCCGTCCTGCAACCCGAGCGATGCTAGCGGAGCCGGAGCCCACAGCGGCGAAAGGATCGCAGAAGTGGGTGCAGGGTGATGAAACTGCGCCGCTTTCAAGATCGAATCTCGCTATCCCCGGACCGCAGATGACGACGCTCGATCGAACTGCCGCTTGGCTTGCCCAGGGCGAATGAAGCACGAGTCGCCTGGTCGCGCACCTCGCCACCGTCGGCTGGCCTCCGCGGAGGATGGCTCAGATTCGCCCCTCGTCCTTAACTGGCGCAACACAGGTGCCCTCGGCGATCACGCCGAGGGCACGCGCCAGCAGGGACCATGTCAGGGCACCAGGAGCGAACGGAGCGCACCGATGTCCTCGGCAGTGACTCCGTGGGCCTCGATGTAGGAGTCCAGGCCGCCATGTGTGCGGTTGATCGCTTCCATGGCGGACTGGAGGAGCCCTTCGGTCACGGGGTGCGAGTACCTGGTGACCCCTTCCTCGTCGGTGAAGGGGGTGGGACCGGCCGTCAGCGTCAGCTCGATGTTCGACTGGACGAAGTGGCCGACGATGTCCTGCCAGGGAGCCCCGAGGAGCGACTGGATCACGGCCACCGCGAGGCCTGTCCGGTCCTTGCCCACAGCGCACTGGACGATCGCGGGCAGAGTGCCCGGGCGGATCAGCCGGTGCACCAGGCGCCCGATCGCCGGCCCCATGTACACCGCCATGAAGGGGTACAGCTGTGCGGGATCGACCGGCCAGGCCTTGCCCTCGAATCCAGAGAAGTCCGTGAAGCCGAGCTCCACCAGCCCCGCCCGGTCGGGGAGCGCAGGAAGGGAGACCCATTCAACACCCGCGTTATGTCTGTTGCCCGGCCATACGGCCGTCTCAGCATTACCGCGTAGGTCGATCACGGTGCGAATGCCGAGCTGGCTGATGCGCTCTGCACCTTCTTCTGTGAGCCGGTTCAGAGATCCTGACCGGTAGAGCCGCCCGGTTCGCAACGGGGATATTGCAGCGTCTCGGAGGTTGCGCACGTTCGGTACGTCCATCGCATGGCTCTGGGGTGGGCGACTTGCCGACTCTTCGGATATTTGTGGGCGCGTCATGCCGCAAGAATAGCGAGCTGAATTTCCCCTGTCGCCAGCGAAGTTCCGCCATTTCTGATTGCTGATTGATCACTGAATGCATTCCAGATCAATAAACCAGCCATCGATGCCATTTCGAAGCACATGGGCGCATGATGGATGCTTCTGTGCGCCCCCACGACCCAGGGTCATTGCGTGTTCGGGATCGGTCCGGTTCGCCGGTCTCGCGCATGACATGACGTCATGTCCCGGTGCGGGGTGGGACGTTCCCGGGAAGCAGCGCTGGTGATCATGTGGTTGTCGAGACCCATGAGAACCGAGCGAGACCGTGCCTGCCCGAACATCATCGCCCATGACCACCGGGCTGGGGCAACTGGCCTTCCCGAACCTCCGCCTCACCCAGCAGGACGCCGCCGACCTGCGTCGCTTCTTGATCTGGGTGCCCGATCCACGCGGCCTGCGGGGGCGGCGGTATCCCCTGCTCCCGCTGCTTTGTGCGGCCGCCGCCGCAGTCCTGACCGGCGCACGCTCCCTCATCGCGATCGGCGAATGGATAACGGACGCCCCGCAGCCCGTCCTGAGGGTCCTCGGCTTCCCGGCCGACCCGCTCACCGGCATCCGGCCGACGCCGCACGCGGCCACGGTCCGCCGCCTGCTCCAACGCGTCGACGGCGACGCCCTCGACGCGGCCATTGGTGCATACCTCCAGGCCAGAACACCACCGTCGCAACTGCCCGAGCCGTCGCCGAAGCCGTCGTTGCGAGCGATCGCGGTCGACGGCAAGACCGTGCGCGGCTCTCGTACGACCACGGCCTCCGCGATCCAACTGCTGGCCGCGATGGACCACCACGGCGTGGTCCTGGCCCAGCGGCAGGTCGCCTCCAAGAGCAACGAAATCCCCGCCTTCCAGCCCCTGTTGGACACCATCGACCTGGAAAGCACCGTGCCGACCACAGACGCCCTGCACACCCAGCACACCCACGGCGCCTATCTCCGCACGCGCGGCGCCCACTACCTGGCCATCGTCAAGAAGAATCATCCCGGTCTGTATGAGCAGGTCAGGAAGCTGCCGTGGGCCGAGATCCCGCTGGAGCACCGCACCCGCGACAAGGCTCACCACCGCGTGGAGATCCGTCGGCTCAAGGCCGCAGCCTTCCGCCACCTCGACTATCCCGGCGCTCGCCAGGCCATCCAAGTCGTCCGATGGCGAAGGGAGTTGAGTACGGGCAAGCTCACCGTCGAGCGGGTCTACGTGATCACCAGCCTGGACATCTACGACGCCACCCCGGCCCAGCTCGCCGCCTGGATCAGAGGCCACTGGGGCATCGAGAACCTCCTGCACCACGTCCGTGACCGCACCTTCCGCGAGGACGACTCCAAGGTCCGCACCGGCCACCTGCCCCGCACCATGGCCGGCCTGCGCAACCTCGCCATCAGCGTCTTCCGCCAGAACGGCGAGACCAACATCGCCGCCGCCCACCGCCACACCAGCCGCGACTACCACCGCCCGCTGTCAGCCCTCGGTCTCACGTGATCAGCCCGGACGATCGCGATCATGCAATGACTCTGATTTGGGAGCCATCGTTTCAGGCCGATTGGGGCCAGGGGTGTCGGTGAGTTGGGGAGCCAGTCAGTGCGATGGTCTGTGACATGCCGCAGTTGACGTAACGGGGTGGGTTGGGCTGCGTAGCCGTTCACGCCAGGTCTTGTTGATCACGCTCATGTCAGGAGAACCGTGCATCCAGGTCGCACGAGTGACTTTTCGAGGAGATCCGGCAGGCCCGGCGAGATGATCCGTCGGCGTTGAGGGAGCCAGTCCTGCGCTCGAGGCCGTGACGGAGGTTCGGAGAACAGTTTCTAATTCGAAATGGTGCACGCTTTATCGTTTCCTCATATTTTCGTCCGCAATCTATGGAAGTACTTGCCGATACTCCGTTAGCGTTGCCCGCAACTGGCCCGCACCATGCGGGGATGGCTCATCTCAGGCATGGACTACAAGGGCGGCAACATGTCCGAGTCTGTGCTTGAGCACACAGCTAATAACAACGGGAACCTGAAAGGGTCGACATTGACCACACCAACAGTGCAGTCATCATCGCTATCTTCACCGCGAGATTCGGCATCACAGTCTTCACCACACGACGTTCAGCGCCTCCGACGCCTTACTCGCCGAGGAGGAATTGTCGGCGCTGTCATGGCTTCAGTAGCGGCGTTGATCCTCAGCGTCTCTCCGCCCGCTTACGCTGGCGGTCCCTATATGTGGGCAAACGGCAACAGCATCGGTAAACGACTGACGGTCTGCGCTCAGGACCTCGGTGTCAGGGGCTCGCCGGGAAGTGGTGCGTTCGCTTACCTGCACCACCCACAGACCTTCACGGTCGAGAACGCCGGCCAGTATGAGTTCGGCGGCGAGTGGGTTTACGGCTTCGCTTGGGGCGACGTCAACCGCCGCGGCTGGGTCCAAAACGGTTGGTTCTGCAACAACTGACGCGTCCCTGACCGGGCTCGCAAGTCCTACCCATGGGAGGGACAGGAACGGGCTCTCGCGATAAAGCGGCGGCGAGACCAGGATTTCCGGTCTCGCCGCCACCTCTGCCGTGTTGTGCGGGCTGTCAAGAAGCAAGGGCCGGACCGTGCCGGGCTTCGACAATCACATGATCACCGGCACCGTGCCTGCACCCCCGTTCCTGGGCAGCGACCCACAAATACCGACATGACGCGCAGTCAAGGATGAACCCGACGAACCTCGTTCATGCAATGCCCCTGCCCCACGACCGACCATTCCAGAGCGGGAAGGCTGACGCAGAGCGGCATCTTCGCCAGGCGACGAGCCTGGACATCCTCGGCCACGTCGCGGCGGGCCACCGCCGTGTGTCGTCACTCAGACTGCCACGGGAACGGCAGCCGCTCACCGTGGCCTCCTCGCAGTCCTTCGGTTCGTGCACAGATCGGCCCCTGTCTGCGTACGGGGCAGGATCGGTGGCATGACGTCGCGCCCCGGGAACCCCGGGCTGTCCTCCGCCTGGTCCATCGCCCCAGCACTCTACGGTTCCCCTGCCGTGCAGCAACTGCTTCGGAACTTCCGGTCATCACAGGTCGCCCTCTACGGGTATGCCGACGACCCGTCCGATACGCCGCCTGGCGAGTTCGTGCCACCACGTGGACTGTTTCTCCTGGCCCGCGATTCAGACGGCGAGCCGTTGGGCTGCGGTGGGTGGCATCTCCTGTGCCCGGGCGCCGGGGAGATCAAGCGGATGTACGTTCGGCCGGAGGCTCGCGGCCGCGCCCTCGGCCGCCAGATCCTCCAGCGCCTGGAGGCCGACGCCCGCGATCAGGGCCTCGACTACATGCAGCTCGAGACCGGCGCTCTCAACGGTGCGGCCCTCGCGCTGTATGCCCGGCACGGCTACTCGTCCATCCCGTCGTACCGGGAGGGCCGCGACCCAGAGATCAACCGTGCGCTGCGCAGGGCTCTCTGACCCGTTTCGAGATCCAGGATGCCGCGGCCGCCGCTTCGTCAGGAACCTCAGCCCTCCGTGAGGACGGCCGCCAGCTCGTCGACCAAGGCGATGAGGCGCTCCAGTTCTGCTCCCTTTCGGGCGCGTCGGTAGCCGCGGCGGCGGCCCCAGAACGCGGCCTGGACCGCGTTGAGCTGTGCCCAGCGCCGCGCGCGTTCACGGTCGAGTCCGGCGGCCTCGGTGAAGACGTCGAGGGTGCGGCGGGTCGACCTGCGCAGGTCGCCTTCCTCGACGAGCACCACAGAGCGGGACTTGATCAGCGTGCCGCAGTCGTAGCCGGGATCGCCGGCCCAGCCTTTCGGATCTACAGCCAGCCAGGGCTCGCGTACAGCCGACAGGATGTTGCGGGGGTTGAGGTCGCCGTGGAGGAGGATGTCCGGCTGGTCCTGCGCCAGGTCGCGGATGGTCGCGAGCGCGGCGTCCACGATCTTCGGTGCCAGCGCGTGGGGCATCTCTGCCGTGTGCTGGCGGAGTTGCTTCTCCCAGGTGTTGGCCTGGTCCTGCAGCCGGGGAAAGTTCGGGGGTGCGGGGATGGCGAGGCGGCGGCTGATCTGTCCGGCGATCGTCGCCACTTCGTCGCCTGTTCCGGTCCGGGCCAAGGTGGTCGTGTGGGCCCGCTCCAGCAGCATCGCGAACTGCTCGTCGTCGCGTTCGTGCAGTAGGACGGCTCCGCGGCCGCCCCACGAGGCGAATGCGTCCGGCTCGTACTGGTTCCCTGGATGAGGGAAGGACACTTTCAGTACGGCGGGCTCGCTCGCCTTGCGGAGCGCGGGGACGACGATGCCGACGCCCCCGTGCATCACTTCGCCGTCCGGCTCGCAGTCCCAGCGCGCGAGCAGCTTATTGACGATGGCGGGCAGTTCGGCGAGCCATTCCGCGCCGCGCTCGCCTTCACGGGCGATGGTGCTCCGTACGAACTCCTCGGGTGGGCAGATCAACCGGTTCGTCCCCTGCGAGTGGCCACTGCGGGACGCAGGCCCGTGCCGTCCGGGAGCTGGCGCGTGCTCACGCGCGAGGTGGCCGGTGCAGGGCGCCTCACGACAGTGGCTCGCGTGAGTCCAGGAACGCCCTCAGTTCCGAGGTGGTGGAAGGCAGATCGTCGGTCCCGCGGACCCACTGGTGGCGGTCGTGCTCGGTCAGGGCGATCGGACCGGGCTTCTCAGGGGTGATCGTGAAGATGTACTGCCGGCTGGTGCCGCCGCGTGCGTTGGTGTAGTCGACGTGGCCCACGTACCGGTCGACCGACCGGACGGCCAGGCCGGTCTCGTCGACGACTGCGCGGAGGAGGCTGTCCAGAACGGACTCGTTCTTCTCTCGCTGTCCGGCGGGGATCTCCCACGTGCCTCCGAGGTAGTCGTCCGGGTTGCGCCGTACAACGAGGAAGGCTCCGTCGTGGACGATGATGCCGGCGGCGACCAGGTCGCGGATTCCGTCCGCCCTGGCCTGCTCCTCGAGGTCGGCGGACAGTCCGCTGAGGGCCGCGTACTGGGCGAGCGGGCTCATCGGCAGACCCCGCATGTCTGTGGGGTCGATGAAGGCGAGCGCGGTGCCTTCGGTGAGGACAAGGGAGGCCGGGTCGCCGTCCCACCGGCCGTGGAAGACGTGGACGGGGTAGCCGTCGGAGTCGACGGAGAACATGCGGGTCAGTTCGATGCCGTGGAGGCCGACTTCCTCATACAGTTCGCGTTCGCCGGTGGCGTGCGGGTCGGCGTCCTGCGGCTCGGCGCCGCCGCCCATGGGCGTCCAGGTACCAGGCGCCCAAATTCCTTCCTTCATGTCTCTCAAATGCATGAGGACCTCGCCGGCCTCGTTCGTGATCACCACCTGTGACGAGGATTTTTAGTTGGCACAGAAGAGGGATAGTTGGCACCAAGCTCACGGGCGTTCTCAGAGGTGACGGCGCATCACCTCGATGCACGTGGCCCGGGCCGCGTTCGATCGGTCCCGGGGGTACGGGATTCCGAGGTTCATGCCGGTGTCGGTGGTGATCGGTGACTGCCGCCAAGCGAGGCTCATCTGTGCGCTGGCTTCCGCGCGGGCCGTGGCCACGAGGGTTGCGTAGGGGCCCGCGACCGTCGTGGCTTCGATATGGAGCCATGCCTGGTGGAAAGCCATGCGTGCCAGCAGACCGCTGACCTCGTCGGTGAGTTGTTGTCGTATGGCGGGCGAGGACTCCGGCCGGCGCCGTATGCGGTACGGCATCTCCAGGTACTCCTCAACCGCCGTCAGGGCCTCTGCGCAGGTCTTGGCCCGGCGTTCCTGCCTCTTACGTCACCGGGTGAGGGTTCAAGAACGTGGGTGCGCGGATGCTGATGTCCGGGACAGCGCCGGGGCCAGCCAGCGGTTGAGGAAGGTGCGGAGCCGGGTTTCGTCCTGCGGTGGCTCGCTGGGGTGCTGCAGCAGCGACGTCAGGAGTCGCATGATGATCTCGGCGAGGCCGTTGAGGTCGTCCTCGTCGATGCCGGCGGCGGCCCAGTCGACGGGGAAGCGCTGCAGCATCTTGGCGCCGTAGGCGATGGTTTCCCTGGTGGTGGCGCCGCGACCGAAGGCGGTGGTGTCTCCGAGTTGCAGCAGAAGGCTCAGGCGTGGCTCGGTGGGGATGGTCCGTACGCAGAAGACCATGCCTTCGACCACGGCTTCGGCCGGGTCGGTGATCCCTTGCAGGTGCGCGATCATCAGGTCGACGAACGACTCGGCGCCCTGGGCCGCCACCTCGCCGATGATGTCGCTGATACGGCCGAAGTGGCGGTAGACGGTCTGGCGGGTGACGCCGAGCTCGCCGGCGACGTCGGACAGGGTCGTCTTTGTGACGCCGTGCCTGTCGATGCAGCGGGCGGTCGCGTCGATGATGCGCTGCCGGGCCTCCGCGTCCGATGCGGGAGGCCGGCCTCCCCAGCCGTGATGCCCCATGGGCTTAGGATCGCACAGGCTCTGCGGTCCGTCGGGACATGGTCGCGCGCAGTACGGCCACGATGAGCCCGGTTGCGGCTGCGGTGCACAGCACGGTGTACCACAGGCTGCCGATCGGCGTGCCCTGCTCGGTGATGCCATTGGCCGCCGCGAAGTAGGCCGGCAATGCGACCAACCAGAGGACGATGTGGACGCCGAGGTACAGCGCCGGATAGATCCGCGCGAACAGCGGCGACGCCACCGGAGCCCGATCTGTTCGCCGCGCGCGCCAGGCGTCCGCGAGAAGGGAGAGGCCGACGATCCAGACCAGGGCGAGCTCGGCACCGAGGATGGCCTGCTGAATCCCAAGCTGGTCCCCACCGCGGAAGACGTTGCTGGGCACGCCGGCGACCGTCATCGCGAGCGGTGTCAGGGCGCCGGCGGCCACGGTGCGCAGGCTGATCTGCCCGCCGGTGAGCGTGCCTCGGCCGTCCTTCGCGCCGACCAGCCGGACGACGAGATAGGTCATCGCGCCGAAGGACACCGAGGCGAACAGGAACATGCTGTTCATCGGAACCGAGGCGAGCGCCGGCTCATTGATCATCTCGTTGCCGGGGTTCCAGGCCCACCACTTCAGCTGAGGTCCGAGCTGATCGAAGATCTCGTAGAACGCCTGGCAGACGAACGCGACCGCCAGCGAACCGAGAAGGAGTCCACGTCGCGCGAAGACACCGAGAACGCGGACCACCTCGTAGGCGAGCTGCGACAGCGCCGGATAGAAGGCCACGATGTAGAGCGGCAGCCGGTCGTACATAAACTGCACGGTGAACACGTTGTGGGAGAAAATGAACCCGACGTGCTCCTCCAGGCCGAACCAGCCCGGGAAGTAGAGCGGCGGCTCGATCACCGCCAGGTAGACGAGCGAGGCGAACCACAGAGAGATGTTGACCGGGTCGCCGTCGCGCCGCCACCGCCGCCACGCATGGACGAGGGCGAACACCGCACCGCCGATGATGAGCAGCTCGAGGAACGGCATGGTGTCGTTCTCGAGACCGAACGGGTTGCGGAAGTCCACGATGGGATCGGCCTCATGGCAGGAGAACCCGAGCCTTCCAGCGAGGCGCTCGGCCGCTGAGTCGCATGAAAAGCTCATTCCCTGCTCCTCGGGTCAGTCATTGACGAGGTCGGTCTCGGCGTACGGCGAGCTGCCGGCGCGGGTCTGGCCGGTGAAGTCGGTGCCGGGCGGATCCTGCTGGTCGTCGAACCCGCCGGGCACGACCGTGCGTCCGAGCCGCTGACGCACCTTGTAGCGCGCGATGCCGAACCAGAACCGCACATCGGTGGTCATCTCCCTCAGTGACATGTCGAGGTTGAAGACCTGGGCGAACGTCCGCTCGACGTAGGCGTCCTCGCGGCTCGTGGCGTTGATGGCGTTGAAGACCGGCCAGCTGAGGCGCGCGGCCAGCTTGCGGCGCCAGGGAGCGACGACCTCACTCCCGGTCGCGAAGTCATATGCCTGGTCACGGGCCATCGCGAGCATCCAGGGCACGTCGAGTGACTTCTTCTGCCGGGCGAGGAACTCGCGGAAGAAGGCGAGGTCGAGGACGTCGTGGCCGTGCAACATCTCGGCGAGGATGAGCGCGGAGCGGGCCGCCGAGCTCATCCCCTGGGCGTAGAACGGGTTGAACGCGCAGATCGAGTCACCGACGCAGATCAGCCCGAGCGGGGGCTGGTCGAGCAGGTCGAAGCGGCGCCACTTGTTGCCGGTCGAGCGAGTGAGGTGCACCCCGGAGGTCGGAGTGCAGGCACGCGTCGCCTGCCCGAAGGACCTGGCCCGCACGCGGTCCACCGCGGCCTCGAAGGTGTCGACCTCGCGCGGCATCCGGATGCCCCACGCCCCCATGCACACGATGGCGCGGTCACCCTCGATCGGGAAGAAGTTGCTGAGGAACTCGTGTTCCTCGGGATGGTCGCCGGTGTCCTGCGTCGGAGTGACGACCAGGTGCTTCCACCACCACGCCGGTGGACGCCGGTCGGCGGGCGGCAGGTCGTACCACCGCGACGTGTAGGTGACCTTGGCGTCAAGGGTCTTCTCCGGCGGCGCCGGCCATCCCGCCGCGCTCAGCCAGTCGGCGACGGAGGAGCCGCGCCCCAGCGCGTCGACGACCAGGTCGGCGGACAGGCGGCCCGAGTCGTCGCCCGCGCGGTACTCGACTCCCTCGACGCGCCCGCGCGCGGTGCCGCCCCCGGTGGAACGAAGTCCGGTGACGGTCACGCCCTCGCGGATCTCGATGGCCGGGAGCTCGCGGACCTTGTCGCGCAGGACCCGCTCGATGAGCACGCGGGAGCTGTAGACCATCGTCATCGACCCAGCCTTGCGCGGGGCCCAGCCGGCGTGCTCGCAGTACGCCGCGTCCATCGACGGCATCAGGCACATCCCGCCCGCGGCGATCAGCGCCTCCTCGAAGCCAGGAAAGATCTCGCCAATCGCGCGACGCCCGGAGTTGAGGAGGAAGTGCGGGTGCTTGCTCTGCGGCACGCCCCGCCGATGCTGCGCGTCCGGCGGGAGCCGGTCCCGCTCCAGGACGATCACCTCGTCGAAATGCCTCGCGAGCACTCCCGCGGCGCACAGCCCCGCCACGCTGCCGCCGAGCACCACGGCCGTCTTTCCCCGCATGCTGCCTCCATTCATACATGTCATGACTGAATGTATGAGCGGAGGGGAAGGTAACAGGTACGGTCTGAACATGCCACCCTTCCCGCGAGACGTCGGGTCCGGCGGAGTGACCTCCCACGGTCCAGCCGGGGCAACGGCCGGCTGGGACGCCCACGTGGCCTTTGGTGTAGGGAGTCCCGCCGCTCCGCTTCCGGTCAATGCCCATGACCGGTGTCAGTTCTCATCGAGCGTGTTTCAACCTGAAGTTGCACTTACTGATCTCTTCGGGGTGTTGTCGGGTGACGCGTGGTGATCCCTGCGGTAGGGCCGGTGGTATGCGGCATGCGCAAGGTGGCGGGCTGACCACGGAGCGGCGGCGGTTTCGGGAGCGGATCCGGTATGAGGCGGGTGAGCGGTTCGCTCGCGGCGAGAAGAACGCGGTGATCGCGAAGGATCTGCGGGTCAGTGACCGGTCGGCGGAGCGCTGGCGGCGGGCCTGGCGGCAGGGCGGGATGGATGCCCTGGCCTCCGCGGGGCCGCCGAAACTGCCGAAGCTGTCGGATGGCCAGTTCGCCGAACTAGAGAAGGAGTTGGCGCTCGGGCCGGCCGAGCACGGCTGGGAAGACCAGCGGTGTACCGTGGCGCGGATCAGAGCGGTGATCGCCTGGAAGTTCCAGGTCGACTGCTCGATGGCGGCGGTGTGGCGGTTGCTGCACCGCCATGACTGGTCCTGGCAGTCTGTGTCGCGCCTGATCTACCGGCTCCGCCGGCACCGCAAGTGCCGGGGCAAGGGGCGCAACAGCTTCGCTTGGAGCGACTACCGCGACCTGGTCGTGCGTGCTCACATACAGCTCAAGGCCCCCATCGTCCTCGTCTGGGGCAATCTCACCACCCACCGGGCCGCCGGGATGCGCGAGTACGCGGTCGAGCATGACGGGCTTACCATCGTGCAACTGCCTTCTTATGCACCGGACTTGAACCCGGTTGAGGGCATCTGGTCGCTGTTACGGCGCGGCCCGCTGGCCAATGTCGCCTTCACCGACGGCGACCGATGGTTGCGGCATGGACCAGGAGTTGGAGCGTGCCGCGCTCGTCGCAGCCGAGGGGGCTAGTTGGATTGGATGCCCAAGTGAGGTTCCCCCTGCCGGTCGGACAGCTTGATACTGGGACGGATGGTCCCGGAGGAAGCAGTCACAGGTAGTGAGCCAGAAGAGCAACATGAGTAAGCGGTACACGGCCGAGTTCAAGCGGGACGCGGTCGCCTTGGCGTTGTCCTCGGAGAAGACGGTCACCGAGGTGGCGAGGGATCTGGGCGTGAGTCCGGAAGGGCTGCGCGGGTGGGTGAAGCAGGCGAAGATCGACCGCGGTGAGGGGCCCGCCGGGGCTTTGACCACTGCGGAGCGTGAGGAGCTGGTCCGGCTGCGGCGGAAGGTCCGCGAGCAGGAGGCCACGATCGAGGTTCTGGGAAAAGCGACCGCCTTCTTCGCTCAGGACAAGATGAGGTAGGCACCGCGGCACGGTGTCACCTCATCGATGCGGAGAAGGCATCGGAGGGGAATCTCGCAGGTCACAGCGTTGCGTTTCTGTGCCGTGTGCTGGGGGTGTCCCGTTCCACCTACTACGCGCACAGGGCGGCAGGGCCGGCCCGGGCGGTGCGGGAGCGGGCCGAGGAGGTGCTGGTGGGCGAGATCCGGGTGCTGCATGCCGGATCTCGCGGTGCCTACGGGGCCCCGCGTGTCCACGCCGCCCTGCGGCGGGCCGGGCGGGCGGTGAACTCCAAGAAGGTCGAGCGGCTGATGCGCAAACACCGGATCGCCGGGATCACCCGCCGCCGGCGTCGGGGCCTGACCCGGCAGGCGAAGCGGGCGGTGTTCGCGCTCGACCTGATCGGCCGGGACTTCACCGCACCCCGGCCCGGGATGCGCTTGGTCGGAGACATGACCGAACTTGTCACGCTGGAAGGCAAGTTGTATCTGGCGACCTGCATCGATCTCGCGACGCGGGAGGTGGTCGGCTGGGCGATGGCCGACCACCACCGCGCCGAGCTGCCGGTCGCTGCCCTGCGGATGGCGGCCGGGCGTGGCGGCCTGGAGTACCGCTGCATCATGCACACGGATCGCGGCAGTGAATACACGAGTGACGAATTCCGCACCGAAATAGGCAAGTTGCGCATGAGGCAGTCGATGGGACGCGTCGGCTCTTGTTACGATAACGCCGCCGCGGAAAGCTGGTTCGCCATCCTGAAAGCGGAGATCGGGACGACCGTGTGGGAGACCCGCGAGGCGGCCCGGGCCGACGTTTTCCGCTACATCGAGGTCGAGTACAACCGCAGCCGACTCCGTCGGCACCCCGACTACGGGTACGTCACCCCGCTCGAAACGAGATCCCTGCTCAGGCAGAACCTCGCCCCGGCAGCGTAAACACCCGCTGTCCAGTTCGCGGGGGGAACTTCAAAGTGCGGCGGCACCCCTTGTGACCTGCGCTGTACCAAAGTGCCAACTATCTCTCTGATTCCGGGCCCCCGGTTGCTGAAGCTAGTTGGCATCAGCACAGGTTGCGAACGTGGCCTAGTGTCAACTACCGATCCTGGTCACACCACCAAGGTGCCGTACGGGTCGTCGTCGGTTGGGCGATCTGGCTGCGGCCGTCCCAGAGCGGTGAGGACGCGGGCCCGCAAGACCGGGTCGCCGAGCTGGGAGGGACCGCACCACTCCGCCCCCGCCACCTCCTCGGCCTGCAGGGTCACCTCGACCGTTCCCCGGGTCCGGAAAAGGAAGCGGATGTCGAAGTGTCTATGCGCCGGCTCGCCCTTGGCGGGACGGGCCTCGATCGTGTGGACATCGATCTGGATCGGGTCGCCGCCGCAGCACGGCTCCAGCTCAGTGACGCCTGTCTCCTCGGCGATCTCACGCCGCACGGCGTCAGACAATGTGCTGTCGGACGGCTCGCAATGACCGCCGGGTTGGATGCGTCGCCCCGAGGCGCGGTGGTGGACCAGCAGCACCTCGTCCGCGTCGTTGACCACGACACCCGAGGTCGTCACGTGACCGCCGAACTCGGTGCGCCGAGTGAGGTCATGGCCAGCGTCGATGCGGACGAGCAGCGGCCGGAGAAGCTCCTGCTCCTCGGGATGCCGACACAGGTAGGCCGCCACAACATCCTGAATGTGCGACGCCGGAATGCCCATGCTGCTCCTTCGTCAACTCCCCGACGCGGCCGGCCGTGCGACGGCCTGAAGGCGCGTCGGGCCCATGAGCACGGATAGCACCGACATCGCCCACGTCAGCGTCCGTTCTCGAAGGTGCTGATGCTAGCCGTCGACGTGCCGATTCAGGGGTCCGCCATCCCGGTCGGCGCCCTGATCGGCACCCGGCTCGGGCACTTCAAGCCATCTTGGCCAGCGCTTAACTTCGCGGTGCAGCAACCTGGTTCGAGAATCCTTTCTTCTGACTTCTTCCCAGGTCATCGGGCCGCAGGGCCACAGTCCGCCCGCCGTCGAACGGCCTCTCGGATTGTCCGGATCACAGCCCCGGACTCCGCCGATTGTCAGTGCCGTACCCGAGGGTTCCTCCCGCGCCCCCACCCACCTTTCACTGCCGTCCGGGACGGCAGCCCCATCCCCCGAGCTCGGCCCCGCAGATCCGGAGGACCCTGTTGACGACCATCGCGGCACCGAAGAGTTCTTGGCGCCCGCGTGCAGGAGGTCGCCACCGGCGCACTGCTGCGGCCGCCCCGTTCGCGGCCGACACAGCAATCGCTCGATCAGGTGACGACCCTCTGAGCGAGTGATCGAACAGCGGATCACTGTTCCATCACCCAGTCCCCGCAAGGGGCGCCCCGCATTCTCGAACTTTTGACCGACACGTCGCCTGCTCTTGCCCGTAACGCCCTTTCCAGCAGCCGAGTTGTCGTGTCGCCAAGCCGCTCACCCTTCCCAGGAGGAACTCATGAATCCCGTCCCCGCCCCCACCGCTGTTCCTCCTGCTGTCGAACAGCGGGTCCGGCTCCCCCTGTCCCCTCGGGCCTACCTCGTGCACGGTGTTGACGCCGTCCGTCCGTTCGCCGCGGATCCGTCACGCCCGGAACCGAGGTGGGGGGCATGAGCGTCGCAAAGCCGATTCCGCCCGCCCTGCTGGGGTGGGCCCAGAGCGTCGTCGGCCCGGTGCACTTGCCCCGCGACGTCTCCCACGACCGCGGCAACTCCCTCGTCTGGAGGTTGAGTTGTGCCTCCGGTGCTGTCTTCGCGAAGGTGGCTCCGAGTCCGCAGGCATTCGCCCGCGACACCCGCGCCCTGCGGGAAGTAGCGCCGGGCATGGAGCTGGGCACGGCGCCCCTGCTGCTGGCGGCCGACCCCCTCCAGCTGGCCCTGTTGCTCTCCCCGGTGTCCGGCCGCATGGTGAAGGCGCTCTCCCTCACCCCCTCCGAGCAGCGCACTCTGCACTGGCAGGCCGGCCGCTGGCTGCGGAGCTTCCACGGCGGTGCCTGCGAGCTGTCGCCCCAGGACCGTGCCGATGCCGCCGCCGAGGTCGCCCGGGCCGCCGCCGGCGGAGAGAAGCACCTGGGCCGGGCCAGGGGCCTGATCGACTCGAAAGCGCGCCGGACCGTACGGTGGCATGCCGCCGCGCTCGGCCGGCTCGGGCCGCTGCCCGCCGGATACATCCATGGTGACTTCCGGGAACACAACTGGCTGCTCGATGCCGGCCCCGCGGCCCGGGTTTTCGGGGCGGTGGATCTGGAGCGTGCCCGTCCGCACGCTGCGGTTGCCGACCTCGTCCCCCTCGCCTGCGGATCCTGGGTCGGCTGCCCCGACCTTCAGGAGGCGTTCGTCGACGGGTACGGCCGCGGGCTCACCGCCCAGGAGCAGTGGGCCCTGCGCTGTCTGTCTGTGCTGGACGCCGCCAGCGCCATCTCGTGGGGAGCCCTCCACGGGGACGATGAGATCGCCGCCCGCGGGCAGGCCACGCTGGCCCGGCTGGAAGTGCAGGCCGCGTGAGTGACAAGCACTTGAGCCCGGCGAACGCCATCGTCCTGCTCCAGCGTGACGACGGGCGGATCCTGGCGGTGCGGCACAACGCCACGTCCGGGACCTGTCCGAACCAGGTCACCGTGATCGGCGGCAAGCTCGAGGACGGCGAGTTCCTCGACGAGGGCGCGGCGCGCGAGCTGTCCGAGGAAGTCGGCATCACATCGGCCCAGACCGCTTGCGGTTCTGCCAGCTGCTCCACTTCCACGCGGCGGACGGTGAGCGGGTGATCGGTGCCGCCTTCACGGTGCGGGAGTGGGAGGGCACCCCGTACAACCGCGAGCCGGGCACGCACACCGAGCTGGTGTGGGTCGACCCGGCCGCTCCGCCGCCCGACTGCCACCCCTTCACCCACGCGGTCCTCACCCACTTCGCCACCGGCCGGCTCTACGCCAACGTGATCGCCCCGGAACTGCTGGGCGGTGAGGCCGGGTGACGACCTCCACCCAGACGGCCAAGGCCGCGACGGTCACCTCCCCGGATCTGCGCCGCTTGGTCGTCAGCGAGTGCGCGAGCCTGTCCGGATCGGCGGTCAGCACCGTCGCCCTCCCCACCCTGGCCGTGCTGGAACTCCACGCCTCCACCACCCAGATCGCCGCGCTCGCCTTCCTTGGCCAACTGCCGAACGCCGTTGTGGCGCTCCCGGCCGGCGCGCTCTCGGACCGGTACGCCAAGCGCCCCCAGATGATCGCCGCGGACCTCACCGCTGCCGCGGGCCTCGCGACCATCCCGGCCGCCGCCTTCGCCGGGGTGCTCGGCATCGGCCAGCTGTACGCGGTCGCCGTCGTGCTGGGCATCACCAAGATCGTGCACGACGCGGCCGCCATCAGCTACCTGCCCGTCCTCGTCGAACCTCACCTGCTGCAGCGCGCGAACTCGAGGCTCGGCGCGGCCTCGTCGGTGGCGGACAGCGCGGGCAGCAACGCGGGCGCCGCGCTGGTCGGCGCCGTCGGCGCCGCCCGCTCCGTCCTCGCCGACGTCCTCTCCTACCTCCTCTCCGCCCTGCTCGTGTGGCGCATCCGCACCCCCGAGCCGGTCGCCATGCCGACCGAGGGCCGCCGGACCCTCGCGCGGGACATCGGTGAGGGCCTGCGCTACGTGGTCGGGCAGCCCACGATCCGCACGGTGATCGCGGCCCTGTCCACGCTCAGTTTCGGGCTGGCGGTCATGAACACGTACTGGGCGTACTACCTCCTCGCCGACCTGCACGTATCCCCGACGGCGTTCGGCGTGATCATGGGTGTCGGCGGCGCGGGCAGCCTGGCCGGGGCGCTCCTCGCCCCGCGCATCGCCTCCCGGATCGGCATCGGACCGACGATCATCATCGGGTTCGCGGTCAGTCCGCTGGCCCAGATCCCCCTCCTGCTCGCCGGACCCGGACTCCGTTGGCAGATCGCGCTCGCCGGGACGCTGGCCGTTCAGCTGTTCTGGGCCACAGCCTCCGGGACGAGCCAGAGGTCCCTCAGGCAGATCCTGTGCGAGCCCCGCTTCCAGGGCCGCATGCAGGCCGCGAGCACCACGGTGACCGCCGGAGCGCGGCCCCTCGCCGCCGCGGCCGCCGGCGCCCTGGTCCTCTTCCTCGGCGTCCGCGGCACCCTCACCGTCGGAGCGGTCCTCCAGGTCGTCCCCGTGATCCTTCTGCTCGTCTCCCTTGTCCGCGCCCTACGGGACATGCCCGTCCCGCCCGCGCGCACCGCTGTGCCGCCTGCTCGTGAAGGAGCATCATGACGACGACCGCGACCGCCGCGTACTGGGAACCGCTCTGGGCAGGCGGTCGTCGCTACCGGCAGCTCGACGGCTCCGAGAACCGGCTGATGGACGAATACCTCGGCTCCGGCCGCGGACGTCCGGCCCTCGACATCGGCAGCGGCGACGGCGCCCTGGCCCGCCGCCTTCACCATGAGCTCGGATACCGCACCACCGGCATCGACATCTCCCCCAGCGCCGTCGCACTCGCCGCCGCCCACGACGAAGGCCCAGCCCCCGGTCCGGCGTGGCGGTGCGCAGACATCACCACCAGCGACCTCACGGCACTGCCGGAGTCCGCGTACGCGGTCATCACCTGCCGCCTGGTCTTCCGATGGATGGACGACAAGGCGGCCTTCCTCAACCGCGTCCGCCACCTCCTTGTCCCCGGCGGGACGTTCTGGGTGGTCACCGAGATCGCCGGACGCCGCGAGGACACCGACCCCCTCCAAGGTCTCGGGATCAGCCCCGCCGAGACCGAAACCCTCACCTCCGGGTGGTCCGCCGTCCAGAGCGCCGACCTCGACGTGCTCCGCTGCTACGCCCTGCACCCCTGACCCCCACTCACCCCTTACCGATGGAGGACTCGGTGACCACCGAGAAGGACACCCTCGAAATCTGGAACACCTACGGCGCCCACCAGCTCACCAGAGGACTTCAGCTGCCCGAACTGGACCGGTGGGACTGGGGAATCCCGGAGACCGGCCCCGGCATCAACGCCCTCGGTGAGGTGGCGGGACTACGCGTCCTCGACCTCGGCAGCGGCCTCGGCCGGCACGCCGCGAACCTGGCCGCCCATGGCGCCAAGGTCACCGCTGTCGACGCCTCACCCGCCCAGCACCAGCGCGCCCTCACCCGCTACCCGGACCACCCCGGCCTGCACCTGGTGTGCGTCGACGCGGTGGACCACCTGCACGCTGCCGACCCGTACGACCTGATCTACTCCGTCTGCTCCGTGCCGTACCTGGACCCCAACCGTCTGCTGCCCGCCCTGGCCAACGGCCTCAAACCGGGCGGCCGCCTGGTCTTCTCCGCGCTGCACACCAACTCCGACGGCGCCGGGCCCTCGAACGAGGTGACCCCCCGCCCCGAGATCCTGCGCCTGCCCAGCACAACCCAGGACCACCCCGTGAACATGTGGGTCCTCAGCGTGCAGCTGTGGGAGGACCTCCTGGTCCAGCACGGCCTCACCCTGGAATCGGTCACAGCGATCGACTCCCCGACGACGGACAACGCGGTCTCCTACCGGCTGTACACGGCGCGCCGTCCGGAACGCGTGCCCAGCCGTCCCCGCACCAACGCACCTCCCCCGCCGAACACCGCGCTCGAGGTCGGTGTGATCGTGTACGGCCCGGACGGCATCCTGCTCGGCCGACACCGGCGCCGTACCTGGGAGCTCGCCGGCGGGACCGTCGAACCGGGCGAGACCTTCGCCGAGGCCGCCGTCCGCGAGCTCCGCGAGGAATCCGGCCTCGTGGCCGAGCCCGACGACGTGGAGGTGCTGGGCACGCTCCTGGACCGGGTGGGTGACGTCGTACGGCTGACGGTGGCCGTCCTGATCACCCGCTGGTCCGGCATTCCCCAGCAACGCGAGGAGGCCATCGGGTCCTGGCGGTTCTGGCCCCTTGCCGCGTTGCCCCATCCGCTGTTCGTGCCCAGCGCCCAGTGCCTGACCGCCTGGAACCCCGCCCTCCCCCTCGATCACCCGCCCGCCCACTTCCAGCCGTACGCCTCCCCCGGCCGGTAGGCCGGCACCGACCACACCCGCTACCGCGTTCGACAGAAAGGGTTACCCGTGCCTCCGGCCTCTTCCGCGTCCCGGCCTTCCCTGCTGGGCGTTTTCGGTCATCCGGACGACGAGTCCCTCCTGGCCGGCGGCGTCCTCGCGCAGCACGCCGCCGCGGGCGCCGCGACCGCCGTGGTCACCGCTACCTGGGCGCCCGACAGCCACCGGGCCGGTGAACTCGCCGACGCCCTGGACATCCTGGGAGCGGGCAGGCCGCGAATGCTGGGATTCGCCGATGCCCGCATCCCCGACTCTGCGCCCGACCGGCCCCGGCTCTGCGACGCCCCGTTGGAGGAGGTGGCGGGGCTGATCGTCGAACACATCCGTGCCGTACGGCCACAGGTCGTCGTCACCCACGACGCCTACGGCCAGCTGACCGGCCATCCGGACCACCTCCGCACCCACCACGGGACCTTGTTGGCGTTCCACGCCGCGGGCCTGGAACACCTCTACCCGCAGGCCGGGGCTCCGTGGCAGCCCGATGCGTTGTACGCCGCGACGCACCCGGATTCGGGGTTGGGCGAACTGGGTGTGCTGTTGACGCGGGTCGGCAAGAAGGTGCTCAGCGTGCCGGACGAGCACGTCACCGAGGCGGTCGACGTGAGCGACTGCTTGGACCAGAAGCTGGCCGCGATCTTGGCGCACCGCAGTGAAGCGGCGCGGGAGCGGCCCCTTCCTGGAATCCTCTCCCGGCTTCCCGCAGCGGAGCGGGAGTCGATCATCGCGACGGAGTGCTTCACCCTCCTTGGCAGGAGGCCGGCGCCGGACGGGGCGGTCCTCCGGCTATCGCGGTGAACTGCTGCCGAGGGGCTTGGTCATGGCCCGGTTGACTCGGGCGTCGCGTCCGGCGACATAGGAGGGGCAGGGCAGGTAACCGGCCCGGTGGTAGAGAGCGAGGGCGGCGGTATTGCGCCGTCCGGTCTCCAGCATGATGCGCGTTGCTCCTCGGCTGGCGGCGTGCCGTTCGAGGTGTTCGAGGAGGTACCGGCCGATTCCGTGGCCGCGGGCGTCACCGGAGACGTACATCCGTTTGATCTCCGCAGTGTGCTCGCCGAGGAGGCGTACTCCTCCGCGCCCAACCGCCTCTTCGCCGGCGTGGGCGATGAGGAACAGCCCGGGCGGGTCGAAGTCCGCCTCGGGGGTGGTGTCCGGGCCATCGGCGAAGCCGTACAGGCCGAGCTGTTCGGCGCGGAGGGCCTGGGAGAGGCGGCGGGCGTCCGGGTGGTCGTAGGGCGCAGCGGTCACGGAAGGCGTCAGGCGTATCGCGGCCGGGGCGTCGGAGGCGGTGGGCACGGAGGCCACCGCCCCAGGTCGGGTCGCCATCGAGCAGACCGGAGAGTTCCTCCAGGTCGACCGGTCGTGGCCGCAACACGAAGACGGCACCGCCAGTCACCGTGTCGAGTTGTTCTGCGAGGGCCTCGTCTCCGGGCCAGCCCCGTTCACGCAGGACGGACACGCACGCGGTCGCTTTCTCCTAGGCACCGGACACGCACCCCTGCGCTGGCTGCTGGAGTCGGTAGGCGACGGGGTGACACTGACTCAGGCTGGCTACCTGCCACGCGCCTTGGTCGTCGAGGCCGCCGAGCGCTATGACTGGCATCTGCCCGGCATGGTGCCGCGCACCGAGTACGACGTCGACCTCCCCCACCGCCGAACTGCACGAACTGGCCCGCGCGACGCGGCTGCTCGCCAAGCGGCACCGCAAGCTCGCCCTGACCGCCCGTGGTCGGCAGCACCTCGCCGACCCGGCTCTGCTGCAGGCCACCGCGGCCCGCGCGTGGTTCGGCGACGGTGTCCGAGCCGAGCTCGCCGAAGCCGCCACAGCGGCCCTGCTGGGCGGGGAGCTCACGCTCGACGACCTCACCGATGGCGTGCACACCCTGGCCGCCGCGACGTTCACCCTCGCCGACGGCAGCACCCCCACGGCCCGAGGACACCCGCCACTTCCTGTGGCAGTGGCTGCGTCCCGGCGAGGCGATCGGTTTCCTGGCATAACGCGATCGCCGTCGCTCCGCCGTCTCCCTCACCCCTACGGGCCGAGCCGCCGCCCTCACCGCACTTCGAGCACGTGCCCATGCCCCACGGACCGCGCCCTGGGCGTGATCCTCCCGCTCAGGTCCGGGCGGGCAGTACGCAACCGAGTTTCAGCAGCGCGGTGCGGAAGGCCGACAGGTCTCCGGGGGCCACCATGAGGTGTTTCTGACCGATCCGGGAGCACAGTGCACCCGCCCCGCGGTCCTTCGCGATCATCACGGCCTGTGCCTCGTCCACGCACTCCAGCAGGTGGCACGTACCCAGATCCCGTACCTTCTCGGTGCGGGAGGCGGCGTCGGCCAGCAAAGCCGTGACGGTCTGCGGCAGTTCCTCTCTTGTGACGCTCTCGGCGAGGAAGCGGCGCAGCTCGTCCAGGCCGCGGCCTGCGTGGAGGGCCTTCAGCACGGAGGCAGTGGACAGCGTCCAGACACGGTCGGCGGACCGGGTGGCGAACGCGTCGAGCAGCAGCGCCTCGGCGGGGGCCAGGCCGTCGAGTGCCACAACGTCGAAGTTCGGCAGAACCCTGACCGGGCTCCACGCCCCGACGGCGGGTACCGGGCCCGGCCGGTAGTCGTCGGTGCGCCCCGTCGCGTACGCCCCGAGCGGGTTCAACCGGATGGCGAGCAGCCCGTCGTACCGGCTGAGCCGCTCCACCCAGTCGGCGCCCCGCATGTGGCGGAAGTCGTCCCTGACGCTGTCCGGGTCGATGTACTGGACGTCGACGAGACCGAGGGTGGCCGCGTACTCGAACAGCACGCACAGGGTGTAACGGCCCTGCAGCACAGGCCAGTCGTGGTGTCCGTCGTAGCCAAGGCTGCCGTACTGCGCGTCCTCCAGGTACAGCTTCCACAGCGCCCGCTCGGAGCGGACCAGGTATGGGTCATGGCCTGCGGTACGCATCGCCTTGAACAGCTCGTCCACCGTCACCCATTCCCCGGGCGGACAGCACTCGGCGAGCGCCGCGCCCACCGCCCTGCGGCGCGGACCGGTCGCGCTGAGGACGCTCGCCGCACGCTGCCCCTTGACCGCCTCGATGCGGCTGAACTCGTCCAGCACCCCGTGGCTCAGCCAGCGCCGCCACAGGTGCCGGATCGTCTCGTGGGCGGGCCCGGCCAGCGCCTTGCGGCCCCGCGCGGTCAACTCCAGTCGGCCGCTGGGCAGTTCCGAGAGACCGCCGGCTTGAAGCAGCAGCGGCCAGGCGAAGGCCCTGACCGCCTCGCCCGCTCCCCATCCGAGCCCACCCGCAGCGGCGATAGGATTCGCCGTGTGAGCGAGTACCAGTACTACGGTTCCAGGCCCTCGACCGGCCGCTCAGCCGCGAAGAACGGGACCAGCTACGGGCCATCTCCACCCGGGCACGGATCACCGCGACCACCTTCACCAACACCTACAACTGGGGTGACCTGAGCGGCAATCCGCGCCGCATGGTCGAGCGGTACTTCGACGCCCACCTGTACGTCACCAACTGGGGCACCCACCGGCTCATGCTCCGCCTGCCCAAACAGGCTCTGGCACCGCGCACAGCGCAGCCGTACTGCCTCGACCACCACGTCGACGCCTGGACGACCCGCACCCACCTCCTTCTCGACCTGACCAGCGAGCACGAGGGCGGGGACTGGATCGAGGGCGCCGACGACTCACTGGCCGCCCTCATCGGCGTACGCGACGAACTCGCCACCGGCGACCTGCGCCCCCTCTACCTCGCCTGGCTCTCCGCCCTCACCGCCTGGGAACTCGAGGACGACGAAGAGGAGTACCAGACCACCCCGGAACCGCCCGTCCCGGCCGGCCTCGGCGAGCTCACCGCCCCACAGCGCGCGCTCGCGGACTTCCTACGCGTCGATGCCGACCTGCTCAGGGTCGCGGCCCAGGCCAGCCCCGCCACGGCCAAGGAACCGGCTCGGCCCACGAAGAAGGAACTCGCCCCACTGGTCGCCGCCCTGCCGGACGGGACCTCGCGGGAACCCACCGGTTGGGATACGGGCTGCGACGCGGACACCAAGGTCGGCGACCGCTTCACGGTGCACCAGGACCCGGAAGGCCTGGTGGCGCCACAACACTCCCTCCTGGTCACCGCCCCGCAGTACGCGTGCTTCGTCGCCGCGGGCGTGGCGACGCTCGTCACGCTGGGCGCCCTGACTGGAGTCCACGCGGCCCGCCACCGGCGCGGATATGACTCCCAAGGTTGATGGCCAGCGATGTAAAGAGTGCGGCGGTCCCATCGATCGTTACGGCGCACCTCCGAAGTGGGCTGACCCCGAACTCTGTCGCATGTGCGCGTACGACAAGGACGACGAGAGGACGCGGAGGGAGACCGGCGCCGACGAAGGCTCATCGCCGTCGAGCCGTCACCCAAGCGCCTCGATGGCCTTGACGATCAGGGTGCGCGCCAAGACGCCGACACGGTGCCGTACGGCGAGCGGGACCATGTAGTGGCGCTGGGCAACCTGGGCCGGGCCTGGCCTGTCGGAGTACGGGTTCAGCAGCGATCCGGAGGCGTTGCGCCGGTCCGTGACGGCGCTGGGAAGCGCCGTCCGGGCGAGTGCTCTCGACACGTCGGGGCGCGGCGAGGCCCAGATCAACTACGGCGGCGCCCTGTACGTCCAGTACGAGCTCTGCCTGGACCCCGGGGTCCTCGCCTCGGCAGGGCACGCCTTCCGTGAGGCGGAGGAGATCGAGACACTGCAGCCGATGGCTCGGATCAAGGCCGCACGCGCATGGGCAGACACCAAGGCTCAGGCGGGGCAGTGGCGCCGGACCCGGGACGCCTACGCGTTCGCGGTCGGCCTGCTGCCGCTCGTGGTGCCGCGGCGTTTTGCCCGCGACCAGCAGCGGGCGCTGACGGAGCTCAACGGTCTCGCCGCCAACGCGGCCGCTGACGCGTTGTGAGCGGATGCCCCGGAGACGGCGGTGCAGCTGCTCGAACTCGGCCGTGGCGTGCTCGGCGGACGGCCGTTCACGCCCAGGCGATACGCGAGGCGGTCAGGTGGCGGGAGCAGCTCCAGGACCTCCTGCGGGCGAAGGACCGGGCCGAGGCCCGCCTCTCCAGGTCGCTTGAACGCGCCCGGCGCCGTGGGACCGTCCGGCCCAACCCCCGGAGGTATCGGCGGTTCCAGCGGAGGATGGCCGCGGCCTAGCGGGCATATCAGCAAGCCGTCGGCGACCTGCCCGTGCGGGTGCAGCCGGAGATCGCCAAGGCGCCGAGGGCGAAGCACCACCGGCAGATCACGATCCGGAACGAGTTCAATCGGCGCGACCGGCAACGGCAGCAGGCGATCAACGCGGTCGACCGAGCCAGGGTCTGGCGGATCCTCGTGCGGGACACAACCGCCTACCTGAAGCGCAGCGACGTCGAGCCCACGACGACGCTGCCAGGCCACGGCGAGGCATGGAGTGAGACGCTCGACATCGGCGACCTGGCGCGCTGGCTCGCACCGCTGCTCTACAAGCGGTTGATGGTGCCACCGAAGGTCTGGCACATGGTGTGGGACGATGCCGCCGCCGAGGCGACCCGAGGCGAGCTCGCGCCCCTGCACATTGATCTGACCGAGTGGTGGTTCGGGCACTACGGTCCGGCCGCCGACACGGTCACTGAATCGGAGATGCGCCACCGTCGTGGCGGTTACAGCTCCGGCAGTTTCGTCTGAGGATCGCCGTTGGCACCCCCGAACCGCGGACCGGGTCTCGACCATCGGTACGGCCATTATCGCTAACGACCAAGGGGGAAATTGAGATCTGGGCGTGCTGGCCTGGCGGTTCGGCTGGTGGGTGATCAGCAGGCGGTGTCGCGGATGAGGACGAGTTCGCCGCCCGCCTGTACGCACTCGGCCTGCCCCTGGCCATCCGGCACCAGAACGACGCACCCGCCCCCTACCGTCCCCTCCCAGGAGCGGTGAGAAGTCCGGCTAGGGTGTCACTCACGTCGGGTCCCGGTGCCGCCCTCCCCCGCGGGCCAGCGCCGGGACCGTGCTGTTCACGGGGTGGTGACGGCGCGGGACGTCCCCCCGGCGTCCCCCCCAACGTCAAAGCGCCTCTTCGATCTTCTCGGCCTGACGGTCCGCCCACATCCGAATGGGGTCTGCGTCCTTCCCTCCAGCGCCCTCGTCACCGCTGTACCCGTAGCCATTATTCGACAGGACCTGGGCGACCACCGACCCGCACCGCAGCACCACGACGCTGCCTTTCGCACTCTCCAGCCTGAAGGACCGGCTCTCGTCCCCCACGTCCGGCTCCTTCTGCTCCTCGGCGTGCAGGTCGTCGCGGGATTCGTTCACCATCCGCCTGAAGGCCGTCCCGGCCGCGGCGTCGTCCTTGTAGGCGAGGACGAAGGAACCCAGGCGCGAGTTCACGTCGGACGTGTTCACGAACCCCGTCATCCCCATCCCCCGCAGACCCCGGCACGCCCAACCGTCCTTCTCCTTCCGGTAGGTCCGGCACTGAGCATCCAGCTGGCTCCCGGTCAGCAGGGCCTTCCCCTTCTCGTTCCGGTAGCCGCCGGGTGGGCTCAGAACGCCCACGACTCCCCCGATGGACGCGTAGCCGTCCAAGTCCTTGTCGGTCGGAAGAGCCCCGTCGACCTCCTCGGAGCCGTCGAGCGTGGGACCAGCCCGGAAGGCGTACGCGAGGGCGCCTGCCAGCAGCACCAGCACCCCGCCCACCAGCAGGCGCCGCCGTGTCATCCGCATCACGTCCGCTTCCCCCTCATCCTCAACGTCCTCGGCGTCACCTTGCTATCAGCGTGCCGTCGGGAGGGGTCCCGGCGAAGCGTCCTACGTTGCCCGCACGGATCGGGTGAGGGAGGTGGGAGATGAGGTTCAAGCAGGCGGTCGTACACGGTCTGACGAAGGCCGTCGACTGGAAGGGCCGGGCCTCGCGGTCGGAGTACTGGTGGTTCCTTCTCTTCTGCGTGCTCTGCTACATCCCGAGCATCGACCTCACCGTCCAACTGGATTCCCCGGTCGTCGCGTTCGTCTGGCTGGCACTCATCGTGCCGACGCTGGGCGTCTTCGTACGCAGATTGCACGACAGGAACCGGAGCGGCTGGTGGTGGTTCCTGGGGTTCGTCCCGTTCGGGCCATTGTGCTGATCGTGTTCCTCTGCCAGCGCGGCGACCCCGATTTCAACGAGTACGGCCATCCGCCGGGCAAGGCGTGGGACGAGATGGCATGGAACAAGTCAGACGGGTGCGGATCCTTTCGAGGGGCAGCTGAGCTGGGAAGACGCTGATTGACGTGTGAGCGGTGCCGTCGTACTCCTACCGTGGCGGGGTGGAGGTGGGCGCGATGGTGTCGTTGCCGGAAGAGCTCCAGGCGCGGGAGGCCGCGGCTCGACAGCGGGTGGAAGAACTCCAGGCCGAGGCTGCGGAGTTGGCCGTCCGGCTGGAGAAGGCCCGGGCGGATCTGTCGCGGTTGGAGATCACGCGGGAGACCGTCGCGCAAGTGCTCGCGGAGTTGTCGGCCGCCCAGGCAGCGCCGGAAGCGGAGGCGCGCGATGCGCCGGACCCCAAGGCGCCGGCGCCTCACGGCATCGGAGTGATGGCCGTGCCGCCGTGGCGGGAGGGCCTGGTCGTTCAAGTGCTGCCGGACGTGTACCGGGACATCGTGGAGATCGTCGCTGATGCTCCAGGTCCGTTGCAGGCCAAGCAGATCGTGCCGCGGATCGGGTTGGAGGCCACCACGGCGAAGATCGAGGGGACACGGGGAAAGCTGAAGCGTCTGGTGGAGCGGGGCTGGCTGGACGAGGACGCACCGGGACGGTTCACCCTCGCTCGCCACGACGGGGACACCGGCCGGGTCAACTCCCGGTGACCAAGGGGCTCTTCTCCGTAGATTCGAAGGTGCCAACCAAACGAACCGCAAGAAGAGCCGAAGAAGAGCCCCAGATGGAACCCTATGACGCCTTGTCCGGGCCTGATGAGTATGCCGCCTCCCGTGGTGCCTTCGAACGCCTTGTCTCGACGCTGGCCGACGACCCGGCGCAAAGCATGGCCCACGACGAGCTGGAGGAACTGCTCGAACAGCAAGGGCGCGAGTTGCTGCGGCAGTTGATGCAGGATCACCTCGATGCGCGGGCGAGGACGGAAGAAGCGGACGCCCGTATCAACGCAGGGCAACCGGCGGTGCGCGGGCCGGAAGGACAGACGCGGACCTGGCGGGAGAGCAACCACCCCCGCTGGCTGACCTGCGTGTTCGGGCCGGTCCGGGTGAACAGGATCGCCTATCGCGGCCGGGGCGTGTCCAACGTGCACCCGGCGGATGCCCACTTGTCGCTCCCCGCCGGCCGGCACTCCCGCGGGCTTGCCCGCCTCGCGGTTCTGGAGGCGGTTCGCGGCTCGTTCGACCAGGCCCAGGCCGCGATCGAGCGACGCTGCGGGAAGGTGCTGGGCAAGCGCCGTCTCAAAGAGCTGGTGGTCGCTGCCGCCGTCGACATCGCCGCCTACTACACGGTGAAGATCCCCACGCCGTGCACCCGCGGGATGCCGCTGGTCATCCAGGTCGACGGCAAGGGGGTGGTGATGCGGCCCGAAGCCCTGCGCGAGGCCACCCGCCGGGCCGCGGCCAAGAGCGCGGCGGCCGGACGGCGCGGACGCCTGGCTCCGGGGGAGAAGCCCAATCGCAAGCGCATGGCGACCGTGGCCTGCATCTTCGACATCGTGCCCGCCCCGCGCCGGCCGCACGACATCGTGCACCCGCCCGGCGGTCGCAGCCAGGCCCGGCCGCCGAGGCCGGGCCCGAAAGCGGAACAGAAATGGTGCACCGCCTCGGTGATCCGTCCTCCGGAACAGGTCGTCGCCGACGCCTTCGGACAGGCCGAGGCCCGCGACCCGCAGCAGCTGCGGGACTGGATCGTGCTCGTCGACGGCGCCCGCCACCAACTCGACCTGATCCAAGCCGAAGCCGCCCGCCGCGGCATCCACCTCAACGTCCTGCTCGACTTCGTCCATGTCGCCGAGTACTGCTGGACAGCAGCGCATGCTTTCCATCCGCCCGGCAGCCGTGCGGCTGAGACCTGGGCCACGGACAAACTCACCGCGATCCTCGCCGGACATGCCGAGCGCGCCGCCACCGAGATGACCGCCCAGGCCGCAGCCGAACGGCTTCCCGCCGCCCGCCGCGAGGCAGTCACCACCTGCCACCGCTACCTCACCGGCCACCTCGATCAGCTTCACTACGACACCGCCCTCGCGGCCGGCTGGCCGATCGCCACCGGCGCCGTCGAAGGCGCCTGCCGCCACCTGATCGCCGACCGCCTCGACATCACCGGCGCCCGCTGGGGACTCGACGGCGCCGAAGCCGTCCTCCAACTCCGCACACTGATCACGAACGGCGACTTCGACAACTACTGGGTCTTCCACGCGGCCCGCGAACATCAACGCCTTTACCCCGGCCCCGACCAGCAGAAGTACAGCCTCACAGCTTGATCCCGACCGTCACTTCAGAGGATCCGCACCCAAAGGAGATCGGGCGCGTCCGTGCCGTGCTGACTGGCTGGGGCTACCAGTATGGCCAGGAACACGACAAGGGCGTGCCCTCGGTGATGAGCCAACTCTTCCTGATCAACCGTAGCCCTCACAACAGTGACCTCACTACGCCGTTCTTTGATCGTGTCCGGCGAGAGGACCTCCTGACTGAGGGAGGTATGCGGACCCTCTTCGCGGTGCAACGGGGCGGGGCCGCACTCGGCTTCTGCGATCCGCCGGCCCTGCGCTCCACGTCTGAGGTAGTCAGCCACGCCGGGGCCCCACCGGTATGGGCCGAGTGGGTGGAACGGTGGACAGCCACGACCACCATGACGCACCGTTCCCGCCTCCACAGCCGGGCGGCGCTACTGAAGACCGGCCGGTGGATTGCCGCGGAGCAGCCGGAAGCCGCTGATCCCGCTGTGTGGACGCGGCAGACGTGCGCGGCCTGGATCACGGCCGTCGACCGTATGAAGATCGGCGACTACGTCGTGCGCACCAGCAGTTTCCAAGAGCGCCTCGGTCAGCCGCTCCAAGCCGAAACGAAGGCCGGCCTCATCCGCGCTGTGAGGGTCTTCTTCCGCGACATTCACGACTGGGAGTGGCTGCCCCGCAGGTTCGACCCCATCCGGGCATTCACCCTGCCACGCAGCATCAATGCCATGATCGGCCCCCGGCCGCGCGTAATCGCCGACGGGATCTGGGCCAAGCTGCTGTGGGCCGGCCTCAACCTTGAGACCGCCGACATGCCGCACGGCAGAGCCGGCTTGGTCTACCCCGTTGAGCTGGTTCGGGCCATCACTCTGACCTGGTTGTTCTCCGGTCAGCGCAGCAATGAGATCGCGCGCCTGCGTCTGGGATGCGTCCGGTGGCAGCACGACGGCGCTCCCGTCGTCGGCAACGCGGCGCAGATTCTCGCCAGGGATGCTGTCTGTCTGCTGGACGTACCCGCTCACAAGACCGGCACAGCGTTCACCAAGCCGGTCGATCCACTACTCGGACAGGCGATCAACGCCTGGGAATCGCTCCGGCCGGACCAGCCGAAACGGACCGACAGACGAACCGGAGAACAGGTCGACTTCCTGTTCTCCATCCGGGCCCGCGCCATCTCAAGCGGCTACATCAACAGCACCATCATCCCCATGCTCTGCCGCAAAGCCGGCGTCCCAGCAGCCGACGTCCGCGGCAGCATCACCAGCCACCGGGCCCGCTCCACCATCGCCAGCCAGCTGTACAACGCCAAAGAACCCATGACCCTGTTCGAACTGCAGGCCTGGCTCGGCCACCGATCACCGGAATCCACCCAGCACTACGCGAAGATCAGCCCCAACACGCTGACCAAGGCCTACAAAGACGCCGGATACTTCGCCCGGAACGTACGCACCATCGAAGTCCTCGTCGACCGCGAAGCAGTCGAATCAGGCGCCGCAGCAGCCGGCGAACCGTGGCAGCACTACGACCTGGGACACGGCTACTGCACCTACTCGTTCTTCGAGCAGTGCCCGCACCGCATGGCCTGCGCCCGCTGCGACTTCTACGCACCCAAGGACTCCAGCAAAGGCCAGCTCCTGGAAGCGAAAGAGAACCTCCAACGCATGCTCTCCACCATCCCGCTTACAGACGAAGAGCAGGCCGCGGTCGACGACGGCCAGGCCTCGCTGGACCGGCTGTTGGAGCGTCTAGCGGACGTCCCCACTCCGTCCGGCCCCACCCCACGTCAACTGCTGCCGATCATCGAAGTCCGATGCGGCGATACGCCTCAATCCTGACTCTGAGAAAGTCATGGGGATTTACCGCACTTTGCCTGAACTGACAGAATGCGGTGGGTACTTAATGTAGGAACAGCCACGCAGCACCGGTGCGCTGGACTGGGCCTGATCCCTCCGCGGAACCCGAGAGGAAGGGCCACGTGTCGAATCCCTGGAAGGTCACCATCATCATCGTGGCCGCAGTCGCGATCCTCTCAACCCCGGCCGTCTGGCTGCTGAGCAGTCCGGATGCCGGCCAGTTGGCTGGGGCCACCATCCAGGCCGCCGTCGGCATCGTGGCCCTGATCTGGGCCTTGTTTCAACGCCCGGACAACCATGCGGACAACGTGGTCGTCGGGACCGGGCAGGCAGAAGCAAGTGGCGGAGGCACGGCTGTGACGGGCATAAGGCATCGGCGGGAAAGCAGCGGGTCCGCGAAGGCGGAACAGACTGGGAACGCCACCGCCAGCGGCGATGGCAGCAGCGCTGTCAGCGGCATCGACTACAGCTGAGTATCCGGCGCAGGCGAAGAGGGGGCCGTCGCGTGAGCAGAGGAGACAAGCACGCAAAGGATCCTCGGGACATCACCGACGCACAAGTGGCGGTGACCGAGACCGGAAACGCGGACGGCGCAACTGGGGCAACAGCAGTGACTGGTTTCCGTGGCCCCGCCGTCCTGAGGTTCCCCCGGGATGCGGAGGAAGTTGACAGCAGGTCAGATGGGACTCATGAGAGGACCTGTGACCATGGCTGCACCCCGGAAATACTCGCTCGAGTTGCGTGAGCGTGCGGTACGTATGTATCGCACCGCTGAGCCGAAGCCCCAGATCAAGAAGCTGGCCGTCGACCTCGGCGTGCACCCGGAGGCCCTGCGTGGCTGGATCCGCCAGGCCGAGGCGGACGCCGGCGAGCGCGACGACCGTCTCACCAGCGACGAACGCGCCGAACTCACGGCCCTGCGCAAGGAGAACACCCAGCTCAAGCGAGCCAACGACGTCCTGCGGACGGCCTCGGCGTTTTTCGCGGCGCAACTCGACCCGACCCGGCCCAGGTGACGGCGCTCGTCGACGAGCATCCCCGCCTGGGAGTCGAGTGCGTACTTCGGGAACTCCACATCCCCTCCTCCACCTACTACCGCTGGCGCCGCGCAGAGAAGGAGCCCTGCGAACGGCGGCGTCGCGACGTCGAGCTGACCGAGCGGATCAAGGAGATCCACGCCGACTCCACCGGCGTCTACGGCTCTCCGCGCGTGCACGCCGTGCTGAAACGCGAGGGCACCCCGGTGGGCCGCAAACGGGTCGAGCGCCTGATGCGTGAGGCCGACCTCGCGGGTGTGAGCCCGCGACGGAAGGGCTTCACGCGCCGGGACCCGAAGGCCACCCTGGCCCCGGACCTGGTCAACAGAGACTTCACCGCACCGGCGCCGAACCGGTTGTGGGTCACCGACCTCACGATGATCTCCACCGGCGAGGGGCCGTTGTGGCTGTCCGCGATCCGCGACGCGTTCTCCCGCCGGGTCGTCGCGTGGGAGACCTCCGCCCGCGCGGACGCCGACCTGGTCCTGACCACGCTGGAGTACGCGCTCGCGTCCCGCGAGGTCGAGCCGGGCAAGCTCATTCACCACGCCGACCACGGCTGTCAATATACGTCCATCAAGCTCACAACCCGGCTCATGCGGGCGGGAGTTGAGGCGTCCATGGGTTCGGTCGGGGACTCGTACGACAACGCGCTCGCGGAGAACCTCTGGATGCTCATCAAAACCGAGGGCCTCCGCGGCCGCACCTTCACCACGAGGGCCGAGGTGAATCTCGCGCTCTTCGAGTACGTCGACGGCTTCTATAACTCCCGCCGCATCCAGGAACGGCTCGGCTTCCTCAGCCCGATCGAGTTCGAGGAGAAGTACTACGCCGAGCAGGCGACGGCCGAACCAGCGAATCTGAACACCCGTCACCCCCTGCTGACGAGCTGATCAGCGGCTCCCGCATGACGGGGGAACCTCATCCCTGCCGCCCCGGTACAGGTGTCTGAAACCGGAGACGCAACCGCCTCGACGGGCGGACTCGCTGTCACGGGCTACGTCCACCTAGTGAGCGCGGAGCAGCTGACCATCGTGCAGCAGCGCGCCCCTCGCCAGCCCGCCGGGATGCCGCACCAAGTCGGTGTCATCCCACCCAGGGCCCAGTCCTTCCAACACCGTGCCGAGGTGGACCAACTGCGAGCCGTGGTCGAAGACGGCGGCACTACTGTGCTGCACCAAGTCCCAACCGGCCGGGTGCTGGCCGGTATGGGCGGGGTGAGGTTCCCCCTGCCGGTCGGACAGCTTGATACTGGGACGGATGGTCCCGGAGGAAGCAGTCACAGGTAGTGAGCCAGAAGAGCAACATGAGTAAGCGGTACACGGCCGAGTTCAAGCGGGACGCGGTCGCCTTGGCGTTGTCCTCGGAGAAGACGGTCACCGAGGTGGCGAGGGATCTGGGCGTGAGTCCGGAAGGGCTGCGCGGGTGGGTGAAGCAGGCGAAGATCGACCGCGGTGAGGGGCCCGCCGGGGCTTTGACCACTGCGGAGCGTGAGGAGCTGGTCCGGCTGCGGCGGAAGGTCCGCGAGCAGGAGGCCACGATCGAGGTTCTGGGAAAAGCGACCGCCTTCTTCGCTCAGGACAAGATGAGGTAGGCACCGCGGCACGGTGTCACCTCATCGATGCGGAGAAGGCATCGGAGGGGAATCTCGCAGGTCACAGCGTTGCGTTTCTGTGCCGTGTGCTGGGGGTGTCCCGTTCCACCTACTACGCGCACAGGGCGGCAGGGCCGGCCCGGGCGGTGCGGGAGCGGGCCGAGGAGGTGCTGGTGGGCGAGATCCGGGTGCTGCATGCCGGATCTCGCGGTGCCTACGGGGCCCCGCGTGTCCACGCCGCCCTGCGGCGGGCCGGGCGGGCGGTGAACTCCAAGAAGGTCGAGCGGCTGATGCGCAAACACCGGATCGCCGGGATCACCCGCCGCCGGCGTCGGGGCCTGACCCGGCAGGCGAAGCGGGCGGTGTTCGCGCTCGACCTGATCGGCCGGGACTTCACCGCACCCCGGCCCGGGATGCGCTTGGTCGGAGACATGACCGAACTTGTCACGCTGGAAGGCAAGTTGTATCTGGCGACCTGCATCGATCTCGCGACGCGGGAGGTGGTCGGCTGGGCGATGGCCGACCACCACCGCGCCGAGCTGCCGGTCGCTGCCCTGCGGATGGCGGCCGGGCGTGGCGGCCTGGAGTACCGCTGCATCATGCACACGGATCGCGGCAGTGAATACACGAGTGACGAATTCCGCACCGAAATAGGCAAGTTGCGCATGAGGCAGTCGATGGGACGCGTCGGCTCTTGTTACGATAACGCCGCCGCGGAAAGCTGGTTCGCCATCCTGAAAGCGGAGATCGGGACGACCGTGTGGGAGACCCGCGAGGCGGCCCGGGCCGACGTTTTCCGCTACATCGAGGTCGAGTACAACCGCAGCCGACTCCGTCGGCACCCCGACTACGGGTACGTCACCCCGCTCGAAACGAGATCCCTGCTCAGGCAGAACCTCGCCCCGGCAGCGTAAACACCCGCTGTCCAGTTCGCGGGGGGAACTTCAGGTCGGCTGGGCGATGGCCGACCACCACCGCGCCGAGCTGCCGGTCGCTGCCCTGCGGATGGCGGCCGGGCGTGGCGGCCTGGAGTACCGCTGCATCATGCACACGGATCGCGGCAGTGAATACACGAGTGACGAATTCCGCACCGAAATAGGCAAGTTGCGCATGAGGCAGTCGATGGGACGCGTCGGCTCTTGTTACGATAACGCCGCCGCGGAAAGCTGGTTCGCCATCCTGAAAGCGGAGATCGGGACGACCGTGTGGGAGACCCGCGAGGCGGCCCGGGCCGACGTTTTCCGCTACATCGAGGTCGAGTACAACCGCAGCCGACTCCGTCGGCACCCCGACTACGGGTACGTCACCCCGCTCGAAACGAGATCCCTGCTCAGGCAGAACCTCGCCCCGGCAGCGTAAACACCCGCTGTCCAGTTCGCGGGGGGAACTTCAGTCGACGCGATCTCTCCCACTGGCGTGGCATGGCGGGGGATCCCGTCGCAGCTGCCAGCGAACTGAAACAACTCGTCGCTGACATGCTCCGCTTCCTCGGTCCTGACCACCCCGACACCCTCCAAGCTCAACAGGACCTCGTCCGCTGGCAGGAAGAGACGGAGGGGACGGCTCGGCCGCCAGACACCGACCGTTTGTGAAACACGAAGATCAAAACGCTGATCCCGCAAGGCTCCGCTGGGCAGCTTGCTGGCCTCGCTTGACAAAGCTGATTCCACAGAATGAGGGTCTGGCACGCCATGTGGCTGCAGCGCATCGACGACAAGATCGCCGCCCTTCAGAAGCGGGAAGCCGAGCAGCAGCACGGGCGGCAGGCCCGGCCCGCGGAGCCGGAGTGGATCGTCGAACTCGGCATCGGCGACGGACGGCCGCCCATCGAGGTCCACATGGGCGGCTGCTACGCCGTCGGCAAACGACGGCGCCCGGTGGGCCGTGACGAAGCCCGCCGGCTCCTCGCCTCAGGAGTGCGGGCCTGCAGCCATTGCCAGCCCGACACCGCCCTGGACATCCTCGACTTACCCACCCGCCCGGCCGTCTCCGCTACGGCGCGCTGACCGGCCCGGCCCCCTCCGGTCACGTTCACTGCACTGCACCCGTCCCTCCCCCAGAACAGGCTGTCCCTGATGACCAGTACTTTCCCGCCGCCGATCAGTGAGCCGGACCCGTCCACCTTCACCTGCTCCAGCAGCCTGGTCGGCCCCTGCTCCGGCTGCCAGCGCAACACCCACAGATACGGCAGCGGAGGCCTGCCCCTGTGCCACTGGTGCATGACCACCGCCCGTGAGAACTGGGACACCGGCGTCCGCTTCAACAACACCCGCACACCAGCGGGCTGACCGGCAAGGCCTGCGTGCCCGACCTCCTCACTTGAGCAGTACGAGGTGTCCCGGCTCCACTCCATCGATCGTCTCGATGGCCGTTCCCGAGCTGACCCAGACACTGGTCGGTTTGTCACCGGCCGGGATTTGGAACACACCGTGCACCGGTCCCTGGCTGCCTGGGTTGAGGCCGAACGTGGGCGCTACCTCGCCTCTGTCGTTCCAGTACTGCGCATAGTCCGAGGAGTAGCTGGCGTCCTTCTGCGATTGCGTGTACCGGATGTCCCCCACGTTCAGGCTCACGGTGTTGTCGGCGTCCCAGACCGCCATGCTCTTTCCGACGTTGACGGCCTGCATGGACAGGACGCAGAACTGCCTGCCGGTCTCCGGGGCCGGGGTGGCAGTGGGAGCTCCGACCGATTGCGCGGCGTGGGCCATCACCGCCGGGTCCAACGGCTTGCCGCACACCACGCGGTCCACGGTGAACCTTTACCGTTCTGGATCGTCGGCGGTATTCGAGGCCAGGACTGTCACCTCGAAGGGCTCGCCCTGCTGCACCGTACCGAGCACCTGTGCACCCGGGGGCGCACCTGCGCTCGCGCTCAAGGACGGCGGCGCAGTGGTGCCGTCACCCGTTGCGCTGCTCGATGACGCCTCGCCCGACCTGCCGCCCGATTCCGTCCCGCTATCGGCCGAGCACGCAGCCGGAGCCACAAACAGGCAGGTCACCGCAACCGTGGCCCATGAACGCCGATGCCAGAACATGCATCCATGCTGGCCCGGCCTCTCCCCCGGCGCGCGGCGAACCCCGAAGGGGTCGGCGGCGGGTGTGCCAGCGCGGGACTCCGCTCGTAGGCTGAATGCCTCGGGGCCGTTCACGGAGGTTCGTCGTGCCCCGAACTGTATGGTCAGGCGCTATTTCGTTCGGTCTGGTGACTTCTCTGAACTAGCGCGTCTTCGAGCTCCGTTGGCTCTGCCGACCGGCCTGCGGCAAGAGCCGAGGTCGGCGAGGACGCTCGACGGACACATGAGATTGAGCGGTGCGACTCTCTCTCGGCAACCGGCTCCAGATTGGCGCTTAGCGCCCCAAGCATGCCAGTCAGTGGCTCAGGGCGCGTAGCCGCGCAGGAGGACTGCGATCGTCTTCCGAGCCCTCCTTCATCTTGTCGGCGGGGAGTGTGCCGCTCAGAGCTAGCTCAGATGGGAAGTTCGGTGATGCTGAGGGCGAAGTCCAAGTTCCCCACCCCGTGGTTGGCGAGGCCCACCGTGACCACGCCCGCTCCTTCCAGCCAGTGCGCCATTTTCAGGCCGCCGACGTCCAGCGGGCGCAGCCCGAGGCTCTCGATGAACGCCTCCACACTTGCCTTGGCCTGCGCATTATCGCCAGCGATGAAGACGTCGGGCCGACCCTTCTCCAGGACATGACGGAAGACGGTGTTGAACGCCTTCACCACGCTGGCGCCGACCGGGGCGACCTTGGCGACTTCCTGCGCGATCGAGGTCTCCTCGCGGTGAGCTAGCCCGTCGAACGTGGAATTGAAGGGATTGCTGATGTCGACGATGACCTTGCCTGCGAGAGCGTCTCCGTACTCGGCGACGACCGGCACGACACCGTCGTACAGCAGGGCCACGATGACGATGCCCCCGGCCGGAACGGTGCCCCATTCTCCCGTCGTGGTGCCGTCGCCGAGAGCCTTGGCCAGGTCAGCGGCCTTGGACTGATCGCGGCCCATGACCTCGACGGTGTTGCCGCCCGCCACCGCCCGCGCGCCGATGGTGCGGGCCATGTTCCCGGTGCCGATGATGCTGATGTTGCTCATGAGATGTCCTGCCCTGGTTGTGTGTTGTTCGGTTTAGATGGCGGTGGTGCCGCCGTCGGCGACGAGTTCCATGCCGTTGACGTAGCTGGAGTCGTCGGAGGCGAGGAAGAGGGCGGCGGTGGCGATTTCGTCGGGGCGGCCCATCTGGCCGCGGGGGATGAGGGACTCGAACTGGCGCTTGGTGGCCTCGTCGAAGAGTTCTTTCTGCTTGGCGGTGGCGACCTGGCCGGGGGTCAGGACGTTGACGCGGATGCGGCGGTCCTTGAGTTCGTTGAGCCAGATTCGGGCCCAGGCCTGCTGGACGGCCTTGCTGCCGGCGTAGACGCTCCAGCCGGGAAAGGCACCGAGGGAGGCGTTGGAGCCGGTCATGAGGATGGAGCCGCCGTCGTTGAAGAGCGGGAGGGCCTTCTGGACGGTGAACAGGGTGCCGCGGGCGTTGAGCCCGAACCAGGTGTCGAACTGGGCCTCGGTGATCTCGCCGAGCGGGGCGGGCTCGCCGCCGCCGGCGCTGGCCCACAGTACGTCGAGGCTTCCCTTCTCCCGCTTGACGGTGTCGTACAGGCGGTCCAGGTCGTCCAGGTCGGCGGCGTCGCCCTGGACGCCGGTGACGTTGCGGCCGATCTGCTTCACGGCCTCGTCCAGGGCCTCCTGGCGGCGGCCGGTGATGAAGACGTGCGCTCCCTCGTCGACGAACAGCTTCGCGCCGGCCAGCGCCATACCGGTGGTGCCGCCGGTGATGACCGCGACCTTGCCGTCAAGCTTTCCCATGATCGTTCCCTTGAGTCAGTGGTGACGTGTGTACCTGTGGCGATGTCGTTATGTACACCGCTCTGTTTGTTTAAGGTACGGGGCGAGTGACTGGGACGCAAACTATGTACACCGGGCGTTACCTAGCCGCGGTAGGATGGAGCCATGACGGAGTTGGAGAAGGGCCCCACGGGCCGCCGCCGCGGCCGGGGCGCCCGCGAACGCATCATCAGCGCGTCCCAGCAGCTGTTCCGCGAGCAGGGCATCAACCGCACCGGCATGAACGAGCTCTGCGCGGCGGCCCAGGTGTCCAAGCGCACGGCCTACCAGCACTTCACCGGCAAGGACGAACTCGTCGCCGAGTACCTGCGCCGGTTCGACCCCTCCGTTCTGTCCGGCGTGTTCGACCGCACCGACCTCACGCCCCGCGAACGGCTCCTCGCCGCCTTCGACATCCCCCCCACCACCCCCCTGTGCCCCTACATCGCCGCCGCCGTCGAACTCCACGACCCCCAGCACCCCGCATCCCAGTACGCACGCGACTACAAGAAAGCCGTCGCCGCGCGGCTCGCCGACACCGCCCGCGAAGCCGGCGCCGCCGACCCTGAACAACTCGGCGAGCAGCTCGCGCTGCTCATCGACGGCGCCGCGGCCCGCACCCGGGTCCTCAACGCCGACGCCTTCCCCGCCGCCGCCGCCGTCGCCGCCGTCCTCATCGACAACGCCATCCCCGCCACAGCCGGGGGACTGTAAGACGTTCGGTGTAACTCCCGATCATGGAAGATGCATCGATGACCAGCGAGAACGTGACCGATCCCAAGTCTGTCGAGTCGGCAGGGGCGGTGTCGGCGAAGGCCGTGGACGACCAGTTGATCGACGAGCTGGTGCACCGGGCCCAGGCCGAGGGTCTGCAGCTGACCGGCGAGGGCGGGCTACTCCAGCAGCTGACCAAGCGGCTGCTGGAGTCCGCCCTGGAGGGCGAGATCACCGACCACCTCGGCTATGACAAGCATGATGTGGCCGGCAAGAACGGCGGCAACTCCCGCAACGGCAAACGCTCCAAGACCGTGCTGACCGACGTGGGCCCGGTGGAGATAACCGTGCCCCGCGACCGCGAGGGCTCCTTCGAACCCAAGATCGTCAAGAAGCGGCAGAAGCGCCTGACCGGCGTCGACGAGATGGTCATCTCGCTGGCCGCGAAGGGCCTGACCACCGGCGAGGTCCAGGCCCACCTCGCGGAGGTCTATGGCGCCGAGGTCTCCCGCCAGACCATCTCCACCATCACCGACAAGGTCCTCGAGGGCATGGCCGAATGGCAGAGCCGCCCCCTCGACCCGGGGCGGTTTCGCGTGATGGTTGCGAATTGACCTTATTGCAATGCTATGCCCCAGTCTTGCATGGTCTCTTTCGGGGTGCGGTCGCCGAGGGCCATTCGGGGCCTGTCGTTGAGTTGACGGGTGACGTCCCTCAGGTTGCGGATGTCGTGGACGGCGAGGTCGGAACCTTTGGGAAAGTACTGCCGCAGCAGGCCGTTGGTGTTTTCGTTGGTCCCGCGCTGCCATGGCGAATGCGGGTCGCAGAAGTAGATCTGGAACCCCGTCAGCTGCTCTATCTCTTCGTGCAGTACGAGCTCGCGGCCCTGGTCCCAGGTGAGGGTCCTGCGCACCGTCGCCGGGAGATCTGCGGTCTGTGTGGTGAGGGCGTCACGCATTGAGCCGGCCTTCCACCCGTCAGGGAGATGGATCAGACGGACGAAGCGGGTGGCCCGGTCGACCATCGTCCCGATCGCTGAGCGCTGACCACGTCCGATGATGAGGTCGCCCTCCCAATCTCCTGGCCTGGAGCGCTCGTTGACTATGGCGGGGCGGTCGCAGATCAAGGTCATGTTCTTGATCTTGTTGGGTGACGGAACGCCCCGGCGCTGCTTCTTGCGTCGCGTTCGCCCGGTCCGCAGCCGGCCCTGACGCCGGCCCAGGAGTCCGGCGAAGAGTCCGCGATAGATCGTCTCGGCGCAAGCGTGCATCTGCGGCTCGTCGGGGTACTGCCGCCGGAGGTAGCGTGAGATCTGCTGCGGCGACCACTTCTCGTCGATTTTCTCGCGGACCACGCTGCGCAACGGAGCATGGTCGCGGATCTTCTCGGTCTTCGGACGCTGCCTGCGCAGCAGTGCTTGATTCTGCGCCCACCAGGGGTCGTAGCTTCCGTCGTCCTTCTTTCCCCGGGCGATCTCCCGGTAGACGGTGGACGTGCTCTTCCCGATCGCGGCGGCGATCGCGGTGGGCGGCTTCCCGGCGCGCAAGCCGTCGGCGATGGCGATGCGGTCGTCCTGGGTGAGGAAGCGTGGCGAGATGGAGACATCGGGGATGATCATGCTTCCAGCTTCGATGAACCACTTGGATCCGCAGCTGGTGGATACGCCCACTTGGCGGGCTGCCGCGGCTCCCTTCAACCCCTGACGCACCAGCTCGAAGTACTGCCGCCCGGCGGCAGTGGGCTTGCGGTTGGCTCCTCCACGAGGCATGCGAACGATCTCCTTCCGGGGCGTTCGCAACCATCGATGGAATTCAAGCGGTCTATCCGGTCGTCTTCATCGACGCCATCCACGTCAAGATCCGCGACGGCGCGGTCGCCAACCGGCCCATCTATGTCGCCCTGGCCGTCACCGCTGAGGGCCGACGGGAGATCCTGGGGCTGTGGGCCGGCGACGGCGGCGAGGGCGCCAAGCACTGGCTACACATCCTCACCGAGATCAAGACCCGAGGCGTCAGCGACGTCCTCATGCTGGTCTGCGACGGGCTCAAGGGCCTGCCCGAAGCGGTGGAGACCGTCTGGCCGCGGACGATCGTGCAGACCTGCGTAGTGCACCTGCTGCGGAACTCCTTCCGCTATGCCGCCCGCCAGGACTGGGACAAAATCGCCAAGCTCCTCAAGCCCGTCTACACCGCTCCCACCGAAGAGGCCGCCCTGGAGCGGTTCGCCGAGTTCGCCGACGCCTGGGGCCGGAAGTATCCGGCGATCGTGAAACTGTGGGAGAACGCCTGGGAAGAGTTCACCCCGTTCCTGCGGTTCGACACCGAGATCCGCCGCATCGTCTGCACGACGAACGCGATCGAGTCCGTCAACGCCCGCATCCGCCGGGCGGTCAAGGCCCGCGGACACTTCCCCAACGAGCAGGCCGCCCTGAAGTGTGTCTATATGGCGATCATGTCCCTCGATCCCACAGGCAAGGGGCAGGCCCGCTGGACCATGCGCTGGAAGACCGCCCTGAACGCTTTCGATATCACCTTCGACGGCCGCCTGTCGACGGCCCGTCAGTAACCTCAACTACAGCCGGGTCTGTAAAGCGAGCGGTGTAACTGGGTTTGGTGTGGCTAGAGTTGGCCTGCGGTGAGGCGGCCGTCGAAGGCCAGGTCGAAGGCGTTCATGGCACCCTTCCAGCGCATGGTCCAGCGTTTGCGGCCGGCGCCGGTCGGGTCGAGACTCATGACGGCCATGTAGACGCACTTGAGGGCGGCCTGTTCCGTGGGGAAGTGGCCGCGGGAGCGGACGGCCTTGCGGATACGGGCGTTGACGCTCTCGATGCTGTTCGTTGTGCATACGATGCGACGTATTTCTGCATCAAACTGCAGGAAAGGCGTGAACTCGGGCCAGCTGGACTCCCAGAGGCGGACGATCGCCGGGTACTTCTTGCCCCAGGTCTCGGCGAATTCCAGGAACCGTGTCGTGGCCGCGTCCTCGGTCGGCGCGGTGCAGACGGGCTTGAGCGCCTTGGCGATCTTGTCCCAGTCCTGCCGGGCCGCGTAGCGGAATGACGCCCGCAGCAGGTGAACCACGCACGTTTGCACCACAGTTCGCGGCCAGACCTCGCCGACCGCGTCGGGCAGCCCCTTCAACCCGTCACAGACCAGCATGAGGACGTCTTCGACGCCCCTGTTCTTCAGTTCGGAGAGTACTCGAAGCCAGTGTTTCGCGCCTTCGCCTCCGTCGCCGGCCCACAAGCCGAGGATGTCGCGGTGTCCCTCGGCGGTGACCGCCAGGGCCACATAGATCGGCCTGTTCGCTACCTGGCCATCGCGAATCTTGACGTTGACAGCGTCAATGAAGACGACCGGGTAGACGCGGTCGAGCGCCTGTCGGCGTACACGTGAACGTGCATAGCCACGTACGGATGAACGTGCATAGTTCCTGATGTGTTGAGGGCCGGTGCCCTGCACTCTGCTGCCTGTTGTTCAAGGTTGCAGAGAGGGGCCGATGGTGGTCTTGGACCCGCAGCGCTGGCTGGAACTCCGGCGTTTTCGTGGCCTTGTCGAGTCCGGGGCCATGAGCCTGTCGGAGGTCGCCAAGGAAACCGGGCTGAACTGGCGGACGGTCAGCAAGTACTTGTCTGCCGACGGGTCGGCGTCGCCGCCGCGTCGGACGACGAGCGGGCAGCCACGCAGGCGGGTGGTCGATGAGGTCGCCCCGCTGATCGACGCGATGCTTCGGGCCGAGGTCCTGATGAAGGCCGCGGTGATCCACGAGCGGCTGGCCAAGGAGTACGGGTTCACCGGCAACTACCAGCGGGTCAAGCTCTACGTTCAGGAAGCACGCCCGAGGATCGCCGAGGAACTGGGCATCACGCCGAGGGAACTGGCGGGGATGCACCGCCGGTTCGAGGTGATCCCGGGCGCCCAGGCGCAGGTGGACTGGGGTGATGAGGGCAAGACCCTCGCTCACCTGGGCATTCCCAAGGTCTACTCCTTCCACATGGTGCTGTCGTACTCGCGCGACCCGTTCTGCTGCTTCACCACCAGCCTGGATCTGCAGACGTTCTTCGACTGCCACCGGCGGGCGTTCGCGCACTTCGGCGGGGTGCCGATGACGATCGTCTACGACCGCACCAAGACCGTCGTCCGCCGCCACGTCGCTCCCGGTGAGGCGGTCCCGCTGCACCCGGAAGCGGTCGGCTTCGCCGGCCACTACGACTTCGACATCGACGTCCTGGCCGCATACCGGCCGCAGGGCAAGGGCCGGGTCGAGCGGCAGGTCCTGATCGTGCGTGACCACGTCCTGTCCGGGCGGGCCTTCTCGTCCGTCGAGGAGATGGACGCGGCGTTCGCCGCGTGGGTGCCGCAGCGGCGGGCCCAGATCCACAAGACGCACCGGGAGGTCATCGGCGAGCGGGCGGCCCGGGACCATGCGGCCCTCAAGCCGCTGCCTCCGACTCCGTATCTGGTGGCCGAGCGGCATCTGCGGCCGGTCGGCAAGGACTGTCTGGTCGCCTTCGGCGGGAACCTCTACTCGGTGCCCGCCCGCAAGGTCCGCCCGCGCCAGCTGGTGGAGATCAGGGCCACGAAGTCCCAGGTCATGCTGCACTCGACCGCCCCTGATGCCAGCGGGGAAACGCTGTTGGCCATGCATCCGCGGGCAGTGGGCCGCGGGGTGCGCGTCGTGGAGGAGAAGCATTGGGACGGCCTGCCCACCGGCCAGGGACGCCGGACCACCAGCGGCGACGTCCCGCCCCAACCTCGTCACGAGCGTGCCCCCGGCGAGGAAGCCGGCCCGCTGCAGGCCCTGCTGCACCGGGCCGCGGCCACCCGGATCGAGGTCGGCCGCCGACCGCTGTCGGTCTATGACGAGCTGACCGGCACCCGTCCCTTCACCACCCACCCGAGCACGAGGGAAACGTCTTGAGCGAGCTGGTCTCCACCCGCATCCGCAGCACGGCCGCCAAGCTCGGCCTGCCCCACCTGGCCGAAGCCATCAACGAGTACACCCGGCGGGCCGACGAAGCGAAGATGGGCTACCTCGACTTCCTCGACCTGGTCCTGTCCGAGGAACTCGCCGTCCGCGACGACCGGCGCTTCCGCCAGGGACTGCGGCTGTCGAGGCTTCCACACCACAAGACGCTGGACGAGTACGACTTTTCGTTCCAGCCCGACCTCGACCCGCGCAAGATCAAGGACCTCGCCACCCTCTCCTTCGTGGAAGCCAAGGCGAACGCGGCCCTGCTCGGGCCGCCCGGAGTCGGCAAGACCCACATCGCCATCGCCCTGGCCGTCGCGGCCTGCCGGGCCGGCTACTCGATCTACTTCACCAGCCTCGACGACATGGTCCGCAACCTCAAAACCGCCGAAGCCGCTGGTCGGCTGACCAACAAACTCGGCACCTACCTGCGGCCGAGTGTCCTCGTGGTCGACGAAGTCGGCTACCAGCCCCTCGAACGCGCGGAAGCAAACCTGGTCTTCCAGGTGATCTCCAAGCGCTACGAGAAGGGCTCGATCATCCTGACCTCGAACAAGACTTTCAGCGAGTGGGGCCAGGTCTTCGGCGACGAGGTCCTCGCCACCGCGATCCTCGACCGGCTCCTCCACCACTGCGAAGTTGTCCCCATCAACGGCCCCAGCTACCGACTCAAGAACCGCCTCAAGGCCATCGAGCGGGATACCGAAGTGGCCTGACACCTCTGCACGTTCAAACGTACGCAGCTATGCACTTCAGCTCGTACGCCGACACGAGGCCGGTTCTGCCATTCCGCCATGCCGTCCATCACCTTGTCGGTGATGGTGCTGATGGTCGTCTTGGACACGTCCGCGCCGTAGACCTCGGCCAGGTGCGCGGAAATTTCCCCGTGCGTGAGGCCCTTCGCGGACAGCGAGAGCACCATCTCGTCCACGCCGGTCAGCCGGCGCTGCCGCTTCTTGACGATGGCCGGCTCGAAGGAGCCTTCCCGGTCGCGAGGCACGTCGATCTCGACCGGCCCAATGTCCGTCAGCACCGTCTTGGAGCGGGTGCCGTTACGGGAGTTGCCGCCGTCCTTGCCCGCCGGGTCGTGCTCGTCATAGCCGAGATGGTCGGTGATCTCGCCCTCCAGGGCGGACTCCAGAACCGTCTTGGTCAGCTGCTGCAGCAGCCCGCCCTCGCCGGTCAGCTGCAGCCCCTTGCTACGGGCCTGCCCGACGAGCTGGTCGATCAGTTTCTGCTCGACCGTCGCAGTCTCCGGCGACGGATCCGCCTGATCGTCTGGGGCCACGAACTCGGTCACGGTGTCAGCCACTTGATGTCTCTTCCATGATCATCAATTACACCGGTGAGCGTACAGACCCTCCCAACTCGACATCGCGCTGCCGACTGTGCCCGACCCCCGCACCGCGGCGAACGCGGATATCGGGCGAGCGTTGTATGACAGTTCGGAGGCGTGAACTACCGGGACAGGCGCAGGTTCCGACTGCTGATCCTTGGTCCGTCGCACGACAGCGCGGAGGTTGGCCAAGCCTAGGCTTTGGTCTACGTCTGCTCGGTGGACTGCTGGGCAGCCTCGCGTTCGCCAGCACTGACCAGCCCTGTCTCGTAGGCGACAATGACGGCTTGGACACGGTCACGGAGTCCGAGCTTGGCGAGGATGCGGGCGACATGCGTCTTGACGGTCGCCTCGGCCAGGTGGAGGCGGCTGGCGAGTTCGGCGTTGCTCAGTCCTCGGGCCAGCAGGCCGAGGACCTCCAGTTCGCGCGGGGTGAGCGAGGCGAGGTCGCGGTGGAGGGCGGCGGTGTCGCTGCCGTGCTGGGCGAACCGCTGCACGAGGCGGCGGGTGATGGCGGGCGCGAGGAGAGCGTCGCCGGTGCGGACCGTGCGGACGGCCGCGGTCAGCTGCTCTGGGGTGACGTCCTTGAGGAGGAAGCCGCTGGCCCCGGCGGACAGTGCCGCGTAGACGTATCGGTCGAGGTCGAAGGTGGTCAGGATGATGACGCGGGGGGTGTCGGGGGCGCCGGTGAGGATGCGGCGGGTGGCCTCCAGGCCGTCCATCTCGGGCATCCGGACGTCCATCAGGACCACGTCGGGCCGGGTGCGGCGAACCGCGTCCACTGCTTCGGTTCCGTTGGTCGCCTCGGCCACGACGTCGATGCCGTCGGCGCGGAGGATCAACCGGAATCCGGTGCGGACCAGGGTCTGGTCGTCGGCGACGAGCACACGCAGCGGCTCGGTCACGGTGTCTCCAAGGGGATCAGGGCCTCCACACGGTAGCCGCCGGTCAGGCGCCGGCCGGTGTTCAGGGTTCCGTCGTGGACGGCGAGGCGCTCGCGCAGGCCGATCAGGCCCCGGCCGCTTCCGGTGGCCGCGCCCGGGTGTCCACCGGTGTCGGTGACTTCCACCCGGAGCCGCTGCGGGCCGTATTCGACGGTCACGGCGGCGGTGGCGCCGGACGCGTGCTTCACGGTGTTGGTCAGGGCTTCCTGGACCACGCGGTACGCGGCGAGCTCGAGGCCGGGCGGGAGGGGACGGGGCGGTCCTGTCACGGTCAGGTCGACGGGCAGTCCGGTGTCCCGGACCCGTCCGACCAGCGATTTCAGCTGGTCCAGCCCGGGTTGCGGAGCCAGCTCCGCCACCGTATCGGCCAGGTCCGCACCTCCGTCCGTCCCCTCGCTCTCGCCCTCGTCGGTCATGGTGAGCAGTCCCATGACGTGGCGCAGCTCGGTCATGGCCGCCCGCCCGCCTGCCTCGACGGCGAGCAACGCCTCGCCGGCTTCCTCGGGGGAGGTCTTCATGATTTTGCGGGCCGCGCCCGCCTGGATGATCATCACGCTGACGTTGTGCGTGACGACGTCGTGCAGTTCGCGGGCGATCCTGGCCCGCTCATGCTCGACGGCCCGGCGCAGCGCCTCGGCCTGTTCGCGTTCCAGGGCGGAGAGCCGCGTGCGGCCCTCGCCGGTTCGGAGTTTCCACGTACGCAGGCCGACAGCGGCCACGGCCATAGGGACCAGGATCAGCAGGGCGATGTATTCGTTGGGGACGATCGGTGTCACCGAGCTCCCCGAGGTGCCGACCAGGACAACCGACACCGGCAGCGCCGCCAGGGTCGCCACCCGGTACGGGCTGTACACGGCGGCGCTGTAGACGGCGATGACGAACGCATAGAAGGTCAGCCGCATGACGCTCTGCGGTGTCACCAGTGTCGCGGCCGTCACGATGCACAGCACAGCGAGCGGGTAGCGGCGGCGTAGCACCAGGCCACTCGAGGCAATGGCCGCGAGGGCCACCATGAAGGCCAGGCCGCCGGGTCCGGACGGGCGCCGAATGACGTACTCCACGCCGGGCGCGATCTCACGCACCACGACGTTATTGGCGTTGTCGATGCCGTAGTAGACGGTGGCGATTCCGATTACCAGTGCCACCAGCGCGTCGAACTGCCAGGCGCGCCGGGTGGGCCGCAGCGGTGGACCGCTCGGCAGCCTGGCGTCGCGGACCGTCCGGCGGGCGGCTTCCCGCAGCCGCTCCAGCGTCGTACGTACGTCCGTCACCGGATCATTCTCGCCGCCCCGCGGACCCGTGGCGTCCGTCCCGGTGGTCATTCTCATCGCACCGGATACATCACCCGCCTACATCGCAGGGATGACGTTTCCGGGGCTCAGCCCAGCGCGGTACCGCAATGGGGCCGGGCGGGCGACGCGTGCGGGCCGGGCCCACTCCTAGCGTTCACGCAGCCAACTGCCCATACCCGAGGAGCCTTTCATGACCATGCCGGTGATCGAACTGCGCGAGGTGAGCCGCCGATATGACGACGGCCCGCCCGCTCTGCACGAGGTATCGCTGACCGTGCGGCCCGGCGAGGCCGTCGCGATCCTCGGCCCTTCCGGCAGTGGCAAGTCAACACTGCTCAACCTGATCGCGGGCCTGGACCGGCCCGACACGGGGACCGTCACCGTGGACGGGCTACGGGTGGATCAGATGGGCGAAGCCGGATCGGCGCTCTACCGGCGGTCGAGGATCGGCATGGTCTTCCAGTTCTTCAACCTGCTCGATGATCTGACTGTCACCGACAATGTCGTCCTGCCCGCGCGCCTCGCGGGTATGGCACGTGGCGAGGCGGACCGCCGGACGGCGGAACTCCTGGAACTGCTGGGCATCGACCGGCACGCCCGCGCCTACCCGGGGCGGCTGTCCGGCGGCGAGCGGCAGCGCGTCGCGGTGGCCCGGGCGTTGATGAACCGGCCGGCGCTGCTCCTGGCCGACGAGCCGACCGGGGCCCTGGACACCGCCGCCGGACAGGACGTCAGCCAGCTGCTCACTGAGCTCAATGCCGAGGGCCAGACCATCGTCGTGGTCACCCACGACCTGACTTTGGCCCAGTCCTGCACAAACCGTACGGTCAGGATCGCCGACGGCCGGATCACCGAAGACGTCCGGTCGCAGGCCGTCGCCCCGGAGGCCGTCCGATGAGCGCGCTCGGCAGGGTGGTGCGCTCGGGGGTGGGCCGACGCCGGGTGCAGACGCTGGTGATCGGGCTCGCCACGATGATGGCGGTGGCCGCCTCCGTCCTCGGCGGAACGCTGCTCGTGGTTTCCGGCGGGCCCTTCGACGACGCCTTCGCCAGGCAGCACGGCGCGCATCTGACCGTGCAGTTCGACGCGGGCAAGGTGAGTGCCGGGCAGCTGTCGAAGTCCAAGGACGCCGAAGGCGTGAGCGCCGCGGCTGGGCCGTTCCGTACGGCGACGGTCACCCCGCGGTCGGACGGCTGGGACAACCCCGGGTGGCCGATGACTGTGGTCGGCCGGGGCGATCCCGGCCGGGACGTGGACGAGGCGGCGCTGCTCGATGGACGGTGGCCCACGCACTCCGGCGAGATCGTGCTGTCCGCCAACTCCGCGCTCATCCCGACCATGGGCATGAAGATCACCTTCCCCGATCTGTACGGCGATCCGACACTGACGGTGGTCGGTGTGGCCCGCTCGGTCACGCAGACCGCTGACGCCTGGGTGGTTCCGTCCCAGATGGCGGCGCTCAGCGTGCCCGGCAGCGGCGGCTACCAGATGCTCTACCGCTTCACCGACGCGGGCACCGCCGCGCAGATCACCGCGGGCGGCAAGCTCGTGACGCAATCCCTGCCGCCAAAGGCGGTCGTCGGCGAACAGTCATGGCTCACCGTCAAGAAGACCGCCGAGCAGGACACCGCCCTCTACGTCCCGTTCCTCATCGCGTTCGGCGCCCTGGGCCTGGTCATGTCGGTGCTCATCGTCGGCAACGTCGTCGCGTCGGCCGTCGGCACGGGAACGCGCCGCATCGGCATCCTCAAGGCTGTCGGCTTCACCCCGGCCCAGGTCGTGCGGGCCTACGTGGGCCAGGCGCTGATCCCGGCCGCCGCCGGCACGGCCCTCGGTGTCCTCTCCGGCCACTTGCTCGCCGTCCCCGTACTGGCCGAGACCGAGGAGGTCTACGGCACCTCGTCCCTGACCATCGCCCCCTGGGTCGACCTGGCGGTGATCGCCGGGGTGCTCGGCCTGGTGGTGGCGACCGCGTGGGCCAGTGCCTGGCGGGCAGGTCGGCTGCGTACGGTCGACGCGCTCGCCGTCGGGCGTACCGCTTCGGCGGGGCGCGGCCGGTGGGCGGCCCGCCTGGCCGGACGGCTGCCGTTGCCGCAGCCGGTCGCCCTGGGCCTGGCCCGGCCCTTCGCGCGGCCCGCCCGCGCGCTGGTCATGGGCACGGCGATCCTGTTCGGCACCATCGCCGTCACGTTCACCGTGGGGATGGGAGCCTCGCTCGGCCAGGTGATGAAGGCCAGGGCCCACGACGCCGCCGATGTCGTCGTGCCCGCGCCCTTGACGGACTTCGGCCCCCAAGGTCCTGCCCCTGAGAAGCAGCCCGAGGTCGATCCCGCCGCAGTCGCCGCGGCAATCGAGGCCACCGCCGGAACCGGGAAGTACTACAGCGCCTCGACGATACGGGCGACCGTGTCCGGCCTGACCGGCACCGTCAACGTGAACGCCTTCACCGGCGACGCCTCCTGGGGCGGCTACACGATGGTCTCGGGCCGCTGGATCGACAAACCCGGCGGGGCCGTGGTCCCGACCCCCTTCCTGGCCGCCACCGGCACCCGCATCGGCGACACCGTCACTCTGAACGGCCTGGCCGAGCCGGTCACAGTCCGGATCGTCGGCGAGGTCCTCGACCCCCGCAACGACGGCATGCAGGTCTTCACCGACGCCTCGACCCTCACGGCCGCCCATCCCGACCTGGCGGAGACGAGCCATCACATCGCGGTCACCTCAGGCACCGACGTCTCCGACTACATCGACGCGCTGAACGAGGACCTGGCACCGCTGGGGGTCACCGCTCGGGCCGGTGGGCTCGACGCCGGCAGCGACATGGTCGTCACGCTCAACGCGCTGTCCGCGATCCTCACGCTGATGCTCGTCGCCGTGGCCGCGCTCGGCGTGCTCAACGGCGTGCTGCTCGACACCCGCGAGCGCGTCCGGGAGATCGGTGTCCACAAGGCGCTCGGCATGACCCCCCGGCAGACCGTCGCGATGGTCCTCACCTCGGTCGCCGTGACCGGAGTGGTCGCGGGCACTTTGGGCGTGCCGCTCGGCGTGGCCCTGCACGGCTGGGTCATCCCCGCGATGGGCGACAGCGTGGGGCTCCGCTTCCCCGGTTCCGTCATCGCCGTCTACCACGGGGCCGAACTGCTCCCGCTCGCACTCGGCGGCCTGCTCATCGCCACCCTGGGCGCGCTCCTGCCCGCCAGCTGGGCCGTCAGGATCCGAACCGCCACGGCCCTGCGCACCGAATAGGAGGTCAGGTTCAGAGCTCGTACCTCCGGCCCTCACCTCAGGGAGCGGTGGGGGCCGGTTGGTTGGTTTACTCCAACTGGCGCGGGCCAACGGGAGCTCCTGGCAGCATGCACACACCGTTCCGGAACAAAGATCAACCGTCCACCGAACGCAGTCCAAACAGAGGCCGAGTCTTAACCGCCACCAGGTACCGGTGACTCACCGAAGACCGCACGTTTTCAATACTGACTCTTCGCCAGTGGGTGCTTGGAGACGACCGAGGCCATCGTCGGCGCGGTCACCGGCCCACCGACGGCTGCGCGCACGCTGCTGCTCGGCAGATACGACACCACCAGCCTCTTCCAGTACACCGGCCGCACCACTGTTCTCCCTCAGGCAGCCGGGCGTACGGTCGCCGGTCTGCTCACTCCGGCAGGGGCTGGTCACCCGTGGACGGGCTGGTCGTTCTCTGCCGGGTGGGGCAGCCGGCAGACGCTGGACGTCGCCCCGGTCCGGCCCGAGCTGGTGGTGGAAGTCGGCGTCGCCCGCGACGGCGCCGGCCGCTGGCGCCACCCCGCCCGCTGGCACCGCCCACGCCCCGACCTCTCTCCCGCCGACGTCACACTCTTCGACAGCCCTGGATAATGGCCGCTACCCCGCCCTGTTCGGGACGTTCTCGCAGGCACACGCGCACAATTCCCCACACACCGCGTGTCACGACGTCTCAGGTGCTCCGACCGAGACGTAGAACCTGGCAGGCATCTTGGTGGTGTCGTCTGCCTCTGCTGGAGTCACTTGCCCTGGCATCAAGCCACGGGCACTCGATAGATCAGCCCCGGACAGGTAGGCATCCGTGAACGTCACCGCGGACAGGTAGGCATCCGTGAACGTCACCGCGGACAGGTCGGCCTCCGTGAACATCGCCCCGGACAGGTCGGCCCTCGTGAACATCGCCCCGGACAGGTTGGCCCTCGTGAACATCGCCCCGGACAGGTTGGCCCTTATGAACATCGCCTCGGACAGGTAGGCATCCGTGAGCATCGCCCCGGACAGGCGGGCATCCGTGAGCGTCGCCCCAGACAGGTAGGCCTCCGTGAGGTCGGCTTGGGTGAGTTGGGCACCGGCGAGGTGGAGGCCGTGGAGGTCGAGTCGTTCGCGGGGGTCGACGTGGGTGCGTGATTCGGTGCGGGTGAGGGCGGTGAGAGCGGCCTGTACATCGGCGGCCGGCTCGCTGGGCAGCGGGTCGGCGTGCGGGCCGCGGTGGGGGTCGTCGTGGTCAGGCGGGGGCGCGGTTCTGGGGGCGTGATGGCGGATGAAGTGTCCAAGGACCTGGGCGGCGTCGGTGGCCGCTTGTTCGGGGGCGTCCTGCACGATCTGTTCGAGGGCTAGGATGCCGCCGATGCGTACGTAGATCTCGCCGGAGCCGAGTCGTTCGAGGGCTTTGGTGAAGCGGTCGGTGATCTGGCCGCGTCGGGTCAGGCGGTAGGTGCGGGCGGTGTAGAGCAGGGCGATACCGGCACCGAGCGCGGCCGTGAACGCGACTACGGCGGTGCGCAGTCCGGTCACGAGAGCCGCCGACCCCTTCTTCGCCTCGGTCTCATCGATGCGGTCGGCGTCAATGACGTAGGGACCCCACCAGATCAGCCACGGCAGCACCACAAATAGCACGACTGCACCGGCCACGATCAGAGCAGTCATGGCCCGTCGCCGGGTGCGTTCCTTCCGTCGGGCGCGCGCCCGACGCCGCTCCAACTCGTTCACGTGCTGCCGCGTGGCCTGACGCAGCTTGCGTTGGAGGTACGCCAGACGCCGATCCAGCTCGGTCATGTCCTCTCCTCCAACGCATCCTGACGCAGTGTGCGTCGCGCTCGCTGCTCTCGAAGGACGCGCAGGGGGTGCAGTGTTCTCATGCCCCGTACATGCCGGTCTGGCCGCATCCGGTTGCAGCCAAGTCCCGTGGTCGGGGCGTGGTCTGTGCGCAAGGAGCTTCGGGAGTGGTTATGGGCTGTCGCCGGACCAGTCGAAGCGGCTCAGGTCGCCCGGGCGCGGGTCGTACAAGGCGCGGCCGCCGGCGCCGAACCGGCCGAGCTCGGTGGACAGGGCGGCGCCGGTCGCGATCTGGTCCGGCGTCCAGTCGGTGACGTCCAGGAGCAGCCCGTCCAAGGGTCCGCCGACCAGTGCAACGTAGGAGCGGCCCGGGCGTGGGCCCGGGTCAGGGTCGTCGTGGTCGTGGCCGTATATCCGGCCGCGCAGCAGCTGCTCGTCGCCATTCACAGCGTTCAGCCTTCCAGCCGCCACTGACAACAAGCCCTGAAGGCATCGTCCACACGGCGACGGCTGCGCACGACCGGCTTTCCGGACCGTACGCACTGGTCAGGGTTGCGCGGCTAGGGCCTGTGCGGAGTTGTGATCTCGTGGGCCCCCGACCTGGGAAAGTCGGGGGCCTTGGAGTAAAACGGTGGGGTGTCTCGACCTCAACTTTCGGATGCCGATTGGGAGTTCATCTCCCCGTTTCTGCCGGTCGGTGAGTACGGGCCGTACCCGGAGAACCTGCGGGCGCACTTCGAGGGCGTCGTGTGGCGGTTCAGGAACGGTGCGAAATGGCGGGAGTTGCCCGAACGGTTCGGGCACTGGTCCACCGTTTACGGCCGGTTTCGGCAGTGGCGGGATGCCGGGGTGTTCGCCGCGGTGTTCCAGGGTGCCATCGCCGAGGCGGCGAAGCGGGGCCTGGTGGACTTGTCGCTGGTCAGCGTGGACTCGACCACGGTCCGGGCCCATCATGATGCTGCCGGGATGATCGTGGAGCCCGGGATCCTGGACGCGTTGGAGAAGGCCGCCGCGGAAAAAGGGGCGCCGGCCAAGACGGGCAACCGGACCCGGAGCGTGAAGAACGACGGCGCGTGAGGCGTCGCCGCAGGGCCCGGCTCGCCGTCGCCGACCTGGGACGTTCCCGCGGCGGACTGACCACCAAAGCGCATCTGTCCTGTGTGCCGCAGTGTCTGCCCCTCTCGCTCAAGATCACTGCGGGGCAAGCCGGAGACAGTCCGCAGTTCATCCCCGTCCTGAACAGGATCCGCGTCCCCGGCCCGGTCGGCCGGCCCCGCACCCGGCCCGACGCAGTCGCGGGCGATAAGGCGTACTCGTCCCGCCAGAACCGTTCTCACCTGCGCAAACGCGGGATCAAAGCGGTCATCCCCGAGAAGAAGGATCAGGCCGCCCACCGCAAGAACCGTGGCTCACGCGGCGGACGGCCCGTCACCTGGGACAAGCAGCTGTACAAGCTCCGCAACAGCGTCGAACGCACCATCAACAAGATCAAGGACTGGCGCGGTCTCGCTGTCCGCTACGACAAAAAGCCTGAAAGCTACCAGGCCGGACTCGAATTATGCGCCGGCCTCCTCTGGATCCGACACCTCGGATCACAGCCTTGATCACAACTCCGCACAGGCCCTAGGACGCCAGGGGTGTATGGGGCCGCGCCCTGACCTGAGGGCGCCCGCAGGCACTCGACACGACAGACACACGGGGCAGCGCACTCAAGGACTGTCCGGTGCAGAAAGTCCCAGGTCACAGGCCTGCAATGGGCCCGGTCCGGATGGCACCGTTCTCTTCGGCGTTCCCTTCGGCAGACGGGCTTGCGCCGCTAACCCCGCGCCCCGCCACAGTGCCCACCAAAGAACTTCCCACCCTGCTGCTGTCCTGCGCTGCCCGCGCCGCGCCTCGCTTCTGGAGCTCCGACCATGACCGCACCCCGCCTCACCGACGCCCTCAGCAGCCTCACCGCCGGAGGCCTGACCGCGATCGGCGATGGGTGTGGCTCTCCTGTAGGGAAGCCCTGAGCTGGGAGAACACTGGTTGACGGTGTGGGCGGGGTAGGCGTCCTTCTACTGTGGCGGGTGAAGTAGGGGGCGTCGATGGTGTCGTTGATCGAGGAGTTGGAGGCGCGGGAGGCTGCGGCTCGTGCCCGGGTGGAGGAACTCGAGGCGGAGATCGCCGAGTTGACCTCGCGGTTGGTGGGCGAGCGGGAGGCGTGGTCGCGGCTGCGGGTGACGCGCGAGACGGTGACCCAGGTGCTCGCCGAGCTGTCCGGGCAGGACGTGACCGAGACTGCGCCGTTGCGGGAACCGGTGGCGGCGGAGGCGCAGGTGGAGCCCGAAGTGCGGGTGGTGGGGTCGATCATGGTGCCGCACTGGCGGGAAGGTCTCACGACGGACGTGCTGCCGGATGTGTACCGGGACATCGTCGAGGTGATCGCGGACGCGTCGTCTCCGATGCAGGCCAAGCAGATCGTGCCCCGGATCGGACTGCCCGCGGTGACCGCGAAGATCGAGGGGACGCGGGGGAAACTCAAACGGCTGGTGGAACGGGGCTGGCTGATCGAGGACCAGCCCGGCCGGTTCGCGCCGGCTCACCCGGCACCGGGCGGGGAATCGGCGAACTCGCGGAACGATAAAGGCTCTTCTCTCTAGATTCGAAGGTGCGAACCGATCCGAACCGGAGAAAGAAGAGCCGGGTGAAACCGTACGACACCTTCGATGCCATCGACTCGTTCGCCGCCTCGGCAAGCGCCTTCGAATGCCTGACAGGCACGCTGGCAGGGCCGCAGGCGGCCGCTTTGACCCACCATGAGTTGGAAGAACTCGTGGAAGTCAGGGGCCGGGAGCTCTTGCGGCGGCTGCTGCAAGACCACTTCGATCTCCGCGCCTTACGAGAGCGGGAACAGATCCAGGAACGATTGCTCGCGGGGAACACGGAAGTGGTCCGTGGTGCGGACGGGCGCATCCGTCCGCACCACGAGGCGGGGCACTCCCGCAAGCTGGCCTGCCTGTTCGGCACGGTCACGGTGACGCGGACCGCCTGGCGGCAGAAGGGACTGATCAACGTCCACCCCGCCGACATCTCACTCTCGCTGCCCGCCGGCCGGCACTCGTTCGGCCTGCGTCGTCTGGCCGTGATCGAGGCCGTCCGCGGCTCATACGACCAGGCGAGAGCCGCGATTGAGGACCGTTGCGGGAAGGTGCTGGGCAAACGGCAGGCCGAAGGGCTGGTCGTCGCCGCGGCGGTGGACATCGACGACTTCTACCGGTGCATGATCCCTCTCCCGTCGACCGCGACCACCGTGCTCGTGATGCAGGTCGACGGCAAGGGCGTCGTGATGAGGCCCGAGGCACTGCGGCCCGCAACGCTCAAAGCACACCTGAACAGCCAGCATGCCCTGCGGACCCGACTCGCCCCGGGCGAGAAGCCGCACCGGAAACGAATGGCCACCCTGGCCTGCGTCTTCGACGCCGATCCCGCCCCGCGCCGACCGCACGATGTGATCGCCCCGCCCGAGGGCCGCAGCACCCTTGCCCGCACCCCCCGCTCCGGGCCGAGAGCACACCGCAAGTGGCTCACCGCTTCCCTGGTCCATCCACCCGAGCAGGTCATCGCCGCCGCGTTCGATCAGGCCGCCGCCCGCGACCGGGACCATCTGCGGGACTGGGTCGTCCTGGTCGACGGAGCCCGCCACCAACTCGGCCTGATCCAGGCCGAAGCCGGCAGACGAGGCATCAAGGTGCACATCCTGCTCGACTTCGTGCACGTCAGTGAGTACATCTGGGACGCGGCTCACTGCTTCCACAAGCCCGGCACAGCGGCGGCCGAAGCCTGGGTTGCCGGCCACCTCACCACCATCCTTCACGGCCAGGCCGCCCGCGCCGCCACCGAGATCACCACTCAGGCCGACCGGACCGGGCTGCACGGCACCCGGCGCGAGGGCGTCGACACCTGCGTCCGCTACCTCACCGGGCACCTCGGTCAGCTCCGCTACGACACCGCCCTGGCGGCGGGCTGGCCGATCGCCACCGGCGCGATCGAAGGCGCCTGCCGCCACATCGTGGGCGACCGACTCGACATCACCGGCAGTCGCTGGGGCCTCCAGGGCGCCGAGGCCATCCTCAAACTCCGGGCCCTGAAAGACAACGGCGACTTCAACACCTACTGGGCGTTCCACCTCACCCGCGAGCACAAACGCCTCTACCCCACCCCCGACCAGCACAACTACAACCTCACGGCCTGATCAGGAACGTCCCTACAGGAGAGCCACACCCATCGGCGATATCCCGTGGTGGATCGCGGTCCTCATCCTGCTCCCCGCCCTGCTGGAGCAACCCGGACCGTCACCGCGGTACTCGCCAGCATCTCCAGCTTCCGCAAGGAATCCCTGTGGACGAACCACGAGAAGGGGTTCCTCGAGGGCGTCGACACGACCACCGGCCTGCTCCACATCGAACAAGTCCGACGGAGCGCCGCACTCGCACCCACCCAGTTGACGACCGACCCGGCCCCGACCAGCCAGGCGGACAACACCCCTCCACCCGGACCGCCACCATGACGCCACAGGTCGCACCAGCAGATCGTGCTCTCCACAGCGCCACCCCGCCCGCCGGCACCGCCCACGCCTTGGCCTCTCCCCCACCGATCTGCCCCGCATGACCTCACCGAGCTGACCTGCTACAGCCGACCCACAGTCGTGGTCCGAGCGGCTGCGGTTGGGGAGCAGCAGCGCTCTGAGCGGTGTGGGGCCGCTACACGTTGAGGGCGAATAGGTGCAGCCACCAGATGCCCGGTTCCGTGAGACCGACGGCGGTGATGACGCCGGCCAGACCGATTGCCACCCCGGAAGCGGTGAGTATTCGGTCTCCCATCCCGTCCAACCGATCGCTCCTTGAGAAGCAGAAGACTGCGATGTAGACGAGGACGCCCCATCCGACAAAGCCAGCCAGGGCGAAGGGCACGAAGGATAGGGCTATAGCCCAGCCTGGAGGCCCGTTGTCGAGGCGGCATAGAGCGACGTATCCGGCTGTCATCAGGTAGTTGAAGACGGGAGCGGCCAGCAGGGCAAGAACGCCGATTGCTTCGGACACAGTCCGGGGTGCAACGAACCATTGGCGCTTGTAGGGGCTGGGCAGCGGGGGTGCAGGGGCTGCCCTCCGCGCCTCGTTGGGACCAAAGCTCGTATCGCGCGGGCGAGATGGTGAGCGTGGCGAGACTGCGTCATCGCTGGCCTCCTGTTCGGCATGCATCTCGGCCATGGCCTGATCGGCGATCTTCGGGTCCAAGCCCGACTCGAAGGTGCCCTCCGGCTCGGACAACGGGTCCTCGAACGCCATGTCGGAGTCCAGTAGCGATACGGGAGAGTCGTCCAAGTCCTCTGACCTGGGCTCGGTGGCTGATTCAGGGCTCTCGGAAATCAGCGCGGGTTCTGCGGACCGTTCGTCCACCTCAATGTTGGTGAGAGCCTCACTCAGGACGTCCTGGGCTTCGGCTTCCACCGCCTGTTCCAGCTTCGCCTGTACGAGCTCGCCGTCCGCGCGCAGCAAGCGCTGCTGAGCGCGCTGCAACTCGGCTTGGGCCTGGTGCAGTTCGCTTTCCAGGTGGGTGAGCCTGTTCATAGCCTCTGTGTGGTGGCTCTCAGCCTCACTCAGTGCGCGCTGTGCGGCGGCCGCTTCCTGCCGCGCGACGGTGGCGTCGGCCTGGTCTGCTCCTACGCAATGCGTGCCGAGCGGCGTTCGTCCTCCAGCTCTCGGCGGGCGCCTTCAGTGTCGTGGACGGCTTGGGCGAGTGCTTCCTCTGTCCGTGCCAGGCGTTTCAGCAGCAGCGCCTGGTGTTCCTGCCACTGCGCACGGTCCGAGACAGCGTCCTGCGATAAGGCTTCGGCCTGTTCGCACATCTGCTCATACTCATCCTTGAGCAGCTGGTTGTACTGTTCGGCGCTGACGACTTGCATGCCGGGCCGGGCCAGCTCCGCTCGCATGACCATGGCCATCACCCCGCCCAGCAGGAAGAACCCGAACGCGGTGACCATGTAGAGATTGCCGATGACCTTGTGGTCCGTGGTCGTCAGCCAGCCCATGAGCCTGACGCCGGCGCTGATGCGCCTGTTGGTCACCGGCTCGGCCGACGCGGCTTCCTGCTGGTTCAGCGCCATCGGTGCTCCGTCTCGTCTCTGGTGACTCGATAGTGGAGCCTTCCACCACGGACGGGCGTACGACTGGCCGTAGGACTGGCAATGGCGCCCCGAATTTCACCAGTTCACCGGCGCACCGAACGGCATCCGAGTGTCCCACCGCCCGCTTGCTGCGACGCCCCGCTTCCTGGGACTTCGGACGACGAACGGCCCGGCTCGCTGAAGTCGACAGGCGCTGGCACTCATGGGGAGCGGCGCAGTCAACTTCCCCTGCAGTGACTCCTCCCCTTGTGAACGAGGGGGCTTCTCGCTATGCCGGGTTGGCGTCGCGACGGACCAGCCCGGCCCGTAGAACGTTCAGTGCGCCCACCGTGTCAGCGTGCGCGCTGTGCCCGCACGAGACGCAGTGGAACTTCTCCTGGGTGGGCCGGTTCTCCGCTGAGAGCCCGTGAACAAACTGATCGTTGCGGGTGGGTGGGAATCGGTGAAGTGACGTGAACGGCCAGGACCTCTTGGTAGCAACTGCGGTGTCGAAGCCCAGTCGCGCCAAGAGGTCCTGTCATGCCGTTGTACGCCCCTGCCATCACCGCCGTCACCCCGGATGCTCAAGCTGACTGCTCCTGCCTGGCCTGCCGGTTCGGTCACGGCCGCCGTCATCCGGCCCGGTCCCGCCGCTACACCTCGGACACCACGGATGCGGAGTGGCAGGTCATCGCGGCGGTGCTGCCGTGGCCGGCCTGGCTGGACGGCAAGGGCGGGCGGCCGGAGGAGTACTGCCGCCGTCTGATCGTGGACGCGATCTTCTACGTCGCGGACAACGGCAACAAGTGGCGCAACCTGCCGGGCGACTTCCCGCACTGGCGCACGGTGCACACCATCTTCACCCGGTGGTGGCAGGACGGAAGCGTCGACGCCATCCACAACGACCTGCGTGACGAGGTCCGCCGGTCCGAGGGCCGGGACACCGACCCGACCGCCGCGGTCATCGACTCGCAGTCGGTACGCGCTGCGGAGACGGTCGGCTCCGACAGCCGCGGGTACGACGCGGGCAAGAAGGTGGCAGGCCGCAAGCGCCACGTGATCGTGGACACGATCGGCCTGCTCCTGGTCGTCATGGTCACCAGCGCGAGCGTGCAGGACCGCGACGGCGCCCGCCCTGCGCTGACGCACCTGCGTGACCTCTTCGAATCGGTCAGCCTGGTCTGGGCCGACGGCGGCTACGCCGGGAAACTCGTCACCTGGGCCAAGAAGAAGCTCCAGTTCACGATCGAGATCGTCAAGCGCAACGACGACGTCAAGGGCTTCGTGGTACTGCCACGCAGGTGGGTGGTGGAGCGCACGCTGTCGTGGATCTTCCAGCGCCGCCGCTGCGTACGCGACTACGAACGGTTACCCGAGCACCACGAAGCCATGGTCAAGTGGTCCATGATCATGCTGATGTCACGGCGCCTGGCGGGCACGAAGGACGCCAAACACCGGAAATGATCAGTTTGTTCACGGGGTCTGAGACATGCCCGCATTCGGGGCAGGTTCGGGAGGTGTTACGGGGGTCCACGACGACCACTCCCCGTCCGGCGCTTTCAGCCTTGGCGTTCAGGATCGTCAGAAACACCCCCATCCGGCATCCGAGATCGAGTGGTTCAGCCCGGCCTTCGCGGCGGCTCCGTTCGGCAGGAAGCAGCCCGACCGGTCGGGGTCAGGCTTCGACGCGGGGGCCTTGACCATGTTGCGGATCTTGAGGTCTTCGTGCGCGATAAAGTCCTGTGCGCGGACCTGCCCGAGCGCGGTCTTGTGGGCGTGGTCGAGCCGCTGGCGGCGGACTTTGCGGTGCAGCCTGGCGACATTGTCCACGGCCCGCTGGTGGTTGGCGGTACGCTTGTCGCGGCGCACCCGCGGGAAACGGGACAGGGCCTGCTGCCCTGCTTCGAGCTTCGCGGCGGCCCTGCGGCCGTGGCGGGGGTTGGCGACATGCTCACCGCTGGAGGTAGTGAGGAATGAGGCTACGCCTTGATCCGGCGGAAGAACGCCTGGAACGCCTTGTCCAGCCGACGCAGGGTGGCCTGCTGCGAGCTGAACGACCAGCGGCCCTGACGCTCCGGGTCCACCGCCTTGAGCTGCGCCGACTGCTGCCCGTACCTGATGCTCGCCCTCGAGACATGGCGATAGGCGTCCCGGCGTTCCTGCAATGCCCCGTTGTAGAGCGAGCAGTGATCGGCCAGCATCGCGGCAAGCGCAGCGGCCTGGCCCACAGTGGGCCGCATGAGGAACTTGTATGCACGGATCAACCGGCCCACCCCCTTCGGCCATAGTGTGATCAACCTAGCCGAGGCCACTGACAACGCAGCGAACCCGGGCGCTTCGTGCCTCCGAGCCGAGGATGCGTTCCCCTCCCCGGCCGAAGCCGGGATACCCACGCAAGATCAGGGATGGGGATTGCTCCTTGCTCCGGTTCATGCCGCTTTCCCCGGTCTGCCTTCCGGCAGTTCCTGCCCGCAGTGGGGAGCCGGAGCGGCGCCTCCAGCCGAACACCGTTCGCGACCGGACGGCGGTCCGGCGTCGCTACCACGAGCCGCAAGGAGGCCCAGCTATGCCCCGTCGGGCGCCGTCGCGACTCATCCAGGCGTGGCCGTGATCACTCAGCGGTTCTGCCTGAAATATTCTCGGATATATGCGTTCGCTTCCCGCCCCGGCAGGGCTGAGTCGTCCACTCGCCCAGGTAGCCTCCCAGCACCTTGCGACGCTCGCTACCGATGACGGATTCTGGACGTAGTCGTCCACAGGCATGGGCGGAGTACACAGCCCCCTACCTTGCTGCTCTTGCGGTCCGCGGGGTGCGAAATGAAAGTCGAACTGATCCAACGGGCAGCCAACGTGCTGTTCGGCGTCCCGGACGATGTGCATGAGGAGATCATCAGGCTCATCACTGCAGTGTCCCGGGCCCCGAAGCCACAGGCCCCGGAGCTGGCCGCAGCGTTCGGTGAATGGTGCTGGCTTGTCTACACCAGTCATGGTGACGTGATCGAAGTGCTGGACGTCGGCTGCGCCCGGTGACGTCAGCGGCACGTGGGGCGGCTCTTGCACTGTGGTCTGGTGTGTTGCGCCTGTACCTGGTCTTCCTCGGGGCCATGTTCAGCGGCATCTGGCGCGCATTCATCGGCCGATTCGCCTTCCGCTACCGTTGCTCGGCCTTCCCCGTCACCGACGTAATACCGTGGGGCGCCGACCGCATTTGGGGTGGCTCCCATCCGTTGCCGACAGGACGTCCCGGCTTTATGGCCCCCGCGGTGAAGCCGGAGCGAGCTTGGAGGGAAGGAATAACGATGGCGCGGATCCTCGTCAAGGGCGACGACCTCGTCGTACGTCTGTCGTGGTGGGAGAAGGCGGCCGCAGGCCGAGGCAATGTGCGCGTGCTACTGGTGGCGGTGTGCCGGGTGACGGTGGAACCCGACTGGTGGCGCGCCCTGCGCGGAGTCGCTCAGCGCGGTGTCTGGATTCCGGGTGCGATGTGCATCGGCACGCGGGGCCACCACGGTGGAAAGGATTTCGTGGCGGTGCGGCCCGGCAGGCCCGTGGTGTGCATCGAGCTGTGGCCCAGGGCTCCTTTCAGCCTGCTCGCGGTCTCCGTACGGGACGACGCCGAGGCCACGGCACGATGGCTCTGCCGTCTGGCACCGAAGATCGACTCGTCCACCGGTTGGCGGCAGGCTATTCCCGTCCCTGAGGAGACAGACGATTCCTGAAGAGATCCGTCGTGGATAATTGGCCGCTGAGTGGGCGGCGCGGAGGAGCGGTCATCAGGGTCGTGACTCCTTCGCCCCCGGAGGCTGCTCATCCGCCTCGGGAGGCCGGTCAGTTTTCCATCACAGCATCGCAGTCGGGGCAGACCGCGGATGCGTGCTCCTTGGGATACCACGGCGTCTCAGGGTGCTCGGGGGGCTTCCAGCCGGTCGTCTCCATGGCGACGGTGTCTTTGCCACAGAGGGTTCGCGGTCCAGTCGCGGCGGGCGTCCCCGGGGCAGCGGGCGCCGCGTGCACACGGCGGACGGGCCGGTCCTCACCACGCGGTACGCGCGTGGCCACCGTCTTGTCGAGCTCGTATACGACGACGATCTCGCCCATGACTCCACGATAGGCGGCCGTACGCCCGTTCCGACCGCGGCAGCCGGCCGGGCGGCTACCCGGGCCCGTCTGCCGGTTCGAGCCGGGCCACCTCGAATTCCATTCGGACCTCGTCGGCCAGCCGCAGCGCCCCCAAGAACGCGGCGTACGGCTTGATTCCCCAGGTGGACTGTGTGACGGTCGCCCAGCCGCGCAACAGCCCGTCCCCGCTCCCCTTCCCATGCACCGTCACCGGGTGGCTCCGGCCCTTGATGGTGAGGTCCCCGGTGATCTCGAAGGACTGCGGCGTTCCCGCGACGCGCGTGGAACGGAAGGTGATCGTGGGGTGTTCCGCGGTGTACAGCAGAGCCCTCTTCGCCAGCGTCCGTTCGATCTCGGCCCGGTCGGCATCGGTGAGCGCCTTCAGCCCACCCGTTCCCTCGCGGACCTTCAACGAGCCCGTCTCGACCGTCACACTCACCGACGAGCTGTCCGGGTCGCCGATGACCAACACCGCCTCCCCGGACCATCGGACGGCCTCGATCGTGAGGTCGTGCCCCGCTCTGCGCCCCAGCCCGGCACGGCCTGTCCTGATCAGGAGGCGGGCGGTCGAGGGCCCGAGCCGGTACGTTCCGTCTGTCAGTGCCACGGTGCCGAGGGTAGGGGACGAGTGCAGTCTGGCTGTCGAAGCAGCCTGGTCGGCGTGTCCCTATTCCCGCGCCACCTTGTCCCGTGCCATACCGATCACGCGGGCTGATGGCACCGGGGGCCCATGGGGCAGCCGGTGCCACGAGGTCGGCCGTGGGTGGCTACGGCTGGACGATAGTGAGTTCGCGGCCGCGGTAGAAGCCTTCCCGCTCCTCGACGACAAACGAGGCCATGTGCGCACGCCGCTGCGCCTCCGGCTCGGAGGCCCGCCAGGAGTCGCACGCTTCCTTGGAGTCCAGGCCAGTGGACCGGTCGGCGTCAGCACGGACGGCGTTCGCGGTCGCCGTCAGCGGGCCGCTCGCCAGCCCGCTGCTCGGCGGTCTCGGGCTGGGCGCGGCGGCTGGGGTGGGGGCAACGTTGGGCTGGCGGGTTCCGGTTGCCGTGCTGGGCTGGCTCGGACGCCCCCGGGTCGGGCGTATCGCCTGGCTGGCGGACCCGGGCCAGGCGCTGTTCGCCGTACTCAACCCAGACCCGAGCCAGGGCTGACGGCCCTCTGACACGCCGGCGAGGGCGGTCGGCGGCCGATGGGGCGCCGACTGGCCCCGGTCCGGTGTGTGCGCCATTGGTGAGTAAGTCGTGACGGCGGCGAGCACGCGTGTCCATGAGTGTGCTGGTCCCGCGACCATCCCGGTCCGCCCGGGGACACTCCCGCCGGGCGGCGCGCTGATGGAAGTGACTCCAGGCGGGGTCATGGCGCCCATCCTCCGACGGAAGGTATGCAGGCGCCGACGTGCGCCCTCGAACCGCGGTCCAGGAAGCTCTCGCGGTAGCCGCGCTGCACCAGCAGGCGCATGCGCCGCTCGCGCACCACGTAGATCGCCACGCGGTCACCGCCGAAGGCGGGCAGCAACTGGTCGGCGCCCACATCGCACACTTCACGTGTCAACGGTCATTGAGATGCCCAGGTAGGTGGCCGTTGGAGGCCCAGGCTGGTGGCCATCAGAAACCCAGGCGTGTGGCCGGTGGTGTTCCCGGGGTGGGGGTCAGTTCAAGGGGACCACTCCCTTCCCGGCGAGGGCCTCGGCGAGGCGATGCGAGTCACCGGTGGTGGTCACGAGGTGAGCGTGATGCATGAGGCGATCGGTGCTCGCGCCTGCGAGGGTCTTCGGCATGATCGTGTCGAAGCCCGAGGGGTGGATGTTGCTGGTGACCGCGATGGACCGGCGCTCGTAGGCGGCATCGATGATCCGGTAGAACGCCTCGGCGGCGTCCTCGCCGACGGGCAGCAGGCCGATGTCGTCGATGACGATGAGGTCCGCGCGGCAGATCCGGGCGACGGTCCGTGCGGTGGACCCGTCGACCTTCGACTTGCCGATCGCGGCGCTCAGCGTCTCCAGGGTGAACCAGGACACCCGCATGTCCTTCTCGATCGCGGCCTGGGCGAGTCCCTCGGTGAAATGACTTTTCCCTGTGCCGCTCGGGCCGGCGATCACCAGGTTCTCGGCGCGGCCGATCCATTCCAGGGTGGTCAGGGAGTTCTGGGTGGGCTCGGGGATGGTGGAGTCCTCGGCCCGCCAGGAGCCCAGAGTCTTGCCGGTGGGGAAGTTCGCCGAGTGGCGCCGCAGACGCCGGGTGGCCGCATCGCGGCCGGTGACCTCCTCGGCTATCAGCAGCCGCAGAACCTCGGCGGGGTCCCATCGCTGGGCTCGGGCGGTGGCCAGAACGTCGGGAGCCGCCTTGCGCATATAGGGCAGGCGCATGCGGCGCATGAGCTTGTCGAGTTCCTCGGGGATCGCGGGCGGGTTGGGGAAACTCATGGAGGTGCCGTTCTCTTTGGTGACGTTCAGTCAGGATCGTGTGGTGGGCGGCGTGTTGGGTCAGCGGCCCAGGGCTTGCCAGCCACTGGTTCCGTTCTGGACGGAGTGGGATTCGTCCGCGCGGACGACCTCGCCGGCGGGCTTGCTGTCGGCGATGTGTCCCAGGATCGAGAGCAGGTCGCCGTCGGCGAAGCGCCCGGCCGTGGCCGCAAGTCCGAGGGCCTGGTCGACCCGGTCGTTGCCCAGGACGGTGGCCAGCTCGACCGCGCGGGCCATCTTGGCGCGGATGCGGGTGGCGCCGGCGGGTCCGGCCTCCTTGAGCCAGCGCCCGGCTCCGGGGCCGATGCCCACGAACGCGATCTCCGCTTCCGAGCGGGGCCGCAGCCTCGGCTGGTGGATGCTGCGGCCGTCCGGGTGGTCGGGGTAGTGCTCGTCGATGATCTGCGGAACACCCGGGGTGGACAGCTCGTGGCGCCAAATCTCCGACAGATCACCGGAGTTGGTGCGGGCGGTGATGGACAGTTCCTCGCCGACCACCCGGCACCACACCCTCGAGCCGGTATAGCCCGGCGGGGTCGAGTAGCGCACCGCGTTGAAGCTGATCGTGCGGTCCGAGCCGACCAGCCTCTCCTCGCCCAGCGCGAGCGCGAGCGGCTCGATGGGCAGGACATGCAGGGTGGTGCGTTCGATGTCCAGACGGTCCGCGGGTATCTGCCCGGTCGCCCGGTGACGGCGCGAGTTCACCGCATCGCACCAGGTCAGGCAGGCATCGGCGAGCTCGGCGAAGGTGTCGTAGGCGGCCAGCAGGTTCGCATCTGTGGGCACCAGGTCGGCCTTCGCGATACGGACCGTGGCCTCCGCACCGCCCTTCGATTCGGGGTCGTAGGGCACGCAACTGACCACCTGGCAGCCGTAATGCCGGCCCGCGGCGACCATCTGCGGATGCCGCACCGGGATCCCGGCGGAGGAGCGACAGCCGGGCCGCCCGCATGCGCGGAGGGCTCACGCGGCGGACGACCGGTCGGCCGGGAGGGCGCAGCCGCGGGTTGCACGAGCGCCCGTCCCGGGCGACCGGGACGGGCGCGGGCGCCGAGAGAGCCTTTCCTGAGAAGGCGCTCCCCTCGCTGTCAGCCGACGGTCACGACGAGCTTCCCCCGGGCGTGCCCGCTGTCACTGTCCCGCTGAGCCTGGGGTGCCGAGGCCAACGGGTACACCCGGCCGACGGTGGTCGTGAGAGTGCCCTCGGCGGCGTGCCTGGCTGCTTCGGCCAGTCGCTCGGCAGAGCGTTCCTCCGGCGGGGCGGCGAACACCACGCCGAACTGCTGCGCGCGGAAGTCAGCGGTGGTGACGATGCGGTCGGCACTCCCGCGCAGTTCGACGGAATCGGGGAGAGCGCCTTGGCCAGCGAGGTCGAGGACCGCGTCGACGCCGTCCGGGGCTAGAGCGCGCACCCGGTCCACAAGGCCCTCGCCGTAGACCGTCGGGGTCGCCCCCAGCGAAGTCAGGTATGCCTGGTTGTCCGCACCAGCGGTGCCGATGACGCGGGCTCCGCGGCTGACAGTGAACTGGACGGCGATGGTGCCCACTGCGCCGGCCGCGCCGTGGACCAGAAGGGTCTCGTCCTTCTTCACGTCGAGCAGACGCAGGACGCGCTCCGCGGCCTCGACGGCGACGGGAAGCGCGGCCGCCTGTTCGAAGGACAGACCTGAAGGCTTGACCGCAAACTGGCTGGAGAGGGCGAATTCGGCGTAAGAGCCGGTGTCGGCCCAGCCGAGCACCTCGTCCCCCACGGCGACAGTGGTGACACCCTCTCCCAACGCGTCGACGGTACCGGACAGTTCGCGGCCGGGCACGGCGGGAAGCGCGGTGGGGAACACCTGCTCCAGCACGCCGGAACGGATCTTGCCGTCGAGCGCGTTCACACCCGCTGCCGCGACACGGACGCGTACCTGGCCGGGCCCGGGGACGGGGAGGTCGACCGAAGTCTCGTGAAGGACTTCCGGGCCGCCGAACTGATTGAAGACAATGGCACGCATGATGCGTATTCCTCTCGGATGGAGACAGGGCCGGGCACCGCCTGAGGCTGCCGGCGTTCTTTCGGGTGTTTCGCACAGGTGAGGACGGTGATCGTCCCAGTCGCCTCTCTGCGGCTGCTGCTTGTCCGGGTGTCTGAGGTGGGGTCCTCATGCCGACCGAAGCTGCCCGCGGGGGCGTTTCCGAGGCCATCGCTCGACACGTGTGCCCTACCGGGCTCCGCGCATCCTGTCGGACGGTGGTTTCCCCGGTCATCCGTACCGGCGGCCGCGGCCAGTGACGGCCCGCTCGATAGCCAAGGCCGTGGAGGTGAAGGACGTGACCGCGTCCTCGTCCAGCTCACGGACGGACAGCTGTTCCAGGTGGGCCCACATGGCCTGCAGAGGCCGTCTCAGAGCACGTCCGTCGGCAGTGAGACGGACCTTCTGCACCCGTCTGTCATGAGCGGCCTGCGCCCGGACTAGCAGACCCGCCGCCTGCATCCGGCGCAGGGACCTGGAGACGGTGGAGTGGTCCAGGCCCACGGCCTCCTGGAGTTCGGACTGACTCTGGTCGTCGCGGTCGAGGAGCCGCATGATCAGCAGCTCCTGCCCGGGGCGCAGACCGAGGTCTCGCAGCATGCCTGCCGCGACGGTCCGGTGCGCACGGGCCAGGAGGAAGACAGCGTGGCTCAGACGGCCCGTGTACGCGGCGGACGGAGGGTGTACGGAGGGGGCTCTGCCGTTCTCAGGCGCCCGTGAGCGTCGGGTAGTCGGTGTATCCACGCTCGTCGCCTCCGTAAAAGGTGGCGGGGTCGGGCTCGTTGAGGGCGGCGCCGGTGCGCAGGCGCTGGACGAGGTCAGGGTTGGCGAGCACCATCGAACCGACGGTGATGACATCGGCAATGCCGTCCTCGATGTCCTTGATGCGTGCTTCGATGTCGGCGCCGGCACGGTTGACGATCAGGCTGGTGGGCCACTGGCCTCCGATGGTGCGCAGCAGTGCCTCGTCGCCGATGTGCGTGACGTGCAGATACGCCAGGTTCAGCGGGGCCAGGGCTGCGACGAGCGCTCCGTACAGGCCGGGGGTGTCCTCCTCCACGATGTCGTTGAAGGGGTTGGCGGGGGAGATGCGGAAGCCGGTGCGGTCCGAGCCGATCTCGTCCGCGACGGCGGCGGCCACCTCGACCGCGAAGCGGATGCGGTTGTCGATGCTCCCGCCGTAGGAGTCGGTGCGCTGGTTGGCGTTGCTGGAGAGGAACTGGTGAACCAGGTAGCCGTTGGCACCGTGGATCTCGACCCCGTCGGCGCCGGCGGCGACGGCCGCGGCCGCTGCCTGACGGAATTCCTGCACCACGCCCTCGACCTCTTCGGTCGACAGGGCCCGGGGGGCGGGCATTTCCTGGGGGCCGGTCATGGTGAACATGACTCCGGCCGGCTGGACCGCGGAGGGGGCCACGGGCTGGCGTCCGTGGGGGGTGTTGGAGGGGTGCGAGATGCGTCCGACGTGCATGAGCTGGATGACGACGCGTCCGCCCGCGCCGTGCACGGCGTCGGTCACCTTGCGCCAGCCGGCCACGTGCTCGTCGGTGTGGATGCCGGGGGTGAGTATGTAGCCCTGTCCGTCGGCCGAGGGCTGGGTGCCCTCGGTGATGACGAAGGCAGTGGACGCGCGCTGGGCGTAGTACTCGGCGTTCAGCTCCGTCGGCACGCCCTCGGGGGTGGAGCGGTCCCGAGTCATGGGGGCCATGGCGAGGCGGTGGGGGAGGTCGAGGGCGCCGACGGTGGTCGGAGTCCACAGCGGGTTGGTCATGGCAGGTCTCCAAGCATTTATGTGGCTAGCCACGTTTGCGGCGTGTCTCGATTATGTGGTCAGCCACCTACATTGTCAAATGCCTCCCCCGAGTCGCCCGAACGGGGCGCGGGAGCGGGCGGGAGCGGACACTCTCACCCTGGGGACCGTCCGGAAAACCTCAACCCGGTGCGCAGCACCCGCGGGAGGGGGGTGGTTGCGGAATCCGGCCTCGGCAGCGGCACCTGTGACGATCGACGGGGCAACGCGACCACCACGACCGCTGCCGCGCTCAGGTCGCCAGCAGGCCGCCGTCCATGTACAGGTCGTGGGCATTGATGCCGGTGTTGGGGAGCAGGAAGTCGGTGGCGTCGGCGATCTCCGCCATCGTGACCAGTCGACCGATCGGCGTCTGGGCCGAGTGCGGCGGGTTAGGAACGTCCCGCCCCACACTCGGTTTCGAGAAGCCCTCTGAGCCCAGCACGGACCGGGGCCGCCTGCTTGACAGACATCCTCGTCGGCCTCCACGTGCCCGGGTATCCGGGCCACCCACGGGCCAATCACCCCACCGGCGGAGAGATCGCGGAGGCGATCCAGGACCTGCCGGCCCGCTGAGCCTCCTGTTCCCGGCTCGCCGACTGGGCCACGGTCGGCCGGCGAGCCCTGGGCGTGGTCGGCACCGTCGCCGTACGCCGCGGCTCCGCCGGCCTGCGCAGCGTCGGCGCGTGCGTGCTCATCCCGTGCGGCCCCGGCGGAATCTCGAATCCGCCGGGGCGTCCACCACCGGGGAGATCAGCGCCTGCTCACCGGGCAGCGCGGAGGATGAGGTCGGTTACCGCCGCCGGGTGCGAGACCGTGACTGCGTGCGAGGCGCTGTCGATGGTGACGGTGTGGGCGTGGGCTCGCTCGGCCATCCACTGCTCGGCCTTGGGCGGGATGTTGTAGTCCTCGCCGGCGATCAGGGCGTAGGAGGGGATGTCCTGCCAAGCCGCCTCTGAGGCCTTCTCCTCCAGGGCGAGAGTGGAGACAGGCCGCTGGGTGGCCGCCATGATCGCGGCGGTGGTGACGGGTACGTCGGCGGCGAACTGCTGGTGGAACCTGTCCTGACGGATGGTCAGCTCGGTGCCGGTGCCGCCGCCGGGAAGCGGGTAGGAGGCAGCGTTGACGGCCTCGCCCAGGGTGCTGCCGGGGAACTTGGTGGCCAGCTCGCCGGCGCTTTCGCCGACGTTCGGGATGAATGCGGCGATGTAGACCAGTGCCTTGACGTCAGGGTCCCCGGCGGCGGCCTCGGTGATCACCGAGCCGCCGTAGGAGTGGCCGACCAGGACCACCGGCCCCTCCACGGTGTCCAGGACACTGCGCAGGTAGGCGGCGTCGCTGCTCAGACCACGCAGCGGGTTGGCCGTGGCGACGACCGGGTAACTGTCGCGCTGCAGGCGCTGGATGACGCCGGACCAACTGGAGGCGTCGGCAAAAGCGCCATGGACGAGCACGATGGTCGGCTTGGCCTTGCCCGCCCCGGCCTTGTGTGAGGCGGCGCTGCTGCTCACTGTGCCGGCGGCAAGAAGGGAGCCGGTCACCATAGAAGCGATGGTCACGGTGGCGACGTTGTGGACGGTTGAGCGGATGCGAGAGAAACGGAACATGACGTCCTCCTAGGAGGTGGTTGCAGCGAAACGGGTCTTGCGGGAAGGTCGCGCGGCGTGGAGAGTCGGCCAGCCGCGGATTTCGACGCTTTCAGGAAGCGGCAGCGGCCCTCTTCCGCGTCTGCGGAGCGGCCGTTCTTGGCATCGGTGGTCCTGATGCGCTCAGACGCGGACGAGGGGTGTGTCGACCAGGAGTTCGGCAAGGAACCAGGCCTGCAACTCACCGGTGCGGATCACTTGCGAGACCAGAACGTCATTGGTGCCGTCATCGCCCAGCTCGGCCCTGCGGGCGGCCACGTCATGGGCCTTGACCAGGATCGTCTCATGCGCCTCCAGCAACCGCGCGAGCATCCCCGGGACTTCCTCCACCCCATCAGGCGGACGTGGAATCGACGTGATCTCGGCGACGTGCCGGGGATCCCCCACCGCGACGCCGCCCAGGGTCTGAACCCGCTCGGCGATCGTGTCGACGAGTTCCAGTTGCTCTCCCGCATGCTTGTCCAGCAGCACGTGCAACTGGTAAAAGGTCGCGCCCCGCATGTTCCAATGGTGCTTCTTGTAGAGGCTGTAGAGGATCTGCGTGTCCGCCAGGACCTTGTTCAGGCGTCGGCAGGAGTACATGCGTGTGTCGTAGGACAAGCCGAGAGGCAACTGCTTGACCGTCGCGAACTCCTGGATCACCTTGCCCTTTTGATGCAGCCACGGCTGGCTGCTCACGGGGTTGGGGCTGGTGGTCATGAAGCGCCTCCTGGGTGCCGTGCTTGCGATACGTGAGGGACGCTAGGCGCTGACATCGGCAACGCGTTGACGAAGAGCGCATGCGATGATGCCAATGAGCGCACCGCCGCGTGCGGCGCCGGCGCCAGGCACCCCTTGCCGGCGGACGACCGTGCACTCAGCAGGACGGGTCCGACACCTTCGACGCCGGGTCGTGAACCCGCCCACCGGGATACGGCTCGGGTGCGCCATCGCCGGGCGAACGCCATGACAACATCACGCATTCAAGATCATCAATCAGGTTTCCGGCTCCCCGACCGCAATCCAGAATTTACCGTCACGGAGCGACTGCGGCAGTACGCTTTCCGTTGAAACCGTGTCGGAGATGGTCGAAGCGGGAGACAGTGGTCAATGACGACGGGCGCAGGAGATACCACTCGTAGACCCCGAATATCCCCTGTGCGGCGCGGGGACCCCACAATGTCGTTGGGCCTCCCGACTCGTCTTGTCGGACGCGAGGCCGAGCTGGCGGTGCTGCAGGACGCCATCGCACAGTTGCGAACGGGTACCGGCGGCGTGGTCCTGATCGAGGGCGAGCCCGGTATCGGCAAGTCGACACTGGCCGCCGCAGCGGGCGCGGCCGGCCAGGAGTCCGGCTGCACGGTGCTGCGCGGCACCGCGGAGCAGGCCGCGCACCCGTTGCCGCTGCGATTGCTGGGCGACTGCCTGGAGGTCACGCAGCGTGCGACCGATGCTCGCCGCGCCGAGATCCTGCGGTTCGTGTGCGCTGAGCGGCCCGACCTCCTGCTGAGCAACACCGTGCACACCGCGGTGATCGAGATGCTCCTCACCCTGATCGAGGAGGACTGCGCGACCGCGCCGACCGTGATGGTGCTCGACGACTTGCAGTGGGCCGACGACGCGTCGCTGGACGTGTGCCGGCACCTGGCATCGATCGCCGCGCACCTGCCGTTGTTGTTGGTCCTGTCCTTCCGGCCGGTGCCCCGCGGATCCGGGATGCGGCAGCTTCGCGCCGCGCTGCGCGGCTACGCCACGACAACGATCTCGTTGGGGCCCCTCGGCCCGGACGCGATCCATGATCTGCTGTCCGATGTCGCCGGTGCGCCGCCGGGGCCCGCGCTGGTCGAGCTTGCCGCCCAGGCCAGCGGCAATCCCCTGTACGTGCGGGAGCTGGTCGAGTCCCTGGTGCGTGAAGGCGGTGTAACGGTCGGCGAGCACGCCGACCTGCGGGACACCTCGCTGAGCACCTTCCGGAGGTCGTTGGCTGCGGCGCTGGACAGCCGGCTGAGCTTCGTGCGGGCCGACGCGCTCGACATGCTGCGGGTTGCCTCGCTGCTCGGCCGGGAGTTCGCGGTCGGGGAAGTTGCAGCGCTCCTGGGCCGGTCCACCATCGACCTCTCCGCTGATCTCCAGGAGGCGGTCGCAGCCGGGATCCTCGTTGATGCCGGTCAGCGGATGACGTTCCGGCATCCGCTGATCCGCCAGGCGCTGTACGACGGCATGCCGACGGCGCTGCGCGTTGCGCTGCACCAGGACGCGGCCCGGGCGCTGGACGGTATCGGCGGTGTCGAGCCCCAACGGGTGGCGCTGCAACTGCTGGAGTCGGGCCGCGTCGGCGACCGCTGGACCCGGCGCTGGCTCGCCGACACCGCGTCGGCGCTGGCGGTCAGGGCCCCGCGTATCGCGGCCGAGTTGCTGGACCGGGAACTGGAGCACGGGGTCGCGGACGAGCGTGACCGTGCCGCGTTGAGCGCGGCTCTTGCCCAGATCTTGGTCGGCGCGGGCGAGCACGAGAAGGCCGCGGTCCGCGCCCGGCAGGCCCTGACCGTGTCGAGAGAGCCGGCCGACCGGGGGCGGATGTACTGGGTCCTGGCCCGCGCGCTGTTCAGCAGCGGTGACAACGACGCGGCGGTCGCAGCGCTGGATCAGGCATTGGAGCAAGACCTGCCCGACGCCTGGCGCGCCCGGTTGCTCGCCTCGTTGGCGATGTTCCAGCGGGCGGGATCGGGTGCGCTGGAAGCCGCGGACGCCACCGCGCGCCGCGCATTGGAGATCGGCGAGACGACCGGAGACACGTTCGCCATCGCTTATGCGCTCACCGATCTGTGGCTCAACCACTCCGTACAGCGGCGCTACCTGTCCGCGCTGGACTGCGTGGATCGCGCGCTGGAGACGCTGAACGCCACCGACGACCACGCGGACCTGCGGTCCTATGCACTGCATGCCCGGATCTTCACCCTGCAGAACCTGAGCCGGTGGTCGGACGCCGAGGCGGCCCTGCGGGAGTCGCGGCAGTTCCTGCTCGCCGCCGACCGGACCGATGACGCCAGGTTCAGCGTCACCGCCGCAGTCCTCACTTACTGGCTGGGCCGGTGGGACGACACACTGGCGGAGCTCAACTCGGTCGACCAGAGCGCCTCCGCGATGACCTACCGGGGACTGCGCGAGCGCGGCCCCATGTGGCTGTGCCACGGCGTGGCCGCCCTCATCGCCGTCCGCCGGGACGATCGCGCCACGGCCGACGCGCACCTGCGGGCCGGACTGCGTCAGCCACCGGTCACGATCGCCGATCGCGAGAACACCGACTTCCTGCTGTTCGCGCAAGCGCTCGCCGCCGAGCAGAACGGGGACGAGCACCTGGCCCTCTCACACCTCGGCGTTTTCCTCACCCGGGAGCCAGGCGAGATGACGCTGACCCACCAGTGGCTGCCGACGGTTCTCCGCCTGGCACTCGCCGTGGACGACGACTCCGCCGCCGCGGCCGCGCTGGAAGCCTGCCGTGCCGAGGCGGCCGCCGAGCAGGTCCCGGCCCGCGCCATGGCCGCCGCCGACTGGTGCACAGGACTCCACGAGCGTGATCCGGCACCGTTGCGGTCGGCGGTGGACCACTACCGGGCCGTCGGCGTGCCGGTGGAGCTGGCGGGAGCGCTGGAGGACCTGGCCGTCGTCCTTGCCGCACACGGGGACACGACCGAGTCCAAGCACCTGATCGGCGAAGCACTCGACCTCTACGGCGGATTCGGCGCGGTCTGGGACATCCGCCGTGCCGAGGGGCGGCTGCGCCGGTACGGGATCCGCCGCGGCGTGCGCGGCGCCCGGATCAAGCGGCCCGCGCACGGCTGGGACGCCCTGACCCCGACCGAACACAAGATCGCCCTTCTCGTCGCGGCCGGCTGCTCCACACCCGACATCGCACAGAGCATGTTCCTCACCCGGCGCACTACACAGACGCACATCTCCCACATACTCGCCAAGCTCGGGATGCGCAGCCGCGTAGAGATCGCCCGGGAGGCCTTCAACCGCAACCCCGCAGCCATTCCCACCGATCTCTGATGCCGACCGCTGTCAGGACGTAGCGACCAGGCGTCGGCGCCGGTGAGCACCTTACGTTTGTGGTGGTCCGGGCGGCGTGGGGTGAACCGTGGACGCGGATCAGCTCACCTTCCTGATGGGGATGACGGCCAGGGCGCCGACGGCACAGACCGCGGCGGCGACGCCGAGCAGCAGGTGGTATTCGTGGCCGCCCGCGGTGTTGACCAGCAGTGCGCCGACGGCGGGGGCGATGGACTGCGGTGCGGCATTGGCGATGTTGAACATGCCCAGATCCTTGGCTGAGTCCTCCGGATCGGGCAGGACGTCGAGGACGAGGGCGAGGTCCACGCCCGCGTAGACGCCGAAGCCGAGGCCGAGGACTGCTTCTGCGGCGTAGAAGTCGGCGACGGAGTGAGTCGTGATCAACATGGCGGTGCCGATGCCGAAGACGAGCGCCGAGAACCCGACGAAGACCTTGCGGCGCCGCAAGCGGTCGGACAGCCATCCGGCCAGCTGGCCCGCAGCCATCAGAACCACGGTGTAGACCAGCACGCCGGTGGCCATGACGGACACCGCCCGGTCGTCCGACAGGCCCAACTGGTCCTGAAGGAACAGCAGTCGGAAGGTGGTGAACATGAACATCGCCAGGATCACCATGAAGCGGGAGACGAAGGCCCAAGCGAAGTCCGGGTGCCTGCGAGGGTTCACCCAGAACGTCCTGAGCAGCGTACGAAGGCCGCCGTCGGACGGCGGACGCTGCGGCAGCGGCTTGTCGGGCAGGGCGATCACGTACAGCACGACCAGGGCGAGCCCGACCGCTGCCGGAACCATGAACAGCAGGAGCACGTCCGTGCCGAGGACCCTCGCCGCATAGGCGGCGCCGAGGATGGCCAGGTTCTGCATGACGCCGATCAGTCCGGCGACCTTGCCCCGCTGGAAGACCGGTACCTGGTCGGCAACCGACGCGGTGAACGCGGCCAGGGCGGCGTTGGCGAACATCTGGCTCAGGAACCAGGCGACGGCGACGACCGCCAGACTCTGCGCTGTTGCGATGACGGCGAGGCCGACGGTCAGTCCCAGGGCGCCGATCACCAGCCATGGCCGTCGCCGGCCGAACCGGCCTGTCGTCCGGTCACTGATCCGGCCGAAGACCGGGTTGGCGAGGAGTGCGGCCAGTGCGCCGAGGCTGCTGACCATGCCGAGCGCGGAGACCTCGTCGTCGCTGGGGACGAGGTCCTGCACCTTGATGGCCAGGCTGGAGAAGACCGGGGTGAGCAAGGCCAGGAAGAGTCCCAGCTGCGCCAGGGCCATCGTGGTGACGACCCAGGAGCGGGCACTGCGCTCGGGCGAGGGGCGTTGCTCTATGTACGGGAGAGCGGGATCGGGGCGGGGAGGGGTGGTGGTCATGCGACCGCCTTCGTCCTGGGAGACGCGAACCGGGATGCGGCGAGAGACGTCTCAAAAAGTCGCTGACCTAGCTACTCACACGTGGTAACGACACGTGTGAGTAGCGGCCAAGGTAAGCGCGGGCCGGTGCGTAGGCAAGGGACGGACGGGGCTTCTTGATGAGGAGCGGCACACGCGGCGGAGGGTGACGAGCACCAAAAACGCCCGTGCGGCCGGAGTCTCCCGCACCACCACTGAGCAGCCATTCGCGCCCACCTGTGACGCGGACCGCTGTCATTTGACAGATGTCTGGCGGCCTGGGGCACCGGAATACTCAGGGCGCCGACCACCCGATGTGCGGGCGCCGGTCGGTCGCACCGAGGTAACCGGAGCAAGCCATGCCCTACATCCGGACCAGCACGAACAACCGTGCCGATATCGCCTCATACGCCCACGGTCAAGGCCAGGGCCAACCGTGTCCTGCCCCTCCACGCGACCGTGTACGGGCTGCCCGTGCTGATCAAGGAAGCCCGCCTGATCAGGCTTTAGGCAGGCCACACAGCATCACCAGAAACACACCGAAGAGGTCAACGAGACGCTGCTCGCCCGCACCGGCACAGGTGGCAGCGACCGCAGACACCACAGCGTCCTGCGAGCTGGGCTTGCGCACACTGACAGAAAGACGGAGTCACCATGACCGTCATCGTTTCCACGGAACAGGTACCGTCACGCGACCGGCCCGCCTTCTTCGCCGACGCCGTGATGCAGACCCACTTCCGCCACAACATGAACTTTCTGGAAGGGCCGAGACCGTTTTCGGCGTCCATCACCACCGACCAGCTCGGTCCTCTGCGTATAAACAGGGTGCTGTCCGGTCCGGCTCATGTCAGCCGCACCCCCCGCCTGCTCTCGCATGATCCCGAAGCATACGTGACCGTCAGCCTGCAGCGCCGCGGAACACCGAAGATGTTGGCACAGGGCGGCAGGGAGACCAGCGTGGTGCGACCGGGCGACATCATCATGCTGACCTCGTACGGCCCCTATGCATCGATGTACACGGAGCCGGTCGAGATCGTATCGCTCGTTCTGCCGAGGCCCGCTCTGCTCGTGCCGGATTCCGATCTGCACGGCCTCACCGGAAGGGTCATCCGCGGTGACGAAGGACTAGCACGGCTCCTGTCTCCGTTCCTGTCACGCCTCGCCGACACCGCCGCATCGCACACCCAAGAGGTCGGCGAACAACTCGCGCGCAACGTGACAGACCTGCTCGCCACGCTGTGTGCGGAACAACTCGGTCACGACAGGCTCGACGCCGAGACGGCACAGCGCACCCTGCTTTTGCGGATCCGGTTCTTCATCAACCGCAACCTGGCCCACCCCGGCCTGTCGCCCGAGTCGATTGCCCGGGCGCACGGCATCTCCACGCGCTATCTGCACAAGCTCTTCGAAGACGAAGGCATGACCGTGAGCCGGTGGATCCTGCGGCGCAGGCTCGAGGAGTGCCGCCGCGAGCTGGACCGCCGCGGCCCCCGCACCCCCACGGTGAGCTCGGTCGCACGGGGCTGGGGCTTCACCCGCCTGCCCCACTTCAGCCGGGTGTTCCGCGCGGCCTACGGGATGTCGCCGCGCGAGTGGCAGGCACGCAGCGGTCTTCCTGTCCCGGGACGGCCGCTACCTGACATGCCGGAGCGAGGCACCGCGACGTAGAGGGCGGCACACGTGCCGTCGGTGATCCAGCACAGGAACGAACTATGGATGTCTTGACCAGTGTCCCCGGCAGCGGCGCGACCACCGGCCACCTCGCTTATGTGGAAGTCTTCACGGTGGACAACGCGGCGGATCAGGCGGTCGGAGGGCCGAGATCGACGGCGGGTGGCGCGGAGGAACGCCTGGCCATCGCCCTTCAGTGCGGCGGGCAGGGAACGCTCACCCAGGACCGAAGGGAAGCGGTCCTCCAGGCGGGAGACTTCACGATCTTCGAGGCCGCCCGTCCGTACGAGCTGCGGTCCGAAGGACGAACCATGTGCTTTGTCGTCCCGCGCCATGCCGTGGGGCTGAGCAGCGCCGAACTGAGACGGATCACCTCTAGGACCGTCCGCGGAGATCAGGGGCTGGGCGCACTGGTCTCCTGCTTCCTTTCCGGGCTCGCCACTCAAGCGGCGGACTGCGGACCCGAGGTGGGCGAGCGGCTCGCGGGCCACGCCATGAACCTCCTCGCGAGTCTGTTCGCCGAGCAACTCGGCCATGACGGGGACGGGAGTGCCGAACCCGATGCTTCCCATGCGCTGCTCCTGCGGATCAAAACGTTCATCGACGAGCACCTCGCCGACCCCGACCTGACACCGGGGGCGATCGCGAGCGCCCACCACGTCTCCGTGCGCTACCTGCACAAACTGTTCCAAGGCGAAGCCACGACCGTGAGCCGCTGGATCAAGCAGTGTCGCCTGGAGAAATGCTGCGAGGAACTCCATCGCGGCGGGCGATCCGCTCCCAGTGTGTCGGCGATCGCACAGCGTTGGGGATTCCCCCATCCCGCCCATTTCACCCGGGCGTTCCGGGCCGCCTACGGCATGTCCCCGAGCCAGTGGCAGGCGGCGCACACCACCGCCCCTGCTCGCTGATCAGCGACACGTGCCATTCGCTGAAAAACAAGCAGCGGTGCGCTCGCCGTCAATCACCGCCCAGGCAGTGGTCTTAGCGTGACGATCAACACTCACCGGGGCCCGGCGCATGATCCGTGTCATGTCGCCTGAAGGGCCGGTGTACCAACCCCAGGAGATTGACATGTCCGATGCCGTCAAGCCGGTTCAGCCGGTCCTGGAGCCTGCTGCGGCTGCCTTCGCGGAGGCGACCGCCAATCCGCCGTACCTCTTCGACCTGCCGCCAGCCGAGGGCCGCAAGGCGGTCGACGAGGTGCAGTCCGGCGAGATCGCAAAGCCCGCGATCGACGAGGAGTGGATCACTGTCCCGGGCGGTCCGACGGGCAGTGTCCAGGCCCGCGTCGTCAGGCCCGTCGGCGTCAAGGGCACGCTGCCGGTGATCCTCTACATCCACGGTGCGGGCTGGGTGTTCGGCAACGCCCACACGCACGACCGCCTGGTGCGCGAACTCGCCGTCGGCGCGAACGCCGCGGTCGTCTTTCCCGAGTACGACCTCTCCCCCGAGGCCCGTTACCCGGTCGCCATCGAGCAGAACTACGCGGTCGCGCGGTGGGTCGTGCAGCAGGGCGCGTCCAAGAACCTGGACGGTTCCCGCCTGGCCGTGGCCGGAGACTCCGTCGGCGGCAACATGGCCGCCGCGCTGACCCTGATGGCCAAGGAGCGCGGCGACGTCCCACTGACCCAGCAGGTGCTGTTCTACCCGGTCACCGACGCCGCCTTCGACACCGGCTCCTACCACCGGTTCGCCACCGGCTACTTCCTGCGCCGCGACGGCATGCAGTGGTTCTGGGACCAGTACACGACGGATGAGGCCGAGCGCGCCCAGATCACCGCGTCCCCGCTGCGCGCCACCACCGAGCAGCTCACCGGTCTGCCGCCGGCCCTGGTCATCACCGGCGAGGCCGACGTGCTGCGCGACGAGGGCGAGGCATACGCCAACAAGCTGCGCGAGGCCGGTGTCCAGGTCACCGCCGTCCGCTTCCAGGGCATCATCCACGACTTCGTCATGCTCAACGCCCTTCACGAGACCCACGCCGCCGAGGCGGCCATCACGATGGCCGCCGGTGCCCTGCACGCCGCGCTCCACAGCCAAACATGGTAGCCCCCCTGTCACTGCGGATCTTCCAGATCGTTTGGGACTCCTACAGGATTCCGCTCCGGGTGGAGTTCCGTTTCGACCGCGATGATCCCCTCGTCGTCTCGGTCACCTTCCAACCGGAAGGTGGGCCTCCCGTCACCTGGTGGATCGGCCGTGACCTTCTCCATGACGGCCTGCTGGCGCCGACGGGGATCGGTGACGTGCGGGTCTGGTCGACGATCAGCAAAGATCGGCCAGTGCTGCGCCTGCGCCTGGAGCGCTGCGGCAGGCGGGTGCTGTTCGAACTGGACCTGCACCGGGTGGAGGACTGGCTTTTCGAGACATACGACCTGGTCCCGCCCGGCGAGGAACTCACGGGTCTCGACTGGGACGAACTGGTGGCCAACCCGCTCGAGGACCACTGACCACACGTCGACGGCTCTTCGCGCTCTCCTCGCCGAGACGATAGGACGAAAAGAGCCGGCCGGAGCCGGCCACAGGAGACGTTCTGGTGCACACGCACCCCCGAGCCGGGAGTGTCGGGGGTGTGGTCGATCAAGCTGAGCCGGTGCAGGGCGCGCAGGGCCTGGCGTCCGGACGGCAGGCGGGTCAGACCTGACCGCCGGCGCACTCGGTCGCTCGCTCGGGAGGACGGTGGCCGGAGAGCGCAGACGCGCTGTTTTCCTCGTGTCCTGTGTCGTCCGAGTGCGCTCCGCCGAAGCCGGCTCCGGCTGGAGAGCAGGCGGAGCCTGTCGGAAGTCTTCGCGCACGCGGCTGCTCCCCCGGGCCTGCGGCTGTACGGATCGTCCTCTTCCACCTGCGTCGCGTACGTGTGAGAGGCCCTCCGTGGACGGCTGCATCGAGATTATGTTGCCAGCCACGCTTTTCTGCGCTACATTTATGTGGTCGGCCACAGAAGTGGTCGACGGAACCGCGAACACGGAGAGCGCCATGAGTGCTTCGACAGACACCCGGACCCAGGCCCGTCCGCCGTACGACCCCGAGCTGGGGGCCCTGCTGGATGCCAGCCCGCTGCCGACGACGATCACCGCTGAGATGATCGACACCCTGCGAGCCGTACCGTTCACAGCCCCCATCGAGGAGATCCTGGCCACCCGGGCCCTGGACCACCAGGTCCGTACCGTCCCGGTGGAGGGCGGAGAGGTGACCGCATCGGTGTTCACCCCGCGCCACGGTGCCGCGACCAAGGCTGGGATCTACTTCCTGCATGGCGGCGGAATGATCATCGGCGACCGGTACACCGGAATCGTCAACATCCTGGACTGGGCCCTGGAACACGACGCCGTCGTGGTGTCCCTGGACTACCGCCTGGCCCCCGAGCACCCCGACCCGACGCCGGTGGAGGACGCGTACGCCGGCTTCGTCTGGACCGCCGACCGCGCCGCCGAACTGGGCATCGATCCAGAGAGGATCCTCCTGGCCGGGACCTCCGCTGGCGGCGGACTGGCGGCGGGCGTATCCCTGCTGGCCCGTGACCGTCAGGGGCCTGTCGCGATGGCGCAGCTGCTGATGAGCCCGATGCTCGACGACCGCGACCGGAGCGTGTCCAGCAGCCAGTACTCCGGTACCGGTTCCTGGAGCCGGGAGAGCAACGTCACCGGCTGGACCGCCCTCCTGGGCGAGCGCCGCACCACCGATGCGGTCAGCGCCTACGCGGCTCCCGCCCGCGCCACGGATCTGTCGGGCCTCCCGCCGGCATTCATCGACGTCGGCTCCGCAGAGGTCTTCCGGGACGAGGACGTCGCTTACGCGTCCCGCCTGTGGGCCGCAGGCGTGCAGGCTGAACTGCATGTATGGGCCGGCGGCTTCCACATATTCGATGGCGCGGCTCCCGCGGCGGCCCTGTCTACCGCCGCACTTGCCGCCCGCAGCGCCTGGGTCCGCCGCACCCTTGGGGCCTGACCGCTGGGAGACCGGGACCGTTCCAGGTTCTTGTCGCGGCTGCGGAAGGCACCAGGTGCACCGGCAGGACAGAGCAGAAAGGAAGAGGACGTATGTCCATGGCTTACCTCGCCCAACCCGAACAGCAGCAGAAACTTGAGTGGATCGACGGGGGCACCTTCTCCGTCCTGCTTGACCAGGAGGCCACCGAAGGGAAGCTGACGGTGGGCCGGTTCGCCGTGGCCAAGGGGGAGGCGCCTCCCTTCCACCTCCACACCCGGGAAGACGAGGTCTTCATGCTGATCAAGGGCACCGTCCTGGTGTGGTCGGGGGAGGAGGAGCACGAGCTGCGTGAAGGGGGAATCGTCTACCTGCCCCGCAACGTCCCCCACTCCTACCGCATCACTTCCGACCGCGCGGACCTCCTGATGATCACCACCCCCGGCGGCATCGAGGGCATGTTCCGCCACGCCGGACGCGACCTCGCCGCACCGAGACCCGACGGCTTCGAGATTCCCAGGTCCCTGCTGGCCGAAGCCTCGGCACTGTACGGCGGGGTCATCCTCGGACCACCCCGCTGAGCACGATGCCCCCGGGCCGCACCGGCCGGGCCCCTGCACCATCGAAGGACGATCCATGCCTGCGTCGGACGCGAGTGCAGCCCGCACCTCGGCTCCCTCAGGCTCCTGGCCATCGAGAGGCTGTCATGCCCCTTCCCGTTCTGTTCGGCGCGAACGTTGACCCGCTCGTTTCGCCCGTCGGGCGTTCCGGCGACCACGCACTGCTCATCGACGAGCTCGGCCTGGACCTTCTGACTATCCAGGACCACCCCTACCAGGAATCGTTCGACGACACCTGGACGCTGCTCAGTTTCCTGGCCGCCCGGACCCGCAACGTCACCCTGGTTCCGACGGTCGCCTCACTCCCCCTGCGGCCCCCGGCCGTGCTGGCCAAGTCCGCCGCGACACTGGACAGACTGTCCGGGGGCCGGGTGCGGCTCGGCCTGGGGGCCGGAGCCTTCTGGGAGGCGATCGAAGCCATGGGAGGGGCGCGAAGGGAACCGCGGGAGGCCGTCGACGCCCTGGACGAGGCGATCGATGTCATCCGCGCGATGTGGAGTGGGCAGCGCAGCGTCCGGGTCCGTGGCGAGCACTACTCGCTCGCCGGCGTCCGTCCCGGCCCGGCCCCTGGTCCCGGCATGGGTCTGTGGCTCGGCTCTTACGGTCCGCGCATGCTCGCGTTGACCGGCGCCCGTGCCGACGGCTGGTTGCCGTCCCACGCCTACCTCGGACTCGATGCCCTGCCGGTGGCCGTAGGGCGCATCGACGACGCCGCGACCGCTGCGGGCCGTGACCCGTCGGCGATCCGCAAGGTCTACAACATCTCCGGAACCATCCAGTCCGCCGCAGACGGCCCGTTCAGGGGGCCGGTTGCCCAGTGGAGCGAGACCATCGCCGAACTGGTGACGACGGTCGGCATGAACGGCTTCGTCATCTGGCCCGAGCATGATCACGCGGAGCAGATCCGTGCCTTCTCCGCCGAAGTCGTCCCCGCCGTCCGCGAGACCCTGGGGCAGCTGGACTGATTCCGCCTGTGGGAGGCTACGGAACCCCCGCCGAGACTACCGGCCTCGTCGGGTACCCGCCCGGCCCTGAGGCCGCAGTCGTCACCGGAGCCCCTCTCACCGCAGAACGAGGGTGGAACGTCCACCGATACGCGCCCGAAGCGCGCAGATCACCCCGCCGTGCGAGCCGCGCGGCCTGCCGCGCGCGTCTCTGGTTGGTCAGAGGCCGGCGACCCGCCCGTACTGGGCTGGCGCGTGCCGGCCGAGTCGACGGCCTCCGCGGCGACCCCGGCCGAAGTCCTCTCCGAATGCTCCGGCGTGCGCTCCTGGCGGGTCCCTGGACGCTGACTCGGGGGCGGCGAAGCGTGCTGAGACAATTGCCGCTCCCCTGATCGGCGTGCGAGGAGAACAGAGATGACCGAGTCCACAGACGATTTTCCCAGTACGGTGCGGGAGGGCCGCTTGAGCTACGCGGTGTTCCAGTTGGCTCGAGCCCACCGAGGCTACGCGGCCGCCATGCTGCGCGAAATGAATCTACACCCGGGGCAGGAACTGTTGCTGATGCAGTTGTACGAAAGGGACGGGCAGACCCAGTCCGAGCTCCTCACGAGCGTCGGCCTTGACCACTCGACCGTTTCCAAGTCCCTGCGCCGGATGCAGGAAGCCGGGTTGCTGACTCGCGAGCCGGCCGCACACGACCGGCGCGTGATGGTCGTCCGGCTCACGGACAAGGGCCACGCCATGAGGAAGCCGATCGCTGCAATGTGGACCGTCCTGGAGGAGACCTCTGTTCGAGACCTGGCTCCGGGGGAGGCCGAATCCTTCATCGCCATCGCCGGCACCATCGAACGGGCGATCAACGATCGCCACCGCGTGGCTCCCCCGGCGGAGTGAGTTCCGGCAGTCGTCGTCGTTGCCCGGAGACCGGCGACGGCGTCGCTTAAGAACGAGCAGTATTGCCTGGTGTACGACCAGCCGCTGGAAGACCGCGGGCTGAGCTGGCAGAACTTGGTCACCTGGTGGGTTCGCCAGCATCCCGAGCACTCAGGCGACCCGACACAGGCGCGGATCTCTCTGCGGGAGCGGTTGCGGCGCTCCCTGGGCGACAACGGTGCCGAACTGCTGGTGTTCGACACCTACCTCAAGCTCGGCTTCAACCTGCCTGCGCTCATTCCACAGGTCTGCCTCCACTACGACCCTTACACCATCAGCGAGTTGGGCGGGGCCAGCCGCCTTGCCCGACAGAGGATGGACTTCCTGCTGCTGATGAACCATCGGGCCCGCGCAGTCATCGAGGTCGACGGCATCCAGCACTACGCCCGCCCTGCCGGCCGCGCTGCGGTGCAGGAGCCCGGAGTCGGCTGGCTTCCTGATCCTGCGCGCTACGCCTCGCTGGTGGCGGAGGACCGCGAGCTCACGCTCCAGGGCTATGAGGTCTACCGCATCGGTGGCCGCGAGCTGTGCGATGACGCGGCTGCCGAGATGCTCACCGGCTTCTTCGTACGTCTCCTACGCCGCCACGGCCATGCCGACTCGAGCTGACTACCGCTGACGTATCCCGGCCTCTCCGCTTGCACAACAAAGCCGGTGTATCTGAAATGCCCATTTCACTACAGTGTTGTGATGACTGAGCAGGAAAAGCTGGTTTCCCTTCAGCAGCGTAGAGCCGTATGCCCCTACCCGGACTGCGCCACTGGCACCGTGATGGACATGGTCGATCAGCGCATGATCGCTCCGGAGAGCCGCGAGTACGCGTTTGGCGGCTTCGGCGACGAGGGGTCCTTGCCTGTCCACCCCCACTCCTCGTGGACCCAGCAGGAATGCTGGGTGTGTCAGCTGTGCGGTCGCTCGGTCCTGGAAGTCATCGAGTGCAAGCAGACAGGCTGGGGCAAAGACGCCCGCATCGAAGAGCTAACGCGGCTGGTGCTGTGGCCCTCTCCCCCACCCCGCGTGCTGCCCCCGGACGTACCGGAGCGGATCCGCAGCGCGTACGAGGAAGCCTCACGGGCAGAAAACGCCGGCGCGGCCCGGCTCGCCGGCGTGGGATACCGGTCGGCGGTGGAAGAGCTGTGCAAGGACCAGGGCGCCACGCATCACACCCTGCACGGAAAGATCCAGGAGCTCGCGGCCAAAGGCCTGCCTGCCGACGTCATCACGGCGCTAGACGAGACGCGAGTCGTCGGGAACGACAGTGTGCATCACGGCGTCGCGTACTCCGCCGAAGAACTCGCTGACATCGCCGAGTTGGTCGCCGAAGCCGCGGTTCTCCTCTACGTCCAGCCCGCGCAGCGACGACGCATGGCGGAATCGCGCAGAAGGCGTCACGAAGCAGCTCAGCAGAACCCGTGATGCACGCTTGTTGAGTCGACTCAGCGTCTTGGGCTCAGACGGCGGTTGACGCCTACATGGTCTGCCTATGCCTCTGAGTCGTCTTCGGCATCCTCGGCCATGGAGATCGCTGTGCTCATGTCGAGTCCCAGACGCTGTGTGGGGAGGGACACGCCTGAAGATCGCCACCTGGATCACCGGGTTCTACAACTCCCGACGCAGGCACAGCGCGGCCGACGGGCTACCGCCGGAAGAGTTCGAACGGTTCATCATCGAAGCACGCGAGCGGCACAGTCAGGAAAATCGGGCCGCATAACCAAAGCCTCTACGTTTCCAGGGGATTGACACCCTGCTTCCTCGGGCGTGCGGTGTCGAGCTGCTTCATCAGGTCTTCGCGCAGAGAATCCAGGATGTGGTTGCGCCTGTCCGCCAGGGGAGGCAGCAGGGCGACGGTGCCGGTCACCGGGGCGACGCCGACGTTCACACGCTTGGCTGCCCGGCGTGCCCGCTCTGTGAGGACGTCGATCTCAGCTGCGCGGGCAGGCATGGTCTTGCCGGCATACCGGTGGAAGACCGTGCCTGGGTAGAAGTTCTGGTGCTCCTTGCGCAGGGAGTGGATGGGATCACCCCAGCGTGGAGGGAAGACATCGACGAGCATGACGTGCCGCGTTCCCTCGCCGTTGTCGAAAGGGACGTAGGTGAACTGGTAGCGGTCGAAGTCGCCGATGTAGCGCCCCAGCCAGGCGTCGACCTTCTCGATGTCATGTGTGGCGACCCCATGCAGCGCCTCTTCCTCAACCCCGACCAGGAGGTAGGCGTGACCTCCGGCCCACTGCGCGGCTACGTCGGGCATCCGGTTGGCGAACCCGAGGATCGCCTTCGAGACGGTGAAGGCTCCTTCGGCCTTCGAGACGTCCAGACGGGACTTCCACTCCAGCCAGCGCGTTTCGTCCGCGCTGCCCGCGTCGAGGACGGCTTCGATCAGCGCTCGCTGTCTCTTCAGCCCGACTACCGGTTGGTCTGCGTCGAAGTTCAGAGTCATGGTCGTCCCGCGGTCCTTCGTCTCAGTGGGACCTCCAGCATGCTCGTCGCCAGTGAGGAACGGCACAGCAGCAGCAAGGAGTTCGGCCTCCACACTGGCCAGATCCGGAGGTCCGGCGGGGATGGCACCCACCACCGACGCAGCGGAGGCGGAGGGGCCGGGGGCGGGGGGGCGGTGGGGCGGTGGGGGGGTAGGGGTGACGCGGCGGGCCGCGGTGAACGCCGCCAGAGCCGTACCGAGGCGCTCACCCCCGGGTGTGGGCGGCAGCGGCGGGCGGCGGGCGGCCAGGTCGGCCACCGCCTGGCGCAGCCCGGCAAACCCGGTGAAGCAACATGAGGTGAGCCAACAGCGGGGATCGCAGGGAGCGACCGGGTGATTCCCGAGCGATGTCGTTCCGTTTTGTTGACCCTTCGGGTACCGATCTGCTGCCACTGCATGTTCGACCAGGAGGGTTCCATGAACAGTCGCATACGTCTCACTCCGGACAATCCACTTCATCGAGTGGCCACAGCTGCAGCAACCACTCTTCAACACCCTCGTAGTACAGCTCGTCACCGATGAGGGCTTCAGCCTCGGCACGGCCCCGGCAGTGAGCCTTCAGTCGGTAGGAGCCGGAGTGCTCGACCGGCAGCGGGTCGCCAACAAGGCCGCCGTCCCATTCACGCAGAAGTAGGCTTCCACTGTCAGACCGAAGATCAACCTCTTCCACGACCTCCCACAGCGAGGGGTCTTGAGGGTCCGGTTGCGCCGACCAGACTTCAACCCTCACCAGCGGGTAGAAGTCGTTCCCGCCTGTTCGAAGGATGGCGCCATGCCCCGCAGCCACCACCATCTGGGGCGATCGCGCCCATCCGTCCGGGGCTTCCACACGGGCCCCGTCGTCAACTAGCTGGAAATGCCGGTACTCGATGCGTGGCATCGCATCCTCCACGACAGCGAGCAGTTGACGATCAGTCATGAGCGGTCCTTCCCGGGCGAACGTCCCTTCGGCCTGGCATGGCTGGTCTGGCCGAAGGGACGGTTATGGCTGAGGCGCGGTCACCCTACCGGGGGAATGCGCTACTGGATCACGATGACGTAGAAGGGGTCAGCGTCGAGCACGCGCTGCCGGTCGTAGAACTGCCCCAGGCTCCGTCCAGCGGCTTGATTGTCAGAGGAGATCAGCGCACGTGCCGAGTACCGGTTGTCCTGGGCGGCTGCGCCCTGCGTAGTGGACTGGAAAGGGTATTCGTCGCAGTCCAGGCCGCGTGAGGCGTAGTCGGCGCCGAAGAACTCCTTGCACGTGCGCACGGCCTGTGCATGATTGTTGTCGCGCAATCTGGTGTCGTGGAAGACGCGGTTCAGTGGCTGGCCGCTGGTGACCGATCCCGGCACAGTTTTGCCCGACCACGTGGGGAACGTGGTCTCGGGTTGCTCCTGGGCGTCGACGATGTGCTGGGCCGTCTCGTTCACATCAGGATTGGCGACCGACAAGTCGTACCAGAGTTCCTGTGTCAGGTCGAAGACACAGCCCTGCTTCTGAGCGGGATAGCTGGCGGAGTCGCAGCGAAACCCGTTTTGCCCCGTGGTGACGGGGGTTTGCCCGGAGATTGAAGCCGTGCCGTTGAAGTCGTACCAGCTCAGCTGAGGTTCCCCCTGCCGGTCGGACAGCTTGATACTGGGACGGATGGTCCCGGAGGAAGCAGTCACAGGTAGTGAGCCAGAAGAGCAACATGAGTAAGCGGTACACGGCCGAGTTCAAGCGGGACGCGGTCGCCTTGGCGTTGTCCTCGGAGAAGACGGTCACCGAGGTGGCGAGGGATCTGGGCGTGAGTCCGGAAGGGCTGCGCGGGTGGGTGAAGCAGGCGAAGATCGACCGCGGTGAGGGGCCCGCCGGGGCTTTGACCACTGCGGAGCGTGAGGAGCTGGTCCGGCTGCGGCGGAAGGTCCGCGAGCAGGAGGCCACGATCGAGGTTCTGGGAAAAGCGACCGCCTTCTTCGCTCAGGACAAGATGAGGTAGGCACCGCGGCACGGTGTCACCTCATCGATGCGGAGAAGGCATCGGAGGGGAATCTCGCAGGTCACAGCGTTGCGTTTCTGTGCCGTGTGCTGGGGGTGTCCCGTTCCACCTACTACGCGCACAGGGCGGCAGGGCCGGCCCGGGCGGTGCGGGAGCGGGCCGAGGAGGTGCTGGTGGGCGAGATCCGGGTGCTTCACGCCGGATCTCGCGGTGCCTACGGGCCCCGCGGATCCACGCCGCCCTGCGGCGGGCCGGGCGGGCGGTGAACTCCAAGAAGGTCGAGCGGCTGATGCGCAAACACCGGATCGCCGGGATCACCCGCCGCCGGCGTCGGGGCCTGACCCGGCAGGCGAAGCGGGCGGTGTTCGCGCTCGACCTGATCGGCCGGGACTTCACCGCACCCCGGCCCGGGATGCGCTTGGTCGGAGACATGACCGAACTTGTCACGCTGGAAGGCAAGTTGTATCTGGCGACCTGCATCGATCTCGCGACGCGGGAGGTGGTCGGCTGGGCGATGGCCGACCACCACCGCGCCGAGCTGCCGGTCGCTGCCCTGCGGATGGCGGCCGGGCGTGGCGGCCTGGAGTACCGCTGCATCATGCACACGGATCGCGGCAGTGAATACACGAGTGACGAATTCCGCACCGAAATAGGCAAGTTGCGCATGAGGCAGTCGATGGGACGCGTCGGCTCTTGTTACGATAACGCCGCCGCGGAAAGCTGGTTCGCCATCCTGAAAGCGGAGATCGGGACGACCGTGTGGGAGACCCGCGAGGCGGCCCGGGCCGACGTTTTCCGCTACATCGAGGTCGAGTACAACCGCAGCCGACTCCGTCGGCACCCCGACTACGGGTACGTCACCCCGCTCGAAACGAGATCCCTGCTCAGGCAGAACCTCGCCCCGGCAGCGTAAACACCCGCTGTCCAGTTCGCGGGGGGAACTTCAGTTCTTCCTTCTCGTTCAACTCGCACAGCTGGACACCGAGTTGCGTGTGGCGTTCTTCGTCGGGCAGCAGGCCTTGGAGGCGGCCCCGCTCGGCGTGATGCTGTTCGAGGGCCAGCTGCAGCTGGGGGATCTCGGCGCGGGTGTGGGCGGCCGGCAGCAGCGTGCGGGCGGTTTCCTCCGCGGTTTGGGCCGTGCGGAGTACGAGAGCGCTGCGCTCAAGGCCGTCCAACAGGGGGCGCAGGGGTTCGGCGCGTTGGCCCGTCTCCAGTTGCTCGCGCAGGTGCGGGTGGCCGGCGGCCCTCTGGTCCAGGGCGGCGCGCTGCGCGAGGGCTTGGCTGTGCCGGCGTTGGTGGGTGTCGAGGGCGACGGCGCGCTGACGGTCCTGTTTGGCCCTTTCGTGGGCTTGGTCGCTGAGTTCCTCGGCTGCCAGAGCGGCGGTTTGTGCAGCGTGGGCGCGGGCGAGCAGGTCCTGGGCCCAAGTGAGGGCGGCGGCGGGGTGCTCGGGGCCGGGGCGGACGGGCTGGTCCGAGGTGGTGTCGGCCTCCTGGAGGGAGGGGCCGGCTTCCTGGTCGATGCGTTCGCTGAGCTGCTGTACTGCGGTCGCGACTTCCTCGAGGTCGCTTTTGGTGGTCTTGCTGCGCGTGGTGAGCCAGTTCTGCAGTTCTTGGAAGCGTCCGGTGTCGAAGAGCCTGCGCAGCAGCGAGGCGCGGTCTTTGGCGTCGGCCCGCAGGAATTTCGCGAAGTCTCCCTGCGGCAGGAGAACGACCTGGCAGAACTGTTCCTTGGACAGTCCCAGCGCCGCCTCGATCTCCCGGGAGGCGTCTTCGTGTCTGGCGCTGACCGGCTCCCAGGCGGTGGAGTCGTCCGCGGTGGCGGTCCGTTCGTGGAGCTGGACGGTGGCTTCGGCGGTAGCGGTGCCGCTTTTGGCGCGCGAGCTGGGATAGGTCTGCTTGGGCATCCGGGTGATCCGCAGGCGGCGGCCGGCCGCGGTGAACTCGAGGACGACCCTGGTGCGGGTGTCGTTCGGGGCGTGGTCGCTGCGCAGGCGGTGGGTGGGGCGGATGCCGGGCACGGTGCCGTAGAGCGCGAAGCAGACCGCGTCCAGGATGCTGGTCTTCCCTGCACCGGTATCGCCGCGCAGGAGGAACAGGCCTGCGCTGGTCAGGGCATCGAAGTCGACGTCTTCGGTGCGGGCGAACGGGCCGAATGCCTGGACGGTCAAATGGTGGAGATACATCAGCTGGCCTCTCGCGCGGCGGCTTGGGTGCGGACGCTTTCCAGTCCCTCGTGCAGCAGGTCCTGCTCCGCGCGGGTGGCCGGGATGCCGGTGACGTGGTGGAGGAAGCCCAGGCCGATCCCGTGGTCGGTGCGGCCCTGGACGCGGGACCGGTAGGACTCGCTCCCGTTGTGGCGCTCATGAGAGAAGCTCAGCTTCAAGGCGTGGGGGAAGCGTTGCTGCAGGCGTTCCATGGCCATGTGCGGCCGGTCCGGGTCGGTGAGAGTGATGTGCAGCCAGCATGGCTCGTACTCGGTGTACTCGGGGCTGGTCAGCAGGTCCTGCAGGGTGCCGGACATCTGGCGCAGGCGGCGCGGGACGGGGCACAGGAGCTTGCGTGCCGTGATGGCGGTGTCGGCTGCCAGGTCGACCAGCCACATGGCCTTGGGGTGATCGGCTTCGGAGAAGGAGTAGGCCAGCGGGGATCCGCTGTAGCGGATGCGTTCGCTGATCTTCTGGCAGCGGTGCAGGTGCCCCAGCGCCACGTAGTCCGCCCCGGTGAAACCTGAGGCGGGCACGGAGGGAACGCCGCCTGCGGTGATGTCGCGCTCGCTGTCACTGGTGTCCGCGCCCGTGACGAACGCGTGGGCGAGGACCACCGAACGGATACCGGAAGGCCTGGCTGCCAGGTCTGCCCGGACCTGGTCCATGGCCGCACTGAGTACCGCATGATGACTGGCACGTTCCGCGCCGAAGTGGGCGTGAACGAGGCCGGGTTCGAGGTAGGGAAGGCCGTAAAAGGCCACCGGTCCGTGCTGGTCCTGCAAGATGACCGGACGGGCACAGTCCTCCACGCCGGTCCGCAGATGGATCCCTGCGCGCTCGATCAGACGGGCGTTGACCCCCAGTCGGCGCGGTGAGTCATGGTTTCCGCTGATCATGACAAGCGGGACCTGAAGGGCGGCGAGTTCTTCGAGGACCCACTTGAACAGGTCTACCGCGTCCAGCGGCGGGATGGCGCGGTCGAAGACGTCGCCAGCGACGGCGACGTCCTCAACCTCTTCTCGCTGCACCGTCTCCAACAGGTGCTCCAGGAAGGCGCGCTGCTCGGCCAGCAGGGGATGTCGGTGTAGCTGGCGGCCGAGGTGTCAGTCCGAGGTGTGCAGGATCCTCATGAGCACAGAACGTAACCACAGCGACAGCCGTTGCAGGAGGTTTTCCCGATAAACAGACCCCTTTAAGGGGATACAGCAATAGAAAAGTCATCCTGGTTCACCGTCCGCGTCAACGCGAGTGATGGATCCTCAGAACCCGCTCGCAGTCCTCGGTATGCGGCTCTTGATCATCGGAACCGCCGGTCCCCAAGCTGGCGACCCTGCGCCCGGCAGCCGCTCTGCCGATGTCCTCACCCGCGTCCAGCCCACCCGGGCCCAGGCCTACGTCTGCAAGTTCCTTCACCGCGCCCGCACCCAACTCGTCATCGTCGCCTGACCAGTTTCGAGAAAGAACTTGCCGCGGGCAACCTGCCTGACTTCCAACGTCTGCGGCTCATGTGACGACGGCAACTGCGGCACCACTCGGTGCACCGATGACCACCCTGTGTGGAATCGCCGACCGACTCGACATCTTCAGCACCCGCTGGGGCCCTGCCATCGCCGCCGCACTGACGACGGCACGGGCGCGTACACGGTCGCATCGATGACGGCGAAGTTCCAGGATCAGCCTATGCATCGACGGATTCGCGGATCGTGGCTGTCCCGGAGCGAACGGTGAAGATCCCACTTCCCGGAGGGATTTCCTCTGAACGGGCCTTGAGATCTTCAACGTCCATGGCTTCCGGCCATCGGGTCGTGGCCGTCGACCAGCGCACGCCGGCCAGGTCGATGTCAGCCAGGACAGCGGTGCGGAGGTCTGCTGCGGTGAAGTCGTCCAGGAACGTCCTCACCTCCGCGAACTCAAGTGTCGGGAAGTTCTGAAGTCCGGACCTCCGGGTGAGGACCTTGCGCATGTGTTCGGGGCCTTCGGCGGAGAGATGCCGTACAGCCCAGTCTCCGCGCTGTACGAGATCACCCAAGTCGTCCACTAGACGGCGTGCGCGGTTTACGGCTTCGCTGAGATGCTCTGCAGCTTCACGGGCGGCCCGACGCGCCTGAGCCCGCCGGATCCCGGAGCCGCCGTCGGCCCCACGCCGCGAGGCGAGTTCACCGGCTAGGGCGCTTGCATCAGCAAGCTTCCGAGAGATGTGCCGGATCTCCAGAAGAACCTCGTCCAGCGACTCGACAAAACCGTGGCGTAGAAAACCCTTCACCTCCTCCAGCACATGGCAAAGCCGTGCTGCGGCGCGATCGAGCTTGCCTGAGAAGTGCCGTGCGGCCTCGTAGTCGGCCTCTCGACCGGACAACGCGTCATCGAGCAGGCGTACGTACGGCTGGATATCCCGCCAGCCGGGGGCCGCCGTCTCAAGTGTTTCAAGGGCCTCGCACCCCGCCACCACGTCCGGGTGCACCCGCAGGGCGATTCGGACCCGAGGGCTCACCCTCGACAGGAGTTGCTCCATCGTGGGCGCCTGGGGCAAGGAAACGGCCGGCTCAGGCCCCTCTTCGGTGGGACCTGTTCCCGGCAGGACCGCGGCGAGTCCAGCTTCGACATCAAGCACTGCGTCCAGGCGATTCACCATGGTGTCGTGGCTGGACTGAAGCAGAACCTCGCGCAGGCCGGCCTCGACATCCAGGACGTCCCCGAGTTCGTCTAGAAGAAGACTCTGCTGCCCGTCGAGCCAGGGGCCCAGAACACCATCGTTGCCGTACACAGCGTCGTGATCGGTCACTGTCCCACCTCCCGCCTGCGGAATTGCTCCGTGGCTGTCCGGCGGGCTTTCTTCAGGCTCGCCCGCACCGCTTCCGGGGATATCTGGAGCTGCTCGGCGATCTCGGACGGCGTGAAACCGCTGAACGTCCAGGCCAGCACCTGCCGCTGCCGGGCTGGAAGCCCCTCCAGCACCCGCAGAGCCTCCTGCCGGCACTCCCACTCACCCACTTCATCCGGCCGGGGTAGCAAAGATGTTAGTTCGGGGACCTCTTCGACCAGGTCCTCTCGTACGTCGGAGATCTTCCGGACCAGAGCGCGGGACGCGACCGTATAGACCCACGGCCGTGGGTGCTGAATCTCATCCCACCGCTGGTAGGCCTTGACCATCGTGGCCTGGGCGATGTCGGCGGCATCGGCCACGTTGGCCCCGTGGTTCACCAGAAAGGCCACCAACATGCGCACCGTGCTGCGGTAGAAGGCCGAGAATTCCTGGTCGACTGTCCACTGCCTGCGGCCCTGTTGATAAAGAGCTCCCCATCGAGCGGTGGACGGCGACGCGGCCGGTAAATCCCCGCCACCCGTCACTTCATCCTCACTCATATGCCGCCCCGCCCCTCAGCGGCCGGTGCGGGCAGAAGCCGCATCCGAAGCCGGTGCCCGTCAGCGCCTGAGGTCTCGAACTCCAGCCGCCCACCGGCTGCAGCCGCCCCAAGCGCACCCGCCAGGCACCGCTGCCGGGCCAGTTCCTGCTGCGCCCGCCACCGCAGGCGCAGCCACAACGCCAGCAGTCCACACCCCTTCGCGGTGCCGATCGACACGATGGTGACAACAACCATTGCCGAGTCCACGCAGGTCTCCCTCCCTGTCGGGACGGACCCACAGCAGGCCCGTCATGAGCTAAGAGCCCACGGGCACCTTCAGCGTGAACTCCCCGAGAAACAAAAGAAATTGAGGCAGGTCACATCGCCCAGGACGACACGGCCCGGTCGGACAGCTTGTCTGTCCGGCGTTGACGTCGCCCATGACGCCTGCGGCTGGTGGCGCCACCCCGTGGGCCTGCACCGTGCCCGCCCCGATCTCTCCCCTGCCGACGTTCCCCGCCCGACGTCGCCGCCGCGCTGACGGCGGCCGGGCGCGGCGGTCCCGCCGACCCGCAACTGCTCCTCGCGCCATGGCCGTTCGGCCACTGCGGGGCTCGATAATCCGGGCAACGCCATTGGGACCGTCGGGCGTACGGACCGCGTGGACGCGGCCGTGCTCGGCGAGCATCGACAGCGCGGTACGGCGGCCGCCGTCCAGCCACGCCTCCAGCGCGGCCCGTTCCGCGTGTCCTTCTGGCGCCGGTTCTCGCTCAGCTCCAGGCCGTCGACGATCTCGTGGGCCCGCTTGAAGCCGCCGTCGACGCCGATCGCCTTCAGCTGTGCCCAGTCGCCGATCTCGACGACCTTCACGCCGTACTCGGCGGCCGTCGTGAGCAGGTCTGCGACGTCGCGGTCATCCACCATCGCGGCCTCTTCGGAGGACCAGGGCCTATCCGCGCGAGCAGTCGATCTTCGTCGGCCGCCGCGCTCCGCGCCGGGACCGCCCACTGATCACAGTCGCCACGTCGGGCCGTCAATACCCTCCGGCAATACGGACAGCAAGTAGGCGCCCGGCATCCGCTTCTTGGGGAACGGCGCACTGTAGTTCCTGTTGAATCTTCCGAACTGCGTTTTCGTACGCTTCTGAGCGGTCCCCGCTGTCGATGGCCTCTCGGAATCCGGTGAGTTCCTCGAGGGTTGCGGGGCGCTTTCCGTAGTCGTGCTGGGGGAAGAGCGGGTCGAAGGAGGAGAGGATCTCGCTGTTCTCCGCGTACGAGATCCATGTGGATCCTGTCTCGCTCAGTCTTGCAGACAGGGCGACCGTGTCACGGGAAGCGGCGGCGAGGATTTCGTCACTCGCAAGGTAGGGTCCTTCGGACTCGATAACGAAGGACCAGTTGTTGTGGGTTCCGGCACGCAGCAGCGGACCACTGTTGTCGAGCATGCCGCTGCTGTGCAACTCATCCACGTTCAGCTCGGGGACGTCGTCTTCGTCAATGTCTTCCCCGAGCGCTTTGACGGCATCTGCTTCGAGGCGGGTCACGAGGACCGGCTGAATCTCTCCTCCTGACACCCTGGTCAGAAGCTCGGTGGGGGAAACCCCTCTCACGAAGAGGGCGCAGTACCCGGTTCGGTAGAGTTGCGAGTTCGGAAAGATGCTGGTGCTCACGGTGCTACCTCGTTTTATTAACCAACCACTGCGCGGCCCGGACCGCTGAACAGCGTCCGGACCGCGTATTCCGCGCGGGTATTAATTTACCGGCTGGCCGGCGTCCACCCAGTAGGCGTCGCCCTCAAGGAGACGCCACTCCACTGTCCTCCTGCCGAGGTCGCCGCCCACGCCCTCATTCTGGTTCTTCGGCATGCTGGCGCGGGCGCACTTTGCGTCTGCGGCAGGCATCTTGCCCTGGTTGAGTCCGGGCCAGGTGAGGGACAGGTACTGCTTGCCCTCGATGGTCTGGGAGGTGACCATGTACTGCTGGCAGGACGCTCCAGAGGTGACCCCCAGCTGTCTGCCGCTCTCCTTCGTCCTGGCGAACGGGAACTCGTCGCACTGAACTGGCGGCGGGGTACTCGTGTGGGGCTTGAACGTGCTGTCGCAGACGACGGCGCGGTTCTTGCTCACGACGCTCTCGTCCGACTCGCGGTGCAGAGGCTGCCCGCGGCCCTCCCAGCCCGGGTGAGTGGCCATGCTCGCCTGGACCATGCCGATGAACTGACGGGCCTGGCTGTACTTCTGGTCCACCACGAAGGTGGGGGTGAACGCCGGCACGATGCAGCCCTTGGTGGAACCGTTGATCTCCTTGTCGCAGCGCACCATGTACTGGCCGGCGCTCGGCTCCCCGGCGTCTCCCCACCTGGCCGTACCGTACGTCCCTCCGATGTTGACGGTCAGCGCATAGCTGATGAGGAAGGACTTGTTCCCCGCGTTCTCGGTCCACAGGCGGGTGATGCCGCCGTCGATGGACCCACCGACCGTGATCGGTCGAGGAGCGTTCCACGGGTCTGCGTTCTGCTTACAGCTGGCGTTGAGCGAGCAGACCGCGTCCACCTTCACTGTCATCACACTCGACGTGATGTCAGCCGATGTGAGGTCGAACTTCATGTACTCGAAGAACTCGGGGTTCGAGTTCTGGGTGTCGATCTCCTACTCAAGGGTGCCGTAGGCCTTGCCGAAGATCATGCCTGTGACCGTGTCCATCAGGACAATGACAACGCCACGCCGCGAGCAAATGGAATCACGTGTCACATAGACCTGATTCTCTGCCTTCTCTCCACACCACACCACGCTCGCCGCAGACGAGGCTGACGAACCCTGTGTCTTTGCAAGCTCCTGCGGGGTCTGCCATTCGAAGCAAACGGCCCGCTTCTGGCCGGACTCCCTGAGAGCCTTCAAGTTGCGCTTTGTCTCAGCACAGTTGGACTTCGGTGAAGCCTGCCCTGTTGCAGGGAGAGCTTGGAAATCCGATGGCTGATCGCCTACCTTCTGAGCGGCCAATCCGGTGCCGGTCCGTCCGTCATCCGCCGTTGCGGATACCGGTCGAGCCGAAGACGTTGTATCGGCACTGGCCGTGATGGGCACAAGTAACGCGAGGACTGACGCTGCGACCACTGCCAGAGATCTTCTCGTTCTGGTGCGCAAAATTTCCCCCAGGTCGTCGTACGGACGCGCCTGCGTCCGTCTCGACGGATCAGGCAATCACGGCATGATCACTCCGTCAACGATCACTTTTGGACAGCAAACGACAGCGACAACAGCAACGAATACCGGCCATCGGCGTCACCATGAGCATCTCCAATTCTGGAGCGCCGGGTCAGCAGCCACACTCTTCTGGTCCGGCCCTTTCCGGATGCAGGAACACTTCTGACATCGCATCCGCCGCCGGCAGTCGACTACAAACCGACGCCCACGGGAAGTACTCCGCCCTCTGAACCCGTCGGCTTCCGCAGCTCGTTGTGCGGAACCGGCAAAGGGCATCCATCAGGATGCTCGTCAATCCAGGACAAGCCACCCATGTCGAGACGACGGCGAGTGCGCGTGACCGCGACGTAGGCGAGACGGGCCTCGGCGTCGTCGATCGGGCCGGGCAGAGCACGGCCCGCGTCGTCACGCTGATCGCTGTCTTTGGGCGGGGTGAAGTCGTCAGCGACTTTCACGCAGGCCCATTCACGCCCTTTGGCCTTGTGAGCGGTGGAGACGGTCACCTCGGCCTGCGCCTCGAGGGCGAGTTGCGCAACAGCGGCGAGAATGGCGCCAGGGCCATGGGTGTCGACAAGGTCGACCAGCGGCAGCAGATCCCGTCCGGCCGGATCGTGGGCAGCGTAGTCCTGCAGTTCACCCCAAGAAGGGAACAAGAGCAGTTCGGGATGAGTGGTGCGGCGGCCTTCCTTGAGGTCACGGGCCGCCAGGGCCAGAGCGCGCAGGCTGTCCCCTCCCCCGGCCAGGGCTACCCGGTAACCGTCGGCCATCAGGTCCATGACCTGGATCATGGCGCCGACGTTGGTGCGGCACAGCATCGCGTCGGGCCGGGTGACGGGGCCGAGTTCGGTGGGAACCGTGGTGGTGCCGGTGAGGCGGATCGGGGCATCTGCGATGGCCAGCCAGCGGTTGGCCTCATCGGCGAGCCGAGGACCGAAGCGGAACGACTGCGACAGGGCGAGCTGGATGCCGTCGAACCCGGTCATGACGTCTTTGGCCCCGCGCCACTGGTAGATCGCCTGAGCGGAGTCGCCGACCATCACCAACTGGGCATGGCTGCGCTGGCTGAGGAAGATCTGCTCCACGACCGGGTTCGTGTCCTGGGCCTCGTCCAGCAGGAGGAAGTCGGTACCGATCTTCGGCTGGGTGAGGGCCCAGATCTTCAGGTAGTGGTCGTGGTCGAAACGAACGGCGCCGTCGTCGGGGTGTTGAAGGTCGGCCCAGGCCTTGCGGGCGAACGGGACGATGTGTGCGGCGAGTTCGGCGTGCAGGTCGCGGTCTTCGAGGCCGCGCAGGTGCGGGACGTGGTGACGGGTGAGGGCAGGGTCGGCGGTGTGGCAGAAGCGGGCCACAGTGCGCAGGGTGGCATACGAGAGTGCCTTCGGGGACAGGTCGCGTTCGCCGACGCGGATCCCTTTGGTGATGCCGAGGGCCTGTCCGGTCTGCCAAGCGGGGCGGCGGGGAGCGTTCAGACGTTGGATGTAGCGGTGGCCGGTGGCTGCGTAGGCCAGGGCGTGGGCGGTCTTGCAGGTGACGGTGGAGGGGAAGCGGGCGCGGGCGTCCTGGGCGATGGCCCGGTTGTAGGCGAGGTAGCGGCCGCGGCGCTTGGTGGTGCGGGCGAGGAGCTCCAGGGTGGTGGTCTTGCCGGTGCCCGCTCCGGCCTGCAGCGCCAGGTGGCCGCCGGAGTGGAAGGCCTCGGCCGCGGCGGTCTGTTCGTCGGTCGGGTTCACGGCTGAGGTACTCCCGTGGTCTGGGTGAGAGCGCGTCCGACGGCCGCCAGGAGGTGCGCGGCGGTGGTGTGGGCGAGGAGGTGCCTCACCTCCTGGTCGAGGCGGTCGGCCTCGTCGCTGGCGTGCTGGGCCAGGGCACGGTGCAGGGCCAGCTGTACGAAACGCTCGGGGCTGTGGCCGGCGCGGTCGGCGGCGGCCTTCAGGGCGATGCGGGTGGCGGGCGGGAGGGCGATGTTGAGCAGGACCTGCCCGCTCTTGTCCGGGTAGTGGGTGGTGATCACGTCGATGGGCAGCTGTGTGTCGAGGAGCCGGCGCAGGCGGTGCGCGGACCTGCCGGGGGTTTTGGCGGGCAAGAGGGCCATGAGGCGGGTGGTGTCGTGGTTTGCCGCGAGCGGCATCACGCGGGTGGCGTGGCGGAGTTCGGCGGGGGCGAGGGGCCGGGTCAGGGTGATTTCCAGGGCGTGGTGCGGCATCGTCACGCCTCCCTGCGGCGGCTTGGGGGGTGTGGGAGGCGGGTGTGGAGGTGCGCCGCGTGTAGCAGGGGGTCGAAGACCTGCCATCCGGCCAAGGTGAGGTCGGCGGCTCCGGGGGTGGCAGCGTGGGCGGGGCAGCGCTGGGTGCGCCAGCGCAGCTGCTCGGTGTAGGGCAGGCGGCTGAGGTCGTAGACGGCCATCAGGGCATCAGGCAGGGCGAGTTGGCCGTGCTGCGGGCCGACGGGCAGGAGCGTCCAGATGCCGGCCGGGGTGCGGGGGTCGAGGACGGGGTGGGGGCAGCGGCGGCGCTGGCGTGTCTGGGCGACGCAGCGGATGCCGTCGATGGGGCCCTCGGCGAGGTAGCGGCCGAGCAGGAGCTGTACGACAGCCCGGTCCGGACAGCCGCTGTCGGCGGGGGTCTCGCAGGGGGTGGGCGGGGCCTGGGTGATGGCGCCGGTGTCGATGAGGCGGCGGGTACGGACGGCGAGTTGGCGGCGCATGGCCTCGATGTGCGGGCTCATCCGGATGGTTGCGGTGCGGCCGGGGCAGAGCACGGCGTGCGGGATACGGCACCAGGGGCTGCCGTCGCCGTGCGGGTGGGCGATGCCGCTGCTCAGGTGCCAGCGGCAGGAGGCCGGTACGTCAGTGGTGGCCAGTTCGGCAGGGTGCAGGGCGATGGGCCGCTGGTCGGTTCGCTGGTAGAGGTCGATGCGGTGACCGCACTGACGGCAGCTACTGCTCTGGCCGGCGCGCAACAGGCGGCTGGGGCTGGCGGCGGCCACGCGCAGCGGGCGGCGCGGGTGCATGGTGCGGGGGCTGCCGTCCCGGTGGCGGCTGGTGGAGGCGGTGTTGGGGCACATGGCCCGGACCGTGCCAGGTGCCACGCCATGGTGGTGGGGGCGACGAGGGCCGTGTCCCACGGACAGCCCAGCGGCGTCGAACGCAAGTCCGCGCAGGCGAGCGTGCGTTCTGCCTCTGCTCGCCGGTTCGGGTGATTCATGTGGCCCGCCAGGGCGGGTGCGGCCGGGTCAGGAGCCCGTGGATCCGGGCGGGGTGTGGTTGTCGCAGAGCGGGCTCAGCAGGTGCTCGATGGGGACATCGAAGGTGTGGGCGAGGGCGTGCCAGGTGGTGATGCTGCCGGTGGTACGTCCGTGTTCGAGGTCGATGAGGGTGCGCCGGGCCAGGCCGCTGCGGTCGGCGAGTTCATCGAAGGTCCAGCCGCGTTCGCCCCGCAACCGTGGGAGCGTCACGCGCAGCGCGGTGAGGTCGGGGTCGGGCGGCAAGATCGTCACCCCACCATCCGACGGTGCAGACCCCTGCCCCGTCAGTGCAGACCTCTGCACTATTTGTTAGGGAAGGGGTGACATTCGTGGTGCAGGATCAGCACCGCAGCGTGCCTGGCTCCCGTTTCCAGACGTCTGGGACACGGAAGCTCAGCGGCACGGACCAGATCGGAGGACGACGAGCCGGATGAGGCTCTCCACGCATGACACGATGCCGCGCATCTGGACCGTACGGCTGCACTCGCAGCCGGGAGGACCGCTGTTGAGCTGCCCTCACTGCACGCTTCACGGCTACCGGCCGCCGGCCTCCTCCGCACGGTCGGCCGCGCTGACCCATCTGGCCCGCCATGCCCAACACGACGCGCTGCCGGGGCATCTGCGGACTTGCCAGTGCCGGGCGCGGGGCTGCTCATGGCACCCGCGCCGCCGCGGCTGCGCCGGCCCGGTGCTGCTGGCGGCGACCTGTGACCGCAGCGGACGGATGTGGCGCCTTGCGGATGCCTGTGCCGCCTGCGCGGCCGCCACCAGTTACACCGCCGTCGTACCCGACACGTTGCCCGGTCCGGCGCCCGCAGTGGCGACGAGTCGGACAGCCCGGCGCAGCAATCCCCTTCACGGGCCGGGCGAGCGGCTGTGCGTACGGGAAATGCTCACCTACCTTGCGGTGGCCCTGCCCCGATACTCCTCCCCCGCCGCCCGCCTGCTGGCCCTGCAGTGCGCGCTGCGCGCCGACCATCAGGGGCATGTCCGGCTCCCCAACGGCTTCCTGCGCGGCATGCGGCTGCGGGGCCGTACCGAACTGTGGAGTGAACTCGAACACGCCGGATGGCTGATCTGCCCCGCTCGGCCACACTCCCCCATGGAAACCCGTCTGCTCGATGCGGCCATGCAGAGTCAGGCCTCCGGCCGCAGCGCCCGTGCTCGCGCGGCCCACTGGGCTCTGCACCCCACTCCCCTGGCCGCGCCGCGCGGGATGGCCCCCTCGGTGCAGCTCACCGCCCTGACACTCGCCGCCCACACCTGCGACAGCACCGGAAGCGCGGAACTCGACGTGCTCACCCGCCTGTGCGGCCAGTCCCCGCAACAGCTGGAGGACCTCCTCGACCAACTCGTCCGCTCCCGCCTCCTGACCGGCTGGCGGCACATCAGCCACGAGGAGATCTCCTGGCGCCTGTCACCTCAAGTCGAGGTGGGCCGGGCGGCGGTTCAACGATGACGGCACGACTGCCAATTTCTGGGTGTGGCGCACCCCGTATCCGCTGACTGTCTTGCTTTCACGGGAGAGTGATGTGTCACTCAGCAGGAACATCTGGTTCCGCTCGCGCGTACTATCTCTAAATTCCGGCAGGCTGCCGCAGTGGTGTCCTGCGGGCCATCCGGTCACCACAGACGGAATACCTCCATCCCCTGGCACACACGGTTCCTACTCTTCACCACCGTGCTCGCGCACTGCAGAAAGGCCCATGTCATGTCTCAAAGCCAGGCCAGCAGTACCGAATTGACGTCGCAGTACATCACCCAGATCACAGGTGATCTGGAGCTCAACACCAAGGAGCAGGAACGCATCGGGGCGGAAGTGGAGGCCCTGCAGGAGCAGCTGCGCACTCTGCAGCATGACCACACCGTGTTGGTGAACATGCAGCAGGCACTCGGCGGGGCGAGCCCCGCCAGCGAGGCGGCCACCAAGGCCGTTGCGTCCGTGCCCCGCCAAACTGCCGCCGAGCCCAAGCGCAGCAGGCCGAAAAAGACCGCCACCGCTGATGCAGGCAAGGCGGCACCCAAGAAGCCCGCCGCTAAGGCCTCGTCCGCAAAGGCGTCCAAGGCAGCCGGCAAGCCATCCCTCGTCGATCTGATCCGCAACCACCTCAAGCAGCAGAACGAGCCGCGGTCGGCCGCCGAGATCTCCTCCGCACTCACCCAGGCCCACCCCGACCGCACCATCAAAACCACCGTCGTGCGCACCACGGTCGAAGGGCTGGTCGCCAAAAGCCACGCCCACCGCACCAAGCAGGGCTCATCCGTCTTCTACACCACCGCCACCGCCCCGCAGTCCGCTGAGCCCCAGCCTCAGTCGGAGGCAGCAGCCAGCTGAGCAGCCGCCGGAGCACCCACCGCACAACCAGCAGGCCCGGTACCGGTGTCGCCAGGCTGGAACGTCAGCGCACAGGGGCCAGGCGGCGGGCTGCGGTCCGGGACTGCGTAGCGGATTTTGTCCCACGGCCTCGGGATCTGCGGCACATCGCCTCTGGCACGGGCAGCAGGGCCGAACAGGCGCTGCCCCTGGCCAGCGAACTCGCCGCCCATGTCTCTCCGTGCTGTGACCACGACGTCAACGGCCATATCCCTGGTGTGGTTCACCGCCCGCACGGGTGAGCGCACGACGCGCGGCCGATGGCAGCACGACAGAGGTCCACTACTACGGAAATCACGAGCTACATACGCGGGTGCTGGCGGCGTCCGCTGCTGGACTGCGCGCCGGCCAGGTTCAAGTACGCCGTTTCGGTGGTCGACGTGTGGGGGCCACTTCCTGGGCTCGTACTGGATGGCGATCCACCGAGCAATACGTCGGCTTCGAGCGGCGGGGAGAACACGCCGGGTCAGTTCAGCTCCTCCAGCTGCCGCCGTACCTCGGCCGTCAGCGGGTCGTCCGGGCGCAGCGCCCGCTCGCACCGCTCGAGCGTGTCCCGAAGCAGGTCCACCGCCTCACCCCTGCGCCTGTGGGACGACGCGAGAAGCTGGGCCAGATTGCACAGCGCCGCCAGTGTGTCCAAGGCGTCAGGACCGTGTGCGCGTTCCCGGGCCCGCGCCGCTGCCCGAACGTCGTCCGGCTTGCCGCGGTACTCCGCCAACTCGCAGGCCCTGATCAGCTCCTCCCGTACGTGACCGGTGTCCGGGTGCTCAGCGCCGAGCGCCCGCTCGGACCGGTCCAGCGTCTCTTGCCGAGCGGGACGTGCGCGCGCTCGCGACGTTGGAGCCGAACGTATCCCTGCATCGGGTCGTGTTCTTCCTACACGAGCGCGGACTGCTCACACCCGACCACGACCGAACGACGCCCACCAGCCCCTCACTGGCCCGCCTGGACACCGCCCGCACAGACGCCTGGCACCGCCAGGCCATCGAAGCCAAGCTCCAACAACTCCCCGGCGCCATGGCCGACCAGATGCGGACGTGGGCCGCCGTCCGCCGCGGAGAGGGGCGCCGACCCCACCCACCCGCCGATTACACGCGCATCCGTCGCGACCTGCACGTCGTTCTCCCCGTCCTAACTCTCTGGAGCCAGGACGGACTGGACCTGCGGGAGATCACCACCGCGCACGTGACCTCCGCCCTCGGTGACCGGCAGGGACACCAGGCCCGCGGTGTCCACCATGTCCTGCTCAGTGTCTTCCGCGCCCTCAAACAGGAACGTACCGTCTTCACCAACCCACTCGCCGGGCTCTCCCTCACCACCCCCGTACGGCTTCCCGAACCACTGCCCATGACCGCCCTCGACCTTGCCCGAGGGACCCTCACAGTCCACCTACGCGGCCAGCCGCACACGGTCTACCTCGACACGCTGACCCGCCGCCTCCTGGACGAGTGGCTCCAGGAACGGCATGACCAGTGGCCCGCATCCCCCAACCCGCGTTTGCTGGTGACGACGCACTCGGCGCACCACCCCGCCCTTCCGCCGGTCAGTTACTGCGCACTGCGCCGCGCGTTCGACCGCACCGGAATCACCCCGCGCCAGATGTGGAGCGACCGCGTACTGGACGAGGCCCGGCAGACCGCCGACCCGGTACATCTGGTGCACCTGTTCGGCATCCATCCTGGAACCGCCGTCCGCTACGTCCACGCCGCCCACCCTGACAAGGCACTGCCCCACACCCGCTGACCTCGGTTGATCAGAACGGAGGCAAGCAGCGCGGGTGAGCACAAGCCCGCCAGGAGCCCGCTGCCACAGGCAAGCCCGGTCACCCCGGATGCGTGGTCCTGACCTACAGGGCACCCGCCAGTGCGTACGTGGGGCCAGGCGGGCGGGTCGAGCAAGGAGGCCTACCCAGCGCGGGGTCGACACGTCAGGCAAGGCGGCGCCAGGGGAAAGGGGGGATCTTTTGTCCCTGGATCGATTGTGCCTTCACACGCTGCAGCCTCAAGAGAAGGATCAGCAGCAGATTCCCGTAAACGGCTCCCCCACTATCGGGAGCGATTCTGTGGCAGGACAAGAGGAGAGACCATCCATGAGTAGCAGTGCCATCGGTCTGATCACCGGAGGAAGCCGTGGCCTGGGAAGAGCTACGGCGCTCAAGCTCGCCGAGGCCGGGGTCGATGTGATCATCACGTACCGGTCGGGCAAAGACGAGGCCGCGTCCCTTGTGGCGGCTGTCGAGGCTCTCGGCTGCAGGGCAGTCGCGTTCCATCTGGACACGACCGACTTCGGGGCGTTTGCTGCGTTTGTTAAGTCCGTCCGCCAGGAACTTGACGCGCGATGGGGGCGGGACACATTCGATTTCCTGGTCAACAACGCCGGCAGCGCCGCCCGCACGCCGCTCGGCGAGACCAGCGAAGAAGCGTTCGACCTCATGGTGAACGTGCATCTGAAAGGCGTCGTCTTCCTGACCCAAGCGCTGTTGCCGTTGCTTACAGATGGGGGCCGGATCGTCAACGTGTCCACTGCGCTGACTCGAACCGTCAATGAGACGATGTCGGTCTACGCCGCCGTCAAGAGCGCAGTCGACACGTACAGCCTCTACTTGGCGAAGGAACTGGGATCGCGCCGCATCAGTGTCAACACCATTGCGCCAGGACCGGTGGGCACCGACTTCGGTGGCGGGGCGATCCGCGATGACGTGCAGTTTCGTGAGGTGATTGCAGGCCAGGCAGCGCTCGGGCGGGTCGGCGAGCCCGACGATATCGCGGGCGCGATCGCGGCACTGCTGGAACCCGGAACCGGCTGGATCACGGCCCAGCGCATCGAAGTCTCCGGCGGCATGCGCCTCTGATGAAACATCAGGGACGATTCCGGACAGTCCGTCGGGCGGCAGTCCCCCTGCCGCCCGGCGGACCCGAAGACAGCTCAGGCTCTCGGCCTTCGAGGGCCGGCGGGACGGGTCTGGTGGACACTTGAGCGTGTGGATCGAAAGCAATTCGCCGATTTCCTGCGCAGCCGCCGCGAAGCCCTCCAGCCCGGGGACGTAGGCCTGCTCCACGGCGGGCCTCGTCGACGAACCCCGGGGCTGCGCCGCGAAGAGGTCGCCGCGCTCAGCCAGATGTCGACCGACTACTACGCCCGTCTCGAACAGGGCCGTGGCCCGGCGCCGTCCGAGGCGGTGCTTGGCGCGATCTCCCGTGGCCTGCGGCTGTCGCCGCGAGAGCGTGATCACCTCTTCCTGCTGGCGGGCCGGCAGGCGCCCGCCCGTGAACCGGTGAAGAGGGCCCGCTCGGTTGGTCTGTCGCGGCTTTTGGACCTGCTTCGGGGCAGCCCCGCCCAGATCGTCACGCCGGCTGGCGAAACCCTGGCGCAGACACCGCTCTCCCTCGCTCTCTTCGGTGACGAGAGCGTGCACGAGGGCCTGGAGCGCAGCCTGATGTACCGCTGGTTCACTCGTCCCGAGACCCGCCGGATCTACCCCGAGTCCGACCATGCCCGGCACAGCAGGTCGTTCACGTCCCAGCTGCGCACGGCCTGCATCCAGCAGGGCGCGGGATCTTTCCCGGAGCGGATCGTCACCGCCCTGCTCGGACAGAGCCAGGAGTTCGCCACGCTGTGGAGCATGCACGAGATCGATGCGCACCACGAGGGCTACGAGAAGCGGGTGAGGCATCCAGAGGTGGGACTTGTCGACCTCGACTGCCAGCTCCTGTTCAGCGCGGGCCAGGCGCACGGCCTGCTGGTCTTCACTGCGGCCGGGACCGACGGGCAGCACCAGTTGCGAGAGCTGTCCGATGCCGTCGGCGCCTAGACGGTGACCCGTGCTCCAGTCCGGCCGCGACACGTCCAAAGGGCCGCGGCCGGACGGCCCGCTCCCTGCGTGTCTGCAACCACCCGGACATACGGCTGAGTGAGCGATGGCCACAACGGGCGTGGGCACTCGCCAGGAAGGCGTGGTCTTCCGCCCTTACGCGTGCCTGTCGGTCAGTTCTGCGGGGCTTGCTGTGCCTCGCGGGCCAGGCTTCTGGCGATGACCGCCGCGTTGGAGGCAATGTCATCCAGCGTCGGGTGGCGGCGGCTGAGGAAGCCGCTGCGCAGGAGCGCCGCGTAGCCGTGGGCGCCCGCGATCTGCCGCTCCAGCAGGTCCAGGGCGCTGCGCGCGTCTCCGCCCGTTACGGCTAGGGCCGGTGGGAGCAACGCGTCCATGACGGTGCGTCCGGCCTGGAGCAGGTCCTCGTCGCCTGCGTCCTGCAGGTCGGGGGCGAAGATCAGGTCGAGCCCGGAGCCGTTCTCGGCGGCGAAGCGCGCGTAGGCGGCCGCGGACGCCGCCATGGCCTCGACCGGGTCCGTCCCCTGCTCGTCACGCGGCAGTTCCTCCTGGGCCTGGAGCATCCGCTCGGCGAGTGCGCCCGCCGCAGCGACGGCGCAGGCGATCAGCAGGGCCTGCTTGCTCGCGAAGTGGCGGTAGGGAGCCGCCGTACTGACGCCCGCGCGACGGGCCACCTCTGCCACAGACAGTGCGGCGATGCCCTGCTCGGCGATCAGCTGCAAGGCCGTCGAGACCAGTTCGGTCTTCAGGTCGCCGTGGTGGTAGGCGCTGCGTTTCGGCACGTCTTCCTCCCTTCCATCACTAAATGTAAGTGAGATCTTACATGAAGATGCACGGCTCTCGCGCGCCCCATCCTTCACCGGTCTGGTGGTTTGACTTCCTGCTAGAGGGCTCTTACATTGGGCTAAGTAAGAGCCCTCACACATTGGGTTTGAGCAGCGACTATGCCTTCAGGAGGGCAGACACATGACCAGCAGGCTGCAGTCCACAGTGGCGCTCATCACCGGCGCCAGCAGCGGCATCGGCCGGGCAACGGCCCTGAGGCTCGCCGAGGAAGGCGCGACCGTTGCGCTCGTCGGACGCCGCAAGGACCGGGTGGAGGAACTGGCGAAGACGGTCACCGACCAGGGCGGCCAGGCGCTGGCGATCCCCGCCGACGTCACCGACGCGGACGCCGCCGCCGCGACGGTGCGCACGATCGTCGAACGCCTGGGCCGCCTGGACATCGTGGTGAACGCCGCGGGCGCCATGCTCAACGGCGACTCGATCCGGGCGCGCATCGACGAGTGGGACCAGATGGTCGACGTCAACGTCAAGGGCGTGATGTACGTCGTCAAGGCCGCCCTGCCGCACCTTCTCGATGCGGCGAAGAGCGCGGACCGGCAGGTCGCGGACGTGATCAACATCAGCTCCGTGGCCGGACGCGTCGCTACGGCCGGCGTCGCGATCTACAACGCCAGCAAGTTCGGCGTGACCGCGGCCACCGAGGCCTGGCGCCAGGAGTTCGGGGACCGGAACCTGCGTTTCTCGGTCATCGAACCGGGCGCGGTGGACACCGAACTGTTCGGCCACCAGCAGGGACACGCCAAGGAAGCCGAGAGCCAGCGCTTCGAAGGCGTCGAGAAGCTCCACCCCGAGGACATCGCCGACGCCATCGCCTACATCGCGACCAGCCCGCGCCGCCGGGCCATCAACGAGATCGTGATCCGGCCCACCGACCAGAACTTCTGACCCGCGAGGAGACGAGCCATGTCACTACGGACCCAAGCCGCCGTCATCCGGGGCGGGGGCGTCATCGAACTGGAGGACATCCTCGTCGAGGAGCCCCGCCCGGACGAGATCCTCGTCCGGGTGGAGTCCTCCGGGATCTGCCGCACCGACCTCGAAATCCTCGAGGGCACCCTGGAGTTCCCGCTGCCCTTCGTGGCCGGCCACGAAGGGGCCGGCACGGTGGCGGCGGTCGGATCCGGCGTTACGACCGTCGAACCAGGGGACACGGTCGCCTTGGGCGCGGCCGCGTGCGGCACCTGCGCGCACTGCCGCACGGGGGCCTACCCCTACTGCGACCAGCACACGGCCATGAACTTCACCGGCACCCGTCTGGACGGCGGTACGGGTCTGCGAAGCCTCGACGGCGAGACCGTCTTCGGGCATTTCATGCGCCAGTCCTCGTGGGCGGGCCTTTCGCTGGCCCACGCCAGCAACACGGTCAAGCTGCCTTCGGATGTCGATCGCAGCGTGCTGGGGCCGTTCGGCTGCGGCATCCAGACCGGAGCCGGGGCTGTGTGGAACACCCTGGCCGTCGAGCCGGGCAGCACCGTCGCCGTCTTCGGGCTCGGCGCGGTCGGGCAAGCGGCTGTCATGGCGGCCAAGGCCGCCGGCGCCACCACGATCATCGCCGTCGGCAACCGGCAGCCGAAACTCGACCTCGCACTGGAGCTGGGGGCGACGCACGCCTTCAGCGCACGCGACGGCGACGTCGCCGACCTCGTCCGCGACGCGACCGGCGGCGGCGTGCAATACACGGTCGAGGCAGCTGGCAGAACAGACGTCATGACCACCGCCGTGGAGGTCCTCGCCGAGACGGGCCATGCTGCGATCACCGGCGTGGCGGCCGGCGAGAGCTTCCCCGTCGATGCCTGGAAGGTGATCCGCGGCCGCAGCGTGCACGGCACGACCCTCGGCGATGCCGCACCGTCGGTGATCCTTCCCCGCCTCGTCGACCTCTACCGGCAAGGGGTCTTCCCCGTGGACCGGCTCATGACCCACTACCCCCTCCAGGACATCCACCAGGCCATCGCCGACGTCGACAACGGCACCGCGATCAAGGCCGTCCTGCACCCCGAAACCGCGGGCTGACCCACCTGTCGGCCCCGCGAACCCCCGGCGTCGCCTCTTTCCCGATCTCCCTCTATTCCTTGAAGCACTTCGAAGGTGTGTGTCATGTCCACTACCACTGCGGCCTATGCCGCCCCGTCCACCGGCGTCAAACTGGAGCCCCTGACGATCTCCCGCCGTGATCTGCGCGGCGCCGATGTCCGCATCGACATCCAGTACACCGGCGTATGCCACACCGATCTCCTGCAGACCTCCGACGGCTGGGGCCCCGGCCTCTACCCCATGGTCCCCGGACACGAGATCACCGGCGTGGTCACCGAGACCGGCCCGGAGGTGACGAAGTTCGCCGTCGGCGACCGTGTCGGCGTCGGCACCTACATCGACTCCTGCGGCGAGTGCGAGCCGTGCCGAGCCGGGCTCGAGGTGTACTGCGAGAAGGGCTGCACGCCCACCTACAACGCCAAGGACCGGCACGGGGAAATCACCCAGGGCGGCTACTCGAAGCAGATCGTCGTCGATGAGCGCTACGTACTCCGCATCCCCGACAGCCTGCCCCTCGACGCGACCGCCCCCTGCGACAGGGAGGGCAGGCGGGACTACTCGACGGCGAAGAGCGCTCTGGTGGAGGAACTGGTCGCGAAGTCCTACGCGGCCCGGGTCGCTGGCCAGCCATGACGTGAGTAGGACCGCACGGGTTGGTGATGTTGTGACGCATTACCGGGCCCGTGCGGCCTTGTCCCATCCTGCCTTCTGCGGCCTTGATCGTGCACATCTCGGCGTTTTGATCGAGGAGTTGGCCGGCTCGTGGCTGGCACGGTGCGAGTCCCAGCTGCGCAAGCGACGGGGGCGGGAAGCGCCAACGGGCCGCCGGAGCCGGGCCGGTCCACAAGCTGGTCTTCACCGACCGGGTCCTGGTCACCCTGGTCCACCTGCGCCTGCAGCTGCCGCACGCGGCACTGGCCGAGCTGTACAGCGTGACCCGCCCCACCGTCACCCGCGCCCTCCACGAGATCCGCCCGCTGCTCGCCGCCCGCGGCTTCGCCGTCCCCGACCGGCCCGGCCTGCGCCTGCGCACCCTGGCCGACGTCTTCGCCTACGCCCAGGCCGAAGACGTCGAGCTGCGCATCGACGGCACCGAGACCCAGGTCCGCCGCCCCAAGGCTGGTTGCCCCGGACGCAAGGCGTTCGTCTCCGGCAAGAAGAAGCAGAACACCGCCAAGACCACCACCATCAGCGACGGCTCGGGGCGCCTGCTGTGGTCCGGGGCCGACCGGCCCGGCCGGATGCACGACCAGACCGCGATGCGCACCGAAGGCATCGCCGAACAGCTGCGGCTACACCCGGACGTCAGGGCGAAGGTCGACGAGGGCTACCGGGCCTTGCCAACGACTTCCCCCCAGCAGGTCCAGGCGCCGCCGCGCAAGCCGAAGGGCGAGGCGCCACTGGGCGAGAGGTACGCCTGGCGCGAGGAGCGCCGTCGTCAGTCCTCGGCACGGATCTGCGTGGAGCACACCATCGGCGAGGAGAAGAAGTGGCGGCCGCTCCAGCGCTACCTCGGCCGCCGAGAGTCCTACGCCGAAACGCACGCCGCCATCGCCGGACTGGTCTCCGACCGCGCGGCCCGCAGGCCCGCCCGGCGGCGCACGAGCTCCGAGCTCGTACTCGCCCGGCAGACCGCCTACTGATCACCCAGCAGCCGAACCGCCAGGCCAGCACGCCCCAACCTCAATCGCGTACCAAGTCGTTAGCCGATGCTGCGCCGCCCCGGGGCCCTTAGATGGTCATCGGTTCGCGGGATTCCTCCAGGGCGTGGTCGTCGGCCTCCTCGTCGACGTCGTCGAATGCGCCGTGGACGGTGCAGACGATGTCCTCGTGACCGTCCAGTTCGCCGTTCAGCGCCCGGAACAGGCAGGTGACGCTGTAGGCGGGCGCCCACGCGTAGCCGGTGCATTCGTCGTCGTGCGGGCACGGCAGCATCACGTCGAACCCGAGATCCCCTTCGCCGTCAACGTCGGTACGCAGGGCCAGGGTGAGGTACATCTGACCGAGGCGGATCTCCGCGACGCGGTCGCCGCCGGCGGCCTTCGAGCCGGGATTCCACCGCCACAGCGGCACGATCTCCGGTCCGAAAGTGCGGCGCACAAGCAGCAGATCGCCCAGACCGTTGCCGCCGTCCAGCCCAAGGTCGGCGGTTCGGACGCCGCTCAGCCGCTCCAGGAACGGCAGCAGCCGCAGAAGGCTGTCCGCGAAGACAACCGCGTTGAAGCCCTCCGCCCGGAGCGCGGGGTGAGAGTGGACCATCGCCTTGTGCTGCGCGAGGACCCTGTCGTCCGGCACAGTCCGGTTGGCCGGCCGCGGGCCCTGGCGCTCCACACACGGAAGCCGGGGTGGACACCATGACCGCGATGGCGGGCATGCCGTGCCGTTTGGCGGCGGCGACCAGAGGGGCCCGGGCAGAGCGTTCGACGTTCGTCGCGTTCCCCGTCAAGTTCTTCTGTTCAGTCTCCGTGCGCGAGTAAGACTCGCCTCGCGTCCGGGACTTGGCCGTGTCTGGCCAGCCTGCCCCTCAAGCTGCTGTGCTCGCCGGTTACTGGCGCAGATTGGACTTTCGGCAGTGTCGGACGACTCCCGATGTCCGTACCGTCGCTTCTGTGGAAAGCATGGTGATCAATAGTGGGACTCCGACCAGGACGGATGTTTCCCCGCGGACTCTTGCGCCGGGGAGCCTTCTGACAGCGGCCGCGGTGACGGCCGCCAGCCTGAGCATGGTGGACCTGTGGTGGACTGTCCCGACTGCCATCGCCGCGTTCCTGGCCGGACGGTGGCCTGGACGGATGGCGCCCACTGTGCTCGCTCTGGTTGGGCTTCTCGCGGCCGGCGTCGTGGCATTGTCCGTCGTGCCTGCCTGGCTGCCGTTGGCCAGCCGGTTTGTCACAGTGGTGGTCGTCGCCACGATGCTGCCCTGGTTCGCGGGCCGTTTCTGGTGCCAGTATCAGCAGCTTGTCCGGGCCGGTTGGGAGCGTGCAGAACAACTGCAACGCGAACAGGAGCTGGTCGCTGAGCAGGCCCGACTGCGCGAGCGAGCGCGTATCGCGCAGGACATGCATGACGTACTGGGCCATGACCTCAGCCTCCTCGCCCTATCGGCGGGTGCCCTGAAGCTCGCGCCGGGCCTTGAAGAGCACCATCGAAGGGCCGCAGGTGACATCAGGGCCAAGGCGGCAGGCGCAGTGGAGCGTCTCGGCGAGGTGATCGGTGTCCTGCGCGAAGAGACCAGTGACGCGCCGACGGACCCTAACGGCTCCAGTCTCACAGGCCTGATCGAAGAGGCCTCCGCGGCCGGCCTCGCGGTGAAGTTGTACACCGACGGCACGGCAGACGACCTGCCACCGGTAGCGGAGCGGGCGGTTCATCGGGTCGTGCAGGAAGCGCTGACCAACGTTGCCAAGCACGCGCCCGGCGCGACGGCGACCGTCCAAGTGACGCATACGGCAACGGAATCAAGAGTCGCCGTAGAGAACGGCCCGCCATCATCCGCGACCAACCTGCAGCCCCGGCCTCGAAGTGGGGGGCGCGGCCTCATCGGTCTCGAAGAACGTGTGCGCTTGGCCGGCGGTTCGTTCGACCATGGTCCGCGCGACGGGGGCTTTGCAGTCGCCGCGTGGATCCCGCACGCACCTGCGACACAGCCGCCACGGCTCCGCGCGCCCGCGGCCTCCCGGACCGGCGGCCAGTTACCGCAGGAACATCGCCGTGCTCGGCGCCGCGTCAGCCAGGCCCTGGTCGCTGCAGTCATGGTGCCCCTGGTGACAGGAGCGGCGCTGAGCGGAGCACTCATGGGGTGGGAGATGCTGTCGGGGTCTCGGTCGGTCTTGGAACCTGGTGACTATTCTCGCCTACGCGTGGGGCAAGATCGTTCTGAGGTGGAGCGTTTCCTGCCGGACCGGCAAACGAACTACCGACCGCTGACTGCCGAGCCGACAGGAGATGGCATAACGTGCGAGTACTACGCGATGACGGCCGACCGGTTCGACGACAGGTCCGGCGACGCTTACCGGCTCTGCTTCCGAGACGGCATCCTGATGTCCCTGGACGCGCTCACCCCATGAGTGCCCGATGATCCGGGTGCTGATCGCCGACGACGAGCCGATGATCCGGGCGGGAGTACGCGCCGTTCTTGCCTCGGATCCGGACATGGAGATCATCGCCGAGGCCAGCGACGGACACGAGGCCGTGGAACTGGTTCGACGTCACCGCCCTGCGGTAGCCGTGCTCGACATCCGTATGCCGGGGCTGAACGGCATCGACGCGGCGGCGGAGATCCGCAGCTCCGCGCCCAGCACAGGCGTCGTCATGCTGACGACGTTCGGTGAGGACGACTACATCCTGCGAGCACTCGGTGGTGGCGCGACCGGCTTCCTGATCAAATCGGGCGAGCCCGAGGAACTGATCACTGGGGTCCGGGCGGTGGCCGACGGCGCCGCCTATCTGTCACCGAAGGTCGCGGCCCGGGTCGTCGCGCACCTCGCCGCGACGGGCGCGGGCGCCCTGGCTGACCGGCGCTCCGCCGCCCGTGCCCGAGTCGACTCCCTGACCGCCCGGGAACGGGAGGTACTGGCCTTCCTCGGCAGTGGGCTGTCCAACGGGCAGATCGCCCGGCGGTTGCATGTGGTGGAGGGAACCGTCAAAGCCCATGTGAGTTCCATCCTGGCGAGGCTGGGCGTGGACAACCGCGCTGCTGCCGCGGTCGTTGCCCACGAGGCCGGGATCGTTCCCGCGCCATCCCAGACGTGATGCCGCCCGCTGAGCCAGCGGCAGCACCGTGAGCAGTACGGCCACCACCACAGTGGCGCCGAGGATCGAGCCGGCGAGTACATCGTGCGGATAGTGGACGCCCACCAAGACACGCAGCAGCGCAGCGGCTCCGGCCAGCGGCAGCGTGGCTGCTGCAAGGCGCGGCCGAAGCACGGCCATGCCGACGGCCATCCCGGCGGCCAGGGTGGCGTGGTTGCTCGGGAAAGACCAGTCTCCCGCGCCAGGGCATTCCGCGATGACGCCGACCCCCGTGCGCAGCGCGCGGCAAGGTCGCTCCTCGTCCACCACCAGCTTCACTGCTTCGCTCACCGCGTAGGCCGCGACGGTGCCAAAACCAGTCAACACCGATCCGGCGGCCCCTCGTAGATCTTTGCGGCGGACTGCTGTCCACCACGTCCAGGCCAGCAACATTCCGAGAAGCACCAGAGTGCCCTCTGTGGCTAATTCCAGGAGCGGGCCCAGCCACGACGGCGCATCTGCCACCGTCCGAGTCACCGACCGGTACGTGGACGCCGATGCTCCTCCAGTGACCTGGACGGCACCGGCTTCCCCCAACCCACCTGGGGAAAGCCAGACAACCGCTCCCGCCCCCACACTCAGGACGCCCAAAGCACCAAGCAGCCGACCAGCTCTGATCTTCTCTCGTGGTTCTTGTTCCATGGAGTCTGAACGTAGAAGCGGGGACAGCCAGGAACCCGAGCCGAACGGCAACAGCGACCCCTGCCGATCGTCAGGGTTGACGGGTACGGAATCTCTCGACCACAGCACCGGACGGCCATCCTGAACGAGGCCGCGAAGTCCGCTAACACTCGGTGTGCTGAAGGCGTGTCACGCCCTCGTCAACCCCCCGGAGATCCTCGCCGTCCCAGCCTGAGCCACTACACCGATCGGGTGGATGGCCCAGGGCGGCGCAGAGCGAGAGGACCTGGGAGGCGGGCCAGGTGTCGGCCAGCGTGCTCTTCCCGGCACCGGAGGCGCCGATGAGCACCACGAGGGGGTTCTCCGGCAGCTCGGGGTAGGTCAGCGAGGTCATGCGTGATTCCTTTCGCATCGTGCAACAGGCATGGAAAGAGGCGCACCCTGGGCTGTCCGCGCTGTGGGTGCGCCTCGTGCGGTACGTGCTGTGAGCAGGTGTTCTACCCCGGCTCGGGTGATCAGCGGTGGCCGCCCAACGGCGGAACCGACTGAACGCCGCGGCAGTCCGGCGTGCGGTCGTGGTGCAGGGACAGGCCGTGGGTGGGCCGGAGCTCCGCGAGGAGTTCCATGAGGACGTCTTCCGTGTCGAGGACGAGGTCGGTGTAGCCGCGGCCACGGTGCACGGCACGATCAGCGTCAGCACGTCGCTCGCCCCGTCGGCCTCCGTGATGCGCAGCGTGTGGTGCAGCCACAGGCCGCCACCCAGGAACGCCACCGCGGTTGCCTCGAAGCGGCGGGCTCCGTGCTCGCGCACGGCGGGGTAGCCCTGCCAGGTCTCGGGGTCGACGGCCAGGGCGAGCGAGTAGGTGTAGGCGCGGTAGACCAGGTGCGCTGCAGTCGTCTCGGCTGCGTCGCGCTCTTCTTCCTCGGAGCCCTCGTCGACGGCCGCGGCGGCGAGCTCCATCAAGTACGCCAGCGGGGAGTGCGGATCGTACGGGCGGGCCGGGGTGTGCAGGGGTGTCGGCCATGGCTCTCCTGTCCGGGTGGGGTGGTGCGCGGGCCGGGCTGTCCGGTCCTGCGCCCGGCCCCGCACCGGCCGCCGCGATCGGCGGCGGGGTGCGGGGCGGGACGCAGGACCGTCAGGCCAGGGCGCCGATCGCGGCCACCAGGAGCAGGGCGAGGGCGGTCAGGATCAGGTCGACCGCACGCCGCAGGTGCGTGAACTTCCGCAGGGCGATCACGGACAGGACCTGGATGCGGGCGGGCCGGGCGTCGCCGTCTATGCACGCGCGGACCCCGTCTTCGTCCAGGCGGGCCCAGTACGGGAAGGACGCCCGGTCGCTGCCGCCTAAGCGGGGCCGCACGACCAGGAGCAGCAGCACGGAAGCGGCCGCCAAGGCGAGGACGCCGAAGACCCGGGTGACACCTGGCAGCTGCTGGTCGGCGAGGGAGGTGAGCCCGGCGAGCACAGCTCCGGTGAAGGCGAGCAACAGACTCGATTTCCCGTCGGTGCGGGCTGAAACGCGTGGGTTCCCGGATTCCTGTGGGTCGGACCTGCGGAACTCGGACGAAAGTCCCGCTTCTTGGGAGTCAGGTAGATGGGTTCCTCGATACTGGTGTGCAGATCGGTTGCCCCGACACCGACCCAGGACTCGGCGAGAGTGGGACTCCGGGCTGGGTCTTCTTCTTTCGGATCACCCTCACGGGGGTGCGATAGGTTGCCCGCCATGACTCAGCTCGGACCCGTCGCCTGGCCACCTGCTCCGATAAGGACCGAACGGCTCGTGCTCCGCGAGTCCGAGGCTCGGGACCGTGCGGCGTTCATCGAACTGTTCGCCTCGCCAGAGGTGCGCACCACCTCGGTGGCCCCTCGCCCGCGTGATGAGCTCGAGCGCGCGATGCCCGGGCGGCGCCCTGGCCTTTCGTGGTCGCTCTCAACGGGGCCATGATCGGCACGATCGCCCTTCTCGATCGGCGCGACGCGGAGCGTCCGGGACACGTCCGTCCGGAGGGCGGGGAGGCCGAGCTCGGCTATATGTTCTTGCCGGAAGCGTGGGGATGCGGGTCCGCCGCCGAGGCGTGCGCAGCGGCACTCGACTGGTTCGCCGACGCGCTCCCCGGCGAGCTGGTGGTGCTCTTCACCCAGACCGCCAACAACCGCTCGATGAGTCTCGCAGCGAAGCTGGGCTTCACCGAGTTGGAGCGGTTCGAGGAGTGGGGCACCGAGCAGTGGTTCGGCGTGCGGTGCCGGTCACACCGTTCGGTTGAGCTAGACGGTATGTAGGTGCCGGTCGTGAGCCCGGGCCTCGCTCGCAAGTTGTCGTGGGTTGCCGGCCGGGCGCAGCCTGGCCGGTAGTGCCTACATTTGCGGGAGGCCCGGTGTTTTCTGAGCGTACGAGCGTCGGGTTGGATGTGCATGCCCGCAGCGTGGTGGCGTGCGCGATCGACACGGTGACCGGGGAGTTGATCCGCTGTCGGCTCACGCCGCAGCATGCTGACGTCCTGGGGTGGATCAGTTGCCTGCCCGGTCCAGCGGCGGTGGCCTACGAAGCCGGGCCGACCGGGTTCGGCCTGGCCCGGGCTCTTTCGGCAGCGGGGATACGCTGCGAGGTACTGGCGCCCTCGAGACTGCAGCGTCCGGCCGGTGAGCGGGTGAAAACCGATGCACGCGACGCTGTGCACCTGGCGAAGCTGCTGCGCCTGGACGAGTTCACCGCGGTGCGGGTGCCCTCGCCGGCCGAAGAAGCCGCCCGGGATCTGGTGCGGGCGCGCGAGGATGTGCGCGGGGATCTGATGGGTGCCCGCCATCGGGTGAGCAAACTGCTGCTGCGCCAAGGACTCGTGTGGAGCGGCGGAGTCACGTGGAGGCCGGCGCACCACGCGTGGCTCGACGCGCAACGCTTCGACGACCTGGCGCTGCAGGCCGCCTACGACAGCGCGTACGAGGCGGTGGTCCTGGCCGAGGCACGCCGGGCCCGACTCGATAAAGCAATCACCGCGATGGCCACCGACTCACCATGGTCTGCAATGGTCACCCGGCTCGGCTGCCTGCGCGGAATCGACACTCTCACCGCCTTCGCCCTGGCCGTGGAACTCGGCGACTGGGAGCGGTTCACCGGAGCGAGCATCGGCGCCTACCTCGGGCTGGTACCGAGTGAGTCCTCCAGCGGCCAGTGCCGTTCGCAAGGACCGATCACCAAGACCGGCAACTCCCATGCTCGCAGGCTGTTGGTCGAAGCCGCCTGGCACCACCGCAAGCGCTACCGGGCCGGGGCCAGCATCCAAGCCCGCTGGCAACGCGCACCGGCCGCAGCGCGCGCCCGCGGACACCTGGGCAACCAGCGGCTCAACCAGCGCTGGAAGACCTTCACCGCCCACCACAAGCGGCCGGTGGTCGCGAACGTGGCCATCGCCCGCGAGCTGGCCGGCTGGTGCTGGTCGCTGGCCACCCTGCCCGACTGAGACGGGCCCACAAACCGGCCGGCCGGCGACCTGGTGGCGGCAGCGTGAGGAGCGACCCGCGATAGCACTATGAGCAGCGGTGACAGCCGCCACGCTCGATCTCTAGACCCGCGGAAGCGCTCCCGCCGAACAGCCCGTCCTGCGGTAACCAACCCGCGTGTATCAGCATGGACCACGCGTCGAGACCGACACGCGCGCCACCAGGCACCGACCGGCCCCATGCACACAAGCGGCGCCCGAGACCCGTATCCCGGACGCCGCTGAAGGCTGCCCCTTGACAGATCGACCCCACATATCAGTGCTGTGACCGCATAGGTTCGCCGGGTCGGTGGTCGTGGCGGTTGGATGTGCGGTGACGTCCGTTCCGACCGCTGGAGGCGCGGTGGCTGAGCCTGTCCGTGTGAGCAGACTGACCGACCAAGAGGGGCAGCGTCCGCAGCAGATCGTGCGGCGGGGCAGCACCATTTCGGTGCGCTACCGGCGGGCGATGATGCTGCTGGCCTCGGCCGGCGGGAACCGGGTGCTGGTGATCGCCCAGCTGGTCCAGGCCGACGAGGGCACGGTGCGCGATGTGATCCACCGGTTCAACGAGATCGGGCTGGCCTGCCTGGACCCTCAGTGGGCGGGAGGCCGTCCCCGCCTGCTCAGCCCTGACGACGAAGAATTCGTCGTGGCGACGGCCACCACCCGTCCGGCCAGGCTCGGCCAGCCCTTCACCCGCTGGTCGTTACGCAAACTCGTCGCCTACCTGCGCAAAGTCCACGGCCGGGTGATCCGGATCGGCCGCGAGGCCCTGCGGCGCCTGCTCGCCCGCCGCGGCGTGACCTTCCAGCGGACCAAGACCTGGAAGGAGTCCACCGATCCCGAGCGCGACGCCAAGCTCGACCGGATCGAGTACCTCCTGGAGAACTTCCCCGACCGCATGTTCGCTTTTGACGAGTTCGGCCCGCTGGGCATCGTCCCACCGGGGGAACCTGCTGGGCCCGGCAGGGCCGCACCGACCGGGTCCCGGCGACCTACCACCGCACCCACGGCGTCACCTACTTCCACGACTCTTAATGGGTTTAGTCAAGCCGCCTGAGCCTCGTCGGCCGCCTTCTCGCGGGGGTTGTACTCCCTCTCGTAGAGCCGGCCGTCCCGGAGCATGGCCCACAGGATGGAGACTCGTTGGCGGGCGACAGCGATGACGGCCTTCTTATGGCGGCCCCTGTCGTGCGTGTAGCCCTGGTACTTGCGCAGGTACATCTCCCTCTCCCACGTCCCCGCGGTCAGGCACGCGGACTGGCTGGACAGGAAGAAGGCCCGTTGTAGGGGCCGACTGTACTGGGTAGGGCGCTGGCGGTTCCCCGTGTTCGAGCCGGAGTCCCTGGAGACGGGGGCCATTCCTGATGCGACAGCGAGCCGTCCAGCACTCGGGAATCTGGAAATATCACCGATCGCTGCGAGAAGCTCAGCCGCAAGGAGCTCGCCGAAGCCGGGCATGGAAAGGACAAGGGTGTGGCTCTCCTTCAGGGACGTTCCTGATCAGGCCGTGAGGTCGTAGTTGTGCTGGTCGGGGGTGGGGTAGAGGCGTTCGTGTTCGCGGGCGAGGTGGTGTCGCCAGTAGGCGGCAAAGTCGCCGTTGTCGATGAGGGCTCGGAGCGTGAGGACGGCTTCGGCTCCGTCGAGTCCCCAGCGGCTGCCGGTGATGTCGAGGCGGTCGCCGATCAGGTGGCGGCAGGCGCCTTCGATCGGGCCGGTGGCGATCGGCCAGCCGGCTGCGAGGGCGGTGTCGTAGCGAAGCTGGTCGAGGTGTCCGGTGAGGTAGCGGACGCAGGCGTCGGCGCTTTCGCGCCTCGTTCCGTGCAGGTGGGCCCGGTCGGCCTCTGCCGTGATCTCGGCGGCGGCTCGGTCTGCCTGCCCGTGGAGGACCGTGGTGAGGTGAGCGGCGACCCAGACTTCGGCGTCGGGAGTGCCGGGCTTGTGGAAGCAGTGGGCCGCTGCCCAGACGTACTCGGCCACGTGCACGAAGTCGAGCAGGACGTGCACCTTGATATGGCGTCGGTCGGCTTCGGCTCGGATCAACTCCAGTTGGTGGCGGGCGCCGTCGACCAGGACAATCCAGTCGCGCAGATGGTCCCGGTCGCGGGCTTCGGCCTGGTCAAATGCGGCGGCGATCACGTGCTCGGGCGGGTGGACCAGGGAGGCGGTGAGCCACTTGCGCTGTGCTCTTGGCCCCGGGCGAGGCGTCCGTGTGGTGCTGCGGCCCTCGGGCGGGGCGATCACGTCATGGGGCCGACGCGGGGCCGGGTCGGTATCGAAGACGCAGGCCAGGGTGGCCATCCGCTTGCGGTGCGGTTTCTCGCCCGGAGCCAGCCGGGTGCGCAGAGCCCGCCGGCCGTTCAGGTGTGCTTTCAGTGTCGCGGGCCGCAGAGCCTCGGGCCGCATGACGACGCCCTTGCCGTCGACCTGCATCACGAGCGCGGTCGCGGCGGTCGACGGGTGCGGAATCGTGCACCGGTAGAAGTCATCGACGTCCACCGCTGCGGCGACGACCAGCAGTTCGGCCTGCCGTTTGCCCAGAACTCTCCCGCAGCTGCGGTCAATTGCCTCCTTGGCCTGGTCGTAGGAGCCGCGAACGGCTTCGAGGACGGCGAGCCGACGCAGGCCGTGGGAGTGCAGGTGGGCGGGCAGTGAGAGTTCCGCGTCGGCCGGGTGCACGCTGCTCTGGCCCTTGCCCCGCCAAGCGCACCGCGTGATGGTGACCGTGCCGAACACGCAGGCCAGCAGGCGGGAATGTCCCGTCTCATGGTGCGGGCGTACGTGTCCGTCCGCACCACGGACCACCTGGTCTTTCGTCTGCAGCAGTTGTTCCCGCTCCCGCTTCTCCCGCAGATCGAGATGCGCTTGGAACAGCAGCCGCAACAGTTCACGGCCTTGAAGCCCGACAAGGTCCTCGAGTTCGTGATGGGACAGCGCGGCCGACTCCGGCCCGGCCAACGCGCCTTTCAGGCAGTCGAAGGCCCTTGTCGCGGCAGTGAATGGATCGATGGCATCGAAGGCGTCGTAGGGTTCCACCGGCTCTTCTTTCAGCGACTTCGGTTTGGTGTGGTACCTCCGAAGTTAGAGAGAAGAGCCTTTATCGTTCCGCGAGTTCGCCGATTCCCCGCCCGACCCCGGATGTGCGGGGGCGAACCGTCCGGGCTGGTCCTCGATCAGCCAGCCCCGTTCCACCAGCCGCTTCAGCTTCCCCCGCGTCCCCTCGATCTTCGCGGTCACCGCGGGCAGCCCGATCCGGGGCACGATCTGCTTGGCCTGCATCGGCCCCGACGCGTCCGCGATCACCTCCACGATGTCCCGGTACACATCCGGCAGCACGACCGTCGTGAGACCTTCCCGCCAGTGCGGCACCATGACCGCCCCCACCACCCGCACCTCGGGCTCCACCGGTGCCTTCGCCGCCACCGGCTCCCGCAACGGCGCAGTCCCGGCCACGTCCTGCCCGGACAGCTCAGCGAGCACCTGGGCCACCGTCTCGCGCGTCACCCGCAGCCGCGACCACACCTCACGCTCACCCACCAGCCGTGAGGTCAACTCGGCTATCTCCGCCTCGAGTTCCTCCACCCGGACACGGGCAGCCGCCTCCCGCGCCTCCAACTCCTCGATCAACGACACCATCGACGCCCCCCTACTTCACCCGCCACAGTAGAAGGACGCCTACCCCGCCCACACCATCAACCAGCGTTCTCCCAGCTCAGGGCTTCCCTGGAGGAGAGCCACACCCAAAGGACAATGGGCGCCTGGGGGTGCTGGGAGAGAATTTCCTTGATCTTGCTTTCCAGTTCCTTCAGGCGGACGTTCATCTGCGTGATCTTCTGGGCGAGTTCGGCTACCAGCTCGGCCGCCAGGTCCTCTCCGCTAATAGCTGAGTCCTGTGCCTTAGCGGCCGTCACTGCCTTCTCTGCGATGGTTGCCGCTTTCCTCACGCCGCGCTTGGCGAGCCAGGCTGTGAGCCTGCTCTCGCCCATCCGCCGAATGGCTGCTGGTGTCTGGTATCCGGAAAGCAAGACCAGCGGGCCGTCGGATCGGGCGAAATCGAAGGACCGCTCCAGCTCGGGGAAGATGCTGGTGAGCATGGCCCTCATGCGGTTGATGGTTCTGGTGCGTTCGACTGAGAGGCCATTGCGGTGGGAGAGGATCAGAGTGAGTTCCTTGGTGATCCTCGGAGGTGCTGGCACCGGGACTGTCTGCCGCCGGAGACAGCGGGCGAACTCGGCGATGACGTAGGAGTCTTTCAAGTCGGACTTGCCCTGGCCGCTGAAGCTCTTCTTGAACGCTGCGAACTTTGAGCCTGTGACGTACCGGGGACTCTGACCGTGGTTGGCCAGGGTCCCCAGCAGCAACGCTGCTGGCCCTTCAACGAGGTCAAGTGCCCACGTCACGTGGTCTGCTGTATCCATAACCTCACCGAATACGGTCAGGATGTCGGGCTCGGAGTTGATCACCTTGCGGTTCCACAGTGGGTCGCCATCGGCATCGACCACGGTGATCCAGTGATGTCCTTTCCCCACGTCGATCCCGGCCCATACCTGTGGCGGCCGTTGCGTCATCTCGCCTCTCCAGATCGAACACGAACAGGAAGTGCCAGGCCACCTCTGAAGCAAGTCCGTACGAGCGATCGAGGTCGCAGCTCTTAATCAGTTATGGCAGGTGACCAGAAGACTGGCCGACGGAGTCGACATGAGCCCCATGACGGGCAGGAGTACGAGAGCCGCATCCAGCCCTCCTGGCTATAGATGCAACGATCATCAGACAGTCGGGACACCCGCTGGCAAGTCCGTACGAGCGATCGAGTCGCCACTCTTAATCAGCAGTTACGGGGCGTCCCGGAAGGCCGGCCGACGGAGTCGTGAAGAGCCCTTTGATGGGCAGGCTGCTACGAGTCGCATCCGGCCTTCCTGGCCGGACGCGGAGTTTACAGCCCGATCGGGTGCCCACCTGCACGCCCGTACTGTAGCGATCCTGATCGCAGCTCTTAATTAGCAGCGAGGGCGAGCAGCAGCACCGGTGTCCCGGGGATGCCGCCCATGCCCGATCGAGCCTGATTGAAGGGTACGGGCTGCTACTCGATCGGCGACGACACCTTGTGGGGCGTCAACCGCCGTCGCAAGGGAGCGGCCAACAGCCTGGCCGCGCTCAAGTCCGTCCGGGCCGCCCGCCCGGACGGCGCCCCGATCTACGTGATCCTGGACAACCTCTCCGCACACAAGGGCACGAAGATCCGCCGGTGGGCGCAGAAGAACAAGGTCGAGCTGTGCTTCACCCCGACCTATGCCTCCTGGGCCAACCCGATCGAGGCGCACTTCGGGCCGCTGCGGCAGTTCACGCTCGCCAACTCGAACCGTCCCGACCACTGCGTCCAGACCCGCGAGTTGCACCGCTATCTGCGGTGGCGTAATCAGAACGCTCGGCACCCCGATGTCCTGGCCGCCCAGCGACGCGAACGCGCCCGCGTCCGCAGCGAGAAGGGCATCCGCTGGGGCGGACGCCCACTGCCCGTCACGGCCTGACGCCTGGCTCACCACCGCCGCCGAGCCCTACCACCGCGACTCACCCCTGGGGCCGAGCTTGGACCGGGCTGTGCCGTGTCCGGCTTCGGCCCCGGCCGTAATTCGCTTGCCCTGGCTACGGGTTAACGCTGCACTGTGGCCAGACACCATGAGTCGTGGTGCCGGCATCCCGAGGAGGCAGCGGCAACAATGGAGATCCGTCCCACGACCGACAAGGATCTCGACGACTTCGTCGACACAGTCCATGCCGCGTTCGGGCTCTTCCCGGAACCCCCGGTCGAGGGCGGCGGGCTCTGGTGGTCGGCGCTCGAAATGGACCGCTGTCTGCTCGCTCTGACGGCGGACGGGCGGCCTGTCGGCACCGCCGCCGCGCACTCCTTCGAGCTCACCCTGCCCGGTGAGACCCTCGTCTCGGCCGCCGGGGTGACCGCCGTCGGCGTCCTGCCCTCGCACCGGCGCCAGGGCGTGCTCAGCGCGATGATGCGGCATCAGCTCGCTGAGTTGCGGGCCGGCGGGGAGTTCCTTTCCGTGCTGCTGGCCTCTGAGGCTCCGATCTACGGCAGGTTCGGCTACGGACCGGCGACCTACACGGCGCAGCTGACGGTGCCGCGCCACAAGGGCGCCCTCGCCGTTCCCCGGGCACGCGGAGTGGCCGACGCACCAGCGACCGGCTCGGACAACGGCTCGGTCGAGGTGCTGCGTCGGGTCGAGTGCGGCGAGATTCTGGAAGAGGTCTACGACCGGTACCGCCGCGCCCAGCCCGGCGCGCTGTCCCGTCCGCACCGCTGGTGGGCCTTGCGCGCGGGGCAGCCCCCGATCTCGCCGGCGCCGCGCTACGTCGCCGTCCACCGGGACGCCGACGGCGTCCCGGACGGGTACGCCAGCTACTCGGTCGAGTCCGGCACCCTGACGGTCGACGAGACCATCGCCACCGACGACGCCGTCTTCACGGCCCTGGCCCGGTTCGTACTCGGACACGATCTGGTCTCTCAGGTCGTGTTCAAGCACGTCCCGCCCGGGCACCCGCTGCGCTGGCAGTTCGCGGATTTCCGCGCCGGCGAGGTGAGCGGCGACATGGACTGGCTCTGGGCGCGGCTGCTGGACGTCCCGCGTGCTCTGACCGCGCGCGGCTGGTTCACGGACGGCGAACTCGTCCTCGACATCGACGACCCGTTCTTCGGCGAACACGGCCGCTACCTGCTGACCGTCCGGGACGGCAAGGCTGACTGCGTCCCCACGGACCGGAAGCCCGACCTGTCCATGGACGTGCGCGACCTGGGCTCCGTCTACCTCGGCGGCACCGCCCCGAGCACGCTCGTACGTGCCGGACACATCCAAGCCCACCGCCAAGGCGCGGCCACCCTCGCTGACTCCCTCTTCCGCGCCGACCGTCCCCCGCACTGCCTGCACTGGTTCTGACCGCGCGCTCGCCGACCCTGCACAAGTCTCGTCGGCCCATAGTCACCCGTCGGGGCGGATGCTGCCGACGGGCGAAGTGGCGAGTGAGTCCAGCCAGGAGCGGGGGGGTGCCTCTATGTCTTTCGTCAACCCTGTCGTGCCGGGTTTGGGGTGATTCGTTGGTATGGGGTTCATGCGGCGGCGGGGGTGGCGGTGTCGGGCTCGCGGGGTTCGTAGAAGGTGCCGTCGCGGAGCATGGCGAACAGGACGCTGATGCGTTGGCGCGCGAGGCGGAGGAGGGCTTGGGTGTGGGTCTTTCCGCGGCCTCGCTGGCGGTCGTAGTAGGTGCGGGAGGCGGGGTCGGCGTTCATGCAGGCGAAGGCGGAGAGGAACATGGCGCGTTTGAGCTGCCGGTTTCCGCCCCGTGGGGCGTGTTCGCCGTGGATCGAGGTGCCCGACGACTTCGTGGTCGGGGCCAGGCCGGCGTAGGAGGCGAGGTGGGCGGCGGTGGGAAAGCTGGTGCCGTCGCCGACGGTGACCAGCAGGACGGCGGCGGTCCTGACGCCGACGCCGGGCATCGACGTCAGGACCGGGGAAAGAGGGTGCGCCTCCAGCAGAGCGTTGATCTGGGCTTCCAGAGCCCGGCGCTGGGTGTGGACGGCGGCGAGCGAGGCGGCCAGGGAGGGCACGACGATGTCGAGGGTGCCGGTGCCGGGCACGACGACGGTCTGTTCGTCGAGCGCGTCGAAGACGTCGTCGATCAGCCGCTGGGCCATGCGTGGGGCCTTGGGCCGGATGAGCTCGACGAGTCTGCGGCGGCCGGCTTTTCGCAGGGCGGCCGGGGATCCGTAACGCTCCAGGAGCCAGGTGACGGCCTGGTGGTCGAGGCGGGGGCCGAGGACGCGTTCGAGGCTGGGGTGGAACTGGGTGAGCAGGCCGCGTATCCGGTTGCTGGTGCGGGTGGCCTCGGCGGCGAGGTCCTGGTCGAAGCCGACGAGCACGGTCAGCTCGGCGGTGATCTCGTCGGTCAGTTCCAGCGATCGCAGGGTGTGCGGCATGGTGCGGGCCGCGTCCGCGATCACCGCGGCATCCTTGGCGTCGGTCTTGGCCTCACCCGGGTAGAGGTCGGCGATCCGGCGCATGGCCAGGCCGGGCAGGTAGGCGACCTGGCAGCCCGAGTCCCGGGCCACGGTCAGGGGGAGAGCACCGATGGAGGCGGGCTGGTCCACGATCACCAGCACGGTGCCGAACTTCGCGATCAGCCTGTCGAACACCGCCCGCAGTTTCGGCTCGCTGTTGGGCATGGCCTTGTCGAAGACCTTCTTGCCGGCTGGGGTCAGTCCGTGCCCGTGATGGGCGCTCTTGCCGACGTCCATGCCGAGGAAGACGCCCACACTGCTGGTATCGAACATCGCACCCTTCCAAAGGAGTTGAACGGTGCCGGCCTCGGCAGTGGTGTCGTACGCGCGCATCCACGTTATGCAGACCTGCCGCCCGCGGATTGTCCGGCATTGCGCCGGACCGGGCGGTGGCCGGACCTCTCATCAGCGTCTCCGACGGCACCTCCCGGGCCCGGTGACACCACCCCCCAGGTCATCCGTTCGACAGGGGGACACAGTCATGCCGGGCCCGGAGGCCAGCGGTCCTCTTGCAGGACCGCGAAGAACATAACGGGGAGGGCGGCCGGGCTGGAGCGGGCACACCGTCACGAACGGCCGGACAACCTCGCCTCCCCTGCGGCGGCTCGGCGAGGAACTGACCCACCACCGCTGCCTCGTCCACGGGCGGGCGGCCCGGGAATGGATCGCCTACTGGGCACGCTGCCACGCCATGCCGGTGAACCTATGTGGTCACAGCACTATGGCGCCGAAAGAGCACTTCGCCGGGCTGGAGAAGCTCGACCCGACCCGGCGCACCGATCCGGACCGGCGACGGGTCCGGATCGAGCAGCCCGACCTGGAGGCGATCCTGCACCGGCACGCCACCGGGCTCGCGTCGAGGTGCGCCGCGAGCAGGAGGTGGTCGGGATCCGGCAGGACGACCACGCGGTCACCGTCGAGGTCCGGACCACCGGCGGCGTGCGGGAACCCGGCGCACGGTACGTCGTCGGCTGCGACGGCGCGGGCAGCAACGCCGCGGGCTCGCCGGCTTTGACTCTGCCGGCACCGACGCGACCGTCACCGGTCGGATGGCGGTGGTCGACCTGGTGGACCAGGAGAAGCCGCGGCCAGGATTTCACTACACGCCGCACGGCGTGTACGTGCACGGGCTCGGGGGTGAGCCGGATGTCCACAGTGGAGTTCGACGGCCCGCCGCGGCAGGTCGAGCCGCTCACCGTCGAGGAATTGCAGGACAGCATCCGGCGGGTGAGCGGCACCGATGTCACGATCACCACGATGTCGTCCGGCACCCGCTGGATCGACACCGCGCGGCAGGCGACCAACGTACCGGACCGGCCGGGTCCTGCTGGCCGGGGACGCGGCCCACGTGTACGCGCCGGTCGGCGGCCAGGGCCTCAACGTCGGTTTCGTCGACGCGGCGAACCTCGGCTGGAAGCTCGCGGCCGTGGTATGAGGCTGGGTCGGCGAGGACATCCTCGACACGTACACCGCCGAACGGCATCCGTTCGCGGCGCGCCTGCTGCAGAACACCCGGGCCCAGATCGCCCTGATGCGCCCCGACCCGCAGACGAGGGCGCTGTGGGAGATGTTCTCCGACCTGATGGACCTCGACGACGACCACCGGTACGTCGCCGGCATGGACGTCCGGTACGACCGGGGCGACGACCACCGGCTCGTCAGCACCCTGTGCCCGGACATGAAGCTGAACCTGGAGCGGCCCGACCCGGACGTCGTCACCGTGGTGACCCGGTCGGCGGACCTGCTGCGTGAGGGTCGTGGGCTCCTGCTGGACCTCGTCGACCGCGCGGAGGTCCGCGACGCTGCGGCCGCGTGGACCGGACGGGTCGACACCGTCACCGCCCGCACGGACCGGGTGGACGTCGACGCCTTGCTGATCCGGCCCGACGGCTGTGTCGCCCGGGCCTTGCCCACCGGGCAGGACCTCGACGCCACCACGCCGGTGCGTGCGCCGGGCACATGGTCCGGCCAACCGGCCTGAGCACCGCATTAACAGTCGTCTCAGGTTCGCTCGCTAAGAAGTAGGCATCCAGATAAGCGATGCAACCCGTATGTAGGAGGCTAGTGATGGCAGTCAACGCAGCGCCGTCAGGGAAAGCGCCGCCCGGGCGGTTGAGGCTCGCGGCGGCCACCATCGCGCTGGCGATGGCGTTCGCTGTCGCCGCCTGCGGGTCGGACGCCGACAACAGTGCGGCGCCCGCCGCGACCGGCTCGCACAGCGCGCACGCAGGCGGGTCATCGGCTTCACCGCAGCCGCTGCGCGCCGGCGAGCGGTTCGTCGACCGGAAGATGGCCAAGGCCTACACGCCCGCGCCGCCGAAGGGCGGCACGGACGAGTACCGGTGCCAGGTGATCGATCCGGGCCTGACCAAGACGACGTTCCTGACCGGGACCCAGTTCACGCCGGAGAACGTCGCCATCGCACACCACGCCATCGTGTACGCGGTGCCGCCGGGCGGCGCTGCCGCGGTGCGCGAGCAGGACGCGAAGACCCCCGGCCTCGGCTGGCAGTGCTTCGGCGGGACCGGCGTGGCCGGCGCCGAGGTGGAAGAGGGGGACGCGTCGTGGGTGGACACCTGGGCGCCGGGCGCCACGGAGACGCTGATCGACCAGGACGCCGGCTACAAACTGGAGCCGGGCAGCCTGCTCGTCCTCCAGATCCACTACAACCTGCTCGCGACCGACGGCAAGTCGACCGGGTCGGACCGCTCGGCGGTGCGGCTGCGGCTGACGGACGGCACGCCGCAGACCCGGGAACTCGAGACGTGGTCGCTCGACGCGCCGACCGACCTGCCTTGCACCGCCGACGAGTCGGGTCCGCTCTGTGACCGGGCGGCCTCGATCGCGGACGTGACGAAGCGGTTCGGGGCGGATGTCGGCGGGATGGCGGATGAACAGGTGGAGGAGTGCAACCAGGGCGGGGCGCCGAAGCCCGGTGACACCCAGTCCTGCGACCACAAGGTGGAGGCGCCGATGACGCTGTTCGCCGGTTTCGGCCACATGCACATGCTCGGGCGGGCCATAAAGGTCGAACTCAACCCGGGCACGCCGAAGGCCAAGGTCGTGCTGGACGTGCCGAAGTTCAACTTCGACAACCAGCGGCTGATGGCGCTGCCGTCGCCGGTGGAGGTCGGCCCGGGGGACACGCTGCGGGTGACGTGTACGCACGACGCGGGGCTGCGCAAACTGCTGCCGCAGCTGAAGAAGCTGCCGCCGCGCTACGTGGTGTGGGGCGACGGCACCAGCGACGAGATGTGCACGGGCATCATGTCGGTCTCCCCCCGCAAGTCCTGACGATGCGTCGAACGTGTGTGAGTTCACTGAGGTCAACAAGCCGAAAAACACCACTGTTTGCGCTCAGGAGGCATTGTCTTGCCAGCTCCAACACGCCGCACGGTTGTCTGCGGCCTGCTAGCCGGTCTGGTCGCACCGGTTTCCCTAGCCGCCTGCTCGTCCGAGACACCCGCCGCCAACCGGCCCGCCGGAGGATCCTCTGGCTCCGGTGGCACGCCGTTGGCCAAGCTGGCCGACGTCCCGGTCGGCAGCGGGGCGATCGTGGATGGACCGTCAGGCAAAGTCCTGATCGTCCGGCCGTCGGAGAACGAGGTCAAAGGGCTCAACCCGCTCTGCCCGCACGCGGGCGTCACCGTTTCCCAACCGGCGGGCGGCACCATCACGTGCCCCGGCCACGGCAGCGTCTTCGACGCCGCGACCGGCGACATGAAGAAAGGGCCGGCGACCACCGGCCTGATCCCGATCCCGGTGAAGATCAGCGGCGACTCAGTCGTGACCGCCTAGAAAGGTGTCGGCGGCCCTGTAGGGTTCCAGAAGTGACGTACAGTATCTGACCAGGCACTTTGCGACTCCCGGGCGATCACGGCAAGCTCGGACCCCATGGCACTGCGCATGCTCTACCTGGTCTTCCTCCGACTCCTCGGACTGCTTCTGCTGCTCTCCCGCTCGCAGCAGACCAAGGACGCCGAGCTGCTCGCGCTGCGCCACGAGAACGCGGTGCTGCGCCGCCAGCTCGGCGTCCGGCCACACCTCACCTGGCCGGACCGCGCAGTGCTCGCCGCCCTCGCCCGGCACCTACCCTCCCGGCTGCGCCGACACCGCCTGTTCACACCCGGCACCCTGCTCACCTGGCACCGGCGACTACTGCGCTGGAAGTGGAAGCAGAAACCCGCCCCGACCGGCCGCCCGCCCGCCGATCTCCGAGGAACTCACCGCCCTGATCCTGCGCCTGGCCCACGAGAACCCGACCTGGGGCTCAACCCGTATCCAGGGCGAGCTGCGGCGCCTGGGCCACCGCGTCGGCGCCTCCACCATCCGACGCATCCTGCGCAGCGCCGGCCTCGGACCCGCACCCCGACGAAGCCGCGGCGCCCCGACCTGGCGCGAGTTCGTACGCGCCCAGGCCTCCGGCCTGTTCGCCGCCGACTTCTTCCACGTGGACACCGCCGCGCTGACCAGGCTGTACGCCTTCGTGGTCATGGAGGTCGGCACCCGCACCGTGCACATCCTCGGCGTCACCGCCCACCCGACCGCAGCCTGGGCCACCCAGCTCTCGAGGAACTTCCTCGCCAACCTCGCAGACCGCGCCGCAGGCTACCTGCTACCTGCTACGCGACCGCGACAGCCGCTACACCCAGGCGTTCGATGCCGTCTTCACCGCCGACGGCATCGAGATCCTGAAGAGCGCGCCACAGACACCGCGGATGAACGCCCACGTGGAGAGGTTCATCCGCAGCGTGCGGGCCGAGTGCACCGACCGGATGCTGATCTACAACGAGCAACACGCACGGCGTGTCCTCGCCGAATACGCCGAGCACTACAACTCCGGAAGGCCGCACCGGGCCCTGCACCTTCGAGCACCAGCCGACGATCCGGACGTCATCCCCTTCCCCGCCCAACACATCCAGCGCCACGACGTCCTCAGCGGACTCATCCACAAGTACCGCGACACAGCCTGACGAAGATCACGACAGTCTGGCGAACGCCCAGCTCAACGCATGTGCGGGACTTTTGGCACCCAACAGGAGTCGGCGCAGCCGGGAGGGTAGGTGCCGGGCGAGGGCGGCGAGCACTGCGCGGTCCGGCCAGGTGAGGTGTGGCCGGACGCCGAGCTGGCGGCGCAGCACCGCGTTCTCGTGGCGCAGCGCGAGCAGCTCGGCGTCCTTGGTCTGCTGCGAGCGGGAGAGCAGCAGAAGCAGTCCGAGGAGTCGGAGGAAGACCAGGTAGAGCATGCGCAGTGCCATGGGGTCCGAGCTTGCCGTGATCGCCCGGGAGTCGCAAAGTGCCTGGTCAGATGTACGTCACTTCTGGAACCCTACAGGGCCGCCGCGTGCCGGTCGGCCCTGGCCACCACTTGGTCCCACAACCACAGCTCGTCGGCGGCCTGGTGCCACAGGTAGCCCTCCCGCGCGGACGTGTCCGACTCCTGGACCGTGGTGAGGGACCGTACGATCTGGGCGCGTTCGGCGGGCGGCTGGCCGAGGCCGCGGTGTAAGGCGACCTGCAGCAGGATCGAGGTGAAGCGGCGGGCGAGGTGCATGGGCCGGGGGCAGCCGTCCTTCGTGGTGCACGTCTTCGCGCGCGGAGCCGCGCACGTGGGGCATGTCCAGTCCAGTGCGTCCCAGTCGGCCGCCACGCATCGGTCCTCTCGTCGGCGATAAGGTCAACCACCCCTGCGATGGGGATGGTTGCAGTCTGACAGCGGGAACTGACACGGGAGCGCGAATATATGCCGCGCTCGGCCATTCGTGACTGGTAGAGGTGGATGACACCGGCGCCTCGTCGGCACGGCCGTCGGGATGCCAGGCGTCCCAGGGCATCGGGGAGTTGGGAAGTAGGCCGCCCCGGAGCGGCCGTCCGGAGCTGGCGGCCCTGGGGCGGCCGCGGTGAGGGACTGGACGGGCTTGCCTGACTCCGCCGTCGGACGGTGCCGACAGATGCCCCTGCGGGATGGGCGAACCCTGCACATCGTTCAGGCTTGAATGACCGAGCGGCGTACGTGTTGCGAGCCGTGTCGGTGTCAACACCCCGCGCAGTGGCCAGACTCGGGCCATGGAGTGGATGACCTTGGTCAGCGCCGGTGTGGGTGCCGTCATCGCCACCGCGTCCGCGGCCGTTCTGGAGCGTGGCCGCTGGCGCCGTGAAAGCCGGGAGCGCGAGACAGCCGTACGGAGAGTTCTCTACGGGGACTATCTGGCGTGTATATCCGAGGCACGCAACGGATTCCGCAGCCTGGCCCTGCCCTTGCCGGAAACCTCATCCGGTCTGGTCACGGAGCATGCTGGTACTCGTGAAGGAGGCCGCCGAGTCGGTCGGTTCGATGTATGTCGAGGCGGGCGATTTCGTCCGGATCGGTGATCGGTTCGGGGAGCGGGTGCAGCGGGCGGGCGTTCGCGATGCCCTGGTGCGGCCGGTGCGCGTTGTAGAACTGCTCGAACTCCCGCAGTGCGTGGAGGAGATGCCGCTGGTTCCAGATCAGGGTGCGGTCCAGCAGCTCACGGCGGCAGGTCTGCACCCATCTCGCCATGATGGAGTTCATGCGGGGGATCCGGATGCCGCTGAGCACGACCTCGATCCCCGCGTCGGCGAGGATCGTGTCGAACAGTTCGGGGAACTTCCCGTCCCGGTCCCGGATCAGGTAGCGGGCCTGGCAGCCGGCGTCCTGGAGGTCCATGACGAGATTCCTCGCCGCCTGCACGACCCAGGAGGTGGTCGGGTGCGCGCTCACACCCAGGATCCGGATGCGCCGGCCGGTGTGCTCGATGAGCGCGAACACGTGCAGCCGCGCCCCGGACAGGGTGACGGTTTCGAAGAAGTCGCACGCGAGGAGCGCGTCCGCCTGGGAGCGCAGGAAGTCCGCCCAGGTACTGGACGTCCGCTCGGGTGCCGGCGGGATCCCGGCGTCCTTGAGGATCTCCCAGACCGTGGACGCCGCCACTTTCACGCCGAGGACGAGCAGTTCACCGTGCAGGCACCGGTAGCCCCAGCCGGGATTCTCCCGCGCCAGACGCAGCACGAGCACGCGGACGGAGCGCACCGTGCGCGGCCGCCCCGGGCGCTTGGGGTGGGAACGGGCCGCGTGGCGGCGCGAGACCAGGTCGCGGTGCCAACGCAGCACCGTGTCGGGCCGCACCAGCAGCCGCATCCGACGCAGCACCTCGGGCGGCAGACCCTGGAGCAGCGCCGCCAGGAACGCCCGGTCGCCCGCATCGAACCGCACCCGCTGCCCGTTCAGCTGCCGCTCCAGCACCGCGATCTGATGGCGCAGAGCCAGGACCTCCACGTCCATGTCCCGATCGCTCATCGGCAGCAGCCGCAGCATCGCGAAGGCGCTCGCCATGCCCAGGTACACCAGTCGCAGCAGCATGGTCGGTCATCATGCCTGGGTGATCGCCAGTCGTGCCAGAGTGGTCGACGTCGGCGACGCGGCCGACATCCCACGAACCGTCGCGCACTGGCTCCAACCAGCGCGGATGACGCTATCGGCAGCGTCAGGGACAAAGCCCGTGGATTGCGCCGAGGCTTCGATCGCGCCCGTCGCCCCCACGCGTCAGGCCAGGCCGAACCGCTCGGCGTGCACCTGCCGTTGGGGAACCTGCAGCCTGCGCAGGGCGCTGAGCACGGTCGAGGTCATCCCGGGCGGACCACAGACGTAGACGTCGCGTTCGGTTATGTCGGGAACCAGGGCGACGAGGCTGTCGGGCTCGAACGGCGGGCTCGTCTCCCCTGTGCGGCCGGTGAGCAGGTGCAGCCGCCCGCCGCGGTCCGCGAGCAGGGCTCGTACCTCGTCGACCAGCACGGCGTCATCCTCGCTGCGCACCCGGTAGAGCACGACGACGTCTCCGGCCGGTTCCTCCTCCAGCAGGGCTCGAACCGGCGTGATCCCCACTCCTCCGGCGATCAGCAGTGCGCCGGGCCGCGTTCGATGCAACGCGGTGAACGCCCCGTACGGCCCCTCGACGAACGCGCGGCTCCCGACCCGGACGTTCCGCAGGCCTGCGCTGGCGCCGCCGACCGCCTTGGCGGTCAGGCGCAACGTGCGGCCGTCGGGTGCAGCCGACAGCGAGAACGGATTGGCCAGCCACCAGTGGTTGTGCCCGGGGAACCGCCAGATGCAGAACTGGCCGGCCCGGGCCGGCAGCCTGTCGAGGTGACGGCCGGTGACGTGCACCGACACGACGTCGTCCGACTCCGGCACCACCTCCGCGACCTCGAACCGGTGATAGGCGTTGCGCCACACAGGCATGACGATCCGGCCCGTGACCAGGGCACCGAACGCGAACAGCCACATGGCCCACCAGTAGATCATCGCGGGCGCGGAGGAGCTGAAGGTCGTGGTCTCCTGCAACTGGTGGACGAATGCCAGCCCCAACGCCACGTACAGCAGCAGATGCAGGCCGTGCCAGGTCTCATACCGAAGCCGCCGTCTGACATTCCGGGCGGACACCGCGGCGACCACGACGATGATCGCCGCGGCCCCCATCCCCAGCAGCGAAGCGGTCACTCCGGCCAGTGCGAAGAACGTCTTCGTCATAGACGCGTCATCGAGCCGCGCGTAGCCCAGCACCACCAGCACAGCGTGGGTGAGGAGGGTCCACAGCAGGGTGAAGCCGACCCACCTGTGCCACACCGTCAACCGGTCCATGCCGATACGGCGGTCGAGCCACGGCAGCCGGGCCACCAGCAGCAGTTGGAACAACATCAGTACGGCGGCGTGCAGGCCGAAGAACTTGGCGACCGTGAGCACCCCGTTCTTGCCGGTCCCTGCGGTGAGGAACAAGGCCTCGACGATCACCAAGTTGACGATGACAAACGTCCACAGCGCCCAGCGCGCCGCAACGACTGGAGGTACGGTGCCTGGCCGCACCTGTGTATTCGTCGCCTCCACCGCGTCCCCTTACCTATGTCCATGTGACGCGTTCGCGCCCGCCACCCGCGAGGGCGCGAGGACTCGAACGTCCTGATCCGATACGGCCCCGGCCGGGGCAGGAAATGGGAACTTGACGTAACCAGGGCCCTATTGGGCCTCGGCCGTTCTTGTTCCGCAATCGGCACGCTGGTCGAGCGGACCATACCGTGCCTTACAGGCTTGTACTGCGAACATCTGGCATCTGATAACTCCGGACCCGGCCGCTGTCGCCGCGTACGCTGAGTGATTAAGGTGTTAACCACAAGCCGTCATGGGGCTGTTGGGAACAACAGGCACTGTTGGGGAACACATGAGAAGCTCGCATGTCTGGCAACGCCCCACACTCGGTGCCGTGGCCGCACGGGCGGGGGTTTCCACGGCCACGGTGTCGAACGCCCTCAACGGCACCGGCCGGCTGTCCGAGCCGACCAGGCAGCGCATGCTCTCCGCGACACGCGAACTCGGTTACGCCGTTGCCGGGACCGTAGTCAGGTCTCAGCATTCCGGATGTTTCCGCCCGGAAGGTCCGTCTCGTCACCAGAGCGTGAGGGCTTCGGCTTGAGTACGGTCTCTCGCTTCCGTCTGCCGCTGGTGCGGCAGGGTTGCGCCACCTGCCCGCGACGCCTCCGCCTTGCGGCGGGGGCGGGTGGTGCGGGTCTTCTGGTCGGCTCCACGAGGCTTCGACACCGCTTGGGCGTCCTGGTCTCCGGCCACTCCGGTACCAGTTGTTGCGGCTGCCGCGAGCGCGGCGAGGTTGAGTGCGGCGTTGTCGTCCCGGTCGATGACCAGACCGCAGGCGTCGCACTGGTAGGTCCTCACGTGCAGCGGCAGTTTGGCTTTCACCGCGCCGCACCCGGAACAGGTCTTCGAGGAGGGGTACCAGCGGTCCGCCGCGATAGTGCGGGTGGCGTGGCGCTGGCGGGTCTTGTAGGTGAGCTGGCGGCGGATCTCCCCGAACCCGGCGTCGGCGATCCTTCGCGCGAGACGCCGGTTGCGGAGCATCCCGGCGACGTTGAGGTCTTCGACCACGACCGTGCCGTACTCGGCCGCCACGGCGGTGGTGAGCTTGTGCAGGGCGTCCGCGCGGAGGTTGGCCACCCGGTGATGCACCTTGTTGCGGGCGGCGTTGGCCTTCTCCCGCCGCTTCGACGGCTTCTGCCCGGTCCGCCGGTCGGGGCCCTGCCGTCGGGAGACGACGCGGGAGGCGCGGCGCAGCTGCTTGCGTGCTCGGTCGTAGTGCCCGGGATTCGCGATGGTGCGGATCTCGCCGGTGCTGTCGGCCATGACCGCGAGGGTCTTCACCCCCAGGTCGATCCCGACCGCCACGTCCGGCCGCGCCACGCGTTCGAGGTCCCGCTTGACCTCGGCCTGGAACGAGACGAACCAGCGTCCGCGCTCGTGCCGCACGGTCGCGGACAGGATCCGGGCCGTCCCGGCCTGGACGCGGGCGAGGAGCTTCACCGTGGGCTCGTGGGTGCGGATTGTGCCCAGCCGGGGCAGGGTGACGTGACGGCCGTCAGCGTCCACGCGGATCACGCCGGTGGTGAACCGGCAGGCAAGGCGCGCCTTGCGCTTCGACTTGAACCGCGGCGCACCCATCCGCTTGCCGCACCGCTTGCCGTTCTTGGACTTCGCGTAGTTGTCGAACGCGGCCGACGCGTTCGCCAGGCCGGTGGAGTACGCCTCCTTGGAGTTCTCCTCCCACCAGGCGGCGAACCTCGGATCGGTGTGCTTGGCCTCGTTGAACGCCTTCCGCAGCGCGGGCAGCGACCACGGCCGCCACTGCGTCAGCCCGGCCTCGCCGATGCCGTAGGACTCCTCTGCGCGGCGCTGCCACCAGGAGGCGGTCACCGAGCCGACGGCCCAGTTGTAGGCGGCACGCGCCGCGCCGCAGTGCGAGCGCAGGGCATGCTCCTGGGTGACGTTCGGGTCCAGTGCGAAGCGGTACGCCTGCACCACGAACCCGGGCTGCGGCTGGAACTTCTTCACTCGGCGGCCTCGCCGGTCGCCACGGCCACCGCGCGGGCGGCCCGGTTCTTCGCTGCCCGCCGCCCGTACAGGCGGGCGCACATGGAGGTGAGCACCTCGGTGATGTCGCGTACCAGGTCATCGGCGGTCTCGGTGGGGTCGAGGACGACCAGGCGCCGCCCGGACGCCGACAGCGCGGCCTCCAGGTGCTCGACGCCGAACCGGGCCAGCCGGTCACGGTGCTCGACCACGATCACCGCCGCCTGCGGGTCGGACAGCAGCCGGTGCAGCTTGCGGCGCCGCCCGTCCAACCCGGATCCCACCTCGGTGACGACCTCAGCGACGGCCAGGCCCAGCCCGTTCGCGCCGGACACCACCCGGGCGGCCTGCCGCTCAAGATCGGCTTTCTGGTCAACGGACGACACGCGGCAGTACGCCACCACACGCCCGGACGGCCGGACGGCGACCTCGTCGACCAACCACGTCCCGGACGGCGCCTGGCGAACGGGGACGGGCATCTTCCCGTCCTTCACCCACCGCCAGGCGGTCTGGTAGCTCACGCCCTGCTGACGGGCCCACTCCGAAAGCTTCACGAGACCAAGTTACCTGAGACACACGGCTAAGGATGACTATGAATGACTAGAAAATCTGTAGCAGCTTTCACCCCCCGCCAGCACGGCCCGTGCCCTGGCTCGCGGCGGCACCGGAGTGCTCGGTCTGACCATGACGGCATACGGCGACCTTCCCGTCCCGTACACCGAGATCCCGTACTACGCACAGCTGGCGCTGGGCGCCATCTCCGCAGCGCATGAGCGCGGTTACCTGCTCATGGTGATGCCGAGTTTGTTGTCACCGTGGATGTGGCTCAACACACCGATGGACGGCGTCATCCACGTCGATCCGCGCGCCGACGACCCGGTGCGTTCCCTCCTGCGGGAGCGTGGCGTCCCCATGGTCTGCGACGGCCGGCCGCCCCAGCCGCACTGGGGCGACGTGTGGGTAGACATCGACTACGACGCGGGCCTGCGTCTCCTGCTCGACCACCTCACGGAGGCCGGCGCCCGGCGGATCGCGCTCTCCCAGCCGCTGCACGACAACGAGTACCCGCACCTGATCGGACGCGCCTACGCCTCCTGGTGCGCCGAGCACGACTTGCCCACACTCGTCGAGGAGTACGCCTCGCTGCCCGACTACTTCACTGCTGAACGGGACGCGGTCAGCCGGCTACTCAACCGCGATCCACGACCGGACGCCGTCATCGGCATCTACTCCGACTCCGGTCACAACATCCTCGCCGCCGCCCGGCACCACGGGCTTCGAGTGCCGCAGGATCTACTGGTGGCGTGCATCAGTGAGGATCCGGATTACGCGGCGACCACCCCGCCCGTCACCACGCTCAGCCTCCGCCCGGACCGGGTGAGCGACGAAGCGGTCGACCTGCTGATCGCTCTCATCAACGCCCGCACCTGTGTGGACCGGCATCGGCTCGTGCAGCCGGTCCTGGCCCCTCGCCGGTCCACACGAGGCCCCGTACGGCGAGGGAACGGCACACTCTGACCGCACGGGGCCACGGACCGCATCGCCGGCGTGGGGTCAGTTCGTCACGCGGAAGGTGGCGTCGCCGCGCCCTGTCGCCGTGGTGATCGGGTCGAGACGGAGCTGGTACCCGTAGTGGCGCATGTACCGGTCGGGGTGGTTGTACGACTGGAACGACGACCAGCTTGCGTCGGCGAGCCCGGCGACCTTGCGGAAGGTGGCGTCCGCGGCGAACTGGGTGGTGCCGTCGTTGTAGGCGAGCTGGAAGTCGTATCCGGCGTGCCGCAGGAAGTAGCCGGGAAAGTTCACCGACTCGAAGGAGACGGTACCGGAGCCCGCCAGACCGGTTCTCAGCCGGAACTGGGAGTCGGCGGCGGGGCTGACGTTGGGGTCGATGCGCACGTCCATGTTGGCGTGCCGGACGTACCGGTCCTGGAAGTTGTACGACTGGAGCCGGTTGACCGTGGTGTTGGGCCAGCGGGCCTGTACGCGGCTCTCCTCGGCGGCCGTCAGGTTCAGGATCGAGCCGTGGCGCTTCTTGGTGCCGCCCAGGTTGTAGCTGCCCGACGCCGGGAGCTTGTAGGTGCCGGAGGCGGACGGGTTGGTCGTCGTGACCGGCATGTAACCGCGTCCCGAGGCGTACTGGTCGAGGTAGAGGGTCCACTCGTTGCGGTCTCTGAACTTCATCCACATCGGACCCTCGACCTGGGAGCCGGTCAGGCCGATGCCGGAGAGGTTGCCGAGGTTGGTCCAAGTGCCGAGGATCGAGTTGCTGCCTTCGAGGGTGATCTGGCCGTCACCGGAGGCCCGTACGTAGCGGTAGTCGCCGACGCCACTCGGCATCTCGACGATCTGGGTGTCGATGATTTCCTGGGTGCCGGGGCGCTCGATGTAGACCTGCGGGGTGGTGATGGAGCGGAAGTCGCTGGTGCGGGCGTAGTAAATGCGGTGCTTCGTTGCGCCGTTGAGGGGCTTGTTCGTCGCCCAGTACAGGATGTAGTCGTTGGTGGCCGGGTTCCAGATCGCCTCCGGCGCCCACGCGTTGCGCCCGTCGGGAATCGCTCCGGCGACGTTGAGCAGCCGCGGCTGCGACCAGTTGACCAGGTCCGTCGACTCCCACACCACGAGGTTGCGGCTGCCGTCGTTGATGGACTGACTCCACGTCTGCCCGCAGTCGATGCACAGATCGGTCGCGATGATCCAGTACTTGCTGCCGTCGGGAGAGCGGACCAGTGCGGGGTCGCGCACTCCACGCGTGCCCACCGTGGAACGCAGGGCCATCCCGCCGCCGTTGAGGTCACTCCAGTGCAGGCCGTCCGCGCTGTGCGAGAAGTAGATCTGCTGACCGGTCGCCCCTTCCCCGATGAAGTGCGCCATCAGATAGCCCGGATCGGCGGCGGCAGCCCGCTGCGGTGTGGTCAGGGCTTGGCCTGTGAAGAGCAGGCACACGGCGAGCAATATCGCCGACAGCCGGGCGCGGAGCGCGGACATGTCCATCTCCTATCGTTCTGCGAATGCCACCATCGGGCGAAAAGGGGCGAAGCAGGGTCAACCGGGGGGCTCAGTCCCAGCGTTGGCGGGACAGGGTCGACTACCGCACGACGCGGAAGCGGGGTCGGATCCGCGCAACGGCATGTCTCTCGCCGGCACGGTTGGTCAATCCAAGAGCGGGTGAGGGCGGAAGTTGTCCGGTGGATCGAACGACGTTCGCGATGTCGGGCAGACGTTAAATGTGAGCAGCGGGATGCGTCAATACCTTCGACATCCGTAGTCCGTGGGACCTGAAAAGACTGGTCACGGGCGGCTGCGGGTGCGGGGTGACAAGGCGTACACCACCGGGGTGAACTCCTCTGCCCTACGCGGACGTTGGACCCGGGAACGCTGAAATCCGCCGGACCTCCGAAGAGGTCCGGCGGTCAGTCCTTCCGGCCGGGCTACTGCCCGTCGGCGGCGACGTCCCAGTGCTCGATGATCTTTCCGTCGACCACCCGGAAGAGGTCCACGACGACGTAGTCGGAGCTGAAGACCCACACCAGGTCCCCGTCGGCGAGGGTGTTGCCGAACCCGGTCCCGCCGCCTCCGGTACTGCTGGGTGAGGGGGCGCCCTGCGTGTTCTGCTCGAAGAACTGCTTCAGCGGACCCGTTCCGTTCGCGGCCGCCGGGTTGTGCTGGTAGTACCGCGGATCCCAGCTCTTGTCGATCACGGTCGCGTCACCGTCGGAGAGCTTGCGGTACGCGTCGACCGCGAACTTCCGGTTCTTCTCCTCCTGCTCCTCGGACAGGGTCGGTGCCCCGTTCGGGTACCGGTACACGTCGCTGAACAGCGAGTTCCCGTTGGCCGTCTTCTTCGGCACGGTCTGCGTGATGCCCCAGTGCTCGACCAGCTTGCCGTTGTCGACCCGGAACAGGTCGGCCTTGGCCTGGCCGGTCGCCTCGTTCTTCGGGGTGGCCGACGCGTGCCAGTGCACGGCCACCAGGTCACCGTCGGCGGCCACGTGCTTGACGGTCGCCACCGCGCCGGGAATCTTCGCCTTGACGTCCTTGAACTGCTTGACCTGCCCGTCGGCCCCGCCGGGCACCCCCTTGTCGTGCTGCACGTAGTCGGTCGCGACGAGCTCCTTCACCACGTCGGTCTTGTCCTTGTTGAACGCCTCCGAGTACAGGCGCAGAACAAGCGCCTTGTTCTTCTCCTCTGAGGCCGACGACGAGCGGGCAGCGGCGGACGTCGACGACGGGGCGGCCGGGTCGGTGTTGGTGTTGGACGTGCTGCTGCAAGCGGTCGCGAGGCAGGCCACGGCAGCGAGCAAGGGCAGAGTCTTGCGGCATCTCACTTGGGTCTCCTGTGTACGGTCGGTCCGGTCCTACTTGGGGGAGCTCCACCAGGCCGTGCCGGCCGCGCGGATCGTGTTGGTGCCGCAGTGCACCTCGCCAGCGGAGACGTGGTGGGTACGCCAGTCGTCCAGGTAGCGCACCCGCATGCCGACCTTGGCGTACGCCCGGGTCACCGCCTCGGCGAGGATGTCCTTGCCGCCCACGACCGGGCCCCACTGCCTGGGGGCGGCATACGTGGTGGGGCTCAGCACAACGCCATTGACGGCACCGGGATAGTAGGCGACGACCGGACGGTCCTGCGTTCCGGGGGAGCCACCGAAGCCACCCTCGAACATCGCCGGGATCTTCACGACCTCGCCGTCCATGACGCCGGTCTCCCGCTTCAGCAGCGCCAGGTTCTCCTTGATCTTCCGGGCCGCGAAGGCGTTGTCCTTCAGCAACTGCCGGTCGGACAAGGCCTGGTCGATCGTGGGAATACGGCCCTGGCCGTAGGAGCGCGGAATGGAGAACACCTTGGCGTGGCCGTGCCCGTCCCGCTGCGCCTTGCGCAGCAGGGCCAGCGCACCCTCCGGGTCGGCGATGCCGATCTTCCAGCCGCGCGGGGTGTCCGCGGGCAGGAACTGCACGAACTCATCCACATGGCCGACGCCGAGCCATCCCGTGTCGAGCACCAGCGGGTCCTGCGCCTGCTGGGCCCTGAGGAAGGCCGTGTGCGCGGGCAGCCGGGTGCCGTGCCGGCCGGTGATGATCCGGCCCGCCGGGTAGGACCTGCCGTTGTAGGTGTACGGCGGAATGGTCTCCAGGTTGCCCGTGGAGTTGATCTGGTCGGCCTGGTCGTTGAACGAACCCTTGTTGATCTGTACGGCGCCGACACCGGGCCCGCGCATCTCGAAGACCTGCTTGCCCGCGTCGCGGTCCATCTGCGCCGAGCGGATCATCATCCGCAGGACGCGCGGCTTGCCGCCCGGGCCGGGCATACTGACATAACCGGGCTCGATGAAGTCCTACGCCCAGATGTCCGAGCCGTCCTTGAACATGTACGTCGGCTTGGCGATACCGGCCCTGAAGTTCCCCCCGCGAACTGGACAGCGGGTGTTTACGCTGCCGGGACGAGGCTCTGCCTGAGCAAGGATCTCGTTTCGAGCGGGGTGCCGTACCCGTAGTCGAGGTGCCGGCGGAGCCGGCTGCGGTTGTACTCGACCTCGACGTAGCGGAAAACGTCGGCCCGGGCGGCCTCGCGGGTCTCCCACACGGTCGTCCCGATCTCCGCTTTCAGGAGGGCGAACCAGCTTTCCGCGGCGGCATTATCGTAACAAGAGCCGACGCGCCCCATCGACTGCCTCATACGCAACTTGCGTATTTCTGTGCGGAATTCGTCACTCGCGTACTCGCTGCCGCGATCCGTATGCATGATGCAACCGTGTTCCAGGCCGCCACGCCCGGCCGCCATCCGCAGGGCATTGACCGGCAGCTCGGCGCGGTGATGGTCGGCCACCGCCCAGCCGACCACCTCCCGCGTCGCGAGATCGATACAGGTCGCCAGATACAACTTCCCTTCCAGCGTGCTGAGTTCAGTCATGTCGCCGACGAGCCGCATCCCGGGCCGGGGCGCGGTGAAGTTCCGGCCGATCAGGTCGAGCGCGAACACCGCCCGCTTCGCCTGCCGGGTCAGGCCCCGCCGCCGCCGGCGGCGGGTGATCCCGACGATCCGGTGCCTGCGCATCAGCCGCTCGACCTTCTTGGAATTCACCACCCGCCCGGCCCGCCGCAGGGCGGCGTGGATCCGCGGGGCCCGTAGGCACCGCGAGATCCGGCGTGAAGCACCCGGATCTCGCCCACCAGCACCTCCCCGGCCCGCTCCCGCACCGTCCGGGCCGGCCGTGACGCCCTGTGCGCGTAGTAGGCGGAACGGGGCACTCCCAGCACACGGCGCAGAAACGCAATGCTGTGACCTGCAGGATTACCCTCCGATGCCTTCTCCGCATCGATGAAACGACACCGTGCCGCGGTATCTACCTCATCTTGTCCTGAGCGAAGAAGGCGGTCGCTTTTCCCAGAACCTCGATCGTGGCCTCCTGCTCGCGAACCTGCCGCCGCAGCCGGACCAACTCCTCACGCTCCGCAGTGGTCAAAGCCCCGGCGGGCCCCTCACCGCGGTCGATCTTCGCCTGCTTCACCCACCCGCGCAGCCCTTCCGGACTCACGCCCAGATCCCTCGCCCCGTTGTTTTCGCCCCCGCGGGGCGCCCCGCGCGACCACCGGCGCATCGCGCTGCGCAGCCTGGCGCGGATCGGTGACGGCAGGGTCACCGGGACAGACCTGGTCGGCGAACTCCACGCACTCCAACTCCCGGGAAGACCGGCCACATCGCGACCGCCGAGGTACACGCCGACCCGAGGGTCAGGGACGCGTACCTCGGCGTCACGCCCGCTAGCTGATGCTCACCCGGAAGATCTTGTCCGAGCCGTCCGCCTCGCCTCCGTTGTTGTCGCAGTTCGTCGTCGAGAGCCAGAGCTGGTCGGCGCCCGGCACCTTGGTGACCGTACGAAGGCGTCCGTACGTGCCCACGTAGTACGCCGTCGCGGTACCGACGTTCTCCGTGTCACCGGTGATCGGGATCCGCCACAGCCGCTCCCCCCGCAGGGACGCCATGTAGATGACGTTGCGGACGATGGCGATACCGCTCGGAGAGGCCTCGGAGACGTTCCACGTCTTCTTCGGGTTGGTCATGCCGGACACATCACAGGTGCCTTCGCAGGTCGGCCAGCCGTAGTTGGCGCCCGGCTTGATCAGGTTCAGCTCGTCCTTGGAACTGTTGCCGAACTCCGCTTCCCACAGGCGCCCGTTGCGGTCGAAGGCGAGGCCCTGCGGATTGCGGTGGCCGTAGCTGTAGACGTAGTTGTTGAACGGATTGCCGGGGGCGGCCTTTCCGTCCGTGGTCATGCGCAGGATCTTGCCGTTGAGCGAGTTCTTGTCCTGCGCGAGGTCGGGCGTCTGGGCCTCGCCGGTCGAGACGTACAGATAACCGTCGGGGCCGAAGACGAGCCGGCCGCCGTTGTGGTAACGGTTCTTCTTGATGCCCTGGAGGAGAACCGTGTAGCCGGTCAGCGAGCTGCCGTTGTACGTCATGCGGACGACCCGGTTGCCCTCGGACGCCGTGTGCATGAAGTACACGTAGTGGTTGGTCTCCCACTTGGGGTCGACCGCCACGCCGAGCAGGCCGCCCTCGCCGTTGGTCGTGACGGCGTTCGGCACGGTACCGACCTGCGTCTTGGTGCCGTCCTTGGTCACCTTCCAGACCCGGAAGTCGTCCCGCTCGGTGACCAACGCAGTCTGGCCGTCGGGCATCCAGTACGTGCCCCAGGGGATGGTCCAGCCGCTGGAGACGGTGGCGATCGACGACGGGACACCGCCGTCCGTCACACACGCCTTCGTGGTGAAGCTGACGGTGTTGCTCTGCTCGGACACATTGCCCGCCGCATCGCGCGCCACCACGTTCAACCCGTACGGGCTGTCGCAAGCGAGCCCGGTCAGTGAGGTCGAGGTACCCGTGACGGTCTTGTAGACGGTGGTGCCGCTGCGTACGTCATAGCCGACGACCGCCCTGTCGTCCGTCGCGGCGCCCCAGCTCAACTCGGCACTGTTGGCGGTCACATTGGCGACCGACAGCGTGCCGGGCCTGCTCGGCGCGGTGGTGTCGGTGCTCTTCGAGGTCGTGCAGTCCACGACCGGGCTGGCGGCCGAGGCGTTGCCCGCCGCGTCCCTGGCGATGACCGTCAGGTTGTAGGTGGTGTTCGGGCTCAGCCCGGTCAGCGCCTTGGAGGTCGCACTGCCCGCGGCCTCGCTGATCTTGTTGCCGTGCTCGTAGATGTCGTACGCGGCCACGCCCACGTTGTCGGTCGAGGCACCCCAGGACAGGGTCAGCCGGTCCTCGGTGATCGCCGAGCAACTGGGCTGCCCCGGGCGGCTCGGGACCTGCGCGTCGGTGGAGGAGAGTTCGAAGTCGAGATAGTCGGTGTTGGCCAGGCCGCCCGAGTCGGTCGCGGTGAGCCGGATCTTGTTGCTGCCCGCGTTGACCGGGACGGAGACCGTCGTCGTGGTCCAGGCGGACCAGGTGCTGGTGGACGGGAACGAGTAGCCGGACTTGACCACGGTGCCGTTGACCGCGATGTCGGCCGGGCGGTCCGCCGTCGTGCCGTTGGCGTACCGCAGGGCAAGCTTCGCGTTGCCCGCGCCGGCCGCGTTGACGGTGAACTCGACGTAACTGCCCGCCGAGTTGGGGGTGTTCACGAATCCGGTACCGGAGTAACCGGCGTAGTTGTCGTCCACGGTGGAGCCCGAGACGTATGCCGCGTTCTCCGCCTCGTAGCGGGTGGGGGCCGCCGCGGCGGCCTGTGGTACGGCCTGGACGAGTCCGGCACCGAGCAGCACGGCCGTGCTCGCGGCGATCCGACGGAAGATCTTCATGGTTGTCCCTCCTTTCAGCCCGTGTACTGGGCGAAGACCTTGAGGTAGTCGTACGGCTGCTGCGAGACGCCGCTGCACGCGTCACCGGCGGAGCCGGAGCCGCAGGCCCGGTCGCGGTTGACGGACCAGTACGTGAGGCGGGCGATGCGGTGCTGCTGGGCGTAGGCGAGCATGGTCTTGAAGTCCGCGACACGGACGAGTTCGCCCGAGACGTCGGTCTTGCCGTTCATCGACGACAGCCCGATGTGTGCGTACGCCGCCGAGTCGGTGTAGCCGTACGCGGACTTGACTCGCGCCTTGAGGCCCTCCATGGCCTGGGTGGTCAGCGTGCCCATGTTGCTGGAGCCGCCCCCGAAGTCGAACGGCATGATGCACCAGATGTCGTTCGCCAGACCGGAATTGGCTCCGCGCTTGATCATGTCGACGCCGGTGGAGTCCGGGCCGCTGGTCGTCGTGCCGAAGGTGATGATGGTCTTCAGACCGGAGTTGTTCGCCTTCACGATCTTCAGCGCGTCAATCACCCGCTGCCGGACCGTCGCGTTGGACCACTCGGTGTTCTCGATGTCGATGTCGATGACCTTGAGACCGTACGCGTTGATGATCTTCTGGTACGCGCCGGCCAGCGCCGAGGCGCTGGAGCACTTCTCGCCGAGTTTCGCCCCGCTCCAGCCGCCGACGGAGACGATGACGTCACCGCCGGCCGCCCGGATGGCGTTGATTGTCGACTGGTCGTTGCCGCCGGTCAGCGGGCGCGAGCCGTCCCATTTCGGGTTGCAGGAGCCGTCGGAGAGGATGAAGGCGAGCGTGAACCACTTGACGCCGGTCGCGGACATCACCGAGGTCGGGTTCTGCGGGCTGCCCCAGCCGAGGTACTCGTACGGCGCGACGGCCATGCCCGGGGAGGCAAGAGGTCTCGCCGTGGCCGCTTGCGACGCCGGCGGCACGGCGAACAGCAGGGACAGCAAGAGTCCCAGCAGGGCGGCGAGGGCCACGCGGGGACTGCGTGGGGGTACGGCGGTATGCATGTGGATCGTCCTCCTGGAGTGGGGGGTGGAGTGTGGGCGTTAGGAAAGCTTCCTAACGGTCAGAGGGCACAGGTCTCCCGAAGCCGGAAGACCTTGCCGCTCCTGCCGTTCAGCCCTGGGGTGTCACCCGGATCAGGCGGGTCTCGCCGGGCCGGAGGGTCGCGCTGTACGAGTCAGCGATCGTGCCCTTGTCGGAGCCCGACCACAGGTCCGTGACGTCGCCGGAACCGGTGAACCCGACCTGCGACCAGTTCACACTGACCGTGGAGTTGCCGGAGGTGCCGGTGTTGAAGAGCGCCACGACATAGTCGCCGCTGTTTTCCTTCTTGCTCCAGACCTGCTTGACACCGCTGTTGACAATGCGTTTGGCCGCGACGCCGTCCTGGTCGACGCCGATGAGCCGGTCGTTCGTCAGCATCGCCTTGTCGACGGAGTCGAGCTTCGTCAGGTCGGTGCCGAGCAGCAGCGGTGAGCCCGCCATCGCCCACAGCGTGAAGTGCGAGCGGCGCTGGTCGGCGGTGAGGCCGACCTGGTCGCCGTTGCCGATCTCCAGCGAGTCGAGGTCGTTCCAGCCGCCGGGGCCCGCGTACTGCTGCCAGTTGGCGGCCGAGGTGAAGCGGGCGGTGACGTGCGCCCAATCGGTGAGGGGATAGCCGCTGCCGTTCGAGCCCGGACCGCAGTAGCACTCCACATCACCCTGCGTGCGCCAACTGTTGGCCAGCCGCCGCCAAGTGGAGGCGTTGTCGATCGGAAGGTTGTTGGAGAGCGCATAGTTGATCGGCCGTCCGGTCGCCCGCAGCGCCTTGTCCCAGGCCTGGACGTCCGGGATGTCCTGGCTGCCCACCCCGTCGATCTTCAGGTAGTCGACGCCCCAGGAAGCGAACTGCTTCGCCCACGAGTTGACGAACTCCTGCGCGCCCGGCTTCCCGTAGTCGATGTAGTACATGTTCTTGCAGTTGTAGTTCTTCTCGGTCTTCGAGGTGTCCGCGATGTCCTTCGCGCGGTACGACGTCCCCTCGATCGGCGTATTCTTGGTGACGGCGTTCTTGGCGATGCCCGGCGTCACATAGAAGCCGAACTTCAGCCCCTTGGAGTGGATGTAGTCGGCGAGCGCCTTGATTCCGGACGGGAACTTGGCCGAGTCGACGGTCCAGCGGCCGTAGGAGTCGACGACGAACCCGTTCGCGTCGCACTTCTGCCAGAAGTCGTCAAGATTCACATACACGAATCCCTGGTTCTTGAGCCCGCTCGATACCAGGGCGTCCGCCTGTGCCTTGATCTTCTCCTCGGTCGGCAGACGGCGCACGAAGCTCCAGCTGCTCCAGCCCATGGCGGGGCGGATGGACTGACCGTTGTCGGAGGCGGCGGCCGGGTGCCCACCGCCAAGCAGCGGAATCGCGGAGGCGATCAGCAGCCCGACCAGGGCGAGGACCAGTGATCTGATGCGGATACGTGTCATGACGATGCCCCCGTCGCATAGGCGGTCCCGATCCAGGCCTCGTCGATCCGCAGCCGCTTGTAGCGGGCGGAGTCGCTGGACGCGGCCCAGGTGGTGTCGATTTCGAGCCGTACGTAACGGGCATTGGCGGCCGTGAGGTCGATTCCCTGGATTCCCCGGCGGCTCGGAAGCTCGCCCGTCTTGGCGGCGCTCCCCCAATTGGTCCCGTCGTTGCTGAGGAACACCTTGTAGCCCTTGATACGGGCGGACTGCTCGGTGTCGGAGCGCGCGTAGGCGACCGAATCCTCGCGCTGGTTGAGCCCGATGTACTGCACCTTCTTCGAACTGCCGAGATCGAAGGTGAGATTGACCGGCAGTGTCTTGTTGCTGTCCCAGTAGGTCAGGTAGTCGCCGTCTCCGGCGGCCGACGCCCCGTGACCGCTCGCCGAGGCGCTCGCGCTCACACCGACCCCCGAGAGGATCCCCTGCCGTCCGGCGGTCGTGACCTTGAAGACGGTGTCGTACGGATCCCAGTTGCCGAGCCCGTTCAGTGTGAGAACTCCGCCGGACTGCGACCACGAAATCGCCGCGCCCGTTCGGAGGTTGGTGACTGAGGCGATGCGGTAGCCGTTGTCGCGGATGCGCAGGGTGCTGGTGGAGGGCGGCGTCAGCACATGCACGTACTGGCGGTTCGGATCGCTCTTGCTGACCGTCGTCACTCCGTGCGCGCCGTCGTTCCAGAACCCGGGCTTGAGGCCGCCGTACATATAGCCACCGCCCTCGGTGCCCTGCAGCGACTCCCAGATGGGGTCGAGGTAGGAGTCGGCGAAGTTGTTGAAGGCGGACTGATTGCTCGGGAACTTGCCGTTGACCTGGGCTGTCTCGGCCATCAGCGCCTTCACGGACGAGCCCGCGTTGGTGATGAGCCGGCCGAGCGTGAGCATCTTGTCGACGGCCGGGTTCGAGCCGTCGTACCACCACGCCCCGCTGGACGGCAGCTTGAAGTCGGCCTCGGTGAGGCGGGGTTGAGCGGTGTAGATCGCCTGCGGGTAGTCGTACGACGGCGACATCCCCGTCTTCTGCTCATTGCTGATCATGTCCATGATCGGCGTGTCTTCGTTGTTGTTGCTGAGCGTGTATGTGGGCCGCTTCTGCTGGATCTGCGCGTAGAGGTCGTGGCTCTCCCAGTACGCGTTGTCGTTGTCGATCCAGAAGCCGCCGAGGTCGGGGTAGCGGTCCATGACCTCGAAGAAGTTGTCGAACGAGAACTGCCCGAAGCCGTCGCGGGTGGTGAGGTCGACCGTCTTGCCCTTGTAGGAGGAGTACGCGGCCGAGTCGAGCCACTCATGACCGCCCTCGTTGTGCCACTGGGGGTCGTCGGTCATGTAGAGGATCACCTTGAGCCCCTTGGCCTTGGCAGCGGTGATCAGCTCGCCGACGAAGTCCCGCTTGGTGGAGCAACTGCCGGGGATCTTCGACGGCCAGGGGCGGGCATAGCCGAGCCGGCTGTGGAAGGTGGCCAGCACCAGGTACTGGGTGTGCAGCTTCTGGGCCTCGTTCACCCAGTATTCGGGAGTCCAGCCGCCGCTGGTGACGTCGTTCTCCCAGCCGGTGCAGCTGGTGTGGGCGGGGGCGGTGCGTTCACCCCAGTGCAGGAAGAGTCCACCGACCGAGCCTCGTAGGAAATCCTGACGGGGGTTCTCCAGGTCGAGCGGCGTCGCGGCCGAGCTGCAATTCTCCGTGGATCCGCCGCTGCTGGAGACTCGCAGCGCGCCGCCCGATGGGTTGTGACTGTCCGTCAGGCAGTAGCCGGTGACGGACTGGAAGCCGACGTCGTGGGGCGAGTCACTGCCGCGCTGAGCCGTGAAGCGGTTGAACCTGACGCCGCTCGCCGAGTTCGCGATGACCGCCGGGCGCCCGTCGTTCGCCGCGAACTTCACCGAGCTGTCCGTGAAGGTGACGTTGTCCGCGTTGTGGAGGTACCAGCCGTACGCAGGCCGGGTGCCGATGCTGTTCGGGTTGTAGTCGGTGGCGGTGTTGTCCGGCACGGCGATGGACATGGTGCCGTTGCCGCCGGGCACGGTGATGTTGACGTTGTTGAAGCTGACGCCGTTGATGCGGTGGCCGCTTTCGCCCCACAGGGTCGGGCTGAACGACGGGCTCGACCCGGAGGCCGTGATGTTGTCGTACGTGATGTCGCTGATGGATCCGATGCCCGGGTCGTTGCCGCATCGCTTGCGGGTGCCGATCTTCTGCATGATCGGCGAGTGCACATTGGTCATGGTGATGTCGCGGTAGTGGACGTCGGAGATCTTGGCGCCGTCCATCGAGACCATGCCGAGCCCCGACTTGTTGGAGCCCTCGATGCGGATCTTCGCGAACTGGTAGTCGGAGAAGTCGCCGCAGGTCTCGGAGCCGAACATGAGGGCGTTGCAGCAGACGGCCGAGAGGTACGAATCGCTCACCCGCACATGGCCGTTGGGGAGCTTGGCGCCGAGTGCGTAGTCGCTCTTGAAGGCGAGCGCGTCGTCGTTGGCCTTGATGTTGGCGTTCGTCACGGTGACGTTCGTCGTGCTGATGATGTTCCAGCCGTCGCGGTCGCTCGCGGTGTCGATGTTCAGTCGGTCCGAGGTGACGTTCGTACAGCCGTTGATGAGGGCCGCGAAGTGGCCGCCCCTGCGGAGGGTGATTCCGTCGCCGAGGCGGAGTCCGTCGCAACGGGTCAGCGAGATGATCTTGTCGGCCTCCCCGGACTTGGGGTTGCCGGTGATGAGGTTGCCGAGGCCGTCGATGACGCCCTCGCCTACGAAGCCGATGTTCGTCAGCCTGTCGCCGTAGATCATCGCGTTGTGGAAGTGACTGTGCCCGTAGTCCTGGTAGTCGTCGTACGGGTTGTCCTCGGGCGCGTCGTAGGTGTCGGCGCTGGAGCCCTGGATGGTGGCGCCCTTGTCGACCTGGAGCGTGACCTCGCTCTTCATGCGGATGGTGTTCTTGGACTTGTACTTGCCGGCCGGGAAGCGGACCGTGCCGCCGCCCGCCGAATTCGCCGCCGTGACAGCCTTGTTGATGGCAGGGGTGTCGTTGGTGGAGCCGTCACCCTTTGCTCCGTAGTCACGTACGTCGAACTCGGCTGCACGGGCCGGAAGTTGGGTGGTGTCCGCGGGCCCCGGGAGTTGGGGGGTGGCCAACGCGGAGGGCTGCGTCAGGCCGAGCACGATGGCGAACGCGAAGAACACGGTCGCCGCCCATCGCTTGCGCTGCTGCATGGGTCGGCTCCTTATACGAGTTGGTAGCCGCGCAGATTGCTGAGCAGGAGGTAGCAGTCCTGCAGAGACCCCGAGGTGTCGCCGAGGGAGCGGTAGATGCCCCACTTCGGGCGGACGCGGTCGGCCAGGAAGGTGTCGACGCCGGTCTTCGACTTGTCGATGACGGTGGTCGAGCCGTTCTTGAGGATCCAGCGGACCGAGCCCGCCGAGCCGTTGCCGACCTTGATCTGGAAGTCGACGTCGATCCATTTGTTGTGCAGCGGCTCCAGGTCGGTACGGCCGACGAGGATGTCGTCCTCGAAGAGCTTGAGCTCGATGGTCTGCACGCCGTTCACCCGACGGAGCGACTGCACGACGATCGGCGAGCTGCCCGCACCGGGCTGCTTCATCTGCATGATGTGGGTGAAGGTGGTGGTCGCCTTCAGGGAGCTGGGGATGTACATCGAGTACGTGACCCGCCAGGTCTGGCCCTCGGTCCACTTGAGGTAGTTGCTGCCACCGCCGTTGCGCAGGCCGGTGACCTCGTGGCGCTGGCGGTCGGTCGAGGTGTCGCGGTCGACGGTGTGCATGTTGAAGCGCCAGTTGTCGCCGGTGGCGAAGATGTGCGGGGAGCCGGCGGGGTGGGAGTCGGCTCGGTCGTCCTCGATGGTCTCGAAGGCACCGAGCTTGTCGCTGCTCGCCGACGGTGCCCACTTCTGCTGCCAGGAGGCGGCGTGTGCGGTGGCGGCAGGCAGGCCGCCGACCGCGGCTCCTGTGGTGGCGCCGAGCGCCATGCCCAGCAGAGTCCTTCGGGATGTGCTCATGGCTGACTCACCTCGTCCTGAGTGGGTTTGTTCCGAGCTTTTGTTCTGAGCTGCTCGTTCATGATCAGAAAGGCGCCGAGGCCGTGGAAGTCGTTGGTCTCCCGGGGCCGGGCCATGTAGAAGGCGTAGTCGCCGACGTTGGTGCCGATGGAGATATCGGTGAGGTTGGTGCGCCCGTCGGAGCCGAGCGAGATCTTGGCGAGGACGCCCTCGTAACCGCGCTGGGCGACGGACTTGTAGTGCGCGTCGAGGTAGCCCTGCTGGGCGCCGCGCGAGAGGGCGTAGGTGAACATGCTGGAGCAGGAGGTCTCGGTCCAGTTGTCGCTCCTGCTGCCCTTGTCGATGACCTGGAACCAGCGGCCGGTCGCCGGGTCCTGGTACTTCTTCAGGCCTTTCGCCAAGTCCCGCAGAATGCCCATGAGTTGAGGTCGGCGTACGTGGTTCACGGCCAGGGCGTCCAGCACGTTGACGATCGCCATCGAGTACCAGCCGACCGCCCTGCACCAGTGCTCGGGGGCGAGTCCGGTTCCCGGATCGGACCAGCTCGCGGTCTTCGACTCGTCGTAGGCGTGCTTCAACAGGCCGCCTGAGACCTGGAGGTGCCTGCCGTACACGTACAACTGCTTGGCGGCCTCGTCATTCGCGTACGCCGAGTCCCCGAACTCCTTGCCGTACTCGACGAGGAACGGGTTCACCATATAGACGCCGTCCGACCAGAGCTGATGGGCGCGGCTGCTGGTGTCGGCGTGCCAGAAGCCTCCGTCGGACGTGCGCGGGAAGGTGTCGAGCCGGTCGCGGATCTTCTTGGCCGCCTTGCGGTAGCGGTCCTCGCCGGTCTCGCGGTGCAGGATCACCAGCAGCCGTCCGGCCTGCATGCTGTCGAGGCTGTTGAAGCCCTGGTCCATCGATCCGTCGCTCTTCACGAAGCGGTCGACATAGCTCGTGAGGTACGAGAGATAGCGCGCGTCGTGCGTGCGCTGATAGGTGAGGTACTGGCCGTAGAGATACAGGCCGACGGGGTACGACCAGCCGCCGATGGTGCTCGGCGTGTAGCGGGCCGTCGTCGAGTCGACCATGGCGACGGACCAGTCGGTGGCGGCGGCCGGTCGCGCGACCGCCGTGTGCTCCAGGGGAGTTGGCGGGGCGGTCGCGGTGACCGTCAGCAGCCCGGCGGTGGCGAACACGCCCGCCGTCAGCGCGGCGCTCAGACGTCTCATGATCCTCCCTCTCACTAGGGTCGACCTCAATCGGGTCGACAGGCTCAATAGGCTCGATAGGTGTAGGCGAGGTCCGTACGCGGCCCGGCGGCTTCATCGACGAGATCGCTTACGAGGTGGTGGTCGGGGGCGAGTGCCGGCAGACCGGGTCGGCGCGGTCGGCTTCGCCGGTCAGCGCGTACGCCTGGCAGTGGCAGCCGCCGAAGTCGGTGGTGCGCAGGGCACAGGTGCGGCAGGGATCCCGCATCCAGTCCTGGCCCCGGTAGGTGCTGAAGGCCTTCGACTCCCTCCAGATCCAGGCGAGTTGGCGCTGTGTGACGTTGGGTGCGTCGAGTCCGGGCAGCGCGCCGGCGGCGGGGCACGGCAGAACCGTGCCGTCGGGGGCGACGGTCAGGGAGAGCGCTCCCCAGCCGCCCATGCACGGTTTCGCGGTGCCGTCGATGTAGTCCGGGGACACCCACACCAACTCCACCGATCCGGCGAGGAGTTCGCGTCGGCGGGTCACCGTTTCGCGGGCCCGCTCCACCTGGGCGCGGGTCGGCAGCAATGCGGCGCGGTTGCGCAGGGCCCAACCGTAGAACTGGGTGTTGGCCAGCTCGACGCGTTCGGCGCCCCGGTCCAGGGCGAGGCTGATCAGCTCGTCGAGGGCGTCGATATTGGCATGGTGCAGCACGACGTTGACCCCGAAGGGGAGTCCGGCCGTGCGGATCAGGCTCGCGGCGCGCTCCTTCGCGGTGAACGACCGTGCCCCGGCGATGTGTTCGGACTTCTTTGGATCCGCGTGCTGGACGGAGAGCTGGACGCTGTGCAGTCCGGCGTCGATCAACTCGTCGAGCCGCCGTTCGTGGAGGCCGACTCCGCTGGTGACCAGCTGGGTGTGGAGGCCCGCGTCGTCCGCCACCGCGACGATCTGGGCGAGGTCGCGTCGCAGGAGGGGCTCGGCGCCGGAGAGGTGGGGCTGGACGACGCCCAGGACAGCGGCCTGGTCCAGCACGTCCTCCCATTGTTCGGCGTTCAACTCTTTTGACCGACTGATCAGTTCGACGGGGTTGGAGCAGTACGCGCACTGCAGCGGACAGCCGTGGGTGAGTTCGGCGAGCAGGGCCCAGGGCGGATCGGCGTTCACCGGAGCCAGCCCTCCTTTCGCAACGCCGTGAGGAATTCCGGGACTTCGTCGGCGACCGGTGCGCCGGGGATCCGTTCCCCGAGCTCGGCGACGATCTCGCGCACCTCGCGACGGCCGTCGCAGAGGCGCAGGACACTGCCGGCGCCGCCGCGCAGCACGACCACCCGCTCGGGCAGGAGCAGCAGGTCGACGTCGCGAACGCGGACGTGACGGAGCATCACTGCGCGGGAAAGCTCAGGACGCCAGGTCACGTGGCGTCCTCCGCGACCGCGCCATCATCCGGTGCTCCACGCTCCACCGCATCCAGCAACGCCCACAGCACATCGCACTTGAAGGCGAGTACCGCTGCCGCGCGTTCCTGCTGTTCGCGGGTGCGCGCCCAAGTCTGCACCAGCGCGAGCGCCTCCTCGCTGTCGCGGCCGCCCTGCCCGATCCGGGTACGGAAGTAGGCGAGGCCGTCGGCGGCGATCCACGGGTAGTGGTGTGGGAAGGCGGCAATGCGGGTGCGCATCAGGCCGGGAGCCGACAACTCGGTGAGCGAGGCGGCGACGGCGCGCAGCCGCTCGGTGAACTCGGGAGTGCGCCAAAGGGCCGCGGCGCCGTCGTCGCGCACGGACGTTGCGGGCACGCTCGTTACCGGTCGCCGAGTGCGTAGGCGGTGACCTCCAGGGCGGTCTCGACGACCAGATACCCGAGTGTCCCCCGGACCGTGCCCTCCGATGTCTCCTGAATGATCCGTTCCGTGTGCTGGGTGTCGTACGCCGTCTCGTTCATGTGCGCGTACCCGCTTTCCCGAGAGGTGGGGGTGTGGGGCCCGAAGAGGCCCAGACAGGAGCTGGTGTTCACATGCATGCACTGAGTTCAGCAGCGTGCAATAGAGTCCCGGTACGAAAGGACGCGGTCAATGGTCCGGACCGATAAGATCGGATCAATTTCTGGCCAATCTCCGGCTCGCACCCAACAATCCACAGCGAATCCACCGGTCAGGAATGCACAGCGGTCGTGATCGTCGACGATGGCAGTACCGCCCGACGACTGAAGAATCGAGAGCTCGTGAGCAAGGACGGCCGCGTGCGTGCCATCGGCTCTCCAACTTCTTTCCGGAGCGCCTGAAGACGCCGATCGCCGGGGCCTCCGTCATCCCGGCGGTCAACGAAGTCTCGACTTCTCGCTGGACGCGGAGGACATCGCCGCGATCAGCGCGCTGGACGAGAACCGCCGCTTGGGCTCGAACCCGGCGACGTTCGAGATGGGCCGACCCACCCTCCGAAACGCCGCCGAAGGCCCGGCCGCGCACATCTGCGGCGGGGCCTTCCGCATCACTTGGCCGTACGACCCCCTCGCCCTGCTGTGACGTAGGCGCTCACCTGTCGCCCGCCTCCATCGACCTGTCCGGTACCGACGCCGGCCATGGGCGAGACTCCAACGCGGGCCGCAGGGAGGACAGTTGGCGGCGAGGCTCCCGTGAGCGCCGCGCGGACGCCCCTCCGCGCGCGCCGGAGTCTATGTGGACGGGCGGGGCACTGCGCCGCCTCCTCACCACGGTTCGGTCAAGGTTCAGTCGAGTACCCGCGCGCCAACCTGCCATGCGTCCACTGTGAGCTGGCGCTTCTTGGTCCAGACAAATAAACAGGACAAAATGGACTAGGTTGAAGGGTCTTGACGCGGTCACGGGAGCGGGTCCACCTTGTACGGCATCCGGTAAGGAAACTTTCCTAACAGGAGGGTCCCCCACAGTGCGCTCTCGAACACTGACCCTCACCGCAGCCGCCGGCGCCGCACTCCTCGCCACCGCCGCGCTCCCGCAGCGCGCTTGCTGGGGTGGTGAAGCCTGGCCGGGCGCGGGGTGTCTGCCTCACGCGCCAGGACCCGCGCCGGTTGTCGGCGATCATGCGCGGGCGGATGCTGGGGGCTCCCATCCGGTGGCGGCAAGAGCTGGGGGTGCCTGTGCCGAGCGGTGTGGTGAAGTGGTTCGATCCCGAACGGGGTGTGGGTGCCATCGCTCAGGACGGCGCCGGCTGGGAGGCTGTCGCCCACCGGTCGGCGGTGCACGGTGACGCGGACCGCGTGCTGGTCGCGGGCAGCCGGGTGTGCTTCGACGTCACCCAGGACGCCGACGGCGTCCGGGCCGACAACATCCAGCCACCGACTCGGCTGGACTGTTCGCCGGCCGAGCGGCCGCAGAACGGCCAGCTCGTCTGGATGGTGCCGCCTGGACTGCCCCCGCGTCCTGTGCTGGTGGGCGGGTGAGGACATCTGGGCCAGGCAGCTCGGGGCGGGGCGAGGGTTCCGCGAATACGGCTTCCGGGCACAGGCGACGCCGGGCCCCGCGTGGCCGTCTCCGTGCCGGGCGAGGAGCAGAGATGTCTCCTGACTCCATAGTTGCGTGTCGCTCAGGAAGGACTTAAAAGCCTTCTGGCCTGCACAAAAGTGGCAGTCAGGGGCTACCAGCCCAGCCGGAAGACGAATCGCCGCTGAGATCGGAACCCCAGTTGACGCGGGCGCCAACGCTCACAGCGGCGTCCTGGTTGCCGCTGGTCCGACCGGGCCGGGACAGTGATCGGGCCGATCACAACCCGATGCAGCGCGTCGCACACGGTCGCGGGTCCCTCCCCGGGTTCACAGGGTGTGGTGCAGCCAGCGCTGGAGGACGGTGTTGACGTCCGCCGGCAGTGCGCTGAGCTGGTCGATGACCGCACGGTCTTCCGGCATCGGGGGGATACCGGCGGCGGTGAGGGCCACGTTCAGGGCAAGGCGCCGCTCATTGCGCGGGGCGAGGACGCGGCCGAGGCGTTCGGCCGGGTTGGGCGGCGGCAGGAAATAGTCCAGGTCATCACCGGCTTGGACGGGCGTCGGCCAGGTGTCGTCATGGGGGTCCGGAGCGGCGTAGGGGTCGGTGTAGGCGCGGGAACTGAGGTTCTCGTTGCTCCAGGGGGTCATCTTTTGTCTCCCAACCGGGTGTTTTGCGGACTACCGGTCCAGACCTCCGGGAGGGCCGCTCCGGTTGCGGCTGCGGCCGTACATCACGCTGACGGCTCCATCGGCGGCTGATCACCTCGTGTGACCAGCAGACGGCCGCATGTCGCAGAGCTGTCTGAGAGGCGTCAGGAGGCTCTGGGGGCTTCTGGTCCCCCGCAAGCACATCGAGATGATCATCGTGGGCGGTGATGGGGGCCGGGAAAAAGTCGTGAAGCTCGGAGCCTGGGTGGACAACACCCGTCGCCGCGCCTCGCAGTTGGGCGACCAGCGCCGCGCAGACCTCGACGCTCTCGGCATGCGCTGGTAGCCCGCCTGGTTGAAGTCTTCGCGTGTACGCGCGAACGCCAGACACACCGGAAGCGCATGCGACGTTAGGGATCTGTCGGTTCCCAGGACGCCGCCAGGATGAACCCGTCTGGGAGAGGAGAGCCTGCTGTCGGAGTCAAGCCAAGCGGAGCGGCCCCGTTCTCCCCGCTGAAGTCGACCGTGCCGCCGGAGGACACCGCCCGATTGAAGTCGACCACGCCACCGGAGAACGTCGCCCCGGTGAAGTTGACCGTGCCGCCAGAGAATGCTGCCTCGCTGAAGCTGACCGTGCTACCGGCGAACACCGCCTCGAACAAGATGACGCTGCCGCCGGAGAACACCGCCCCGCTGAGGTCTCCTCCGTCGAACGTGACGCCTGTGAAGTCGAAGTCGTGGCCTTGCCAGGAGTGGTGATGCTGAAGGGGCAGGCGAAGGTGGTCGCGGATGAGCCGGATAATGGTGTGCCGGACCTCTCGCAGGGCCAGGTAGCTGTGGCGGGCTTCCGAATTGTCCGTCGGTAGCGGATGGCGGCCTCGGCGGCGGTGAGGTTCGGGTTCGGCGGTGTAAGGCAGTCGGAGGTAGGCGCACAGGACGTCTATGCAGGTCTGGCGTAGCTCGCGAGTGGGAGCGTCGTCGGCGAGCCCGGCTAGGGCGTGCACGCCACCGAGGCGGACGGCTGCGGATTCTTCACCAGGTTGGGACACGGCGGTGGTGAAGCGTTCGGTGCGCAAGCGGGTGGCGTCACGCAAAGCGCCGTCCTCGTCGACACGCTGACGGCGGTAGGCCACCACCAGGGCGACCAGGGCGCCCGCACCGGCCACGACACCGAAGGCGAGTTTGACCAGGTCGAACAGTGTCGTGGAGTCGATGCGTCGCTCGGGCTTCAACTCGCGTGCGCCGAGCAGGTCCCAGCCTGCATAGAACACCAAGGCCGCCACCATGACGGCAATGAGGAAGGCCAGGGCGAGGACGATACCGACGGGCCACAGGCGCAGACCGCGCCGTTCAGCCTGGCGCAGGGACAGACGTGAGCTCATGACCGACAGAACTGGCCCAGGTGCACGTCCGGTTGCAGCCGGCCCGCGGGCCGGGCGGCTTGCTCTGCCCGGCGTCGCGCGCGGCCCCGCCGTCGCGCGAGCAGCACCGGCGGCGCCCGACCCTCTCGCCCGCTGCCCGGGGCCTGTCCCACCCACCCACCCACTTCTCCTTCTTCCTGCTGTGGGGCGGGGCTCGGGGGCGTAGAGGGGATGTCGGCCTCCCGACCACGCCCGGGCGGGCATGGTGACCTGCTGGTTTGCCGTTTCCGGCCGGGGGTGGGTGGGGACAGTTGTCGGCCCGGTCACCAGGTCGGTTGTGGGCCTGGTCGGGGGCGGGGTTATCGGATCGTGTCCGTGGTCGGGCCTTGGTGGTCGGTGGTCTGGTCGGGGGCGGCTGCTGCCCTGACTCGTACGCGTGGCACCGGAAGGGGTGCCACGGTGTACGGAGCACCGGGCCGCGTGGTCGATCTCCGGTCCGGCGGAGTGCGTCGTGACGTCGGCGGAGTGTGCCGCGTAGGCGTTGTACGTACGTCCTTCTTGGCTGGGAGGGCGACCCGCTCCCGGCGGACGGATCAAGTCGGCCACCGGACTCGCGGGTCAGGTGCGGGTGAGGTCGGACAGAAGCGCGGGCAGAAGGCGCTCTTCCATGACCGTGCTGCCCGACTCCGCCATGGCACAGGCCAGTTCGGGGTCCCAGGGGCTGGCGGCGGGCGATCCCGCGAGCGGTGTGGACTCGCCCTCGCTGAGGGCCGCCGTGTAGTCGGCGGCGGTCATCCGCCAGGGGCGGGCGCCGTGGCGGGCCACGGCGCCCGCAGTGATACGCAGGCCCGCCCAGTCGAAGTCGGCGCGCCAGTGCAGCCGGGCTCCCGCGCGTACAGCGTCGCCGAGCAGTTTGTGGCAGGCGGCGGACGGAACGCCCTCGGTACAGACGAGGGCGGCACCGGTGTCCTCAAATTCGCCGGCCGCGGCACGCAGCACGGCCGGATTCTCGCAGACGAAGATGGTACGGGCGGCGGGGACGACAGGGGCGGTGGCGAGCTGGTGGAGGGTGAGCCGGAAGGGGATGCCGAAGTCGGCGGCATCCCGCAACCAGTCGCAGACCACGGAGCTGCCCTGGGCTCCGATGTTGAGGACCAGCACCTGGCTGGCAAGGTCGTCGGCGATGGCTCCGGCGCTCTCCCACAGGGCGCGCCGCCCGGCCCGATCGCGCGGTACGACCGAAACGACCGAACTGCTGCCGCCGCGCTGGGCGAGGGCGCGCAGGACGAGTTGTTCGAGCGGGGCGCCGGGAACGAGGGCCTTGGTGTCGCCGGTGGCCCACTCCGCGAGGACCGGAAGCGGCAGGACACCGGCCGCGGGCCCAGGTGCCCGGCCCTGATCACCGGGCCCCCTGGCCGGGTTCCGGCGGTCCAGGTCGCCGGGAAGCCGGTCCAGAATGCCGGGGAGCCTTTCCAGGACGCGTACCGCCGCGTCGAGGAGGGGTGCGTCCCCGCGGCGGACGAGACGGGTGAGGGTGCCGTCGGCGGCGATCCGCTCCAGCCAGGCGGCGAACCACGCCTGCCCGGCGAGCAGGCTGGAGCGGGCGGATGTCAGGGCTTGTTCGCGGCGCGCGTCCTCGTCGGCCCGTTCGGCTGGCCGGTCGCGCAGCGGGCCGTTCAGCCGGCCGAGGGTCGTCAGGAGGCCGGTGCCGTAGCGGTCGTGCAGATACGCGTCCAGGTCGCGCAGGGGGACGGCGAGGCGCTGGGCGGTCTCGGGCCGGTAGCGGCCGGTGATGCCGATGACGGTACGGCGTTCGGCCTCGCCGGGCCGAGCGAGTCCGATGTCTCCGTCGAGCGTGCCGCCGGTGCGCTCCAGCCTGCGGCGGGCGGCGGCGAGCAGCCGGGCCCATCCCTCGCCCCGCAACTCGTTGTACTCGTCCCACAACTCGTCGTAAGCGCGGCGCTCACCGTGCTCAGGCGGCTCAACCGGCAACCGGGGCCTCCTCGGGCGTAGGGACGCGCCGGGTGCCGGGCGAGCCGAGGGCGGTGGTGAGATCGCCGGTGTCGTCGGCGAGGAGCCGGTCGCCGTCCCAGACGAGCAGCAGCGCGGAGACGGTGTGGTCGACTGCGGTGTGGGCGAGGTCGTAGTGAGCGGCGGCGGACACGGAGGCGTGGGCGGCCCACAGGTCGTAGCCGGTCATGAACAGGTCGAGGTCGAACTGGGCGGCCAGCGACATGAGTTCACCGCGCCCGGTGTCGTCCACGCCCGCGAAGGCCTCGTCGAGGGCGAGCAGGCGCGGGGCGTGCGGGTCGGCGGAGTTGAGCATGGCGTGCGCGGCGGCGAACAGCGGCAGGTGGAGCGACACGGACTGCTCGCCGCCCGACAGGCGGCTGTGCCGGGCGCGGGTGAGCCGCTCCTCCGTCCTGCCGGACTCGCCGGGACGGACCAGTTGGAACGCGAACTGCCGCCAGTGCCGGTAGTCGAGGACCTCGGCGAGCAACTCCCGGTAGGGCTGGTCGCGGTGGCGGGCGCGGGCGGTCTTGATCTGCGCGGCGAAGTGGGTGCGCACCCGGGCGAGACCGCCCGGGCCGAGGCGGGCGGCGTCGGCGTCGAGGAGGCCGCAGACACCGCGCTGTTCGTCGTCGAGATGGTCGGCGAGCAGCCAGTTCACGCCGACCGTCGTCCCCGAGGACATCGTGCGTGCCCGCATGTCGGTGTTCATCCGCCGGATCAGGTCGCGGGCGTCGACGGTGCGGTCGTGGATCTGCTGGGCGAGCCGGGTGAGCAGGGCGTCCTCCAGGATGCGCTGCTCGGAGGCGGAGAGCAGTTCAGCCTGGTCACGGCGGTGGGAGGAGATCTTCTGGGCGAAGGCGGCGACGGGCAGCGGGCCCTCCTCGTCGGCCACGCGTACGACGATGACCCCGTCCGAGCCGTCCCATTCGGGCCGGTAGTCCTGCCCGGCGGCGGCGAGCTGCGCCTGCAGGTCGTCCAGAGCCTTGGTGAGACGGGTGACGGACTGTTTGAGGCTGGTCTCGGTGGGGGTGAGATCGCGGGTCGCGGAGAGAATCGCCTCGTGTACGGCGATCACGGCCGGCGGGAGTGCTTCGCCGGTCCAGTCGGCCTCCTGGGCGGGCCAGGCGAGAGAGGGCGGACAGCGCAGGATGTCGAGGAGTTCGCGGGCGGCGTACGGGCGCAGGCCGCGGGCGGTGTCCTTCTCCTCCGCCGCGGCGACCGACCGGGCATCGGCGGCGGCCGTACGGCGGGCGTCGGCGGCGGCGGTCCCCGCGATCGCGGTGTGCTGGGCCGTGCGAACCGCCTCGGCCTCCCGCACCAGGGCGTCGATCCCGTCCTCGGCCTCCTGCACCTGGCGCATCACCTCCTGCGCCTCGGCCCCGACGGCGTCCTGGAGGGCCTTGAGTCCCGCGGCCTCCTCGGTGTGCCGGCGACGCGTCGCCCGCTCGGTGTCAAGCGCGGTCTCCTCGTCCTCGGCGGCGGCGGTGAGCCGGTCGGCGCCCGCCTGGGCGAGCTCGGTCTGGCGTGCGTGTTCGCGGCGGCGTGCGGTGAGTTCGCGTACCGCCGTCTCGAAGGCGCGGGTGGCCCTCTCGACGGCGTCGACGCGTTCGATCTCGATGGCGTGCTCGGCGGCGGTGCGGCGCAGGGCGCGCTCGGCGACCGAGCAGGCGGCCACCGACTCGTCGTACGAGGCCTGGGAGGCGTCGGCGGCGTCACGGGTGGCGCGCAGCCTCGCCGTGGCCTTGTCGAGTTCGCGCAGGGCCTGCGTGATGCCGGTGGTGCGGGGCAGGGCGGCGCGGGCGGCTGCGTATGCCTCCAGGGCGGCTACCGTACGAGCCTGTGTGCGCGCCAACTCATCGAGCTGAGCGACCAGTTCGGCAAGCAGCATCTCGCAGGCGGCGATCCGGGCCGCGCGTCGGCGCGCGCGGGCCGTGACGCCGACGTACTCGGCGTGCTCCTTGGTGTGGGCACCGACCAGGACACCGGCCGCGTACCGGCCGTCCGGACTGATCTGTGGGGTCCCGGTGTCGAGGTCGCCGGTGACCGCGACGGAGCGCAGTACGGCGGTGATCCGCGCGGCCGAGACCGCGGAGGCGCCCTCCAGGTTCTCGGGGGTGTCGGGCCTCAGGAGATCGGAAAGGCTCGGACCGTTCACCGGGGCTCCGGCACGGAGGTAGCCCTCGCTGTGACCGGCCGGCATAGGGGTGTCCTCGGCGGTGACGAGGGCGTCGAGGAGGCCCGAGGCTTCCAAGGCCGCTTCCAGGTGGGCGCACTGGCGGTCCGTCAATTCACCGTCGAAGTCGACGAGCCGCCACAGCGGAACGCCGTCACCGGGCGCCCCCTGCATGGTCCGACCCCGGGCCGGGGGCGGGGCGTCGTCGTGTTCGGCGGCGATCCGGTCGCGTTCGGCTTCCGTCTCGGCGCGGCGGCGCTCGACGTCGGTGCGCTGTGCGCGCAGGGAGGCGAGGGTGTCGCGCAGTTCCTGCACGGCTGGGGCGGTGGCCTCTGTGAAGGCGTCGGCGAGCGTGAACGCCTCAGCCTCGCCGGTGAGTTCGAGGGCTTCGGCCAGTCGCTCGGCACCGGCCTCGTCCAGGAGCGTGCCGTGAGCCTCCGTCCACTGACCGAGCGCCGTACGGGCCTGTTCACGGGCGGCTTCGAGGGCCGACTCGGCGCCCGTTTCGGCGGTTTCGGCCGTGGCGACGGCTTCCTGCGCGCGGTCGAGCGAGGCCCGGGCGAGGTCACGGGTCTGCTCGGCACCACGTGCCGCCTGCTGGGCGCCACGTACGGCCCGGACGCCCTCGTGGCGGGCAGCGGCGAGCGCGGCGGAGCGCTCGGCGAGGCGGGCGGGTTCGGCGTCGGCCGGTGTCCAGGGGAGGCCGGCGGTGTGGGCGTGGTCGGCGACGGTGGCGGCGTCCCGGGAGACGGCGGCGTCGAGTTCTGCGGCCAGCTGGGCGGCGTGTTCGGCCTCGGCGCGGGCGCGGCCGGTGGCGGCCGTGCGGCGTTCGCGTTCGGCGCTCGCCTGCCGGGCGGTGTGCTCGCAGGTGCGCACCAGGCGTTCCAGGTCGGCGAGTTGCTCGATGGCCTGGTAGGCGGCGGAGGAGCGCAGCTGGTCGAGACGGGCGCGCTGGGCGGCGAGCGAGGCGTCGGCCGACTCGGCGCGCGTTTCGGCGGCTGTCTGCTGTTCGCGGGCCGCCGCCAGGTCCGCGGTGGCGGTACGCAGGGCGGCGGCGCGCTCAGCTGTTTCGGCGCGGCGGGCGGTGAGCCGGTCCGCGGCGGTGCGGGCGTGGACCCGCAGATAGGTGGAGTAGCTCGCGAGGAAGGCGCGGGTGGCGTCGTCGGCGGCGGCCAGCCCTTCCAGGGTGCGCTGCACGGACTCCATGTCGTCGAAGGAGCGGGCCGCCTCGGCGATCAGGTCGTCGTCGAGGGGGCGCAGGCCCGCAGTGAGGGTGTCGGAGAGCTTGGCCGGGTCGAGGTTCTTGGCGAGCTGCGGGCGGCGCAACGTGAGGATCAGCGTGAGCAGTTGCTCGTACCGCTCCCGGCCGAGACCGAACAGGCGCTGGTCCACGGCGGCGCGGTAGTCGGCCGTGGAGGCGATCAGCTCGCGTCCGAGTTCGGCGGCGAGCTGCTTCCTCGTCATCGGCCGGTCGTCATCGGTCAGCAGCGAGAAGTCCTCGCCGACACGGCCTTCGGCGACGAAGTGCCACCGGGCCGGCGTGTCGCGGTGCCGCTGGGCGTGCAGCCCGATGCCGCAGGTGACGGCCTCGCCCGTCTCCCGGTGGGTGAACTCGATCCAGACGTAGCCGAGGGCGCTGTCCTGCCCGCGGAAGAGCAGGTTGGACTTCATCGTGCGGTCCTCGGCGGCGAACGGGTTGAGCCGCTTGGGGTCGATACGGCCGTCGAGGACGAACGGGAAGAGGACTTCCAGAGCCTTGGTCTTGCCCGATCCGTTGGGACCGCGCAGCACCAGCCAGCCGCCGGCGAAGGAGAACTCCTCGTCCCGGTAGTCCCACAGGTTGATGATCCCGGCGCGGGTGGGGACATAGCGGGGGGCCGGGGTGGGGGCGGGGGCGCTCACGGGGTCGGGTCCTTGGCGGTCTCGGCGGCGAACAGGGCGGTCTGGGAGGGCAGTTGGGCCGACGGCTGGGAGGCGGGTCGGGTCTTCACCCGGGCGGTGACCCCGCGGTAGCGGGCGATCAGGGGAAGGGCGAGGGCTCCGCCGTCGACCCGGGCGATCAACGACATGGCGGCCAGCAGGCTGAGGGCCTGGTCAAGCAGCCGGTCCGGGTCGCCGCGCAGATCGGCGGCGAAGCCCGCACCATACTCCCCGGTGATCTCCTTGAGCCTGCCGCGCAGCCAGGAGTCGGTGACGAAGGGATACCGGGTCTCCCCCGGCTCCTGACCCGCGTCGCCGGACCCCTCGTAAACCGACCCATCGTCTTCTTCGACCAGTTCGGCGACCAGCCCTCTCGACGGCAGCGCGCCGTCGATACGCCGGGCGCGGGCCGCGAGGCGTTCGGCGGCGGTGGGCGCGGGCAGCAGCTCGAGGGCGTGCCGTCCGGAACGCTGCACGGCGGCGCTGATCCGGGCGGCGAGGAGCAGCGCGGCCTGCGCGACAGTGCCGCCGCCGGGGAAGCGGATGTCGGAGAGCCTGCCGGAGGTGTCGATGAGCGCCACACCCTCGGCCCGCCGCTCCACGGTCAGCCCGGTCAGCCGCTCCAGGTCCTCGGCGAGGGCGGGGGCCCGCAGCTGGCCCAGGAGTTCGCTGTCGGCGTCGGCGTAGTACGCGACTGGGTTCTCCAGCACCAGGCGGCGGGCGCGGCGGGCCTGGTCGCGGCGGCGGCCGGCGCGGCCGGCGGACATGCCGAGCGCGCTGCCGGAGTCGAGGAGCGCGGTGACGGAGGTCAGGTGCTGCAGGACGCGGGTCGGGTGGTGAACGGCGAGGAGGATCTCGCGGTCGATGTCGTACAGGGCCTCGGCGCGCTCGGGGTCGCCGGCCCAGGCCGTGGCGGAGCCGTCGGCGAGGGTGAGCGCGCCGCGTTCGGTCAGCCAGGTGACGGCGTCGACGAAGGCGTCCCGGTCGGGCTTGCGCGCGGTGTCGAGCCCGAGTCCGTCGATGCGTACCGCGTCGGCGGCGACCGCGTCGGCCAGTTCACCCAGCGCCACCTGCGCGCCGTGGCGGCCCAAGGCCGCGAGGGTGAGGACGAGGTAGGCGTAGCGGCGGCGGTCGAAGGGGCGGCCCGCACGGGTGAGGGCCGGGCGGGTGGCGTCCAGGCCGTCCTGGGCGCGCTGGAGCCGGGCGGTGTCGGCGGTGGTGACGAGCCGGTGGCCGAGCACCTCCATCAGATCGGTGCGCAGCTGCCCGGCCCAGCGGCGCACGGTCGCCAGCGCCGCCTTGTCCGGATACCCGGGCGTGACCAGCGGATGCCGCAGGACGAGCCGTACCGCCTTCTGGTAGTCGGCGAGTTCGAGCGGGGAGACGCCCTCGGCGACACGGCTCATGCGGTCCTGCCTCGGTGACGGTTCATGCGGTGACCTCCAGGCGCAGCCCGTCGAGATGGAGACGCCCGCGCACCGTGTCGACGGTGGTGGGGCCCTCGGCGGGGGTGAGGGTGAGCCGTACCCCGTGGGCGGATCCGGAGGCGGCGGTGACCAGGCGGCTGGCGGGGACACGGGCGGCGAGCGCCACGTCCAGCAGGGCGAGCAGGGCCCGCGTCTCGGGCTCGTCGAGCGTCCGGCCATAGACGCCGTCCGACGCGAGGGCGTTCGCGGCACCGCGGCGCTCGGCCTGCTCCTTCAGCTGCTCGGCGCGGAGCAGTGCCCGCCGGTCGTCGTTGCGCTCGATGCGGCCGGGCCCGTGCAGGGCGGGGGTGCGGCCGGACTGGACCAGGGTGCGGGCCAGCTCGACCGGCTCGGCCTCCCACCAGGACGTACGCCCCGGGATCTGCTCGGGATCGGCGTACGGGACGGCGATGTGACGGGGTGCGCCGAGCCCGAAGACGGCCTGGAACAGGGCGTGCGCGTCCTCGTCGCTCTCGCAGGAGGTGAACCACTGGGCGAGGTGGCGCAGTTGGCTCTCCCGGCTCACCCCGCCACGGCGCGCCTCCGTGACGCGGCGCAGCAGGGCGAGGACGGAGCGAATCGCTGTGACGGTGGCGTCCTGCAGCCGCTCGGTCTCGCTGTGCTCGCGTTCCGCGAACCAGTGGACGATGCCGTCCCACCGGTGCCGCCAGTCCGCCAGGCGCTCGGCGGGGCTGCGAAAGAGCCGCTCGTCGGCCTCGGCCGCGTACTCGATCATGCGGTCCACACCGGTGGCCGCGGCCTTCTCGACGGCCTCGGCGAGCAGCGGGGCGTAGCGGCCGAGCTCGGCGGTGAACTCCCGCATGTGGGCGAGGAGCGTGTCCTTGTGGGCGAGGAACACCTCGGGCCGGGTGTCGTTGGTGCGCGCCAGGTCGCCCAGCATGAGGTAGAAGCGGGCAGCGCGCTGTGCCATCTCGTTCAGCACGGAATCGAGCCGGCCGAGCTTGCGGTAGACCTCCTCGCCGTCGCCTGCGGCGTTGGCCTCGGCCAGCGCGTGCAGGTCGCCGAGGATGTCTGGGAAGACGAGGCGGGAGAGCTGGGCGTCCTCCAGGCTCGCGCCGAGTACGTCCTCCACCGCCCGGTAGGCCCGGTATCCGGCCTGGGTGAACTGGTACACGTAATGCCGGTTGCGGTACTCGGCGAGGTTCGCGGCGCGCGTCCCGTCGTACGACCGGTCCAGGACCTGCCACTCCGCGAGCGCGTCGAGCAGCGGCTGGACCTCACCGACAGTGCCCGCGACGGGATGCTCGGCGGTGAGCCGCTCCAGCAGTCCCACCGCGTCCGAAGCGTGCAGCAGCACCTGGTAGTTGGCGCGCCCGCGATCGAAGGCACGCAACAGCCAAAGATATTCGTGGCGCTTCTCGGCGGCGGCGAAGTGGAACAGCCGCAGCCGGTCGTCGAGGGAGAACGCGTCGATGCCGAACGCGCCCTCGTCTACGGACTCCGGAACATCGGGGTCCAGGGCGTCGGACTCGTCACTCACGGATCTAGCGGCTTTCCTTGCTGCGACAGAACAGGCCCTCACCCCGGCCGGACAGCCGGGGCTCCGCACCAGTCTGCCGCACTCACGTCGGTGCGGGTAACCCGCTCCCCGGCCCGCGCCACTGTGCTACTTTGCGCGCTTCGCGCGCCGAGCGGGGCGCACCAATCGGGCGGGGTATTCACCGGCGTTCTCCCGCTACGGCCGACACCACGATAAAGATCGACGAAGGTACAGGAGATCGCCTTCGCACGCTGGCCGAAGAGCGCGGACTCATGTACCCCCGCGTACGTGGAACGCGTTCGTACATGTGCGCCCGGCCGCCGCCGGCCACTTGCGCCCGCGCGAGGTGCAGCGAAGGCATGCGGAACAGCCAGCCCGACTGCACGAGTTCGAAGAGGTACTCCGGGGAGGCATCCGGGAACGCGGCGCGGTAGGACTGCTAGGCGTCCGGTGTGGGCCCGAACAGGCCCAGGGCCATGGCCGCCATGGTTCTCATCCACCTGGCCGAGCGGGCCCTCGATCATCAGGAACAGACGGAACTCGTCCCGGTTGTGACCGGCGATCAGCTCCATGTCCCGTGCCGCGCCGCCGGCCAGGGCCTCCCAGGGCGTGGCGGGCAGGACGTCGCCGTCGACCACTGGAAAGAGGGGTGTCGGAGTGGGGGCGACCGCGCCCCATCGGGACACGTACTCGCGCATACGGTCGGTCAGCGCGGCCCCCGCCTCCGGCAGCTTGCGCGGGTCCACGCCGGACAGGTCGGCGACGGACGCGGCACGGCCCGAGCCCGCATGGGGTAACCAACGCCTTGAGGATGGCCAGGTCCCCGCGCACGACTCGCGACATGCGAAATCCGTCACCGGCCGGTGCCAGCGGGCCAGCCTGTCGGCGTGGCACGTCGGCATGGCCGGGCCGGCGGGCGACGGATTTCGTGCTCCCGATGTCGACGCGTCTCGTTTCAGCCGCTGGCGTTGCCGGCGGTCGTCGAGGGTGCGGACAGCGGCTCAGCGCAGTGACATCACTGGCACTGGCGGCCGGTGTTGATGCACTGGACCATCTTGCTCATCAGCTGCTCGTCGAAGACGTTGACGAAGTCACCGTGGTCGGTGATCGGTTTGTGCATCTGCTCCGGGAAGCCGTCCACCGCGTAAAACGGGCTGAACTGGCCGCTGTCGTTGAGGCTGGGTGCGTCCACGTCGTAGACCAGCCGCTGTACAAGCTGGGGAACGGCCTTGAAGCCACTCGGGCAGGCGCCTGTCTTCGGATCGGCGAACGCGACGTGGTCGCGGTGGTTGGCGCTGTCGACGTTCTGGCCGTCCCAGCAGCTCTGGAACTTCGACGTCCTCACCAGGCTGCTGCCCTCGGGACAGATCGGGTACTTGTCCGTCAGCTGGCGGTTCTCGAAGCCGGTGCAGCTCCACGCCGCGTTGGCGTTCGTCGTGCCGTTGGTGAATGCCTTGGCGTCACCGGTGATGATCCGCAGGAACTTGGGCATGGCCACGACCTTGCTGCTCGCGTTGCCCACGTAGTCCAGGGTCACCTGCGATGCGGTGAGGATCTTGCCGGCGTTGCCCTCGGCGCCGCCGCCCTGCTGCTCGGCGTCGAATTCCTCGGTGCCGTCCTGCAACCGGAGGACCGGCCAGTAGTAGGACGACTTGTCCCCCTGGTTCTGGCAGGTCGTGTCTCCGCCCGCGAAGTCGTCGTTGTCGGCGAACGCGTCGTTCGCCTGGTTGCCGACGTAGTCATGCGTGTGATGAGCACCGTTGTCCACACCGGGCGCCACGATGACGTTGTCGCTGTTGTACAGCTTGTTCTCGTTCACACCGCACTGGGTGGCGAAGGAACCCCGGGAGGCCTGCTGCGACCCTCGGGGTGGTGTCACGTTGGGCTTCACCGAGGTGATGTCGACGAAGTCGGCGGCGACAGGCCCGTTGCCTGCCTGTCCGCCATTGACGGGCTGGCCTTGCCCGTTGCCCTGCTCTTGTCCCTGGCCGTTCTCCTGGCCCTGCTCCCGGCCGTTCTGGTTGCCGCCGGTGTCCCTCTGGTTGCCGGAAGCGCGCAGCGTACAGGCGGCCAGTGCCTTGAGTCCCTGCGGCTTGTTCCCCACCCTGCCGATGGCAATGGAGATCCGGTCGATCGTCGCAGCCCGCTTGTCCTTGAGGGGGACAATGATCACGTTTTTTGCGAAGCTGTAGTCCTGCTGTATGGCCCGGGTTGAACTCTGCAGCCTCTGGTAAGCCTCCGAAACCTGGCTGTCCAGTGCGGCAAGTTCCCTGTCGACCTCGGCCCGGGCCTGGTCCGGCACCTGCTGCAGTCGGCTACCGACGTCGGGGCAGTCGATGGTCGAGGCCTCCGAGGCCGCAGCTTGGCCGGTCCCACCTTGAGGCGACTGTTTGACGGTGTTGCCGCCCGATGTCTCGTGGGCAGAGGCGTACACGTTCACGGCCACCAGCCCGCCTGCTCCGAGCATGAGAGCCGCAGCGGCGGCTAGGGCCTGTGTGACGTCGTGATCAATCAGTTGCCTTCAGCAGGTCGCTGATCCAGATCATGGAGGCGCGGAGGTAGAGGCCGGCGAGGTAGCTCTGGGGCGTCTTGTCGTATCGAGTCGCGATGCCCCGCCAGGCTTTCAGCTTGTTGATGAGACGCTCGACGGTGTTCCGCTCCTTGTAGAGACCGGCGTCGTGACCTGTGGGTCGGCCGCCCCGGCTGCCTTTCCTCTTCCGGTTGGCGGCCTGGTCCTTCTTCTCCGGGATGACGGCCTTGATGTTGCGTTTGCGCAGGTAAGAGCGGTTGGCGCGGGATGAGTAGGCCTTGTCGGCGGCGACAGCCCCAGGCCGGGTCCGGGGACGGCCGACAGGCAGACGGACCCGCACCTTCTGCAGCACGGGGACGAACTGCGGGCTGTCGGCTGCCAGTCCCGCGGTCAGGACGAACGACAACGGGCGGCACTTGCGGTCCGCGGCGAGATGAACCTTGCGCGTCAGCCCACCACGGGATCTCCCGAGCAGGGCTTCCTTCAGACGGAGCTTGTGCCGTCGTCTGAGGTGCCGCCGTTTTTCCCGGTCGGGGGCGTCGCTTCCCTCCTGTCCGTTCTGTTCTGGCGGGCCGCCCCCTTTTGCCGGGCCCGTTCCTGGTCGGCGGCGGCTTCCTCCAGGGCGTCCAGGACCTCCTTGCCGATGCACATCCCGGCGGCGTCGTGCTGGGCGCGGGCAGTGGTGGAGTCCACGCTGACCAGGGACAAGTCCGTCTGTCCCCGGCGGGCGGCCTCCACGATCATGCCTTCCAGAAAAGCGGAGAAGACCCCGGCGTCCCGCCAGACGCGAAAGCGCCCGTAGACCGTCGGCCACGGTCCGAACTCGGAGGGCATCTCGCGCCACTGGGCGCTGGACCGGAACCGCCAGATCACCCCCTCGAAACTGCTCCCGCAACCGCCCGGGGTACGGACCGTACTCGCCTATCGGCAGGTACGGCTCGATGAACTCCCATTGCCCGTCGGTGAGTTGCTACGTGTCACACCCAGCGTCCTACCAGGTACCGCCCCTGCACGGGACCAGAACCCGAGATTGATCACGACGTCACACACGCCCTAGCGGCGGATCTGAGCGTTCACTGTGGGATGCGCGTCATCGCTGTCCGCGTCTAGGCCCGCGAGCAGGCGCAGCGCGTCCTCGGCGGGGCTGCCGGGGGCCGCGGACAGCACCAGCAGCTCCATGCCCGATTCATCTGGTAGTGCGAAGTTCTCCTGGTGCAGTTCCAGCAGTCCGATCAGCGGGTGCCGGTACGCCTTGCGTCCATGTGTGCGGGCGCGCACGTCTGCGCGGGCCCAGAGGCGGCGGAAGCGCTCGCTGCCCATCGCCAGTTCGCCGATGAGCGAGGCCAGGCGGGGGTCCTCGGGGTATTTGCCGGCGGCCAGGCGCAGGTGCCCGACCACGTCGAGGGTGCAGTTTTCCCAGTCCGCGTAAAGGCCGCGCTCGGCCTCCTCAAGGAAGATGTGCCGGGCGGTGTTCAGGCCCGGCATCGGCCGGCCGTAGAGGAGCCCGGCGAGGTGGTTCCCGGCGAGCACGTCCAGGCGGTGGTCCATGATCAGCGCGGGTGCGTCGGCGACCAGATCGATAACGCGTAGCAGCTCCGGCCGGACCCGCCCGCCCGGCGCCTTCGCACGGCGGCGGCGCTGCCGGGCGAGCCGGTCGAGGTGCCCGCGTTCGGTCTCGTCGAGGCCGAGGACGCGGGCGAGCGCGTCGAGGACCTGTTCGGAGGGCTGGGTCGCGCGGCCCTGCTCCAATCGTACGTAGTAGTCGACGCTGACTCCGGACAGGTGCGCGACCTCTTCGCGGCGCAGCCCTTCGACCCGGCGGCGGCTGTCGGTGGGGATGCCGACGGCCGCCGGGTCGACCCGGGAACGCCGGGTCCGCAGGAAGCCCGCAAGGTCGTCCATGCCCCTCAGTATGGCCTCGGTGGTGCCCGTGAAGGTGGTCCTGCCGATACCAGGAAGTCCCGTCCGACGGAAGAGGAGCCCCTGAACGCCGGGCGCTGCGGCCCCCAGGATCGAATACACCCGATCCGAAGGAGTTCCCGTGAAGACGCTGATCGTCTACGCCCACCCGGAACCGAAGTCGCTCAACAGCTCGCTGAAGGACCTCGCGGTGTCCACATTGGAGACCGCCGGCAACGAGGTACGGGTGAGCGATCTGTACGCGATGAACTGGAAGGCGGTCGTGGACGCCGCGGACTACGGCCCCGACGCCTCACGTCCGCTGAAGGTCGCCCTGGACTCGGGCCGGGCCTTCGACGCCGGGACACTCACCCCGGACGTCCTCGCCGAGCAGGAGAAGCTGCTGTGGGCCGACACGATCATCTTCCAGTTCCCGCTGTGGTGGTACACGATGCCCGCGATCCTCAAAGGCTGGGTGGACCGGGTGTTCACCTACCACTTCGCGTACGGCGTCGGCGAGCACAGCGACACCAAATACGGCGAGCGCTTCGGCGAAGGCACCCTTGCGGGCAGGAAGGCTCTGCTGTCGGTGACCGCCGGCGGCCCGGAGTCGCACTACGCCGCTCGCGGGATCAACGGCCCCATCGACGATCTGCTGTTCCCGATCCACCACGGCATCCTCTACTACCCGGGCATCGAGGTGCTGCCGCCGTTCGTGCTCTACGTTCACCGACCGGATGACCAGCGTGGAGTACCCGGACGTCGCCAAGGCCTGGGAGCAGCGCCTGCTCACCCTGGAGTCGACCGAGCCGATCGCGTTCCGGCCGCAGAACCTCGGTGACTACGAGATCCCCTCACTGCACCTCAAGGAGGGACGGGAGCCGGCGGGCCGCACGGGTTTCGGGCTGCACGTGCGCGGCTAACGGGATGCCCCGTGACTCATGCTCGCCCGCCCCACGGCCTGCTGAATCACCCACCAGCCGAACCTCCAGGCCAACACACCTCAAGACCAATCGCGGGGCAGCTCGTTAATTCAGAGGGCGGTATGCGGGGCGAGGAGGCTGGTGCCGCACCAGTTCTGCTGATGGAGGTGGTCGAGCACGGCTGCCTCCGCCGAACCTGGGTGGCGGCGTATACCGACGATGACGGGTTCGGTCAGGGAAGGCAGGAACGGGCGGGCTAGCTGTTCGAAGCTTTCGGGCACGGCCGATGCCGGAACCACGGTGACGCCCAAGCCCTGGGCTGCCAGTCGCACGGCGGTGGAGATCTGTGACGCTCGGGCCACCGTGGGCGGGCTGATGCCCACGTCGGCGAGCAGGCGGGCGAGGTATTCGTCGAGCAGGCTGGCGCGGCGGAAGCGCACCCATCCTGTGTCGCAAGGTCTGCCATGCGCAGGGCCCTGTCGCTGGCGAGGAGCGGGTGTCCCTCGCCGGACTCGTGCCCGACGAGGTGCGCCCGTGCATGCCGGAGGGGCAACCGGAAGAGATCGCGCCGCTCGGCCTCATGTCGTACGACCTCACCTTTCGCGACATCTCACTTGACCTGCACACCTACACGTGCGAGGTCTTGCGCCGCCTGTGCGCGGATGGCCGGGCCGCAGCCTGGGTCGGCTTCGAGGGATCGTTCCACTACGACCACCTCCTCACAACAGAGGACATCTCCTCCTCGGTCTACGGCTACTGCGTGAGCGACGCCGACCCCGTGGCCTCATGGGACATGGCTGCCCTGCGCAGCGCCGCCTGGAAGGAAGGCATAGCCGAGACCCGCGCGGCTCTGGAAGAGCTGCTTCCCCGGCCCTGAACCACTCGATCGGTGGGGGGTGATGCCCGGTCGTCACCCCGACCTGACGTTCGGTCACGACCGGGGTCAGTCGACGGCTGTGTCCGCTGCGACGGCGGTCCCGCGGCGGCGGAGGTGACGTACGCCTCCGATGACACCGGTCACCACGACCGCCAGCCCCACACCGACGGCGATGGCCAGCAGCGTGTTCTCCTGGAACACGACGCCGCCGAAATAGCCGGTGAGCGCGGTGTAGGCGCTCCAGGTGGCGGTGGCGAACGCGACGAACAGCAGGTACCTGCCCACCGGGTAGCCGACAAGCCCGGTGGACAAGGTGGCCAGGTAGCGCCCCACCGGGATGAACCGTGTGGTCACCAGGATGAAGCCGCCGCGAGCGTCGAGCTCGCGGGCGAACCAGTCGTGGGCCATCCGACGTTTGGAGCCGGGTGGCAGGCGCTTGAGTATGTGTACGCCCAACAGGCGTCCGACCGCGTAGGGAACGAGATCGCCGAGAAGGGCCCCGAGCGTCGTGGCGGCGATGACGAGCACGATGTCGGTCTCACCGGTCGCGGCGTAGACCCCCGCGACGATCACGACGGGTTCGCTCGGGATCAGCGGGAGGAAGGAGTCGAGGAAGGACACTGCGATGAGCACCGCGTACAACCACGGCGAGGTGATGACCGATTCGGCCAGTTCGATCCAGTCGGTCACAAGCCACCGGCCCTGGTCGTCAGGTGCGGATGGATTGTCATGGGGCATCCCTCCCGGGATGGTCGGCGCTCACGGCGTTCGGCGCATGAGGGGCGGTACGGATCGGGTCACAGGTCGACGGTGAGGCCGGACGACAGCGCCCGTGAGACGCAGCAGTACATACGACCGGGTGGGGCGCCGATGTCGTCGCGGTGCTCCGGCTCTCCCTCGACGAGGGCGATCTCGCAACTGCCGCAGACCCCTTCGCGGCATCCGGACGGTATGCGGAATCCCGCGTGGTTCAACGCGTCCAGCATGGAGTCCTCCGCGCCGACCCGGACGGTCCGTTGTGACCGGGCGCAGTGCACATCGAAGGGCTCGTTGGGCGCGAACTTCTTGGCCGCCGGCCGGAAATGCTCGATGTGCAGCTGCTGCGCGGGGAACGCCGCCTCGGCCGCTTCGAGCATCGGCGCGGGGCCGCAGCAGTACACCAGCGTCCGAGGGCCCAGCGCCGCCGCCTTGGCGGCGAAGTCGGGCCTGCCGTGCCGCTCGGTAGCGTGGATGCGCACCCGGCTGCCGTACGCGGCCCGCAGTTCGTCGACGAACGGCATGGTGGCGAGGGACCCGCCCATGTACACCAGCGTCGCCGAGGCGCCCGCTTCGACCGCTGCCGTCAGCATCGGCACGATGGGGGTGATGCCGATCCCGCCGGCGAGGAACAGGTACTCCGATGCGGGCAGCAGGGGAAAGTTGTTGCGTGGCACCGAGACGTCGAGGGTGTGGCCCTCGTCGAGGAACAGGTGGATGTACTCCGAGCCGCCCCGGCTGAGCCGGTCGTGACGGACTGCGACACGGTAGGTGTCGAGGTCGGCCGGATCCCCGCACAGCGAGTACTGCCGGGTCAGCCAGTTGGGCAGTGCCAGATCGATGTGGGCGCCCGGTTCCCAGGGGGCCAGCGGGCCGTCGGCGCCGCGCAGGAGGAGCGAGACGGCTCCTTCGGCGACCGGTTCGGCCTTCTCAAGAATGGTTCGTTGCATGGCCATGGCCGCCTCAGTACAGGTGTCGGTAGTCGTCTTCGAGCATGTCCGTCAGCGCCCTCGGGTCGGCGGCGAGCCCGAACTGGTCGGCGGCGATCTCGCCTATCGACGGCAGTTCCCCGGCCAGGGCCTGGCTCGCCGGATCCCACAGCCGGGAGCGGATCAGCGCGCGGCCGCAGTGGAAGAAGACCTCCGTCAGTTCCACGACGATCGCCAGCTCGGCCTCCTTTCCCTCGGTGCGCATCCGGGCGAGCACGTCCGGCTCGTCGGTGGGATAGGCACGACCGTTGACACGCAGCACTTCTCGCATTCCGGGGACGACGAACATCAGCCCGATCCCGTCGTTCTCAGCGAGATTGCGAAAGGAGTCGGCCAGTTGGTTGCCCGGCCTGTCGGGAATGGCGAGCGTGCGCTCGTCGAGCACCTTCACGAACCCCGGATAGTCACCGCGTGGTGAGCTGTCAGGGAGTCCCATGGCGTCCGACGTGGCCATCGCCAGGAAAGGAGAATGGGCGATGAAACGACGCGCATGCCGGTCGAGACGGTCGCGCAGCTTGCGTTTGATCATGTCCTCGGGCTCGCCGATCCGGGCGCGCACCTCCGTGTAGGAAATCCGGCGCGGACGGGCCTGAGGGCTCGCATGGGTGATGGTCATCAGTTGGTCATGAGATGTCATTCGGTTTGCTCGTTACTCGCTCTCACACGGTTTACAAGGAAGGTCATGACGTCGGATCAAGGTCGAGTTCAGTAGCTGATCCCGTCGTGGGGGTCACCGGACGGCGTCGTACGGCAGCACGGCGTGCACACCCCACGTGTCGTTGGCCACTTGGGTGATTCGCAGGTCTACGGCCACGCCGGCCAAGGCCAGCGCCGCCGTCCTGTCCAGATCGAAAAGTGGGCGCAGCCAGGCCAGCATGGCGTCCAACGCGTCCCCCGTCGCCGCGTTCAGGTCCGCGTCGAAACCGAAGGTGACGCGTCCTTCGGGCGTCTCGGCGTGGATACCGGGAACCGGGGCCCGCTCCCGGAGGTTGAGTGTCACCTCCGTCGTCATGGGGCATTCGATCGCCGTTCCGGCGACCTCACCGTTCCCCTGTGCCGCGTGGCCGTCTCCCAGGTGGAGCATCGCCCCGGGCACGGTCACCGGCAGGTACAGCGTGGAACCCGCCACCAGTTCGCGGCAGTCGATGTTCCCTCCGCTTTCCGCTCTCGGCGGGATGGTTGAATGCGAGCCCGGCTCCGCCGGAGGGACACCGACCACACCCAGGAAGGGCGCGATGTCCACGGTCTGGCCGCGGTCGTTGGTGGCCGTCCCGTCGCAGATGTTCCACAACAGCCATGACGCGGGTCCGTCGGCGACGCCGAGTCGGCGCGTCAGGGGGGTGTCCTTCACCCCGGCGAGCGTCCAGCCCCAGGTGCCGGCCACGACGGACTCGAAGCGCACCTCAAGGACCATGCCCGGCTCCGCGCCCCGCACCGCGATCGGACCGGTGAGACAGTGGCCGATCCGGTCCTCGAACATCTTCGGCCTCGGGTCACCGGGTGTTCGCATCGGCTCCAGGTGTCCTGCGGCGTCCAGCGAGTCGACCACCACCGAGTCGCCGGCGTCCACGGTGAGAACCGGTGGGGTGTCCCGGCCGAAGACGTTCACCACGGTGTCCCGGGTCGCCGGCAGTTCGTGCCGAGCCATTCGTAACCTCCCTTCGCGTGGTCGATCGATCCAGGTCGTGTACTGCGGCCCCGGTCCGCGGAGCCGGGAGGGGCGTGGTTGCCGGGCGCTGCGGCACGGCCAGGTGCGTGGGCGGGGTCAGCGCAGCGCGGATCGCGGGGCGGGTTCCAGCCGGACCGTGGACGCCGGCCCGCCCGACAGGGCGGAAAGGGTGTCGACGACGGTCGCGCACCGGGGATCCCCATGGATGGCGGCCAGGAAGCGTTCCCGGTCGGCGGCGTCCTCGAAGCGCCGGATCCAGACGAAAGCGTCCTCGTCGTCGGCCATCGTGAACGCTCCCACCACGTGCATCCCCATTTCCTGGTGCAGCGGGACGACGGTCTCGTCCATGTAGCGCGCCAGTTCCGCGCCGTGGCCGGCACGGGCACGTTCCGTCCGTATCTCGTAGAACACGGGTTCCTCACCTCTGGGTCCTGCTCGTTTCTGCGCGACTGAGTGTCCTGCGCGGCTGCCGTCAGGACGGGCGTCCGGTACGGGCGGCGGCGAGCTCGTAGACGGCGGGGGACCCCTCCCATGGGGCGGTGCGCACCACGGCCCAGTGGCCTATCAGCCAGCGTCCGCCGGATCTGCGGAGTCTGAGCTGCCAGAGGCCGCGCATCGTGCAGTGGTCGGTGACACCGGGGTCCGCGGGGACGTGGTGGTAGGCGACCATGTGCGCGCTGCACTCGGCCTCGTCGCCCGACAGCCGTACGACGAGGTCGGTTGCCGCGTGGTGGGTGCAGTCGAAGCCCTCCAGTGTCGTTCGGGCGAGCTCGACCAGCTCGGCGGCCGGCACCGTCGTCGGCGGCCTGCCGTAGTAGTGGATGGAGAGGTCCAGCCGCACCTCGTCGGCGAACAGCCGCCGCAGAGCGGTCCAGTCCCGGTCGTCCTGGGCGTGGGCGAGACCGGCGACGGCATCGGCCACCGCGGCCCGGTCCACCAGGTCCTGAAGCGCGCTCATGTGCCTGTCTTCGTTGTGGGGTGTCCGGGCTCCGGCCGTTCGACCAGCGGCAGAATCAGGCGGCTCGGGTGGGCCGGTCCGTGGTGGACCCGGTTGACCGCGACGGCCAGGTCGTCTTCGCTGTCGGCCGCGATCGTCCCGCCCGTGTTGGTGTTGCGGTCGTAGCGGGGGAAGTTGCTGCTGGAGACTTCGAGCCGGATGCGGTGCCCGGGCAGGAACACGTTCGCGGTGACCCTCAGGTCGACGGTCAACTCGTAAACCGTTCCCGGTTCCAGGGGCTCCGGATCGGTGAGTGACGTGCGGTAGCGGGCCCGCTGGATGCCCTCGCACAACAGGATCGCCCTGCCGTCGGGGTGCAGGTCGACGAGCTTGCCGGTGAAGTCGGTGTCCGGTGCCGAGGAGGAGACGTGCAGGACCAGCGTGACGTGGCCGGTGACCTCGAGGGGGTCTTTGAGGACGGGAGTGGTGAAGCACAGGACGTCCTCGCGCGTTTCGACGGCCGCTTGGTCGGCCGGTCCGGGGAAGGCACCGGAGGCGGCGGCGAGCACGGTGCCACCCAGGCTCGGGACCGGGCGACGCGGGTCGTAGAGGAACGTGTCCGCCGTCTCCATCGACACGGCGTCGCGCGTCAGGACGCCGTCGCCACCAGCGGTGTTGGCTCGGCCGCCCCCGGCGAGGAAGAGGTCGGTGTAACGGGTGTCGGGCAGCGGCCAGTCCACCTCGTCACGCCACCGGTCGACACCCATGACGAAGATCCGGACCCGGTGGGTGTCGTCGGGGGTGTCCGTGAGGCCGCGGACCCAGCGGTCGAAGAACCGCAGGTGCGCGCCGGTGACGTCGGCGGCCTTGATGCTGCTGTGGAGTCCGAACGACCGGTCGGGGAAGGTGCCGAGGTCTGCGCCGTCGGCGTGGCACCAGGGGCCGATGAGTAGCCGTTGACCGTCGCGGGCCGCGGCGCTGCCACCGTGGCGGCGCATCGTCGTGTAGGACCGGACGGTTTCGCCTACGAAAACGTCGTACCAGCCCCCTACATGGAGCGCGGGGACGGTGATGTCGCCGCAGTGGTCGATCGAGGCGACCTCCTGCCAGAACGTATCCCGCTCCGGGTGGTCGAGCACCTGGCCGGCCCAGGGCAGGTGCCGGGTGACCGCGCCGCGGTCGGCGACCGGCAGCGGGTCGTGCAGCAGCCGCGGGTCGGACAGGCCGGACAGAAGTGCGTGAGCGTCGCCCGGGTCGCCGTGTCCGTCGGCGAGGCCGCGGCGGAGGTTGCGCAGGGCCGAGAGCGTGCCCCAGGTCAGGACGGCGTCCTGCGACACCGCTCCGCCCGGGGAGTACCACGGTGCCGCGTACGGGTCGGCGGAGGTCATCACGGGCGCGATCGCGCGCAGTGCCGGTGCGTCGTGCACAGCCGCCTGCCACTGCGCGAATCCCATGTAGGACCCGCCCCACATGCCGACCGCGCCGTCGCACCACGGCTGTCCGGCCAGCCACGTAAGGGTGTCGGCACCGTCACGGCCCTCGTTGGCGTGGGGCACGAACGCTCCGGGCGAACGGGAGGTCCCGCGGACGTCCTGGGCCACCACCGCGTAACCGGCGTCCACGAAGGCGAACACATCCGGAAGCTTCGGGTTGCCGTACGTTCCGGCGTCGTCCTTGCCGTAGGGGGTGCGGACCAGCAGCACGGGGAATGGTCCCGGCCCTTCGGGCCGCCACACGTTGGTGGCGAGCGCGATGCCGTCGCGCATCGGCACCAACACGTCCACTTCGACGACGAACGTCATGCGTCCACCCGGTTCCTGCCGGGAAGCTGCGGTCGCTGGGTGATCATCCAGTGGCTGAACGCGACGTAGTTCTGCGCGAACTCCCGCGGCGTGGGCGCGTGTTCCACCGCCGCGGCCAGTCGCGCGACGTGGGCGTACCGCGGGATCTGGCCGGCCTGGTAGGCGGCCAGCGCGGCGGGCATGTCGCCGGTGGGAGTGAGCAGGCGGCCGAGCAGGGCGGCGTCCTCGATGCCCAGCGTCGCGCCGGCGGTGATGTGCGGAGACATCGCGTGGGCCGCGTCCCCGGCCAGGGCGACCCGCGCGGAGACCCAGTGCGGGAGGGGTGGCACGAGCATGACCTGGTTGCGCAGGATGAGTTCGTCGGGCGTCGCGGCGATCAGCCCGGCCAGGATCCCGTCCCGCCCTTCCGTCTCCAGATGGACGGCCCGTTCCATGACCTGCTGCTTCGGGGTCCCCTTCAGCGGGGGCGAGTCGAATTGGTTCAGCAGCCAGTAGACGCCCCCGTCGTAGGTACGTACGTAGCCGCCCCGGCAGCCGTGGGTGCCCAGGATCAGCCGGTCCTCGGGCACCGTGATGCCGGTGGCCTGGAGGACCGCGCGCCAGGCGTGGTGGCCGGGGTGTTCCCGCGCCGGAGTGCCCGGGACCAACTGCGCGCGCACTGCCGAGTACGCCCCGTCCGCCCCGACGAGCACGTCGGCGTCCTCGCTGCTGCCGTCGGACAGGTGGACCGTGACATGGTCCGTGTGCTCCTCGTACGCAGTGAATCCGGTGGCCAGGCGGATGTTGTCCCGCCCCACGGCGTCGGCGAGCAGGTCGTTCAGCTTGGCCCGGTGCACCAGCAGGTACTGATGGTCCTCGGGAGCGAACCCCGGGGTGTCGAGCAGTCGCCCGGCGGAATCGTGGAAGTACATCTCGGTGGGTGCGCCGATGCAGCGCACCTGCTCGCCGACGGCGAGATCGTCGAAGGCCGCCAGTGCGTTCGCCCAGAGCCCCAGCGAGGCCCCGTCGGCGCGGATCTCCGGCGCGCGCTCACAGATCACCACCTCGATCCCGGCATGGCGCAGCGCGAGCCCGGTTGTCAGGCCCACGATCCCGGCACCGATCACGACCGCGCGCGTCACAGTCCGTCTCCGGTCGCGTCGACACCACGGTCACCGCGGGCGCTCAGGTCACGGGTCCCGCTGTCGCGTGGCGGGCGGATGCGGATGTCCACTGCGACCTCCTTCATGTCGTCGAGTGGGTTCGACGTTAGGAAACGCAGCCGATTCACACCAGTGCAACCTTGGTAGGTAGTCCTTTCGCAAGTGATAATCCGGGGATGGACTACGTCGATCTGAACCTCATCGAGGCGTTGGACGCGCTGCTCACCGAGAACAGCGTGACGAAGGCCGCGGCACGCCTGCACACCTCGGCACCTGCGATGAGCCGCGCCCTGGCCCGATTGCGCCGCGCCTTCGACGACCCGCTCCTCGTGCGGGCCGGACGCGACCTCGTGCCCACACCCCGGGCCCTGGAACTGCGCGGAGAGGTGCACGCGGTCGCCACCCGGGCGCGAGCACTGTTCGCACCGTCGAGCACCGCCGATCCCCGAACCGCTGTGCGCACGTTCGACCTGCAGGTCGACGACATGCTGTCCACGACCTTCATCCCGTCCCTCATCGACGATCTACGGGTCCAGGCGCCCGGCATCTCCCTGCGGTTGCGGCCGGAGAACCTTGAGGACGCCCCGGCCCTGCGCGAAGGACTGGTGGATCTGGAGATCGGGATCGTGCGTCCCGGTGACCCGGAGATCCGCACGGAAACACTTCTGACGGAGACGCTGATCGGCGTTGTGCGGCCGGATCACCCACTGGCGAGGACGAAACCCGTCACCCCGCGGCGGTTCGCCACCACGGACCACATCGTCGTGTCGCGACGCGGCCGGGCCCACGGCCCAATCGACGAGCGGCTCGCCGAACTGGGCCTGAGCCGGCGCGTGGTGGCCGTGGTCCCCGGCGTCGCGACCGCGCTGTTCCTGGCCCGCGAAACCGACGTCGTCAGCGTCGCCCCGGCGGGACTCGGACGACCGATGCTGAACACACTCGGACTGCGTGCGTTCCCGATCCCCCTGGTGCTGCCGCCCCTGACCATCGGCATGGCGTGGCACCCACGCAACCATCACGACCGCACGCATCAACTGCTGCGCGAACGGATCCGCCACATCATGACCACCGCTGTCGACGCAGCCGCGCAGGCGTGACTCGTTCCTCGGTCAGCTCCTCTTTCTCGGCGTCCCACCAGCGTGGTGGGAGGTCCGCGCGGTTGCGTTTGATCGCGTCCGCGAGGACTAGCCTCGGCTATTCACTGGAATTGGGCTACCTGACGGCCTGATAGCAGAAAGGTGCCGCTGAGCTGCGAGGATGCGAGTGCTTAGGTCGTATCCGTTGCGAGGATCAGGGCACCAAACTGGTGAGTGAGCTCAAATGAGCACGCATAACCTCCCGTCGAAGTCCAGAGAGGTCAGCCAAGGGTGGACGCTTTCCGCGAAGCTCGACCATGGCTGCGACTGCTGGCCCTGCACAGAATCGACGGCCTCGCTGCCGCCGGACCGGACACCATGCGGTTCCGCCACCACCTGCTGGCAGCGTCTCATCGACTTACCGGCCGTCGCCTGACGGCCGGACACCACCCCGACGAAAACCAGCAAGGAGGACGATCAGCGCCACTCCGGGCCCGCGGAACCCGGCGCACCGGTGGCATCGCACGACGGCCCACCTCGCACGACCCGAGGACATTTCGGGCGAGCTGGCGAACCGATCGGCGACCGAACCCGGCTGAAGAACCGAGGCTAGGTCAGGTTCCGAGGATGTGAGTGATCCACAGAAAAGGCTTCGAGTTGTTCGAGGCACCCCGGTAGCCGACCTTGGTATACGACTGTGAGTCACCCCGAGTACACGAGGTCTGATCGTGGCCGACGCGGGCTCGGACCACCGCCACCAGACGCGGCCCGCGCGAGGTGCTCACCACCAGTGGGCCCCCGCTGTCGCCGTAACATACCGCCGTTCGTGGACCGGACGCGAACAGTGTGTGATTGTTCGCACGGAAGTCATCGATACTGACGTGAGCCCGCTTCAGGTACCCGCTGGACCTGTCGGCGGTCGCCGCCGACGCCGCCCCATATCCGTACGCCCTGGCCGCAGTCCCCTCGCCCCACTCGCGTAGCACTTGGCTGCCCGCGAGAGCAAGGGTGGGCTGCGCCGATGCCGCGTTGAGTCTCACCAGAGCGACGTCGCACAGCTCCCAACTCTTTGAAGGGCAGTACCTGTTGCTGTGGGGCATCCGTTCGATACGGGCCACGGTACGTTTCTCACCTTGGCTGGAGGCAAGGGTCGCACGGCCGATGACTACGGTGTCTCCGGGAGCGATCGGGCAGTGCGCTGCGGTCATCACCCATCGCGGATTGACCAGTACGCCCGAGCAATATGTGCGTTTCTCAACAGGTGCTCCGCTGTTCTGCTTGATGAAGGCGGCTGCCCAGGGCTGTGACACTTTCTCTCCGCCGACGATTGCCTGCGCAGACGGTCCTGAGGCGCAGGCAAACAGCGCCAAGAAGGCAGCAGCAAACGCGCGTTTGATTCTCATGTCGGGTCCCCCCTGGGGCCAAGCTCGTTAGATGCGGCGCATTAATGACCGCTCAGCGACTTTGGGATTATCGAGCTACTATCTGCGAAAAAGCACCTGATGATCGGCTTTTTGACACCATCGAGTGAATGGCTGTCGGCTTCGATGATTTGACGCCCCGATAGCAAAATGGTGCCGCTGACCTGCGAGGATGCGAGTGTCTCGTCGTATCCGCTGCAAGGATCAGGGCACCAATCTGGTGAGCAAGGCGACAGGGTGGGACCGTCGGCTGTCCGTGGTGGCTGACGGGAAGAGACTCATCGGGTATGCCGGTGCGGTGTTGCTGCGCCGGTGCGCGGACCGCACGGGCCTCACCGGGGCGCTGGGGAAGGTGCTGCCGTCCAGCACAGCAGCTGTCTGGCGGGAACGTGCCGGGGTGCTGGTGCACCTGACGGTCGCGATCGTGCTCGGGGCGACGAACCTGTCGGAGGCCGAGCAACTCCAGTTGCATCACCGGCCGTTGTTCGGGCCGGTGGCCTCGGACTCCACCGCTCGCCGCACGCTGGCCGCGCTCGGCGAGGCCACCCTGGCGAAGATCGCCAAGGTGAGGGCGGGGGTGCGCCGGCACGTGTGGAGTCTGCTGCATCTATGGCCGGGCGGTTTCCCGTGGTTGACAGTGGCGGGCAAGCGGCTGACCGGCTGGATCGTCATCGACCTCGACGCCACCGTTATCACCTCGGCGTCGAAGAAGGCCGGGGCAGCGGTCACCTTCAAAAAGACGTTTGGGTTTCATCCGTTGGCCGCGTGGTGCGCGAACACCACTGAGTCCCTGGCCATGATCCTGCGACCGGGCAATGCAGGGGCGAACACAGTGGCCGACCACATCGCCGTGCTCACCGACGCCCTCGCGCAGGTCCCCGGCTCCTCGGCGGCGAAGATCCTCGTCCGGGTGGACGGGGCCGGGGCCACGCACGGCCTGCTGGAACACCTCGAAGCCCTGAACACCACGCGGCGCACGGTCCGCTACACGGTCGGCTGGAAGATAACGGACGCCGACGAGCAGGCTATCGCCCGGCTGCCCGAGGCCGCGTGGGAGACCTCCCTGACCCAGGACGGCAGCCTTCAGGACGGCTACTTCGTCGCCGAGCTGACCGGGCTGAACACCCGCGAGGACTGGCCGGAGGGCATGCGGCTGATCGTCCGCCGCGTCCGACCGTCCCGGCGGCACCTGAAGAAGCTGACCGCGTTCGAGAAGAAGACCGGCTGGCGGTATGGCATCACCGCGACCAACATCCGCCACATGTGGGGCGTTGTCGGCTCGGGCCACAGCCAGTTCCTGGACGTACTGCACCGCTCGCACGCCGGGGTGGAAGACCGGGTGCGCACCAACAAGGCGATGGGCCTGACCAATTTGCCGTCCGCCTCGTGGGAAATCAACCGCGGCTGGATGCTCACCGCGAACATCGCCGCCGATCTCGACGCCTGGGTGAGGCTGCTGGCCCTGCACGACATCGGCGGCCTGGCCGACGCCGAGCCGGACACCATGCGCTTCCGCCTCTACCACCTGCCCGCCCGCCTCGCCGACCACGCCCGCCGCCGCTGGCTGCGGATCGAAGCCACCTGGCCCTGGGCAGAAGCATTCACCACCTGCTGGCAGCGGCTCACCGCCCTCCCGGCCGCGCACAGGGCGAAGACGAGTGGCAGCCGGGGCGCCGGGGCCCCGCTCAGCTTGGCGAAGGTGATCGCGCCGGCCACGGTGGCGGCGCTGGCGATGGCTGTGGCCGGCCCGATCACACTGGTCGCCGTCACGCCGAGGTCGTCCAGCAGGTAGGCCATGCCTGAGCCGTTCAGGCCATTGAGCCCGACACCGGTCCGTCCCGCCCTCGCGGAAACTGACCGCACGCGGCCTGTCCAACGTGGAGATCGCCGACCGCCTCTACATCAGCGAGGCCATGTCGGTGGTCTGGCGGGCGTAGGCCTCGACGAGGCGACGGGTGACGCTGGGGGCGAAGAGGGCGTCGCCACCGCCGGCTCCATCTCAACTTTCGGGCCCGGAGGGCCGGCGGGGGCGGGACGCTGGGCGAGCTGGAACGCGAGGAGCTTCACGGACGCCACGGGCATCACGGCCACCGCGGTCGCTTCGAAGCACCCGTTCCCCTTCCGGCAGTTGGCCGGGATCTGCGGACTCACCGTGTTCGGCGATCTCCTCGTCGAGGGCCATCACCCCCTTTGCCAGCCGGAGCACCATCGCCGCGGCCAGCGTCTCGCCGGGCAGCGCGGTGTGCTGGGCCTGGGCGGCCTCCACCACAGTCTTCGCGAGAGCAGCGGCACTGTGGACCTTGCGGTTCTTCAGCCAGTTTTCGAGCCGTTTGGCGCCGGCGCGGCGGATGGCGGCCGGGGTCTGGTAGCCGGTGAGCAGGGTGATCGGACCCTTGTTCGTCAGATCCAGAGCCCGCTCCAACGCCGGGAAGATCTCGACTAGTTGTGCGCGGAGCCGGTTGATCTGCCGGGTGCGGTCGAAGACCACGTCGAGGCGGCGGGTGGTGAGGGTGCGCAGGTCGACGGCGATCTCATCGCCGGGCCGGAGCAGACCGAGGTCACGGCGGACGCGGGCCTGGTCGGCGATCACGAAGGCGTCCTTCGCGTCGGTCTTGCCTTCGCCGCGGTAGGTGCCCGAGGCGTGGTGAACGGCCAGACCGGTGAGGTAGGCGACGGGCTGACCGTGGTTTACCAGCAGGCCGATCAGCAGTGCGGCACCGCCGTGGTTGAGGTCGACGGCCCACAGCACGTCACGGGATATCTCCAGGACGTCGCCGATGAGCTGCAGCAGCTCGGCCTCGTCGTTGGAAACCCGGCGGGACAGCAGGCGGGTGCCGTCCGCGTTGATCACCATGCAGTGGTGATGCGTCTTGCCGATGTCCAGTCCAGCCCAGATCTCCGGCACGTATCCTCCGTGAGCTCGTCGTACACGGTTTCCGCAGACGACCTCGCCGACGTTGCCCTACGAAGCGATCGAGTCGCAGTTCCCAATTGGCGGTCGAGTCGTCGCAGGACCCCGGGCGGCCAAGCTCCATAAACCATCCAAGTGGCACAGCGTGATGTCAGCCATACCCCGGGTCCCCGGGTCCGCCGATCTTACGAGTGGCCGGCTCAGACCCGAGAAGAAAGGTAGGGCGTGATGTCTTCAAGCGTGCCATGGCTCTCTGGGTGAAGTGACCGAGAACGAACCGGAGGCGCTGGTCGCCTTCATCGGTCGCCAGAGAGCCGAGCACAACGTGCCCCATCGGATGTCCTGTCGCCTGCTCGGGGTGAGCGAGGCGTGGTTCTACAAATGGCGGCGACGTTCCGCGGAGCCGACGGAACGTGAGGTCAGGCGCGTGAAGCTGGAGGAAGTCTCTACGGAACCAGGGGATTGACAGATCTGCTGTGGCTGCCGCGGAAGGTGCCGGTGCGGCAGGCGTGAGGCCACGGCCGCGCGAGCCTGCCGCACAATCTCCGGGCCCGAGGCTCGAAAAAAAGATCCTCCGCGCGGCGGTGCAACGAAATCCGATCCTCATGGACTCCTTCAACCATCTAGGAGGTGCCCATGTTGGATCGGAAAGAGGCTCGGGACGCGGAGTTCCAGAGCTTCGTCGTCGGCCGCTGGCCACGGTTGCTGCGCACGGCTTTCCTGCTCACGGGGGAGCAGCATGCCGCGGAGGACCTGGTCCAGTCGACGCTCGAACGGGCCTATGTGGCCTGGCGCAGGGTCGGCGCGGCCGACGACCCCGACGCGTACGTACGGCGCGTGATGATCAACGCGCACGCCCGCAGGCACCGCAGACGCCTCAAGGAGTTCCTGGCGCCGAAGGACTACTCGGGCCTCACCCACGAGCTGCCCGACGCCGACGACCGCATCGCCCGGGCGGACGACCGCGGCGCGCTGCTGACGGCGCTCGCCGCACTGCCCGTGCGCCAGCGGGAGGCGGTGGTCCTGCGGTACTGGGAGGACCTGAGCGAGGCGCAGGCGGCGGAGGCCATGGAATGCAGCGTCGGCACGGTGAAGAGCAACACGGCGAGGGGGATCGCGAAGCTCCGCGCCCTGCCGGGACTGGCCGAGGCACTCACGAACGGAGGGCGGAAGTGATGAGCGCGGACAGGGAGACGAACCACGACATGACGTACGACGAGGCGCACACGGACATCACCCTCCTGCTGGCGGACGCGGCGGACGAGGTGGAGGTCGGCGCGGCCCCCTATCAGGCGGTGGTACGGGGAGGGAGGCGCCGCAAGACGCGCCGCTGGGCGGTGGCCGCCGCGGCCGCGGCGGTGATCGCGGGGTCCACGGGGACGACGCTGGCGCTGGCGGGAGGCACGGGCGGCGGGCACGGGGCGGGGCAGGTGGCCGCGCGGCCCTCGGCGGGGACGGCGAAGCAGAGTCCCGAACGGCGGGTGACGACTCTGGCCAGGGGCACGGACCACGGCAGGAAGTGGAAGGTCGACGCCGCCGTCTGGACCGCGCCGAAGACCACGGCGAAGGCACGCGCCCAGCTCGCCGAGATGGCCCTGTACGGGGAGAAGCCGGTCAAGGTGGAGAAGGCCTCGGACCTGGTGGGCGAGAGCTGGCACTTCGTGCACCAGACCGTGGAGGGCAAGCCGTCGACGGTGATCCTGAGAGCATTCAAGAAGGACGACGTGGTCGCGGGCAAGGACCTCGAGGCGTACCCGAGGCCGTTGGACACCGACCGGGTCGGCGCCCCGCAGCGCCTGGTGATCGGCCAGGTCGCCCGGACCGTCCAGGAAGTCACCTGCACCTGGGACGACGGCACGAAGACCCGGGTGGAACGGGCCCCTGCGGGGGCCGGCGACTTCAAGAACCTGATCCGCGAGGTTGACGGCTCCCCGAAGGACTGGTTCGTGTGCCTGGGCCCGGACGGAGTGAACTACAAGAAGGCGGAGGCCACGGGGTGAGGTGAGCGATGCGGGCAGGGCGGCGGCAGGGGTCACAACCCCCGCCGCGGCAGCAGGGTCACACCCCCCTGCTGCCGCGCCTCCCGCATCGCCTCCATCCGGTTGCGGGTGCCTGTCTTGCCGATCGCGGAGGAGAGGTAGTTGCGGACCGTGGACTCCGAGAGGTGGAGCTTGGCCGCGACGATCTTCCACAGCGACCGCGGCGCGGAGTACACGTCCGAGGCGTACAACAAGCTCTGTGACCGCCTGGGCGTGGTGCAGTCCATGGGACGGGTGGGGTCCGCGCTGGACAATGCCGCCGCGGAGAGTTTCAACTCGCTGATCAAGGTCGAGTACATCCACCGCCGACAATTCGCGACCCGGAGCGAGGCCCGCCTGAAGATCGCCACATGGATCACTGGGTTCTACAACCCGCGACGAAGGCACAGCGCGGCCGGCGGCCTACCGCCCCAGGAGTTCGAAAGAATCATCGCCGAAGCGCGCGAGCGACACGGCCAGAAAGATCAGACCGCATAACCAAAGTCTCTACGGAACCAGGGGATTGACAGATGCCCCGGTGGTTGCCTCAGTCGTCGGCGGCGACGATGAGCGTGATACGCCCAGCCGAGCGGTCGATGAGCACGAACTCGTGGAAGTAGTCGTGCACGCGTCCCCAGACATGAATCGCATCGTCACCGAGCTCACTGAGGTAGTAGATGCCATCGGCTGCGAACAGGCGGGCGAACACCTCCTGCTGCAGATCTTCCTCCAGCTCGGTGGGCACGTCCCAGAGCGGATCCATCCACTCCCGCAGAATCTGCTCGGCCTTCTCCTGACTGATGGGCTCGTACAGGTCGGGAGTGATCAATCGCAGCCAGTACGGACCGTGCCGGGGTCCGTCCGGCAGCACTCCACCACCTGCATAGTCGTCCCGGAACTGCTCATGCCCAATCAGTTCGGCAAGCAGCCCTCTATCGTCCACGGACTCCGCAGAGAGGCGGAGCTGCTTGATGTCAACCCATCGAAACCCGTGCTCCTTCGGATCTGGGACGTAGCGTCGAAAGTTGATGAAGGCGCTTTCCTCGTGAGCGAGCCCGTTCTCCATGGCGTCAGCCTAGAAGGCAGGCAAGGTGACCCTGCCGACTCACCGGACAGACCCTAGGCATGCCGCCGCTGCGAGCAGGCGTACAACGATCTGCTCGTCTGCCTGGGCTGACGGCCACGTCGTCGGCTCAGCCTCGCGCACAGCGCACAGCGCACAGCGCACAGCGCACAGCGCGCAGCGGCACCGGCGAGGTTCTTCGAAGGGGCCCGGTCCCACCCCGCTGTCCCCTGGCCAGGCGCGGACGCCTCAGAGGACCCTGAGCCGTGCGCGGCGGAGCAGGCTGGTCCTGGTGCGCACTGGTGCCCGGCCACCGACGCGCGGAGTTCGGGTGACCCGGAGTACGGCGACCCGGCCGTCGACGGATGGTTGTGTTCCAGAGAGCGTCCGCGGTGCGACGTTTCTCTCGTACGTGCACGGCTACCCGTGGAATATCCGGCCGCCCGGCGCCCCATGCGATCGGTCTGGGCAAGGGGTGTCGAGGGCATTTACACAGTACGCAGGACCGGAACGGAGTTTTCATGGCCAGCACGAAGGTGTCCGACTACATCCTCCAGCGGCTGCGCGACTGGGACGTGGATCACGTCTTCGCCTACGCCGGGGACGGCATCAACGGCCTGCTGGCGGCGTGGGGGCGAGCCGACAACAAGCCGAAGTTCGTCCAGGCGCGGCACGAGGAGATGTCTGCCTTCCAGGCGGTGGGGTACGCCAAGTTCTCCGGGAAAGTGGGGGTGTGCGCGGCCACGTCCGGGCCGGGAGCAATCCACCTGCTGAACGGGCTCTACGACGCCAAGCTGGACCACGTGCCCGTCGTGGCGCTGGTCGGGCAGACCAATCGCAGCGCGATGGGCGGTTCGTACCAGCAGGAAGTGGATCTGCAGAGTCTGTACAAGGACGTCGCCTCGGAGTTCTGCGAGACGGCGATGGTGCCGGAGCAGTTGCCGAACCTCATCGACCGGGCGATGCGCACCGCGTACGCCAAGCAGACCGTCACCGCGATCATCCTGCCCGCCGACGTGCAGGAGCTGGACTACAGTCCGCCGACCCACGCCTTCAAGATGGTGCCCTCCAGCCTTGGCCTGGGACGTTACGCGCCGGTGCCGGCCGACGAGGACATCGAGCGTGCCGCCGAGGTGCTGAACACCGGCGAGAAGGTCGCCGTGCTGATCGGGCAGGGTGCGCGCGGGGCGCGCGCCGAGGTGGAGCAGCTGGCGGACGTGCTCGGGGCCGGGGTGGCCAAGGCACTGCTGGGCAAGGACGTTCTGCCGGACGACCTGCCCTATGTGACCGGCTCCATCGGGCTGCTGGGGACCCGCCCGTCCTATGAACTGATGCAGGAGTGCGACACCCTGCTGATGATCGGTTCCAGCTTCCCGTACACGCAGTTCATGCCGGGACTGGACCAGGCGCGAGCGGTGCAGATCGACATCGACCCGCACATGATCGGGCTGCGGTATCCCTTCGAGGTGAACCTGGTGGGCGACGCGCGGGAAACGCTGCAGCGTCTGCTGCCGCGCCTGCACCACAAGGAAAAGCGCGCCTGGCGGGAGAAGGTCGAGAAGAACGTCTCCCGTTGGTGGGAGGTCATGCAGCGGCGGGCCGCCGTGGACGCCGATCCGATCAATCCCGAGTACGTCGTGCACGCCCTGGACGGCAAGCTGCCCGAGGATGTCATCCTCGCCGCCGACTCGGGCTCCGCCGCCAACTGGTATGCCCGTCATCTGCGGCTGCGGGGCCGGATGCGCGGCTCGCTGTCCGGGACGCTGGCGACGATGGGGCCCGGTGTGCCATACGCGATCGGCGCGAAGTTCGCCCATCCCGACCGTCCGGCCATCGCGCTGGTCGGTGACGGCGCCATGCAGATGAACGGCATGATGGAGATGGTCACCGCCGCGAAATACTGGCGTGAGTGGTCCGATCCGCGGCTGATCGTCGCCGTACTGAACAACGGCGATCTCAACCAGGTCACCTGGGAGATGCGGGCCATGTCCGGTGCCCCGCAGTTCGAGGAGTCGCAGCACATCCCGGATCTGCCCTACGCCGAGATCGCCCAGCGCATCGGCCTGGAGGGCGTGCGGGTGGAGAAGCCGGAGGATGTCGAGGCCGCCTGGGACCGGGCCCTCGCCGCGGACCAGCCCTTCGTCATCGACTTCCGCACCGATCCGGCCGTCCCGCCGATCCCGCCGCACGCGTCCCTGGACCAGATCGAGGCCGCGGCCTCCGCCATCCTGCACGGCGACAGCGACCGCGCTTCCATGGTCAGGCAAGGACTGAAGGCCAAGGTGCAGGAAATGCTGCCGGGCAGGCGGCATCGCGAGGACCGCCCCGGGGCCGGGCCCCACGACAGCGCCGAAGAGAACAAGTGACCCAACCGGCACCACAGGCTCAGGTGCTTCACAACGGCCCTGCCGTGGAGCACCTGTCCGTCTCTGTGTACCGCGCCCCCACCGATCTTCCGGGCGGGGATGCCACGCTCACCTGGAACTCCACGACCCTCGTCCTGGTCGAGCTCGCCGCGGCGGGCGAGAGGGGCATCGGCTGGACGTACGGGTCGGCCGCCACAGTCCCGGTCGTCGAGCACGAGCTCGCGGACCTCGTCGTCGGGCAGGACGCCTTCGGAGTCCCTGCGGCCAACGACCGCATGAGCCGTCCGTGCTCAACACCGGCAGGCCCGGCATCGAGGCCGGCGCCGTCTCCGCCGTCGACACCGCCCTGTGGGACCTCAAGGCGCGCCTGCTCGGACTGCCCCTGGTGCGACTGCTGGGCTCGGCGCGCGACAAGGTCGCGGTGTACGGCAGCGGCGGCCTCACCACGTACGACGACACCCAGCTCGAACAGCAACTGCGCGGCTGGACCAAGCAGGGCATCGACCGCGTGAAAATCAAGATCGCCGAATCCTGCGGCCGGCAGGAGGCCTGCGATCTGCACCGCATCCGACTGGCCCGCCGCACCGTGGGCGACGCGGCGGAGCTGTATGTCGACGCGAACGGTGGCTACACCCGCAAACAGGCCGTGCGCATAGCCGCGGTCATGGCTGATCTCGGCGTCATCTGGCTCGAGGAACCCGTCTCTTCCGACGACCTCGCCGGGCTGCGCGAGGTGCGCGATGCCGTCACCGCGGACGTCGTGGCCGGTGAGTACGGCTACGACCTGCCGTACTTCGCCCGGATGGCGGCCTCCGGAGCCGTCGACTGCCTTCAGGCCGACGTGACCCGCTGCGGTGGCGTCACCGTGTGGTTGCGCGCGGCGGCCGTCGCCGAGGGGCTCGGGCTGCACATCTCGGGTCACTGCGCCCCACATCTGCACGCCCACGTCGCCGCGGCCGTGCCCAACACCCGTCATCTGGAGTGGTTCCACGACCACGTCCGCATCGAGACCATGCTGTTCCACGGCCCGCTCGATCCACAGGGCGGGACCGTCACGCCGGGGGCGTCCGGGGAACCGGGCCACGGTCTCACCCTGAACCGGGCGGCCGCGGACTGCCACCGCACGGCATGAGCAGCCACCCCGTGAACGACACCGACAGCCCCTTCGTGCTGCGGGACTACGCCCTGATCGCCGAGGGGGAGCGCGGCGCGCTCATCGACCCGCGCGGACAGATCGCCTGGCTGTGGGAGCTGGAGAGCCGCTGGTGGACACACTCCCGGCTCTCCTGCGTCGTGGGCCTGCGCGACCTGGCGCTTGAAGTGCGCACCTCAGCGTCCGAGGACCGGTCCCGGCTGGCGGAGCGCATCCTGGACGCCACCCGGTCACGCTGTCTGCATCCCGACGGCCACTGGCAGCGCGCCGCCGACGATGCCGGCCCGGAGGCGGCCCTTCTGCTGCCGCTGGCCCGCGGAGCCGTGCCGCCCGCCGGCCCCAAGCTTCGCGCTCACCGGCGCGGAAGTGATGCACCGGCTGGCAGAGGACGGCTACGTCTACCGGTTTCGACACGGCGACGAACAGCTGGGCGACGCGGAAGGCGCCTTTTTGCTGTGCGGTTTCACGATGGCGCTGGCCGCTCACGCGCAGGGTCTGGAAACCGAGGCCGTGCGGTGGTTCGAACGCACCCGCTCGGCATGCGGGCCCACGGGACTGTTCGCCGAGGAGTACGACGTCTCGCAGCGCCAACTGCGCGGGAACCTCCCGCAGGGATTCGTCCATGCCCTGCTGCTGGAGTGCTCGGCACGCTTCCGCAGCGACACTTCCGCCGGGCAGTAAACAGCAGCGGCTCTGCCGCGACCCTGTCGTGGTTCCGGCGTGCGCGTCGCCGATGCCTGCCGTTCACCGGTTGTCGAAGCGGCTCAAGGGAAGGGCCAGCGACGGAAGTGCCGCGCTCTGACGAGTGCGGCCAGCGTCGCGGTGGCCGCAGCGACCGCGCCCAGGGGCAGCAGTGCGCGCAGTCCGGGGGGCGAGGGGCGGTCCGGCCGGGTGTCCCGTCCGCGGAGGGCCGCCGCCAGGACTTCCGCCAGGTGCAAGGGGGTGCGTCCGATGTCGGCCTGGTCGACCTGCGTGCGGCAGCTGAAGCCGTCCGCGAGGACCAGTGTCGCGTCGTCCGCCTCCCGCACGGCGGGCAGCAGTCCGGCCTCGGCGCAGGCCATGGACACCTCGTAGTGGTCCTTCTCGAAGCCGAAGTTTCCGGCCAGTCCGCAGCAGCCGGCGTCCAGTACGTCGGCGTCGACCCCGGCGCGTTCGAGGATCTTCCCCTCGGCGTCGAAGCCCATGACGGCGTACTGGTGGCAGTGCCGCTGGACCACCGCACGGGCGTCGACACGCGGCGGCTGCCAGTCGTCGGCGCGTTCGACGAGGAGTTCGGCCAGGGTGCGGGTCTGCTCACGCAGGCGCGCCACGTCCGGGTCCTTGGGCAGCAGTTCGGCCGCGTCGGCGCGGAAGACGGCCGTGCAGCTCGGTTCGAGGCCGACCACGGGCGTGCCCCGGCGCAGGTCTTCGCGCAGGACGTCGATCGTGTGGCCGAGGACCCGCCTGGCGATGCCCAGTTGCCCGGTGGAGATCCAGGTCAGTCCGCAGCACACCGCCGCGTCGGGCACTTTGACCGTGAAGCCGGCCGCTTCCAGGACCTCCACGGCGGCCTTGCCGATCGCGGGGTGAAAGTGGTCGGTGAAGGTGTCGGGCCACACGACGACCTCGCCCCGGTGCCCTTCGCCGCGCGGTCCGCCCCGCTCGCGCCACCAGTCGGTGAACCGCTGCTCGGCGAAGAGGGGCACGCCCCGCTCGGGCGCGACACCGCCGAGCGTCTCGGGTGGGTGGCCGGCTTCGGCCCGTACTGCAGGCCGTACTCGGCCAGCTGCCGGTTCAGGTCGTCCAGGACGATGCCCGGCTCGACCACGCACCGCCGGTGGTGAGGGTCCACGGACAGCAGCCGGTCGCAGTACTTGCTCCAGTCCAGGACCACCGCTGTGTTGCAGCATTCGCCGGCCAGGCTGGTGCCTCCGCCCCGGGACAGCAGCGGTGCCCCGTGCTCGCGGCACACCGTCACTGCTTCAACGGTTGCCTCCGCCGTCCGCGGGACGACGACCCCGATCGGCACCTGCCGGTAGTTGGAGCCGTCCGTCGAGTACGCCGCACGCGTACCCGGGTCGAACCGGACCTCCCCGTCGACCCGGGCACGCAGCTCCCGTTGAAGGGCGTCGATGTCGACGTCGTTAGAAGTCGACGGGCGGCGGACGACGGGCAGGGGCAGATCGACCGGGTCCATGAACAACCTTCCGCTGTGGAGTCACTGATGCGCGTCGGCGTCCGGGCCCGGCTCGGGCGCCTTGCTGCGTCAGTCCTTGCCGCGTCCCGTCAGGGCGTCTCTGAGGCGGTCCACCATGCCCGCGCCGGGGGCCAGCAGCTTGTTGGCGGGCGGGGTGTCCGGAGCAGACGGGTGCGGGCGGGTCGGAGCGGTCTTCTTGGCCTGGCGGATCTCGTCGCCCAGCTTCATCAGCTCGTCCTCGGAGGCCACGGACCGCAGCTTCGGGAAGAGGTTGTCCTCCTCGTCGCGGATGTGCGAGCGGATCTCGGTCATCAGCTTGGCGATGAGCCGGTCGAATTCCGGCTCGTCGGCGTCGACGTCCTCAAGGTCCTTCATGGTCCGCTCGGCCTCGGCGTGGTCCTCGATCTCCTTGTCGGCGATCGTGTCGCCGTCCGGCAGGACCTGGCGTACGGCCGGATAGAGGTACATCTCCTCGGCGACCGAGTGCCGCACCAGCTCGATCACTGCCTGTTCGGCGTACACCTGGCGTTGCTTGTCCCCCGGGGGCAGCGCGTCGATCCGCCCGAAGAGTTCCTCGACCTCGTGGTGATCGGTGGTCAGTTCCGCGATGACATCTCCACCGTGGCCCATGGTTCTTTCCTCTCTCCTGCAGCGACCGGGATGCTCCGACCGTGTATCCCTGGCCTCACCCACGCAAACCGGGCAGAGCATTCGGTACACACGCGAAGCTGCGCGGGCCGCATGCGCATCCCGGGAGGTGAGCGGTACGCCTGCCCCCTCGCCCGCTGTCCCCGCCTGCCGGCTGAGGGTCAGCCGACGGTCAGGACCTGAGACATCGGCGCAGTACGGCGTAACCTGCCCCGGCGAATCCTGCGGCGGCTACGGCCTGTCCGACGTAGTGACGGCTGGCCCACAGCTGCGGGCTGGAGGCGTGAGCCCGGTCGTCGAAGACGCCATGAGTGCCGTAGTCCCCCTTCTCGTCCGCCGGCTCGAAGAGATTGCCGTGCCCGGTGGTCGGCGGAAAGGCGTCGGTCTGCTGCGCCTCGAATCCACCGCGTGCGAGGTAGCGGTCCAGCAGTCCCGGTACGACGGAGTTCGCCAGCAACGTCGCCACTGTCGAGGCACCGACCCAGTACTCGCGCCGCTGCGGATGGTCGGCGGCGCGCAGCACAGCGCGGGCAGCGGCCTCCAGCTGGTAGATCGGGGGCACCGACTGAGCGTGCCGGGGCAGATGCGTGCGCAGCCAGGTGAACTGGGGGGTGTTGACGGCCGGCATCTGGACCATCGTGACCCGGACCCCGGACTTCTCGTGCAGCAGCTCGCAGCGCACCGATTCGATGAAGCCCTGGATCGCGTGCTTGGCGCCGCTGTACGCGCTCTGCAGCGGGACACCCCGGTAGGCGAGGGCAGATCCGACCTGCACGATCGTGCCCCGTCCCGGGGCAGCATCCGGGCGAGGGCGGCACGGCTGCCATTCACATAGCCCAGATAGGTCGACCTCGTCGCCTGGAGGAACTCCTCCGGCGACACGTCCATGAAGGTGCCGAAGGCGGCGGTGAAGGCGTTGTTCACCCAAACGTCGATGGGGCCCAGCTCCTCCTCGACGCGGCGGGCCGCCTCCTCGACCTGGTCGGGTTCGGCCATGTCGGCCACGATGGGCAACGCGTGACCACCCGCGTCCTGCACGTCGGCCGCAGCCGCGTCGAGCCCCGTCCTCCCACGAGCGAGCAGTGCCACCCGGGCTCCGCGGGCGCCGAACATCCTGGCCGTCGCCCGTCCGATTCCGGCGCTGTCGTTTCGTCCCGCTCATAGGTCCTCCCGACTCATGACGAGTTCCTCTCAGGTATCGCGTTCTCCGTACCGGGAAACGAAATCCCAGATGTCCGTCTCGAGCACTCCGGCAGCGATCAGGAAGAGAGGGGCGGGCCTGCGCCTTGGGCTCCAGGAGCCGTTGCAACACCACAATCGGGGGTACCTGTCCTACCCCGTGCTTGAGACGGCAGGTACGAGGAGGGCGGGCGGCCGTCGGCCTGTCGCATTCACGCTTCGGAAGTGATCACTCGTGTCAAAGCCAGTCACGCTGACGGAATTTCACCCCCACCGCACCACCACACTGCACCACCGTACGCACCTGGTCCGCGACGGCCGCCCTGCCGTACCCCTCGACCTGGAGTTGCACTACACGTCCCTGGACCCGTTCGCCGTCCGCATCGGCCTGAAAACCGACGGCGCCTCGATCCACTGGTCCCTGTCACGAGAGGCACTCCTGCTCGGGCTGCGCCGCCATGAGGGGATCGGCGACGTGGCCATATGGCCCGTCCATCAGACGGACGGATGTGGATGGCTGCGTATCCGGCTCGGGCCGCTCAGGAGCTGCGCCGTCTTCCAGATGGAACGGGACGTGATCTCCAACTGGCTGGACGTCACCCTGCAGCTCGTTCCCCGGGACACGGAGAGCGATCACCTGGACTGGGAAGGCTTCCTCGCGCCTCTGCTCGACCAGGACTGAGCTTGTGACGATCTCGGTGTCGAACTCGCGCCGCACCCGCCGATCCTGGTGGTCCAGTGGGTGCACCGGTCGTCAAGCTGCCTGGCCTCCTCGACTTGTGCGAGGCACCGAGTAGCCGGGAGAGCCGTACGAAGACTCCAGCCCGGCCGTCGGAAGGCGTCGGTCGGCTCTCGTGGGGAACTCGTCCGGTCATCGGCACACAGGACTCCCGCGCCGACCAGGGCGGACACGTGGTACACCCAGTGGGTCGTCGTCAGGTCTTGCCTGGGCCGCCGCCGCCGAACGAGCCGCTGGAGCCGCGATTCCAGCGTCGGCGTTTCTGATTCTCGCTGCGTCTGCTGCCGGAGGACCGAAGATCGTGCGGCGTGAGCCTTTCGCTCTCGTCCGCCGCGCGGGGGACCTCGTTCGGTTCCCTCATCTCCCGGGTCTCGTGGACCGGTCCGGATTCGGGGAGCGTGGGCTGTTCGTGTCGTCTCGGCGGCCCTGGTTCGCGGCTCCGCACCTTGATACCGAGCCGTACGGCCCACACCAGGGCACCGGCGATGAGGAGACCGCCGATGAGGAGGGCGATCACTCCGGCCGGATTCGTCGCGGCTGCCTGATAGGCGATGACGTTCATCTTGGCCGGGTACCCAGGTCCGGGCAGCGGATACCGCCTGCCCGGGAGGCGTCACACGTTCGGATGTGCGCGGCCGGGGCGAACTCCTCCGAGGACGGACAGCGGGCGTGGCGCAAGCGGTTTTCCGTTGGCTCGCCGATAGCGTCGCCGACGCCGGTGTCCGGCCCGGTTTCCCACCGTGCTGCCAGGGCACTCGCATGCCGCTTCCCCGTGCGTCATGGCTCTCGGGGTGCCTCCTGGGCCGGAGGTACCCCGCTGAGGAGGACGATGACCGAGCTCTCTGAACGCGCCGACAAAGCCGAGTCTCCGTCGGCCTCGAGAAAGTCGCTGGGTCATACGCTGCTGCGCTGGGCCACGACGACGGATCACAAGGAGATCGGCCGTCTCTACATGGTCACGGCCTTCGGCTTCTTCCTGTTCGCCGGCCTGCTGGCGCTGGCGATGCGGGCCGAACTCGCCCGCCCCGGACTGCAGTTCGTGAACGAGCACACCTACAACCAGCTCTTCACGATCCATGGCACGATCATGATGCTGCTCTTCGCCACCCCGATGTTCGCGGGCTTCGCCAACGCGGTGATGCCCCTGCAGATCGGTGCCCCGGATGTCGCCTTCCCACGCCTGAACGCCTTGTCCTACTGGATGTACCTGTTCGGCGGGCTGATGGTCGTGGCCGGCTTCCTGGTGCCGGGCGGCGCCGCGGCGTTCGGCTGGTTCGCATACGCGCCGCTGAACAGTTCCTACCACTCCCCCGGCGCCGGCGGTGACCTGTGGGTGATGGGGCTGGTCGTCACGGGAGTGTCGACGACGCTCGGTGCGGTCAACTTCATCACGACGATCCTGTGTCTGCGCGCGCCCGGCATGACGATGTTCCGGATGCCGATCTTCACGTGGAACATCCTGTTCACCTCGATCCTGGTACTGCCGGCGTTCCCGGTCCTGACCGCCGCGCTGCTCGCCCTGGAAGCGGACCGCAAGTTCGGCGGGCACATCTTCGACCCGGCGAACGGGGGCGCCCTGCTCTGGCAGCACCTCTTCTGGTTCTTCGGTCACCCGGAGGTCTACATCGTCGCGCTGCCGTTCTTCGGGATCATCTCGGAGATCCTGCCGGTGTTCTCGCGCAAGCCGCTGTTCGGGTACCTGCCGCTCATCGGGGCGACGATCGCGATCACCATGCTGTCGGCGGTCGTGTGGGCGCACCACATGTTCGCCACCGGTGCGGTGCTGCTGCCGTTCTTCTCCCTGATGTCGTTCCTGATCGCGGTACCCACCGGGATCAAGTTCTTCGCGTGGATCGGCACCATGCTCAAGGGGTCGATCTCGTTCGAAACGCCGATGCTGTGGGCGCTCGGCTTCCTGGTGTCGTTCCTGCTCGGCGGCCTGAGCGGGGTGCTCATCGCCTCCCCGCCCCTCGACTTCCACCTCACCGACTCGTACTTCATCGTGGCCCACCTGCACTACGTGCTGTTCGGCACCGTGGTCTTCGCGATGTTCGCCGGTTTCTACTTCTGGTGGCCCAAGTTCACGGGCAAGATGCTCGACGAGCGGCTCGGCAAGCTGCACTTCTGGCTGCTGTTCCCCGCCTTCCACCTGACCTTCCTGGTGCAGCACTGGCTCGGCGAGGCGGGGATGCCGCGCAGGTACGCCGACTACCTGGCTGCCGACGGCTTCACACTGCTCAACACCCTGTCGTCCGTGGGCGCCTTCCTGCTCGGCATCTCCACGCTGCCGTTCCTCTTCAACGTCTGGCACACCGCCCGCTACGGCACGCGCGTGGACGAGGACGATCCCTGGGGCTACGGACGCGGGCTGGAATGGGCGACGTCCTGTCCGCCGCCCCGCCACAACTTCGTGGCCCTTCCCCAGGTGCGCTCCGAGTCACCCGCCTTCGACCTGCACCATCCCGACATCGTCAAACAGGCGAAGAAGGAAGGACTGCGATGAAGGTCGAGGCATTCCTCTTCGGTGGCGTGGCCGCGTTCTTCGCCGGTGCCGCCGCGCTGTACGGCTGGTGGTCACACGACCCGGCCGGAACGGCTGCCCTGGTGGTCGCCTTCCTGATGGGCGCCCTGGTGAGCTTCTTCTGCGCCATGCAGTACCGGCGCAAGGGCCGACGCCCCCAGGACCGTACCGACGCGGAAGTCGCCGACTCCAGCGGGCCGTTGGAGTTCTTCCCGCCGCAGAGCCCCTGGCCGGTCGTCACCGCTCTCGGCTTCGCGATCACGTCCACGGGTGTGGTCTACGGGCTGTGGCTGTTCCTCATCGGTTTCGGGGTGCTCGCTCGGGGGGTTCTGGGGATGGTGTTCCAGTACGCCCGTCGGCAGGGCTGACCGGGATCCGGGGAGCCCCGGGCCTGAACCGGTCGACAGGCCGGTGGCTGCTCTCGTACCCGCCTGCCACGGTCTGCCGCACCTCTCCTGTCTCCTCCCCGTCCTCAAGACGCCCACGTTCGGTATCCAGGAGGGCGTGGCAGAGCCGACGGGTGACAAGGAAGGCGAGGACGGGCCCCGCCACGAGGGCGACGCGCAGCACCCAGGTGAGGGTGTTGAGGGAGACCCGGAAGGTCTGCGCCACGATGTCGTTGCCACCGGCCAGCAGCAGGACGCCGAAGAAGGTGACTCCGGCAGCACCCAGACCGGTACGCACAGGGCGCTCCCGCGGCCGGTCGCACAAGTGCTGCTCGTGACGCCACTCCCCGGTCAGCCGCTGCTCGACAAAGGGATACAGATACAGGACGAGGAACAGCAGCGCGGGCAGGACGACCGCCGGGAGCAGCACGTTCCACATCAAGGTGTGACCGGCGAGGGTCGTCTCCCACGGTGGTACGAGCCGCAGCGCCCCCTCCAGGAAACCGACGTACCAGTCCGGCTGGGAACCGGTGGACACCTGGTCCGGCCGGTAGGGCCCGTACACCCACACCGGGTTGATCTGGGCGAGACCGCCGAGCAGCGCCAGAACGCCGAAGACCATGAAGAACAGCCCCCCGGAAGAGGCCACGAACTGCGGGAAAAACGGCTTGCCGACGGCGTTTTGCCGCGACCTCCCGGGACCGCGCCACTGAGTGTGCTTCAGATAGAAGACCAGGACCAGATGCACGGTGACCAGGGCGATCAGCGCCCCGGGCAACAACAGGATGTGCATGCTGTAGAGCCGCGTGACGATGTCCTCGCCGGGGAACTGGGCACCGAACACGAACATGCTCACGTAGGTGCCCACGACCGGGATCGACAGCATGATGCCCTGCGCGATACGCAGCCCCGTGCCGGACAGCAGGTCGTCGGGGAGCGAGTAGCCCGCGAAGCCCTCGGCGAGAGCGAGCACGAACAGCGTGACGCCGATGACCCAGTTCACTTCCCGGGGCCTGCGGAAGGCCCCGGTGAAGAAGATCCGCAGCAGGTGCACGCCGATCGCGGCGACGAAGACGAGCGCCGCCCAGTGGTGTGTCTGTCGCACCAGGAGTCCGCCGCGTACGTCGAAGCTGATGTGCAGGGTGGAATCGAACGCTGCCGACATCCGCACACCTCGCAGCGGCTCGTACTGCCCCTGATACACCACCTCACTCATCTCCGGCTTGAAGAACAGCGTCAGCCAGACCCCGGTGACCAGTAGGACAACGAGGCTGTAGAGCGCGATCTCGCCCAGGAGGAAGGACCAGTGGTCGGGAAACGCCTTACGCAGCATCCGACCGCCGCCGTCGAGCACGGGCAGCCGCCCGTCCGCGGCGTCCGCGAGGCGTTCCCCGTGCCGGCGGGGTCGGCCGCCCCCCGTCGGTGGGGGCGGTGCGGACTGCCGGCGCGCCGCCCTCACTTGTCCTCCGGGCCAGGCCCGCCGTGACGTTTGTAGTCCACCAAACCCTCCTCATGCCGGGCGTGGCCCGGTCCCCGTGAGCCGCCCTGCCCTCTGTCCCGAGCTATCCCCGACTGAACAGCCGGCAAGTACCCACAGACGGCCGAACACTCCTCCGTGGCCGCACAGCACCCGATCGGAGGCGGCAGGCAGCCGTCTGTGTGGCCGTACGTGTAGTGGATGCGTGCGCCGGGCAGGCGATTGTCATGCGACAGAGTTCGACTTCTCAGCGAAGCTGCGGGGGCGAAAGGCCGCGTGTACATCTGCGGAGCACGCAGGCTGCGTCCCAGAGTCATTCCGAGTCCGATGCCGTGCAGGCGCTCCGGCAGGAGATCGATCAGCTGCGCCAAGCCCTGGACACCCGGCCGGTCATCGACATGGCAAGGGGAATCCTGATGTCGGGGTTCGGCTGCTCCGCGGAGGCGGCATGGGAGATCCTGGTAAAGGTCTCCCAGCACAGCAACACCAAACTGCGCGAGGTAGCCGACTACCTGGTCGAAGCGGCACGACCTGGCGGCGAAATGCCGCAGCATCTCCAACAACACCTGTCGGCAGCCCTTCAAACCACGCAGAACCACCCGACCGCTCCCGCCCAGCCAGGTGCTGAGGGTTTCCGGCACTCGCAGTAGCAGGCGGCAGTCGCGGGTGGACCTTCGGGCCGCGCCATCGAGCCTGCAAACATGACGCGCAAACCATGCACTCCCTCCCACCTTCGGCGTCTGCTTCCGGGAACGAACCGGGGTTGGTGGGGGCTGTCCTCGGGCGATTCGCCTCTGGCGGGTCGGGTACTCGCGGCTCATGCGAGTCAGCGTGGTGGATGCGGGGTCGAACACGGTCCGTCTGGCCACCGCGGACACCGACGCAGGTGTACCGCTACCGGTGCACACCGGTCAAGTGGAAGCTACGGCTGTCCGAGCACGTCCAGCCCGACGGAGCCATCGGCGATGAGGCATTGGAAGTGCAGGGAGCTTCCGTGGCGCCCAGGTGCAGGTCCCGCAGATCATGCAGGAGCAGCAGACCCAGCTCGGGCCGACTGCCCACCGCCTGGGCGGCTTTCTCCCGGAACATCGACGACACGCCCGCCGTCGGTACCCCCGCCCGATCGCCCAGGTGGAGGTCGTGCTCTAGGGAAGTTTCGGCCCGGTGCAGAAGGTGTTCTCGGAACCAGTGGGGGTGGCTGATGGCGATGTGGTGGACCTCGTGCTCAGCGCGGTGGCCCTCGCCACCGCCATCAGCCGGTCGACCCGGTGCTTCCCAGCGTGGTGGAGGGCGTGCAGGAGAACGGGGATGCCGTTCACTCGGCGTCCTCTCTGCCGCCGTGCTGTGCGGCGCGACTCCGTGACGAGGACGCGCCTGCCGCCCGTGGTGGCCGAGACGACGCCGGGCTCGGCCCTGCACAGGGCACGCCAGCCCGGCGGCCCGCGGGAGTCGCGCTTGTCCGGTCGGCAGGTTCGCCCGTTGCGGCGGCACGTGTCAGGTGGCGGCTCTGAAGGAGTCGCTTTCGGGCCGGGTGCTCAGAAGCTGATGGCGGGCGGCTTTGAGCGCGGCACCGATGTCACGGGTGCCAGTGGCGACGCACAGGGTCTAGGAGACATCGTTCAGGCGCTGACGTACCTGTCCTGTGCTCATCGAGTCTGTTCTCCTCCCGTCGCGCTGCGTCAGACAGTCGCGAGAGCATCTGGGAGCGGCAGGCACCGAAGACAGCCGACTGTCGGCCGCTCTCGCGAGTGGGCCTGTCATCCCAAGCACCTGCCGGACTGTGTGCCCCACGTCGCAAAGGCTCAAACCGGCCCGTGACCAAGCCCCGTCACCAAGCGGTCGCGCGCTGGTGTGGTGAGCGCGTCTCGCTCCTCATGGGACCCGATGCGCGGCTTCGCCCGCCAGCGTGGAACTCCTGGCCTTTCGCTTGCCCCAGACTCCTGGCAGCGCATACAACCGCGCCCCGGCGCCCTACCACTCTCCCGGGGTCGCTCGCCAGATCCCTGGCCCGAACTGGGCTGACCGCCGTCGGCACGCCACCCGACTCATCCGAAGGGCTGCGAGCTGATCAACGCCGAGCGACGATACGACGTCTCGCCCCCCGTGCCCAGCGTTCTCGACAGTGGACAGTCATGCGACGGGCACGCGCGCCACAGCCCAAGCGGCGCAGCACACTGCACCCAGAGCCCAGTGGTACCACGATCTTCGTGTTCTTTCGGTGCGGTTCGGGTACCCGCCCGCTCAGCAATTTCCCGAGCGGCATCCGGGAGGAACCAATGGATCTCGCCTTTCTCCACCCGCTGTACGAACATCCTGGGCCGTGGGCCTCCGTGTACGCCGACACTTCTCGGCATACGGAGGGCACCCCGCACGAGAGGTCACTGATGGCCCGGGCGGCGGCCACGGAACTCGCCGGGCAAGGCGCCGACGAGGCCACCTGCCAGGCAGTCCGAGGAGCGCTGGAGGAGCTGCGGCACTCCCCCGAGCCACACGGCCGGGCCCTGTTCGCCACCGCCGGCGAGGTGGTGCTCGACCCTGCCCTGGCCGCATCCCCCGGGAGCCTGTCCGCTCAGTGGTCGGCCCTGCCGCGCACCGCCCCACTACTCGACCTGGTCGGCGAGGACCCGCTCTGTGTGGTCGCCTACATCGACCGCCGGGGCGCCGACTTCGAACTGCGGGGCGCACGGGGCAGCAAGGACGCGGGCTCGGTGACCGGGCGGCAGTGGCCCGTGCACCGGACCAGCACCTCCGACTGGTCCGAGCGGCACTTCCAGCTCAAGGTCGAGAACACCTGGGAGCACAACGCGGCCGAGATCGCGGAGGCACTCGCGGTGTGCCAGGAGGAAACCCGCGCCGACCTGCTGATACTCGTCGGAGACGACCGAGAGCGGCGGGCCGTGCGCGAACGGCTGCCGCAGAGGCTGCACGATCTCGTGGTCGAGGCCCCTCACGGGCCCGGCAGCAAGCTGCTGGACAAGGACGTGGAGCGGGCCCGCGCGGAGCATGTCCACCGCAGGGCGGCCGATGAACTTGAGCGGTTCGTGGCAGCCCGGTCGCCGGACGCGGAAGGCCATGTCGGCGCCGTGGAGGACGTTCCCGCGCTGGTCGAGGCGGCCCGGGAGCACCGGATCAGCGAACTCCTGATCCGCCCGGCCGGCCCCGACGCACACCGCGAGGTGTGGATAGGCGAGGCCCCAGACCAGTTGGCGGTACGTCGCACGGACACCAAGGTGCTCGGCCAGCCGAACCCCTGGCCCGCCCGTGCGGACGACGCGCTCCTGCGCTCCGCGGTGGCCACGGGCGCACCCGCCCTGTCGGTAACAGTGGCCGGCCCCCAGGACACTCCGGTGGGCGGGCTCGGAGCGCTGCTCCGCTGGGCCTAGACCGACCGCGGAGACACACGCCCCGGCACACAAGTCCGTGTGCCGGGGCGCCGGCGCGACCGCTTCCGATTTCGGCCTGCCCTCCCTGCGCATCGCCCGGCACCGTGTATTTCCGGAGCCGCTTCGCCCTTCCCTGCCTCGTGCCACCTTCACCTTCTCCAGCGCCCGGCGGTCACTGCGGGATGTCAGGCAGCGGGGGAACGAGTAGTCGTGGACGACGGCGAGCACCGTGCCCTCATACGCCGGGGAACTCCAACTGCCGCACCTCGGCTGGGGAGACAGATGGCCGAGACGCCGTGCCGGCCGGGGCGGCCGGGGCGGCCCGCCGAGCTGCGGCTCAACGACGGCCAGGCCAGTACCTCTCGGCTGCAGGAGAACCGCGGACCCGGTCACACCGGGTCCGCGGCCCTCCCCCATGGCCGCTCAGCCACGCCCTGAGTGCCCCTGCCGTCTCCGTTCAAACAGGTGCTCGTAGCTGAACTGAGCGTCTGCGGGCGGCTCCGGAGAGCAGTGACGCTGCGTCGCATACCTGGGCTGCCCGACGACACGGCGGTCGACGGTGTTATGTGACCTGTGGGGTGTCTCAGCCCCAAGGTGTCTCAGGCGGCGCAGCTCTCACAGACGAGACGTGACGGCGTCGCGGCCACGTGCCGCAGCGGCCGCTCAGAGGTGGCCGTCCAGGAACTTGCGTACCTCGGCGGTGGTCATGGGCCCCGTGCCGTGCGCCACCGCCTCTCCCCCCTTCAGCAGGACGCAGGACGGGGCTCCGGTGATCCCGTATCGCTCGGTTGCGGCCGGACAGCGCGTGATGTCGGTGCGGACGGCCGTCAGGCGGCCCGTGTAGTCGTCGGCGATGCCCCCCACGACGAGGTCCATCACCCGGCAGGGCTCGCGCCATGGAAGCTCCTGACCTCACGTTCCGTCATTCCATCCCCATCATCCCTCGCGCGGCGTGCCAGGCCGGGACGGCCCTGCGCTGCTGCCGGGGTGGGCGGGTGAGCCAAAGTCATGGATGGGGTTTCGTTCTGTCCGTTGTCCACTGCGGGCATGGCTCAGGGCCCTCCGGCGTGAAGGGCCCTGGACCAGTGGTGGCGTCGGTCGGGGAGCCGTTAACGAGCGGCGAATCAGGTGCCGAGTAACTCGTGAACCGCCTCCGAGGTCGCCGTCGCAAAATTTCAGATGGACGGCGAAGCCCAGCCTGGTGGCGCCGCTTTTGTTCCGTAACCAGCCCGCCTCGTCGCCGGACAGGGTGAAGTAGTCCACCACCCCGTCCAGACCCAGATCCCGCCCCACCGACAGCCCCTTTCGTCACCCCCATTCCCAGCGTTCGGGCTGGACGGCATGGGCGCCGGTGTACAGCGGGGACGGATATCGGCGAAGGACTCCCTTACGGAAGGCGGACCTGGTTGATGGGCCGCCGCCGGAAAACTGTCATAGGCGTCAGCTGTGGCCGAAGGCCGCCGCGGTGGCCACGCACGAGAGCGATGTGCTCGACGAGGTCACCGAACGCAGGCTGCGGACCAGGAACCTGCGGACCGTCAACGCCCTGACGGACCCGACGGTCCTCGAGCCGGTGATCGCCGGTGTGACCGCGGGCTCAAAGCGGCGGACACGGTGTCGCCGGTCGGGTGCCTGTCCATGGGTGAGTGGGGCTGCCGCATGGACAGGCGTGACCGTGGGCTCAAGCCGCTTCGAGGAACGGGTAGTCGGTGTAGCCCTCGGCGCCCGGCCCGTAGAACAGTTCCGGCCGCGGCTCGTTCTCCGGGTGGCCACCCTGCCAGCGCTCGACCAGGTCGGGGTTGGCGATGAGGGCCCGGCCCACGGCCACGGCGTCGGCGTGGTCGGCCTCGATCTGCTGCAGCGCCTGCTCGCGGGTGGTCTGCCCCCCGAAGGGGCCGCTGTTGACAATCAGCTTGCCGTCGAAGCGCCGCCGCAGCTCCTGCACAAGGTCGCCGCCCGGCTCGGCGTGCAGTACGGAGAGGTAGGCCAGGCCCAGCGGGCGCAGTTGGTCCATCAGGGTGCCGTAGGTGGCCAGGACGTCGTCCCGGTCGGTCTCGAAGACGTCCCCGAGGTCGACCTCCGGCGAGATCCGCAGCCCGACCCGCTCGGCACCGACGGCCTGGGCGACCGCCGTGACGACCTCGACGACGAAGCGGGCGCGGTTGTGCGGCGAGCCGCCGTATCCATCGGTGCGCTGGTTGGCCGCCGGGGAAAGGAACTCCTGGAGCAGGTAGCCGTTGGCCCCGTGGATTTCCACGCCGTCCGCTCCCGCCTCGATGGCCCGGCGGGCCGCGGCGACGAAGTCCTCCAGGGCTGCACGGATCTCTGCGGTGGTCATCGCTTCCGGTACGGGGTAGGGCTGCTCGCCCTTCTCGGTGAACGTCTTATTGTCGATGGCGATCGCGCTGGGGGCGAGGATGCGGCGGTCGCCGTTGATGTCGGGGTGGGTGCCGCGGCCGGCGTGCATGATCTGCAGGACGATGTGGCCGCCCTCGGCGTGCACCGCCTCGAACACCCGCTGCCAGCCGGCCGCCTGCTCGTCGGTGGCGATGCCCGGCTCACCGACATACCCCTGCGACGCGTGGTCGGGGTAGGTGCCCTCGGTGATGATCATTCCGACGCTCGCCCGCTGCCGGTAGTACTCGACCATGAGGTCCCCGGGGATGCCGGAGGAACCGGCCCGGACCCGGGTCAGCGGTGCCATGACGATGCGGTTGGCGAGCTCGATCTTCCCGAGAGAGACGGGGGAGAAGAGTGATGGAACGGGCGTAACTTCTGAAATATTCACAGCCATGGGCTTCTTTCTGCAATACGGAGGGAAAGGGGATGAACGTCTGCGACGCAGGGGGTCCACGCTGTCCCGGCGGAGGCGCGGATGGGGTCCTCGGGCAGGCGTGGGCCGCTGACGGTGACGCGGTTCCAGGACCGTGATCGGGGTGGGGGCGGCGAACGCGGTGAGAGCCGCATGCCGTCGGCGTCAGCGTCGGTGTCGACGCCTGTCAAGCGCAACTGCCCGCCGGAGTACGGGCGTTCGCTCCTTGCGCACGATCAGCAGCCGGCCAGCTGACGAAGTCATGGGTGCCGCCGCCGGAGTCGGTACGGATCGATGTCTGCAGGCCGCGCCGCGACCGACTCCCTCGACGCGCCCCCGCGAAGAGGACCGATACACGGCTTCACCTGGAACGCGATTGCGGCGGGGGTGGGAACAGCGATCTCAGCGATCCTCATTCTCACCGGCCTGAGGCACGTCCGCCGGCCGATCGCCCATCGGCCAGCCTGCTTCACGAAAGCGCGGGCCTAGTTGAGCGGTACGTCCGCGACGCCCTTGAGGTGGCTGAACGTCTCGAGGGAGTACCGGCCGTGGTATCGGCCCATGCCGCTTTCGCCGACGCCTCCGAAAGGCAGTCCCGGCATGAGCAGTTGCATCACCGGCTGGCCCCAGGCGACGCCGCCGGAGGACGTCTCGTTCACCAGGCGCGACTTGGTGGCCTCGGACTCGGTGAAGGCGTAGAGCGCGAGGGGCTTGTCGCGTTCGTTGATGAAGGCGATGGCGGCATCGAGGTCTTCGACTTCGACGACGGCGAGGATCGGACCGAAGATCTCCTCCTGCATGACCGGCGATGCGGGGTCGACATCGGTGAGCACCGTCGGTGCGATGAACAGGTCGTCACGGTCGCGCTGGCCTCCCACCGCCGCCCGGCCGGAGTCCAGCAGAGCGGTGAGCCGGTCGAAGTGCCGCTCGTTGATGATCCGGCCGAAGCCGGCCGAGGTCTGCGGGCTGGTGCCGAACTGAGCTTCGACCGCCGCACGCAGGGCGGGGACCAGTGCGGCGGCGGTGGCAGGATCGGCCAGGACATAGTCGGGGGCTATGCACTGCTGCCCCGCGTTGCCGAACTTGGCGCCGACCAGCCGCTTGGCGGTCTCGTCCACGTCGGTGTCGGGCGCCACGAAGACCGGTGACTTGCCTCCGAGTTCGAGCGTGACGGGGGTGAGGTTCTTGGCTGCCGCGGCCATGACGATCCGGCCGACCGTGCCGTTGCCGGTGTAGAAGATCTGGTCGAAACGCTGCGCCAGGAGGGCCGTGGTCTCCTCGGCGCCCCCTTCGACGACGGTGAGCACGTCGGCGTCGAAGTACTCACGCAGCAGGCGTGAAGCGACCGCCGAGGTGTGCACCGACATCTCGCTCGGCTTGGCCACCACGGTGTTCCCGGCGGCCAGCGCGCCAATGATGGGGTCGATGAGAAGGTGCAGCGGGAAATTCCACGGAGCGATCACCAGGACGACCCCGAGCGGGTCGTACGTGGTGTAGGCCGTTGTCGTGGGACCGAAGTGGGCAGGAACCTCCACCGGGCGAGGCTGAAGCCAGCTCTCGAGATTCGCCAGCGCCTCGTCGATGTCGGCGACGGTGAAGTCGATCTCCTGAGTCTTGGCCTCGGCGGCGTTCTTCCTCAGGTCAGCCCAGAGGGCTTCGATCAGCTCCTGCTCGTTCTCGACCAGCAGTGCCCGCAGCCGCTGCAGTTGGCTGACGCGCCAGTCCAGTCCGCGGGTGACGCCGGTGTTGAACGTCGCACGAAGACGGCCGACCACCTCCGCGGCAGTTTCGGTCCGGCGCGTCCTCGGCTCGGTCGCCTGTGTTGTGGTCATGGGGTGTGCTCCGTTCTTGATTGCAGGCCGCGCCGTCAAAGGCGTTCGTGGCATGCCGTAGTACCGGTGATGGGCAACCCGGTGGATGACGGATGAAGGGTCAATCCGTGCCTTCACTGTAACCCATGTACGCGCTGACGCGAACATAGGGCAGGGGTTATTCTTTCCTCATGGCCAGCCGCACCTCATCCCCCCTCGTCCACCCCGACACGGACGACCTCGACCTCTTCAAGATCATGAGCGCGCTGACCGACGAGACACGGCTCACCATCGTCGTCACCCTCTCCGTCTCCCCCGGTCTGGCCTGCAGCGGCTTCACGCAGGACGTCACCGCGTCCGTACTCACCCGCCACTTCCGCGTCCTGCGCGAGGCCGGTCTCATCCGGCAGCACGATGTCGGCACCCGCCGTTTCAACACTCTGCGCAAGGAAGACCTGGACCAGCGCTTCCCCGGACTGCTCGACCTCGTCCTCAAGGAGAGCGTCGGCCGCGTGGAGCCTTACGTGAACGCCGAGTGCGCCTGACCCTCCGGGGCGCTCCTCCGCGGCCGCGACGAACCGGACCCACCGCAGCCAGGTGCCCAGCTTGCGGTCGGCTTCGATCACGTCGAACAACACCCCGGGCACAACGTCGACCAGGTCACGGCCGAGCCGGCGAGGCCGGCCTCCCGCCCGACGCCCGCCGAGTGGCCGTAACCCGCGCACCAGCAAAGGCGATAGGCCACCCACCCCGCCGTACCACCTACACAGACTGGTCACTGACCGCCTATACGCACATGCGGATTGGACCGGATCGACTCCATCGGCACGAAGACCTGGATCTCGATGGCCTTCGCTGTGTGCAGCGGCTGCTCCCACAGCAGGTGGCGCAGCACTTTCGAGGAGGGCGAGCTGAGCGGGGCGGCGACAATCGTCAGCCCCACTGCCTACCCTTGGTTCACTCGCGGGTCGCATACCGGCTCCCCCCTCTCGGCGAAGGGCTGTGCGACGTCCTCGATGCCATGGCCGGCTGAGCCCTGGCATTCGCCAACGGAGCACGGGGAAGCGGCCGACCATTTCGCTGGACCGGTGTTCGCGCTCCATCGCGGCGGCAAGATGGCGATTGCCGCGACAGTGCCGCTCCGGGGCGGCGAAGACCTCTCCCTCGCCTACACGCCGGGCGTCGCCGAGGTGTGCACCGCCTCGGTCCAGGCCACCGCGGTCGAAGGCGCCGGTCACTGGGTGCACGTCGAGCGGCCCTCGGCGGTCGCCGCACTGCTCGACGCCTTCCTGGCCACGACGCCCACGGGCCGCACGGCCTGACCATCCAGCGCCGCCGCGGTGGAGAACCGCAAACGCCCGCCCACACAGCCCCGTACCCCCGCATTCCATGACAGCAGCCGACAGCCGAGCGCCGGCCGCGCCTTGCCAGGAGAGACGACCCATGACACAACGAACCGACATCGCCTTCACCGCGGAGGGTGGAGTCACTCTGCGCGGCTGGCTCTTCATCCCCGACGGCCCCGGCCCGCACCCGGCGATCACCATGGCCCACGGTTACGCGGGCGTGAAGGAACACGGGCTGGAGCAGTTCGCCGAGGCCTTCGCCGAGGACGGCTTCGTCGTCCTCCTCCACGACCACCGCACCTTCGGCGCCAGCGAGGGCTTCCCCCGCCAGGACGTGGACCCCTGGCAGCAGATCGCCGACTGGCGTCGCGCCATCTCCTATCTGGAGAGCCGACCCGAAGTCGACCCCGACCGGATAGGCCTGTGGGGCACCAGCTACGCCGGCGGCCACGCCCTCGTCCTGGGCGCCACCGACCGGCGCCCGCGGTGCGTGGTCGCCCAGGTGCCCACGATCAGCGGCTACGAGCAGGGCCTGCGCCGTGTCCCGCCGGACGCCGCCGCCGGCCTTGAAGACGCCTTCGCGCAAGACGAGCGAGCCCAGTTCCAGGGGGAGGCACCCCGTACACAGGCGATCGTCAGCGACGACCCCGCAGTGCCGGCGGCCTACCGGGCCAAGGACGCCATCGACTTCTACCTCCAGCAACTCCCGCCCGGCGCCTGGGAGAACCAGGTCACCCTGCGCTCCACCCGTGCCGCCCGCATGTACGAGCCGGGTGCCTGGATCAGCCGCGTCTCCCCCACGCCGCTGCTGCTCGTGGTCGCCGACCACGACACCGTCACGGTCACGGACCTGGCGCTCGCCGCCTACGAACGCGCGCTGCAGCCCAAGGATCTGGTCCTGCTGCCCGGCGGTCACTTCGACCCTTACCTCTCCCGGTTCGAGGAGTCGAGCGCGGCAGCCCGCGACTGGTTCCGCCGGCACCTGGCCTGAGGACGCCTCACCCGCTCCTGCCCACCCCACCCCCGTCAGACCCGACCGCAAGAAGGCCCCCATGCCCCACCTCACCCTTACCGTCACCGACGGCATCGCCGACGTGGTCCTGAACAACCCGCCTCAGAATCGGATCGACCGGCAGATGGCCGACGAACTCGCCGCCGCGACCGAGGACATCACCCGACGCAACGCCCGCGCCGTCCTCCTGCGCGCCGGCGGACCCGACTTCTGCTTCGGCGGCGACATCGTCGACTGGCCCGACCTGAGCACCGCGGAACTCCGGGCCCTTTTCGAGCACTACATGGATGTCTTCAACGCCTTCGAACGGCTCCCCATCCCCGTGATCGCCGCCGTCCAGGGACGGTGCTCGGGCGGCGGCTTCGAGCTCGCCCTGCGCGCGGACGTCATCATCGCCGCCGAATCTGCACACTTCGGCCACCCGGAACAGACGCTCGGCATCGTCACCCTCCTGGGCGGCATCTACCGCGTCGCCGAACGCGCGGGACGGGCCCGGGCCTTCGAGTGGGCACTCACCTCCGAGCAGATCCCCGCGCGGACCATGGCGGATGTCGGCGTCGTCAACCGCGTCGTGGCCGACGACACCCTGCTCCAGGAGGCAACAGACCTCGCGCGGAAGCTGGCCGACGGGCCCACCCGCGCCCATGCGGCACACAAGGCACTTCTCCAGGTCTGGGCCGCCAATGGGACCACGGCCGCAGACCAAGTGATGTTCGACCTCGCCATGCCGCTCTTCGAGACGCAGGACGCCAAGGCCGGACTCGCCTCCGCCGTCACGGCGTACAAGGCCGGCAGGCCGCGGCCCGCCCTCGAATTCCACGGTCGGTGAGCAGCGGAGGCACTTCCGGCAGCCCCGTCGACCTGTCCCACGGCAGCTTCCAGGGATTGGCACACCTGTCCAGGTAGACGGCGCCGGCGCCACCCACGGGCTGCTGGAGTGCCTGGAAGCCCTGAACACCATGCGGCGCACGGTGCGTCACACGGTCGGCTGGAAGATCACCGATGACGACGAGAAGGCCATCGCAAAGCTGCCCGAGACCGCCTGGGAGACCTCCGTGCGCCAGTACGGCAGTCTCCAAGAGGGCTACTTCGTCGCCGAGTTGACCGGGGTGAACACCCGTGAGGGCTGGCCGGAGGGCATGCGGCTGATCCTGCGTCGAGTCCGCCCGACCCGGCGGCACCTGAAGAAGCTGACCGCGTTCGAGAAGAGGACCGGCTGGCGTTACTGCATCACCGCGACCAACATCGGCCGCATGTGGGGCATCGCCGGCTCAGGCCATGCCCAGTTCCTGGACGTACTGCACCGCTCCCACACCGGCGTCGAGGACGGGGTGCGCACCAACAAGGCGATGGGGCTGGGCAACCTGCCGTCCGCCTCGTGGGAGGTGAACCGCGGCTGGATGCTCGATGCGAGCCTCGCCGCCGATCTCGACGCATGGCTGCGGCTGCTGCCCTGCACGACATCGACGACCTGACCGACGCCGAGCCGGACACCATGCGCTTCCGCCTCTACCACCTGCCCACCCGCCTCGCCGACCACGCCCGCCGCCGATGGCTGCGGATCGAGCGGACCTGGCCCTGGGCGACCGCGTTTACCACCGGCTGGCAGCGACTCACCGCCCTCCCAGCCGTCACCTGACGATCGGCCGCCAGCCCCGACGAAGACCAGGAAGGAGCAGGACCAGCACACTCCGGGAGCCGTGGCCCCGGCGCAGCCGGAGCGATACGCGAGGGCCCCGCCCGCGATCACGCGGAACAAACAGGGCAAACCGATAGCCCGGTCTGGCAATCACAGCTGCTGACGAATCGAGGCTAGCTGACTACGGCTTTGGCCAGCTGCCCAACGCGAGGTTCGCGACTTGCAGCAGCTCAGGGCGGGAACTACCACTCGCGGCCTGGACGGCAATCCCATTGGCGACTGTTCTCAGGTAGAGCGCAAGAAGATGAGGATCTGCGGAAGGCGGAAGGTCACCGGCGTCCACCGCCTGTTGAAACCGGCGCGTCAAGTGGGCTATCCCATCCTCGCGCCATGCGATGAGTGCGTCTCGGACTGGGCGGCTCTCGTCCCCGGTGACCAACGCACCCTGCACGCCAAGGCAGCCCGTGGGCAATCCCGGCATGGTTGCCGCCTCGACCGCCCCGTGGAGCACGGCAGTAGCCACTGCTGCACTTGTGGGCTCTGCCAGAGCTCGGGCGAAGTAGGCGGTCAAGCCCTCGGTGTACCGCTCCAGCGCCTTGTGGAAGAGGTCTTCTTTGCTACCGAAGGCCCTGTACAGGCTGGGGCGGCTGATACCCATCGCTTCGGTGAGGTCGTCAAGGCTGGCGCCCTCGAAACCCTTTGACCAGAACACCAGGACTGCACGATCGAGTGCCTCGTCGATGTCGAACGCGCGAGGCCTGCCAGGAGGGGTCGGTGTCGTCGAGCACATTTCTTCACCCTACCCCTTCGATACCGATCGGTACGGGCGTGCTAAAGTATTTCGTACCAATCAGTACGTTATAGCGAGAGGTGACATCGTGTCACAGACCGTACTCATCACTGGCGGAACCTCAGGCATCGGCTTGAGCCTCGCGCAATCCTTCGTGGAGCTCGGGGCGTCTGTCGTCGTTTGCGGGCGTTCGCAGGCTGCGCTTGACCGATTCGCGCAGGCACACCCGCAGGCGCTGGCCGTGCGGGCCGATGTGACGGACGCAGCCGATCGGGCAGCGTTGTTGCAAGCAGTCGCTGATCGCTTCGGGCGTTTGGACGTGTTGGTCAACAACGCCGGTACGTTCGAGGAACGAGACTATGCCGCCGGCAAGAACCCCAACGCGACTCTCGATGACGAGGTGGCGCTAAACCTCACCGCCCCCATCCACTTGACGGGTGAAGTGCTCGAGCGATGGCCATCGCTCGACGCGATCGTATTCATCACCTCGGGGTTCGCTTTGGTCTCGCCCACTCGCGCGCCTACCCACGGCGCGGTGAAGGCCGGCCTGCACGGCTTTGCGGACGGCTTGCGCCGTCAACTCGCCCCGCAGAGTCACACCCATGTCCTCGAGGTCCTCCCACCGTCTACAGACACGCCCATGAACGCCGAAGCCACGGGGAAGAAACTGACTCCCGCACAGGTGGCAGCGGTCACGATGAAAGCTCTTCGGCGGGGGCGGAACATGGCATTCCCCGGTCAGACGAAAGTCATGCCCGCCATGCTGCGCATCGCGCCCGGCACACTACGACGCGTCGTCGCCGAGCTCTGAACCCCATGGAAATCCTTCCCCCAGCAACACCTCACCGAGTGGGCCGAGTGGGCTCCCGTCTCCCGCGAAGCCGAAGGCAAGTAGCCGTTTCGGCTTAGGGCCAATGCCGTGACTCTGACACGAAAAGTTGAGTGAGTGTGCTGGTCAGGCCGTTGCTGCGATGGGCTCGAAGCGGACGGTGAGGCCGAGGCGGTTGGCTTCCTTGGTCATGCGACGCATGGCGCGTTCAGGGTCGCGGCGGGTGAAGTAGTCGGCGCCGAGGTCCTGGTAGCGGGTCTTGTGGCGGAGGATGTGCCAGATCGCGACGGCGAGTTTGCGCATCACCGCGACCAGGGCCCGCTGTCGTCCGCGGCGGGCGGCGATGCGCCGGTAGTAGGCGCTGAGATAGCAGTCCTTGTTCCGGGTCACCGACATCGCGGCGATGCCCAACAGCCGTTTCAGGTTGCTGTTGCCGTTGCGGGTACGGGCGGATTTGGTGACGCCGGCGGATTCGTTCATGCCCGGGCAGACCCCGATCCAGGAGGCGAGATGGCCGGCGGTGGCGAACTGGGTCATGTCCCCACCGGTCTCAGCGATGATGATCTCAGCCGCCGCGGGGCCGATGCCGGGGATGGTGTCCAGGTTCTCGATGTCCTTGTTGTGCTCCAGGCGGGTCAGCAGCGCGGTGATCCGCTGGTCCAGCTGGTCGGCCGTGGCGGTGAGGTGGTCGATCTCGTCGAGGTAGTGCCGGCACATGAACGCGTGGTGCTCGGTGAACGTGCCGTCCAGTGCCTCAACCAGGGCCGGGATCTTGCTGCGGGCCCGCCGGATGGCCAGGTCGGCCAGCGCCTGGGGGTCACGCTCGCCGCCGATCAGTGCGTTGATGATGGCGCGTCCGCTGGCCCCGGTGATGTCGCTGAGCACCGAGGACAGCTTCATGCCGGTGTCCTCGAGTTCCTTCTCCAGCCGCTGGGCCTCCTGCCCGCGTGCCGTGATGAGCTGCGTGCGGCGGCGGGTCAGGTCCCGCAGTTCGCGGATCTCCCGCTCGGGCACGAAGGAGCCCATCACCATGCCCGAGGCGCCCGCCCGGGCCAGGAACGCGGCGTCGCTGGGGTCGCTCTTGCGCCCCCGAATGCCCTTGAGGTGGGCCGGGTTGACCAGCATCAGGTTCAGATGCGGCTGCAAGGTGTAGTAGAGGTGGCGCCAGTAGTCCGAGGTGGCCTCGAGCACCACCACCTCGACCCGGCGCTCGAGTAGCCAGGCCAGCAGACGCCGGATCTCGGCCGGGGTGGTGGCGAACCGCTCGGTCTCCAGCGTCCAGGTTCCCGGCCGCTTCAAGCACGGCGTGCGTACGCACGCCAGCAGGAACCGCTTGCCCAGATCCAGCCCCGCCGCCCGCAGATAGAGGACCTCGTCCTTCACGTCCTGTCTGGCCATCGCCGTGTCCCTCCCGCACGCGTGCCGATCGAACGGGCGCCCGGAGGGATCCGGGAAGTCGCTGAGTCTGACACACGCGCTGCCGGTCACCGTGGTGGCCGTGGCGCAAACCGAAGTCCGCTAGCGGATCCCCATCGCCATCCTGTTGGGCGAGCTGACCGGCATCACAGAGTCTTCGGCTTACCGGGCGCCCACCCCGATTTTCCCCCCACCGAGGAGGCCAGCGCAGCCGGCCTGGCGAACCTGTTGGTGATCTTGCCGGGGTCAGCTGGGGGCGGTGCAGAGGGCGCGGAAGTGGCTTGGTGCCCGCCGGGGGGCGGGTCGGTTCGGCGATCCAGTCGGCGATGCGGGTGACGTTGCAGGCCAGTGCGGTCAGGACGTGCCCGATGTGCGTTTTCGGCAGGCCTCGGTAGCGGGTTCGGCGCAGGCCGCAGGCGCGGACGCTCTGGGAGGGGGTGGCTTCGATGCCGGCACGGATCGCGTACTGGCGTCATTGTTGATCAACATACTTGAACAAGCAAGCAAAACAGGCATGTTGAAGGAGCACCATGTATGACGTTGTAGTGGTGGGCGGGCGCCTGGCGGGCGCCGCCACGGCAGCTCATCTCAGCAAACAAGGGCGAAGTGTCCTCCTCCTGGAGAAGGACACTTTTCCCAAGGACGTGCTTTCGACGCACTTCATGTGGCCCCGCGGCACCAGCTACCTGGCTCGACTCGGCGTCCTGGACCGGGTCGTCCCGGTGGCCCCCTTCTTCGAGGAGGTGGACCTGGTGATCGAAGGCGTCAGCATCCGCTCCGGAGTGGCGGAGGAGGACCTGCGTAACCGATTCCGCAGCTTGCACGGGGACGACAAGGACGTCGTCAACGCCTCATTCTCCGCCCGCCGCGACCTGCTGGACGACCTGCTGCTCGCGTACGCGGCTGAGTGCGGCGTCGAGGTCCGGCAGGGCGCGCGGATGACCGAACTGGTCGAGGAGGACGGCCGGGTGGTGGGCGTGCGGTGGCGGTCGAGCCCCGACGGGCCCGAGACGACCAAGCGGGCCAGGATCGTCGTCGGCGCCGACGGCCGCCGCTCGCACGTGGCACGGCTGGCAGGCGCCGCGCGCAAGGACGTGCGGCGCAACGGATCCTTCGCCTGCTACACATACCTCGACAGCCACCTTCTGAAGGTTCCCACGCTCCGGCGCCGGGGGCGTCTCGGTATGGCGTTAAGCCCGACCAGCGGCGGCCAGACGATGGCGTTGGTCTACGGCCCCAGTGACTGGTACCAGGCCTTCCGGCAGGACAGCGCGGCCCATTTCGCCCAGGCGCTGGACTACGTCAGCCCAGACATGGCGGCCCTGGTCGACGGCGCGACACGCGTCTCCGGATTCTTCATGACCAACGACCAGACCCCCTTCATCCGCGAGGTGTCCGGCGACGGCTGGGCTCTGGTCGGGGACGCGGCATCGTTCAAGGACCCAGCCACCGCCAGCGGCATGACGCACGCCCTCAGGGACGCCGAACTGCTCGCCCAGACCATTGGCCCCGCCCTCGCCGCCGGAGACGACCTCACGAGGTCGCTGTCGGACTACCGCGAGCGCCGTCACCTCGACAGCTGGAAGTACTACGACTTCGTCTGTTCCCAGGCCGAGATGCGGGCAACAGAGGCCTCTGAGGTAAACCTGTTCCGCGCGGCGAGCTCCGACCTGCGCCACGCCAGCACACTCCTCGGAGTGTTCAGCGACACGGTCGACCCCGACGCCGTCTTCTCCGTCGACAGCATGCAGCGCATCCTGTCCTCGAACTCCAGCGTCGCCCCTCCGGCGGACGAACCGACCGTGGCGTCCGACAGCAACCCGTTCGCCGCACAGGACACAGCGGAGGACGAGCACCTGGCACTCACTCACACGGTGCGCAGCTTCGCCTCCCCGACCGGCAGCCGACTACTGGAGCGGGTGGAGCCGTTCCACCGCTGGTACAGCGCCCGCGTCGAATCGGAGACGTGGCTGTACTCCAGGACCCTTGCCGCTGCGCCGCTGTCCACGACCCGGCTCCTCGATGCCGGTGGGCGGGTCCTGGAGGGGATCAACTTCGCCTCCCAGGATTACCTGGGGCTGAGCAACCACCCCGAGGTGGTCGAGGCGGCGACCGCCGCCATCGCCGAGTTCGGTGTGCACAGCGCCGGTTCGGCAGCGGCCATCGGCAACACCGTCCATTCCCGGCGCCTTGAACAGAGCATCGCCGAACTCGTGGAAACGGACCATGTCGTCCTCTTCCCGACCGGCTGGGCCGCCGCGTACGGACCGATCAACGCCCTGGTCCGCCACTACGACCACGTGGTCATGGACCACTATGCCCACGCCAGCCTCTCCCAGGGGGCCCACGCCGCCTCGCGCAACGTCCACCGGGTGCCGCACCTGGACAACGAAGCCGTCCACGCCGTACTGCGCGAACTGCGCGACCGGGATCCCCACCACGCCATTCTGGTCGTCACCGAAGGCCTCTTCTCCATGAACGCCGACAGCCCCGACCTCGCCCGGCTCCAGGACATCTGCCACGAGTACGAGGCGACCCTCCTCGTCGACGTCGCCCACGACCTCGGATCCACCGGCCCCGGAGGGCAGGGCCAGATCGGGATCCAACAGCTCGCCGGCCAAGTCGACCTGGTGATGGGCAGCTTCTCCAAGACCTTCGCCTCCAACGGAGGCTTTGTGGCCACTGCCTCGCCCGCCGTCCGAAGCTACATCGAGACCTACGCCACCTCGCACGTCTTCTCCAACGCCTTGTCGCCCGCCCAGGCCGCGGCAGCCGACGCCGCATTGCGGATCGCGATGTCCCCGGAAGGAGCACGGCTGCGCCGGCAGACACTCGACGCCGCGTCGGCACTGCGTGAAGCTCTGGCCGACCACGGACTGGCCTGCCTGGGCAGCCCGGGTCCGATCGTTCCCGCCGTCATCGGCGACGAACGCGTAGCACGCCTCACACACCGTAATCTGCGCCCGCGCGGAGTGGCGGCCATGGTCGTCGAATACCCCGTGGTGCCAAGCGGCTCCGCCAGACTGCGCCTACAGGTCATGCCGTCCCACACGCCCGAACAAGCCGGGCAGGCCGCCGCCGCGATCGCCGCGGCGGTGTCCGAGGCCCGAACCGCCATCGACAGCCTCGACGCCGCTTCGGGCCTCGCCCGCCCCGACTCGCGCTGAAGCGTCCCAGGATGAGCGGCCTGCCGGCGTTCGACGCCGTCGTTGCGGACCAGGTCGAATTCCTGACCCGCCACCTCCTGAACAACTGACCGGCCCGTTCCGGATTGAAAGGATTCTCCATGTCCAAATTTCCCCTCCACCTGGTTCCTTCCCGCAGAGCGCTGACGACCGGGCGCTTCATCGTCGCGGCCACCCACTTGTTCACCCCGCGGCTGGCCGCGCGGTTTTTCCAGCTCACGGCTAGCGGTACCCCCGCGATCCCTTATTCACGGATGTTCGCGATCCGCAACGCTGCTCTCGGGCTTGGACTGCAACGGATGGACAGTTTCACCCGGCCCCAGCAGCAGCAGTTTCTTGCGGTGAACATCGTCATGGACTCGGTCGATGCCGCCGCTTTCCTGGCTGCGGGCCTGCGGCGCGACGTCAGCCGTACCTCGACCATGCTGTCCGCCGCCGTGGCTCTTTCTGCGGTGGTAGCCGGTACCACGGCCCTCATCGAGCACAAGCAAGCGGCCGCCCAAGAAACGGAGCCAACAGCGACGGCGCCATCGAACAGCGACTGGAAGTGACCGCACCGGCGTGGCACCGCAGCTGATCCACCGCACCGCCTCCATTGGCTGGAGGCCGCCGAGGACGGGTTGGCGGTCTCTGTCGAGTTCAGCATCGGGCGGATGAGGTTCTGGCGAAGACGTGGACGACGGTGCCCGGTGCCGTCGACGGTGAGGGCGGCCGGCTTCCCCCGACGGGGCAGGCCGGGTCACCGGCTGCTCGCACTGGTGGCGATCGCGGGGAGGACGGCGAGAGCGAGGATGCCGCCGGTGAGGGCGAGGACGGGGTAGCCGGAGGCGGAGACGACGAGGCCGGAGCTGAAGCCCCCGGTGGCGCCGGCGATGGCGATGGAGACGTCGGCCATGCCCTGGTTCTTGGCGCGGGTGGCCAGCGGCACGGCATCGGTGATCATCGCGGTGCCGGAGACGAGGCCCAGGTTCCAGCCCAGCCGCGGCAGGCGCCGCGGCGGCGGTGATTTGATTCCGGCGGCGAGGAGGGTGAGGCAAGGAGGCTGCGGCTATCGGCGTACGGCCGTACCGGTCGACGAGCCAGCCGGTCAGCGGGGAGGGCAATACAGACATCAAGTCACGTACCGCCCTCTCAGAAGGAGACAATCGAGTATCTGCGGGCCGCTGTCCTCGGCTCGGACCCTGGCATCACCGAAAACGTGAAGTGGAAGGCACCCAGCTTTCTCCGTGGGGGCGAGGACCGGGTGACCTTTCAGCTCCGGGCCAAGAAGGGCGTCCAACTCATCTTCCATCGAGGTGCCAAGGTGAAGGACGACCGGGCGGACTTCAGGTTCAGCGATGAGAGTGGTCTGCTCGGTTGGATCAGCAGTGACAGGGCCACGGTCATCTTCCAGGACCTGGACGACGTCAAGGCCAACGAGGAGGCCTTCGTGACCCTGGTCAGGAGCTGGGTCAATACGTAGCCCGACCGATGACCGATTGTTCGGCTTCGGCAGCACGGCGTTCACGATCGTTGCGGCCGCGCCGGCGTCAGAGGGTGGCGGTCAGCTCAGCGCCGCCCTTGGTCTTCGTCAGGGGCATCGATGCCCAACAGAGCATCGACATCGGCGGCTTGTTGTGGACCCGGAGCGGCGGGATCCACCCCGTGCCCCTCGTCCGCCGTTCGTCGAAGGCTCGCTACGGTGGCCAACCTCCAGAGGCTGCTCGGAGCACAGCGTGCCGCCACTGACGATGAACGCTCGGCCCTCGAAGAGTGGGCGCAGTTGGCCGTACAGGAACTCGCACAGTCCTCGGCCCTTCCGGTTGCGGCAAGTCGACGCTGCTGAACGTGACGGCCGGGACGATCCGTCCCGGCCGTTGGCGGAACCGGAGAAGATGAGCGAACGCGCGCTCCACGAACCACCGTTGAGCGCCTTCCGGAATCCAGCGCAGGGCCACGCAGCAGGAGTGCCCGGAAGGCGTCCCGGCGGTGTGGCTCGCTGCCCAGCGCGTCGATGAGTACGCCGTCTTCGACCCTCACGAGCCAAGCGTGCGCACTCCCGGCCTCCGGCCCCACCTTCTTTTTGAACGCGGTGAGTTCAGGACTTCACATGGTGAACTCCCGTATCACTGTGTTCCGGAACACCGCCGTGCCCCCGATCGAGAACAGCGCGAGCCCCGTGTCGATCAGATACGGGAACGCCTGCGACGAGTGCACGTACCGGCCGTCGTCGACGAACATCTCGACGGACGTGCGGTCGACCAGGATCCGCAGCCTCACCGTGCGGGCCGACGGGTCGAAGGGGCTGTGACTCTCCTGCCACTTGCCGGAGTTGTCGGGGTTGACGGTGGTGCGGCGGTTGACGAACGCGAAGTCGTCGTAGATCCCGGCGTCGATGTGCCGCCCCCCGTCGGGAGAACGGCGCAGCTGGAGGCCGGCGCCGGTCAGTGTGTCCCAGGTGATCTCGGCGGTCACCTCGTAGGACGTGCCGGTGTAGTCGAGGACGCGGGTGCCGTCGACCTCCAGGTCGCCCAGGTCCACGGTGCGCGAGACGTGGTCGTCCAGGGCGGAGACCGGCCGCGAGGCGAGGTAGTACGTCCCGTTCGCGGCCCGCTTCAGGGTGATCTCGCGGACGATCGAGTCGGTGCCGTTGAAACCGTCGCAGTCGATGGTGGGGGTGGTGTTGGCGTAGTCCCAGTTGTTGAGCCAGCCGATCGCGTGCCGGACGGACGGATCCACCGAACCGTCGTCCCGGCGCCTCTCGAACGTGACCGCCCCGTACCAGTCCCACCCGTGGTCGAGCCACTGCGGATCGCTCGTGTCGGCGGTGAACGTGGTGCCGTCGAAGGAACCGGTCCAGTACGCGTACGTGTTGGGCAGCCCGGCCGCCTTGCCGTTGGCGCTCGCGCCCAGCACCCACTTCGCCGTGCCGTCGTCCGCGGTGATGCGGAACAGGTCGGGACACTCCAGGACGCCGATGCCGTCCTTGATGAAACCGCCGACGTACGTCCACGACTTCAGGTCCGCCGAGTGGTAGAAGCCGATCTTGTTGTTCTCGGCGAGGGTCATCACCCAGCGACCGCGTTCCTCGTCGCGGACGACCTTGGGATCGCGGAAGTCGTGCACACCGGGGTTGGCCAGCACCGGGTCGGTGCCGTGGTTGCGGAAGGTGCGGCCGCCGTCGGTGGAGTAGTACAGGTACTGCGCCTGAGTGACGTCGTCGGGCGCCATGGTGGCGATGACGATCACCGCGCCCGCGCCGAAGCCGGCGGTGTTGTCGGTGTCGACCACCGCCGAGCCCGACCAGACGTCGCCGACCGGGGTGGTGTCCTTCGGCACGGCGATCCCGCGGTCGGTGAACACGACCAGATCGGTGCTGGTAGCCAGCCGCCAGGCGGTGCCCGCGGTCGTGCCGCCCGTCAGGTAGTGCGCGTTGTAGAGGTAGTAGTAGTGGTACTCGCCGTCGATCCACACCGGTCGCTGCGGATCGTTCTTCCACTGGTCAGGGACCGTGAAGTGGTACGCGGCGCGGTAACTGGCGCAACCGGCTGCGGACTTGGGTTTCGCGGCGGCCGGGGATGCGGCCGGCAGCAGCACGACTGCCGCGCCCGCGGCCGATCCGGTGAAGAGCGCTCTCCTGGACATCCCACGCATCACACATCGTTTCCTCTCGTCACTGAGCTCGTTGAGCTCGGAACGGCGGCTCATGGGGTCAGGACTGTGCGACCTAACTCGTTAAAGGTCAAGGGGTGCACGACACTTGACAGCACCGTTGCGCACTTTCCATCATCTGGGGCATCAACCCTCAACTAACACGAGTTAGGCCCGTTGATGACCGACTCGCACGTCTCCCGCCGCAGGCTGCTGCGGTACGGCGCCTACGGCGCGGGTGCCGCAGCCCTGACCGGCACCGCAGCGAGCTGGGACCGGCTCACCGGAGCCGACATCCCCGGCCGCGACGACGGTTCCCTCGTCGTCGCCACCCTCGGCCCCGCCTACGGACCCGAGGCCATCCGCACCCTCACCGAGGGCTTCGGCGAGGTGCACCCCGACATCAAGCTCCGGATCAACGCGGTGCAGGCCGTCGACTGGTCGGACTTCTTCGCGAAGATCCTCACCCAGATCGCGGCGGGCACCGCCCCCGACCTCGTCTATGTCGCCACCGAGGGCGTCCAGCTCTTCGCCCAGCGCCTCGGCGTCGCGCTGGACCAGTGGGTGAAGCGGGACGCGGCCGAACTGCGCGAGTACTTCGCCGACGTCCACCCCTCACTGGTGGAGTCGATGATGTACGAGGGAAGCCTCTACCAGCTGCCGGTCGAATTCAACGCGGCCGACATGTACCTCAACAACCAGGTCCTGAAGCGGGCGGGCGCGAGCTTCCCCGCGGCCGACTGGACCCGCGACGACTTCACCTCGCTGCTGAGGGATATGAAGAAGTCCAGCGGCAGCCGGTTCACCCCGTACTTCTGGACCAACCGCCTGTGGGGCGGTGTGGTGCCCTGGCTCTTCGCCAACGGCACGAACCTGCTCACCGAGACCAAGGCGCCCGGCGGCGCCTGGCTGTGGGACTCCTTCTACCCGGCCGCCGAACGGCAGGGTCGCGGGGGCGGCTTCCGCTGGACGACCCCGCAGGCCACACACGACCGCGTGGAGGAGGTGTACGACTACCTCGCCTCCCTCATCCATGAGGACCTGTGCACCCGCCCCGAGGGCGGCAACGGCCAGAACCTCGTCGGCGTGTTCTCCACCGGCCGGGTCGGCGTCACGCCAGCCGGCGGCTTCTGGGCGGGCGGTCTGCATCTCGCGGGCATGCAGGCAGCCGACTACGACGTGCAGTACTTCCCACGCTGGCGCACCCAGCGCATGCAGTTCGGCGCCGCCGGCTACGCCCTGCTGCGCACGTCGAAGCGGCAGGAGGAGGCCTGGGAGTTCATCAAGTACGCCGCCCGAAGGGACACGCTGATGCGGCTGTTCAAGACCAACCAGACCACGCCGGCCCGCCGTTCGATGCTGACCGCCGACCGCTACCGGGAGACCGGCCCGAACCACTGGCAGACCTTCTACGACACCCTCGACAAGTTCCCCGACACCGGGCCGATCCCCGCCCCGCCGCAGGTCGCCGAGGTCGAGCAGGTGCTGCTCAAGCACACCGGAACCGCGCTCGCCGCCCGGCGCTCGGTGGGTCCCGCCCTGCGCCGGATGCAGGGCGATCTGGAGAAGGCCATGGAGCGTGACGTATGACGACCACCCGGACCTCCGCCCGGACCAGGACGGTGACTCCCCCGCCCGTGCCACCCGCGCCACCGTCCGCCCGCGACCGCGGCACCCGCCTGCTGGCCACGCTGTTCCTGGCCCCGACGATCGTCGGCATCGTCGTCTTCACGGTCGTCCCGATCGCCGGCTCGGTGGTGCTGAGCCTCTTCCACTGGAACGTGATCGACGACCCCAGCTTCGCGGGCGCCGCCAACTACCGCGAGACGCTGAGCGATTCGACCGTCCTGGTGTCCTTCCGCAACACGCTCGTGTTCATGGTGCTCGCGGTCGCGCTCCAACTGCTGATCGCACTGGTGCTGGCGCTCGCGGTGAACGGACGGATGCCGGTGTGGCTGCGCTCGGTGTTCCGTTCGGCGTTCTTCTTCCCGCTGGTGCTGTCCGCCGCGTCGATCTCGGTGGTGATGAAGTACCTGTTCAACCAGGACTTCGGTGTCGTCAACTGGCTGCTCGGGCTGATCGGCATCGCTCCGGTGCCGTGGCTCACCTCCGAGAACTCGGCGATGGCGGCGGTCATACTCGTCTACGTCTGGCAGCAGTTCGGCTTCTCCTTCCTGCTGTTCGTCGGGGGCCTGAACAACATCCCCAAGGAGATCCACGAGGCCGCCTCCCTCGATGGCGCGACCGGTCTGCGCAAGCACCTCAACGTCACTCTGCCGCTGCTGTCACCCACCCTGCTGGTCGCGTCGGTGGTCGGCATCATCAACGCCCTGCAGGTCTTCGAGCAGCCGTACGTCCTCACCAACGGCGGGCCCGGCGACTCCACCCGCACCGTCGTGATGGTCATCTACGAGAGCGCGTTCGAGCAGCTCCGCTTCGGCGAGGCGTCCGCGGTGGGCGTGCTGCTGTTCGTTCTGATCATGGCGGTCACCGCCCTCCAGTTCCGGCTCAGCCGGCGTTTCGTCCACTACCAGTGAGCCGGGTGAATCCCCCATGACCCAAGCGATTTCGACCGTGAGCCGGGCCCGCCACTCGCTCGCTCCGTGGGCGCGGATCACCGCACTGGCGGTGTGCGCCCTGCTGACGCTCGGTCCGGTCATCTGGACCGTCTCCACCTCGCTGCGCACGCCGGCCGAGTCCTTCGACCTGCCGCCGAGGATCATTCCGACCAATCCGACCGTGGAGTCCTACCGCGGGGTCTTCGACCAGATCGATGTGTGGCTGCTCGCCCTGAACTCCACCCTCGTGACCGCCTTGATCGCAGTCGGCCAGATGATCACCGCGGGTCTCGCCGGCTACGCGTTCGCCCGTCTCGAATTCCGCTTCAAGAAGCCGCTGTTCGCACTGGTCCTCGCAACCATGATGGTCCCCTTGCAGGTCACGATCGTTCCGGTGTTCCTGGTGCTCAAGTCGATGAGTCTGACCGACACACTGCTCGGTCTGATCATCCCGGCGTTTCCGACCGCGTTCGGCACCTTCCTGATGCGCCAGTACTTTCTCGGCATGCCGAAGGACCTGGGCGAGGCGGCGATGCTGGACGGCTGCGGGCCCTGGCGGATCTTCCGCTCGGTCTACGCCCCGCTGGCCGCGCCCGGCCTCGCGATCGTCGGAGTGCTGGCTTTCAACTACCACTGGAACGAGTTCTTCCGGCCGCTGATCCTGGAGACCTCTGGCCAGAACTACACCCTGCCGCTGGGCCTCGTCTCCCTCCAGGGCAATCTCGGCACCGGCTCCATCTCGGTCGTCCTCGCCGGTGTCGTCCTTTCCATGATCCCCGCCGTCGCCGTGTTCGTCGTCGGCCAGCGCCCTCTGCGCGAGGGCATCACCTCCGCAGGAGTCAACCGTTGAAGCACGACCGCGACGCCCCGCGTTTTCGGGTCCGTCCGCCCGCCCAGTGGCTCAACGACCCGAACGGGCCGTTCCGTTGGCGCGACCGCTACCATCTCTTCTACCAGCACAACCCCGACGCCCCGCGCCACGCGAACGTCCACTGGGGCCATGCCTCCAGTCGCGACCTCGCCCACTGGGAACACCACCCCATCGCGCTCACCCCGACACCCGGCGGCCCCGACGAGGCGGGCTGCTGGTCCGGGTGCGTGGTCGACGACGACGGCGTACCGACCGCCGTATACACCGGTGTCAATCGCCATCACGGCGGCCTCGGCACCATCTGCCTGGCCCGGGCGGTCGTCCCGGACGACGAGACCCTCACCGACTGGAAGCCCCTGCCCACACCGGTCGTGACCGGCCCGCCGGCCGGCCTGGACGTCGTGATGTTCCGCGACCCGTTCGTCTTCCGCAGCGGCGGGCGGCGCTGGGCACTGATCGGGGCGGGCCACTCCGACGGCACGCCGTCGGTCCTGCTCTACGACTGCGACGACCTGGCCCACTGGCGGTTCGCCGGTGTGCTGCTCGACGGCAACGACCCTGTGGCGACGGACGTGTTCGGCGACAAGGCAACCGGCTGGGAGTGCCCGCAGCTGTTCGCGACGGCGAGCGGGCAGTGGGTGCTCGTGGTGTCACAGTGGGACGGCGACCCGATGGGCACTGGCTTCCTGACAGGCCGTCTCGAGCCGGACAGCGACGGTGGGCTGCGGTTCGGGGCCCGCACCGGCGGCCGGCTCGACCACGGGCAGGACTTCTACGCACCCGCAGTCCTCCAGGAGGCAAACCGGGCCCTGATGTGGGGCTGGTCCTGGGAGGCCCGTGAGCAGGACGAGGTGGACGCTGCGGGCTGGGCCGGCGTCCTCACCGCACCGAGGGTCGTGGGCGTCCATCCGGACGGCGCGCTGAACGTCGTACCGGCTCCGGAGCTGCGACTGCTGCGCGCGGCCGAGCCGTTCGCCACCGCACCGGAACGCACCCCGCTGCCGCAGTCGTACGACCTGACGGTCACCGCCGGCACACCGACCACCGTCAGCCTGCTGCGCTCCGCCTCCGGCGCGGAGCTGACGATCCGCCTCGACCCGGACGAAGGCACCGTGACCCTGGATCGCAGCCACTGGCCGCGGACCCGGAGCGAGGGGTCGGTCCCCCTCGTCGTGCGGGCGCCCGCGCGGGAGGTGCGTATCCTCGTCGACGGCTCCCTGTTCGAGCTGTTCGCCGACGATCGCGCCACCGTCACCGAGCGGATCTACCGACGTCCCGACGACGTGCCCGAACTCGTCGTGTCCGGGGCCGGGGCCACCGTCATCGGATGGGAGCAGGTCCCACCGACGAGCGGCTGATCACCGGGCCGGCGAGGCGCCGTACCGTCGCGGGCGGCGTCTTGCCTGTCTCGATGGCGTCGAGGAGGAGCCGGGTGGCCGCCTCGCCCATCGCCCGGTGCGGGAGGGCGACGGTGGTCAGGGGCGGGGACAGGAAGGCGGCCATGTGCTCCTGGTCGTCGTACCCGACCACGGACAGATCTTCGGGGACGGTGATACCGAGCCGGGCAGCGGCGTGCAGTGCGCCCGCGGCGACGCGGTCGTTGTAGCAGAAGAACCCGGTGGGGCGGCGGTCGGCGGGCACGCCGTCGAGCAGCCGCAGCGCTCCCTCGTAGCCGCCGGAGATCTCGCCGCCGGTCCGCACGACCCACTCATTGGGGACGGTGATCCCCTCAACGCGCAGCGCGTCACGCAAGCCGCGCAGCCGCTCGACCGAGGCGATGTCGTCGAGGCCCCCGACGTGGGCGATCCTGCGGTGCCCCTCGTCGAGGAGCAGACGGGCGGCCATACGGCCTCCGGCGCGTTCGGCGGGGATGACAGCAGGCAGCGAGCCGTCCTCGGGAACGCAGTTGGCGAGGACGGAATGGGTGCGGTGCAGGCCCTCGGGGACGCGGACGCGGCGCAGGGAGAAGGCGGCGTAGATGATGCCGTCCACACGTCGGTCGAGAAGCTCGGCGACCGCGGCGTCCTCCTTGGCACGGTCGCCTCCGGAGTCGACGGTCAGGACGAGGTGCTCGTGGTCCCAGGCGGTGTCCATCGCGCCGCGCAGCAGCCGGCCGGCGAAGGGCGAGGAGGCGATCTCGTCGGTGACCAGGCCGATCACGGCCGTACGACGGCGGCGCAGTCCGCGTGCGACGGGATCGGGGCGGTATCCGAGCTGGGCGGCGGCCTGGCGGATGCGTTCCTGGGTGGCCGGCGAGAGGTTGCCCTCGGCCCGGCCGTTGAACACGAAGGAGACCGCGGTGTGCGACACGCCCGCGAGCCGCGCGACGTCCCGGGACGTGGGGCGTCCATGGCCTGCCGGCTGCTTCTCCTCACTGCTGCCCATGCCGTCCGCTGCCTTCATCCCCCGCCGGTTCCCCGCCCGTGCACTTGATCACTGCTCACCCTATCCGTGACGCTGGGGGGACGACACAGTCGAAGGGAAGGTCCGGTAGTGATCAGCATCCCGGTACACACGCTCAACGACGGCACCAGGTTCCCGGCGATCGGCCTGGGCACCTGGCCCATGAGCGACGCGGAGGCGGAAGGAGCGGTGGCGGAGGGCCTGCGTCTGGGCTACCGCCTGGTCGACACGGCGACGAACTACCGCAACGAGGTCGGTGTCGGGCTCGGCGTCGCCCGCAGCGGCGTCCCCCGCGAGGAGATCGTGGTGACGACCAAGCTCCCGGGCCGGCACCACGGGTATGAGGAGACCCTGGCCTCCTTCGAGGAGTCCCGCGCCCGGCTCGGCCTGGACTACGTCGACCTGTATCTCATCCACTGGCCGCTGCCCCGCGTCGGCAAGTACGTCGACTCCTGGCGGGCCATGATCAAGCTGCGCGAGGAGGGTCCCGTGCGGTCGATCGGCGTCTCCAACTTCACGCCGGAGCACATCGAGAGGCTGGAGAAGGAGACCGGCATCCTGCCCTCCGTCAACCAGATCGAACTGCACCCTCACTTCCCGCAGGACGAACTGCGGGCCTTCCACACCGCCAAGGGCATCCTGACCGAGAGCTGGAGCCCGCTGGGCCGCGGTTCCGGCCTCCTGGACGACCCCATCGTCGTCAGCACCGCCGAGGCACACGGAGTGACGCCGGGCCAGGTGGTCCTGCGCTGGCACACGCAGCTCGGGGCAGTGCCGATCCCGAAGTCGTCGGATCCGGGGCGACAGCGCGCGAATCTCGACGTCTTCGGCTTCGAGCTGAGCCCGGCGGACATGCACGCGATCGCCGACCGTGCCCATGAGCGTATGGGCGGAGATCCGGATGTGCACGAGGAATTCTAAGTGAGCGCTTGGCGCTGTTTCACGCCGATACATTGCGTATGGGCAGACCCAGTGGAGTGAGGCGGGAGAGGCCAGTGAGCAGCTGGGTTGCGCTGGGCCGGAAGCGAGCCGTTTCGTCCTGGCACCTCCTGTCTCATCCCAACTCGGCCCGGCTCCTTGGTCTTTGCCCCTGGCCGGGCCGGTCACCGCGCGGTACATCGGAAACCTGACCCCGCGCGACGGCTACCCCAGCGACCTGCCCGACGAGCGCTCGGAGCTGATCGAACCCGTACTCACTGCCGGGCGGACCCGGCGCCGCCGTGACGCCAGGACACCGACCGCCCGCCCCTGCACGACCTGCGACAGATCATGAACGCGATCCCTCCACGTGGACCGCACCGGCGTCCCCTGCCGCTACCTGCCGCACGACTGCGCCCCGTGGGCCACGGTCTACAACTACTGCGCCAAGTGGCAGCAGGACGGGGTGTTCGAGCAGCTCACAAGGCTGCTGCGGCGCCTGGTCCGCGAGGCCGAAGGCCGTGGAGCCGAGCCGTCTGCCTGCGAGCTGGCCTCCCAGACCGTGAAAACCTCCGCCACCGCGCATCCCACCGACCAGGGCACCGACACCGGCAAACGGAACATCGGGCGCAAGCGCCACCTGGGCTGCGACACACTCGGCCCGCTGCTGACCGTGCTGGTCACCGCCGCCAGCATCGCCTACACCGCGGCCGGCGTGACCCTGCTGTCCCCGATCGCCGCCGCATACCCCAGCGTGCGCAAGGCCTGGCCCAAACGAACGTGCTCGGACTGCGCAGCCACGGCACCTAGCGGTGGTTTGTTGACGGCGGGTTCGTGCGGGAGTAGGCCGTGAGGTGAAGGCGTCAACTACGGTCTGGGGAGCCTGAGATGACGAAGCGGCTGCCGTGTCCGCCCGCACCGGGCCCGCTGGAGGCGTACGCCGCCGGCTTCGACGATCTCTTCGGGACGTTGGCCCAGCGGCGGGGGTTTCGCGAATACCTGGCCGGCCTGTTGCTGCCCCGGGACCGCAACAAAACGCTCACCTGCCTGGCCGGCACGGAGCCCGTGGCGGGTGCCCACCATGCGGCCGTGCAGCGCCTGCAGTTCTTCCTGTCCGAATCGACCTGGGACGGCGCGCAAATCAACGCCCGCCACCTTGAGCTGTTGCTGGCCGACCCGGCGACCGCGCCGCATGACGGCGGGGTGCTGGTCATCGACGATTCCGTGACCGCAAGGACGGCAGCGCGACCGCGCACGTGGGCAAGCAGTACCTCGGCTCGGTCGGGAAGATCGACCGCGGCGTGGTCACGGTGACCACCTGCTGGGCCGACGAACGCCTCTACTACCCGCTGCATGCCGTGCCCTACACCCCCGCCCACCACTTCCCCGGCGGGAAGAACGACCCGCCCTTTCGCACCAAGCTGCAGATCGGGGCCGCCCTGGCCCGCGCGGCAAAGACGGCCGGCGTGGTGTTCCGGGCGGTCGTCGCCGACTGCGCCTACGGCGACCACAACACCTTCCGCGCCGAACTGTCTGAAGTTCCCCCCGCGAACTGGACAGCGGGTGTTTACGCTGCCGGGGCGAGGTTCTGCCTGAGCAGGGATCTCGTTTCGAGCGGGGTGACGTACCCGTAGTCGGGGTGCCGACGGAGTCGGCTGCGGTTGTACTCGACCTCGATGTAGCGGAAAACGTCGGCCCGGGCCGCCTCGCGGGTCTCCCACACGGTCGTCCCGATCTCCGCTTTCAGGATGGCGAACCAGCTTTCCGCGGCGGCGTTATCGTAACAAGAGCCGACGCGTCCCATCGACTGCCTCATGCGCAACTTGCCTATTTCGGTGCGGAATTCGTCACTCGTGTATTCACTGCCGCGATCCGTGTGCATGATGCAGCGGTACTCCAGGCCGCCACGCCCGGCCGCCATCCGCAGGGCAGCGACCGGCAGCTCGGCGCGGTGGTGGTCGGCCATCGCCCAGCCGACCACCTCCCGCGTCGCGAGATCGATGCAGGTCGCCAGATACAACTTGCCTTCCAGCGTGACAAGTTCGGTCATGTCTCCGACCAAGCGCATCCCGGGCCGGGGTGCGGTGAAGTCCCGGCCGATCAGGTCGAGCGCGAACACCGCCCGCTTCGCCTGCCGGGTCAGGCCCCGACGCCGGCGGCGGGTGATCCCGGCGATCCGGTGTTTGCGCATCAGCCGCTCGACCTTCTTGGAGTTCACCGCCCGCCCGGCCCGCCGCAGGGCGGCGTGGACACGCGGGGCCCCGTAGGCACCGCGAGATCCGGCATGCAGCACCCGGATCTCGCCCACCAGCACCTCCTCGGCCCGCTCCCGCACCGCCCGGGCCGGCCCTGCCGCCCTGTGCGCGTAGTAGGTGGAACGGGACACCCCCAGCACACGGCACAGAAACGCAACGCTGTGACCTGCGAGATTCCCCTCCGATGCCTTCTCCGCATCGATGAGGTGACACCGTGCCGCGGTGCCTACCTCATCTTGTCCTGAGCGAAGAAGGCGGTCGCTTTTCCCAGAACCTCGATCGTGGCCTCCTGCTCGCGGACCTTCCGCCGCAGCCGGACCAGCCCCTCACGCTCCGCAGTGGTCAAAGCCCCGGCGGGCCCCTCACCGCGGTCGATCTTCGCCTGCTTCACCCACCCGCGCAGCCCTTCCGGACTCACGCCCAGATCACTCGCCACCTCGGTGACCGTCTTCTCCGAGGACAACGCCAAGGCGACCGCGTCCCGCTTGAACTCGGCCGTGTACCGCTTACTCATGTTGCTCTTCTGGCTCACTACCTGTGACTGCTTCCTCCGGGACCATCCGTCCCAGTATCAAGCTGTCCGACCGGCAGGGGGAACCTCAGTCCGACGCCCGCATGCCGTTCGTGATGGCCCTCAAACGCGGCCACGGCACCTGGCAGTACAAGGACGCCTTCCGGCCCGTCGACGCCGCCCGCGAACTCGCCTGGCACGGCCCGGAACAGAGCGGCGACTGGCAGCCGGTGACCCGCACCTTCCGCAACGGACGCACCGCGACCTGGTGGGCCGCCGACGCCCAGCTGGACTGGCGGGGCCCCAACGGTGTGATCCGGCTCGTGGTGGCCACCACCCACCCGGCCAGCCTGCCCGAGACGTCCACCTGGTACCTGGCCACCAACCTGCCCCACCCCAACGCAGCCTGCGCCGCCACCAGCCCGCACCCGCCGGCCGACCTCGCCGAGATCGTCCGCCTCTACGGCCTGCGGCCGTGGATCGAGCAGAGCTACAAGCAGGTCAAGGACGAACTCGGCTGGGCCGACTTCCAAGTCCGTTCCGACCGTGCCATCCGACGACATCAGACCCTCGTCAACTGCGCCTTCTCCTTCTGCTGGGACCAATGGTTCGCCCCACCCGGCCCCGTGGATGCCACCGCGCCGGACCTGTGCCCCAGCGAGGAGCCAGAGAGGGGGGCCGGCCCTGTCCCACCAGCACCAACAGCCCTGCTGGCCCAGGGCCTTACGGGCGATCCGTTCCTGGCTCGCCCCCGCCGTCACTCTCAACCAATGGTGGCGAGCCTGGACGGACAAAGACCCGCCCTCCGAGCTCCAGGCCCTGATCGACGCGGTCACCACCGGACACGGCATTGACCTCTACCGCCGGATTTAACGAACTACCGTTACTGAGGTTTTCGGGTTGGTGTCGGGGGATGATCCCTGCGCTACGCCGGTTGTATGCGATACGCGAGAAGACCTCGGTGATCGCGAAGGATTTGCGGGTGAGCGAGCGGTCGGTGGAACCGTCGGCGAAAGCGACTTCCGACATGAGCGCGGCGGCGATCTGGTGCCGTGAACGCAGCCGCCTGCGCAGCGTGACGGCGGTCTCCAGCTGCGCGCTGCGGACCGCGGCTGGTCCTTGGCAGTGGCGTCTGTGGGGGGCCTCCCGCACCCCTTTCGGCGGCGGTTGAACCGGGCTCAGGCACGTATCTCCTGTGGACGATCAACAGACCTGTCGCTGGATACTGGGAGTGACGCCGCGCGCCAGACCTTCGGTTTACGCCGGGATGCAGTCCATCGCCCGGCTCATTCGATGGCGTAGGTGATGAGGACCGCGCTCAGCGGATGGCCTGGGCCTGGACCGTCCACGTGGTGTGAAACGTCATCCCTTGACAGCGGATGTCGGAGTCTTCCTTCAACTTCACAGCGGCAGCCAGCACGAATGGCAGGTTGGCCTGACTGAGGTCAAGCGTGGGCAGGGGGCCCACGCCGGCTGTGGACAGTTCGATCTGATCGTGGCAGTACGTCATGTCGTCGGCGTTCGCCACGGTGTCGACAACGACTTCGCCGACGGCAATGGAGGTCAGTTGGGCCCTTACATTGCTGTTCGGGTTGGTGAAGGTGAGGGTGACGTCTGCGGTTTCACCGGGCAGCAGTGTGGCGGTTTGCTCGCCGGTGACCGTGATGGGGACGAAGTACTCGGCGGAGCCTGCCACTGGGCCCGATGTGCTCTGCTGGATGAAAGGCATGATGTGCCTCCTGCTCGGACGGACTGGATGTGCGTAGGAACGGTCTGTCCTCGGCGGCCCGTGCTCACCGACGCTCGTCAGCGATCAGTGGGCGCTGCCGTGGATTTTCTTGCCGGGACCTGGAGTCGGCGGCTCACAGCCGCCCGGGAGCCCGATCAGCCGATGTGGCCACATCGGCCTATGGGCCTGGGAAGGGGCCAGCGCTCTGTCGTCGAGAACGCGGACGGCCCTCCCGCTCAGGCCGATCGAAACAGTGGTGAGGGAAGAACACGTCGGCCGGAAACCGCTGCCTCTGCGGGCACTCAGGAAAACGGTCAGGACGGCAGCCGAACCCCGGCCTGGAACGCCGTCCCTGGGGCCGACGGTGGGCCAGCTGCCACTCTCCTGTGGAGGGACGGGCGGCCCACCTGTTCGGATACGTAAAGTAACCCATTTGCACCACGTCGTTGACAAGCATGTTGACGTCACGTCACCCGAACAGTGGAGCGCTCGGAGTCGGCAGCGCGCGGGAAGTGCGCCCTTCGGGTCGTCCCGCATGCGATGGCCTGGCCCCGGGGCGCGCCCGCGACATGGGTGCGGCCGGCCGACGGGAGTCGCTCCCTGAGCCAGCCGGCCCCTGTGTCTTGTATGCGGCCGTCATGCCCTCACGGGCAGCCGGTTCACGGGTACTGAAGCTTTTCGTATTAGCGTCAGATTTGGGGTGATGGTCAGTCCGGTTCTCTGTCAGGCAGCCGTCGATGAGGTCGGGGCGGCGCTGGATCTGGCTCAGTGCCCGGCGCAGGGTGCGGGTGAGGTGGTCGGGGTCGGGGTCGGTGAAGGCGACGTTGGCCAGGGCTCCGCGCCGAAGTAACGACCAGATCCCTTCCACCGGGTTGAGATCGGGTGCGTAACTGGGGAGCTGGCAGATGGTGAGCCAGTCGTGGTCAGCGGCGTATTGGCGCATCCCAGCTGCCCGGTGAGTGTTCAGATTGTCCCAGACCAGAACGATGGGGGCGCCGAGCTGCAGGTGAGCGCGGACGGCGAGGTCGCGGTAGTCGGTCCAGGCGAAGCTCTTGCGGGCGCCCTTCCAGGGCAGGTGGAAGCGCGGACGGTAGATAAGCCGGGACCTCTCGCCGGGCTTGTAGCAGGCCAGCGCGGCGATCGAGATCCGACGCCGGGACCGGCCACGGACCCGCACCACGGGAGTGCGTCCGCGCCGGCTCCAGGTTCGGGCATGCGGCGGCGTCATCGCGAACCCGGCCTCGTCCTCGAAGAGGATGCAGGCCCCGAGCGCCGCCGCGGTGCTTCCACCTGCGGCCACACGTCTTTCTTCCACAACCCCACGGCGAGTTCGTCGCGCTCGAGCGCCCGGCGGGCCGGGCTCTGCCAGGACCAGCCGTGCCGGTGCAGCAGCCGCCACACCCCCGAGATCGAGCAGGTGACATGGAACTTGCGGGCGATCGCCGTCTTGACGCGTTCCAGCGTCCACCGCTGGTCTTCCCAGCCGCGCGCGGCCGGCCCCCTGCCGAGTTCCTCCTCCAGCACGGCGAACTGCGCCTCGGATATTTTGGGCGATTTCGCCGGGCCTGAGGACGCCAGCGCCGTCGCTCCACCCTCGCGCCAGGCACGACGCCACCGCTCCACCGACCGCTCGCTCACCCGCAAATCCTTCGCGATCACCGAGGTCTTCTCACCCCGCACGAACCGCTCGCCGTCGTTGCCATGATCTCGGTCGCGCCCTCTGGCCGTTTCCGGGGAATTGGGGCGCGCATTCGTCAAAGGAGCGCGCTTCGTCATGCCGTTGAAGAAGATGAAGGGGCAGCGTCGCTCGCACCACGTGGGCGACGTGTTTGCGCTCCGGCTGGAGGCCTCCGCGTACCGGTTCGGCAGAATCGTCAAGATCGGTGAGAGTGGTCCACGAGGCAGGTTCCCCGGCGGCATCCTCGCCTACCTCTCCGACGTTCCCGCCGAAGCTCCGGAGCCGGATCCGGGAGTGCTGACTCCGGACCGGCTACTCATGCCTCCCTTCTTCACCATCAACTGGGCATGGAACAAGGGGTATTTCCGGACCGTGGCCCACGAAGACCTGGAACCCACGCACCTGCTGAAGCGGCACTGCTTCTACGACGCCAGCACCGACGGCTACGTGGACGAGAACGACGACGTGCTTCCCGGTCGGGTCGAGCCCTGCGGCTGGTTTGCTCTCACCAACTTCCAGCACTTCCAGCACGAGGCCATAGCGGGACGCCCTGCGTACGGTGCAATTCCCAGGAAATGACCGCGCAGAGTTCACTCTCCACCTGCTGGCGTGCAACTGGCACGGCCAACTCGTCGCACCGATAGGCAGCAATCGGTTCAAGCACTTGGGACTGGGACGTCGTTCCCACTGCGGCACACGATGCGTCGGGCCCCGGAACATGAGACATGTTCCGGGGCCCGACGATGTCTGACCGTGGCGTCAGGCGGGCGTGATGTTCTCCGCCTGCGGGCCCTTCTGCCCCTGCGTGACGTCGAAGTTCACGACCTGGCCTTCTTGGAGCTCGCGGAAGCCGGAGGAGTTGATGTTGGAGTAGTGGGCGAAGACGTCCGGTCCGCCGCCGTCCTGCTCGATGAAGCCGAAGCCCTTTTCAGCGTTGAACCACTTGACGGTTCCCCTGGCCATGCTGGTGCCTTCCAGTCGATGTCGGGAACCGCACCGCGCGGCCCCGGAGGTGATCGCCCTGGACTGCACAGCAAGAAGCCCGCGCCGGAGCGCGGGCAGGAACTGCGAACCACGACATCTGAGGACGACGCTACACGGCGAAGCGGGCTGCCACCAGAGAGCAACAACCGTGATCCGGGCCACGTCACGCGTGCCGCCCCGTAGCGATCCGCGCGCAGCGCCGGCCCAGGTCCGGGGTGTGGGTGCCGTGCCCCCCTCACTTGGCATAGTTGACCCCGCCGAAGTGGCAGGGAAGCAAGAGGGGCATGGACAACGGACCGGAGTGCCACCGGGTCGAGTTCGCGAGCGGTTCCGCCGCCTCGGTGGAGAACCGGCGCTCCTTCCGCGACCAGGTCATCGCCGAACTCGCACCGGCGAGGGAAGGCTCCGAACCGCTCGAGACGAACACCGCCTACCAGGCCATAGTGAACGCCTTCAACCAGCACCCCGACCAGGAGTTCCGAGCCCGCGAGCTGCACGAACTCCTCGGCATGCCCACCCACGAAGCGTCGGTCAACGTCACCCGCGCCCGCCTCGCCCGCCTCGCCCGCCTCGCCCGCCTCGCCCGCCTCGCCCGCCAAGGCTTCCTCACCCAACCCGGACGAGGCCCCAACCAGAAACGGACTTAACGTCCAGTCAGGTCTCGGCGTTGGCGAAGGCCAGGGGACCTGCCGCCAGCTGCCGCACCGCACAGTCCCGACGGCGGCTCGGTCCTGACATCTGTCAGGACCGAGCAGTGCCGGGCCCGGCTTAGTCTCAGGGCCGATCAACACGGGGGAGGCTCGCGCAGGCGGCCGACTGCTGCTGAAGCGCCACCCCGTTCCGTACGCCAACGGAGGAGCATCGTGACAACTGCACGTCGTGTGGTGGGATCCATCGCGGTCACCGCAGCACTGATCGCCGGTAGCACCGTCCTGGCCACCGCGCCGGCTGCCGCGAAGGGGGAAGCCGCAGCCGCGCCCGCCCAGGTCCAGCTGGCCAGCTGGGACAGCAACGTCTACCTCTACTACAGCGGCTCCAGCAACAGCTCCTGGAGCAAGTACGGCACCGGGGTCAATGACTTCGCGGGGCACACTTTCGCGGCCGACGGCGAGGGCCACGGCCAGAACGTGAAGAACAACGTGTATCGCGCCTGGAACAACGATCAGAACTTCAGGGCCCGCATCTTCTACAACGAGAACCAGAACGCCAGCGGCGACGCTCCCTACGACGACGTCTGGCCCGGAGAGGCCCGCGCGCTGAACTCCGGAGTACAGAACAACAACGCCTCGCTCGGCTGGTACTACGCCGGCTGATGCGTGTCCGGCCCGCCCGCGCACTGGTGGGCGGGCTCGCACTGCCGCACCCGCACCCCGGAAGGGATACGACAACATGCCGGCGCGACGAATTCACAGGACCAGGCGTCTCGGGGCGGCCGTCATCCTGCTCGCCGTCACGGCGGCGTGCGCGCAGGGACAGGCGGCGGAGTCGACGCCGACGCCCACTCCGCCTGGAACACCGACGGCTTCCGGGCCGCTTCCCGTCATCGCAGTGCCGAAAATGCTCGACGTCAGCTCCCTGGTACTGCCCGTCGAGCCCTACCTGTTCACCGACCGCCAGGTCGGGCGCCTGTTCCGGGCCAAGGCGGTACTGACCGAGTCGTGCATGCGGCGCTTCGGCCATTCCTGGCCCGCCCCCACCGGTCCCATCCCGAAGACGGGCACGCTGAACCCGGCCAACACGGCGCACCGGTACGGCATCATGGACGTGGCCAAGGCAGCACGCTACGGCTACCACCCGGTTCCCGGCTCGGTGCCGCCGCAGGTCAAGGACAAGCCCACGGGGCCGCAGCCGGGGCGGGAGGCAATGCTCGTTCTGCGCGGGTTGAATCCGGACGGCACACCGGCGGGCGCTGACTCGCACGGTCGTCGGCTCCCTGCGGGCGGTTGCCAGGGCGAGGCCACCAAGGCACTGTCGGGGGACCCACAGAAGCTGGGGAACCGGGAGCTCGTCGGCGCGATCAACATCGGCAGCTACCGTGACTCACAACGCGATCCTCGTGTGGTGGCGGTCTTCCGTGCCTGGTCACGGTGCATGGAGCGGCACAACAGCGACTACACCTACGCCGACCCGACCCGAGCGCCCGGCAAGGACCCCAAGTTCAACGGTCCGACGGCCGGCCGGGCCGAGCTCACGCTCGCAAGCACGGACGTGGCCTGCAAACAGGAGACGAACGTCATCGGCGTCTGGTCGTCGGTCGACGCGGCGTACCAGCGGCGAGCGATGGCTGCGAAGCAACGCGAACTCACCGCCGTCAAGAAGGACATGCGTACTCAACTGGCCAACGCCGACCAGGCACTGGCCGGGCGACGCTGACGAGCACTCAGGCGGGGAGCGGATCCCGAAGACCGGATCGAGCAGGCCGTCGGGGGTGCCCCCTTTGGCTTTGGTCAAGGGGTGGTGCGGACCGATAAGGTCTACGGATCCCGCGCGAACCGCGCCTACCTGTGCAGATGTGGCATAGGCTGCACGATCCAGGAGAAGGCCTACCAGGTCCGCAATCGCAAGGACCTCGGCTCCCGTGGGCGGCCGGCCGCCGAAGTTCGACAAGGTCGACCACCGCGAGCGACACGCGGTGGAGTGCGGGATCAACCTGCTGAAGAGGCACCGCGCGGTGGCGGCGAGATTCGAGAGGCTGGCTGTCCGCTACCAAGCGACCGTGCTGGTCGCTGCCATCAACGATTGGCCGTGACAAGCCAGAGCGGGTTCGGAAGGTTCCAGGGAAGACCCTTCGAGGACATGACTACTGACCTGCCACCCTGGTGAGATGCTGCTCAAACTGACCGGCTCCAGCTGTTCGGGCAAGACCACGCTCGCCTACTCCGTGGGCGAGCGGCTGGGGCGGATCGCCGTGCACGACTTCGACGAACTCGGCGTACCGGAAGACGCCGATCGCCAGTGGCGAAGCCGCATGACCGAGACGTGGGTGCGTCGCGCACTGGAATACCAGGACCGTGGAGTCGACCTCCTGCTGACCGGGCAGTCCCCGCTGGGAGAGGTCCTGGCCAGCCCCTCCGCCCCGTTGCTGGATGGCATCGCGGTCTGTCTGGTCGACGTGTCCGATGAGGCCCAGCGCGGCAGGCTCACCAAGCGCGACTCGGACCGATGGGACGCTCCGGCGGTCGATGCCTTCCTCGGCTGGGCCGCCTGGCACCGTACCGCCGCCCCCCCGTGACGCAGCGGCGGGGCGAGCGGGCCGCCTCTACTTGTTGGCCCGCCCGGGAGATCGACGATGCTCAGCACGTCAGAGGTGCCGTACTCGGAGAACCGCACGGCCGCGTCACTGACCGCAGGGCCCCGCACGGTCGCAGTACGGCTGGAGGCGGCTCTGCCCGCAGCCGCACAGCACGACCCTGGTCTCGGCGCGTGCGCCCTGCGGCGTGTCCACACTCAGCTCCCCGCGCACGGCCAGCTGACCGGTGGCACTGCGGGTGATCGTGGTGGGCCGGTCGGGGGTTTCCGCCACGCCCTCTACGAGTTCGTACCGGAGCGCGCCCGAGGGACAGCGCCGCACCACTTCCGCCAGCCGCTCGGCCGTGGATCCATCCGGTTGGATCCACGGCCGCTTCGTCGTGTCGAACACCTCGGGCAGGCCATGGACGCATTCGGCGGCATGGAGGCAGCGCCTGGCCTCGAAAGTCACCGTGATCGACTCCGCCCGGTATGTCTTCCGCTCTGATTCGCCGCTCATGCCCGCCTTCACCACCGTCGTGTCGGCTTCTCAGTCACTGACCTGGCTGCGGGACTGGTACAGCAGGTCCTGGTACTCGGGGTGTCGGCTGATCCAGCCCGCGAAGAAGGGGCAGGTGGCCAGCACCCGCAGGTTCGCGGCACGTGCCTCGTCAAGGGCCGTGCGGGCCAGCGCGGACCCGACTCCCGCGCCCTCGTACTCCGCCTCGACCTCGGTGTGCACGAAGGCAACGAGCTCCGTCGTACGGATGTATTCCGCGACGCCCGCCACCTTGGTCTCTCCATCGACACGGGCCTCGTAGCGCTTCGCCTCGGGCACGTCGCTCACTTCGACCGTCATGTGTCCTCCTTGTGGGGCCTGATCCCGCTCAACTCGGCAGAATCCCGCCGGCCGGGGCATCAGCCTAACCTCATCAGGTTGATGCATCAACTTAACAGTCGACGAGGGAGCGAGCGCGCGGTGCAGGAGAATCCGTCGACACGGCGATCCGCCGGGACCAGCTCCGGCATTACCCGACCTCACGGCCGACAAATCCCTGGAACTCGACCTGCGGGAGACGCGGTCCGCACCACGCGCTCGTGGCTTCGAACCGGACAGCTTCGGTACGCTCTCCGCCCGTCCGACGGGCATCGACCCCGGCACCTTCCTGCTCGCGCACCAAGGCCGGGTCTGCGCCGAAGCGCCTCGGTCACGACGGACGTGGCCTCGCCGAGGGTCACATCGCCCCCCCCACCGCGAGTGGATGAGCTGTCAACAATTTCGTTAGACTGCCCTCATGGACGCACCGCCGCGCTGGCTCGATCCGGAAGAGAAGGCCGCCTGGGACAGCTTCATCCGCATGCAGGAGAAACTCGTCGGACGACTGTCCCGCCGCATACAGGCCGACTCCGGAATGTCCGCCGCAGACTACCTCGTGCTCGTAAGCCTCACCGAAAGAGGCGACGGGCGGATGCGCTTCCTGGACCTGGCCAAACGCGTGGAGTGGGAAAAGAGCCGGATGTCCCATCAGGTCACGCGGATGGCGAAACGCGGGCTCGTGTCCAAGGAGGAATGCCCCGACGACGGACGCGGAGCATTCATCGTCGCCACCCCCGGCGGTTACAAGGCGATCGAAGAGGCCGCACCCCAGCACGTCGAGCACGTCCGCCGCCTGTTCATCGATGCCCTGACCCCGAACCAGCTCAGCACACTCGCCCAGCTGAGCAAGCGTGTCCTGGACCACATGGAGAAGCAGCCGGACTGACCGGGCGAGGGGATGCAGCTCCCTGGATCACGGGACGGCAGCCCTGTAGCAGCCCGGCGGGGACGTCATGGCGTGCGGGCCGCCGGCCGAGTGCGCGACGGACTCGCTCACCGCTGAGCCACTCGTCCGGGGTCAGAAGGGTCGGCCGGCAGGCCAAGCATTCCGCGGGCCTCCTCGAGCGCCGGATGGTGTCCCTTGCCAAGGGCCCTCAGAGGCCACGCCCGACGTCCCGATCGATGGAACAGCTCCTCGCCTGGAGTCACCTACGTCGGTACAGGAGCTGGGACCGGACCCAGGTAGAACCGTGACCGGGCGATCCGTCCGTCTCGGATCCAAACAATGGCAGGCCCGCCCAGCACCACCGTCGCGCCGTCCGGCCCGGTACCCACCATCTCCCACTCTGTCCAGAATTCCGGGCCTGCGGTGGCACGGCGCAGGAGCTGTGCCCGGATGTCAGGAAGCCGGCCGTAGATTGCGGTCCAGTTGGCGAGTACATGCTCGTTGCCAGTGAATCCTTCCGCTGGGCGATGCGGCACCTCGGCCACGTAATCCGGGGTGAAGCAGTCCGCCACCTGCTGAGGATCATGCGAGTTGATCGCGTCCCTGAGACGCTCGACCGGGTCCTGTCGGCTCATCGTGCTCATCTCCATGTCGTCCGTCATCGGCTCTGTCCCTGCGGTGTCTTCCAGTCACCGGGCTCCCGGTACTACCGGATCGCATGGCCGCGGTCAGGCGGCGCGGGTCCCCGGCTCGGTCGCGGCGACGCCCCTGCAAAACTGCAGCCGTGGTCGCGCCACATCAGCGGAAGAGATTGGTCTGGCCGTTCGACGCGGTCAGACCACCATCGACGGCGATGTGCGCGCCGTTGACGTACGAGGCGCCGTCACCGGCGAGGAACGCCACGACAGCGGCCACCTCGGCGGGATCGCCGGGCCGGCCCATGGGCACGCGGTCGTCGAACCGGTCGCGCAGCGGCGTGCCTTCGGCGAGCGCTGCCCGGATCTCCTCGCTGCTGGTCGTCACACCGGGATGGACCGCGTTGACCCGGATCTCCCGGCCGTGGTCGAGGGCCATCGCATTGGTCAGATTGGCCACCGCGCCCTTGGTCGCGTTGTAGGCGGCCTGTGTCCAGTCACCGCGCACGCCGCCCACGGAACCGATGTTGACGATGCACCCGCGGGCCGCGCGCAGGTGGGGCAAGGCGGCCCGGGAGGCAAAGAACGGGCCGTCGACGTTCACGCTCATCATGGCGCGATAGGCATCCTCGCTGGTGCTCTCCACAGTGCCCGGCTGCGCCAGCCCTGCGTTGTTGACGAGTACGTCCAGATGCCCGAACCGCTCGGCCACCCCGTTCATGAGCGCCGTGACGGCGGTCAGGTCGGAGACATCGCCGACCCACAGGTGCATGTCACCCCCGTCCGGACCGCTCTCGACAGCCTGGCGCAAGGTCGATTCGGTACGCCCCACCAGTACGGTGGTGTATCCGTCGGCGGCGAAGCGGTGCGCGATATGGACGCCCAGGCCGCCCCCGGCGCCGGTGATCACGGCCACGCGGCTGTTCTGGTCGTTCACCAAGTCCTCCTGATGCATGGGTGCTTCGAACACTAGGAAGATCACGGAAGTCGCGGCATGTATCAGGGCGACAACCGACCGGAACATCGGCGACAAACACATCCTGAGAGCAGACCCGTAGGACTATGGACGACAACAAGACGGCATCTTTCTCGCTCGACTCACGCCGTGCGGCCACGACCGGTCGGGACGACTTCGAGCGGAGCTGGCGTACCCATGTTGGAGACGGGTTCCCCCTCCCCCGGTTCAGCGCGGCGACAACGACCGACTTCCGGCTGCGCTTCCGTGCCGCCAAGGTGCGCGACGTGGCGATCACCAGCGTGGACGGGGTGTCGGCAGCACAGACGGCGGACGGACCAAGTCATGACGCCGATCAGGTACGCCTGTGGCTGGTGCGCAGCGGAGCCTGGGCGCTGGGCAGCAGACGAAACACTGTGGAGCACACCGTGGTGGCGGGGCGTTTCCTGCTCCGGCATGCCGGGCGTATGCATCACTTCGCTCTCCCGCCCCACACGAGAGCGCAGTGCATCGTGTTGCCCGCTGCGCCCTTCTCCCTCTTACTCGGCGGCCGGGAAGTCGCCGGTCGCGCCGACGCCGCCGAGGTACGTCTCCTGGTAGCGCACGCCAACATGGTTGAGGAGACGCTGCCCGATCTGAGCCCGGCCGGTGTCCAGGCCGCACGGGACACACTGATCGAGCTGGCCACCGCGGTGACGCATCACGGCTTCGACGACGTGAACACCCGCCTTGCCCCGGCCCTCGCCCAGGCGGCGAAGAACCTCGCGGAGGAGCGGCTCGCCGACGTCGATCTCTCGTCGGCGATGCTGGCCCGGGAGCTGAACGTTTCTGTGCGTACTCTGCAGCGCGCGTTCGCAGCGGGTGGAGAATCGGTGACCGCATACATCCGGGAACGGCGCTTGGAGTCGGCCAGGAAGGCGCTGGTGGTGTCTCGGCTGACCGTCTCGGAAGTCGCCGCGCACTGGCAGTTCGCCGACGGCAGCCACTTCAGCCGCGCCTTCAAGCAGCGCTACGGACTGGCACCCAGCGAGTACGTCCGGAAGAACACCTGATCAGAGGCTGACCGCCGCTGGGTTCGCCGGGTTGTGACGACCGTCGGAGACCAGCTCGTGACCGTTGAGGTCATCTCATTCGATCTGTTCGAAAGCGGGTTACCGCTCCGCGACGAAGCCCACGGGCGCGCCCTGTGCCCGCTCCCGGCGCAGAGCATGGGTCACGTCTCGCCCGAGGTGGTGACCAGCGCACAACCGGCAGTTGGAGCCAACGCACAGAGGCTTCGCCGATTGTGGAGCGACTCATTGTCCAGTCAGGATGTCGACGATCACCGTTGGTCTGGAACACCGGCCGGCGAACGGCCCGAACAAGCACCGGTCGGCCCGGTTGTGGACCAGGCACCAGTTCGCTGACGTGCAGCTGCACCAGCCATGCCACGATCTGGTTGACACGACAACCAGGAGGGTGCCATGTTTACGTGTCAACTAGATCGGCGGAGGTGGTGCGGGTGAAAAAGGGGACTGCGACACGAGTCCTGCTGTTCGGGTTGAAAAGCGGAGGTCATACCTGCACCTCATGAGCGGGCGGGAGATCGAAGTCCCGGTCGGCCGGCACCGACGTCCCGCCCGGTCGTCACGAACCGTGCACTGCCACGCCCCGACACAACGAAAGCGTTGAACGAAGTGAACACGAGGGATGTCTCGCAAATCGAGTTCGGCATCGACAGCTTCGGAGACCGGCCCCGAAACGACCAGGGCATGATCGTCTCGCACGCGCAGGCGATCCGCGCCGCAGTGACCGAAGCGGTCCTTGCCGACCAGGTCGGCATCGACGTGGTCGCCTTGGGTGAGCACCACCGACCCGAGTACGCGATCTCCAGCCCTGAGACAGTACTGGCGGGCATCGCGACCGCCACCGAGCGCATCCGGCTCGCCTCGGGCGTGACAGTGCTGTCCTCGGACGACCCGGTGCGCGTGTTCCAGCGGTTCGCCACGGTCGACGCGCTCTCCAACGGCCGGGCCGAGGTGATCCTCGGACGTGGTTCCTTCACCGAGTCGTTCCCCCTGTTCGGGTACGACCTGAAGGACTACGAGGTGCTGTTCGAGGAGAAGATCGACCTTTTCCACCGTCTGCTGGACGAGGGGCCGGTCACCTGGGAAGGCACCACGCGCGCCGCCCTGCACAATGCGGACGTGTACCCGAAGACCGATTCAGGACGCCTCAACACCTGGGTAGGGGTTGGCGGGACACCGCAGTCCGTGCTCCGCACCGCTCAACACGGCTTCGGGCTCATGCTCGCCATCATCGGCGGCGCCCCCGATCGGTTCGCGCCCTACGTGGATCTGTACCGGCGTGCCAGCGAGGAGTTCGGCACGACCGCACAGCCGATCGGAATGCATTCGCCCGGCTTCGTCGCCTCCACCGACGAAGAAGCCAAGGAGCTCTTCTACCCTGGGTACAAGGAGATCCGCGACCGGATCGGGGGGCAGCGCGGCTGGCCGCCGCTCCGCCGGGAAGAATTCGACGCCGAGGTGGACCGCGGGTCGCTGTATGTCGGCTCGGTTGAGACGGTCGCGACCAAAATCGCCCATGCCGTCCGAGTACTGAACGCGGGCCGGTTCGACATGATTTACTCCGCCGCCGGCACCGTTTCAGCCTCCGCACGTCTACGTTCGGTCGAGTTGTACGGCACCCAAGTCATCCCTCGGGTCCGCGAGCTTCTGACCGAGCAGCCCGCGGCCACGGCGGGAGCGACACGATGACCCGCCCCGTCACCACTGTCGGGATTCTGGGAGCCGGGAAACTGGGCACCGTCGTGGCGCGCCTGGCGGTCGCCTCCGGCTGTCGAGTCCTGATCTCCGGGTCCGGTGACCCCTCCAAGATCGCGCTTACCGCCAAGATCCTCACCCCCGGAGCGACCGCCGTGTGGCCGGCCCAGGCCGCGGAGGCCGCCGACGTGGTGGTCCTCGCTCTCCCGCTCGGCAAACACCGCGACCTCCCGGTCCCGAAGCTGGGGGGAAAGCTGGTCATCGATGCGATGAACCACTGGTGGGAGGTCGATGGTCCCCGCGAAGCGATCCTCCCGCCCGACACCTCTTCGAGCGAAGTCGTTCAACGGTTCCTGACGGCCGCACGTGTCGTGAAAGCCCTCAACCACATGGGCTACCACGACCTCGAAGACGGAGCTCGTCCGTCCGGCAGCCTCGGACGCAAGGCCATCGCGATCGCCGGTGACTCGCCCGAGGATCTCGCCGTCGTGTCTGCGCTGGTCGACACTCTCGGATTCGACCCACTCACCATCGGCGATCTCGCGGCGGGCGTCCGGCTCGAGCCCGGAACCCCCGCCTTCGGAGCCAATGTCGACGCCGACCGGCTTCGCGTGCTTACCGCCGCCCCTGCTCCGACAAGACTCTTCGAGCACTCATAACAGAAAGACAGAAGCACCTCGGCCGGACCGGAGAACTGTGGCCACGCCGTGACGCTCTCTGAAGAAGGGCAGTCAGATGACTCAAGGGTTCACCCACAACACCAGTGCATCCGTGACGGTCGATCTCGATCTCGCCAGCCCGATCAGCGCCTACACAATTGTTCGCGCCGACGGAACACCCGTCGGCACAGCCGACTTCGTCGTCATACCTGGCGCAAGCGAAGAACGAATATTCTTCCATACCGAGGTGTGCCAGGATTTCGGTGGACGTGATCTGGTTGCGCTGCTCATAAGCAAGGCACTCACAGACAGCATTCGTGAAAACATCACCGTCGTGCCGCTGTGCCCGATGTTCGCTCGCCATCTGCAGGTGCAAGGCGACGAATTCATCGCGAACGGTGGTGCGTTTCGCCAGCCGACACCTGACGACATAGGAGTAATCACGCGCGCCGCGCTCGGCGAAACGTGAGGTAATCCCCCGGGGTTGCATCGGCAATGTGCCGCCGTGAAGCGCCGCCAGATGCAGCCTGGTACTAGGTCGGACGCAACGCGGTTCTCACAGCGTGAAGATTGCAGCTATGCATGGAGGACGAATGCGGCCAATCATTCCCGACTACCTGGCCGAGGCACTGAGAGATGTGGAGTCGGACACGTCCGGAGATCCGGCGGGATACATCCCTGAGCTCGCGACAGCGGACACCGAGCGCCTCGGTGCGGCCTTTGCCATGATTGACGGAGAGGTCTATGGTGCCGGTGACATCGATATCGAATTCACAATCCAATCGATCTCCAAGCCGTTCATATATGCGTTGGCCCTGTCTGATCGCGGATTCGACCCTGTGCTCGCCAAAGTCGGGGTCGAGCCGTCCGGAGAGGCGTTCAACGAGATCTCTCTCGAGAGCGATACGGGGCGCCCCCTCAATCCCATGATCAACGCCGGCGCGATCACCGTGCACTCACTGGCCGGCGCGGAGGACCTCAATCCGACAGAGCGTGTGGAGCGTGTGCTCCACGGCCTGTCGGCGTTCGCCGGTCGTCGGCTGAAGATGGATGAGGCGGTATGTGCGTCAGAGATGGAGCACGCGCACCGCAACCTCGCCATTGCACACATGCTCCGCAGTCACAACGTCCTCACCAAGGACCCAAGGGCCGTCGTGGACGGCTACACCCGCCAGTGTTCCGTACTCGTCACCACCCGAGATCTGGCCATGATGGCTGCGACGTTGGCCAACCGTGGGATAAACCCTCTCTCGGGTGAGCAGGTGGTGCCGGAACCGGTGGCGCGTCAGGTGCTGAGCGTCATGTTCAGCTGTGGAATGTATGACGCCGCTGGTGACTGGGCAACCCAGGTCGGTATTCCGGCAAAGAGCGGGGTGGCCGGGGGCCTGATCGGCGCGCTCCCCGGACAGATCGGCATTGGCACGTTCTCACCACGACTGGATAGTCACGGGAACAGCGTTCGCGGGGTGTCACTGTTCGAACGATTCTCTTCAGACATGGGTCTGCATGTGATGGAGGTCCCGGCCGCCGCGCGTGCCGTCGTGCGGTCCAACCATGTCGTTGGCAGCGGACCGAACGCGCTCCGGGTCCTGCAACTGCAAGGTGGCATCGGCTTTGCCGGAGCCGAGAGAGTAGTTCGGAAAGCCATGGACATCTCACCTTCGGAAGTCAGGGTGGCTGTGGACCTGACAAGGGTCTATTCGATCGACGACGTGGCACGGCGCGTGCTTCTGGAGGTCGCGCGCCGGCTGACGCTGAATGGTCACGAGGTCTACCTCGTCGACCCGGAATCGATCATGCCCGATCCCGATCCCGGCGTTGGCGGCCGAGTCACACTCGTGGACAATATGGATCACGCTGACCTACACGCCGCGATCACGGGAGGAGGTCAGGGCGGTTGAGCGCGCATGATGGAATTCGCACCCCACCGCAGACCGATGCGGAACGGCGAGACCTCTGACCGCCTCCGACAACACACAGTTTCCACATACAGATATGGGCCTGCGTTCGTTTCGTCGGCCAGAAGGGAAAGAGATCATGGGTTACATCACCGTCGGCACGGAGAACAGTACGCCGGTCGAGCTCTACTACGAGGATCAGGGTTCTGGGCAGCCGGTCGTCCTGATCCACGGCTACCCACTGAACGGGCACAGTTGGGAACGTCAGACGCGCGAGCTGTTGGCCCAGGGCTATCGGGTCATCACCTATGACCGTCGTGGCTTCGGCCAGTCGTCGAAGGTGAACTCCGGTTACGACTACGACACCTTCGCCGCTGACCTGAACACAGTCCTTGAGACCCTCGACCTGCAGGACGTCGTCCTCGTCGGTTTCTCGATGGGCACCGGGGAACTCGCCCGCTACGTGAGTCGCTACGGTCATGAGCGTGTCGCGAAGCTCGCCTTCCTCGCCTCGCTCGAGCCGTTTCTCGTCGCCCGCGACGACAATCCCGACGGGGTGCCGCAAGAGGTCTTCGACGGCATCGCCGCGACCGCAAAGGCGGATCGGTACGCCTGGTACAAGCAGTTCTACGCGGACTTCTACAACCTCGACGAAAACCTCGGCACCCGTATCAGCGAGGAGGTCGTGACCGGTAGCTGGAACGTCGCGATCCGCAGTGCTCCGGTGGCTGCGTACGCTGTGGTACCGGCATGGATCGAGGACTTCCGCGCCGACGTCGAGGCGGTCCGCGCGAGCGGCAAGCCCGCACTGATCCTGCACGGCACAAAGGACAACATCCTCCCGATCGACGCCACTGGGCGCCGATTCCACAAGGCACTCCCCGAGGCCGACTACGTCGAGGTCGAAGGAGCGCCGCACGGCCTGCTCTGGACCCACGCCGACGAGGTCAACATCGCGCTGCGCGACTTCCTCTCGAAGTGACGATGGATGACCGGCTGTTCCCCTGACGGCTTCTCATGACGCGGAACCGCCACATACGCCCCTCGAACGCGGGAGGGGTACGACATGCCGTGGAGCACTCGCCAGCTTGCTGAGCCGGCGGACACGACGGTGAACACCGTCCGCCACTGTCACCGTCTCGGTCTGCTCGATGAACCGGAGCGCCGGTACAACGGATACATACAGTACGAGGTGCAGCACCTGGTGAGGCCGGCGGTCCTATGCACTCGGTGCAACGTCGGTCGTCACGAAGGGTGGTGTGCCGCTGTCACCGGCCAGCGACGCCGAGGGCGCCACGGCGGTCGACGATGAGACCACACCCTGGCCTCCGGAGGCTTGGAGGGCCGCGTCGACTCCCCGCGGAAGATGGCCGACCCTCGGGCCGACGAACGGGCCGCCGGAATCCCCGGCGGCCCGTTCTCGAAAGGCTGCGATCGGCCTCCGTCACTCGGCGGTGAGAGCTTCCGTGTAAGGGAAGTTGAGGTTGCCGGAAGAAGATTCCGGTGGGGATACGATGATCTGCCTCGCCCCGTTCCGGAATTGACCGACCTCATGGCCGGAAACTTCCTGGAACTGGACCTGCAGGACACCCGGTTCCGGCGACTCGCCCTTGGCGCCGAACCTGACATCGCCCATGACGGTCGGGAAGGTCACCTGCCGCGCGTACGCCGAGAGGCTCGCGTCGTCGAGACCGTCCTTGGGCGACCACCTGCATCTGCGCATAGGCGAGTGGAGCCATGTAGTGCCCGTAGTTCACGAAACCGTTGATCAGCGGGCCGAGCCTCGTCCTCACCGCCGTGTTCTGGGGTCCGATCATGGCACCGTCGGCCGGCTTCGGCCGAACGTGATGAAAACGGATGGTGCGCGCCAGGCCTACCGAGTCGACCAACCAGGAACACAGGAACAACAGGTCACTGCCGCTTTGGGCGACCGCGTCACATACGGGAGCAAGATCCTCCGTCGACAGCGGATACGTGGCTTCGTGAACCACCTGTATGCCGTACTTCTCGGCATTCGACTTGGCGCCGAGAATCGGCTGTTGACGTCCTGGCGCCCGATTTCATGAGCGAGACGGGCCGACCGGCTGTTGTCCGCGAGGGGACCGGTTGACGACAGGCAGTACCCGATACGGATCGGTGCCGACGTAGCGGCGCTGTCATGCCTCGCTTCCGGTGGGCGTGGCCAGGAGTTGCATCTCCCAGGCGAAGGCCACACCGCTGGCACCGCCATGCTGCGCCTGGACCTCGGCCACGCCCTCCACGGTCTTCTCGCGGGCCCAGTCGCGCTGCCACTCGCCCAGCACGGCCATCCAGGTGATCGGGGCCACGCCCGCCTGGATCATGCGCTGCACCGCCATGTCGTGGGCCTCCTTCGAGACGCCGCCCGACGCGTCGGTGACGACGAAGACCTCGAAGCCCTCGCCCGCCGCCTGGATCGCCGGCATGGCCACACAGATCTCCGTCCAGAGGCCGGCAATGATCAGCTTCTTGCGTCCTGTCGCCTTGACGGCATCCACGACGCGCTCGTCCTGCCAGGTGTTGATGAAGGTCCTGTTGATCGGCTTCTGCTCCGGGAACACATCCTGCAGACCCTGGACAAGAAAGCCACCGCGCTCCTCCAGGACGGTTGTCAGAATGGTCGGAACGTCGAACACCTTGGCAGCCTTGGCGAGCCCGACAGCGTTGTTGATGACCATCGTCGGTTCGTGGCTGTGCAGGTTGGCGACCTGGAACGGCTGGTGGTCGATGAGGGCGAGGACGCTCTCCTCGGGCGTCAGCAGCGCGCCGAGTCCGGCCTTGTTCTCAGTACTCACGAGATTCCCCTTCTGGAACTTTGCGTCCGCGGGTCTCCGGCAGTGCACCGACATCTCGATGCCCCGCAGTGGCAGATACGGGCTGGCCGGACTGGCGACCCCAAACCATTTGGTTGACGCGTCACCTACGCTAAATGCTGATGATTGACACGTCAACTAACGTCGCCGTCGGGCGTTTGGGCGAGCCGGTCAGGCATGGCCATCGGCGTCCGTGAAGCGCAACTGGGCTGCCAGGCGGGGACACTGCGGACCATCAGCCGTATCCCAGTCGGTCGTCCTTGTGATCCTGACCGCGCACGACAACCACCAGCCGCGCTGGTATGCCACCCGGACTGCATGAGGCGCCGACCGCATCGCCAGCGTCCGCGCCCAGGCACCGGCAGTACGCGCGCCTGCGACGGATTCCATGCCCACCGAGGTCTGCGCAACGTGAAGTTCGCAGGTCACGGGTCTGGCGTGAGGGACGGGGGGATACTCATGCCGGCCGTCGGCGGGTGTCCACGGTGAGGATCGTCTGACATGCCGGCCGGAGTCGTTGTCGGGTTCCGCCGCGCCGAGGACCGTGCCGCTCTTACTGTCCGTCACCGGGTCGGTACAGGGAGATGCCGCGGTGAGGGCGTGGGCATCCAGGAGCTGGAGCGGATCACGGCTCGCCGGAGTGAACTGGACACGCTGGCCGAGGAGTTGGCCAGGCAGCTGCAGGAGGTCCAGGCCGGGCGAGAGGAGCTGCTGATCGCCGAGCGGGTCCTGAACCGGCTGGCCGAGCAGGACCGGGCCGCGGCGGAGGCCGCCGCGCACACCCGCCCCGACTCCCGCCCGGTTGGCGGGGCGGGCGGTCCTGCTGATCCCGCACCGCAGCGAGAATCCCGACGAGGCCGCTCCGCCCGCCGGCTGCCGCAAGATCCTGGCGATCGCGCGGGCCGCCGACGGCCCCGTCCAGGTAAGGGCGGTGGGCGAGGAACTGGGCCTTCAGGTGAAGGTGCGCGGCAAGCTGGAACGGCTGCGCGCGAAGATGACCAAGCTCGCCGACCGCTGCTGGCCGCGCAAGCGAGGCGACGGGCGGTTCACCGCACGCTCCTGGTAGTAGCGGCATAGAACCTGGAACGCTTCAGATGCCACCCACCGTATGGTGCCTGCTCAGATCTGGTTCGTGCCACCGTCGACGTAGATGTTCGCGCCGACGACGTAGCTGCTCTGTTCCGAGGCCAGGAAGGCCACGACTGCGGCGGCCTCCTCAGGCTGACCCATGCGGCCCTTGGCCACGGTCGCGGCGACATTCTCCTTGACGGCCCGGGCGGTCTCCTCGTCGCCGAAAGCGGCGGTGCCCCCGGGAGTCTCGATCCATGCCGGCGAGACCGCGTTGACCCGGATGCCACGGTCCTTGAGCTCGTTGGACCACGTCCGCGCGAAGGACCGGACGGCCGCCTTCGACGCCGCGTACGCGCCGAACGCCTCTACTCCACGGTCGCCGGCCGTCGAACCGACCAGGACGATCGAGGCTCCGTCGTTGAGCAGCGGCAACGCCTTCTGCACGGTGAACAGCGTGCCTCGGACGTTGACCGCGAAGGTCTGGTCGAAGTGCTCCTCGGTGGTCTGTTCCAGCGTCACGAACGCACCGACCGCCGCGTTTGCCACGAGCACGTCCAAACCCTCGCCTCGCGCCCGGACCGCCTCGTAGAGCCGGTCCAGGTCCTCCGGCTTCGAGATGTCGCCGACGACCGCGGTGGCCCGGTCTGCTCCGATGGTCTTGACGGCGGCCTCCAGTTCGGACTCGCGTCGGCCGGTGACGAACACGTACGCGCCCTCGTCCGCCAGCCGGACGGCGGTGGCCAGACCGATACCGGTGCTGCCTCCGGTGACCACCGACGTCTTGCCTTCCAGCTGTCCCATGTGAGTGTCTCCGTCACTGTCTCGATGCCGATCCGTTCGACATCGATACTGCGGGAGATCGGGGATACTATCCATAATGCAGAGTCCGGCGTTCTTTACGTATCGTCCAGGAGGTGTCGTCGGTGCTCGGGTTTCGGGATCCAGTGGCTGACGCGATCGGCCTGCTCCGGCCTCGCACGGTGATCGGGCCCAACCTCCGGGCCGTGGGTGAGTGGGCGTTGCGCTTCGACACGTTCTTGCACGTGCGGATCGGGGGTCTCGTGCGCGGCACGTGCTGGTTGATCCTCGAAGGGCACGAGCCGGTGCTCCTGCATGAGGGTGACACCTTTATGCTGGGCAACCCCCCGCCTTACGTGCTGGCCAGCACGCTCGACGCAAGCCCGCGCCCTGCGGAGCAGGTGTGGGCGGGTGCCCAAGACGGGTTCGTGCGGATCGGCCCGGAGTCCGAGGAGGACCTCTACCTCTGCGTCGGGCACATCGCGTTCGACGACAGTAACGCGGCCCTCCTGACCGATCTTCTGCCGCCGCTCGTGATCGTCCGCGTGGACGATCCTCATGGCGGGCGGCTCGCGCAGCTGATCGATCTCCTGGCCACCGAGGTCGGTGTCGCCGCCGTCGGCGGCCCGCTGGTGCAGAACCACCTCGCACAGATCCTGCTCGTGCACATGCTGCGTGCTCACGCCGGTCAGACAGACCGGCCCACCGGTTGGCTGGGCGCCCTGAACGAGGACGGCATCGGTGCCGCCCTGCGTGCCGTGCACGCGGACGTGGCCCACTCCTGGAGCCTCAAGGAGCTCGCCGAGATCAGCCACATGTCGCGTTCCACGTTCGCCCAGGCCTTCAAGAGCCACGTCGGGGTCCCGCCGTTGGAGTACCTGATCCAATGGCGCATGAGCCTCGCGCGCGACGCCCTCGCCCGCGACACTCTGACGATCTCCGAGCTCGCACGGGCCACGGGCTACCTGTCCGAGAGCGCGTTCAGCACCGCGTTCCGCCGCGTGGTCGGCTCATCGCCCGCACAGTTCCGGAACCAGGCACGGCAGCCACCGCGCTCGGCCGCGAACGGAAGCTGAAGGAGGCGTCCTGTGCTCAACTGCGCCGCTCACGCTGGCGACGAAGACACCAGCACACCGCCCGCCGACACCACTACCAGCGACGCGGTCACGCGTCATAAACGCGACTGTGGTACCAGCGGTGCCGCGGTGGGTGTCGACGGGGCGTAACCGGCGGGCTCCCGACGGCAGTTGAGTTTGGTGTGAAGAAATATCTTGCCGGCGGGAGATCGACGGCCCACCGGATCATGACGCCGACGGTCAAGGCCAGGAAAACGAAGGGGAGCTGACGTTCACCGGTGAAGACTTGGACACACGATGCCGGTACGCGGAGCGGACCCACGTCGTTGACGACGCCAGAAGGCATCGCGCCACAGCTGCGGCCGCCGCACTGCACACCTGGGGTGAAGTCCCCGAACGCCTGAGCCGGATGCCGGGCGGCTGGCACGGGTGCGGGCGGCTCCTCCGAGCTGAGCTCAGGAAGCGGGCCCACGCGGGCGTTTGCGGTTGCGGAAGCCGAAGACGAGCCCTCCCAGGGCGACCAGGATCACCACTGCGATGACGCCGGACCCTTCCTTCAGCCCGTCCACCTTGTCCGCGAATCCGTCCCAGAAACCCCGCGCCGGAGGGTCGGTCGAGCTGCCGATCCAGATGGAGCCGTCGGCCGCGGTCACCTGGCGGTCGACGGAGTCCCTGGCGGATGCGGCGAGTTGCGGGTAGCGCCTGGCCATCTCCGCCGCGCCGACTCTGGTCAGCGTGACGTGGGTGAGGTCAGCACCACCCACCGTGTACCGCTCGACGCGGGTGACCGTGCCGTCGCGGGTCTTGCGCGTGATGTCGAACTCCTTGTCGCGGTAGGAGTCGACGTAGGCGTCGAAGAGCTCCTTCGGGCGCCAGCCGTCGTCCAACTCGGCCGGACCCAGATCCGCGGACTCGATCACGTCGTCGAACGAGGTCCGGTGTCCCTGCTGGTGCCGCTCGCGCACCCACTCGGCGACGATCCGAGCCATGAACGCCCGGCGCAGGGGGGCGTACTCCCCTGCAGTGTTGACCGCCTTCACGATCTCGGGCAGGACGAGGGTGCGTTCGAGGTTCTCGTTGTGGGCGTCGGTGGCCGGATCAGCGTCGCACCCCTCCGCGTAAGGGTCCTCGATGTTCTCCGACTCCGTCTTCACGTCGAGCAGAGCCTTGAGGATGTACAGCGAGTCCCCGTCCGCGCGCACCTCGACCTGGCCCGGGACGATCCACGCGCGCGAGTCGAAGCAGCGGGAGCCGTCGGCCGCGGGCTTGAGCTCCCGCCAGTACCGGGCGCCCGTGGCCGTGTCCGGGTGCAGGATCTTCGCCTCCGTGCGCTTCATCTCCAGGTCGGCTTCGAGCAGGGCCCGGCCCGCGTTGGTCCGCCCCAGGGCGGGGTCGATGACGCGGTCCGGCTCCGTGGGGTTGAGGTTGACCCAGAACGCCTGCGGGTCGAGGGCGAGCCAGGTGCGCAGATCGGCGCCGAGGTTCTGCACGACACGCATGCCGAGTGCGGCGTCCTGCTGGTACTCGCCGGGGAGCGACTTGGCGGAGTACGCGTACCGCACCCCGCCCGAGCCGTCGGAGACGTACCGCATCTCCAGCGTGGAAAAGTCCACCCCGCCATAGGCGTCGGCGTCGGCCGGGGCTTCCAGCGCCTGCGCGAGACCGCCGGCTCCCTTGCCCGCCTCGCCGCAGCCGCCGGCGAGGCGGACGGTGAGGGCCAGTACGGGACCTCTGCCTCCGTTGCCCTGGGATTGAGCGCAGGTGGCCCCCGAACTGCCAGCGGCGGGCAGGGACCGGTTGGCCTTGGCCTTCTGCTCCTTCTCCTCCGCGTTGAGGATGGTGATCCCCTTGCTCGTGATGCCGTTCACCCGGTTCGCCGACGCCGATTGATCCTGTTTGGTCTCGTAGGGCGTTCCGGAGACAAACTTCTCCTCGGGGATTCCGCTGGTGCGCCGCAGGCAGGCCGGGCAGCGTCCACGGTCCGAGAATCCGGCGACGGCCTTCTTCAGGAGTCTTTTGATCGCCCCGTCCCTCATGCCGAGCTTGGAGAGGATGTGGGTCAGGCTGCGGTCGTAGATGACAATCTCGGAATGGTCGAACCCCGGGTCGTTGACCGCGACGAACTCCAGCACCGGACCGTTTCCCGAGATCCCGATCCGGTCGAAGAGGCTCTCGTTTCCCTCCGGTTTCAGCAGCCTGCCGTACCCGATGTAGCCATCCAGATACTTGGTGCCCTGCCCGAACTCACCGATGATCGCGTTCAGATGGGTGAGCTGAAACCCTGTCAGGTCGAACCAGATGACAGCGAGATTGCGGTTGCCGTCCGTCATGTTGAGGAGCTTGTGGGCCCGGAGTCCTGCCCGCCCGATCGGGTCGGCCAGGAGCTTGCGGGCGATGTCCGCGAACTCGCCTCCGACCTCGGGCTCCGGGGTGTTGGCGCCGGCCGGCGGGCAGTCGCACGCGTCCGCTCCCGGGGACGCCTGCGCCGACGGCACCAGCAGGCCGGTGCCGAGAACGGCGAGCGCCAGTAGGACGACAGCGGTCCTGTACGCCCGTACGAGAGGAGCCCGGAGAAGGCTACAGCGAGGTGTCCGCATCATGACCACCTGTTCGCCCGAGGTATCCGGAGAGGGGATCACCGTCGAGGGTTTCGGCCCTCACGCGTCCCCTGCGGAAGGCGATGACGCCACCCGCGGCGAGGGCCGATGCCGCCAGCAGGGCAAGGATTGCCGTGCCCGCCAGCGAGGTCCCCTTGGAGCATTGCTTCACGAGACCCAGGCCACGCCCGGAGTCGGCGACGTCGATCGTGGGTTTGTACTGGTAACTGACGTCGCAGGCGGACGCGGTCGGCGCGGACAACAGGAGCGCCAGGAGAGCCGCGAGAACGACGCAAGTACCCAGCGGCGCACCGGCGAACGTCTTCCCGGCGCGGGTACGGAACCTCATGACGCCACCAGCCTGTCGACGTCCGTACGGAGTCGGAGGACTTTCTCGCGCAGTTCGGCGCCCTCCCGTTCTTCCTCCGCCGGCACCTCGTCCGCCCGCGCCCGCTGCCACAGCCACCCCGCCACCTCCAACTGCGCCCGCTGGAAGCGGCGCAGGGCCAGCGCCGCGTCGCGCCCGTGCCGGCGCCAGGTGCTCACCAGCGTCCAGAACCGCAGCGCCGGATCGACCAGGAACGGCACCTCACGGACGGCGATGACACCGCCCGCCGCAGCCTCCGCCGTCACAGCGTGTCGCGCGGCGGCGGCGCGCTTCCGCAGGCCGGACCGCAACAGCAGCACGCACACGACGATGAACGGAACCTGCGGAGCCAGCCAGAGGGCAGGCGAGATCACCAACGTGTCGAGCGTGCCGCCGATGTCGACGTGACCATGGGTCAGTTTCGAGAACCAGGCCGCCAGCGTCTCGTTGGCCACCGCCGCGCCGCCCGCCGCCACCAGGCCCGCCGCGACAATCCCTCCGCGCCGCCCGCGCCCCCGAGCCCCGGCCGCGAGACCGATCCCGGCCCCGAGCAGCGCGCCGCAGACGACCTGCCCGCCGAACAATCCCGCCCCCTGGCGGATCCAGTACTCGAAGCCGCCCGTCGCGCCGTTGAACTGGCCCGTCAGTTCGCCCCACAACCGAATGAACAGGACGCTCTCGCTGAAGTTGTAGCCGAGCCCGGTGGCAGCGCCGAGCACGAGGCCCGTCACGACGTCGGTGACGCGATGCCGGAACATCATGAGCAGCAGCACGATTCCTGCGGCCCCCGCCAGCTGGTTGACGACACTCAGGTGAAGCAGCGTCAGATCGGTCGCGCGGTAGATGTCCGAGAGCTGGAAGCCCAGTTCACTGTCCATGTCCTTGCCCAGATGGCCGTAAATGGTGCCGCTCGCCAGGCTGGTGCAGGCGCGGCCGAGACCGAACTGGACCAGCGCGCCCCAGCCGAACGCCGTGAGCAGCATCGGCACCGGCAGCCGGGCGAACCCCTGGGACCGGTGCATCAGCCACAGGGCGAACGCGCTGGTGGGCACGCACGCGAGCGCGATCAGCGGGGACTTCAGGATGAAGAACAGAGAGAACAGGGAGAACGATCCGAGGAGGGCCGCGAGCGTCGCCCACGCGAGAACCGTGGCCCGGCGGCCTTCCGAAGGACCCCGGGCGGCGATCACCTGGAGGACGACACCCACCGCGATACCCGCCAGCACGCCCCCGAACGCGGCCCGGGGCACGTCGTACATCGAGCCGAGCCCCCCGAGCGCACTGCGCAGTGCGTCCTCCCCCGGAAACTCGAAGATGGTCAGCGCCGGCTCGTCCGGAAAGACCTTCGGCCGGGTGAGGTTGAGCAACAGCTCCACCAGATACAGCCCGATCGCCAGCCGGGCGATCAGCAGCGCCCAGCCACGGGCCACCGCGTCGTCGAGTTCGAGTACGGGCCTGTTGTCGGTCACGAGCCATCACCCGGCACCTCGGGCAGGCTCGGCAACACCAGGCTGGGCAGATCGGTGGGCAGTTCCAGGTCAGGGAGGGTCGGCTCCCCCGGAGCGCCGGAGGGCAGACCGGAGACGGTGGGAAACTCCGGCACCCGCGGTTCCCCGGGGTCGACGTACCCGCCGAACTGGACCACCAGGGACGTCACCAGCCCGACCGTGCCAACCCCCGCACCGATCACCAGTAATCGCAGCTGCGTATCAGGCCTCATGGATTCCCCCGTCACCATGCTGACGCCTCGTTAGACGATAGCCGAGTTCGAACACTCGAACCAACGGTTGTGCCGGGGAATTTCCCGACGCGTGGACACTAGGTCGACAGGTCGAGCGAGGCGATACCGCCGACGGTGGGCACGTACACGCGATCGCCGTGCGTGCGTTGAGTTCTGACCACAGGACGGTGGAGGACCGAGTACGGATCCGACGTGTCCGCGTACCTCAACACCCGCTTCGGCCTGCCGTTGCGGCCGACGATGTACAGCTTCTGGCCGAAGCACACGTAGGCGTGATCCCCGAAAACCGTCGGGTCGTTGTAATACCTCACGTCGCCGGCCCCCTCCAGAGCGGCGGCGTCCTGGAACGTCCACACCGTGGACCCGTCGGCCGGATCGACAGCCACGAGCGGTCCCCGGTTTGTGGTGACGGCCAGGTCGCCGAGGGCGGAGAACGTCACGTACGTCGCCATCAACGCGTTCAGGTACGTGCCCACCTCGGGGTTCATGACATGCCACAGCGGCTCGCCCGTCAGGCTGATGCCATTCACGTTCGGCTCCCCTGCGGCCGTATCCCCCCGCGACCCCACCACGAGGGTCCTGCCGACGAGTGCGGGCCGTCCGGGCGCTCTGGGGGCCTCGGCGGTCCACAGCAGGGACCCGTCCGTAGCGTCCAGAGCGGCCACCACGTCCGCCTGAGTGCCCACATAGACCACGCCGTCCGCCACCATGGGCTCGCTGGTCGGCCCGCCCGGCAGCCGTTCGTTCTCCCAGGCCACGCTGCCGTCGGGCCGGTACGCGCGAACCGTGCCGTCCTGCATGCCGGTCGTCACGAGCACCAGGTCGCCCACCGCCACGGGGAACCTGCACCAGCCGTATTCGTTCAGGTAGTCAGTGGAGGCCAATTCGCGTGTCCAGCGCACGACGCCCTGCGGATCGACCGCGCACAATGCGGTGGCGATGGGGTCGGCCAGCAGACAATAGGCGCCGTCGGCCGTGGCGAGGGGCGGCATGACCGGCTCTCCCAGGTCGGTTTTCCAGAGCACCCCGCCAGCCGGGTTCAGGGCGTGCAGGGTGCCGTCGTCACCCCCGACGTACACGATGGCGCCATCGGGCGAGAACGCCGCACAATGGCCGCCGTTCTGCCCGCCGAGCCCACCCGGTTCGTATGTCCAGGCCACCGCCGCGGGCTCCACCGACGGGGAGGCGCCGCCACTGGCGCCGCCCCGCGCCCCGGGGCCCCCGCCGTCGCGGTCTCGTAGCCACAGCCATCCGCCGGTCCCGGCGGCGACCAGCGTCCCAGCCGCGAGTCCCTGGAGCAGCCGTCGCCGTGATGGCGGTCCGGGCGGTGCCGGTGACACGGCTGGTGTGGGAGGCACAATGGTCGGAGGTGACAGCGGTGCAGGTGGTGCCGGCGGTGCGGGAAATGCGGGCGGATGGGCCGGTGGCTCCGGGATCGCGATCGTGGCGGCCGGCTCGGATTCGGGTGCGGTCTTGGCCTTGGCCGGGGTGGCGGTCTTGGCTGGAGCGGTGGTGGCCGTATACCAGCCCGGACGCCCGTTCTCGGCCAGGGACTCCGCCGTGTGCCCCGCGGCCGCGATCACCTGTGCCGGGGTCGGCCGCTCCTCCGGTTCCTCCCGCAGGCAGGGTTCGACCAGCGCCCGGATGCCTTCGGGCACCGTGGACAAGTCGAAGTCCCGGGACAGGACGCGCATCAGGACCACCGCATCCTGGCCCTCGCCGAACAGCTCGTGTCCTGCGGCGGCGTAGACGAGGACCGCGCCCAGGGAGAAAACGTCGCTGGGCGGCCCCACGTGGCTGCTGGTGCGGATCTGTTCGGGGGAGACATAGCCGGCTGAGCCGACGACACCGCCGGTGCGGGTGGACGAGGTCGTCTCCAGGGCCCGTACGATCCCGCAGTCGACGACGCGTGGGCCGTCCGCGGTCAAGAGGATGTTGGAGGGGTTGAGGTCCCGATGGACCAGGCCCTTGGTGTGGATGGCGGTGAGGGCTTCGCCGAGGGCGGCGGCCAGGACGCGTACCGCGTGTTCGGGGAGCGGGCCGTGGTCAAGGACGGCGTCACGCAGGCTGGGTCCGTCGACGAATTCCGTGGCCACCCAGGGCCGTTCGCTCTCCGTGTCGGCATCCACGACCCGCGCGATGTACGTACCGGGTCCGCCGACGGTCCGCGCCGCCCGCACCTCTTGGCGGAACCGGGCGCGGAAGATGTGGTCCTTGGCCTGTTCCGCCCGCACCAACCTCACGGCCACCTGCAGACCGGTCGGCGACTCGGCAAGATACATCTCGCCCATGCCCCCGGCGCCGAGTCTGCCCAGAACCGCGTACGGACCGATCCGCCGAGGATCCGTCTCACCTAACGCCTGCATTCCGTACCCCCCGGTATCGCTCATGCGATGCGTACGGTCGCTGAGAGGCAGCGTAACGCCGGGTTCGCGTCAGGGCGACTCATGCCGGGCGGCCGGTCCGGTTCAGTACCAAGGTGACGAGTCCGAGCAGCCCGCACCGCGAGGCGACCCCTCCCGACAGCTCGTACGACCACATTCCACGACGTCGACGGCTACTTGGGCCGTAAACGAAATACCCCTATCCGGCTTCCCCTCTCACCTCCTGGCTGTCCTCCGATCTCACTTCCTGCTGGAGATCTTCAACGGCATTGGTTACGTCGGGGTGTGACGGTTGGTGTGGGCCGCGCCATGCCGGAAGGATGAGGTATCCCGATGGCGGTGGGCTGACGGCCGAGGAGCGGGCTCGACGCCAGCAAGTCCGGCTCGCAGCCGCTGACTTGAATGAGGCATGGGCCGGCGACACAGAGGAGCCCGGCGGTTCAGAGTGACTCGGATGTCGGCGAACCGCTGGCGTCGAGCCCTGGCTTCGGGCGGTCGGCAGGCCCTGGTTCCAAGGGCCTCAGCGGCGCCCGCGGCGAGCTCGATGCGGGTCAACTGCGTGCCCTGGAGGCAGTGTTGGACGCCTGGCCCGGCTGTGTGTGGCTGGAGCGACCAGTGCTGGACGCTGGCGAGGATCGCGGAGATCGTGCGCCACCGGTTCGGCGTCGAGTGCGCCCTGGCCGGGCTCGACCTGCTGCTGCACCGGATCGGCTGGAGCGTGCAGATCCCGTCCCGCTAAGCCACCGAGCGGGAGTACGCGCTCGCCGGCCGCGAGGTTGAACCCGGCAAGCTCATTCACCATGCCGATCACGGCTGTCAGCTCAGGTTCAAGGGGTCGTTGCAACACCGCTTCACCATCTGGAATCAGGTCACCGGCGTGGCCATCGCGGCCTGAACAAGGCACCGCCAGTGCCCACACGCTGACCCGCCCAGCCCACGGACAACTTGACGATGCCATGCTCTACATACCGCTGAGGGCCATCACCAGGGCACCGACGGACAGCAGCGTCCCGACGACATAACCGGCGACACCGGCCACCATCGCCTGCGTACCCGTCAACCGTCGGCGTGTCACCAGATAGACCACGAGCCCGACCGCGAAACCGAGCAGCGCATGGAAAAGCGTCAACAGCCAGCCGGCGCCCACGGCCACGGCAACGCACCCGACAGCCAGCAGGGCTCCCGCCGGGCTGAGATCACGCCGGACGAGCGGGTACGTCATAGCACCGGCGACTACTGCTATGGCCCCGGTAAGAATGGCAATGATGTAGAAATCGCTCACGTCGGACCTCTCGCTCAGCACTGACATTTGCCTGATTGGCAACCAACATGAAGGCGTGTGCACCAGGTGGCACGTCGGCCGCACTGCGGTGGGCCACCCGGGGCCGACTCAGCCGGAAACAAGCGCTCTGTCCGAGTCAACTCGCTGGCCGGCACGTGAGTCGACTTCGTCGTCCAGCGCAGTGGCGACTCCGGGTCCTCGCGCATGCCCGGCCCGACCAGCTCCAGCGGCGGGACCCGTCCCGGATCGAGATCGGTGAGCCGTCTACGGTCTCCACCCTCCCGCCAGGCCCTCTTCAGCGGCGCCTGCCCGGAGCCCAGTTCAGCGACGTCGCGCGACAAGGCTCCTTCGTGTACACCCGCGGCCGCGACCACCGGCCTGATACCGCCCTGACCCAGCATCCGCGTTTCGCCCCCCCCTCGGCAACCGATGCTGACGCTCATCCAGATTCGGAAACTACACCTGGAACTTCGCCGCCATCGCCGCCTTGCTCTCCCCCACCGCATCCATGCCGTGTCTCTATCACATCGGTAAGAATTCGCGCAGGAATCATCACTTTATTCTTCTGCAACCGTTAGGGCGCGACCCAAGGTGACCACGCGGATCCTCCTTGTCATCCCAGCGATGCGCCAGGTACGCCCCTATCGCCGGATATCAAGAGGACGATCGCGGCGCGCACTTGAACCACAGCGACATCCCGACAGAATATTGCGCCATGATTTGAAGTGTCAGAAAGATGCAGTTGATGGGGATGTTACGGTCCGTGCGAACGTAGTAAGGAATCCCGACAAGAGTCGAGGCATGCCCCGGCCTCCGTGGGCGGCGGCGGTGAGTGATGACGTTGAACGGGTGCGGCGTCAGTCGCGGTTCAGGTGGCGCCTTCCGTGACCGATCGGCAGCGTTGAGTTCGGCGAGCGGGAAAGGGCGCAACTGGTCGAAGACAGCGGCCTGGTGCCAGCGGTCCAGGCCGCCGCCGACAGGTCTGCCAGAAGCCGAACCGCAGCTCCAAGGGCAGGAGTTGCCAGGCGACGTCGTTGTGGAGGACGTACGGGATGGCCTGTAGACACAGCCGGTCCGGCACCGGCCACGGCGTTCCTCGAACTTGCCTGCTGCCTCATCGTCCACCGACAACTCGGCTCCCTGTGTTAGCCGTTGCTACCCGTGTCCGGGAATGAGCTGGTCCACTGCATCCAGCACCTCGCGCATCGTCGCCGGCAGCCTTTGACTGGCGGCGTTGGCCCCGCTCGTGGTCAACCGTGCCTGTTAAGACCCGCATCACGCACGGCAATAACTTGTCGCAACAAAGAACACGAAATGCATGACGAAGAAGAACTTCCGGTTTACTCGGCCTCCGAGATAGCCGCCATCGCACTGGACTTTTTTACCTTTCTGACGACCCTGCATTGCCACCCTGACGATCTTGTTATGCCGCCGCCGGGAGGGTGGCCCAGTTACACGCCCGAGAAGTGCGCCGGCTTCAAGTCTGATTTCGCCATCGAAGTTCTGAGAAACCTTCCGTATCTCGACAGTCGCGCTTCGGACCACATGGACAGCTTAGGGCAAATCCACTACAAATCGCACCTGCTCGACTACACCACGTTCGATAGCGAGCGATTCACGGATCAGGAGTACCTCTGGTCGGGGGGGGTGAAGAATCGGATGGTGAAGAGCCCGTGCCCGACCATGTCTTCATCTTCGCGGAGGGCTTCGAGAGTGGCGGCCGAACCCTTTTTCTCGACGTACGAGAAGGCAAGATCTTCGAAGAAGAGATTCGGTGTGACTCTTCCGAGGGAGATCTTAAAGAATACTTCGAGGGCTTGAAGGAAAAATACCGGAATCTGGAGCTTATCCCCTGCCCCGGCGAGGAAATGATAGAGGTCAGGGCGACGGGCGTTGGTCCGGAAAAGCTGGGCGAAACGTTAAGCGAGGAGGAAGTTCTGATGCAAACCGAACCACTCTGGGGAACCCATTTAGACATTCGATATACTCGACAACTCTATCAGAACTTCGGGTGGCCGAATGCTTTTCGGAGGGACGAGGCGCTTCGTGAAATCAAAGAGCTAATAGAGAAGCGAAAATCCTAAGAGGTTGTCTCACGTGGCAAGTTTCGCGAGCTTCTTGTATTGATTCAAAACGCTTTGAGTTCAGGCTCGTTGGCGGTGTGTGAGTGAGCTGGCGGGGGATGCGCGGACCTGGTCGCCGGACGCGCAGGGGGCTATTCGGTTGCTGGCGGTGTCCGCGCTGATGGAGGGCCGGGGCCGGGTAGAGGTCACTGCCCTGTTCAGGGTGTCGGTCAAGGGCTTGGACAACTCGTGGGCGAAGAGGCAGGTCGGCGGCCGAGACGCACTGCTGTCCCGCGCGCGAGGCCGCCGCGTGGGGGAATACCAGGTTCCGTCGGAGGCCAAGCAGACCCGCTGTGCGGCAGTCCGTCCTCGATCACACCCCCCTGCGGCCTGGGGCTCTACGGTCAGCTGTGGACGCGGGCGCCGACAGGCGAACTGATCTTCAGGCTGTATCGGGTCCGTTTCACAGAGCCCGGCGTCGGCAAACACCTCAAACGGTGGGGCTGACCTTCCAGCGTCCGGACAAGCGGGCCGTCGAGCAGGATGCGGAGGGGGTCGTGTCTGGCGCGAGGAGACCTGGCCGGCGACCCGGGCCACGGCGAAGACGGACAACGGTTAGTACTCCAGTTGCGGTTCTCCATATGCCCTGGTCAGGTGGCTCTTTTGGTGTGTAATTGGCTGACGCCTCGTCAGGGCGGCGGTGGTTCGTGACTCACCCGATCGGGGTGCGCGCGGTGCTGATAGTGGCAGTGGCGGGCGACGGCCTGGTGGCGGCGTCGCCATCGGGACCAGTGGAGACGGCGCCGAGGTGAGTGGTGCCGGGCTGCGGAGGAATGGGCAAGGTCCAACAGCCTTCGGATTTCTGCCACGGTGAGGGGAACGAGGCTGCTCGAACCGTTTCTCCGGCCCCCTTTTCGAGGGCATGGGCGGTCATCGCCGCCAGGAAGGCGTGCGCGAGCATGGCCAGGGTGATGTGGCGGTACCAGCCGACGTAGCGGCGGACTTCGTACTGATCCAGGCCGCATTCGTTCTTCGCGGCCTGGAAGCACTCCTCGATGGCCCACCGGGCGCCGGCGACCCGGACGAGTTCGGCTACCGTGACGTCTGCCTGGGCGAAGGCGAGGTAGTAGGCGATCTCCTCGGGACGCGCCAGGCTGCGGCGGGCCAGAACCCAGCGGTAGCGGGTGGGATCGCAACCGTCGATGGTGGGCAGCTTGGCCGCGGCCCAGTCGTAGACCCGCGGCCCCTTCGCCCCGTCCCCGCAGGAGATCCGCTCCCACGCCTCGGCCGGGGCGCCGGCCAGGACATGGTCGATGCGCCAACTGCCCGCAGGCGTCTTGACCTGCTGGGACTTGGGCACCGCCAGGACGTATCCGACGCGGGCCTCCTCCAGGATCTGCCGGAAGTGCCACTCCTGTCCGCAGGCCGCATCGGCGGTCACCCAGGCGATCGGCAGGGCAGAGTCCAGCGCCCGCCGGACCATGGCGCGTGCGAGTTCCGGCTTGGTCGCGAAGGACCTGCCCTCCGGGATTCGGGCGGCGCGGCACCGGTCCGGATCTCCGGTCCAGGACTTGGGCAGGTAGAGCTCGCGGTCCACCAGGGCCCTGCCCTTGGCGGAGGCGCAGGCGGCGAACACCCCGATCTGGCAGTTTTCCGTGCGGCCTGCGGTGCCGGAATATTGGTGTTGTACTCCGGCGGAGATGGTGCCCTTCTTGAGGAAGCCGGTGTCGTCGACGATCAGCACACCGTCCGGCTGCCCGAGCCGCTCAGCAACGTAGTTCTGCAGGTCATCGCGGATCTCGTCGGGTTCCCACTGGCACCACGACAGCAGCCGCTGCAACCCGTAGGGAGTGGCGTTGCCTGCGTGCTCGGCCAACTGCCAGCTGTTCTTCCGACCTACCGGTCCCAACAGGCCGCGGACGTAGTCCCGCATCCGCCGCCGCGGCTCGACGCGGCCGAACCGCTCTCCCACCCGGAGCAGCAGCGACTCCAACTCGGCATCCCACAGGCCTACTTCGACATCGATCTCCGGCTCCATAACCGGTTCAACGCACCCCGATCGGGTGAGTCACGAACCACCGCCGCCCTGACGAGGCGTCAGCCAATTACACACCAAAAGAGCCATCTGACCAGGGCATATGGAGAACCGCAACTGGAGTATTAGGTCCTCTTCGGCGACCAGGTCGGCATTCCCTCGGACCAGGTCACCGACCGCACCTGGGGTGGGCAGGGGCGGACTCCGGTCGTCCGCCGCACTGGAACCGATACTCCGTGAACGCGATGTCCACGATCAGCACCCGCGGCCGGATGCGCTTCATGGTCTTCACCGAGTGGTTCGACGCAAAGGTCATGTGCCGACTTCTCGCCCGGCCCGTCGGGCACTTCGGCAGGGCTTGATCAAGTTCCGTAGGTGTCCGGATCGTTGGTGATGCCCAGGATGGGGAGTGCTCGTTGGGGTTCGTCGCGGATCGCCCGGGTGGTCTTGGCGATGTTGTCGGCTCCGAGGGTTTTCAGCACGCCGATGGCGAGGTTGCGGAGGGTCGCCATGGCCCGTGGTGCGGTTCCGGCGTGGACGGTGGAGGCGTCCTCGGCGAAGGTGACATCCCTGATGTGGTGCGAGGAGTTCTCCACTCCCCAGTGCCCGCGAATCGCGGTGGCCAGTTCGGAGGGGCGGGCTTGGTGGGCGTCGAGGCTGGTGACGGCGTAGACACTCTCACGGGTCTCGCGCTTGCCGGTCTGCTTGCGGCGGCGGTGGACGCGGATGGCCAGGCGGGCGTGGGGAAAGGCGATCCCGCCGAGTTCGTCCGCGACGGCGCAGGTCTTGATCGAGCGGGACTCGCGCCTGCCGTGCCCGGAGGCGGAGGCGGTGTGCTGGACGGCGATGTCCCGCCACGGCAGGGCCGCGAGCTGGCTGTGGGCGGTCGGCTGGTTGGTCTTGATCACGGCGATGTAGTGGGCCTTCTTGGCCTCGACCAGCCAGGAGATGTTCGTCTTGACCGAGTGCAGGGCGTCGAAGGTGACGACGGTGCCGGCCAGGTCCAGCGGTGCCAGGAGCGGTTGGAAGTGTGTGGTTTCGTTCGTCTTCGCGCCGACCTCCACCTGGGCGAGGGTCACGACGGTGCCGTGAGTGACCGCGGAGAGCAGATGCCGGCGCGTCGCGGTGAGACGGGCTGATCCCTTGAGTGCTTTGCCGTCGACAGCGATCACGCGCGGCCGCCCGGACGCGGACGGCGACGGCGCCTGGTCGGGCTCGGTGGCAGCGCGATGCCGGTCGGCCAGGTAGGCGCCCACCGCCCGGTCCAGGGCGTCACCGTCAACAGCCCCCAGCACACGGCCGATCGTGGCCGGCGACGGAGTGCGCCGCCATCTGAGCAGGTGGCGCCGGATCCCGATGACTGTCAGCAGTGCGTTCGAAGCACGCTGGCCCCACTCGGCGAGTTCGTCGATGCTCCTCGCTCCCGAGACGACCGCGCAGGCACACACCAGCAGGATCGATGTCAGCGAGTACCACCGGCCCCGCCGGGAGCGCGGGTCGGGCACCGAGTCGAAGTAGAGGCGCAGGTCAGCGACCCGACCGGCATCCAACGGACCCAGCTTCACCAACACGGCGGGAATGGGAGAAGATACAGCGGCAGGCACGGGCCACCTCATGATCATCGGGCTTAGACACCACAATGATCACGAAGCCCGTGCCTGCCCTGTTATGCACCCCAACCGGTCACAGCCCGACCAGCCGCACGCCCCCGGAACTTGCAACCGCCCTGGCACTTCGACCGGACCGGTCCACTTGATCGTCGACCGGCACTCGGCCCACCGCTCGAAGACCGTCCGGGCCTGGCTCGCCGACCACAAGGACGAGATCGAGCTGCGCTTCCTGCCTTCGCACTCACCCGAACCGAACCCGGACGAGCTGGTCAACTCCGACCTCAAACGCAGCCTGCCCCACACCCAACGGGCCAGGACCCAGTCCGAACTCGCCGTCGAAACCCGCAGGTTCTTCCACTGCCGACAACGCCAACCCCACGTCATCACCGGCTACTTCAAAGCCCCACACGTCCGCTACATCCTCGACGAACGAACCCAGTGCGCTTCCGATCAGTATGACCAACCAGACGGCTCTCGATGTCAAGCACACTTGACTTCACAGCGGGGCGCCTCCTAGCCAAGGGCTGTTGCATGATCGCCATCTGTCCGGAAGACCGGACTGGTCCGGAATCGGGGTGGACGTCCCAGTTCGGGCAGGGGTGGAACGCAGTGCAGGCACGGTCTCGGTGATCATGTGAGTGTCGAAGTCCCATGAACACTTGGCCAGTCCGTGCCTGCTCCCGCATCCTCCCCCATGCTCACCGCGCTGGGCCAACTGGCCCAGACTTCCGCGCCGGCCCCTCTGACGGACGCGGTCTGCCTGTCCGGCTTCCTGAACCCGGTCCCCGACCCACGCGTCCGGGGCCGTCGCTATCGGCTGACCGCGCTGGTGGCCGCCGCTGCGGCGAGCGTCCTGGCCGACGCCCGCTCACTCACTGCGATCACGGAATGGATCACGGACGCCCCAGCCTGGGCCTGCCGGGCCCTCGGCTTCCCCGTCGACCCGCTGACCGGCACGGTGTCCGTTCCGCACCCCACACCGTGCGCCGTCTTCTCGTCCAGCTCGACGGCGACGCCCTGGACCAAGCGATTGGAGCCTTCCTCACCGCCCGCGCCACTCCCTCGCCCGCCGGACTGCGGGCGATCGCCGTCGACGGCAAGGCCCTGCGCGGCTCGCGCACCGCCACGACCCCGCACGTCACACTGCTCGCCGCGATGGACCACACCGGCCACGTCCTCGCCCAGCGGCAGGTCGCCGACAAGAGCAACGAGATCCCCGCCTTCAAGCCCCTGCTGGACACCATCGACCTGACCGACACGGTCATCACCGCCGACGCCCTGCACACCCAGCACGCCCACGGCGCCTACCTCCGTGAACGCGGCGCCCACTACATCGCCCAGGTCAAGGCCAACCACCCCGGCATGTTCGACCGCGTCCGCCACCTGCCCTGGCGGGAGATCACGCTCGACCACCACGAGCGCACCCGTGCCCACCACCGCACGGAGATCCGGCGTCTGAAGACCACCGCCTTCGCCCACCTCGACTACCCCGACGCCCGCCAGGCCCTCCAAGTCGTCCGCTGGAGACAGGACTTCACCACCGGCAAGCTCACCATCGAACGGGTCTACCTGATCACCAGCCTGCCGCCCGGCGTGGCGACCGGCGCCCAGCTCGCCGCCTGGATCAGAGGACATTGGAAGATCGAAAATCTTCTGCACCACGTCCGCGACCGAACGTTCCGCGAGGACGACTCCAAGATCCATATCGGTCGTCTCCCGCGTATCATGGCCAGCCTGTGCAACCTCGCCATCGGCGTCCACCGCCAGGGCGACCACACCAACATCGCCGCCGCCCTACGCCACACCGCCCGCGACTGCCGCAGACCCCTGACCGCCCTCGGCCTCACCGGATGAACCCGGACAGAAAGCGATCATGCAAGGGACCCTGGCCCCTACCCCGTCGCGATCACGCCCCGCACACGAAGAGGCCCCTGCTCATCGAACAGGGACTCCCTTTGCCGCAACGCACTCATACCCGGATGGCCCGCCGGAAGCTCTGCTTCCGGCGGGCCATCCGTGCGTTTCAGCGTTCAGCGAACCTGTCGGTGATCCACCGGATCAGGTCACTTCCCGTAGTACGCGTTGTAGATCGAGATCGTCGACTTGTTGCCCTTCTTGTCGGCGATCTTGGCGTGGAACGAGATCCCCTTGCCCTTGGCGGGGTTCGTGATCGCGATCTTGCCGTTCTTGACGGTGACCTTCTTCCAGGTCTGCCCGTAGTCGTACGACACGTACACCGCCAGGGACTTCAGGTTGCTGCCCGCTGCCGAGCCCTGGACGGTCACCGGGACGGAGACCTTCTTGTCGGCCGGAGCCCTGCTGTCCAGGCCGACGGCCGCGTCGAAGCGGATCGAGGACGCGGGCAGCTTGGCCAGGTCGGCCTTCTTGGAGCGGAAGGTCCAGCTGGCGTCGACGCGGGTGGAGGCCGCGGCGACCTTGACGGTGCGCTTGACCGAGGTGGTCAGCTTGTACGCGGCGTCACCGGCCGGGACCTTGAAGGTGCCCGCCCCTTCCAGTGGGTCGCTGTTCGATCCGACCTTGGCGCCGTTGCGGTAGAGGGTCGTGGTGGCCGACGAGTAGAGCGAGGAGCCGACGTGGGTCTGTCCGTCGGCGAACAGCGGCAGGGAGCCGTAGATGCCGTTGCCCTCGCGGTAGATGCCCAGGCCGGAACCGATGCGCGGGCCGAAGACCCCCGCGTTGAAGGTCTTTTCGTAGCTCTTGCCGGCCTTGAAGGTCTGCGGAGTGCCGAGCATGTATTCGGCCTCGACGATCGGGAAGCCGTCTTCGTCGAGCCCGCCGTGCTGCTCGAAGTCGAGCTTCCACTTCGCCCCGCCCGCGGTGGACAGGTGCAGCGTACGCGTGCCGGGCAGCGTCTGCTGGATCCCGGTCGGAAAGTAGCCTGGACTGCCGGGCAGCTTGCCCTCGGCGAAGATCGCGCCCTTCTTGCCGCTCGACGAGGCGCCCAGACCGGTCTTCACCGTGGCCAGTTCACTCGCCTTGTAGTGCTTGGTGTAACCGGTGGCGAGCTGCTTGACCTTGCCGCCGACGATGATGTCGTACTCCTCGGCGGGCTTGGCCCAGAGACCGACCCAGTCCTGGTACAGGGTGCCGTCGGTGACCTGCGGGCCGGCGTGCGCGGTACGGAAGTTGGCGTACGAGTCCAGCTCCCAGCCGAACCCCTCCCAGCCGTCCGCCGTGCCGACGGTGTAGGTCGGCGAGACGGCCCCCGCCTTCGCCGCAGCGTCGGGCACGGTGATGTCCACCGGCTTGGCGGTCCGCGCGTCCACCGTGATCGTGGCCTTCTTGGTGATGCTCAGCTTCGGCTGCGCCACCCAGTCGATACCCTTGGCGGCGTCCTCCGGGTCGCCCAGGATCCCCGTGTTGAAGATGTAACCGCCCTTGGGAACACGGACCTTGACGGTGCCGGACTCGTCGTAGGGCGAGTAGTACTTGTCCTGGGCGAGTCCGGATACACCGACCAGGTTGGCGCTGTAGTACTTCGCCGGGTTGCCGTCACGGCCGAGGAACTCCAGCGTGACGTCGTACGCCTCCGTCTCGCGCTGCACCGCCGCCGCCGTGCGTACGCTCTGGCCGCCGCCGGTCGCGGTCACGTACGCCGAGTAGGTGCCGTCGAGCGTGCCGCCCACCCGGGTGTCGGCCGTGAGGTCGGCGGAGGCCGAGCCGCCCGCCGGGACGGTCAGCGTCCTGGCGCCGAGGGTGAAGAAGCCGGCCGGCGCGGCCTGCCCCTTCGGGTCGGTCGCCGTCACGGCGAGGCTCAGCGTGACGTCGGCCGTGCCGAGGTTCTTGTACGTGACCTTCTTGGTCGCCGGGGTGTCGTCGGTGTGTGGCCACTGCTGGAGGCCGAAGCTCACCGACGACGGGTCGGCGATCACGGTCTGCTTGATGGCCTTGTCGACCTGGATGCGGCCCGAACCCTGCTGGAACGGCGTGTACGTGCCGCCCTTGGCGGAGCCGGTCAGCGCGCCCTTGAGCTGGGTGTACGTCCAGGCGGGGTGCTGCTGCTTCAGGATGGCCGCGGCGCCCGCGACATGCGGGGTGGCCATCGACGTACCCGAGATGCTCACGTAGCCGGCAGGCTTCTCGCCGACCTCCTGGGCGATGACGCTGCCGGCCGCCGAGGCGGCCGTGATGTCCACGCCGGGCGCGGTCACGTCGGGCTTGATCTGCCCGTCGAGGCCGGGGCCCGTGCTGGAGAACTCGGCCAGCTTGTCCATGTCGTCGACGGCGCCCACGGTGAGCGCGGCTTCCGCGCTGCCCGGGGAGCCGATCGTCTGCTCGCCCCCGTCGTTGCCCGCGGCGATGGCGAAGAGGACGCCCTTCTCCTTGGACAACTTGTTGACCTGGGCCTCAAGCGGGTCGATGTCGGGGGTGTCCTCGCCGCCCAGGCTGAGGTTGACGACGTCGGCGCCCTGCTCAGCCGCCCAGTCCATGCCGGCGAGGATGCCGGAGTCCTCACCGAAGCCGCTGTCGTCGAGCACCTTGCCGTTGAGCAGCTTGGCGCCCGGCGCGACGCCCTTGTACTTGCCGGCCGACTTGGCGCCCGTACCGGCCGCGATGGACGCGACGTGCGTGCCGTGGCCGTACTTGTCGCTCGCGTCGGGGGACGGGGAGAAGTTCTTCTCCCCGACCACCTGCTCCTTGAGGTCCGGGTGGGTCGCGTCGACACCGGTGTCGAGGACGGCGATCTTGACGCCCTTGCCGTTGTACCCGGCGGCCCACGCCTTGTCGGCGCCGATCTGCGGAACGGACTTGTCGAGGCTGGCCTTGCGGACCCCGTCGAGCCACACGTGGGCAATGCCGGCGGCGGTCCTGGCGCCACCGGACCGCGTGTCGGTGACCGCGGCCCACAGGTCGGGCGCGTCCCCCCTGGGCGTCAATACCGCGTCCGCGTTCAGCGACGTGAGGGTCCTGCGGACCTTGGTGTCGCCGGCGTCGCGGACGTCCGCCTTCGCGGCCGAGGCCGCGCCGCGGTAGCCGACGATCAGCTTGAGGCCCTGCTTCTGGGCCTTGCGGTTGGTCGACTTGTTGAGCTCGGTGACGTCGAAGAGCCGCTGGTCGAGCTTGCCGCCGGCTATCAGCAGCGCGGCGTCGGCCGGTACGACGAGGGTGTGTCCATCGGTCTTGCGGATCTCGACGGGTATCCTCTCGCGGCCCTTGGCCCGCTCCAGGCCGATGACACGGCCCTTGGCGTCGACGACGACGCGGTCGCCGGTGATCAGGGTGATGCGATGCTTGGGCGTGAGCTGTACGGCCTGGTCAACGGCCGTGTGCTCGGTCTCCGCCGACGCCGGGCCGGTCATGCCCGCCGCCAGGGCCACAGCTGCCGCCGCGGCGATGGTGGCCGCGCACGCTCTTTTCACTTGTCTGTGCAAGTCTCCCCCTGGAGGCTATCTGAGAACTTGTTGTCTTCCGGGTGTAATCACTGGGTTTCTGCTGGTGAGGCGTAAATCTGCCGCCGACCGCTTCGCCATCGACGCGGTGTTCCTCATGTCGGCTCGTAAGGGCAAGGGTTCGCTTTCGCTCGCCCGCTCGGACCTCCCCATCGCTTGTGGCGTGATGATGGCCCGTCGTGCCCTTGAGCTTGACCAACTCGGCTCAGCACCCCCGGCGTCACCGCAGACGCGCCCGAGGCTGGGGACCGCCATCGGTCACAGGCCGGAGCGGTGACTGACGACGGGCGCGTGCGGGAGGGGAAACCGTCCTGGCCGCGGCGGGGGCACCTTCAGCAACGGACATCGGTGGCAGGGCCTTTCCATAGTGGCGAAGAGACTCGGCCAGCATGCCGGGACCTCGTTGACCGGTTGCTGATCCAACCTGACCGGTCGATCAGGAAGGCGGGCCGGCGCTGTGCGAGGCTGCACCGCATGCGCATCCTGGTGGTCGAAGACGAGGTGGACCTTGCCCACACCCTGCACACCGGTCTGACCGCCGAGGGCTACAGCGTCGACCTCGCCCATGACGGCCGGCAGGGACTGTGGATGGCCCGGACCGGCGAATACGCCCTGGTCGTACTGGACTTGATGCTGCCCGGACTCAACGGCTACAAGGTCTGCGCCCAGTTGCGCCGCGAGGGCAACGCGACCCCCATCCTGGTACTCACCGCCAAGGACGGGGACTGGGACCAGGCAGAGGCCCTGGACACGGGGGCCGATGACTACCTGGCCAAACCCTTCTCCTATGTGGTGCTCGTCGCACGGCTGCGGGCCCTGGTCAGACGAGCCGCCGCGGTCGCCCCGCCCGTCCTTGCCGTGGGCGACCTCTCGCTGGATGTCGCAGGCCGGGTCTGCCGCCGGGCCGGGGCCCGGGTGGAACTCACGCCCCGGGAGTTCGCCGTGCTGGAGCTGCTGGCCCGCCGGGCGGGTCAGGCGGTCTCCAAATCGGATCTGCTCTATCACGCGTGGCCCGACGAAGCCCTGGATCCCAACCTGGTGGAGGCGCGCGTCAGCGCACTGCGCAAGAAGGTGGACGCCGCGTTCCACCGGCAGTCCCTGCAGACCGTACGGGGTACCGGCTACCGACTGGTGGACGACCGTGAACGCGACTGAGCCGCGACGCCGCTGGTGGCCGCGTTCGGTACGAGCCCGCACGGCCCTGGCCGCCGCCTCGGCCGCCGCCGTCATCCTGGCCGGCATCGGCTGGTGGGTACACCACGACGTCTACCGCGAGAGCACAGGGATCGCCCAAGGGCAGACGCAGAAACAGTTCTTGGCTCTCGTCGATCAGCTGGAGAAGGGTGCGGTTCCCGCTCGCCGAAGCACCGTGCCGTATGAGATCGTCGCGACCGGCCGACGCGCCGCCGTCGCCTACGGCGGAGGCATGGAGGAGTTCGATCCCGGCACCCGCCATGTGCTGCCCGCCCCACCGAAGGCCGAGTTGCCCGCCCCACCGGACGAGGGGCCGAACTGGGGCTATACGACCCGTCCCGTGCGCCTGCCGGCGCGCCCCGACTCCGCACCCGGGGACCGGTTCGGCAAGGACGGCGGAACCTACCAGGTCATGTACGACGATGTCAGGGCCGATGAACTGAGCAGCGACACAGTCGCCGCTCTGGGTGTCGCCGCCGACGCCCAGCTGCGGGTCTATGTGGTGGTGCTCCCGCACGCAGCCGAGGACATCGCCGGGACCATCACCGAGGCCACCGACCTCCTGCTGCTGCGGGCCGGGCTCGTCGGCCTCGTACTGATCGCCGCCGTCGCCTACTTCGCCGTCCGCATCGCGCTGCGGCCGGTCGAAGCCATCCGCGTCCTCACCGCCTCGGTCACCGCGAGCGACCCCCGCGAACGCGTCACCGTCCCCGCCGCGGGACACGAGATCACCGCCCTGGCCACCACCATCAACACCACCCTCCAGCGCCTCGACAACGCCGCCGCCCAGCAACGCCGCTTCGTCGCGGACGCCGCCCACGAACTACGCAGCCCCCTCACCACACTCCTGGCCAGCCTGGAAGTCGCGCTCGCCTACCCGGAACGCACCGACTGGCCCGCCGCGGCCACCACCGCCGCACGACAGACCCGCCGCCTCCAGGCCCTCGCCGAAGACCTGCTGCTCCTCGCCCGCCTCGACACCCGCACCCCCACAGCCGGCCCCGACACCGTCGACCTCACAGCCCTCGCCTCCCGGCTGACCGAGCAATACCCCCTCACCGAACGGCCCTTGACCCTCACCTGCGACAGCACCACCCCCGCACACGCACACGGAAACCCCGACGAATACGAACGACTGCTGCGCAACCTCATCGACAACGCCGCCCGCCACGCCGCACACCGCATCCAGATCACCGTCCGGAACCAGGACGCCTGGGTCGTCCTCACCGTGCACGACGACGGACCGGGCGTGCCCACCGAGGACGCCGAGCGCATCTTCGAACGCTTCGTCCGGCTCGACGACGCCCGCTCCCGCGACCACGGCGGCACCGGCCTGGGCCTCGCCATCGCCCGCGACCTGGCCCACCGCCACCAAGGCACCCTCACCCTCACCCCCCGGACCCTCGGCGCATGCTTCCAGCTACGCCTCCCCCAAGCCCCAACCCCAGCCGAGGAATAGCGCGCTTCACCCAGGCAGCACTGGCCGCCTGATGAGACACCGGTGGTCGGCCCAGCGCAAACGGCACGGGCGCCGCCAATTGCATCGGATGCGAACTGGCGACAGTTGCTGTGTCGGCACCGGCGAGGGCGGACAACACCTCGCTGAACAGGGATGTCCGGAACGTTGCGTCGCGCGACGGTAGCGGCTGGCGAGACCCGATAGTCAGCCGCTGTCACTCGTCCGGATGGACGACTGCGGTTTCGCTGCCGCGTCGCATTCGATGCGATTTTCTCGCATCGGATGCGAGCTACGGAGAGGGGTGGACAGCGAGGTTCAACGGAACGGCCCGGGGGCGGCGAGACTGTACCTCACGGACGGCGCCGAGGAGCTGTACAGCGACAGCGCAAGCAAGCTGTCCGACGGCATCGGCCGGATCTTCGACGCCATGACGGGATAGGGCGACCACACCAACATCGCCGCCGCCCTAGGCCACACCGCCCGCGACTGCCGCAGACCCTTGACCGCCCTCGGCCTCACCGGATGAACCCGGACAGAAAGCGATCATGCAAGGGACCCTGGCCTCCTAGCGTGTCAAGTACACTTGACATCGCTCCGAAGGGGGCTTCCGTGCAAGCGCACAACGAGATCAAGGCGAGCGCTCGGCTCGTGCTCTGGACACTCGCCTGGGCGGCGACGGTTGCCCTGGCCAAGTTCGGCCCGCGACTCCTTTGGGATCCGCCACAGCAGGTGGCGAGCTGGGCCGCCGTTGCCGTCAATCTCGCCGTCGGCATCGGCTGGATCGTCGCCTTCACGGGCTTTCTCCGCGCGCTCGATGAGCTGCAACGGAAGATCATGCAGGACGCGCTGGCGGTCACCCTCGGCGTGGGGTGGGTCGTCGGATTCTCCTATGTCGTTGCGGACGCTGCCAGCCTCGTCGCCCGCGATGTCGATATCGCCGTCCTCCCCGCGCTCATGGGAGTCGTCTTTATGATCGCCTTCGTCGTCGGCAAGATCCGATACCGATGAAGAACCGCATCACGGACCTTCGCGCCGAACGGGGTTGGACGCAGGCCGACCTGGCTCAGCGAGCCGGCGTGTCCAGGCAGACGATCAACGCCATCGAAACAGGGAGGTTCGACCCAAGCCTTCCCCTCGCCTTCCGTCTCGCCAAGCTCTTCGACCTGAGGATCGAAGAACTCTTCCTTGACGAATGAACCCCAATGCGTTTCTGATCAATAGCAGGTCAGGGCCGCGGCCATGTCCAGGCCTCGGCTCTGCCAGTCGTTGCGGACCACGTACGGGATCTTGAGACCACGAGCAGCCCATGGCAGGCTCATGCCGCATGATCGATGGATTCGCGAAGGACAACCTGCACGGGAGACTGCGGCGGGACCGCCAGGCGCTGCTCTGGAAACTCAACGGCTTGTCCGAATACGACGCCCGCCGGCCTTTGACGGCGACCGGGACCAACCTCCTCGGCCTGGTCAAACACGTGGCCACTGTCGAGGCCAGGTACTTCGGTGAGGTCTTCGACCGCCCTTCCCCGGAACCGCTGCCCCGGTGGCAGGACTACAACGGCAGCGATCTGTGGGCGGCCGAGGACGAGACCCGCGATCAGATCATCGGGTTCTACCGGCGCACGTGGGAACACTCGGACGCGACGATCAACGAGCTTCCCCTTGACGCCCCCGGCCACGTGCCGTGGTGGCCGGAGCCTTGTCCCAACACGAATCTGTTCGCCATCATGGTCCATGTCCTCGGCGAGTCCAACCGGCATACCGGGCACGCCGATATCCTGCGCGAGGGCCTCGACGGCCGGACCGGGGTGCGCGCCGAGCACGAGAAGCAGATCGACGAGGAAGCTCGTGCAGCTTACTGCGCGAAGATCGAACAGGCCGCCAGGTCGGCCGCACCAGTCAAGGCTTAGAGCCCGTGAACAAACTGATCGTTGCGGGTGGGTGGGAATCGGTGAAGTGACGTGAACGGCCAGGACCTCTTGGTAGCAACTGCGGTGTCGAAGCCCAGTCGCGCCAAGAGGTCCTGTCATGCCGTTGTACGCCCCTGCCATCACCGCCGTCACCCCGGATGCTCAAGCTGACTGCTCCTGCCTGGCCTGCCGGTTCGGTCACGGCCGCCGTCATCCGGCCCGGTCCCGCCGCTACACCTCGGACACCACGGATGCGGAGTGGCAGGTCATCGCGGCGGTGCTGCCGTGGCCGGCCTGGCTGGACGGCAAGGGCGGGCGGCCGGAGGAGTACTGCCGCCGTCTGATCGTGGACGCGATCTTCTACGTCGCGGACAACGGCAACAAGTGGCGCAACCTGCCGGGCGACTTCCCGCACTGGCGCACGGTGCACACCATCTTCACCCGGTGGTGGCAGGACGGAAGCGTCGACGCCATCCACAACGACCTGCGTGACGAGGTCCGCCGGTCCGAGGGCCGGGACACCGACCCGACCGCCGCGGTCATCGACTCGCAGTCGGTACGCGCTGCGGAGACGGTCGGCTCCGACAGCCGCGGGTACGACGCGGGCAAGAAGGTGGCAGGCCGCAAGCGCCACGTGATCGTGGACACGATCGGCCTGCTCCTGGTCGTCATGGTCACCAGCGCGAGCGTGCAGGACCGCGACGGCGCCCGCCCTGCGCTGACGCACCTGCGTGACCTCTTCGAATCGGTCAGCCTGGTCTGGGCCGACGGCGGCTACGCCGGGAAACTCGTCACCTGGGCCAAGAAGAAGCTCCAGTTCACGATCGAGATCGTCAAGCGCAACGACGACGTCAAGGGCTTCGTGGTACTGCCACGCAGGTGGGTGGTGGAGCGCACGCTGTCGTGGATCTTCCAGCGCCGCCGCTGCGTACGCGACTACGAACGGTTACCCGAGCACCACGAAGCCATGGTCAAGTGGTCCATGATCATGCTGATGTCACGGCGCCTGGCGGGCACGAAGGACGCCAAACACCGGAAATGATCAGTTTGTTCACGGGGTCTTAGAGGCAATGCCGTTGCGTCATGGGTCTGTGGGCTGGGGTCGTTGACGAGGATGGCCTGCGTGCCGGTGCGGGTGGGCTGGGGCCAGCGACGGTGTTCAGCCCGTTCGAGCCAGTAGTTGGACATCTTGCGTTTGACCACACGGGGCTGTCTGCGCAGGCGTCTGGCGGGAAGGGGCCTTTCCCGCAGGTCTTCGTGGAGTAATCGCAGTGTCTGGACCACGAGATCAGGGGGAAAAGCTGCCGGGCGTGACGGTCACACTGCGGCGAGCGGAGTGCAGGGACTCGGTGAAGGACACGCGGCCAGGATCGAATTGGCGGGTGGCAGCGGTTCTCAGCATCGGCTCCCGCAGTGCATGGTGGACCAGGAGATGGGCCCAGATCTGCTGCAGGACACCGTCGGGTGTCTTGCTGCTGAGGACCCCCTTCGCGGCGCGCTGGTGGGTTTTGATGTCGGCGAAGACGGATTCGATCGCCCGGCGTTCGCGGTAGAGCGCGGTCAGTTGCCGGGCCGGATGGCGTCGGACGTCCAGGAGGCTGGTGACCAGGCGATACTCGCCCGCAGCGGCCGTCCTGACCATGTCTTTGCGCTGGTGGGCCAGGACACGGACGTCGACTGGGTCATGCCTGGCAGGGTCAGTGTTGGCATGGATGGAGGAGAGCCACGATCGGTCACGCAGTTTCTTGCGGACCGGCAGAACGCGGTTGGCGGGCACCTCCACAACAGGTCGGCCCCGGTGGCGGTGAAAGCCCGCCACGGCGGGACGCCGAGGAACTCGCGGTCGGCCAGGACGAGTTGGCCTGGCCCGCCGGAGCGGGGTAGATGACCCACCAGGGTCATCTACCCCGCTCCGGCAGCCGGCGAGTTCCGCATCCAGAACCGCATGGCCGCCCACCTCCACCAGAGCGGCCATCCGCACCTGCACAAAAGCGCTCTCGCCCCTGAAGGTCAGCCGAAGCCGGCATCGCGCCGCGGCGTACGGATGCGCACCAGCAGGCGGAGCCGCGGGGACAACGAGTGTCGGGGCCGTCTAGCACAGGGCTGAGATGCCGGCGAGAAAGATGTCTACCCCGACGAGGAACTGCTTGCGATCGTCGTGCTCGCCCAGCTGAGTCGCCGCCGCGTGCACAAACGGGTACCGGCCCGAGTCGATCTGCGCCCATTGCGTGGCGGCGTTCTCCAGAAAGGTCTCTCGGTCCGTGTCGCTGCCCGTGCGCAGCCGTGCGTTCGCGGCGTTCTGCGCGGCGACGCCGAGGACGTAGTTCACGAGCGTGCCTGCCGCGTCGAAGCGCGCTTTTTCCGGAACACCGAGGGCGTCCAGCAGGCGGCCGACACTCTCGTAGAAGTCCAGCAGCGCCGGCCGCCACGGTTGGCGGGAGAATTCCGCACCGACCCATGGGTGAGCGTCGATTGCGTCGAACAGACCGAGGGTGAGGACGCGCAGAGCAGTGCGCGGATCCGTGTCGGCGACCGCGCCGGACACTACGCCGGTGATGACCTCGTCAGCGGCCGTCGCGAGCAGATCACTCTTGTCCGCGACGTGGTGGTAGATCGCCCCGTAGCCGGTGCTCAGGCGCACGGTGAGTGCGCGCAGCGTCAGCGCCTTCTCGCCGCCGCTGTCCAGCATCTCGATCGCGGTCTGGATGATCAGCTCCCTCGACAGGCTGTCCGTCCGCCGCGGAGCCCGCTCGGATCCCTTCGCTGTTCTCTTCACCATGACCCCAGCATCGCACGAATGGAGCGTCGATCCAACTTAGTGCTAGCGTGATTGGAGTGGCGATCCAAAGAGGGCGTCACGGCACCCCACGAGGAGCTAGGAAGACACCATGACGACACCTGTCACGATCATCGGAGCAGGTCTGGGCGGCCTGACGCTGGCCCGTGTACTGCACGTGCACGGCATCCCGGCCACGGTCTACGAGGCGGAGCCCGCACCGGACGCCCGCCGTCAGGGCGGCCTGCTAGACCTGCACCCCCACAGCGGGCAGGCCGCTCTGGAAGCAGCCGGACTGCTCGAGGAGTTCCACAAGCTGACCCTCCCGGGCCGCGAGGCGTACCGGGTCATGGATCAGGCGGGGAACGTGCTGCTCGACCTGCCTGACGACGGAACCGGCGAACGCCCGGAGGCACCGCGCGGCGAACTGCGGCAGATACTCCTCGACTCCCTGCCCGCCGGCACCGTCCGCTGGGGCCGCAAGGTCACCGCCGTGCGGGCCCTCGGCGATGGCCGCCACCAGGTCGACTTCGCCGACAGCACCACCACCGTCGCGGACCTGCTCATCGGCGCCGACGGAGCCTGGTCGCGCGTACGACCGCTGCTCTCGAAGGCCACTCCGGAGTACTTCGGCATCTGCAGCGTGGAGACGTTCCTCTTCGACGCAGAAGCCCTCCACCGCGGTTCCGCGGAGGCGGTCGGAGCCGGCTCGCTGTTCGCGCTCGCACCGGGCAGGGGACTGCTGGCCCACCGTGAAGACGGCGGAACCCTGCACACCTACGCACAGCTGAAGAAGCCCCAGGACTGGTTCACCGACTTCGACACCACTGATGCCGCAGCCCTCACCGCACGCGTTGCGAGGGAGTTCGACGGGTGGGCTCCCGCACTCACCGCACTGATCACCGACAGCAACACCCCGCCGGCCCTGCGCCCCGTCTTCACACTGCCGGCCGGGCACCGCTGGGACCGCGCGCCTGGAGTGACCCTGCTCGGAGATGCCGCCCACCTCCGGGCGCCGAACGGCGAAGGCGCCAACCTGGCCATGCAGGACGGCGCCGAACTCGGCCGGGCCCTCGCCTCGCACCCCGGCGATGCGGAGACCGCGCTCACCGCGTACGAACAAGCCATGTTCGCCCGCGCCGCCGCTGTGGAAGCGGACGACGACGGCTTCTACACGATCATGATCGACGACCACGCGCCCCACAGCTTGCTCGCCCTCATGACCGGAGCCGAACCAAACGTGTGATCCGCAGCTGCGCGTACAGCGGCAGGCCGGCCCGACGCAGTGCCCCGCCTCGTGCTGCGAAGTGCGGTCCGTCAGCATCGGCTCAGCCCTGGTGGCCGTCTTCGTCCTCGTCCAGCTCCGGCGCATCCGGGTCGCACAGCGGACGCAGGGCGCCGACCGCCGGGGGCGAGGCGGTGAAGCTGTAGCGGCCCCGATGCCCGCGACCTGATCGTCAACTGCGTTGAGCCAGCCCAGGTCAGAAGGTTCGGTCCGGCACGGGGCCCCTCCCCCACAGCAGGGCTCACGAAGAACTCACAGAGACGGCGGGGTCCCGAGAGCATCGGTCGTGTCGGCTCAGGGCAGCGCCACAATCCAAAGAATCAGATAAAATACTGCACGAACTCAACGAGAATGATGTCTCTAGTGCACGAAAGGGACGACGGCGCGGCATGCGGGACTCCCCCTTCGATGAACTCGACATCGCCATCGTGGACGCCGTGCGCTCGGCCCCGCGCGTGAGCTGGCGCAATCTGGCGCCAGTGCTGGGCGTGGATCCGGCAACCATCAGCCGTCGTTGGTCTCGCATGCAGTCCGAGGGAGTCGCATGGGTCACGGCCCACCCGGCAGGGAGCGCGACACCCGACTGTGCCCTGGTGGAGGTCACCTGTGTCCCGGGGCGATCGGGCACGGTGGCGGACATCCTCGCCGCGGACACCGAGGCTGCCACCGTCAAGTTGACCTCCGGTGCACGGAATGTCGTGGTGCTGGCGCAGGCCCCGGACTTCGAGGCTCTCTCGAGCTACCTACTCGACCGGGTGGAGCACGTCCCCGGGGTCACATCCATACAGAGCCACATCGTCACGCGGTCGGCCCTGGAGGCCAGTCGGTGGCGCGAGGGTGCACTCAACGAGGAGCAGCGCCGGCAACTGCGTACCGACGCCGGGACCCGACCGGATCACGCCGCCGCCCTCCAGGCCCCCGACCATCGCATCATCCGGGCGCTGAACATCGACGGACGCATGTCGTTCGAGCGGATCGCCGCACAGGTCGATCTCAGTCCCGTCGCCGTGCGGCGCCGGTTGACACGGCTGGAGGAGGCGGGACTCATCATCTTCCGCTGTGACACCTCGCGTCTCATCTCGGGACATGCCATCGCCGCCGTCTACTTCGGGTCGCTCGACGCCCACGAACTCGAGGAGGCCGAGGGGCGGATCCGTACACTGCCGGGAGTCCGGGCGTGCAGCATCGTGGCCGGTCCTCACAACGTCATCATTGACGCCTGGCTGCGGTCGACGGCGGAGACGCACGACCTGGAGCGGAAGATGAGACAGGTCCTGCCCGCTCTACGGATTCAGGACCGGTCGCTGGTTCTTCGTACGGTCAAACTGCTCGGCCGCGTCCTGGACTCAGAGGGAAGGTCGGTGCGCTCCGTGCCGCTGCTGGCTGAGGACTTCGAAGCCGAGCATCGGTGACGTCGGCTCCCTGGTTGGACCGCCCGGCAGTGCACGTGGGTGTGGAGTCTCGTCGTATCAGAAGAATCCGGTGCGGGGAGCTGTGACCTCGATCGTGTCCTTCACCAGGGCGAGAGCGGCCCCCAGCGGACTTGAGCGTCCCCCGCTCACGGTCACGTCGCCCGCGTCCGGGCAGCCGAACACCACTGCCTTTTCCGGCCCGTCGAGCGCGTGCAGGGGGTCGCCCGGCTGCGTCTCCTCCAATCGGACCCGGACGAAGTAGGGCTGGTCCACGGATGCGCCGGCGACGGCCCGCAGTCGGCGACCCCGGGACACCGCGCTCAGGGCCTCACTGGCGGTGTCCTCGATCACCGGCTGCGTCTCCACGCGTACCAGCGCCGGATCCCATCCCCAGGCCAGCGCGGCCAGCAGCCGCACCTTCGCGGCGGCATCCTCGCCGGACAGGTCGGCCGAGGGATCCGCTTCCGCGATTCCCCGGCGCTGCGCCTCGCGGATCGCGTCACTCAACGAGTCGCCCTGGGCAAGCCGGTCGAGGACGAACGTGACGGTGCCGTTCGGGCAGGCCCGGATCGTCTCGCAGCCCATCCCCCGCAACGCCGTTCTCGACAGGTCTCCCGCCGGCAGGGCCGCCCCCGTCGCCCCGGAGATCCTGATCATGACCCCGAGCCCGCGGGCCGCCTCGTCGAGTTCGCGCCAGTGGCCGAGCAGATGGCTCTTGGTTGCCGTGACCACATGGACTCCTTGGCGCAGCGCCTCGACAGCCTCCTTCGCGGCCTGCTGCCGGAGTTCGGGCGAGGACGGAATCGCCTGGACGAAGACGCGGGCAGCGGTCTGTTCGAGTGTCTCCGCCAGCGAGACGAGCGGGCCCCATGCCGAGCGTGGCGGTACCGGCTCATCCCCGCGCAGCCAGCACTGCGCCGAGCTCGCACGGATGGCACGGACCCTCGGCCGTACTCCGTGTTGGCGTGCGAGCTTGTCCCCCTGTCGAGCCAGGTGGTCCACGAAGGCCTGGCCGACCGGGCCGTAGCCGGAAAGCGCCACATCGGCCTGACTCACTTCACCCATGAACCTCTGCTCCGTTTCGTCCGTGCGAGCCTTCACGTCTTCCGTATCCGCAGCGCCTGGATGTTGGCCAGCTCGTGGACCCCCCACTTGCCCAGCTCGCGTCCGTAGCCGCTGGCCTTGATGCCGCCGGCGGGCAGGCGGGGGTCGGTCGCGGAGATCGTGTTGATGAACACCGCTCCGGCGTGGACCCTGTCGCTCACGGACGAGGCGTGATCGCGGTCCGTGCTCCATACACTGCTGCTCAGCCCGTACCGCGAGGAGTTCGCGAGGGCGATGAGCTCTTCGTCGTCCGCACCGGTCGTGAGCGCGCCGAGCGGACCGAACGTCTCGTCGGTGAGGAGGACCGAGTCGTTCCCGTCCACTTCGACGATGGACGGCGAGAACCACGCTCCCTGAGCGGACTCGGGCGCCTCGGCCTGCGCGATCACGCGGCCGCCGGCCGCCAGGGCCCGGGCACGCTGCTCACTCAGGGAGTCACGCAGGTCCTGGCGCGCGAGCGGGCCGACCTCGGTCGTCTCCTCCGCCGGATCACCGACCCTCAACTCGCTTACATGCGGCACCAGTTCGTGCACGAACTGGTCGTGCACGTCGCGATGGACAAGGATCCGCTTCGCCGCGATACAGCTCTGACCGTTGTTGAGGAATCGGGACTTCACAGCGGCGGCGGCCGCGGCAGGGACATCGGCGTCGGCGAGAACGACGAACGGGTCGGATCCCCCGAGCTCCAGCACACACTTCTTCAGCGCGGCGCCGGCGCGCGAGGCCACAAGGGCGCCCACGCGATCGCTGCCGGTGAAGGTGACGGCGGCGACCCGGCTGTCCTCGATGATGTCCGACGCCGTCGGCCCGTCGACGACGATGGTCTGCAGGACGCCCGCGCCGAAGGCTTCCTGGAACACCTCCTCGACCGCCATGGCACTTCCGGTGACGGACTCCGCGTGCTTGAGGACGACGGTGTTGCCCGCCGCGATCGCGGGCAGCATCGCCCGGATCACCTGCCACCACGGGTAGTTCCACGGAAGGATCGCGAACACGACCCCGATCGGCACGACTCGGACCATCGCTGTGTCACCGTCGATGTCGAAGCTGTCCGGCCGCAGGATCTCGGGCAGTTCCTCGGCGTAGTGGCGGCAGGCGCTGACACACTTGTCGATCTCGGCCCGCGCCTGCCTGATCGGCTTCCCCATCTCCAGGGTGATGAGCGCCGCCAGCGGCTCCCGCCGCTCCACCAGGACGTCGCCGAGCCGGCCGATCGCCGCGACGCGGTCCTCCACACGGGACCGGGGCCACCGCGAGGCCGACGCGTCGTCCAGCACCCGGTCGATGGCTTCGGAAGTCGTGTACGGGTAGAAGCCCAGCTCGTAGCCTGTCGTGGGGTTGACCACGACGATGCTGCCGTCCCTCCCCGTCATGCCGCGACCGCCGATGCGTGGTCCTCGCGAAGCCAGCGGGTGAAGCGATCCGTGATCGAGACGGGGTCGATCAGCAGCTTCTCGATGCCTTCCGCGTTGCCTGCCTCGATCCGGGCATGCAGAAACGCCGGGCCCCGCACGATGAGCAGTTCCCCGAAGGCGGCCTTCAGTCCGTCGACGGTGGCCGTCGAACGCGTGGTCCATCCCACGGCGGCCGCGAACTGCCCGAGGTCGATCTTGGACGAGTAGGTCGGCAGGTCGCCGGTCGACCCGTACACCCCGTTGTCGAGCAGGACGAGGAGCAGGTTGTCCGGCGCCAGATATCCGCCCGTCGGGAGGACGTTCGGGTTCATCAGCAGCGATCCGTCCCCCTCGATGCCGACGACCTTCGGCGCGGAGGCGTCCACGCTGAGTGCCAGTCCGGTCGCCACCGATCCGACGAGGCCATCGCGTCGAGGAGGTACAGGTGGTTGTCGCTGTCCTTGACCGAGGCCAGCTCGCGGCTCGTCGCCGCGCACGTCACGACCACGGGATGCCGGACCGTCAGGTCCGCAAGGGCCCTGAGTGCTTCGATGCGCTTCATCAGGCGGCCTTTCCGTCGGTGTTCCAGAACGACCCGAGGACCACTACCGGGCGATACGTCATGACGGCGTGCACACCGGCTTCCTTCACGGTGTCGCGCCAGTCGTCGGCGCTGCTCCTGCGGTCCAGTTCGACGACGGGCAGCCCGACCGCGCGCAGCAGGGCAGGCACGGGCTGGCTGATGGAGTGGATCATCGAGTTGTACTCGCCGAGGCTCCCGCGGGTGTTCGCGAAGACGAGCAACGGCAGGTGGTAGGACGATGTGAACGTCGCGAGTGCCGTGAGGGCATTGCCGAATCCGTTGTCCTGCATGACGACGGCGCCGAGCTCGCCGGTGAACGCGACCGCCCCCATCACGCCGATCGCCTCCTCCTCCCGCGAGAGCGGTGTGACACGCGGTGAGACGCCGTCCGCACCGCCGTCGGTCGCGACCAACGAGTCGACAACCGGTGCCACGCTCACGGAGGGGATGTACCCGACCCGCGCGGTACCGGCCGCCCAGATGCCGTCGGCGACGGCTTCCGCATACGTCATGTACGTGCTCCTTTCACGTTGAGAGGCCGAGCGCGCGGGCGAGGACCGGCGGGTCGATGTTGCCGCCCGAGAGGACGGCGACCGCCCGCCCGTACTTCCCCGGCTCGGCGAGGTAGGCGGCGACGCTCAGTGCGCCGCTGGGTTCGACGACGAGGTGAGCACGGCGCGCCAGCGTGCCCACGGCAGCGAGGATGTCGTCCTCGTCCACCGTGACGATCTCGTCGACCGTCGCCTGGATGATGGGGAAGGTGATCTTGCCCACGACAGGTGTCCGCGTTCCGTCGGCGATCGTGCGATACGTCGCGTGCGCGTCCCACTCGATCCGGCGCCCGTTGGCGAGCGAGTCGCGCGTGTCCGCGGCCAGTGAGGGCTCGACGCCGACCACTCGGGTCCGGTGGGACAGGGTCTTCACGGCGACCCCCACTCCCGAGATGAGTCCGCCGCCTCCGATCGGCACGAGCACCGTGTCGATGTCGGACAGGTCTTCGAGTACCTCGACGGCGAGCGTCCCCTGACCGGAGATCACATCGGCATGATCGAAGGGAGGGACCAGCGTCATCCCCCGCTCCGCGCTCACGGCGTCTGCGACGAGCTCTCGTCGGGCGCCGGGGGCCATGATGACCTCGGCTCCCAGGGCTCTGGTGGCCTCCACCTTGACGGGCATGGCCTCCTCCGGCATGACGATCACGGCCCGGACGCCTGCCGCTCGGGCCGCCCACGCGACTGCCTGGCCGTGGTTGCCGCTCGAATGTGTGACTACGCCACGTGCCCTGGCGTCCGGATCGAGGCGTCTGATCGCGTTGACGGCGCCCCGCAGTTTGAAGGCGCCGATCGGCTGGAGGTTCTCGGCCTTCAGCCAGAGGTCGCCCGGCGCCCACGCGGCGGGCAGCAGCGGAGTCCGCACCACGTCCTCGGCGATCCGTACATGTGCTGCGCGGATGTCGCCGACGGACACTTCGAGATCAGACACTGTTCCTACCGCGTCTCATGAGGGTGTTGGGCATTCAGGCCCCGTCTCGCACCGCGATGGCGTCGAACTCGACCCGGGCCTTGTAGGGCAGTTCGGCGACGGCGATGCACGTGCGGGCCGGCAGGGGCTCGACAAGGGCCTCCTGATAGATCGCGTCCATGGCGTTGCGGTCGTCCATCGAGGCCAGATAGACCGTGATCTTCACGAGATGCCGCAGCTCCAGCCCCACCGAGGCCAGCTTGTTCTGGAGATTGGCCAGGGCCTGTCGTGTCTCGTGGGCGATGCCGCCCTCCACGATGTCGCCGTCGGCGATTCCCAGCTGCCCCGAGATGTAGACGAGTCCGGCCTCGGTCGCCCGCACGGGACTGTACGGATGCCGCGCCCGTGAGGGACTTGCCGGTGCGAGGTTCGTCATGCTCCTGCTCCTGGGTGAGGTTCTGCGGGGACGTCCGCGTGGCCTCGCAACTTCCGTACCAGGAAGGCCATCGGGATGGCGGCGAGAATGAATGTGCAGCCCGCGACGGCGATGTACGTGTGCACGCCGGTCGACGAGTTGACCGTGTCTCCGTCGACGACGATTTCGTTCGCCGCGAGAATCGCCGATCCGATGAAGCTCATCGTCACCGAACCGACGGCGACCATCACCATGACCATGCTGGAGACGGTGCCCTGGCGCTCCGGCGGCGCGAGGACGGACGCGAGGTTGAATCCGGAGGTGACCAGCGAGCCTGCAGTCAGGCTCAGCATGAACGAGCAGATCACGGCGATCTGAAGGCTGTCGGCGCCGGCCGAGAACATCACGAAGGAGGCGATCGTTCCGAGAGCCACGCCCACGGCGAGGGGCCGGGCTGGGCCCACGCGGGTGGCGATCGCGCCCGCCACGATGCCGCCGAGCATGATCCCGATCGATGGGATGCCGAACATCAGGCCGAGCGCTCCGGGGCCGTTGATGCCGTATCCGAGGCCCTCGTCGGGAGAGACGTCGATCAGCAGGCTGAAGAGCTGGAGCATGCTCCGATAGGCGCCCGTGCCCATCACGACGATGAGGAGACCGAGTCCGAGGACCGCTGAGATGCCACGGATGTCGATCACGGGCTCCGGGACGCGGCTCAGGACGAGGTACCAGACCGTCAGCGCGGCCAGCCCACCGATGAGGATGGCGAGCGGGGCGATCCCCAGCCAGCCGAATTCCTGCCCCAGGCTTATGTAGACGAGAACGCCCGCGAGGCCGCCGCCGAGTGTGAGCGCCCCGGCGACGTCGACCTTGCCCGGCGTGCGGTTGCGGGAGTTCGGGATCACGAGGCGGACGCAGAGTGCGGCCACTCCCGCGAACACCGCGGAGACCACGAAGACGAACTGCCAGCCGAACACCTCGGTGGCGATCTCCAGGATGAAGGGGGAGACGATCCCGAAGACGGCCGAGCCCGAGGTGACGATGCCTGTCACCACCATGGCGAACTTGGGCGCGCAGATGTCTCGGATGATGGCGACGGTGAGGAACAGGGCTGCGACCGCGGCGCCCTGCAGGGCGCGTCCGAGGACGAAGACACTGATGTGGGGCGCGAGGAGACACACGACACCGCCGAAGCCGGCGACGATCAGCGTGATCACGAGCACTTTGCGTTTGCCGTAGATGTCGGCGCTCTTGCCGAGCAGTGGTGCCCAAGTGGCTCCCGCCAGCATCGCGCTGGAATCGATCCACGCGAACTGATTGGTGTCGAAGGCGTCGCTCAGCTCCGGAAGCACGAAGGTGGGCGAGGCGATCACAGTGTCGACCATGACGTTCACCAGGATGAGGATGGCGACATAGCCGATGACCGGCTTGGTCCAGCCGGTGTTCAGTTCGGTCGCCCGCTCGTCTCTGGTGAGGCTGGGGCTCATGTCTTGCATGAGCGGCTCCTTTCCACTGCGGATCGCCCCAGGCGGCTGTGCCGGGGTAGGGCGGAGAGGGACATGCAGACGTGATTCACGGGCGTGCCACGGCGTGGAGGCTTCTCTGTCCAGGTGCTGAGGACAGGTCCTGTGACGAACCGGAGTCGGCGGGCGTGCATTTGCGGACGACGCCCTGTTGAGTGACCAGGGCGATGTTCTCGGGCGCCGACAGCACACCGATGTCTCGCAGCGGATCTTCGGCGCAGAGGACGAGGTCCGCCGCGTATCCGGGGCGCAGTGTCCCGAGTGTGTCCGCCACTCCGAGGAGCCGGGCGCTGTTGGATGTCGCCGCGCGGATGGCGTCGATCGGCGACATCCCCAGTTCCACGAGGCACGACAGCTCGAACGGGTTCTGCCCGTGCGGGGTGATGCCGGCATCCGTGCCCACCGCGATGTTCACCTTCCGCGCGATGGCCGCGGCGATGTTCTCCTTGGTCCGCTCGTTCCAGCGAAGTTTCTTCTCGTAGCGCCACGGCGCGGTCTTCTGCGGGTCCAGCGGCTGGAAGACGGTCGACAGAGTCGGTACGAGGAAGGCCCCCCTCTCTCCGACGAGGTCGCAGCCTTCGTCATCGATGCCGAAACCGTGCTCGATCGACGTGACACCGCAGCGGATCGCGGCAAGGATGCCCTCCCGCCCCTGCGCGTGCGCGGCGACCGGGCGTCCTCGGTGGCGATGCCCCTCGTCCACGACCGCCGCGATCTCCTCGTCGAGCAGGTCCTGGTCGTCGGGATCGTCGTGGGCGCTGCTGATCCCGCCACTCGTGCAGATCTTGATGACGTCGGCACCGGCGCGCAACATCCGCCGCACCGCCCTGCGCGCGTCCACCACGTCGTCGGCGATCTCGCAGTAGTCGAGGCCGAGGCGCCTCCCGCCGGGGAAGGTGTCGTCGGCGTGTCCGCCGGTGTGGCTGATCACGCCGACCGATGTCTGCAGGCGCGGGCCGGTGATGAGTCCCGATGCGACGGCGTCGCGGAATCCGGCGGGAAGTCCACCGAGGTCTCGAACTGACGTGATCCCGGCGTCGAGCGTCCGACGCAGACGTTCCGTCGTCTAGAGAACACCCACGACGGGGTCCGTCAGGAGGGCGGCTTCCAGGATCGACCGGTCGGAGGCCACACCGAGGTGGGTGTGGCAGTCGAACAGTCCGGGGAGGATTGTTCCGCCCCGGCCGTCGATCGCCCTGACGCCGGGGATCGGCTCGGGGGCCTGTGCCGCCGGTCCGGCGTAGGTGATCCAGCCGTCGTCGTCGGCCTCCAGCACGGCATCGTCCACTGCCTCTGTGCTGACACCGTCAATGAGCCGCACGTTGCTCATCCGCAACGCAGCTCCGTCGTTGAGTCCCACGCGCCGACCTGCCCTCATTGACCTTCTCTGACAGCCGTCACGCTAAAGCGACCCTGCGATTCAGCCTGAAGAATGCATGGAATCTTCCTTAGGGGCCGGCCTGCTGCATGAAAGCAACTGCGGAGGGCTTACTCGACCTCGCGATGGCTGACGCGCTGCCGGGCGCGCCCGGCATCGGTGGCGCTCGTGGGCCAGTGGCCACCGACGCCGGGAGCGCGCCGGCCGAGGAAATGACTCGGCGCCGATTGTCGTGCCGGAGGAACTGGCTACCGGTACGCCCTCAGGAACACATCGACACCGTCGGCGATGATCGCCAGAATCTCCGGTTCTCCCGCCTCCGTGTCCCCGCGAACGTTGAGTGTCTCCAGCGCGAGACTGATGGTGAGGGCCGTGAAGTGGCGCGCCGCGAGGCCAGGATCCTCGGCCCGGATCTCGCCGTCGGCGACCAGCACGGCGAAGCGCTCCTCCAGCATCCGTTCGGGGCGGTCGCGCGTGGCCTCGGCCAGCTGCGGGATCGCCCATCGCTGCGAGGTCAGTCGCCGGAAGGTCACGTAGTCGGACGACGGAAAGGTCTGCGTGACCACTCGTTGCCCGAACGCCGTCAAGGCTTCGCGCAGGTCACGACCCCGAGCCAGCTCCTCGTCGATCGCGGAGCGAACGGTGTCGACCACTGCGTTGTGGGCGCGCTCGATCACCCGCAGAAAGACCGTTCCCTTGTCGCCGAAGTGGTCGTAGACGGTCCTCTTCGAGACCTGTGCCCTACCTGCGATGGCATCGACGCTCGCCCGCTCATAGCCCTCCGCGAGAAACAGCGCTTCCGCGGCTTCCAGGATCGCCGCCCGCTTACCTTCGGAACGCCGCCTGCGCCCGGGAGTCTGAACCGCCGCGATAGCCCTCGACATGGGCTCAGCGTACAGTCGACCCCTAAAACCACACTCATGAGTGTAGTTATTACTCGGGCCGACGCGTGTGGTCGGCCGGTCCACCCCGGCGTCGCCCGAACCTCGAAACATCAAGGGGCGGCCGCCCACTACGTGGAGGTACTGACATGACTTTCCATCCGGCCGATCACTGGACGGGCTACCTTGCTCCGCCCGACTTCGAGGAGTACTCGGCCAGGTACGCGGACTTCTTCCGGATGCGGCGCGAGGACGGCATCATCGAGGTCCGCCTGCACACGGACGACGGCCCGTACGCGCACACCCACGCCGCACACAATGTCTGGACGCGCGTGTGGCAGGAGATCGGCAACGACCCCGAGAACCAGGTTCTGATCATCACCGGCACCGGTGACAGGTGGATGACCGGAAATCCCAAGGGGCTCAACCCCAAACCCGCCTCCGAACTGGAGCCCGACCACATCTACCAGCGGATGACGGACGGCTGGAAACTCATCGAGAGTTTCGCCAACAACATCGACATTCCGACCATCGCGGCCGTCAACGGCCCCGGCGTGCACACCGAGTTCGCCATGATGAGCGACGTGACACTCGCGGCGCCGGACGCCGACTTCATGGACCCGCACTTCTGGCTCGGTTCCCCTCCCGGAGACGGTCAGTACATGGCGCTTCAAGCCCTGATGGGACCCAAGCGCGCCGCGTACTACATCTATGCGGCCAAGTCGATCCCGGCGGACAAGGCCCTCGAGTGGGGGATCGTCAGCGACGTACTCCCCCGCGAGGAACTCCTCGACCGGTCCTGGGAACTCGCGCGGTTCATCATGAAGCGGCCGCGCTACACGCGGTGGGCCACGCACAACATCGTGTCACGGCACTGGAAGAAGACGGTGACCGAAGACTTCGGCTTCCACATGGCGCACCAGATGCTCGCCAACGTCGCCAGCAAGTCCCGGGTGCCCGACCCGGAACTGCTCGCCGACTCCGAGGCCCGCAAGCTGTTCTGACGACGTCTCAACAGGGTCGGTCCGGCTTCCGCATGGTCGAAGCCCGACCGGCCTGTTGCCTCCAACGCAGTCCCGGCACGCGCACATCCCTTGAACGGGGAGTACGAGCTTGACCGAACGACATGAGCATCTCGGCCAACTTGTCACCGACGCGACCGCACAGCTCAGTGCCGCCTCGCCTTGGCTCGTGGTGAGCACGTCGCCGGCCCACCCGGCGTCGGCCGAGTTCAACGCAGCGAGCGGCACAGACATCCAGCGATGGGTCGGCCGGCAGGTAGCCGACTGGCCCGCACCGATCCCTCTCGGAGGCGAGCACCCAGACGTCCGCACGGACAGGCTGACCTTCGCGCCACCGCGGCAACCGGGCCGTACAGCGAACTCGTACTACTACGAGTTCCATTCGGACGGGTCAGCACTCGGTGGGCTGCAGGTGGGGACACTTCAGAACAGTCCCCCGGCCGGCGAACCCGTCTGGGCAGTGGGCGAGGGAGCTGTCGCCTGGATCACCATCGCAATGTTGCGTCTCAACGCGGCTTTCGCCCGTCACGTCTCGGCCCTGGGCGAAGCCGCCGTGGAGGTCACTGTCGTCTGCCCTGTCGGACCCAGCCCCACAGCGCCGATACAGGTGTAGAACAACGCCGGTGGAACGTACGGTCCAGCAGGAGAGCGCCAGTACACCAGTGTCGGCTCCGCTCGTTCCACCGTAGACCTGACCACGTGCCTGTCGCCCCGGCTCACCACTACCGCACGGCAGTTCCTCGTCGACCTGCTGCAACAGTTCGGAGTCTCCGAGCCACGCCATGTCGACCCCGCCGGAGTCGTCCGGCGCCGGCACTTCACCGGCCACGACGAGTTCATTCACGCGTGGGCCGATGCAATCGGCATTCCGTCCGAGCCGTGACGGTCACCGTGCCACCTGGCTCCTGTCACACCTTTCAGTGCCGTCGGTGAAGGTGGAGGCTCAGCGGGCCGGTGACCAACGGACGGTCAGGACCGCGACATCGTCGTGCCGTCCGCCTTGGCCGGCGAAGGCGAGGCTGTCCTCGAACAGGGCCTGAGGCAGGTCGGTGGGCGAGGGGTCGAGCTTCTTCAGACGCTCGTCGACCGGGTAGAAGGTGCCGTCGGGTGCGCGGGTTTCGGTGAGGCCGTCCGTGCTCAGCAAGAGCGTCGCGCCGTGGGGGAAACGGAACCACCCGACCGTCGTGGGTTCGGAGGCGAGTTCGGCGAGACCGAGCGGGACACCGGAGTCCAGCGAGGGTTTTGTGATGGTGCCCTCGTGCATGACGTAGGGCGAGATGTGCCCACAGTTGATGGCCTGCGCATCCTCGATGCCCGTCTCGATGCCGATGATCAAGGCGGTGACGAAGCGTTCGTCGTCACCGGTGTGTTCGGCGTAGGAATTGTGGCGTACGACAGCGGCGTCCAGCGCGTCGACGAGCGCCGTGAGAGTCGGCTCACGGTGGGCGGCCTCACGGAAGCTCCGATGGTGGCGAACGCGGTGCCCACCGCGGCCAGGCCCTTGCCCTGCACGTCCCCGATTAGAACGCGCGTCCCCCACGGTGATGCGACCACGTCGTAGATGTCGCCGCCGACGAGTCTGTCCTCATGGAGGGGCTCGTAGACACCGTTGACCAGAACGTCACCGGTGACCAGGGGAAGCGGATGCAGGATGTGGCGCTGCATGGCGGCGGCGGTGGAGCGCAGCCGCACCATCTCGTGTTCCCGCCTGATCCTCCTGCTGCAGGCGTAGACCGAGGTCGTGGCCAGGACGAGGGTGAACAGGACCAGCAGAAGGCGGTCGAGCCAGCGGCTCTCGTCGACGTCCCGCAGCACCGCGGTCGTGGTGACGACGAGCGTGGTCCACGCGGCGACGAACCCTGTCTGCCGGACGGTACACAGCGCCGATGCCGTCCCGGGCAGGAACACCAGAAGTCCGAGGAGCCACACCTCGGAGCGGGACAGGATGCCGAGGACCTCCACCAGGGCCGTCAGCGCCACCACGGCGGCGATCAGTTCGGCGTTGCCCGGAGGCTCAATGGCCTCGAAGGCTTCGGCGGGTCTCTTCCGGAGGCTACCGGACATGAACGCTCCCAGGCAGATGATGATCTCCTGGAACTGTATTCGGGCCCCGGCGCGCTGCGGGCTTCTCGCCGAGCAGACACTCGGTTCAACCGGCCCGGTCCGTCGAAACGCCTCACGGAAGAGGTCGCGCCAGGCCCACCTGGTAGGCGATGGCAACCAACTGGGCGCGGCTGCGTGCCTCCATCTTGGTCTTGGCCCGCTGAACGTGCGTCCGGACAGTCAGGGGGCTGAGGCAGGCCTCCTCGGCGATCTCGTCGTCAGATTTCCCGTCCGCCACGAGAACCACCATCTCGCGCTCGCGAGGGGTGAGGTTCTCCAGAACCCGCGGGGTCGGTCCGTCGCTGCGGTCGGGCGTGGCGAGGAAGCGTGCGATGAGGGAGCGTGTGGCCGCGGGGGACAGAAGTGCGTCTCCGGAGGCCACTGTGCGAATTCCGCCGAGGAGTTCATCGGCGGTGACGTTCTTGCCGAGGAAGCCGCCGGCGCCGACGCGCAGGGCCCGGGCCACATGCTCATCGCTCTGGAACGTGGTGAGGATGAGGACGCGAGTGTTCTGCAGGTCTGGGTCGGCGCAGATGGCAGAGGTCGCGGCGAGGCCGTCGGTGCCGGGCATGCGGATGTCCATGAGGACGACGTCGGGGTGATGGACGCGTGTGAGGTCGACGGCTTCGGCACCGTCGGCTGCCTCCGCCACCACTTCCAGGTCGTCGCAGGAGTCGATCAGGATTCGGAATGTCGCCCGCAGGAGGGCCTGGTCGTCGGCGAGCAGTACACGGATGGTCATCAGTGTCTTCCAGGAGTCAGACATGAATGGGCAGTTGAGCGGTGACGGCGAAGCCGCCTTCAGGTCGGTGTCCTGCCTGGAGACGGCCGCCGGCGGACTGGGCGCGTTCCTGCATCCCGATGAGGCCGAAGCCGCCGCTGGGGGCAGGTGCGCGCGGGACAGCGCCGCCGTCGTCGCTGACGGTGAGAGTCAGACGGTCGACGGTGTAGGCGAGTTCGACTCGGGCCGTGCTCGCACCGGCGTGCTTGGCAACGTTGGTCAGCGCTTCCTGCGCGATCCGGAACGCGGTCAGGTCCACTCCCGGTGACAAGGGCCGTGTCTCGCCGTCCACCGTGACGAGGACGGTGAGCCCGGCGGCACCGAAAGCGGATGCCAACTCGGGTAGACGCCCAAGTCCGGGACTCGGCTCCAGAGGGTCCTCGGGGTCGTCGGACTGGCGCAGAAGGCCGACGGTGGCCTGGAGTTCGCGCAGTGCCGAGGAGGTCGTGGTGCCCAGCTCGGCAAGAATCGTCTGTGCCTGTTCCGGTCGGGTTCGGGCGAGGTGCGCCGCGGTGGCGGCCTGCGCATTGGCCAGGGCCATGTGATGGGCGACGACGTCGTGCAGTTCGCGGGCGATGCGGATCCGTTCCTCGGCGACACGGTGGCGTGCCTCCTCCTCCCGCGTACGTTCGGCGTGCTCGGCTCGTGTGTGAACGGCTTCCAAGTAGGCCCGTCGGGCCCGGACCGCCGAGCCCTGAACGACGGGGAGCATGATCCAGAAGGCGGGACTGACCGTCTTGAGTCCCCAGGGCTGGTTGTTGGCGTCGGAGAGAAGGGCCGTCAGGACGATCAGCGCGATCACGGCGATGCCGTAGGCGTGCGCGGTCTTCTGCGGGGTGCGCAGGGTGAGTTCGTAGAGCGCCACGATCACGGGGAGCAGCAGGAGAGGGCTGATCAGATGGCCGATGCTGCCGGAGATCGCGGCGCAGACCGCGGTGATCGCGACGACCGCACCTGGATGGCCGCGCCGCCCCAGCAGCGAAGTGCACGCGGCAGTGGCGAGGAGAAGCCCGGGCCACCGCCCTGGTCCCCCTTCGTTGTACTGGTTGCTGGTGGCCGCGTACACCAGCAGCAGGAATCCCGCCTCGACGAGGCGGGGGTGTTGGCCGGCGTACCGCCGCCAAGTCGCGAGCATGAGGTTCTCCGCTGGGGTGGATCCGGTCCCGACACGCCGACGGTTGTTCTTTCGGCCGGCCTGGCCCGGAGTGGTCGTGGAGCGGGGAGGGGCCCCATGGCGTGCATGGGGCCCCTCCCCCTGGTGTGTCGGTCAGACGCGCGCCATGTCGTGGTGTGATTCGCCGGTCGGGGCGGGGGGTTCAACGGCCCGGCGGTTGAGGGCTTCGCCCTCGATGTCCACCCGCGGCAGCAGTCGGTCCAGCCAGCCGGGCAGCCACCAGGCCCGCTTGCCCAGCAGCGCGAGCACAGCGGGAACCAGGACCATCCGGACGACGATGGCGTCGAACAGGACGGCGGTGGCGAGGCCGAAGCCGACCATCTTGACCATGGAATCGCCGGCCGTCATGAAGCCCGAGAACACGGCCATCATGATCAGCGCGGCCGCCACCACGATCCGGCCGCTGTGGCGGAAGCCGGAGACGACCGCCTGGCCGGCCCCTTCCCCGTGGACGTATGCCTCGCGCATCCGGGACACCAGGAACACCTGGTAGTCCATGGCGAGTCCGAAGACGATGCCGACCAGGAAGATCGGCATCAGGCTCATGATGGGCCCGGTCTGATCGACTCCGAGGAGACTGGCCCCGTGGCCGTTCTGGAAGACCGTGACCACGGCGCCGAAGGACGCGAGAACCGACAGGAGGAAGCCGAGAGCCGCCTTGAGAGGCACCAGTACGGAGCGGAAGACCACCAGCAGCAGGAGGAAGGCCAGGCCTACAACGACCACGAGGTAGGGGATCAGCGCGTCCTGCATCTTCTTGGCGATGTCGATGTTCAACGCTGTGGTGCCGGTGACCTCGAAGGTGGCACCGGTCTCGGTCTCCGTCGCCGATCGCTCGTCGCGGATGGTGTGGACGAGGTTCTTGGTCCGCTCGCTGGTGGGAGCGGTGGAGGGTGTGGCAGACAGCACCGCGGTGTCCTCGGCCTCGTTGAACTGAGCCGGGGAGACCGATACGACGCCCTTGGTAGCGCCGATCCGCTCGGCGACCGTCTCCACCGCGGCCTTCGGGTCGTCAGCGTCCCGCGCGTCCACGACGATCGTCAGCGGACCGTTGAAGCCGGGGCCGAACCCCTCCGCGAGGGCGTCGTAGGCACGGCGTTCCGTCGTTGAGGTGGGCTTGGCCTCGTCACCCGGCATACCCAGCCGCAGATCCAGGGCAGGCACGGCGAGGGCGCCCAGGCCTGCAACGGTGACGAGCAGCACAGCTACGGGCCGTCGCAGGACGAAACTCGCCCAGCGGACGCTCCAGCTTCCGGCTTCCTCACGCTTGCGGGGCTCCCGGTTCTTGCGGAGCGCCTGGCTCTCGCCGGGTTCCTCACTCCTGCGGAGTTGCCGGCCGCGACGGCGGATCCTGATCCTGGGGATTCGCGGGCCGCGCTCGGACTTGCCGGCCCGGCCGCCACGGGTCTGGCCGCCACGGCTCTGGCGGGCGAGGACGGCGTTCGGCCAGAAGCCGAGCAGTGCGGGAACCAGGGTGAGCGCGATCAGTACGCCGACAACGACCGTTCCCGCGGCGGACAGGCCCATCTTCGTCAGCATCGGTACACCGACCACCGATAGGCCGGCGAGCGCGATGACGACCGTGAGGCCGGCGAAGACGACCGCGGAACCGGCCGTGCCCAAGGCCAGACCGACGGCCTCCTCCGGAGCACGGCCCTTCGCCCGTTCCTCCCGGTAGCGGGAGACCACGAACAGCGAATAGTCGATACCGACCGCGAGACCGAGCATCATGGCCAACTCGCCGCTGGTCGAGGGCAGTCCGAAGGCGTTGGCGAGGGCGGTGATCCCGGCCAGGCTGATGCTGACACCGATGACGGCGGTGATCAACGGAAGCCCTGCCGCGGCAAAGGAGCCGAAGGTGATCAGCAGTACGACCGCCGCTACAAGGACGCCGACGATCTCGCCCATTCCGGCGGGCGCCTCGGTGGCCAGCGCGCTTCCGCCGACCTCGACGGTCAGGCCCGTGTCGCGGACGTCCTCGATGGCCCCCTCCAGCTCCTTCTTGCTGACATCGGTGACCTCGTCGTCCTTGGTCTTGTAGGTGACCGTGGCGTAGGCCGTGGTCTTGTCCTTGCTCAGCCCCGGCCCCTCGAACGGGCTCGACACGTCGGCGACCTGTGGTCCGTCGGCCGCCTCGGTGAGAAACCGGTCGACGGCCGATCGGTGGCCTGCCGCAGTGATCTTCTGGCCGCCCGGCGCGACGAAGACGATCCGGGCGCTCGCGCCGTTCGCCTCACTGCCGGGGAACTGCTCGTTGATGAGGTCGAACGCCTTCTGGGACTCGATCCCCGGCATCGATGACGAATCGTCAGGGGCTTCCGCAGCGCTGAGGGCACCAATGCCGACGACGGCCAGCACGGCCACCCACAGCAGGGCCACCCACCGACGCCGTCGGAAGGCCCGTTGGCCCAGTTGGTACAGGAAGGTCGCCATCGAAGGAGTCTCCGTATCTCGTGTCGGGAACCCCATCAGCCTCTCGACAAGCACCATGCCGAGTCGTCATCGGTGCTGCGACAATCCGCCTACTGAGTTTCAAGTACGGCTCACCTCGGCCCTCCGCCGTGAGAACTACGCTGCCGCCCACCTCGGCGCAGGCACATCAAGTCCCACCGGCAGCGGCGGTTCCGGCCGAGTTCGGCGCACAGCGCGCCGCAGGACGGTGAGTGCGCGTGCACGCCGTGAGGCGCGACGCACTCACCATTCCTAAAATCACACTAGCCGGTGTACTTTGGGAAATCACGTCGATGGATGGTGCTCGGCAGGCCCGCCTCGATACCGCCCGAGCTTCGAGGGACCGCGAGGCGGCCACTCACTCGGGAACCCCGACCGCAGCCAACTGTCCGACGTCCGCCCGCCTCTCAGCGTCCTCAAGCTCCCGGCTGACCGTCGCAGCAGCCCCGTCACACGCAGGAGGAAACCATGAGGATGCCCGCCATCGAGCCAAGTGCCCTGTCGGACGAGCAGCGCGTGCTCGACGAGCATGTTCGGCGGATGATGGATGGGCTGCGGACGCCCTTCACCTCGACGGACGAGAACGGCGCGCTGATCGGTCCGTTCCCCGTGATGCTGCGCTTTCCCGGCCTTGCCCGGCCCCTGCTGGAGTGGTTCACGACCGTCACGAGCGGCAGCGTGCTCACGACGCGCGTGCGGGAAGTAGCAATCCTCACCATCGGATCACGGTACGGCGCGGCCTACGAACTCTATTCTCACAGCAGGGTCGCGTTGGCGGTCGGCCTGTCCAAGAGCGTCGTCGCAGGTCTGGTCGCCGGACAGCGGCCCTCGGCACTGACGTCGGAGGAGCTGGTCGCTCACGATGTGGCGGCATGCCTCTACGCGGGCGCGCCGCTTCCGGGAGCGCTCTACCGCTGTGCGGTCGAGTCCTTCGGCGAGCAGGGTACGGCGGAACTCGTCTTCCTCATCGCGCAGTACTCCAGCATCTCCGTGATACTCAACGCTTTCGACGTCCCGTTGCCAACGGATGCCGAGTGACCGTCACTTCAGGCACTCACGGTCTTCAGGAGCACGGCGAGGCCGTCGACATGAGTTCCCGTGGAGCAGCTCCTCGGCGTCGGTGTCACTCACAGCGACGGGGGGTGAACGTGCCGGACCATGCGACGCGCGACACGTCCGGGCGGCCGGGGACGGCGTGAACGCGCAGAGTGGACAGGTAGCCCGTCACCGGGAACAGCGCCTGTTCGATGACGTAGGAGTAGCTGCGCGCCTCGTGGCCGAAAGCCTGGAGGCGTTCGACGATGGCACTGCCGTCCTGGTTGGTCGGGCGGCGTACACGGCCGCCTTCACTCAATTCGCTCTCCGGGATGCAGGGGAGCCAGTCGGGGAGGGATCCGAAACCGCTGATGAGCTGCCAGACGCGGGCGGGGCTCTGCGGGATATCGAGGGATGCGGTGGCGGTGGCCATGGCGCCTCCGTGCATTCTCGGTGTTCTGTGGTGTGCCAGGCTGTGGGAGCGGGCGCGTCGGCGGCGATGAGTTTCCCGTCGCGCAGGGGCGGCCGGGGTCGCCGCGTCGACCTTGTCGTTCATCAGCCGGGCCGAGGCGATCGCCTTGCACTGCAAGGGACGGGCCATATGCGCCTCGACCCGTAGTCCCGGATCAGCTCGATCAACCAGCCCCAGCCGAACGCGCCCCCAACGCCACCGGCGTGCCCGCCCGAAGACCCCCGGTCGCCCCAGGAATGCCACCCGGCCGTTGAGCACGTTCCGGTCACCGCCGTCCGGCCGGGACGCGCGGATACGCGAACTGCTGCGCCGCCACGTCGAACCCCTGGTACCCGCCGAGCGGGTGGAGCTGACCGTCGACCTGCTCCGGGTGCTCGCCAACGGTCTGGTCCTGACGGCGGTGGAGCACCACGACGCCTGGCCGCCGGAGCGCCAGCTGGCGGTGCTGGACGAGGCACTCGCGGCGTACGGTCTGTGAGGACACCCACCGGTGAGTCCGTCCTGTCGCGGGCGGTGCGGATCTCCGAGGCCCCACGCCCAACGATCGATCCGGCTCTCACCGTCTCCGAGATCACCCGGCGGACTTCGTTGCACCCGGCGACCGCGTCACGGCTGGTGGCCGAGCCGGTCTCACACGGGTCCCTCGCCCGGGACGCGGACCGCTGGTGGTCACTTGGCTGTTGGGCCTGAAGCAGCCGATTCGGTGCTTGTCAGTCGTCGCGGGCTTACGCGACGCGCACCGTCCGGGCGGCGATCGCTGTCTGGGCGAGTTCCGTCCCGGCCCCGGTCTGCGCGGACTTCTGCGGCAAATGGGCCGTGCACGACCTGACAAACCGTCCGAATACGCCCACCGTGGCCCCCCGGTGCGCCCCGGTGAGAAATCGACGGCAACCTTTTCGCTCTGTGCGGTCACTGATCAGTGCACCATCGGCTCGATCTTCCGAACGGACAGGTATGAAGACAGCGAGGCAGGCCGCGCGTCAGCGCAGGCAGAGACGCAGACTTGTGCTGAGCGCCACCTTGGCGGTGACCATCGTGGGTGTTCTCGCCTACGTGGTCCTGGGGTCGCTCCCCGACCGCAAGGCGGAGGCAGGGCATGCCGCGGCCACTCCCGTCGCCACCAACCAGGTGAGAACCACGACCACGACTGGCACCCCGAGCGCGTCGGCGACCCCTTCCGCGACCGGCAAGCCGAAGCCGAAGCCGTCGGCCAGTGCGAAGACCGGTGCGGCGCGCCCTTCGGCCACAGCCACTTCGCAGCCCCCGCGAAGAGCGTCCACCACGTCGGTGTCCGCAGGACGGATTCGGCCCAACAGCACCCACACGGGGGTCGCCACCGCCTATGAGGCCGCCGACGGAAACGGCGCCTGCCTGTTCGGCCCGAGCACCGACCTCATGATCGCGGCGATGAACACCACCGACTACGAGACGTCCAGGGCGTGCGGCGCGTACGTGCTCGTCCGCGCGGCCAACGGCAAGTCGATCACCGTACGGATCACCAACGAATGCCCATTGCCCTGCGCACCCGGGCAACTCGACCTCAGCCAACAGGCCTTCGCCAAGCTCGCCGACCTCAAGGTCGGCCGGATACCGATCACCTGGCAGCTGCTGAGTCCCAGCACGACCGAGACGATCTCCATCAGATACAAGACCGGGTCCAGCCCTCATTGGTGCGGCATCCAGGCGATCGGCCACCGCAATCCGGTCGCGCGCCTGGAGGTCCGGGCCGGCGGCGGCTGGCGGCAGTTGCCCCGCACCGAATACAACTACTTCATCTCCGCCGACGGCGGCGGGTGCGGAGGCTCGATCAGAGTCACGGACATCTACGGAGAACAACTGACTCTCACCGGGATCGCGTTGCGGCCGAACGTCGCGCAACCGACCGGGGTTCAGTTCGCCCGGCACTGATCACGCGACGCACGCGTGCGTTGAGGAACGGTCCCGCCGACCGTCATGCGGTGGGCGGGACCGGGACCCGCGCGATGCTCCGGTCAGAACGAACAGGTGTCCATCCAGCGCGTGACCAGAGCTGTGTTGTTCTTGTCGGGGTCACGTACGGGACCGCACAGGAACGGGCCGAAGCGGGTGTCGGCACGCAGCCAGAGACTGAGGAACGACACGATCCACTTGCCCTGCTTGGCCTTGTTGCCGGAGCCCGTCATCGGGCACAGGTGGTCGCCCGGAACCTCGATGTAGAGCTTCTCTGCCTGGGACATGGAGTTGTACCAGGGCACCGCGTAGGTGTTGCCGTGGGCGACGGAGTCGCTCTGACAGGTCAGGAAGAACGTGGGCTCGGTGACCGCGGAGAAGTTCGCGTTCGGGTGGTACGGCGCCGTGGGTACGCCCGCCCGGAAGCGCGAGTCGTCCCGGAGGGCCGCCATGACTCCACCGCCGCCCATCGAGTGACCGACCGCGCCGAGCGTGCCGTTGACCTTCCCGGACAGCGGGTTGCCGGCCGCGTTGCCGAGCGCGATCAGCTGGGTGCCGGCGGCTGAGATCTGCCGGCCGCGCGATTCGGGATCGTCGGTGAGCGTGTTGGTTCCGACGTTGACGACGACGAAGCCCCAGGACGCGAGGCGGGGTGCGAGCCACTGCAGGTTCTGCTGTGTGCCCTGATAGCCGGGCATCAGTACGACACCCGGGTACGAGCCACTGTTCGTGGGGTACGTGACCGTGCCTGAGCCGTACCCGCTCGGGCCGGGAACGGTGTAAGTGGCGGTGGTCAGCGGCCCGTTGGCGGCCTCCAGGGAAGTGGCCGTCGGATCCGGGATGCCGTTGCCCGGAGGAGTGCCGCCACCGGAGCCGTACACCTGAAACTCGAACAGCGAGTAACCGTAGGCGGTGCCGCGCTGGGTGCCCAGCATGCGGACGTACCGGCCGTTGCCGTTCACGTCGAGGGTCTGCACACCGCCAGTGCCGGTCGTGGTCGAGTGGACGGTGGTCCAGGCGGTGCCGTTGGTGGAGGTCTGGATCTGGAACGCGCGGGCATACGCGGCCTCCCAGCGCAGCACTACTTGGCTGACAGTGGCAGTGGCGCCCAGATCGACGCTCAGCCACTGCGGGTCACTGAACGCGCTTGCCCAGCGCGTCCCGGCGTTGCCGTCCACGGCCGCCGACGCGGGAGTTGACGTGTTCTCGGTGGACGAGGCGGTCGCGGGTTTGCCCTGGGACAGCAGGTCCGCGGCGGCCGCCGGCGGGGCGGCGGCCGTCAGCAGGGCCAGCGCCAGGCCGATGGTGGTCGCCAGGGCGATCAGTGCCGTCATGGCACGGGATCTTGTCCGTAACGGCACGGCCGATTGGGTGGAACCACTGGATGGACGCATTGCTTTACCTCCGGAAGGAAGGGGCGCCGCGTGCTGCGGCTACCGGGACTGTGCGAAGAGCCAGTCGATGACCACGTCGTTCTCATACGTCTGGGCCCATGCGAGGTGTGGGTTCACCGGTGTCGTGCCGGGCGTGTAGCTGGTGAACAGTACGTGGCTGCGGGTAGCCCTGGCCTGCCGTAGGAGCTCCCGGGACCTGGCCTCGAACTGCGCCTTCGGCAGGTCGTTCGCCCACTCCCCACGGGTGACCCGGGCACCGGCGGTCTCCAGCGCGTTCATCAGTGTCCAGGTGCCGGGCTTGCCGAACCGGCCCTCCCGGTACGGCACGACCGGGTCGTCGACGGAGTGGTCGGCCCAGATCGGGATGTGCGTGATCCTGTCCATGGTGGCCGCGTCGCCCCAGCCGGCCGTGGGCAGGGCGGCCGCGAACTCGTCGGGTCGCTTGGCCAGCAGGCTGTAGATACCGCGGCCGCCCGAGGACAGTCCGACGAGATACAGCCGGGCCGTGTCCACGTTTCGGGAGTGCTCGCTCACGAAGGTGTCGATGAGTTCGATCAGAGCGGCCTGGACCTTGGCGTCGGTCCAGTCCGTGCCGTCGGGTCCGTCCATGGGACGGGGCAGGGGGATCTGCGGCGAGAGCACGAAGGCGGGGTCGCGGCGCTGTCGTTCCGGTTTGGCGAACGTGACGGCGATCCGGTTGGAGGTGAGCTGGGTCATGTTGTTGTCCGCGACCTCACCACCGCCGTGCAGGGTGACGACGAGTGGGTACCGCGTACGCGTCCGCGGGTTCCGTACGTATCCCTCGGGCCGGTACAGCCGGAAGTCCAGTTCGAAGCCCGTGGAGTCGGTGAAGGAACCGGCGGCGAAGGCGTCGACCACGGGATTGGTGACGTTGTCGTTCCGGACCGCGAACGGACCGGCCCTGAGCACTGGTTCGCCTTCCGGGGTGTGCACGTCCGCCACCTGTCTGACGGAGTACGCACGGTCCAGCGGAAGGGGATCGGTGCCCGCGGCCCGCGCGTTGGAGTCGTTCGGGTCGAGTTCGATGATCAGTCGGTCTCCCGGCCGTCCGGGGCGGGACCGGTCGTCCACTTCGGCGGTGGTGCTGGAGTAGACCCGGGTCACCGTGCGAGCCGCTGTCTGCCCGCCCACGGTGGCCTTCACCTGGAAGGCCGAGGGCGGGATCACCCCGCCGCGCAGGTCGATGCGATGCCCGTACTGGAGGGCGACAGCTGTCACCAGCCAGTTGTTCCTCGGTGTCACCCGCGTGACGAGGTCCGTTCGCAGGACCGGATTGCGCCCCCCGGTCGGCTGGCGTCCCTCGGATATTCCTGTGCCGGATGTCCCTGTGGTGGTGTCGGCGGCCGCGGCGGTTGCCGTGGTCACGGCCGGAGCCGCGACCGCGCCCGCGGTGACTGCGAGCGCCGTACGTCTGGTGATCCGTCTCATGTGCGTCCTCGTCTCGGTCCTGTGGGGAACTGGGTCGCGCGGATCGGGTACTTGGTGTGTGTGGAGGTCGTCGCCCCGCTCCGGACTCCCGGAAGCAGGCGGCACGTCGGAGGGACGAGCGGCAGGTGCGGTGGCTGCCGGGAGTCCACGACGGCGGGGCATGCGCTCGGGCCCGGGTCGCCTGTCACAGTGAGAACGCACCGGTCAGCAGGGCGGCGGCCGTCATGACCAGGGTGGTGGCGAAGGCCCAGCGGAAGATGAAGCGCTGGTGTTCGCCGAGCGACACACCGCTCATGCCGACCAGGATGAACGTGGAGGCGGTGAGCGGGCTGAGCGGGAACCCCGTGGTCATCTGGCCGAGAATGGCGGCCCGGGCGACCTCGGCCGGGTCCGTGCCGAAGCCCTGCGCGGTCTCGGCGAGTACGGGCAGTACGCCGAAGTAGTAGGCGTCCGGGGTGAAGACCAGACTCAGCGGCATACCGCTGACCGCCACCGCGACGGGCAGGTGCGAGCCGAAGGAGTCGGGGACGACGGAGACGAGCGTCTCGGCCATCTCGTCGAGCATCCTGGTGCCACTGAGGATCCCGGTGAGGACACCGGCCGCGAAGATCATAGTGGTGACCAGGACCACGTTCTTGGCGTGCCTGTCGAGCAGCGCCTGCTGCTGTTCCCAGGTGGGGTGGTTGACCAGCGCCGCGATCGCGAACCCGAGGACGAACAGCACCGGAAGTGGCATCACTTCCTGGATCAGACAGACCACGAGGGTGACGGTGAGCAGGAGGTTGAAGACGTTCAGCCAGGTCCGTGGCAGCGGCGGGACCCGGACGGTGCCGGGGCCGTCCCCGGGAGCCCGGAGGGCCTGTCGCTTCCCGTCGGCCGTCGCGGGAGTGGCGTGCCGACTCGGCTCGGGTTCGGTGGTCGCCGTGACCGTCGTCGCAGCGACGGCGGAATCACGGTCGTCCTGCTCGTCCTTGCCCGCGTCCGGAGCCGGAGCCGGAGCCTGCGGGGACAGCGCGGCAAGACGGTTGCGTTCCCGGCGGCCGAGCAGATAGGAGGCCACCAGCACCCAGGCGACGCCGACGCCCATCGCGGGCAGTATTGGGGTGAAGACGTCGGAACTGTCCAGCTTCAGCGCCGCCATGGCGCGTACCGTCGGGCCACCCCAGGGGACCATGTTCATCACACCCGCGCCCAGGCAGACCACTCCTGACAGCACCAGGGGGTTCATGCCGAGCCGCTGGTAGACCGGCAGCAGTGCGGAGACGGTGATGAGGAAGGTGGAGGCGCCGTCTCCGTCCAGCGCCACGCACAGGGTGAGGACGGCCGTGGCGACCGTGATCCGCAACGGATCGCCACGAGCCACGCGCAACAGACCGCGGATCAGAGGGTCGAAGAGCCCGGCGTCCACCATCAGGCTGAAGTACAGGACCGCGAAGGCGATCATGATGCCGGTGGGGGCCACCTTGGACAGCCCACCGAGAATCAACTCGCCCAGATCGCCCGCGAATCCGCCGATGAGCGCCGCCAGCACCGGAAGCAGGATCAGAGCGACCAGTACCGAGGCGCGTTTGGTCATGGTGAGCAGCAGGAGGACGGCGATCGTGGCGAAGCCCAGGGCTGCCAGCATGGCGGCGCTCGCTTTCTCGGGGACGGCCCTCGGCTGCGATGGGTGGAACTGAGCGGGGGCAGTCCGAGGTGTTACGCGAGAGTTTCGGAGCACCGGCGGATCGGTGTCCAGCATCAAACCGAGATCTGTTCATGCGTTAAGCGCATCAATTCAAGCGGGGCACCCTATGCTCGTCGCCCATGGAGGCCACCACCCTGCGTCAACTGGCGGCATACGCGGCCGTCGCCCGGGCCGCGAGCTTCACCGCGGCCGCCGCGGAGATGCATGTGTCCCAGTCTTCACTCAGTCGCGCGGTCGCGGATCTGGAGCGACAACTGGGCGTACAGCTCCTGGAACGGGACACCCGCAACGTGCAGTTGACCGCGGCGGGCGTCGAGGCCCTGCGCGTCGCCGAGCAGATCGTCACCGCGCACAGAGCGGGCATGAAGGAGCTCAGGCGATTCCTGCTCGGCGAGTCGGGAACGGTCGCCGTGGCCACTCTTCCCTCCGTCGCGGCGGTGCTCCTGCCGCAGGTGATCTCCGACTTCCGCGAGCGGCGGCCACAGGTGGCGGTACGGCTCCTCGACGGCCTGGAGCGGTCGGTACTGGACCGGGTTCTGTCCGGCGACGCCGACTTCGCGATCACCACCGTCGGTAATCCGCCGGAGCAGTTGGAGCACCGCCCTCTGGTCAGGGACCGCTTCGTCGCGGTGCTGCCGGAAGGCCACCCGCTCGCCGACCGCCACGAGATCGCCTGGGACGACCTGGCTCGTCAGCCGTTCCTGGCCGTCGGGCGCGACTCGAGCGTGCGCCGGCTCACCGACGCGGCGTTCGCCCAGATCGACGCGCACGCGCCGCCGGCGGCCGAGGCGGGCAGTATCGCGACCGTGGGCGGACTGGTGACCGCCGGCCTCGGAGTGTCGGCGATGCCCGCCCTGGTGCTCCCGCTGATGGGTGCCGGACCCGTCGTCTGCCGCCCACTGGTGGACCCCGTGGTGGACCGGCGTCTGGACATCGCGCTGCGCGCCCGCCGAACGCTCCCGACCGTGACGGAGCGGTTCCTGGAGACGCTCGAAGAGTTCCGCCGCCAGGGACGTCCGCTTCCACCCGGAGTGTCGTGGGCCTGAGGCAGCATCCTGCCGCAGCACCTGCTCAATTCATGCATTTTTCGCATTGATTGATGGCCTTCTGTTGCTCGACAGGCATTTCTCCGCTCCGGCAGTCTGAAGACAACGGCGACGGCGGTGCCGCACCAATGCGGGACGACGCTGTCGGGGACCCACGCGGAACGGCAGTGCAAGGGAGCTCAGCGGTGTCGGACGACGAGCGGAACACCACCGGAAGCGGGCAGTTGCGCGGGCTGAAGGTGGTCGAGTTCGCCCATGTGGTGGCCGGTCCGCTGGCGGGGTCGATGCTCGCCGACCAGGGGGCCGACGTCGTACACGTGGAACCCCCCGGCGCCGGAGACGCTGCCCGTGCCATGGGGCCCCAACGTGACGGTGTTCCCCTGTGGTTCAAGGTCGCCGGCCGCAACAAACGCTCGGTCACCCTCGATCTGCACCACGAGGCCGGCCGGACCGTCGCCCACCGCCTCGTCGCCTGGGCGGACGTCATCATCGTCACCCTGCGCGCGGGACGCCTGCGCGGCTGGGGACTCGACTGGGAATCCGTGCACCGGATCAACCCCCGGGCAGTCCTGCTGCAGATCTCCGGCTTCGGCGCCACCTCGTCACAGGCGGACGCTCCCGGCTTCGGCAAGGTGGGTGAGGCGCGCAGCGGAGTCGTCCACCTGACCGGCTTTCCCGACGGCCCACCCGTGCACACCGGCTTCTCGCACGGCGACGCCGTGACCGGCCTGATGGGCGCCTACGCCGTCCTCGCCGCCCTCCACCGCCGCGACCACGACCCCGATTTCGACGGCGAGTGGATCGACCTCGCTCTCTTCGAGTCCCTGTTCCGGCTGGTCGAGTGGCAGGTCATCGTCCACGACCAGTTGGGCCGAGTGCCCGAACGCTCCGGCAACCAGCTGGCGGTCGCCCCGGGGGCCGTGATCAACACCTACCGCTCCCGCGACGGCGAGTGGATCACGGTGACCTCCGCGACGCTGCGATCGGTCCGCAACATCGCCCGCCTGCTCGGACTCCCCGAGGAGGAGTTCACCACGGCTCAGCAACAATACGACCGACGCGAGCAGTTGGACGAGAACCTGCGGAACTGGGTGGCGGAGCGCGACACCGGCGAGTGCCTGGAGGAGTTCGCCCGGGCCGAGGTCGTGGCCTCACGGGTGTTCGACGCCGCGGACATCGCCGCGGACCCCGTGTACGCCGAACGCGAGGACATCGTCACCGTCGAAGACCCCGATCTCGGTCCGGTGCGTATGCAGGCGGTGATCCCGCATTTCCGGCAGCGCCCCGGGCGGGTCTGGCGTACGGGGCCCGCCCTCGGACAGGACAACCACCTGGTCTATGGGCAGTGGCTCGGACTCAGCGCGGACGAGTTGGCCGACCTGGAGAAGAGCGATGTCATCTGAGGCGTATCCCGAAGGCCCGGCCGAGGCGGACGCGGGAGTGGTCGACCGGCCCCCGCTGCGCTCCCTGCTCTTCGTCCCCGGCACCAGAACCGACTGGCTGCCCAAGGCCCGGGTGGCGGGCGCCGACGCCGCCGTCCTCGACCTGGAGGACGCGGTGCCCGCCGCGGACAAGCTCGCCGCCCGCGCGCAGGTGGCCGACACCCTCGCACGGGCCGCCGCACCGCCCGAACAGACGGGACGGATGGCGCTGTTCGTCCGTGTCAATCCGCTGGACGACTGGGCAGGGGCCGAGGAACTGCGGGCGGTCGTACGGCCCGGACTCGCCGGGATCGTCCTTCCCAAGGTCCGCTCCTCCCAGAACGTGAGGCTTGCCGACCAACTGCTGGGCTGGTGTGAACAGGAACAGGGCATGCCGCCGGGGCGGGTCGCCCTGGTGCCCCTGCTCGAGACGGCACGCGGCCTGCGCGAGGCCTACGACATCGCCCGGGCCGCCTCACGCATCGCCTACCTGGGCGCTCTCACCGCACCCGGCGGCGATGTGGAACGCGCCGTCGGCTACCGATGGAGCCCTGAGGGAACCGAAACGATGGCACTGCGCTCCCGCGTTCTGCTGGACGCCAGGGCAGCCGGGGTGCCGTGCCCGGTCAGCGGACTGTGGACGCGCGTCGGCGACCTGCCGGGGCTGCGCGCCTTCGCCGAACAGAACCGCTCCCTCGGCTACGAGGGCATGATGGCGATCCATCCCTCCCATGTCCCCGTGATCAACGAGGTGTTCTCTCCCGGCTCCGCCGAACTCGCCCGCTGCGCAGAGCTGATCACGGCGGTCGAGGCGGCACAGCGGGAAGGGACGGGCGCCGTGACATTCCGAGGCGAGATGGTCGACGAGGCCATGGCCCGCACGGCCCGCCTCGTTCTCGAACGACACGGGGCATGAGCCGAGGGACGGGCCAAGAGCACCCTGCCCCCGGTGTGTTCAGCTGAGCCTGGTCATGTTCCACCGCTGCGGGGAGCCGCCGCTGGCGGACCACTGGATGACCGTGCTCCCCTCCGTGTCGATGTTGGCGTTGTCCAGCGCCTTGCCGCTGTGCCGGTTGGTGAGCCGGTACGCACCACCACTCAGCGCGGTGAAACGACATCGACGTCATCGCGACCGCGAGCGGCGCCGACGCCGTCGAGACCGTCCGCCGGGAGCGGCCCGACGTCGTGCTGCTGGACGTACGGATGCCCGACGTCGACGGGATCACGGTGCTGCCTGAGCTGCGGACGATGCCGGCCGCTCCGTTGGTGACGAGACTGACCACGTTCGACGCCGACATCGGGGCCCGCATCCACCGGGTGCCGACACGTGAAGGACCACGTCGGCGCGATCCTCACGAAGCTTCGCGTGACCAGCCGGACGCAGGCCGCGCTGCCGGCGCAGACCGGACTGCTCGACGAGCGCCCGCAGCCCGAGGCCGGACGGTGAATCGAGCACGTGCCCAGTGGGAGGGTGTGCCCGCGCCCGTCGTCGACATCCGCGTGGTCGCGACGGCAGCCGTGGACGTATGTCGGTTCGAAGCTGTGGCTCCGCAACCACCATCCGGCTGCGCAACGTACGCCTGCTGCGCTGACGTGACCACGGGAGTCCAACGCCGGGCACTCCACCCGTCGCGGTCCTCCGCGCCGGGTCCCCGATGCCGCGGGCAGCGTCCGCCCGTCACTTCCGCGCTGCCGTCCCGAAGGCGAGGGGCTCGCCTGAGCTCAGATGTTCCCTCAGCGACTGCTCGGTGTTGCTCACGTGCAGCAGAGCGGCGGCCTGGCTGAGGGCCGCGTCACGGGTGGAAAGCGCGTTGAAGATCGCCTCGTGCTCGGCGAGAGTGCGGCCCGCGGCCTTGTCGTCGACCAGACCGCGCCAGATGCGGGCACGCAGGGTGCGGCCGGAGATGCTTTCCAGGAGGGTGAGGAGGGTTTCGTTGCCCGTGGCCGAGATGACCGCACGGTGGAAGGCGGCGTCGTGGGCGTTCAGCTGTTCGACATCGTCCCGGGCCTCGCGCATGGCATCCAAGTGCCGCTTCACCTCGGCCAGTTGGGAGTCGGAGATCCGAGTCGCGGCAAGGGCCGTGGCCATAGGTTCGAGGAGTCGCCGTACTTCCATGAGATCGCGCAGGGCGACCGAATCACCCTGCAGCAGTTCCACCGCGCCGCCCAGGCCCTCCAGGAGCAGACTCGGCTGAAGGCTGGTCACATACGTGCCGTCGCCCCGCCGGACCTCCAGGACCCGTGCGACGGCCAGCGCCTTGACCGCTTCCCGGGCGAGGTTCCGGGACAGGCCCAGCTGCGCGGCCAGGTCCGGCTCCGGCGGGAGCTTCGAGCCCGGAGGCAGGACACCGGTCCGGATCAGCTCACGGATCTCATCAATGGCCTTGTCCGTCAGCGACACCGCTCGCCCCTCCCCCACCGTGCCCCGCGAGCACGTCCGGCCTGATCAGCCCCTGAGCGCGGAGATCGTCGCAGAGGGCGTCCGGGACTTGTCGATCATGGAGTTCCACGTTTCGTCCGACCTGTTCTGGAGTCCGCATGCCGAGGGTGACGTTGACGATACTGGGATTCCTGTGCGGGAAGGCGATCACGGCGACGGGCAGAGTGACCCCGTGCACCGTGAGGATCTCGGCGATCGCCCCGGCACGGGCGACCAGAGCCGGCGGGTCGTCCTCGTAGAGGTACTTCGTGCCGGGGAGGGGCGGTCACCGGAGAGCAGTCCCAAGTTCAAGACACCCCCCGCCACAGCGCTCTTGCCCACGTCCCACGCGGCGGACAGGACGTCGCCAAGCGCCGACTGGTTCATACCGGTGCCGACCGCGCCGATCACGCTCTGGTCACGCAACTCCGCGAGCGTGGGCATGGCCTCCTCGGCCGCCTGCCGCCAGTGGTCGTCCGGACGGTGCGCTCCAGCGTGCCCCCAATGGACCGGGGCGTGTACCTGACGCGGGAGTTCCGGAAGTCGATGGTGGCGACGGTGGAACAGCGGTCTGTTCTCAGTCTCATCGGCTTCCTCGCGCCATCCCCTAGCAGGAGAGAACCCGCCAGACATCGCATGTCTGGGCGCTCACAATATGCCCAAAGGCTCTACAAGTTGCGCAAATCTTTCGGCCACGCAGTGCTTTCATCCATGCACGCTGGTTGACATCCCATGGCGCCATGGCCGACCTTCATGCGTGGCCCTGCATTCCCCCTGCCCCTTCCGCATCAGGGATGTGTCCATGTCGAATTCGATCAACAGACGCCAGTTGCTGGCCTCCGCAACCTGCGTGGTCACGGCGGCCGTTGCAGGAGGTGTGTTAGGCGCCGGGGTTGCCGAGGCGGCCCCCAGCACGTACACGCCCGACTGGAACTCCGTCGACCAGCACCCGCCGGCCCCGGAGTGGTTCCAGGACGCGAAGTTCGGGATCTACTTCCACTGGGGTGCCTTCAGCGTGCCCGCCTTCGACAACGAGTGGTACCCGCGCAACATGTACCAGGCCGGAAGCAACGCGAACCGGCATCACATCGCGACCTACGGCCAACCGTCGGCGTGGCCATACCACAACTTCATCAACGGAGCGCGGGACCCGGCGGGCAACACCGTCCAGTTCGCCCCGCAACTGAAGTCGGCCGGCGGGAAGTTCGACCCCGAGGAGTGGGCGCAGCTGTTCGTCGACGCGGGCGCCAGGTTCGCCGGCCCGGTCGCCGAGCACCACGACGGCTTCTCCATGTGGGACAGCCAGGTCAACGAGTGGAACTCGGTGAAGAAGGGCCCTGGTCTCGACCTGCTGGGCCTGTTCTCCACGGCCATCCGCGCCAGGGGCCTGAAGCTGCTGGTCGCCATGCACCACGCGCACCACTACAACGGCTTCTTCGAAGACGCCCCAGCACAGACGGACAGCAGCCTCAAGAAGTTCTACGGACAACTGGATAAGGCGGCGGAGGACCAGCTCTGGTTCGACAAGCTCAAGGAGGTCATCGACCGCGCCCGGCCCGACATCCTGTGGCAGGACTTCAAGCTGGACGCCGTCGACGAGCAACAGCGCCTCAACTTCCTGGCGTACTACTACAACCAGGCCGACAGCTGGCGCCGCGAGGTCGTCGCCACGTACAAGGACGGCATGAACGGCAAGGGCGAGGTCTTCGACTACGAACGCGGTGGCCCTGCCGATCTCACCACGCCCTACTGGCTCACCGACGACAGCATCTCCAGCAGCAGTTGGTGCTACACCCAGGGCATCGGCTACTACACCATCCAGCAGATGCTGCACTCGTTCATCGACCGGGTCAGCAAGAACGGCAACATGCTGCTGAACATCGCGCCGATGGCCGACGGCACCATCCCCCAGGCGCAGAAGGACATCCTGCTCGCCATCGGCGACCACCTGAGGCGCTTCGGCGAGTCGGTGTACGCGACCCGAGCCTGGACCGCGTACGGCGAGGGGCCGACGAAGATGGGCGGCGGCTCGTTCACCACACCGCACGCCGGCACCCCGCAGGACATCCGCTTCACCCGCAACAAGGCCGACAACGTCCTGTACGCCACCGTTCTGGGCTGGCCCGGCAGATCGCTCACGATCAAGACTCTCAGCCCGGACCGGATCAACCTCTCGTCGCTGTCCTCGGTGAAGCTCCTCGGTACCACCGCCGGCACCTACATCGACCTGCCCACGCCGGCCCAGAACTCCTCCGGCCTCACGATCACCCTGCCGTCCTCCGCGCCGTACAGCGCCGACGCGTACGTCCTGAAGCTCGACTTCTCCGGCACGATCCCCGGTCTGCGGCCGCTGGCCGGCGCCGCCGCCTTCACGGACGTCGACTACACCGGCAAGGCCGCCGTCCTCGGCATCGGCGACTACACCGCGGCCGACCTCAACGCGGCCGGACCTGGCCCGGGCACCCTCTCCTCCCTCCGCCCGGCCCCCGGCTACCAGGTGATCGGCTACTCCGGAGACAACTTCACCGGCACCTCCTGGACGTTCACCACCGAGAACCCCGACCTGCGGGTCACCGGCAACAACGATCAAATCACCTCGCTGAGGGTCCAGTTCAACCCGGCGACGTACTTCCGGATCACCAACGCCACCAACGGCCTCGTCCTGGACAGCGGCGGCAACGTCGCCTCGGGGTCCGACCTCAAGCAGTGGACCTGGAACGGCAGCAACAATCTCCAGTGGCACGCGGAAGCTGTCGGAGGCGGCTACTACCGGCTGGTCAACCGCACCAACGGCATGGTCGCCGACGGCTGGGGCGCCACCGTCGAGGGCGCCACCGCCCGGCAGGCCGCCTGGAACGGCGGCACCAACCAGCAGTGGACCCTCACCCACCGGGGCGGCGACCGCTATTCGATCGCCAACCGCACCACCGGCCTGGTCCTCGACGGCGGCGGCAACGTGTCCTCGGGATCCGTGGCCAAGCAGTGGACCTACGGCAGCAGCACCAACCTGTTGTGGACCTTCACCGCGCTGTAGCCGCACGAGTCCGCTGACGAGACGTCGTACGTCCCGGCCGGGCAGCCGCACTCAGCGAAAGGGACATGAATGCAGAGGGGTGGCATATATATGACATGGGGTGTGTCGTGGTGGGGGCGGCGTGTGGGGGTGTTGGTAACCGTGACGCTTTGCTGGCTGCGCTCCTGACCGGCTTGGGCGCCGCGGGGACGGCGCAGGCGGCCACCCTGGACTCGAACGCCTGGTATGTGCTGGTCAACCGTGACAGTGGCAAGGCGCTGGGTGTGTCCGGTGCGAGCGGTGCCGACGGGGCGGGCATTGGGCAGTGGACCCGTCATGACGGTGCCAACCAGCGTTTCCAGTTCGTGGATTCGGGGGCGGCTACTACCGGCTGAAGGCGCAGCACTCCGGGAAGGTGCTGGACGTCCTGAACCACTCCTCCGCGGCTCACGCGGACATCGTGCAGTGGAGTGATGGCAATGGTGTCAACCAGCAGTTCCGGCCGGCCGACTCCTCGGACGGTCACGTCCGGCTGATCAGCCGCAGCAGCGGCAAGGCCGTGGAGGTGCAGAACGCCTCCACCGCGGACGGCGCCAAGATCGTGCAGTTCACCGACTGGGGCGGAGCCAACCAGCAATGGCAACTGATCCGCGTGTCAGGGGTGCTCGGACAGGTGCACACCGCGGGGCGGGTCAAGGGCGCCGGAGACACCGTGCAGTACAGCTGGCCCGGCGTGTACTTCGAGGGCCGGGTCAGCGGCACCGGCGTGGGCATCGTGCTCAACGACTCGGCCGCCGACTACGACGTCCAGGTCGACGGCACCACCGTTGCCACACTCGTCACGCCCGGCAACACCACGCACTGGATCAACGGCCTGTCGAACAGCACGCACACCGTCCGGCTCGTCAAGCGCAATGACACCTGGGGACACCGGCACCTTCGGAGGCTTCGTCGCTGCGCCCGGCGGCGCCGTACTGAGCAAACCGGCCGCCCGCAATCGCCAGATCGAGTTCATCGGCGACTCCCTCACAGTGGGCTACGGCAACCTCTCGGCCTCTCGCACCTGCACCTGGGACCAGGTCAGGCGGAACACCAACTCCGATGTGAGCTACGGCGCCCTCACCGCCCGGAAGCTGAACGCCGACTACCAGATCAACGGCTACTCGGGCCTTGGCATGGTGCGCAACTACAACGGAGGCTCGTCGGACGTCACGTACCGGACCTTCTACGACCGTGCCCTGCTGAACGTGGCGGGAGACGTCTGGCAGAACCCGGGAACCTGGCGCCCCCAGGTCGTGATGGTCAACCTCGGCACCAACGACTTCTCGACCGCAGTCAACCCCGGTGAGCCATGGACGCCGGACAGCCTCGCGGCTGCCTACCGCAGCGCCTACGGCGACTTCGTCCAGAAGCTGCGCACGCGCTACGGGGTCGACACGACCATCGTGGCGGTGGACGCCGGCCAGTACGCCGGCCATGTCCAGCAGGTGGTCAGGACGCGTAACGACGCCGGCGACAGCCGGGTCCGTTACTGGTTCCTCGACGACTCGGGCCTGGACTTCCTCGGCTGCGACTGGCACTACTCGGCCCGCGACGACCGGCTCGTCTCCGACCGGCTCACCTCGTTCATCGCCGGTCTGCCGACAGGCTGGTGACGGCACCGACCGCCCAGGAGCACCACGGATCGGGGCCCAGGCCCTGACGTGCCGCGTTCCCCTCCGCAGCGGCCCGTCCCTTCGGGGTCGGGCCGCCCGGTTCCTTTCCCGTGCGAAACCCGTGCGAACGCACCGGTCGGGGCGCCGTGGAGCGGAAGCGGACCTAGGCTGGAAACCGGCGGCTGGAAACCAGCCCTGGTGGGCTGAGCTGTCCGGACGGAGGCGGAGCGCGTGGACATGGCCGACAAGCAGGATGTCCGCACCACCGCCCTCGTGGTGGGCCCGGACGGCGTGGTGAGCGGCTGGAGCGAGAGCGGGCGGCTGCTGCTGGGCTGGACGGCGCAGGACATGGTCGGGCGCCCTTTGACCGAACTGCTGGCCGCTCCCCCACCACCCGGTTTCCCTGAGAACCACGGCAGCGGCCCCGACCACGCGGAGCTCATCCCGCTGCGCCACCGGGACGGCTCCACGGTGGACGCTCTGGTGTCGGCTCACCCGCTGTTCGGCCCCGACGGGCGGGCGCTGGGCCACGTGGTGACCGTCCAGCGCTGGGAACGCCGACCGGTGATCGCCGATCTGGCCTTCGAGCAGTGTCCCTTCGCTCTGGGCGTCTATGACCCTGAGCTGCGGTTTCTATGGATCAACGCCTCTTCGGGCCGGGTGATCGCGCACTCCGAGGAGCAGGTGCTCGGCAAGAAGTACCGCGAGGTGCTTCCCGAGTTCGATCGCTCGCTGTTTCCCGAGAGGGATGACAAGCCCTACACGGACCAGCTCGCCGAAGTGGCGAGGACGGGCAGGGCGGCGCGTCTCATCACCGTCTTCCAGCCGCGCGGCAGCGACTACGCCAATGCCTGGGCCACCAGCATCTGGCCCGTCCGGGATGCCGAGGGCAGGGTCCGCGCGGTCGCCAACTGGGGATTCGACATGAGCGCCGAGTACTGGGCCCGGCAGCGCCTGCTCATCCTCAACGAGGCCAGCGCCGGCATCGGTCGTACGCTCGACGTGATCGGCACCGCCCGGGAACTGGCCACGACCTCGGTGCCGTCATTCATCGACCTCGTCACCGTGGATCTCTTCGACGAGGTGCTGCGCGGAGAGGAGCCGCCCTCCGTGTCCGAGTTCACCCCCGGCGAGACCATCGTGCTCACTCGTGCCGCCCGGCACAGCGCGAAGGAGGACGCCGACCGGGCTCCCGGGCCCACGACACCGGTCAGCCACACTCCCGGTTCCGTCGCCGCCCGCTGCATGGCCACCGGCAGGTCCACGGTCCAGCTCGCGGCCGAGCCGGGCGAGGGCGGCGAATGGGCCTTCGGGCCCGGGCTCGCCTCCGACCCGGCCCACTGGCCGCCGGGCAACCCGTTGGTCGACACCTCCATCGCCGCGGACGGACTGACCGGCCGGATCACCGTGCCGCTCCGGGTCCGCGGCGCATTGCTCGGCGTCGTCGCGTTCTCCCGCAGCGAGCGGCCCGAGGCGTTCACCGCCGATGACCTGATCCTCGCCGAAGAGCTGACCGCCAAGGCCGCCGTCGCCATCGACAACGCCCGCCGCTACTCGCGCGAGCGCACGACCGCGCTGACCCTGCAACGAAGCCTGCTGCCACAGGGGCTGCCCAGCCAGGAGGCGGTCGAGGTGGCATCCCGCTACCTGCCCGCCGGGACCGACGCGGAAGTGGGCGGCGACTGGTTCGACGTCATTCCGCTCTCCGGTGCCCGGGTCGCCCTGGTCGTCGGCGACGTGGTCGGTCACGGCCTGCACGCCGCGGCCAGCATGGGCCGGTTGCGTACGGCGGTCCGCACGCTCGCCGACGTGGACCTGCCGCCGGACGAGTTGCTGACCCACCTGGACGACCTGGTCATCCACCTCGCCAGCGACCTCCGGCCCACCGACCACTTCCAGCCGACCGGTGAGTTCGGGGCCACCTGCCTGTACACGGTCTACGATCCGGTCTCCCGCCGCCTCACACTGGCAAGCGCAGGTCATCCGCTGCCGCTGATCATCTCCCCGGACGGCACCACGACCCCGGTGGACACACAGCCGGGACCGCCGCTGGGCATCGGCGGGCTGCCTTTCGAGGCGACCGAGCTCGAACTGCCCGAGGGCAGCCTGCTCACCCTCTACACCGACGGACTGGTGGAAAGCCGCGAGCGCGACGGCGACCAGCGGATCGCCGACCTGCTGCGGGTCCTCAACCACGCGGCCACCTCACTGGAGGACCTCTGCGACACGGTGATGGACGCCATGCTTCCCGAACACCGCACGGACGACGCCGCCCTGCTCCTCGCTCGCACTCACGCGCTGGATCCTCAGCATGTCGCCGACTGGGACGTCGAACCCGACCCCGCGCAGGTGCCGCGCGCCAGGAAGTTCACGCTCGACCAGTTGGAGGCCTGGGGCCTGGAGGAGGCATCGTTCGTCACCGAACTGGTTGTCAGCGAGCTGGTCACCAACGCCATCAGATACGGCGAGCCCCCGATCAGGCTGCGGCTGATTCGTGACACCTCCCTGATCTGCGAGGTCTCCGACGCCAGCAACACCGCACCGCACCTGCGCCGGGCGCGCGCCTTCGACGAGGGCGGCCGGGGCCTGCTGCTCGTCGCCCAGCTCACCCAGGGCTGGGGTACCCGGCACACCACGGACGGCAAGACGATCTGGTGCGCACAGGCCCTCACCGAGCCCGGGCCGCGATGAGATGCGGCAGTCCGGAGACGGCTCCGGGCTGCCGGACCTCAGAGGGCGGAATGCGAGTACCTGTCTGACTCGTCTTTGAGTCGGGATCAGATGTGCTATCGGCGGCATGCCATGCCGGTCACCGGCGGTGCAGGGTGAACAAACCGGGATCGGGCTCGATGATCAGCCCGTGGCCGACCAGGCGTTTGAGTACCGCTTGTTCAATCTGATCGGCAAAGACGATGAGGTCGTTGACCTTGGACTCGACTGGTCCGCCGTCCGTCGCGGCCATCAAGCCGACGCACGCAGACACCACTTCAAGCGGCGCCTGCGCCTCCAGATCATTCAGACCCAGCTATGCAGTACTGGCCGGAACGCCCCGTGCGCGTCCGCCGCACGCCCGCTACGGCAGCCAGCGCTCCAGTGCCATGTCGGCGATGTCCTGGAGTTCGTCGCGGCCGAGGCCGCCGGCGGCCTGGACGGCGATGCCGAACGTCACCGTCATGACATATCGGGCGAGTTGTCGAGGGTCGGCGTCGCGCGGAAGATCGCCCTCGTCGACGGCCCGCTGGAAGCGCTCCTCAAGGCGTAGACCCGAATCGTTCCGCCACTCGACCAGCATGTCGTGCGCGGGCCGACCCGCATCGCTCGACGCCAGCGCGCCCTGCACGACCAGGCATCCCGCAGGGCCTCCGGGACGCGTCGTGGTCCGAACCGCTCCACGGAGAATCGCCTCGGCCACGCCTCGCGCGGTCGGCTCCTCCAGGGCGCGCGTCCCGTAGTCGGCCGGGCCCTCGGTGTAGCGCTCCAGAGCTTTGCGGAACAGCTCCTCTTTGTTGCCGAAGGCCGCGTACAGGCTTGGCTTCGTGATGCCCATGGATCAATGCACCGGGCCAGCGGGACGACCCGGGCGTCACCGTCATCATGGGCGGGATCGGCCTGGCCATCCTGGGGGTCGCACTCATCGTGCTCGTACTGCGGATGCTGCTCACCCAGGCCGTCGCACGCGACGTCGAAGCGACACAGACGCAGGCCGAGCTGGCCGAGGTGATCTGATGCCGATCACCGTCGACATCGACGTGATGCTGGCCAAGCAGAAGATGTCCGTAGGCGAGCTCGCGGACCGCGTAGGCATCACGCCCGCCAACCTGGCGGTACTCAAGAACGGCCGCGCCAAGGCGGTGCGCTTCACGACGCTCGCCGCGCTCTGCGAGGTGCTCAAGTGCCAGCCGGGCGACTTGCTGCGCTGGGAGGCCGAGGACGCCGCAGGCGGATGACGTGCCCTACCACGAGATCGCCCGCGTCCAGCTCGCAGGCCTGGCGCGCTGCTCACGGTGGGGTAGTCCCCGTACGCAGTCGACAGCTGCGTACGGGACAACGTCCAGCCGCCGGGTGTGGCCCAGAAGCCGCCGTTCTCGTCGTAGCGCAGCAGCAGGAGGCGATCCTCGGCGGTGACATTTGGACCTTTGCAGGCATAAGCACATGCCCGCCTCGCTGCGGGTCCCAAGGGATGGACTCGCAATGAACGGCTCGTGGTCGTGGCGGAGGTCGTCGTTCAGCGACGCCGCAGGCAATCAGTGCGTGGAGGTTGCGCGTACTTCGCTCGGCGTCATGGTGCGCGACTCCAAAGACATCGCCGCGGGTCGCCTTGCCTTCGGTGCCGCCGCATGGAGCCGCTTCGCTGCCTCGGCCGACGTCGCGGACAGCACCCCGACGAGCGGATGACCTCCATCTGAGACGCCTCTACAAGACGCCACGCCCCACCTGTTGGACCAACAGATACGGGCGCGGCGCGTTGTGTTCACTGACCGGGTGTCCCCAGACGACCGGCGAGAGCGAGCCCTGCGGTGGCGATGGCTCCGGCGGCCGCCTCGCCGGCGTCGTCGGGGACCAGAATCAGCGTGAAGATGGCCGCAGCCAGTGTGGACGAAGAACCCTCCATCCTGATCAGCACCCGGTCACTGTTCTTCCGTCGATCCTATCAAGACCTCTGCCATGCCTGACTGCGAACTCGGACAACCAGGGACGACATGGCTGAGCGAGCGTCTACCTGCGGCGGCAGCAGAACTCTGTGTGAGTGGAGCGCGGAAAAGTACTGGAGACGACGTCGAATCCGGCTCGCTGCAGCATCCCCTCGATGAACCAGGCTTAGGTGGAGAACTCGTCTCGGACATGGGCTTCGAAATCGGCCCTGGTGAAGCCCTCTGAGCGGCGGTCGGACTCGCGCACACGGTTCCTCGGCCACGACCGAGGGAACCGAGGGATCGCCCCGACACGGCGATCGGGGGTTGCGCCACCGCAACCGACATGGCCGAAATTGTGTCTCCCATCGCGTGGCCCGGAGCTTCCCAGGTCCATGGAGGCTCCGGCACCGCGACGGCCCTGAGGGGGTACCGATGAACACATGGGCAGTTCCTGGCTACACCGAATCGCTGGAGCTGGGCTCCGGGGCGAGCGGCCGGGTCGTCCTGGCCGTGCACGAAGAGACCGGCATCGCGGTCGCGGTGAAGTACCTCAGCGAGTCCCTGTACACCCGACCTGGCTTCGTCCACGACTTCCGCGCGGAGGCGCGACTGCTCGCCGGCCTGAACAGCCCGTATGTCACCGGGTTGTACGAGTACGTCGAGAGCCCCGACGGCGCCGCCATCGTGATGGAGCTGGTGGACGGTGTGTCCCTCCGTTCCCTGCTGACCACGCAGAGTCCGCTGGAACCCGAAGCCGCATTCGTGATCCTCAAGGGCTCCCTGCTCGGCCTGGCCGACGCCCACCGGCTCGGTGTGGTCCACCGCGACTACAAGCCGGAGAACGTCCTCGTCAGTTCCGACGGCACGTCGAAGCTCGTCGACTTCGGCATCGCGGTGACCACGGGTGAGAGCGCCGGAGTGGCCGGAACACCCGCCTACATGGCCCCGGAGCAGTGGACCGGTGCGCCCGCCTCACCCGCGGGCGACGTGTACGCGGCAACAGCCACCTTCTTCGAGTGCCTGACCGGCCACAAGCCGTACCCGGCCGACAACCTCGCCGAACTCGCGCTGCGGCACGTCGACTCGCCCGTCCCGGCCGAGGAGGTTCCCGAGGCGGTGCGGTCACTGGTCCGGCGCGGCCTGGCCAAGTCGCCCCAGGCACGGCCCTCGCACGCCGCGGCGTTCGTCGCGGACCTGGAGGCGGCGGCCGTCGCCGGCTACGGCCACGAGTGGGAGGAACGTGGCCGCGGCAGGCTCTCCGCACTCGCGGTGCTGTTGCTGCTGCGTTCCCCGGCCCGCACCGGCCCGGAGACCACTACGGACACCGCCCGCACCGTCCTGCGCCCGGGAGCCGGCGAGGGAAGTGGGTGGGCCCGCATGTGGCGGCCCACTCGCCCAGGCGTGCTCGTGTCGGCCGCGGCCGCGCTCCTGGCGATCGTTCCGGCGTACGGCGTGCCGCGGAACGACGGCCAGGCGGCCGACCAGGCAGCCGAAGCGTTCGCCACGACCAGTGCGCAGCCCGGAGTGGAGTCGGGGCCCACCTCTCCGACCTCGTCGGTCGAGCCTGCCGAGTCCTCGGCATCCGCCGGATCGACCGGCCCCTCCCCGTCCGGCTCGCAGAGCTCTGCCTCCGACGGCCCCTCGGCGTCGGCGTCGGCCCCGACAGACGAGACCACGCCGCCCGGCGGAGCCACAGCCACGCCCACCCCGACGACCGGGTCCCCCACCCCCACGGCGCCCGCCGCGCCCGCGGTCAAGGACGTCGCCGTATCCGGTTTCCGCAGACAGGCCCCACCACGGGTACGACCACCGTCTCCATCACCACGGACGGCACCGGGCCGATCTCCGTGACCGTGTCCTGGTACACAGGCGACACCAGTGGACAGCTCGGCACGCCGGACGGAACGCCCGAGACATTCGACCGCAGTGGCGCCACGCAGTACACGTTGACCCTCGACCACACGTTCCAGGGCAAGGGCTGCTACTGGGCCGTGCAGGCCACGACAGCTCCCGCGTCCGCCGACGGCGGCGCCTCACAGCAGCTCCTGACGAGGCGGTGCGACATCCGTTGACTCCGACCAACGACCGCACCACCCCGCCCGGCAACGGCTCCTGGCCCGCACCACCCGACCACACCGCCGACGCGGAAGCGGAGTACAGCGCCACCGAGCTGGGGAGCCACTGGTTCCAGAGACCCGAGCAGGACACCACGCCGCAAGAGGACCGAACCGCCGTGGCACCGACCACGCCGGAGACCCGGCCCGACCGTGTCGAAGGAACGGTCCTGCGCTTCGGCCCCGGCGTGACCGCCGCTCTCTCGCACCGTTCAGGGACCCCGCTGTCCGCCGCCGTGCCGACGCCCACCCGGCATCCGCAAGGACGTCTGCGCCGGCATGCCCTGCCCGTGCTGGTACTGCTCATGGTCATCGCGTTCCTCGCCTGGCAGCGTTCCGGCACCGGCTTCGCCGCGGATCGGGTGACCGTCACCACCCGCAACACGACGGTGGAATGCGACAGCACGGCGGACATCGTCGGAGTGATCACCACGAACGGCCGACCGGGCACCCTGTCCTACCGCTGGGTCCGCAGCGACGGCACAACCTCGGCCGTCCTGCGCGAAGTGATGCCCGGGGGACAGAAGAAGGCACGGGTACATCTGCTGTGGACGTTCCGGGGCGAAGGCCGCTACCGGGCCCAGGCCGAGCTGCACGTCCTCTCCCCCATCCGCCACACAGCCACGATTCGCTTCGTGTACGACTGCTCCTGACGACTGCTCCTGACAGCGGGGAAGAACCCGGTGGTTGCCCTACTGGTTGGGTTGACGGTCGTGATCGATTCGATATTCGCCTTCCGAACGGCAGACCGCCACTGGTGCAGGCGTACTCGCACCGAGCACGCGACGAGGCCAGAGAGACTCTCACGGCATTCATCGACGCTGTGCGGGCGCACCTTGACGAGAGGTCGCCGTAGGTTGTCCTTGACCTGCTGAATGGCCGTGCTGTACGGGCCAACTGAAGCGGGTGTCGGCATCCAGCTTGCCCAGGGCGGGCTCGGTCTCCTGTTCGCACACCAAGCCTGCACGCTCAGCCGGGACACCGGTGCCCCTTCGCTCTCCCGAGGTCAGAACGGCAGCGCTCATGCGCCGGCCCACCGCAATGTGATGGGCGCTGCTCGCGCCGACCACGCGTTCCGCAAAACGCGGCCCGAGCAGACGTTGCCTGACGCATGGCGGAGGGAGGAAGAGACCTCGTAGCCATTGCCTCGAACGAATCGTTCGGTGGCTGGACCAGGGACTCCTCCGATCCAGGAATCTGCGCGGCCGTCGTCGGCCGGCTGACCTTCGGCGGCAACACCATCGAGACCTGCACGGACTCCTGCCGCCCAGGTGTTTTGACCCGCAACGTCGTTCACGCGGTTGATCGGTGGTTGGCCGCCGAGTGTGTCGGGCCGCACACCCGCCCACTCAGCCCGGGGCCGCCACCGGAGCTCCCGAGTCGGACGCAACATCGTTGTCCTCGCCCCGCCCCCGGCGCTCGGAGCCGGCGGACAGTACCGCTTCGTCGCCCGGCACAGCGGCAAGTGCCTGGCCGTGGACGGCTCCTCCAACGCCAACGGGGCACGCCTGTCCCAACAGTCCTGCTTCGGGGCGTCTGCCCAGGCACTCACGCTGACCGGCTGACTCTCCCTCACACGGTGGGGGGCCCGGACCGGTGACCGGGCCCCGAAACGCGTACAGGCCCCAACGGCCATACCGTCGAACCCTTCATGCCCGCGGTTCCGTGTACCTCTTGGAGTCGGCCCGCCGGCGGACGAGGGACGGCGAGGGGAGCGTGCGATGGGCGACCGCGAAGGCGTATGTGTCTCAGTTCATCGTGGCGGGATCCCTCGATGCCACGCGGGCCCGCAGCGCGTTGAGGGCGTAGTGCTGGCGCGACTTGACCGTTCCGGCGGGAATCCTGAGGATGTGGGCCGTCTCCTTGATGGTCCGGCCGCACAGATAGGTGTGCACCAGCACCTCCCGGTGGTCTTGGGAGAGCTGACGCAGCAGGGACGTCGTCTCGACGGAGACCAGCACGGATTCGCAGTGATCGGGCAGGACGACGTCACGGTTGTCGATGCCGACGCTCTCCCGGCGGACGCAGGCACTGCGCATTCGGTCGACGATCAGGTTGCGTGCGACGGTCAGCAGCCACCCCCGCACGGATCCCTCGGTGCTGTAGAGGCGTTCCGTGTGCGGCCACGCACGGAGGAGGGTCTCCTGAACTATGTCCTGCGCGGTGTGCCGGTCGCTCAGCAGCTTCTCCGCATAGGCGAGCAGCGCCGTCATGTGATCGGAGACCAGGTCGTCGAGCAACTGCCGGTGATGCGCGGGCGAGGCGGTCTCCGTGCCGGTGATCGTGTTCATTTTCCAGTTCCTGAGGGGGAGTTCGGTCCGCTCCTCTCCCCCACGACGGTGCCCGCACTCGCACACGGATGCGCGGCGAGCAGGGGAACGCGGCCGTGGCAGGGGCACCGGCACGGCCTACGCAGGGAAGGGCCGTACGAGCCCCGACGAAGCGGCGCGGCGAGCGTAGACAGGTCCCTCTTCCGGAACAGTGACGGTCCTCTGACGCCCGACCGCAACGCCCCGCGCGGAAAGCGATGTCCGGGCAGGCCTATCCGTCCTGGGCCGGCCTATCCCCCGGTCAAGGGTGAGCGGGATGCTCCCCGGCGCGGGCAGCGACTGCGTCCTTCAGCTTCCCGCGCACCGCCTCGGCATCCGGGTGGCCGATGCCGTCCAGAATGTCCAGCGCCTGACGCCAGGCGCCCGCGGCCCGTTCGTGCTCCCCTGCCGCGTAGCGGGTGTCACCGATGTGCACGAGGGTGTCCGCCTCCAGGGAACGGTCGCGGATCGCCCTGTAGAGCTCCAGCGCCCGCTCGTAGCACGTCAGTGCCCGGTCGTGTTCGTGCAGGTGGTGGTGGGCGTAGCCGAGACTGTCCCACGCCGCGGCCGCGCCGTTGCGGTCATCGATCTCCTGGTGGACGGCCAGAGCCCGGCCGCACTCCTCCAGCGCCTCCCGGTACCGGCCCGTCAGAATGTAGGTCCAGCCGACCTCGTTGGCCACGCTGGCCTCCCCACTGCGCCGTCCCGCCTCCCGGTAGAGGACACCCGCCCGGGCATAGTGCTCCAGAGCCTCCCCGTGACGGCCGCGCGCGTTGGCGAGAAAGGCCGCGTAACGGTGCACCCGGCCCTGTCCGGCCCGGTCCCCGACATAGGCGAACAGGTCCAGGGCGCGCGCCAGATGCCCGGCCGCATCCACCCAACGCTCCAGCCTGCCGTTGGCGAAGCCCAGCGCCCGGTGGGCGTGGGCCTGTCCGCGCACGTCGCCCAGCCCCTGCGCTGCCCTCGCCGCCGTCGTCTGTGCGACCAACTGTTCCTGACGACGGCCGCTGCGGTCCAGATACAGCTCGATGGTGGCGGCAAGCTGCCAGCTCTGTTCACCACAGCCACGCCGCGCACTGTGCTCGACCGCGGCGAGCAGCACCGACCGGTTGGCCTCCAGCCACTCGGCCGCGCGGGCCTGGTCGGCGAATTCCGACACGACCGTCCCGGCCACGGGCGGGCCCAGAATGAGGCGTTCCCGGCTCGGCGCAAGGACACTGTCCGCCGCGTGCGCGCAGTGCAGATAGTGGTCGAACATACGGCGCCGGGCCGCCCTCCGCTCCGGGAGGGCATCCAGCGACCTGCCCAGTTCGCTCCCGTACGCGCGCAGCAGCTCATGGCAGGTAAAGCTCCCTGGCCCGGTCTCCGACACCAGATGGGCCCGGCACAGCTCGGCCAGCAGCGGCCGGACCTCGGCGCGGCGTACTCCGGCCAGGCTCGCGGCCGCGGCAACCGAGCAGTCGGCGCCCGGATGGTGCGCCAACAGCCGGAACACCCGTGCCGCCTCCGGGCTGAGGAGCCGGTACGACCACGAGAAGGCACTGCGGGCATCCGTGGCGGGCGCCTCGCCGGAGAAGGCATGGAGACTGCCCTCGCTCTCCGCCAGCTCCTCGGCGATACCGGACAGCGGGAAGGCGGGGTTGATCGCTGCACGGGCACTGACAACGGCCAGCGCCAGCGGCAGGCCCCCGCACGCGGCGGCGATGGCACGGGCAGCGCCCGGATCCCGCTCGATCCGGTCGGGCCCGAGGCGGTCGGAGAGGAACCGCAGGGCGTCGTCCTCGCCGAGGACGTCCAGCGTCAGAAAGTGCGCGCCCTCGGCGGCCACCAATCCGTACAGCTGGTGCCGGGTCGTGACGACGACCAGGCATCCGGGCGCTCCGGGCAGCAGCGCACGCACGTGCTCGGTGTCACGGGCGTTGTCGAGCACGATCAGCACACGGCGCCGGGCGAGCAGACTGCGGTACAGCGCTGCCTGCGCGTCCAGCCCGGCGGGGACTCGCTGGGCGGGCACCCCGAGAGCGCCGAGGAAGGAACGGATGGCCTCGGCCGGGCTCATCACCGTCCCGCTGGGGTGGAAGCCGCGCAGGTCGACGTACAACTGGCCGTCCGGGAAGCGGTCGGCCACCTGGTGCGCCCAGTGCACGGCGAGGGCGGTCTTGCCGACACCGGCCATACCGCCGATCACCCCGATGACCAGCGCGGAGGCCGAACTGCCCGGCAACAGCCCACGGAAACGAGCGAGCTCGTCGAACCGGCCGGTGAACGAGGAGAGTTTCGCGGGGAGTTGAGCGGGCGGAACGACATGTGACTCCCGGCGGTCCGGGTCGAACGGCTCGGCCGTCCCGCTCTCCGGGCCGCTACCGGCCGGCTCTGTCCGCGCGTCCAAGCTCATGTGGTCGGCGGACCGGGTTCCCCCGGCAGGGGCCGAGTCGTCCCAGACGTACGTCTGTGCCAGCACCCGCCGTTGCGCGGCCTGGAGTTCCGGGCCGGGCTGGACGCCCAGATCATCGGCGAGCCGAGCGCGGACGGTCCGATACACCTCCAGGGCTTCGGCCTGGTGGCCGGTGGCGGCGAGCGTGAGGATCAGCCGGGCCTGCAACGCCTCGTCGAGCGTGTGCAGAGCGGCGGCCTGACGCAGGGTCACCAGCACACGTGCGCGCGGTTCCCGCCCGGTCTCCAGCGCCCGCTCGGCCGCCTGCTTGACCACGGCCAGGTGTTCACCGTCCACCGCGCCGAAGGCGGGATGAGCCCGCACCTCCGGCGGTATCCCGGCGGCCGTGGGGCCTCGCCACAGGGTCAGGGCCTCCACCAGCAGTTCGGTGGCCTCGGCCGGGTCCCCGGTCCCGGACGCGCGCTCCCGCAGGTGCCGGAAGCGCAGCAGATCGAGGGATTCGAGGTCGGCGTCCAGGCGGTAGCCGCCCGATGCCCGCACCAGCCACCGTGACGTTCCCCTGCTCGGCATGTCGGGTTCGAACAGGCGGCGCAGTGCCCCGATGTGACGGTGCACGACGTTCACTGCGCTGTCCGGCGGGTTCTGGCTCCACAGGGCATCGACGATCTCGTGCGTACCAACGGGGTGGTTGGGTTGCGCGAGGAGGAACGCGAGCAGCGCGCGCTGCTTGGGCGGTCCCAGCTCGAGCTCGATCCCTCCCCGCCAGGCCCTCAGCGGGCCGAGCACGGTAAAACGCGTATGCACAGTGTCCCTTGTACCGACAAGCGAAGCCGATGCGGGTCGACGACGCCCGGTCACGGGCGTGAGCCGACGGGCCGGATCCGCTCCGCTCGACGGGACCGGGCCGAGGGGAGCCTACCCCCATCGGTGCGACGGGCCGCCGCCCCGGCGGCCCCACTCCAAAAGCCGTCCAGGGCGGGGAAACCGATGCCGTCTACAACCGTTCCGGCCGTTTCCGGGCGCCGTGCAAGAGCGGCTCACCGGCCCGGCAGCCGCAGCCCTCATGAAGCGCCGCAGCGGCCAAGTGCGGTCACCGGCCCGCGGGTTCCGTTGTGGTGCCCGCGCCACCGCGGATACGGCGACCGTGAACGGGCGGGCAGGCGCGCAGGGGTGTGCTCCCTGCGTACGGCCCATTGCTGCCCACGGCCGGACGTCTCCGCCCTGCACACGGAGGGCGCCGGACCCACCGAGGTGGCCCTGGCGTAGCAGGCGACCCGGCGCTCTCCACCGATCCGTGACTTCGTCCGGGTCGCGCCGGCGGTTCTCGCCCAGGCCCCGGACGAGGAGGCGCGCACGTCGGGGCGACGGGGCGACGGGGCCGTCGCACGGAGTCCGGGCCGCTGGGTCGGTTTCGCCGGCACCGTGTCGGGCCACGGCCGTCCCCGCCGAACCGACCGCTCCGCGCCGCTTCAGGGCCTGCTGCTGTCGTTCCGAAGACGCAGCGGCAGATTTCTTTCGCCGAGTTGAACTCTCGAGGCTTCCTCCCACGTGTAGCACGTAGCAGCTTCTGGCCCGGTCCGGGAGGTGAGCGCCGCCGCGGTGGTCGCGATCTCGTCCGGTCCGCGGGAAGCGGCCCCACCGGGCGGCCGCCTCCGTGCTCGCTCCGGCCGCTTCATGAAGAGAGGAAAAATCGCCCCGATGAACAACGAGGAGACCGTGCCGGTGGAGCCGGGCCGTGAGCGCGTGATCGCGGGTCGCTACCGACTGCTGTCCCCCCTCGGCGAGGGCGGCATGGGCACGGTGTGGCGCGCCCACGACGAGGTGCTGCAGCGCGAGGTCGCCGTCAAAGAGGTGCGTGCCCCCGCGGGTCTGCCCGCTCCGGACGTCGAGCGCATGTACACCAGGCTGGAACGCGAGGCCTGGGCCGCGGCGCGGGTGACCCACCCCAACGTGGTCACCGTCTTCGATGTGGCCACCGAGGACGGCCGTCCGTGGATCGTCATGGAACTCGTCCGCGGACAGTCCCTGGGCGACCTGCTCCACCAGGGACCTCTGAGCCCCGCGCGGGCCGCGGAAATAGGCGCCGAGATCCTGGCCGCCCTACGCGCCGCGCACACCGCCGGGGTCCTCCACCGCGATGTGAAGCCGGCCAACGTCCTGATCGCCGGCGACGGCAGAGTGGTCCTCACCGACTTCGGCATCGCCACGGTCGAGGGCGACTCCTCCCTCACCAGGACCGGTGAGGTCATCGGCTCACCCGAGTACCTGCCACCCGAGCGCGCCCTGGGCCGCACCCCCGGCCCGGAGTCCGACCTGTGGTCCCTCGGTGTCCTCCTCTACGCGGCGGTCGAGGGCATCTCCCCCTACCGCCAGGACACCCCTCTCAGCACCCTGCGCGCCATCGTCGACGACGAACTGCCGCCCGCGCGCAGGGCAGGGCCCCTGGGCTCCGTGATCGAGGGGCTGCTGCGCAAGGAGCCGACGGACCGTACGCCGGCCGAGCAGGCTGAGCAGAATCTGCGCCTCGTCGCGGCGGGCGGCACACCCGAGGTCCCCGCCACGCCGACCGTGGTGGATACCCCCCTCGCCGAGGACCCGCGCATCCCCCGGGTCCAGGACGCGCCCGCCGCCGCAGAGCCGCCCGCGGCCGGGACGGTCACGTCGTCGTCCGCCGGGACGGCCGCCGCCCCGCCCACACCGACACCGGCACCGGCACCGGCACCGGCACCGATGGTCGCGACGGGTGCGCCCGAGTCGGCACCGACCGTCACGGCAGGAGCCGCGCAGCCGGTACCGACGCACTCGGCCCCTTCGCACTCCGCCCCCTCCACGCCACCCGCCCCCGAGGCCCCTCGGCACAGCCGGCGCATTACCGCCGTTCTCGTCGCCGGAGCCGTCGCCTGTGTCATGGCCGTCGCCGGGCTGGGCTACGCCCTGACCGGACAGGGGGACGACGGCACCGCGGACCCGAACCGGGCCAACGCGACCGGTTCCCCGTCCGCTTCCCCGTCCACGAACGCGGACGACGGCTCGAAGGACGACGCGGAGCCCGCCGCCGCGCCGAGCCCGGACCAACAGGAGCAGGAGAGTGCCGGAGCCCAGATGATCCGTGTGACGGTGACCGGGGCCAACACCACCTACTCGGGCGCCTGTCCACCGCCGGCCGAGCAAGCGCCCACGTTCACGGTCACGTTCGCCGTGGACCAGGCACCGGCCGAGCTCACCTACCGCTGGGTGTCCAAGGACGGCTCGGTCGTCGACCGGGAGTGGCGGACCGTCACCTTCCCGGAGGGCGGCGACCGTACGGGGCAGGACACGGTACGGCTCACGGCGTGGCACAAATCGGGAACCTTCAGGAGCGAGATCGGGGTGCAGGTCAAGGGCCCCGAACTGACGAGTTCGAACACGGTGCCCTTCTCCATCACGTGCACGGACGCAGGGGCATAGCCAAGTCCGGTCCGAGAACGATCGGTACCGGTCCCGGAAACGGAATCATTGAACCCGGCCCCGGATCACATACATGTTGGTGTCGTACGCGTCCGCCCTCGCGCCGAACGGCCACGGGGGCGGGCGGGTCTTCGCAGCCGTGCTCCCGGCGGGCGGCCACCAGAGTGCTTGCCGTGACGTATCCGCTGTCGACGGGTTGTTCGGACGGCAGCAGCTCCCGGTACCGAGGCGGGTATGGACTGCGGGCAGGGCCTGACTGTCGTCGCCCTCGGCGGCGCTGGTGGTGGCGACATCGGTGATCAGCCGGGGCGCGTCGTCGTCGCAGGTCTCGGTGATGTGCAGGCAGTATCCGACCCAACCGGTGGTCCGCTTGGTGCCGTAGCAGGCCTCGGCGTCGTACGGACTGGCTAACCGGTCTTGTCCCGGGGGCAGGTCATCGCCCTCGCGGGCGCGCACTCCTGCCTGGTCGCGGTGGTACTGCTGCAGCCAGGCCTGGCGCAGGGTCTGAAGGGCGGGGATGCGGCGCAGCCAGACCGGGGCGTCGGGCCGCCAGACAGCCGTCAGCAGGTGGAAACCGTCCTCTCCCACTTGGCGCAGCCACGCCTCGCGGTCGGTGTCTGCGGGCAGACCGTGCCAGGAGTCCACGCGTTCCCCGTATCGGCCGAGCCAATCCGTATCCCGCTCCGCCAGGGTCTGCTCCAGCCAGTCCGGCTGCGGCCAGCGCCTCCAGTGCGGCGCGCAGGGTCTCGGCGACGAACTCCATCCGGTTCAGCAGACGCACGTCGGCGACCACCCGGGTGGAGTCGGTGCGCTGCCGCCCTCCCTGGCGCAGCAGCCCCTGGTCGGCGGCAGCCTGCAAACCCACTTCCAGGACGCGCTCTTCCAGACCGTGCGCGATCAGCCGGGCCCGGAACCGGGCCGGCAGCGAGTAATCGAAGCCACTGTCCTCCAGTTCCAGGCCCAAGAGGTACTTCCAGTCGATGCGGGCCCGCACGGCCTCGGCGGCCTGCCGGTCGGACAACCTCTCGGCGAACTGCATCACCGACACCATCGCCAGCACGCCAGGTGAGGCGGCAGGCCGCCCATCGGATGGAAACGCCTCTGCGAACAGGGCGTCGTCGAAGACCTGTCCCAGACTGTCGCGCAGCCGGATGGCCAACGACCCCTTCGGGAAGGCCGCACGAGCCACCTGCCGCGTCAACTCCGGGATCTCTCCGCCCGACCATGACTCCAACGACACAGAAACATCACCGCCAACAAATCCGAGATTCCTCCCCACGCTCCCGAACTCGCACCTGCCGGCCGGCGGTACGGCCTCATGCTCTCTCCGGGCTCACAGGAGGCAGCGAGGTCGCCGCGTTGCGACAGCGTCACCTAATTGTTATGGCGGATGACAAATAGCGCCTCCCGCACTCTGGGCACGGGGTCCTGAGCGCCGTAAGTTCCCGCTCACAACATTCAGCCGGGCGGATCACCCGACACCCGGCAATTCCCCCGAGAGCGCGCTTCTCGGCTTCCTTCTCACCACCCTCGTACGTCCGGTCGTCCGGCCGTAACACCAGAAAGGACCCTGCCCATGCGCAAGGGACTCCTCTTCACCGCCGCCTCGGTGGCACTGGTCAGCTCGCTCACTGCCTGCGGCGACTCCTCGTCGGGCGACAGCGACTCCGGTTCCGGCTCCGACGCCAAGCCGAAGATCGGTGTGATCCTCCCGGACAGCAAGTCCTCGGCCCGCTGGGAGACCGCGGACCGCAAGTACCTCTCCGAGGCGTTCAAGGCGGCGGGCGTCGAGTTCGACATCCAGAACGCGCAGGGCGACAAGCAGGAGTTCCAGACCATCGCAGACCAGATGATCACCAGCGGTGTGAACGTCCTGGTGATCGTGAACCTGGACAGCGGCACGGGTAAGGCAGTTCTGGACAAGGCCAAGGGGCAGGGCGTCGCCACGATCGACTACGACCGGCTCACTCTCGGCGGCTCCGCCCAGTACTACGTGAGTTTCGACAACACCGCGGTCGGCAAGCTGCAGGGCGAAGGTCTCAGCAAGTGTCTGAGCGACATGAAGGCCAAGAAGCCCATCGTCGCCACGCTCAACGGCTCACCGACGGACAACAATGCCACTCTCTTCGCCGAGGGCTACAACGGCATCCTCGACCCGAAGTACAAGTCGGGCGACTACGTGAAAGGCCCGGACCAGTCCGTCCCGGACTGGGACAACGCCCAGGCCGGCACCATCTTCGAGCAGATGCTCACAAGCGAGCCCAAGATCGGCGGCGTGCTTGCCGCCAACGACGGTCTCGGCAACGCGGCCATCGCCGTCCTGCGCAAGCAGAACCGCAACGGCGAGGTCCCGGTCACCGGCCAGGACGCCACCGTGCAGGGACTGCAGAACATACTCGCGGGCGATCAGTGCATGACCGTCTACAAGGCGGTCAAGAAGGAGGCCGACGCCACGGCCAAGCTCGCCATCTCCCTCGCCAAGGCCGAGAAGGGCGAGACGAACGCGACAGTCGAGGACCCCGAGGGCAAGCGCAAGGTCCCGTCCGTGCTGGAGACGCCGGTGGCCATCTACAAGGACAACGTCAAGGACGTCGTGGACGACGGCTTCGTCACCAAGGAAGAACTGTGCACGGGCAAGTACGCCGCCCTGTGCGCCAAGGCCGGCATCAAGTAGCCCTGACCGGCCGACCGGACCGTCACCACTGGTCCGACCGGCCCGACCGCGGGCCCCGGGGCTCCCACCTCCCCGGGATCCGCGACCTCACGACCGTAAGGAGCCGTCTTCCATGACAGCGACCCCGATCCTTCGACTGCGCGGGATCGACAAGAGCTTCGGCGCCGTGCAGGTACTGCACGACGTGTCCTTCGACGTCCACCCAGGGGAAGTGACCGCCCTCGTCGGAGACAACGGCGCAGGCAAGTCAACCCTGGTCAAGTGCATCGGCGGGATCCACCCGATCGACGGCGGCGAGTACTGGTTCGAAGGTGAGCAGGTCCAGATGCACAGCCCACGTGAGGCGGCGGCCTTGGGCGTCGAGATCGTGTACCAGGACCTGGCGCTCTGCGACAACCTCGACATCGTGCAGAACATGTTCCTCGGCCGCGAGAAGCGCCGGGGACTCGTCCTGGACGACGCCACAATGGAGGAGATGGCCGCCCAGACCCTCGACGGGCTGTCGGTCCGCACCGTCAAGTCCATCCGCCAGCAGGTCTCCAGCCTCTCCGGCGGCCAGCGGCAGACCGTGGCCATCGCCAAGGCCGTGCTGTGGAACAGCAAGGTCGTCGTCCTGGACGAGCCGACCGCCGCGCTCGGTGTCGCCCAGACGGCACAGGTCCTCGAACTGGTCCGGCGACTGGCCGACAACGGTCTCGCCGTGGTCCTGATCTCGCACAACATGAACGACGTCTTCGCGGTGTCCGACCGGATCGCCGCCCTCTACCTGGGCCGGATGGCCGCCCAGGTCAGCACGTCGGACGTGACGCACTCCCAGGTCGTCGAACTCATCACCTCGGGCCGCAGCGGGGACCTCGGCCTCGCCCACAGCAACGGAGTCACCGCATGACCGCCGCAGTCGCCCCCGAGAAGCCGGAACTGCCACGCGGTCCCGGTATGCCGAAGAAGAACGGAGCAGCCGGAGCCACGAGTCTGCGCTCGGTCGCCCAGAACTACGTCGATCGGGTACGGGGCGGCGAGTTGGGCGCCCTCCCCGCCGTACTCGGCCTGATCGTCCTGTGCGTGTTCTTCGCCGTCCTGCGCCCGGTCTTCCTGTCCGAGCTGAACTTCGCCAACCTGCTGACCCAGGGCGCGGGCAGCATCGCCATCGCCATGGGCCTGGTCTTCGTCCTCCTCCTCGGCGAGATCGACCTGTCCGCGGGGTACGCCAGCGGGGTCTGCGCCGCCGTCCTGGCCATCCTGCTCACCGACCACGGATGGCCCTGGTACGGCGCAGCCAGCGCGGCGATCCTCACCGGCACGTTCATCGGCCTGATGCTCGGCCTCCTGGTGGCGAAGGTCGGCATCCCCTCCTTCGTGGTCACACTGGCCGCCTTCCTGGGCTTCCAGGGCATCGTGCTGATGCTGCTCAAGGAAGGCACCAACATCTCGATCCGGGACGAGACGATCCTGGCTGTCGCCAACAACAACCTCTCCCCCGCGCTGGGTTGGGTACTGCTCGCCGTAAGTGTCGGGGTGTACGCGGCGATCCAACTCCGGCAGAACCGCAACCGCCGACGGCGCCGGCTCGCCCCCGCTCCACTCACCCTGCTCGCAGTCAGGATCGGCGGCCTGGCGGTGCTCGGTGCGATCGCCGTCCACCTGCTCAACCAGGAGCGCAGCCGCAACGTCATCGTCGACTCACTCAAGGGCGTGCCGATCGTGGTACCGGTCATCGCCGTCCTGCTCGTCGCCGGTACGTTCCTGCTCCAGCGCACCTCGTTCGGCCTGCACATCTACGCGGTGGGCGGCAACGCCGAAGCGGCCCGCCGGGCCGGCATCAACGTGGCAGCCATCCGGATCTCCGCATTCGTCATCTGCTCGTCGCTGGCCGCGGTCGGCGGCATCATCGCCGCGTCCCGGGGCAACTCGGTCGACCCCAACACCGGTGGCAGCAACGTACTGCTGCTGGCGGTCGGCGCCGCCGTGATCGGCGGGACAAGCCTGTTCGGCGGGCGGGGCAGGGTCGTTGACGCCGTGCTCGGCGGCATGGTCGTCGCGGTCATCCAGAACGGCATGGGCCTGATGGGGTACAGCTCAGGGGTCAAGTACGCTGTCACGGGTTCGGTTCTGCTGGTGGCCGCAGGCGTGGATGCGCTGTCCCGTCGCCGGGCCGTACAACGATGATGTCTGGGGTTCCATGAAAGCCGGTCCCTCGCAGGAGGAGATTCGCCGGCACAACCTCGGCACCCTGCTCCGTCATGTGCACATCGGCGGATCCATGTCGCGCGCCGTCCTGGCCGAGCGCATGGGACTCAACCGCAGCACCATCCTGGGCCTGGTGAGCGAGCTGGGCTCGGCCGGCCTCGTCCGCGAGGAACTGCCCCGCGAGACCGGCAGGGCGGGCCGGCCGTCCCTGGTCGTGCGGCCCGAGTCCGACCGCGTGTACGTCCTCGCCTTCGACGTGGGCGTGGACCGGCTGGCCGCCGCCCGCATCGGCCTTGGCGGGGTCTTCCTCGACTACAGGGAGATCCCCGTGCTTCCCGGCCGTCGCAACGCCGGCAAAGTGGCCGAGGTCCTCGCCGGCTCCGCGCTGGAAATGGTGGGCACAGCACGGCACGGCACCTACTGCGTCGGCGTGGCCGCCGCCGTCCGCGGGATGGTGCGCCGACCCGACGGCCTCGTCCGCGCTGCCCCCCACCTCGGCTGGGAGGACGAGGAGTTCGGCGAGGACCTCATGCGCCGACTGGGCCTCGGCCTTCCCGTCTCGGTGGGTAACGAGGCCAGTCTCGCTGCGCTCGCGGAACACCTGCGCGGTGCCGGAACCGGCTGCCAGGACCTCGTGTACCTGCATGGCGACATCGGCATCGGCGGCGGTGTCATCACCGGTGGCCAACTGCTGGGCGGCGACTGCGGATACGGCGGCGAGATCGGGCACATGGTCGTCAACCCGCGGAACGGCAGACCCTGTGGCTGCGGGGCGCGCGGCTGCCTCGAAGCCGAGGCAGGGGAACGCGCCCTGCTGGAGGCCGCACAGCGCAACCCGTCGGCCACCGGCCGCGAAGCCGTACGCGCCGTCGTCGAAGCGGCCGACCGGGGCGACATCACCGCCCGCGCCGCCCTGCACGACGTCGGCGACTGGCTCGGCATCGGCGTCGCCAACCTGGTCAATGTGCTCAACCCGCGCACGGTCATCTTCGGAGGGACGCTCCGCGAGGTGTTCCTCGGCTCGGCCGCCCAGATCCGCAGCCGTATCAACCGCCTTGCCCTCACAGCCTCCCGCGAGAACCTGCGGCTGCGACTGGGGGAACTCGGCGACGACGCGGTGCTCATCGGAGCCGCCGAACTCGCCTTCTCCGAGATCCTGGTCGGCCCTCTGGAGACGCTGGCCCGCGCCGGTGCATAGCCAGTACAGCGACGCGACCGGCACGAAGGCCGGACCGCGCGCTTACCCCGGATCGCGTCCATGACATTCACTAGGGCGTGTTGTGAAAGTGGATCAAGGTCGTGGATGATCACTGGTCGTGGAGCGTGGTGACCTGACGAACGGCCAGTGGCCGCGGCTGGAAACACTGCTGCCGCATGGCAAGAAACCGGCCGGCCGCCGACGTGGACGCGTAGGCAGTTGATTGACGGCATAAGGTGGCGGACCCGGACTGGTGCGCCGTGGCGGGACGTGCCGCCTCACGGGGTCCCGGCCCAGCTACCGTGCCGTCCCCCGAACCCTTCGAAGAACCATGCGTACGACAGCCGCACAAACGCACCCCGATCCCACAGCCCCCACCCCGACCGGCGACCACAGGCACACACGTTCGCATCGCCCTGGCGATGCCGCCAGCGGTACGGGGGCCCCGCGCCCTGATCCGGATGCGGCGATGCTCCGCGTCGCAACACCCGGATGCGATTCCTCCCCGACGTGAACGCCAGGGCCTCATCGCAAGAAACAGGTGACTGTACTATGCGATCGGCGCGCCGGCACGGTCTGCGGACAAACATCTTGGCGCTGTCACCTGAGAGACAGGTGACAGCGCCCGGGGACGGTGCCGGAAGGATCAGCAGTTGCCGTATTCCGTCTCCCCCGCGAACCGGTCGCCCAGCCAGGCGACGACATCATTCACCGCCTGGTTGTCGGCGGTCAGGTGCTCGCCCGGATAGGTCTTCCAGCGCGTGGGCACCTGGGCAGAGCAGTACGCCTGCCGGGTCGCGTCCTCGGTCTCGGTCGGGATCACCTCGTCGAACAGCCCGCGGTACTGCATGACGGGGAAGGCAATTTCGTATTTGGCGCCCGAGCCCCTCGGCCCGATACCTGTGCCCAGTTTCTGCCGGTCCACGACCTCGCCCCACGTGGTGCCGTCACCGCCCTCCAGGGCGTACATCTGGTCGAGGGAAAGCTGGTCCGTGCTGTAGTTCTCGACCTTCTGTCCCGCGAAGTTCGCGATGGTTCCCACCAAGCACAGGGACTTGGCCTTCTCGATTGCCTCCTTGCCGGTGCCGTTCATGATTTCATCGAACGGCATCTGCGGGTGCGCGGCTGCCAGGCCGACCAGGGCGTCCGTGAGGAAGCCCGCGAAGGGACCGCCGTCCAGGGCCTTCGCTACGACCTTCAGATCACCGGGGACGCCTCCGGAGGCGTCGGCGACGACCTTGACATCGGGTGCGTACGAGGCCGCCAGCTGCGCCGCCCAGAGGCTGGCCGCACCGCCTTCCGAGTAGCCCCAGAGGCCGACCGGCGCCTTGCCGTCCAGGCCGCTGCCGGGTACGGCGGGCGCGGCCCTGGCGATGTCCAGCAGTGTGTGCCCGGCGTCCTGGCCGGAGACGTACGGGTGCGTCTGCCCGGTCAGATAGCCCGCCCCGTCCGTGGCGGCGACGGCGTAACCGGCCTTCAGGGCTGCAGAGATGTTGTCGCCCTCGTACGCGTCCTGGTACTCGCCGGCCAGTTGCTTGGAGAAGGCGCACTGGGGGCCGAGGCCCAGCGTGCCGGGATTGAACGCCACGATCGGGCGCGGCCCCGGACCCCGCCACTCGGATTTCGGCACCGCGACCGTACCGGAGACGGCCACCGGCCCGCCGACGTTGTTCGTCGAGCTGTACTGCACCTTCCAGGCGTTCATGGGGATGTTGCCGGGCACGTGCGGCAGCTTGGTCGTGCGGCAGGAGATGACCTGGCCGGGTGTGCCGGGGGCGGCGGCCGACGATGTGTAGATCGCGTCGTCCGCAGCGTCACAGCCGACGGTCGGCTCGGGTGCTCCTGCCGTGTAGGCCGGAACCGTGAGCCCCGCCACCACGAGGGAGCTCATCTCGAGCATTACCAGCGGCTTTTTCTTCCGTTTCGCTGTTGCCTTCCGCAAGGCTAGCTCCTTGGGAATCGGTTGGGTGCGAAGTTACGGTTGAGTAAGTTATGTCTGGATGAGGTGGGTTCATAGTCAGCCACCCCACAACTGCTTCGGCGGGACTGTGCACGAGGCACAAGAGGTCTCCGCCGTGCCGCGCCAGGATCGGAACCTGCCGGGCCTGCGGCACCGCAGGCCGCGGTTCTCCGAGTCCGGTGTGTCGCGTGAGCTGCGGGTACCGAAGTCGGCGGCGTCCGTTCGGCTCCGCGAGGCCGCGCGCCGCCACGGAACGCGTTCGGTGCTGGCCTTCCGGGGACGGCGGACGAGCCACCGTGGATCGGCGGTGCACCGAGCTTCCCGCTCGCTCCCGGGCCTTCGAGATGAACACGCGTGGGGGACAGAGGATGTTACGGAGGCCTCCGGCCGCTCCTGCTCCGCAAGGGCCCGTTCCGTCTCCGCCCCGACGGGCGCAGCATCCACGGCGGAATCAGAAGAATCTCTCCGCGCACAGACCCGATCCCTGCCTTCGCCGCGTATGACAGGTTGCAGCGCTGCTGAAGTGGCGGCGGCCTACGGAAAGTTGGAACACGATGTGCACGACCGCTGATGCCACGGGTCCCGGGCCGGTCACCCACGCGTCACAGATGGCCCTGGCGCATCGTCATTCGGTAACAAGACACACGGTGCTTGAACGCTAAATATCAGTGACGCAGGTCACTGTGCGACTCCGAACTCTGCCCCGGCAGCACTTCGTGTCTCTGGTGAACCCACGGGGATGGAGTAACCACATGGCGATCCTACGATCTCGTGGCCCACAGGCCACGAGTCATGAAGCATTGATCCGCACGCTCTACGCGGAGCACGGCAAGGCCCTGCTCGCCTACGCGACACGGCTGACCGGCGACCGGGCCTCCGCCGAGGACGTGGTGCAGGAAACACTGATCCGGGCCTGGCGACACCCCGAGGTCATCGCCAACCCGCAAGGATCACTGAGGGGTTGGCTGCTCACGGTGGCCCGGAACATCGTCACCGACCGGTACAGGGCCAAGGCGGCCCGCCCCAATGAGGTGGCCGAGACCGAGACGGTCACACCGGTCCACCGTGACCACTCCGAGGAGGTGGTCGACTCGGTGGTCATGATGAACGCGCTCAACCAGCTCAAGCCCGAACACCGGGACGTCCTGGTGGAGATCTACTACCGCGGCCGCACGGCGTCGGAAGCCGCGGGACGGCTGGGCATACCGGAGGGTACGGTCAAGTCCCGCGCCCATCACGCCCTCAAGGCATTGCGCAAGTTGTACTCCCCCAGCAACCCCGGGAGTGCCCTGAAGCTTCGAAAGGTGGGGGCGGCGTGAGCACACAACAGCATCCGAACGGCGAACTGCTCGGCGCCTACGTTCTGGGCGTCCTGGCGACCGACGAGCGGTCGACACTCGAGGAACACACCGCCGAGTGCGAGGAATGCCGAATGGAACTGACCGCGCTTCAGGAGATGGAGGCGGCGCTCGGCGAGGTTCCGCCAGAGGCGTTCCTGGAAGGTCCGCCCGAGGACGGGGACCTGCTGCTCCAGCGCACCCTTCGTCAGGTGCGCGCCGAGCAGGCGAGCGCCTGGCGGCGCCGGTCCCTGGCCGTGGGGCTGGGTGCCGCCGCGTCGGCGGCGATCCTGTTTCTCGGGGGCTACGCGGCAGGGGGGAACGATCCTGGAAGCGTCACAGCGGCCCCTCCCTCCACTTCCCCCTCCGCCCCACCGTCCACGCCGAGCTCGCCACCCCAGGAGGGGATCAGGGTCGCGGCGGCGACGGACAGCGACACAAAGGCCTCGATGACGGTGGAGCTCACTCCGGCGAGCGAGTGGGTCCGCGTGAACGCCTCGGTCGCCGGGGTCCCGATCGGTGAGCGGTGCCGGCTGGTGGTGGTCTCCAAGGACGGGCACCAGGAGACGGCCGCGAGCTGGGTCGTCTCGCCCGGCCCCTCCCCGACGGCCAGTCCCCGGCCCGGCGAGGGCGGCCTCGACGGCTCCGCCGCTGTGGCGCCCGACGAGGTCGAGGCGGTGATCGTGGTGAACGACCAAGGCAAGCAGTACGTCGGCGTCGACATGTGAGGTCCGGCCCGAGACAGCAGGAGATCCCCCGGGCCCTTCGCCGGGGGATCTCCTGCGGACACCTCCGCCACCGCTGCCTGAACACGGGCGTCGCGGATGCGCCACGGTCACGCGGTCAGCCAGTGCCCGACGCCACCTGCAACGGCGAAGCACGGTCCCCCGGCGTCCTTCATTCGCGGTGCTGTCTCGCGAACGCTGCGGCCCAGGCGTGCATGGCGTGCACGACTTGTCCGAGAGTGTGACCCAACTCGGTGAGCGCGTACTCGGCCCGTGGCGGCACCTCCGGACACGTCATCTGGGTCCGCCACTACAACCATCATCGGCCCCCACACCGCATACGGCGATCAGGCCCCGCGCTCACGCCTCCACTCCAGGGTCGACAACATCACGACCGACCACCGCCAGCGGCCAGCACTGCCGCAAGGCCTTCTTGTAGATCCTTGACGAAATACTGGGGAACCTCCAGCGACGGGAAATGTCCCCCGGTTTCGGGCGACCTCCATCGGATGATCTGCCGGTACCGCTCCTGTGCCCAGGCACGCGGACACTTCTCGATGTCGCGGGGATACACACTGATTGCCGACGGAACATCGACCCGAAGTTCCGGGTCGAGCGAGTTGTGGCTCTCGTAGTAGATGCGGGCCGACGATGCGCCGGTCCGCGTCAGCCAATACAGGGTGACGTCGTCAAGAAGCCTGTCTCGGGAAATCGTCTCGAACGGGCTGTTTTCGGTATCCGTCCATTCAGCGAACTTGTCAAGGATCCAGGCAAGAAGCCCGACGGGTGAGTCGACGAGCGAGTAGCCGACGGTCTGCGGTCGGGTCGACTGCTGCTTCGCGTACGCCGCGCGGGGGCCGCCCCAGAAATCGCGGGTTTCCTCGGCCCATTTGCGCTCGCCCGCCGTCAGCCCGTCCATTGCCAACCCGGGCGGTGCCTGCGCGGTCGTTGTGTGGATGCCGAGAACGTGCGCCGGGAACCTGCCGCCGAGGACCGTGGTGATCACACCTCCCCAGTCGCCGCCGTGGGCTACGAACTTGCTGTAGCCGAGCCTCCCCATCAGTTCCACCCACGCGGCCGCGATCTTTTCGATTCCCCAGCCGGTGGTGGCCGGCTTGTCGCTGTAGCCAAAACCTGGCAGCGACGGGGCTACGACGTGGAACGCGGGTGCGTCTGCGCTTTTCGGATCCGCCAGTTCGTCTATGACATGGGTGAACTCGGCAACGCTGCCTGGCCAGCCGTGCGTCAAGATCAGAGGGGTGGCGTCCGCGCGGGCGGATCGGCGGTGCAGGAAGTGGATTCCCAGTTCGTCAATCGTCGTGCGGAACTGGCCGATCTGGTTGAGGCGCTTTTCGAACGACCGCCAGTTGTACCCGGTGCGCCAGTAGTTCACGACATCGACGAGGTCGGCGAGAGGAACGCCCTGATCCCATCGGCGCGGGTCGGGCGCGGCGCGATAGACCGTCTCGGCTTCCGGCAGCCGTGCTGCGGCCAGTCGCGCGCGCAGGTCGTCGAGGTCGGCGTCGGTTGCGTGGGCTTCGAATGCGTGCACGTCGCTGGTTTGACGGTTCACGAGATTCCCCCGGCGGGGTGAGCTGACGTGGTGACGACGCCACGATCGACGGCGGCCGCAGCATAGGTGACGCACCAGGTCATGGACATGAGACCTCCTGGTCATCGATGGAACTGGCTTGGGACTCTGCCGGAACCGGCTAAGACGGTTCTAGCAGTCTCGATGTCGGCGTGCAACCAGCTAAGGTGGTTCCATGAGTGCTCGGTTCCCTGACTTCCGTCTCGGCAAGGTGCTGGCGACCAGCTTCACAGGGACCCTGTCGGAGCGTCATGGCGACGCTGTGGAGCGCATCCCCACTCCGAACCGACTCGTCGACTGGCTGGCCGTGAGTGGCCTCGCCGTGGAGTCCTGCACCACCGCCCAGCTCGAACGCGCTTGGGAGCTGAGGGAATCAATCCACTCCGCCGCGACAGCGGCCGCGCGCCGAGACCCTCTTCCTGTGCCTGCTGTCCAGGTCATCAATGACTGCAGCCGTCAGGGTCGGGCCACGGCTGTCTTGACGCCCGAGGGCAATCGGCAATGGCGACTTGGCTCGGCTTCCTCCGTGGAGGATGCCCTGGGCGTTATCGCCACCGACGCGATCAGCGTCATCGCAGGCGAAAGAGACGGAAAATTGGCCTTGTGCGCATCGCCAACCTGCCAAGCGGCCTTCTTCGACACCAGCCAAAGCCGCACCCGCAGATGGTGTGAGATGAACACGTGCGGGAATCGCCAGAAGAAGGCACGCTTCAATGCCTCCAGGCACGAGAACCCCGGATCAGCAAAGTAGTCGTTGCTGTCGTCGCGTCCAGGTGGGCCCCACGTCTGCGGCACACCCGTCGAGTGACGTTCACTCACGCCTGGCTCGTCGGTGGGCAGGCCGAATAGCCGTGCCGTGCACGATCTGCTGGTAGGCGGTGCCTTGGTCGTGAGGACCGAACCGAGAGCGAATATTCGGTGTTCTGCCCGCCCCATGAGGACACAAGATGGTGCACATGACTTTGGCCACCCCCATATTGCACACCGCTCGCCTGCGGCTGCGCCCCTTCACCGACGCCGACGCGGACCGCCTCTTCGCGCTGCACAGCAACTCCTACGTGATGCGCTACTGGGACTCCCCGCCGTGGAACGAACGGGCCCGCGCCGAGCGCTTCATCGCGATGTGCCGGACGATGGCGGACGAAGGCACCGGAGCGCGGGTGGCCATCGACCGTGCTTCTGACGGGGCCTTCGTCGGCTGGTGCGGTCTGACCGGATGGAACCCGGACTACCGCAGCGCGTCGTTGGGCTACGTCCTCGACGAAGCGATGTGGGGCCACGGCTACGCGACGGAGACTGCGCACGCCTTGCTGCAATGGGCATTCGACACACTGGACCTGAACCGAGTTCAGGCCGAGACCGATACGCGCAACGTGGCATCCGCCCGGGTCCTGGAGAAGATCGGATTCATGCGTGAGGGCACGCTGCGGGAGGACTGCGTCGTGAACGGCGAGGTATCCGACTCGTGGGTGTTCGGGTTGATCAGGCGAGAGTGGCGGCCGGCGGCCGTGCCGATACCGGCCCGCGAAGAGCGGCTTTAAGGGGTCCTTGCAGAAGGATCCTGTTGTGGCACGGTGGGGTTGGAAGTGATTCCGTGTTTTGTGGGGTGTGCCCATGGCGCGGCGGAAGCCGTGGGAGGTCAGTGACGAGTTGTGGGCGGTGATCGAGCCGCTGTTGCCAAGGCATGAACGGCGCTTCCGGTATCCGGGGCGCAAGCGGATCGATGACCGCAAGACGCTGCAGGGTGTGCTGTTCGTGCTGTACACCGGCATCCAGTGGGAGTACCTGCCGCAGGAGTTGGGGTTCGGTTCCGGTCCCACCTGCTGGCGTCGGCCGGCCGAGTGGCAGCAGGCCGGGGTGTGGGAGGAACTGCAGCGGGTCCTGCTGGACCGGTTACGGGCGGCGGACCGTCTGGACTTCTCCCGCGTCACCGTTGATGCCTCACACGTGCAGGCCAGGCGGGGGCGAAGCAGCCCAAAAGTGGGTCCGAGTCCGGTTGACCGTGCACGGCCGGGCTCGAAGCATCATGTCCTGACCGATGCGCATGGCACCCCGTTGCGGGTGTCGCTGACCGGCGGACACCGCAACGACGTCACCCAGCTTCTGCCCCTGGTCGACGGTGTGCCGCCGGTGCGGGGCAAGCGCGGGCGTCCCCGGCGCAAGCCGCGTGAGTTGGATGCCGACCGCGGCTACGACCACGACAGCTACCGCCGCCGACTGCGCGAGCGCGGCATCGTCCCGAAGATCGCCCGACGTGGCGAACCACACGGCTCGGGCCTGGGCTGCATCCGATGGGTCGCCGAGTCGCCCATCGCCTGGCTGCACGGCCCCCGACGCCTCCGCACTCGCTGGGAGACCCGAGACGACATGCACGACGCCTTCCTCCAGCTCGCACACTGCATGACTCTCGCCCGCAAGCATCCGGCTTTCTGAAAGCACCCCTAAGTCCGTTTCTGGTAGCGGCCGCGTCCAGGTTGAGTGAGGAAGCCTTGGCGGGTGAGGCGTCCAAGAGGGCTGCGGGTGACGTTCATGCCCGGGTCGCTGGTGGGCATGCCAAGGAGTTCGTGCAGTTCACGGACCCTGAACGCCTGATCGGGGTGGGCGTTGAAGGCGTTCACGATGGCCTGGTGGGCGCTGGCCGACTCGGGCGGTTCGGATTCGGCCCCGGTCGGTGCGAGTTCCGCGATGACCTTCAGAGTCGTGGCCAGTTCCGCTGGGTGCGCCTCGGCCTTGGCCAGGACGGCGGTCAAGTCCTCGATCTGGTCGCGCAGTTCACCGGTCGGCGACGGGCCGCCGGGCGCGATGGGTACCGGAGGCCTGCGCGACCTGGCGGCCTGGGTGGCCGGACGTACGCCCGTTGTGTCACCAGTGGCGGAGGAGGAGCTGCCTGCTCTCGGGCCCTGACCTCCCCACCCTCCACAGCTCCATGACCGCCTGTGACCTCGTCACAGGGCAGAGATGTGGGGCGCGCCGGTCCCGGCCCGAACGGCGGAATGAATTGCCTGCATCACCCCGTAACCGCATGCTCTGGCAGGCGACAGCCGATTCAGGTCAGGTCCGGCGGGATCGGGCTTCGGGGCCGTGGCGGACGCCCTCAGCCGGCGCGGGTTCAGACGCTGGCGAGCATCGTCAGGACGTCGTCGTACGTGCCGTTGGCCTCGGCGTGGCGCACCAGCTTGGCGCGCTCCACGACGATTTCCTTGGCGTCGGGCCGGTCGCGCAGGAGGGTGAGGGTCTCGTCGAGGAAGTCGTCCAGGGCCATGGCGTTCTCGTCGTCCTGCTGGCCCAGCAGGGTGGTCCGCACGCCCGGCGGGGCCACCTCGATCACCTGGACGTCGCTGTCGGTGAGCTGCACACGCAGGCTCTCGGAGAAGGAGTGCAGCGCGGCCTTGGTCGCGTTGTAGGTCGGCGTGATCGGCAGCGGCACGAACGCCGGCGCGGAGGTGACGTTCATGACGACCGCGTCGTTCTTGTCCTCCAGCAGGGGCAGGAAGGCGTACGTCATCCGGATCGCGCCGAGCAGGTTCACTGTGACGTGGTCCTCGGCGACCGGGAGGGAGGCGGGGTCGAGGAGGTTCTCGGGCAGCATGATGCCGGCGTTGTTGACCAGGACGTTCAGCTGCGGATGGCTCGTCGCGACCGATTCGGCGGCGCGAGCGATCGACGCGGGGTCGGCGACGTCGAGGACGAGTGCCTCGATGCCCGGGTGCTCGCTCGTGATCCGTTCGAGCAGTTCCTTGCGCCGCCCCGCGACGATCACCTTGTTCCCGGCCTCGTGCAGGCGCAGCGCCAGGCCGAGCCCGATTCCCGAGGTGCCGCCGGTGATCAGGATCGTGTTGCCGGTCATCTTCATGGTGGGTGTCCTCTTCCTTGGCTGACACGGGGCCGGTGATCACCCCGTGGCTCCGACCGTAGGAGCGCCTTCGCAGAGGTGGGAGAGGACGGCTTACCCATGGATCGGCGACCCCTGGCTGGGAGAACGCCGAGTGGTCATGATGGTGGGCATGGACAAGAAGGAGCTGGCGGAGTTCCTGCGCCGACGGCGCGAGACGCTGCGCCCCCATGACGTCGGACTGGTCGAGGCCCACGCCGGCGTACCCGGGGGCTACGACGCGAGGAGGTCGCCTCGCTCGCCGGGATGTCCACCGACTACTACGCCCGCCTGGAGCAGCAGCGCGCCCCGCAGCCCTCCGTACAGATGGCCACGGCCCTCGCCCGGGCGCTTCGCCTGACGCTCGACGAGCGCGATCACCTCTTCGGCCTCATCGGTCACAACGCCCCGGCCCGCTTCCACCGCTCCGAGCACGTCAGCCCGACACTGATGCGGGTCCTGGACCGCCTGGACGACTCCCCGGCCCCGGTGCTGAGCGACATGGCGGACACCCTCGCGATGAACCCGCTGGCCATCGCACTGCTCGGCGACCAGACCCGCCACACCGGACTGGCCCGCAGCGCCTACTACCGCTGGTTCATGGACCCTGCTGAACGGCTGGTGTATCCCGAGGAGGACCACCCACACCACGTCCGCGCCCAGGCGGCCCGTCTGCGGGTCGCGCTGACAGCGGGCAGCGACACCCCCAGAGCCGCCCGGATCCTCGCCGAACTCCAGGAACACAGCCCCGAGTTCGTCCGTCTGTGGGAGTTGCAGGAGGTCGCCCAGCGCTACGACGAGAGCAAGACGATCGTCCATCCCGAACTCGGCCGCATCGACGTCGACGGCCAGGTCCTGTTCACGGAGAACCGCGCGCAGACCTTGGTCGTACTGACCACACGCCCCGGCACGGAGAGCCACAGCAAGCTCGAACTGCTCTCCGTCATAGGGCACCAGCAGCTCACCCACTGACGCCGTCAGTGGCCGACGTCGTGGTCGCCCGCTTCCACGAGGCCGCTCTCGTAGGCGAAGATCACGATCTGGATCCGGTCGCGCAGCCCGAGTTTGGTCAGGATGCTCGACACATGTGATTTGACGGTGGCGGCGCCGATGGACAACTGCTCGGCGATCTCCGCGTTGCTCGCGCCCCGGGCGACGGCGGTCATGATCTCGCCCTCGCGGCCGGTGAGCCTTTCCAGGCGTGCCGCGGCGACGGTGTTGACGCGGCGCTGTGTGAACCGGTCGATGAAGCGCCGGGTGATCGAGGGGGCCAGCAGTGTCCCGCCCTCGGCCACGGTGCGTACGGCGGTGGCGAGTTGTTCGGGGGGAATGTCCTTGAGCACGAAGGCACTGGCACCGGAGCGCAGCGCCTCGTAGACGTACTCGTCCGGGTCGAAGGTGGTCAGGATCAGCACCCGGGTGTCCCAGTCGGCCTCCTGAAGGATCCGGGAGGTCGCTTCGAGGCCGTCCATCTCGGGCATGCGGATGTCCATGAGGATCACGTCGGGGCGATGACGGCGTACGGCCTCGATCGCCTCGACACCGGTCCCCGCCTCGGCAACGACCTCGATGTCGTGGTGGACCCGGAGAATCATGGCGAAGCCGCGGCGTACCAGCGCCTGGTCGTCGGCGACGACGACGCGGATGCTCACGTGGGCTCCCCCTTGGTGGGCAGATGGGCGGTGAGCCGGAATCCGCCGCCGGGACACTGCTGGGCGTCGAGGCTTCCGCCGAGCAGGAGTGCGCGTTCCCGCATGCCGACGATGCCGTGGCCGGGCAGGCCCTCGTGCGCGGCCGACACCGACCGGACGGCGGTTCCGCGGCCGTCGTCGAGGACCTCGATGGTGATGCCGTCACCTTCGGCGCGCAGGCGCACTTCGGTGCGGGTCCGCGGCCCGCTGTGCTTGAGCACGTTGGTCAGTGCCTCCTGGACGATGCGGTATGCCGAGAGATCCACGCGGGCCGGGAGGGGATCCCGGATGCCGCCGGTGACCGAGACGTCCAGACCCGCCTCCCGGACCTCGGCCACCAGGCGGGGCAGGTCGGCCAGGCCCGGCTGAGGCCCAAGGCCGTCGCGCTCGGCGTTCGGCCGCAACACTCCCAGCAGGTGCCGCAGTTCGTCCAGCGCCTGGCGACCCGCTTCCTCCACCGCCGCCATCGCCTCCAGCGCGCCCTGCGGATCCTCGGCGGCCACCATCCGGGCCGCACCGGCCTGCACCGTCATCATGCTCACCCGGTGGGCGACCACGTCGTGCAGTTCACGGGCTATGTGGGTGCGCTCCTCGGCGACGATCCGCCGTGCCTCGGCGGCCTGTTCCTGGCGGAGCCGGGCAGCACGCCCGGCTCGGAGCCGGAGGCGTCGGCCGAGATACCAGGCGCCGAACATGAAGACGTAGCCGAAGCCGATGTCCTCCCAGGGCGTGGAGAGGAGGACGCCGTCGATCGTGAGCGCGACGACGGCCGCGCCGACACCGAGAGGGCCCCACCGGTTGTCGTCGTCGTGCCGCCCGACGCTGTAGAGCGCGACGATCACGACCCCGCCCAGCACGGAGTAGCTGCTTCCCAGCGTCGGGAGCCACGCGACGAGTGCCACGCACAGGACCGCGACCGGCCTGCGCCGACGCAGGTAGAGCGCGGCGCCGGCCAGGGTGATGAGCAGGAGGGCGGGCTGGAGGACGCTGGTGACAGGGCGGACGACGAGGGAATCGCCCGGACCCTCTTCCAGGAGCGCGGTCAGCAGGAACAAGACGGTCGCGAGTACGGCGTCCGCGCCCCGCGGCCAGCGCGTGAACGGGCCGCGGAAGCTGCCCGACGCCCTGCGGCCGGGGCCGGGGCCGGGCGTCCCGGCATGCGGAGCCGTACGGATCATCGTCGCTCCATCGAGAGGCGGCCGGTGCCTTGGCCGGGAAGCGTTCCCGTGGCCTGGCGCAGGCACCGCGACGCGCCGGGCAAGCCATCGTAAGTCCAGCTCCGAGGCACCGTCACCCGCCTGCGGGGGGAGGCGGCCCTCCGTCCGCGGATGGAGAGGTGGGCTCGTACTCCCCGTCGCGCGTGGGGGCGTCCGGCCCCTCTGACGGCGGGAGACGGCACCGGCGTCGACGCCCACGATGGAACCGCTCGAAACTCCTGCCGCCGCGCACCGACCGGTGCCGCCGGTCGGCAGCCGTCTCGCACGAACCCGGCCGACAAGTCCAACGGTCGGCAGCTCCCGCACGAGCCCATCCAACAACTGCCGCCGGTCGGCAGCCGTCTCCCAGGAGCCGCAGCCATGAATCGACTCACGCGCCGTATCGGCGACGCGAGCGCCCGCCAACCGTGGGTGACCATCGGCGCCTGGGTGGCCGCCCTGGCGCTCGTACTGCCTCTTGCGGGCCTGGTCGGCGGCTCGTTCGTCGACGACCTCGTCGCTCCGGGCAGCCAGAGCGAGAAGGCGATGGAACTGCTTGAGGACCGCTTCCCCGAGGCGTCCGGCGGCAGCGCCGTCGCCGTCTTCGCCGTGCCGGAAGGGGAGCGGATCGACCGCCACCGGCCTGCCGTCGAGGCGGCCGTCGACCGCATCGCCGACGTGGAACACGTCGCCACGGTCACCGATCCCTTCACCGGGGGCACGATCTCGCCCGACGGACGGATCGGCTACGTCCAAGTCGCCTTCGACGTACCGCCGATGGAGGTGCATCCCGAGCGGATCGACGCCCTGAACGACGCGATCGAGCCCGTACGCGGCGACGGTGTCGTCGCCGAACTCGGGGGCGACGCCGTGTTCATCAACGCCGAGACGCCGACGTCGGGCGCGGAGGCGGCGGGCCTACTCTCCGCCCTGGTCATCCTGGTGGTGGCGTTCGGCACGATCGTGGCCGCGCTGGTGCCGATCGCGCTCGCCCTGGTCGCCGTGGCCGCTGGCCTGGGCAGCATCGTGCTGCTGGCCCATGCGACGGACGTGTCGACCGCCGCGCCCACGATCGGCGCGATGATCGGCCTGGGTGTCGGTATCGACTACGCCCTGTTCATCGTGGCGCGCTGCCGCGAGAACCGAGCGGCCGGCCAGGACAACGCCACCGCGCTGTCGAACGCCATGAGTTCGTCCGGCGCTGCCGTTCTGTTCGCCGGCGGCACCGTGGTCGTGGCGATGAGCGCGCTCGCGCTGACCGGCCTGGGCTTTCTGACCTCGATCGGTCTGAGCACCTCGCTGGTCGTGCTGTTCGCCGTGGCGACCGCCCTGACGCTGCTACCCGCCCTGCTGTCTCTGTTGGGCGACCGCATCCACAAGGCGCGGCGGCACCGGTGGCTGCGTATGCGACGTTCCAAGAAGTCCGAGAACCCCGAGAGCCCGGAGCAGACGGCATGGTGGCGGTTCGCGCACCGCGTCTCCGGTCGGCCGTGGCCCTACCTGCTGGCCGGGTCCGCCGTGCTCCTGGCCCTGGCGATACCGGCGCTGCGCATGGAGACGGGCTTCCCTGATGCCGGCAACGACGCGACCAGCACCACCCACCGTCGCGCCTACGACCTGTTGGCGGAGGGCTTCGGTCCCGGCTTCAACGCCCCGCTGCTCATGGTCGCCGATCTGCGCGGCCCCGGTGTGGACGCCGCGGGCATCCCCGAGTTGGCCCGGCGCGTCGCCGACGACCCCGGCATCGCGTCGATCGGCGAGCCCCGGTTCTCCACGGCGGGTGACACGGTCGTACTGCCCGTGCTTCCCACCACCGCCCCCGCGGACGCCGCGACCTCCGACACCCTCGAACGCGTCCGCGGCGTCATCCCCGACAATGTCGCCGTGTCGGGCCTGACCGCCATGACCGACGACCTCACCCGTCAACTCACCGACACCCTCCCGGTGTTCATCGCCGCGATCCTCGTGGTGTCGTTCCTGCTGCTGATGCTGGTGTTCCGCTCCGTCGCGGTACCGCTGAAGGCCGCCGTGATGAACCTGCTGTCCATCGGCGGCGCGTACGGCGTCGTGGTGGCCGTCTTCCAATGGGGCTGGCTGGGAGGGCTGTTCAACCTCCACGAGACCATGCCGATCGCTTCACCTCTGCCGACGATCTTCTTCGCGGTCCTCTTCGGCCTGTCCATGGACTACGAGGTGTTCCTGCTCTCGCGGGTCCGCGAGGAGTACGACGCCACGGGTGACCCCACCGAGTCGGTGGCACGCGGTATGGCGGTCACGGGCCGCGTGATCACCTCCGCCGCGCTCATCATGACGGTGGTCTTCCTCAGCTTCGTCGCCAACCCCTCGCCACTCGTCAAGATGATGGGCCTGGGGCTGGCCACGGCCATCGTGCTCGACGCCACGATCGTCCGCATGGTGCTGGTGCCCGCGTCCATGGCACTGCTGGGGCGCGCCGCCTGGTGGCTGCCCCGTCCACTCGACCGGCGGCTGCCCCGAATCGCTGTGGAGACCGTGGAGAGCGTGGACGCCGTGGAGAGCAACGAGAGCGACGACCTCCCGTCTCCGCCCGAGCCCACACCAGCCCCCACTGCCCGGATCAGCTGAAGCCACGGCCTGTAGGCGCCGCGCTCCACGTCTGCGAAGTGGTCTGCCTCACAACCTGTCACAAGGTCCGGCCGGTCGGCGTCTTGAGGCCGAACCCACCGCGAACGAGGGAGACACCATGGCTCAGAACACCGAAGTGGTCGTGATCGGCGGCGGATACGCCGGAGTCATGGCGGCCAATCGCCTGACGCAGCGCGAGGACGTGACCGTGACTCTGATCAACCCGCGCCCGGTCTTCGTTCACCGGATCCGCCTGCACCAAGTGGTGGGCGGGTCCCAAGACGTGGTCGCCGACTACCGAGAGCTCCTGGCCAAGGGCGTCCGGCTGGTGGTCGACACCGCCGCACGGATCGACGCGGCCGAGCGCAGCGTGGTGTTGGCGGCCGGCGGCACCGTTGGCTACGACTACCTGATCTACGCGGTGGGCAGCGGCAGCGCCGACCCGCGGGTGCCCGGAGCGGCCGAGTTCGCCTATCCGATCGCGAGCCTGGAGGAGGCACAGCGGCTGTGGTCGGTCCTCGACGCCGCGCCTGCGACGGCCGCGGTGACGGTTGTCGGAGCCGGTGCGCTCGGCATCGAGACCGCCGCCGAACTGGCGGAGGCGGGCCGCACCGTGACCCTGGTGTGCGGCGAGGTACTCGGGCCGTATCTGCATCCCCGCGTTCGGCGCTCGATCGCCAAGCGGCTGGGCAAACTCGGTGTGACCGTGCTCGAAGGCCCCGACGCGAGGGTGACGGCCGTGACGCGCGATGCCGTGCGGCTCAGTGGCGGCCGTGAGCTGCCGAGCGGAGTGACCGTCTGGACCGCAGGATTCAGCGTGCCGGACCTGGCCGTGCGCAGCGGGCTGAGCACCGACGGCCTGGGCCGCCTGCTCACGGACGAGACGCTGACGAGCGTGGACGACGTACGCATCGTCGCGGCCGGGGACTCGGCGGCGCCGTCGGACCTGCCGCTGCGGATGAGCTGCCAGGCCGCGGGCCCGCTGGGCGCGCATGCCGCCGACACCGTGCTGAGCCGGATCGCGGGTGAGCAGCCCGCGTCCATCGACGTGGGGTTCTTCGGCCTGTGTGTCAGCCTTGGGCGTCGCGCCGCCACGGTTCAGCTCGCTTCCAAGGACGACATCGCGAACAGGTTCTCCATCCGTGGCCGCCTTGCCGTGAAGATCAAGGAGAGCAGCTACAAGGGCTTGCTCAAGCATCTGGCGGACGAGGCCCGCAAGCCCGGTTCGCACACATGGCCCTTCAAGGACGACAAGCGCCGGCAACTGCTGGAGGCCAAGCGCGCCAAGCAACCGGCCACCGCTGAACGAGCCGCCTGACCAGGCGACGGCCCGCTGGGATCCGCTGGCTACAGCCAACCCCGCAGTGGTCGGATTGCGCACCGCCGCCAGGTCAGGGCCGCCTCGGGGCCGACGTGCTCCGAATCAGGCGCTCCCCCAGTGTGGCCGCGAACTCCTCCGCCCGGGCCAGCTGGGTGCGCAGATCCTCGACTCGCTTGTGGGTGGCTTGCTCGAAGCCTCGAATCCGGTCCAGCAGTTCCTCGCGATCCTCGGGCGGCAGTTCCTCGCCGGAGTCGAGGCGGTCGGTGGCGTCGAGCAGGGCGCGCATCTCGTCGAGGGTGAAGCCGAGCGGCTTCATGCGACGGATGACCATCAGGCGGGCCACGTCGGCCTCGGTGTAGAGGCGGAAGCCGCCCTGGGAGCGGGCGGAGGGGATGACGAGGCCGGTGTCCTCGTAGTGCCGGATGGTGCGCAGCGACAGCTCGGTCCGCGCGGCGGCCTCGCCGATCTGCATGTGCTCGCTGCTCACGCGGGGTGCCTTCCTCGTCTTCCGCTGCGGCCACGGGCAGCCGACGCCGATCTCTACTCTAACGTTAGGGTAGGGTTGCGCCGGTATTGGGGCGGTTGCCTGCCGCGCCTGTTCCCACGGTGCGGGATGTCGTCCCGTTACCGTCAGCCGTGTCGGGGCCGACGAAGCCCCCGGCAAACACCGTTGTCCGCGGGAGAGAGCGTGCGCATGTCCGTGATGCCAGGCGCCGCTGTCTGCCCGCCGTGATCCTTCGACCGCAGGCAGCGCCCGATTCCCGCGCCGGTCACGTCGCCGCTGCCCCCTGACCTCGGTCCGCGCCGCTCGCTGATCTCTTGGAGGACCGCCCCGGTTCTCCACGCCTACTTGCGCGCCCGCCGTGATGCCGGGTGTGCCCGAGCACGACAGGTTCCTCTCGTCTTGTCCTCCCCCGCACTGTCCCCGGCCGCGTGGCTGCGCGGCTCCCGACGTCCGTCGTGGCTGTCCGATCCGAAGGTGCTGCGCACCGAGGTGCTGGCCGGTCTCGTGGTTGCCCTGGCACTGATCCCGGAGGCGATCTCGTTCTCGATCATCGCCGGGGTCGAGCCGGCGATCGGCCTGTTCGCGTCGTTCACGATGGCCGTGACCATCGCGATCGTCGGCGGCCGGCCGGCCATGATCTCCGCCGCCACCGGTGCCGTCGCCCTCGTCATCGCCCCGCTGAACCGCGAACACGGCTTCGGCTATCTGGTCGCGGCCGTCGTGCTCGCCGGTGTCTTCCAGATCGTCCTCGGCGCACTCGGGGTGGCCAGGCTGATGCGGTTCGTGCCGCGCAGCGTGATGGTCGGCTTCGTCAACTCCCTCGCCACCCTCATCTTCCTGGCGCAGGTGCCGGAGATGACGAACGTGCCCTGGCCGGTCTATCCGCTGCTCGCCGCCGGGCTGGCGCTGATGGTGTTCTTCCCGAGGGTCACCTCGGTGATCCCGGCGCCACTGGTCTCCATCGTCATCCTCACGGTCATCACGCTCGCGGCCGGGATCGCGGTGCCGACCGTGGGCGACAAGGGCGACCTGCCGTCCGCGCTGCCGATGCCCGGGCTGCCGGACGTGCCGTTCACCCTGGACACCCTCACCACCATCGCTCCGTACGCGCTCGCGATGGCCCTGGTCGGTCTGATGGAGTCCCTGATGACCGCGAAGCTGGTCGACGACATCACCGACACCCACTCCTCCAAGACCCGCGAGTCCATCGGGCAGGGCATCGCCAACATCGTGACCGGCTTCTTCGGCGGCATGGGCGGCTGCGCCATGATCGGCCAGACGATGATCAACGTCCGGGTCTCCGGCGCCCGCACCCGCCTGTCGACGTTCCTCGCCGGTGCCTTCCTGATGGTGCTGTGCATCGTCTTCGGACCGGTCGTCTCCGACATCCCCATGGCGGCGCTCGTCGCGGTGATGGTCATGGTGTCGTTCGCGACCTTCGACTGGCACTCCATCGCCCCGAAGACACTCAAGCGGATGCCGGCCGGGGAGATCACCGTCATGGTGGTCACCGTCGCCTGCGTCGTCGCCACCCACAACCTCGCCATCGGCGTCGTCGCCGGCTCCATCACCGCGATGGTCATCTTCGCCAAGCGCGTCGCCCACCTCGCCGAGGTCACCGCCGCCACCGACCCCGACCACGCCGGCGTCGTCTACCGGGTCACGGGCGAGCTGTTCTTCGCCTCCTCCAACGACCTCGTCGGCCGGTTCGACTACGCGGGCGACCCCGACAGAGTCGTCATCGACCTGTCCGCGGCCCACATCTGGGACGCGTCCTCCGTCGCCGCCCTGGACGCCATCGAGGCCAAGTACACCCAGCGCGGCAAGACAGTCGAGATCATCGGACTGAACGGGCCGAGCGCTCACATCCACAAGACACTCAGCGGCGAACTCGCCGGCAGCCACTGACTCCCGAGCAGCCGTGGCTCGTACACCTCACACCGGGCCCCTTGGCGTGGTCGGGGTCAGTTCCAAACCAGCAAATCGACACGACCTGCAGGAGACACGGTGTTTGCGGCGGACCGAGCGGCGGCCGACCCGCGCCAAGTCGACCGGCTCACGGGACGCGACACCGCGCGACGGGGACGCCGGAGCGTCGGAGGGATCGGAGGGCGAGGGCGCTCGCACAAGGTCCGGGGCTCTGAGTCACGGATGGAATCGCCACCGGCCTTCAGAAATGACATCCACCTTGCCGTCCTTGACGCGAACGGCCGTCTGGTCGTCGATGAAGTAGATCGGGAAGTCCGCCCGCGCGGCGATGCGATCAGCCCAGGCGTCGTCCCGCTCGGGGAAATCCGGCGAGTACAGATGGGGCTTGAGATACCAGTCGAAGAGGCCGAACGGCGGCTCCACGGTCGTCGCGCCGAGCACGTGGAGGTCCGGGGTGTCCCCGATGACGTCGGCGGAGTGGCCGGTGAGATTACGGCTGAAGATCATTGATCCGGCGCTGACCCCCACATAGACCCGGCTCTCCAGCGCTTCCAGGAAGCCGTCGGCCAGGCCGTTGCCGGTGATGCTGCGCGCGAGGTGGTAGTGGCTGCCGCCCTCGACATAGATGACGTCGGCGTTCAGCAGCCGGTCGAGCACCATCTGCCGAGGCAGGCCGTTCAGCTCCAGGACGTCGAACTCCCGCCAGCCGAGGCCGTGCAGCCGGTTCATGTCCTCGACGACCCATCCGTGGTCCCCGGGCTCGGCGACTGACGCCGTGGGGACGAACACGACGTTCGCCGATCCGAACGGCTTTCCCAGCATGTCCCGCAGCGCGTCCCGCAGGGTCTCGTTGCGCAGGCCACTCGCCGTCAACAGAAAGTTCATCGGGCGAGCCAAGCACGGCTGATTGGCACGCGCAACGAACCCAGGATCCGCCGGAAACCGTCATGGCATGGTCGCATCAGGAACAGGTCCTTACGGACTCGTGACGTGGTGCGCGCGGCCCGGGGGTACGGCGGGTGTGCCGCCCTAACGTGGGCGCATGCGAGTACTGGTCACCGGCGGTGCCGGGTTCATCGGGTCCCATGTCGTCGAGGCGCTTGGGACGCGCGGGCACGAGCCCGTCATGTTCGACGTACGTGATGATCCTGGCGCGGACGTCCGGGACCCGGAGGCGGTTGCCCGCGCCCTGTCCGGTGTGGACGCCGTGTGCCACCAGGCGGCGATGGTCGGCCTGGGTACCGGATTCGCCGACGCGGCGGAGTACGTCTCCCGCAACGACCTCGGCACCGCCGTACTGCTCACGGCCATGGCCGAGAAGAGCGTCCGCCGTCTGGTGCTGGCCGGCTCGATGGTCGTCTACGGGGAAGGCAGGTACACCTGCCCGCGGCACGGGGTCGTACGGCCGGGGCCCCGGGCCGTCACCGACCTGGCCGCCGGGCGTTTCGAGCCGCGGTGCCCGGTGTGCGGGCAGGAGTTGTCACCGGGGCTGGTCGGGGAGGACGCGCCGGTGGACCCGCGCAACGTGTACGCCACCACCAAACTCGCCCAGGAACATCTGGCCGCCGCGTGGGCGCGCTCGACGGGTGGGTCGGCGGTGTCGTTGCGCTACCACAACGTGTACGGGCCCCGTATGCCCCAGGACACTCCGTACGCCGGGGTCGCCTCCTTCTTCCGTTCGGCGCTCGCCCGGGGCGAGGCACCGCGGGTCTACGAGGACGGTCGGCAGCGGCGGGACTTCGTGCACGTACGGGACGTGGCGACGGCCAACGCGACGGCGCTGGAGGCGGATTCGGCCGTAGGTGCGCTGACCGCGTACAACACCGGCAGCGGTGAGCCGCACACCGTCGGAGAGATGGCGAAGGCGCTGGCCGCCGCGTACGGCGGGCCCCAGCCGGTCGTGACCGGCGAGTACCGGCTGGGCGACGTGCGGCACATCACGGCGGACTCGTCCCGGCTGCGGGCGGAGCTGGGATGGAAACCGGAGGTCGGCTTCGCGGAGGGCATGCGGGAGTTCGCGCGGGCCGGGATGCGTGGCGCGTAGCGCCCCTTGGACCGGTGGTGCTGCCCGCTTCAGGAAGCGGCCGCGGGCAGCACCACCTCGAAGCGGCAGCCACCGGGGATATTCCGTACGGTGGCCCTGCCCTGGTGGGCCTCCACGATGCCGCGGACGATGGCCAGGCCCAGCCCGGCGCCCGCAGGCGGGGTACGGGCGTGGGTGCCGCGCCAGCCGGTGTCGAAGACGCGGGGCAGGTCCTCCTCGGGGATGCCGCCACAGCCGTCCGTCACGGACAACACCACGCCGTCGGGCAGGAGTTCGGCGGCCACCATGACGGTGCCGTCCGCGGGGGTGCGCCGGATCGCGTTGACCAGGAGGTTGCCGAGTACACGGCTCATCTCCTTGCCGTCCACCTCCACCGGCAGGGGTTCGACGCGGTCGCCGACAAGTCGCACCCCGTGTTCGCGGGCCAGCGGATACACGCCGGCGAGGGCATCGCCGACCAGGTCGTAGACGGACATCCGGGAGGGCGACAGAGCCAGGCTGCCGGCGTGGATGCGGGAGAGTTCGAAGAGGTCGCCGACCATGTCGTTGAGGCGTTCGACCTCGGTGCGGATCTGCTTCAGATAGCGGTCCGGGTCGGCGGCGACACCGTCCTCCAGCGCCTCGGCCATCGCACGCAGGCCCGCGAGCGGGGTGCGCAGGTCGTGCGAGATCCACGCGACGAGTTCACGGCGCGAGGTTTCCAGGGCGCGCTCACGCTGCCGGGATTCGGCGAGCTTCGCGCTGGTGGCCTGCAACTCGCGGCTCAGCGCGGCCAGTTCGGCGGTGGCCGCACCGTGAGGTGCCGTGAAGTCGCCGTCGTCGCCGAAGGACCGGGCGGCGAGGGCGAGTTCACGGCTGCGGGCGACCACCCAGCGGCCCAGCAGCAGGGCGGCGGCCAAGGAGACGACGGCCGCCATCGCGACCACCGTCGTCACCACGGACAGGTCGTGCGCGGACAGGAACATCGCCTGCGCCACGGCCAGGGTGCCCGCGAGCATCGCGGTCACCGCGACGGCGGCCACCACGGTGAGGGAGGTGGTCAGTGAGCGGCGGCGCAGCATCCACAGTGCTCCCGCGCCGAGCAGCCCGGCCGCACCGGCGCCCAGGAAGGCGTACAGAGCGATGAGGAGGGTGGCGTGCATGATCACTCCTCGCCCCGGCCGGAAGAGCCGGAAGGATCGGAAGGGCCGGATGGGTCGGCAAGCCCAGAGGGACCGCCAGGACCGGCAGGGCTGGCGGGACCTGCGGCATCGAATCGGTAGCCGACGCCCCACACCGTCTGGATCAGGCGGGGCCTGGCGGGATCGTCCTCGACCTTGTTGCGCAGCCGTCGGACGTGGACGGTGACGGTCGAGAGGTCGCCGAAGTCCCAGCCCCACACTTCCCGCATCAGGTCCTCGCGGCTGTACGCCCGGCCCGGATGCCGGAGGAAGAACGCGAGCAGGTCGAACTCGCGCAGGGTCAGGGCGAGTTCGCCACCATGTTTGGTGGCGCGGCGTGCAGCCGGGTCGACGGTGAGTCCGGCCGCGCTGTGGGAACGCGTGCCCGTGCGGGGCCGCGAGCGACGCAGGACCGACTCCACTCGAAGCACCAGCTCCCGGGGACTGAACGGCTTGGTCACGTAGTCGTCCGCCCCCACCTCAAGACCGAGGATGCGGTCGTCCTCGTCGCCGCGGGCGGTGAGCATGATGACCGGCACGGGGCCGCGTGCCCGCAGCCGGCGGCACACCTCCAGGCCGTCCATGCCGGGCAGCATCAGGTCGAGTACCACCAGGTCCGGCCAGTGCGCGGCGGCGCCGGCGAGGGCGGTCGGCCCGTCCTCGGCCCGGTCCACCAGGTACCCGGCGCGATCCAGGTAGCCCGAGACGACCTCGGCGACCGTGGGGTCGTCGTCGACGACGAGGACGCGTGCCGTCCCGGTCCGTCCGTCGGCTGAGGCGCCCGCCACCGACTCGTACGGTTGCTGTTCCATACGGCCAGCCTCGCACCGCATGCCTTCGAGCGTCGCTCTCCGAGTGGCCCACCGGCCCTGACGTCCGTGTTTCGTAAGGAGCCGAAGCCCGATATGTACGTTTCGCGTTCGTAGGGTGGGAGCCGTGATGACCTCTTCCACACCCGAGGACGTCGATGTCGTCCTCCCCTGTCTGAACGAAGCCGAGGCACTGCCCTGGGTACTCGCCCGCATTCCACCCGGCTGGCGTGCCCTTGTCGTGGACAACGGCTCCACCGACGGCTCGGCGGACATCGCCCGGGAACTCGGCGCCACCGTCGTCCACGAACCGCGCCGCGGCTTCGGCGCCGCCTGCCATGCGGGACTGACCGCGGCCACGGCCGGCATCGTGTGCTTCTGCGACTGCGACGCCTCGCTGAACCCGGCCCTGCTCGTGCCGTTCGTGGCCGAAGTCCGAAGCGGCGAGGCCGACTTGGTGCTCGGCAGGCGCCGTCCGCAGGGCCGGGGCGCCTGGCCCGTGCACGCCCGGGCGGGCAATCTCGCACTCGCGCTGATGCTGCGGCGCCGCACGGGTCTGCGCCTGCACGACCTCGGTCCGCTGCGCGCCGCCCGCCGCGAGGCACTGCTCGCCCTGGACCTGGCCGACCGGCGCAGCGGCTACCCGCTGGAGATGGTCGTGCGGGCCGCCGACGCGGGCTGGCGCGTCACCGAACACGACGTCCCGTATCTGCCCAGGTCCGGCGCCTCGAAGGTGACCGGGACCTGGCGTGGCACCTGGCAGGCGGTACGCGACATGAGCCGCGTCCTTGCCGAGCGGCCCGCCGTGCCCGCGGCGGCCACAGCACAGGCACAAGGAGGATCCCGCCGGTGACCACCCTGCTCGTCATCGCCAAGGAACCGAGGCCGGGACGGGTGAAGACCCGGCTCACGCCACCGTTCACACCCGAGGAGGCGGCGGCGCTCGCCGAGGCGGCCCTCACCGACACCCTGAGGGCGGTTGCCGCGGCACCCGCCCGACGCCGGATCCTGGTCCTCGACGGGAGACCCGGGCCATGGCTGCCGCCCGGCTTCGACGTCGTACCGCAGTGTGCGGGTGGCCTCGACGAACGGCTGGCCGCGGCCTTCACCGGCTGCGACGGACCGGCCCTGCTGATCGGGATGGACACACCGCAGGTCACCCCCGGCCTGCTCGCTGTGGACTTCGACGGGTACGACGCCTGCTTCGGCCCTGCCGAGGACGGCGGCTTCTGGGCGCTCGGGCTGGCGAAGCCGGACCCGGAGCTGCTGCGCGGGGTCCCGATGTCTACGCCCGCCACCGGCGCCGTACAGCGCGCCCGGCTCGTCGCCGCCGGCCTGCGGGTGCGCGATCTGCCACGCCTGCGGGACGTGGACACGTCCGCCGACGCCGAGGCGGTCGCCGCCCTGGCGCCGCACGGCCGCTTCGCCGCGGAACTGGCCCGGCTGCGGACGGCCGGCCGCCGATGAGCACAGCGCATGAGGTGATGGCGCGGGACCCCGCCGAGCACAGCTGGTCGGCCGACCCCTACGCCGACGCCCTCCGGGCAGGCCGGGGACCGCTCTTCCTGCGCCGTGGCGACGGCTGGCTGCTGCCGCTGGACGTCGAGCGGTGGTGCGCGCGGGCCGACGCCGTGGACCGTCAGGTCCTGGACCGGTGCGAGAGTGCCGTTCTCGACGTCGGGTGCGGGCCCGGAAGACTGGTCACGGAGCTCGCCGCCCAGGGCCGGACCGCGCTCGGTATCGACATCAGCGAGGCCGCCGTCGCCCACACCCTGGGCCTCGGCGGACCCGCTCTGTTGCGTTCGGTCTTCGAACCACTGCCGGGTGAGGGCCGTTGGAACACCGCGCTGCTCCTGGACGACAACCTCGGCATCGGCGGCGACCCACGCACCCTGCTCCGCAGAGTGGCCCAACTACTGGTGCCCGGCGGCCTGTTGATCGCCGAGACGGCTCCGGTGGACGTGGACGAGCGCGCCGACGTCCGCCTCGTGCGCGGCACCGGCGCCAAGGGGGCCACCGGCGCCGCGTTCCCCTGGGCCCGGCTCGGCACCCGGGCCCTTCTGCGGTACGCCCGCCCGCTGGGCTGGCGCACCGTGGATCAGTGGTCGGCCGGTGGCCGCTGCTTCGTCTCCCTGCGCAGCCGCAGCACCAGCAGCAGGGCGGACCCGCCGAAGAGTACGGCGGTGATCAGCAGCCAGCGGGCGAGGAAGCCGTCCGCGGACAGGCCGGTGGCGGACTCGTAGCCGTCCGCCACGCGGCCGCTGATCAACGGGAACCACACCAGCAGCAGAAGCCCGGAAAAGGCCGCCGGCACCCGGACGTACATGGTCCAGGTCCGGCGGCCTGCGGTACCGAGCACTCCGGTGACGGCCCGGTCCACGGCCGCGTACAACGGCAGAAACACCAGGTCGTGCAGCACGGCCGCACCCACGAACCACAGCGTCACACCCAGCCAGTCGTCGGACAGCAGACGCACACCCGCGTATCCGGCGAGGGCGAACAAGCAGGCCAGAAGCAGGAGTTGCAGCGGGCTGCCGAGCGGAGGGAACGCTCTGCGCATCACAGGTCTCCGAACGTCATCCGGGCCACCCACTTGGTGTTGAGCACACCGGGTGCCGCGGGCACGATGATCCGGGCCGGGTAGCCGTGGTCGGGGGTCAGTGGCTCGCCGTTGACGTCCAGGGCGAGCAGGGAACGCGGATCACGCACCTGGTTGGACCGCAGGGCGGCCCTGCGGAAGGCGCCACGCCGCTGGAGGGACTCCACCATGACGTCGGGGGCCGAGTCCGCGTCGTACCCGACGAGGACGGCGAGTTCCCGCAGCCGTACGCCCCGCCACCACTGGTCGCCGGTGGACCAGCCCTCCACACAGGCAATGGGCAACGCCGAGCTGTGCAGCGGCAGTTCCAGCAGTTCCTTGCGGCTCAGCCGGACGGTCCCGGAGGGCCCGGTGACGACCAGCCGCCACACGTCCTCGCGCGTCTCGGCGGCTGCGATCCCCCGGGACGCGGCCGTCTTGTTGATCTGGAAGCCGCCGGGACCGCTGCCCGGATCGGCGCCACCGTGCGGCGCCAGGAGGGCGGTGCGCCGCAGCGGACCGTCGAAGCTCTGTCCGGCCGTGGTCCCGAACAGCAGCAGCGAACCGCCGCCGACGAACCACAGCGCGCCACGCCGGGACACGGTGGGCTCGGCCGGCCGCGGGGAGACCAGCGGGAAGTCCGGCTCCCCGCCCGCCTCCTCCTGCGGGCCCTTCCCCGCCCGCATGCGACGCAGGTTGCGTACGGCGGCGGGGGCCCGGAGCACCACGTGCACCACGAACCCGGCGATGAACACCCAGGCGCCGTAGAAGTGCAGCGGATAGAAGGAGCCGGGAAAGAGGTAGTCCAACTGGACGTTGAGCACCCCCGTCACGAACTCGAACAGCACGCCGCCGACGAGGAGCAGCAGGGAGATCCGTTCCAGGGCGTGCGTGAGCGACCGGGCCGGCGGCAGCGCGAACAGCTTCGGAACGACCGACCACAGCTTGGCCAGCAGGACAGGGATGAGCGTGATGCCCAGCGTGACATGGATGCCCTGGGTGAGCCGGTAGAGCCAGTGCGGCTGTGTCGGCCACGCGAAGAGGTAGAAGCCGAGCAGGCCCTTGTCGGGGGTCTTGTCGTTCACCGGCGACAGGTCCGGGTTGTACGCGGCGTACGACAGCAGCCCCGTCACGAACAGCGCGGTGATCCCGCCGAGCAGGACGATTCCGAGCACCGAGGTGAACCACGGACCTCGTACGGGACTGCGCCAGAAACCGGGGGACGTGGGCGAGGCAGGCGGAGTGTGCAACCTTGACATGCGCCGACCGTAGGCCGCCGCAACTGCGGAAAGGGGTCCTCGACACATGACGAAACGCTGACGTCCGCACGTGCAACGGCCTCGGCGCGGTCCTCGCGGCCTAGCGTTCCCCCGTGACCCGTGATCTTCTCCGAGACCTGTACGCGACCGCGGCCGCCGCGCTGCTCGTCGTGGCGGCCGCGCTGGTCGGCACCGCGATCGAGCGGGAGCACGGCACCCTGCACGTGGGGTGGCCTCCCCTGTACGCCAACTGGGGTCCCCACGTCGGCCCCGGCACCCCTGCGGCGCTCGTCGTCGCGGTCGGCGTCGTGGCATGCGGCCCGCGAGTGGCCGCCCGGCTGCCGTGGCGCGCGCTGTTGGGCGCCGCCTGGGGCATGGCCATGGCGTGGACGTGGTCACTGGCGCTGATCGACGGCTGGCAGCGCGGGATCGCGGTCCGGCTCACAACCAAGTACGAGTACCTGCAGGTCATCGACCGCTTCCAGGACATCCCCGCCACGCTGCGGGACTTCACCGGCCACATCCTGCTCCACTCCCCCGACCACTGGCCCCCGCATGTGGCGGGCCACCCTCCGGCGGCGACACTCACATTCGTCCTGCTCGCCCGGGCCGGGCTCGGCGGCGGAGGCTGGGCCGGAGCCTTTTGCATCACCGTCGGTGCGTCGGCGTGCGTGGCGGTACTGGTCGCCGTGCGAACGCTCGCGGACGAGGCGCTCGCGCGCCGCGCGGCACCGTTCCTGGTGTTGGCGCCGGCCGCGGTGTGGATGGGGACGTCCGCGGACGGCTATTTCGCGGCGGTCGCGGCCTGGACGGTCGCGTTCCTCGCCCTCGCGGTCACCGGACACCGGCCACGGCTCACCGGTTTCGCCTCCGGCCTCCTCTTCGGCCTCACCTGCTATCTCTCCTACGGGCTCACCCTCTTCGTCGTGATCGCGGGCGCCGTCCTGCTGCTCGGCCCGCGACGAGCCCGGCCCCTGCCCTACGCCCTCGCCGGAGTCGCCGTCGTCCCCGTCGTGTTCACCCTCGCGGGCTTCAACTGGTGGGAGGCGTACCACCTGCTCGTCGAGCGCTACTACCAGGGAGCCGGCGGCATCCGGCCCTACGGTTACTGGGTGTGGGCCAACCTCGCCTGCACGGTCCTGATCGTGGGCCCGGCAACGGTGGCGGGCCTGCGACGCACCGGCGCCACTCTCTTCCTGCCCGCGACACGGCTGAGGGCGCGTTCTCCCCTCGACGCTCCTCTGCGCGGGCGGACAGCCGAGCGCCGCGGCGCTTTCGAACGGATCAGCTCGGCCGTGCGCCGACGGGTCCTGCCCTGGGCAGACATGCTCAACGCCTCCGCCGAACTCCGCCTCGCCGTGCTGGTCGCCGCCGCACTCGCCGCTCTGCTCATCGCCGACCTGTCCGGGATGAGCAAAGCGGAGACCGAGCGCATCTGGCTGCCGTTCGCCATGTGGCTCCTGGTCTCGTGCGCGTTCCTGACCCGGCCACGTGCCTGGCTCGCGGCGCAGGCCGCGCTCGCCCTGCTTCTCAACCACTTGCTGCTGACGGGGTGGTGACGGGCCTGTCAGCGTGCTGCCCGCACCGCGCGCAGCACGGCCCGCGCCATGCCTCGCTCGCCGCGCTCGTTGGGGTGCACGGAGGCCGCCGGGGCCGCAGGGATGAGGGGCTCGATCCAGCGCACGTCCTTGTCCGCGCAGGCGTCGCGGCCGGCGGAGGGCGTGTAGGTGTCGACGTACCCGGCGCCGGCAGCTTTCGCGCTGTCCCGCAGCATGGTGTTGAGCTGCCGTTCCTTCTCCCGCAGGAAGGTCACGTCACCCGGCGCCAGGCCGGTCGCACGTCCGCAGCCTCGGCCGTCGTCCGGCAGGATCGCGGGATAGCCGACGACGAACACCCGCGCCTCGGGAGCCCGGCGGCCGATGTCACGTAGCGCGGCGGACAGCCTCCCGCCCGCCGCGTCGATCCTCGCCGCCACCTGGTCGGTGCCACCGGAGACGTACCGCTTCCGGCACGGGGCGTCGTTCGACGCGGCGTCCTCGAAACGGCTCTCCATCCGGTATCGGACGCCGTCCTTGACGCACGCGGTGATCACCGAGCCGAAGCCGATGTCGTTTCCGCCGACGCCGACGGTGACCAGGCCGGTTGCGGCGCTGACGGCCGCCAGTTGGGCCGGGTTGACGCCGTCGTCCGTGGACTGCGAGGCGGACAGGTCGGCAACCGTGGCCCCACTGCAACTGACGTCTCGGAACTCCGCCGCGCCGAGGCCGAGGCCGTCGGCGACCAGCGCCGGGTAGTTCCGGTCGGAGCGGTCGCACCCCGGGGGTTTGCCGTTCTGGTCGGGGATCTTCGGGCCTGCCGTGTAGGAGTCGCCCAGTGCGACGTAGGGTCCGCGCGGGGGCGTCGGGAGCGACGGCACCGCGCCGCCGTCGCCGTCCCTGGTCACGGCTACCGCCGTGAGGAACGCGACGCACGAGGCGACCCCGGCCAGTCCGAGCGTGATACGGGTCTTCATCGGGTGTACTGCCTCCCAGTGCGGGAGTCCGGGAGGGAGACACGTCGTGCGATGCGCGCGAAGCACGGTCGGCCTTCCCCGTCGGACACCAGGCGATGACCGGCACACGTCGCCCTGACCGCGGGCACGGAGCAGTCGGTCTCGGATACCTGCTCAGGCTCCCCGGGCGAGGCCCTCCCCGTCGTCATGCCGTTGCAGACACCGTGACTACTCAGGGCGCAGTACGCCCGCCGCGGCATGTCGTTCGCAGGTAGGCCGGACGTGTCCGATGAAGCCTGGCGTTCCGTCTGCTCGACATGGCACGGGCACGCCATGGCACGGCACGGTGGTCGTGGCCGGCGACATCACGGCGGTCGGGACCGCGACACGCGGCGGTCCTCCAATCCTTGTCCCCCCACCCGAACGAACTGCACGATGAGCCGGCGCTCGCAGTCGCGGATGTTGAACTCCCGTCCAACATCTGGTGCCGCCGTATCGGCATATGATCGCCCCTCAACCACCGGTTAGCGGTAACACCCGGCAGAGAACGGGTCGTTGAGCGGTCTCCGGCCGCAGGAGCCGACTGGCACATCGGCCGTATCGGCCCTGCGGCAGCGGAAAGGAAACCACGGTGTCCGACCAAGGACGGCTGATCGCCGGCCGATACCGCGTCCTCGACCGGATCGGCCGAGGCGGCATGGCCACCGTGTGGCGCGCCCACGACGAGCTTCTCGGCCGCCAGGTCGCCGTCAAGAAGCTGCATCCCCAGCCTCATCTCGACGACGCCGAACTCGCCACCCTTTTCGAGCGCGCCCGGCGCGAGGCCCACAGCGCCGCCCGTATCAGCCACCCCAATGTCGTGGTCGTCCACGACGTCGTGGACGACGAGGGCCTGCCCACCATCGTCATGGAGTACGTGCCTTCCACCACCCTCGCCGAACTCGCGGCGCGCGGTCCGGTCCCGCCCGAAGAGGTCGCCAGGATCGGCCGTGGCCTGATCGCCGCGTTACGGGCCGCGCACCGGGCCGGGGTCCTCCACCGGGACGTGAAGCCTGCCAACGTGCTGCTCTCCGAGGACGGCCGGGTGGTCCTCACCGACTTCGGCATCGCCCAGGCTTCCGAGACATCGAATCTCACCCGCTCCGGCCAACTGGTGGGGTCCGTCGACTTCATGGCTCCCGAGCGCCTCGTCGGCGCCAAGCCAGGTCCGGAGGCCGACCTGTGGGCGCTGGGCGCAACGTCTTCCAAGCGGTCGAGGGCCGTTCGCCCTTCCTCCGGGACACAGTGGCGCAAACGATGTACGCCATTGCCATGGAGCCGGCTCCCGAGGTGCGGGGCGCCGGGCCGCTCACCCCGGTGATCCAGGGGCTGCTCGCCGGCAACCCGGCCGAGCGGCTGTCCGCGGAGGACGCCGAGCGCCTGCTGCGAATACCGTCGGGCGAAGCGAGCCCCTCAGCCGTTCCGTCCGCCGCCAGTGCGCCGGGCGCCAACGCTCCGGATCCCGCGGTGACGGCTGTAGCGGGGCTGGGGCGTAATCCGGACCGCGGAACGGGCCAGGCATCCGCTGCCGGAGGGCCCGCGGAAAGTCCGCAGCCCGCTACGACCGACCTGGAGGCGCGACGGTCCCCGGGTGCGAGGCGTTCGAAGAAGCCGATCGTGCTGGCCGCAGCGGTCGCCACGGCGTTGTTGATCGCCATCGCTGTGCTGATGACCATGCCGACGGAGAAGAACAGCATCAGCGCCACCGCGTCGGACGGCCCGCTCCCGGCCGACGACCCCACGCCTCGGTCCACGGACACGTCCGCATCCGCGACCTCCTCTCCGGACACGTCACACTCCGCGAGCTCCGGCGCTACGTCGTCGAAGGCGCCCACCTCACCCCAGTCGACGTCCAATGCCGTGCGCGAGGACTCCGAGCCGGTGTCCGAAGGCGAGGACACCTCCGAGGAGAGCGGACCCGACACGTCGGTCGCCCCGGCCGGCCGTGCCCTGGTGGTCGCCACCTCGGGGAAGTGCCTGAGCAGCGGCGCCGGGACCGAAGGGCTTCAACTGTTCCAGGCCGCGTGCGACGGCTCCGCGGCACAGCGATGGCAGACCGGATCGGGCGGGACCCTCCGGTCGTCGGGGAAATGCATGACCGTGGCCGGAGGAGCGACCGACGACCGGACCGAGATCCAACTGTCCGGCTGCAACGGCAACGGCAGCCAGCGGTTCCACCTCGCCGGTACACAACTGATGGCTGACCAGTCGCAGAAGTGCCTCGACATCTTCGGCGGCGCGAGCGGAACGGGGGCGGTCCTCTGGGAGTGCAACGGCAGGGACAACCAGATCTGGACACTCCGCTGACCAAGGGCTTCCAACGGCGAGCGCGTCCGCCGCAAGACCAAACACCTGGCTGCCGAACAGCGGCACCGCAGGGAGCAGCGGTGCACCGAGTGACCGCCTTCGCCGGCAGAAATTTACCCACCGACCTCCCACGGTGACAACAGCGTCAGAATCAGCGCTACTTGATGCAACCGCCAGAGCAGAGGACGGCGAACCCTCCAGCTCCGGGAGAATGATGGAAGGCCTCCCAGGGCAGCGGCTTGGCGGGGGCGGTGCGGCCGGGCTCGGCGGCGGAGGCGCCGGGGATGAAGCCCATGGTGAGTGAGGCCGGCGGCCAGGCGAGCAACAGTGCGGATACGGCGCCCCTCAGGGCGACCCGTGAGCTCGACACAACGTCGCCCAGGGATGCAGCGCCGAACCCGCTCTCTAGCCCCTTCACCGCGACCGGTCGCAGGCCCGCCAGCGCGCGAACCCGCCTGCTTCGCACGTTTCAGGCCAAACACTGATCTCGTACTGACCAACTGGGATACGAGGCCACGTCAGAGGCCTGCTGCTCAACGGCCGCCCCGCGCCCCACCGGCGGCGCCAGGACGGACAGGCACCTGGGCCGGCTGGTTAGGGGCACCGGGAGGGACCTCGCCGGTGTCGTCCGGTATCGGCAGCCAGGGCATGTCGACAACCTCGAACATGTACAACATCACGAGCACGAACCACACGAGGAAGCCCACGGCGACCAGCGTGATCAGGGCAGCCAAAGCGTCACCCAGCAGCGACGGCCATTTGCGGTTCATAGGCGCTCTCCCCCGTGCGCTACGAGCCATAAGAGTCCGTACCGATACGGACCACGCCCACCGTTGGGCGGGTTCCCGACCCTTTGCAACGTTTCGGTGACGGCATCCGAAGGGCACCCTTCCGCGCCACGGCGGTCCCTGAAGGCACGTGAGGCCCGCGGCGCGCAGGCCGTCGGCCGACGGCCGCGACAATCGGGGCCGCCCGGAACCGAGGGGTGATGAACGCCCTCAGCGACGCACCCTGAAAGCCAGGTCGGTACCGACCCTCGTCCCGACAGGCTCGCAGAAGCTTTGCAACCACGGGATCAGGCCGGCGCACACGTCCTGGAACTCCCGTCGCTCGAAGAGCCACAGCCCAACTGCCGGTCCCAACACACCACCCCCAGAGATGCGCAGGCCGGTTCCTTCCGCACCCGGTCCTACCGGGTGCGGAAGGCAACGCCCTCATCATTTACGAACACGTCCTGGGCCTGTCGGACGATTCCCGTCCGCCTCGGAGTGCCCCGCCGCTCCTTGCCCCACGTTCAACTCCCTTGTACGTCCACACCGTTGACGCCCCCTCTCCCCCTCACTACCTTCCGAGAGCGCTCTCATGTTCGTTTCCCCAGCCCCAGCCTTCGCCGCATCGGTGTCGTTCGCGAAGGAACGAGACCGAACCGACGGCAAGGCGCAGGGGCGCTGCCCTGACAGAGAGGCCCCATGACTCTCCTTCCAAGTCTCCGAATCCCCCGACGGTCGGCCGCGGCCCTCGCCCTGGCCCTGCTCGCGGGCCTCGCCCCGCAGTCCGCGTCCGCCGCCGACACCACCCCCGCCACGGCAACCTCAGCCGCAGCCACCATCTGCAACAAGTACTGCGACGCCCGCGACCCCGCCCTCTCCCCGGGCGACCGGACTCCGGTCACGGCAGCCGTCCACGGGCGGTCGATCGCCCTCCACTTCGACGACACCGACGCGATGGGCTGGGCGTCCATCGGCAACGGCAACCCGGGCGACGAGGTCTGGCTCGACCGCTCCTTCGACGGCGGCCGCACCTGGAGTTCGGGCAGCAAGCTCGGCGACACGACCGTCCCGGCAGGTCAACGCGGCTGGCGCACGCTCATGTACAACGTGGACGACTGGAACAACCGCGGTGTCGGCGCCCTGCGCGCCTGCGGCAAGGCCGGGGACCGCGCCGAGATCGCGTGCACCCCGTGGGCCCGCACCACATGGAACGCCGGCAACCGGCGCACCGCGGCGGCCACCGGGCTGATGACCTTCTACAACTACGGAACCGGCCTGTTCGACACCACCGGCTGGTGGAACTCGGCCAACGCCCTCAACGCCCTCGTCGACAACATCCGGGTGACGGGCATGGACAGTTACTCGTACGCGATCTCCCGCACGTACGACCTGAACCTCAACGCCAAGGACGGGCAGTTCCGCAACGAGTACATCGACGACACCGGCTGGTGGGGGCTCGCCTGGGTCGCCGCGTACGACCTGACGGGCGACCGCCGCTATCTGGACACCGCCCGCGCCGACGCCGACCACATGGCCGCGTACTGGGACGGCACCTGCGGCGGCGGAGTGTGGTGGAGCACGGCGAAGACATACAAGAACGCCATCGCCAACTCCCTGTACATCCAGCTCAGTGCCGCACTGCACAACCGCATCCCGGGCGACACGACGTACGTGAACCGGGCCAGGGCCGGCTGGTCCTGGTTCCAGGGCACCGGCATGATCAACGGCTCGAACCTGGTCAACGACGGAGTCGATCTGTCCACCTGCCGCAACAACGGCCAGGCCGTCTGGTCGTACAACCAGGGCGTCCTGCTCGGCGCTCTCACCGAGCTCAACAGGGCGACCGGCGACGGCGCGCTGCTCACCCGCGCACGGCAGATCGCCGGCGCCGCGACCACGACCTCCTCGCTCCACACCACCGACGGCATCCTGCGAGACCCGTGCGAGGGCGGCGACTGCGGCGGCGACGGGCCGTCCTTCAAGGGCGCGCACGTGCGCGGTCTGGGCAAGCTCAACTCCGCGCTGCCGGACCATCCGTACACCGCGTACCTCCAACGCCAGGCGGACCGTGTCCATACGAGCGACCGGAACGCCCTCGACCAGTACGGACTGCGCTGGTTCGGCCCGGTCGACAAACTGGACGCGGCACGGCAGCAGAGCGCCCTCGACCTGCTCAACGCGGCCCCATGAGGCGGGAGTTCATCGATCGTCCGACAACGTTGTCTGCGCTTGGTCTGGACAATTGGCCGAGTGAATGCTGTGGTGCTCGTGCAGCAAGTTCTCTCGTGCTGAACCAGTTCCACCGTCCTGCGGGCGGCGTTCCTCCGTGCGCCACCGAGACACTGGAGCGATCACCGTGCTGAGACCCCTATCGACCTGGCGGCGCGTCACAACCGCTGCCACGGTGCTTGCACTCGCCGTCACCGGCCTCCTCGCCTCCGGCACGGCCCCGGCCGACGCCGCCTCGGCGGCCTGGACCCCCAAACCCGCGCCGATGACAACGCCGTGGACCGACCAGGTCCCGGTCGACAACCCGCTGCCGGAGTATCCGCGACCGCAGCTCACCCGGCCCGACTGGGCCAATCTCAACGGCATTTGGGACTTCGCTGTCACCTCTCGCGACGCCGGTCAGCCGTCGTCGTTCGGCGAGCAGATCCGGGTGCCGTTCGCACCGGAGTCCGCGCTCTCGGGCATCCAGCGGAAGATCACCGAGAACGACAAGCTCTGGTACAAGCGCACCTTCACCGTCCCGTCCGGCTGGAGCGGCCGCCGCGTCCAGCTCAACTTCGGCGCCTCCGACTGGGAGACCACGGTCTGGGTCAACGGGCAGCAGGCCGGGGCCGTCCACCGAGGGGGCTACGACTCGTTCTCGTACGACATCACGCCGCTGCTGAACAGCGGTGCCACCAACACGATCGTCGTGTCCGCGTACGACGCCACGCAGACCGGCGGTCAGGCCGTCGGCAAGCAGCGCATCCAGGACATCACCCCGCACGCCGGGCGCAGCATCTTCTACACCGCCACGTCCGGGATCTGGCAGACGGTCTGGCTGGAGCCGACCGCCGCCGCGCGCGTCACCCGGCTCGACATGGTCCCGAACCTCCAGGACAACACCCTGCGGGTGACGGTGCGCGCTGCCGGGGCCGACGGCGCGAGCGCCAAGGTCACCGTCTCCAACGGCGGCACACAGGTCGGCAGCGCCACTGGGACGGTCGGCCAACAGTTCTCCGTGCCGGTGCCCAACGCCCGGCTGTGGACGCCGGAGGACCCGTTCCTGTACGACGTCACGGCCGAGCTCTCCGGCAGCGCGGGCGCCGACCGGGTCGGCTCGTACGCGGGCATGCGGTCGATCGCGGTGCGGAACGTGAACGGCGTCCAACGCCCCGTGCTCAACGGGTCGTTCGTCTTCCAGAGCGGCACCCTCGACCAGGGCTACTGGCCGGACGGCCTGCACACCGCTCCCACCGACGCGGCCCTCAGGTACGACCTGCAGAAGCACAAGGACCTGGGCTTCAACATGGTCCGCAAGCACATCAAGGTCGAGCCGCAGCGGTGGTTCTACTGGGCGGACCGCCTGGGGCTGCTGGTGTGGCAGGACATGCCTGCCATGGACAGCGGAAAGAGCCCGTCCGCCGCGGCCCGCACCCAGTGGGAGAACGAGTACCGCGCCATCATCGACGAGCACCGCAGCTCACCCTCGCTGATCCTGTGGGTCAACCAGAACGAGGGCTGGGGCCAGTACGACCAGGCCCGCATCGCGGACATGGTCAAGTCGTACGACCCCTCGCGTCTCGTCGACAACATGAGCGGCGTCAACTGCTGCGGCGCCCAGGACGGCGGCAACGGCGACGTCGTCGACAACCACAACTACGTCGGCCCCGGCAACACGCCGACGGAGCCCGTACGCGCCTCCGTGCTGGGCGAGTACGGCGGTCTGGGCATCCGGGTCTCCGGCCACGAGTGGTATCCGGGCGGCGGGTTCAGCTATGAGGACCAGCCGAGCCTGTCCGCCCTCAACGACCGGCTCGTGGGGCTGCTCGACGGCATCCGGGAGAACTCGCTGCCCGCGGGCGGCCTTTCGGCGGCCGTCTACACACAGATCACGGACGTCGAGAACGAGGCCAACGGCCTGCTGACCTACGACCGTCAGATCGTCAAGGTGGAAGAGGCCCGCGTCCGGGCGGCCAACCAGGCGCTCATCACGGCGTCCCGCACGGTCGGGCCGACGGTGAAGCTGCCGGTGGAGCAGTACGTGTCGATCCGGGTCACCACGCCGGGCCACACCGACCACTACCTCCGTCACCAGGACGGGCTCGGCTTCACCGAGGTGGTGAACTCGGGCAGCACGGCCCTGTTGAAGGAGGACGCCACCTGGAAGGTGAAGCCGGGGCTCGCCAACCGGCTCTGCTACTCCTTCGAGTCCCGCAACTACCCGGGCGAGTACCTGCGCCACCGCGAGTTCCGCGTCCGGCGCGACGCGAACGAAAGCTCCACGCTCTACAAGGAGGACGCGACCTGGTGCCCGGTGCAGGGCAGCGGCGGCGTCCGGCTGTCGGCGTCGGGCTTCCCCCGCCAGTACCTGCGGCACATCAACGCGGAACTCTGGCTGGCCCAGCAGGGCGGCACGCACACCTGGGACAACCCGGCGAGCTTCGTCCCGGACACCACCTGGGCGATCTCGGCACCCTGGGCTCCCTGAGCACGACCGCTCCCGAACAGCAGGCGCTCTTGAAGGTGGCCGCCCTCCACGGGCGGCCACCCCCTCCCTTCCGCGCACGGCCCTCACGGATTGGCGGTACGTCATGTCAGCGCGGCCCCACCCGGTCCTCGGCGGACTCCTCGCCCCGTTCCTCGCCCTGCTCCTGGCCCTGACCGGCCTCGTCGCCCTCCCCTCCCCCGCCCATGCCGCGACGCCGGTCTGTGCCCTGGCGTGCGACACCCTGGACCCCTCGAAGGCACAGCAGGACACCTTCCCGGTGCCGAACAAGACCATCAACGGCCGGATCGTCCGGCTGCACGTCTCCGACCCGGACAACATGGCCTGGGCGAGCATCGACAACGGCACGACGGGCGAGTCGGTCTGGCTGGACCGGTCCTGGGACCGGGGCGCCACCTGGGAAGGGGTGCTCGGCAAGGCCAGCATCCCCGGCACCTGGACCGGCACCCGCACGCTGATGTACAACATCACCGATCCGGTGGGACACCGGCGCGGCTGGATCCGCGCCTGCGGTGACGCCGGCGGTGTCACCTGCACCGACTGGACGTATCCGAAGGTGTGCGACGGCTCGTTCTGCGACGGCGCCGACCCCGCCACCGCGTCCGGCGACGACACCCCCGTGCCGTCGACCACCCTCTTCGGGCGCACCATCAGCCTGCACGTCGACCAGCGCAACGGCATGGCCTGGGGCGTCGTCGCAAGCGGCGGCGCGGGCGACGAGATCTGGCTCGACCGCTCCTGGGACGCCGGCGCGAGCTGGCCCGAGGGCGCTTCCCTCGGCCGTACGGGCGTGCCGTCCGGGGCGGCCTCCACCCGCACCGCCATGTTCGCCACCCGGGACCCACGGGGTCTGCTCTACAGCGGGGCCGTCCGCGCCTGCGGCCGTGAGGCCTCACACCAGGAGGGCAGTTGCACCGCCTGGGCCAGGCAGGCACCGACCCGGGCGCGTGCGGGGGCGGATGCGCTGATGGCTTCGTACCAGACCAACGAGGGCTGGTGGCGCAGCAGTTGGTGGAACTCGGCCGTCGCCATCACCTCCGTCATCGACTTCGCCGAACGCACCGGGCGGCACGACTACGACTGGGCGATCTCCCGTACCTTCGAGCAGAACCGCGGCGTCTTCCCCGCGGGCGTGCGCAGTTCGGACCCGATCGAGGGGCACTTCATCAGCCGTGCCATCGACGACGCGGGCTGGTGGGCCATCGCCTGGTTGACGGCGTACGACTACACGGGCGAGCGGCGCTATCTGGACGAGGCCGTGACGATCGCCAACTACGTGCACCAGTACTGGGATCCGGGCACGTGCGGCGGCGGTGTGTGGTGGGACCGGGAGCGCACGTACAAGAACGCCGTGACCAACGGGCAGTACCTGTGGCTGACCACCTCGCTGCACCAGCGGATCTCCGGTGACACCGTGTGGGGCTCGCGGGCGACCACGGCGGCGAACTGGTACCTGGGCAGCGGGCTGATCAACTCCTCCGGTCTGGTCAACGACGGGCTGAACGGGAGCTGCGGCAACAACGGCCAGACCGTGTGGAGTTACAACCAGGGCCTCGCCATCGGCGCCTTCACCCAGCTGTGGCGGTCCACCGGGACCAGCAGGTACCTGGACACGGCGAAACGCCTGGCCGACGCCGCGATGTCCTCGTCGGCGCTGACCCGTGGGGGCGTGCTGACCGAGTCCTGCGATGTCGGCACTGGTTCCTGCGACGACAACCAGAAACAGTTCAAGGGCATCTTCATGCGGCACTTCGCCGACCTGGCGGACGCCACCGGGTCCGCCACCTACCAGGCCTACGTGACGAAGCAGGCCGACTCGATCTGGAGCACCGACCGGGACCGCCTCAACCGCCTGGGCCAGCGCTGGGCCGGCACGAGCCCCAACCCGTCGGACTGGCGCACCCAGGCCAGCGCGCTGGGTGCGCTCACGGCTGCGGAAAGTGTGTCGGCCGGGCGATGAACTCCTTTGTCATGGAAGGGATGTGAAGAGGTGTCAGCCGGTCCAGGTCCAGTCGGCGACCTCGGGCAGGTCCGTGCCGTGTTCGCGAATCCAGGCGTGGTGGCGGGTGCGGGCATCCGCCATCCGCTGGCGTACGGCGGCGGCACGGACACCGAGGCCGGGGACGCGGTCGATGACGTCCATGACCAGGCGGTAGCGGTCCAGATCGTTGCGGACGACCATGTCGAACGGGGTCGTGGTGGTGCCCATCTCCTTGTAGCCGCGGACATGGAGGTTGGCGTGGCCGGTGCGGCGGTAGGCGAGGCGGTGGATCAGCCAGGGATAGCCGTGGTAGGCGAAGATCACCGGCTTGTCGGTGGTGAACAGGCCGTCGTACTCGAAGTCGCCCATCCCGTGGGGGTGTTCCTCACGCGGCAGCAGCCGGGCCATGTCGACGACGTTGACGACCCGGACGGCCAGCTCGGGCAGATGACGCCGGAGCAGATCGGAGGCGGCCAGGATCTCCTGGGTGGGGACGTCTCCCGCGCAGGCGAGGACGACGTCGGGCTCGCGGTCTCCGTTCGCGGAGCCCGCCCACTCCCAGATGCCCGCTCCCCGTGCGCAGTGGACGCGGGCCTGGTCCATGGAGAGCCAGTCGAAGCAGGGCTGCTTGCCCGCGACGATCACGTTCACGTAGTCGCGGCTGCGCAGGGCGTGATCGGCCACGGAGAGCAGCGTGTTGGCGTCCGGCGGCAGATAGACCCGTACGACCTCGGGGCTCTTGTTCAGTACGTGGTCGACGAAGCCGGGGTCCTGGTGCGAGAAGCCGTTGTGGTCCTGGCGCCAGACATGCGAGGTCAGAAGGTAGTTGAGCGAGGCGATCGGGGCCCGCCACGGCAACTCCCTCGATGTCTTGAGCCACTTGATGTGCTGGTTGACCATCGAGTCGACGATGTGCACGAACGCCTCGTAGCAGGAGAACAGGCCGTGCCGTCCGGTGAGGAGATAGCCCTCCAGCCAGCCCTGGCAGAGGTGTTCGGAGAGGATCTCCATGACCCGGCCGTGCCGGTCCAGGTGTTCGTCGACCTGGAGCATCTGTGCCTGCCAGGCCTTGCCACTGGCGTTGTAGACGGCGTCCAGCCGGTTGGAGGCGGTCTCGTCGGGGCCCACGAGCCGGAAGTCGCGACGGCTCGACGTGTCGTTCATGATCTGTTCGAGGAGGTCACCGAGAACCCGGGTGGGCTCGTGCGAGGTGACGCCCGGCTTGTCGACGGGGACGGCGAACCGGTCGAGAGACGGGACGGGCAGGTCGCGTACGAGAAGACCCCCGTTGGCGTGCGGGGTCGCGCCCAGCCGACGGGCCCCCGCGGGGATGCAGGCGAGGACGTCCGCGGTGGGCCGGCCGTCGGTGTCGAAGAGCTCCTGGTGCCGGTACGAGCGCAGCCACGTCTCCAACTGCCGCAGGTGGTCGGGGTTTTCGCGTACGCCGGACAGCGGGACCTGGTGCGCACGCCATGTTCCCTCGACCGGCTGCCCGTCGACCTCGCCGGGTCCTGTCCAGCCCTTCGGGGTGCGCAGCACGATCATGGGCCAGCGGACCCGCTCCGTCACGCCGTCCTCACGTGCCGTGCTCTGCATCAGCGCGATGCGGTCGAGGGCGTGGTCGAAGGCGCCTGCCATGGCGCGGTGGATCTCGCGCGGGTCGTCACTGGTGACATGGATGGGGTCGTGTCCGTATCCCCGCAGCAGGTCGTCGAGTTCGTGCTCGGGAATCCGGGACAGCACGGTCGGATTGGCGATCTTGTAGCCGTTGAGGTGCAGGATCGGCAGGACCGCGCCGTCGTGCACCGGGTCGAGGAACTTGTTGGAGTGCCAGGACGCGGCCAGTGGCCCGGTCTCCGCCTCGCCGTCACCGATCACGCAGGCGACCAGCAGATCGGGGTTGTCGAAGGCGGCCCCGTACGCGTGGGCGAGGGAGTAGCCCAGCTCACCGCCCTCGTGGATCGAGCCCGGTGTCTCGGGGGCCACGTGGCTGGGCACGCCGCCGGGGAACGAGAACTGCCGGAAGAGCCGGTCCATGCCCGCCGCGTCGCGCGAGACGTCCGGGTAGGTCTCGCTGTAGCTGCCCTCCAGCCAGGAGTTCGCGAGGACGGCGGGACCGCCGTGGCCAGGACCCCAGACGCACAGGGCGTCGAGACCGCGGGCCTTGATCACCCGGTTGAGGTGCGTGTGCACGAGGTTGAGGCCGGGCGAGGTCCCCCAGTGGCCGAGCAGCCGCGGCTTGATGTGCTCGGGCGTCAGAGGCTCGGTGAGCATCGGATTGGCCAGCAGGTAGATCTGGCCCACGGCAAGGTAGTTGGCGGCCCGCCAGTGGGCGTCCAGGGTGCGCAGTTCCTCGTCGGTCAGTACGGTGCTGTCCTGGTGTTCGACGTTGGTCATGGTGACTCCGTATGTGTCATCGAGGGACGTCATCGAGCGGAGGAGGCGGCATGGCCGGCAAGAAGACGGCGAAGGTGCCGCGCGCGGCGTACGAGCAGGAGCTGCTGCGTCTGCAGACGGAGTTGGTCAAGCTCCAGGAATGGGTGCGGGCCGAGGGCACCCGGCTCGTGGTGGTCTTTGAGGGACGGGACGCGGCGGGCAAGGGCGGCACGATCAAACGGGTCTCGGAGCACCTCAACCCGCGCGTCGCACGGACCGTGGCGCTGCCCAAACCGACCGAGCGCGAGCGCACCCAGTGGTACTTCCAGCGGTACGTCGAGCATCTGCCCGCGGCCGGGGAGATCGTGCTGCTCGACCGCAGCTGGTACAACCGCGCCGGTGTCGAGCACGTCATGGGCTTCTGCACCAAGGAGGAGTACCAACTCTTCCTCCGCCAATGCCCGATCTTCGAGCGGATGCTGGTGGAGGAAGGGATCCTGCTGCACAAGTACTGGTTCTCGGTGAGCGACACGGAGCAGCAGAAGCGGTTCAGGCAGCGGCTGAAGGACCCGACGCGGCGCTGGAAGCTCTCCCCGATGGACCTGGAGTCGATCACCCGCTGGGAGGCGTACTCCCGGGCGAAGGACGAGATGCTGGTGCACACGGACATCTCGGAGGCCCCGTGGTTCGTCGTGGAGAGCGACGACAAGCGCCGGGCCCGTCTGAACATGATCGCCCATCTGCTGAGTTCCGTGCCGTACCACGAGGTGCCGCCGCCGGTGCTGGAGCTGCCGCCCCGGCCGCCCTCGACCGGCTACCAGCGCCCGCCGCGCGATCTGCAGACGTACGTTCCCGATCACGCGGCGAGCCTCTGAGCCGGTCATGCCTGTTGGGGGACGACGGCGACGGGGCAGGCGGAGTGGTGCAGGACCGCGTGGGCGACGCGGCCGAGCTGGAGCCCGAAGTGGCCGTGGCGCCGCCGGGCTCCGACGACGAGCAGGTCGGCGTCGACCGAGGCGTCGAGCAGCACCTTGCGGGCCGGGCCCTCGATGATGCGCCGGTGCAGTTCCACCCCAGCCGGGGCGTCACGCAGTGCCGCTTCCAGGGTTTCCGTGGCCTGCTGCTCGTACAGGCGGGCCGGTTCGCCGGCCAGCAGAGGGTGGTCGGTGGTCTGGTGCGCGGGGCAGCGCCAGGCACGTACCGCCTCCAGCGGTACCCGGCGTTCCCGCACCTCCTCGAACGCGAACCGCACGGCGGCCGAGTTCTCGGGCTCCTCACCGACGCCGAGCACGATGCGCCTGCGCATCCTGGACGTCACCTGGTGGTCGTGGCCGCCGCGCAGCACGATCACCGGGCAGTGGGCGCGGGCGGCCACGGCGAGGCTGACGCTGCCGAGCAGGAGCTCGGCGATTCCGCTGCGGCCACGGGTGCCCAGGACCAGCGCGGAGGCGTTTCGCCCCTCCCGCAGCAGTGCGGGCACCGGCTCCTCGGGCAGCACCTCGGTGGAGATCTTCAGGTCCACCTCGCGGCGGTGCGCACGCTTCGCGGCGGCCTCGACGATGTTGTCGGCCAGTACTTGCTCCGAGGACCTGCCGAGACCCTCGGCGAGCGCGGCGCCCTCGTAGCGCTCCCACAGTGAGGCGTACACCAGGCGCAGCGGTACGCCGCGCAGAGCGGCCTCGTCCGCCGCCCAGTCCACGGCGCGCATGCCGGGTTCGGAGCCGTCGACACCGACGACCAGGGGAAGCTCCACCGTCCTCACCTTCCTTCACCGAGGTCGAAGACGATCCTTGCCTTGATCTGGCCGCGCAGCACCTCGTCGATGGACTCGTTGACGCTCGCGAGGGGTCGGGTCTCCTGGATCACCCTGGTCCGGCCCGCCGCGTGCAGCTGGAAGACCTCGGTCAGGTCCTGCCGGGTACCGACGATGGAGCCGATCACGGAGGTGCCGCCCAGGACGGTGTCGAAGATCGGGACCTGGATCGTGCCGTGCGCCGGCAGTGCGACCATGACGAGCTTTCCACCGCGCCGGAGCCCCGAATAGGCCGTGGAGAAGGCGGCCTTGTTCACCGCGAGCGCGATGGCGGCGTGCGCGCCTCCGTGCCGCTTGAGCACCTCGCCGGGGTCGTGCTCGCGGGCGTCGATCACGATGTCGGCGCCGAGTTCCGCGGCGAGTTCGAGCTTCTCGTCGGTGACGTCGATGGCCGCCACGGTCGCTCCGGCGATCTTCGCGTACTGCACCGCCAGATGGCCCAGTCCTCCGACACCGGAGATGGCGACGAGCTGGGTTGGCCGAACGTCGGCGACCTTGAGTGCCTTGTACGTCGTGACACCGGCGCAGGTGAGCGGGGCGGCGTCGAGCGCGGAGATCCCGTCGGGCACCGGCTGCGCGAAGTCGGCCCAGGCCAGCATCTTCTCGGCGTACGCGCCATCGCATCCGTACCCGGTGTTGATCTGCTGCTCGCACAGCGTCTCCCAGCCGGACAGGCAGTGCTCGCACCGTCCGCAGGTCTTGCCGAGCCAGGGCACGGCGACCCGCTGCCCGAGGGCCAGATGGGTGACGCCGTCACCGATGGTCTCGACGCGACCGACGCCCTCGTGGCCGGGGACGAAGGGCGGGTTCGGCTTGACGGGCCAGTCGCCGTGGGCGGCGTGGATGTCGGTGTGGCAGAGCCCGGAGGCCTCGACCCGGACCCGGACCTGGCCGGGGCCGGGCTCGGGATCGGGGCGCTCCTCGATGACCAGGAGCTCGCCGAATGCGCGTACGACCGCTGCCTTCATGGTTCTCGTTCTCCTCGGGATGCGTCAGCCGTGCGCGACGACGGCGACAGGAGCGGTGGCGTGATGCAGCACGGCGTGTGTCACCGAGCCGATGTGGGCACCGAGCGGGCTGCGGCGGACGCGGCGTCCCACGACGACCAGGGAGGCCTCGTGGGAGGCGTCGACCAGCTGGTTGGCCGGGCTGCCCGAGCGGGACTCCTCGACGACCTCCACATCCGCGTACTTCTGTCGCCACGGGTGCAGGGTCTCGGTGAGCCGGGCGGTCTGCTGCCGGACGATCTCCTCGTGCAGGCCGAGGTCGGCGGAGAGGCCATAGGCGTAGTACGGCGGAAGGTTCCAGCCGTGCACGACCCTCAGGGCGGTGACACGACGGACCGCCTCCTCGAAGGCGAAGGCGAGCAGCGAGTCGTCCGGGCTGTCGGGGTCCATGCCGAGCACAACGGGCCGGAAGGGCGTCGCGGCGGACGGGATGCCGGACGGATCCATCACGTGCTCGTCGGCGGCCTGTTCCCCGGCACGGACCAGCACCACGGGCCGCTCGGCGTGCGCCACGACGGCGAGGCCGACCGAGCCCACCAGGAACCCGCCGAACCCGCTCAGGCCGCGCGAGCCCAGGACGAGCAGCGCGGCGTCCTCGGCCAGGCGCGCCAGGATCTCGCCCGGCCGGCCGTAGACCTGCTCGGCGGTGATCTCGACACCGGGGTGCCGCAGGCGCAGGCCCTCGGCGGCCTCACGGGGTATCTGTTCGCTCCAGTGCTGCTGGGTCCCGGCGCCGAGGAGCGGCTCCTGCGCCACGGGCGTCGGAGCGGGCTCCCAGACATTGACGAGCTTCAGCGCCAGTCCGCGCAGCTTCGCCTCCCGGGACGCCCATTCGGCCGCGGCGTGGCTTTCGGGCGAGCCGTCGAGTCCCACGATGACGGTGCGGGGCATGGTCTCCACCTTCGGGATCGGAGTCGGGATCGGAGTCGGAGTCGAGGTCGGAGTCGGAGGCGGAGTCGGAGGCGAGGCAGGGGTCGCACGATCCGATTCCAGCGTCGTGCCGGATGAGTTCGTGGTGCAGGGGCCGTAGGTCCTCAACAGGGGCCGATCGGCCCAATCGGACAGGCGGACGCGGCGGGCCCGTCGCGAGTCCCGCCGCGTTCTCCGTGGTCAGCGCAGCCAGCCGTTGGCGCGGACGAACGGCAGCCTGGACCAGAACTTGCCGATGCCCCAGGTGTCACCGGCGGAGGCCAGGGCAAGCGCGATCAGGACGACGGCGTAGATGAGGTGGTAGTCGACGAACGGGTTGCTGGACATGCTCGGCGACCCGTCGGAGAGGAGCTTGGCGGGCGGCCACTCGGCGACCCACATCAGCGCCATCATCGCGGTGCCCGCGACGGCCGCGAGCCGTAGCGCGAACCCGCCTACCAGGGCCAGTCCGATGCCGAGCAGGCCGGCCATGAAGAGCCAGTTCGCCCAGGTGGCACCGGCCCAGGAGTGGAAGGTGGACTCCATCGGCCCGGCGGCGACGCCGCTGAGGAAGCCCATGGTCGGCGAGCCGCCGTCGATCCAGCCCTTGCCGGACGGGGTGGCGTAGCCGAAGCCGAAGGTCTTGTCGAGGAACGCCCACAGGAAGGCGAACCCCGTGAGCAGTCGCAGGGACGCGAAGGCGTAGGCCCGCGCCGTGTGCGTGTCGGTACGAGCCGACACGGCGGACTCGGAGGTGGCGGCGGTCCGGTTGCCACGGAACGTCGGCAGGTGGAACCCCGGGCTCCGGCGAGGATGCTCGTGCACGGCCATGGTGATGGTCCCTTCAGGGATTCGAGGGTTCGGGAGGGCGGGGGGTTCGGGGATGGTCCGGTCGTTGTCCGACACCCATCACTCTGGCCGCGCCGGGCGGGGGTCGCCGGATGCCGAAGGTCCGCGGCGACGGGGCTGAACGGCCCTTTCCACAGGGCCGGTTGGGCTGCCGGGAACGGGGCCGAGTGCCTGTAGGTTCCTGTCGGCCGGGTCGACGTCTCGCGGCCGTCCGCCCGTCGGTGGATCCTGACGTCACGCGGCAGAAGGAGACTCATGGCAAGGAGCGCGGGCGGGCACGTTCCGGGAGGCCGTCCGACACAGGGGCTCGGCACTCTCCTCGGGCACCTCGCGCCCGGAGTCGGCACGCTCCTCGGCTACCGGCGCTCATGGCTGAAGGGCGACCTGCTGGCCGGGGTGACCGTGGCCGCGTACCTCATCCCCCAGGTGATGGCGTACGCGGGCGTGGCGGGTCTGCCGCCGGTCGCCGGACTGTGGGCGATCCTGCCCGCACTCGCGCTGTACGCCGTGTTCGGCTCCTCACGCCTGCTGTCGGTCGGCCCCGAGTCGACGACCGCGCTGATGACGGCGACCGTGGTCGCCCCGCTGGCCGCCGGAGACCCGGACCGCTACGCCGCACTGGCAGCCGCCCTCGCACTCACGGTGGGCCTGCTGTGCCTGGTGGCGTGGGCGGTGCGGCTGGGGTTCCTCGCGGACCTGCTCTCCCGACCCGTCCTGATCGGCTACCTCGCGGGCGTGGCACTGATCATGATCGTGGACCAGCTGCCCAAGCTCACCGGCGTGGACACAACGGGTTCAGCCTTCTTCGCCCAACTCTGGTCATTCGTACGCAACCTGACGCAGGTCCATGGGGCGACGCTGCTGTTCGGCGCCGTCACGCTCGCGTTCCTCTTCACCGTGGCGCGATTCCTCCGGGCGGTCCCCGGCCCCCTGCTGGCCGTGGTGCTCGGCACGGCGGCCGTGGCCGTGTTCGACCTCGACGACCGGTACGGCATCAAGGTGATCGGCGAGGTCCCGTCGGGGCTGCCCGGCCTCGCCGTGCCCGACCTGACCGAACTCGCGCACCTGGTCCTCCCGGCCCTCGGAGTCCTCCTCGTCGGCTACACGGACTTCATCCTCACCGCGCGCGCCTTCACCGTCGACTCCTCCGACGACAAGGGCCCCGGCCTCGACCCCAACCAGGAGTTCCTGGCCCTCGGTGCGGCCAACCTGGGTGCGAGTGCGCTGCACGGTTTCCCGGTGAGCAGCAGCGCCAGCCGGACCGCGCTCGCCGCCTCGGCGGGCGCCCGCAGCCAGGCGTACGCGCTGGTCGCCGGTGTGGCGGTCCTCGCGGTCCTGCTCTTCCTCAGCCCGCTGCTGACCCGCATGCCCTCGGCCGTACTGGGCGCGCTCGTCGTGTACGCCGCTGTCCGCATGATCGACCTGGCGGGCTTCCGCCGGCTGAGGTCCTTCCGCCGCCGGGAACTGCTGCTGGCCCTCGGCTGCCTGGCCGGGGTGCTGGCCCTGGACATCCTCTACGGCGTGATCGTCGCCGTCGGCCTGTCTGTCGCGGAGCTGCTGGTCCGCGTGGCCCGTCCGCACGATGCCGTCGAGGGAGTGGTCCCCGGTGTGGCCGGAATGCACGACATCGACGACTATCCGCAGGCCCGCACCATCCCCGGCCTGCTGGTCTACCGCTACGACTCGCCCCTGTTCTTCGCCAACGCCGAGAACTTCCGCCGCCGGGCCCTGGCCGCCGTCGACGAACAGGAGGTCCCGGTCCGCTGGTTCGTCCTCAACGCAGAGGCCAACGTCGAGGTCGACATCACCGCCCTGGACGCCGTCGACGCGCTGCGCCTCGAACTGACCCGGCGCGGCATCGTGTTCGCCCTCGCCCGCGTCAAGCAGGACCTGATGGACGAACTGGTCGCGTACGGCCTGACGAAGTCGGTCGGCGCCGATCTGGTCTTCCCGACGCTGCCCACCGCTGTCGCTGCGTACCGGGAGTGGGGTCTCGCCCGGGGCGACACCCAGTAGGCCGACAGGACCGACAGAGCCGACAGCCCGTGGTCCCGCCGCACGGCGCGACGGAGTTCTTCACGAGGTCGAGGGCGCGGCGCTCTCCTGCCCGGCGGGAACGAGCAGCACCGGGCAGTGGGCTCGCTGCAGCAACATCCGTGCCAGGGAACCGAGATGGCGGCCGTGCCCGCTCCGCTCGGGTCGGCAGGCGGTCACGACGAGGTCCGCCGTGCGTGTGGCCTCCAGCAGCGTCTGCGTCGAGGCGGCGGCAGCGTCGCGACTCCCCACCCGGACCAGAGGATGCCGATCGCGGAGCGCCGACGACGGGTCACCGGCCGGGAGGTACGACGCGGTCCACTCGCTCCGTCGGTGCGACACCGGCACCGGCACCGGGACCGGGTGCCGGTCCGCCGAGAGCCGGAAGATGCGCAGCGAAGCACCACGGAGTTCCGCTTCCTGGAAGGCGGACGCCGCCGTGTCCGCGTCGTCCTCCTCGTCGAGGACGAGCAGTACCTCGTTGTGCAGGTGCGGCGGAGAGTCGCCGCGTACGACCAGCAGCGGGCCGGGTGCGTGCGCGGCAAGGCGCCGGCTCACCGAGCCGAACACCGTGCCCGCGAACCCGCCGAGGCTCCGGCAGCCGACGACGGTCAGCGCGGCCCATCGTCCGCGCTCCGCCAGGACGGCCACCGAGTGTCCCTCGGCAGGAACGGTCACGACCGGCAGGCCCGGGTGGCGGTAACCCACCCGCGAGGCGGCGGACGCCAGCACCGGGCCCGCCTCGTCGAGGTCGGGCACGGCGTACACGATCTCCAGAGCGGTGGCGCGCAGGGCTGCCTCGTCGGCGGCCAGGTCCAGTGCTCGTACGGCGACGACGGAGCCGTCCACCCCGACGATGACGTGACGTGTGGTCATGACTGTTCCCTCCCTGGGCCGTTGGTGCCCTGGGCCGTTGGTGCCCTGAGCACCGTCACGGCGCCGCTTCAGTCGTGCGGGACGACGGCCACGGGGCAGCCGACGTGGTGCAGCACCGCGTGCGTGACGGCGCCGATGTGCGTGCCGAGGAGGCTGTCCCGGGTCCGGCGCCCCACGACGACGAGGGAGGCTCCGGACGACGCCCGCACCAGCGCGGTGGCGGGCCGTTCCTCGGAGACGGTCTCGACCACGGAGACCTCCGGGAACTTCTCGCACCACGGGCGCAGGGCCACGACCATGGCGTGTTCCTGTGCCGCGATCAGCTCAGGCCCGGTCACCGGGGCCCACGGTCCGTCGGCCGGCTGGACCCGCGGCGTACCGAAGGCGTGGATCACGTGCAGCGTGGCGCCGCACCGCCGTGCGGACTCGAAGGCGAACTCGATCAGCTCGTCACTGGGGCGCCGGGTGTCCAGGCCGAGGACGACATCGCGATACGGGGTCTCGGGTATCTCGTCGGGCGAGACGCCGTCCAGGGTGGTGAAGTGTTCGTCGGCGGCACTCTCGCCCGCACGTACGAGCACCAGGGGGCGGGAGGACCTGGCGACGAGCCGCTGGGACACCGAGCCGACCATGAATCCCGCGACGCCACTCAGGCCACGGGATCCGAGCACCAGCAGTTCCTCGTCCTCGGCCGCCGCGAGGAGGGCGGTCACCGCGGAGTCGGCCACCAGTCGCTCGACGACCCGCAGCCCGGGGTGCGCGGCACGGATGCTGCCCGCCGCCCGGTCCAGGGTCTGTTCGGCCCAGTCGCGCTCGGTCCTGTCCGCGGGGACGGAGGGGGCGGGGCGTGGGTGCCACGTCCAGGCGTGCACGAGGTTCAGCGGCACGCCGCGCCGCAGAGCCTCCCTCGCCGCCCAGTGCGCGGCGGCGAGGCTCTCGGCAGATCCGTCGATTCCTGTGGTGATGTGCCGAACCATGGTGGGCACCTCCTGTGTCCGGTCCTGCCCGATCTCATGCGGAGCCTCGTACAGGAACGCCCGCGTGCGCAGGGGCCGCACAGTCCCTCCCTGGGGCCGGGTGGCCCATGGTTCGAGCCGAAGCACGGGCACACGCTGGAAGTCCTAGGTTCGAACGTCCGTCCTGGAGGCCGGTCATGAACGCTCCGCCCACGTCCAGCATGCCGCGGGCACTGCCCGCCGAGCACCGGCAGCGACTGATGCACATCGCCCGGGAGGTGTCGTTCCCGCAGGGAGTCCGCCTCTTCGAGGAGGGCGGTCGCGCCGACCGGTTCTGGATCATCCGCACCGGCACGATCCAGCTCGACATGCACGTACCCGGCCGCCGGGCAGCGGTCATCGAGACCCTCGGCCACAACGAACTCGTCGGCTGGTCCTGGCTGTTCGCACCGCACTCCTGGCACCTGGGCTCCGAGACGACAAGCCCCGTCCGCGCCTACGAGTTCGACGCCACGGCCGTCCGGGCGATGTGCCAGGACGACCCTGCCCTGGGCCACACGGTCGCCCAGTGGGTGGGCGACATCCTCGCCCACCGCCTGCGCTCGGCCCGCACCCGGCTGCTGGATCTCTACGCCCCGTACGGCAGCGGCAGCCGCCTGTGACCGCACACCGACCAGTCACGTCCGGGACTCCGGGACGGGCTTGGTCCGCGACGGATGCGCCGGTCAGGGCGCATTGTGGGGTGGAGTGGGGCCGGTCGGCCCTAGTGCATCCGGTCCCGGCGAGTGACGATCGTCGTCACGGACAGTCCGCAGTCCGTCAGCCGCCGGGGAACGAGGGGTCGTCATGACCAAGGCACGCACCTTCACGGAGCAGGACCCGATCCGTGTCTTCCTGCTGGACGACCACGAGGTCGTACGCCGCGGCCTGTCCGACCTCCTGGACTCCGAACCGGACATCTCGGTGGTCGGCGACGCCGAGAACGTCGAGCACGCACTCACCCGCGGCCCGGCCCTCCGCCCGGACGTCGCCGTCCTCGACGTACGCCTGCCCGACGGCGACGGGATCACCGTCTGCCGTGAGCTGCGCAGCCAGATGCCGGAGCTGGCCGTTCTCATGCTGACCTCGTTCGACGACGAGGAGGCCCTGCTCGACGCGATCATGGCCGGGGCTTCGGGCTACGTACTCAAGCAGATCAAGGGCTCCGACCTCGTCTCGGCGGTACGCACCGTCGCGTCGGGCCAGTCCATGCTCGACCCCGCGACCACCGCCCGGCTGATGGCCTCGCTGCGGGCGGACCCCGCCGGCACCCCGGCCGTCGCCCCCGAACTGGCGAGCCTGTCCCCCCGCGAACGCGACATCCTCGCCCTCATCGGAGACGGACTCACCAACCGCGAGATCGGCAAGAACCTCTTCCTCTCGGAGAAGACCGTCAAGAACCACATCTCCCGACTGCTGGCCAAGCTGGGCGTCCAGCGCCGAGTGCAGGCCGCGGTCCTCGCCTCCCACCTCGAACAGCCCGGCTCCGAAGAGCGTCCCGCGAGGTGAAGCGCATCCGGGCCGTACGGCCCCTGCTGCCGCGACAGCCGGTGACCGCACGCTGAGAGCGGTCACCGATGAGCCCGGCCTGCCAACCGGCCCAGGGCGGGGAGGAGTTCGCGATGAGGTCCATGACACTCGACGCCCCGACCCTGGAGAAGCTGATATCCGCGGCCGTGGCCGCCCCCTCGATCCACAACACCCAGCCATGGCGCTTCCGCCTCGACCCGGACACCGTCACCCTGGAGATCCGCGCCGCCGCGGACCATGGCCTGCACCACATCGACCCGACCGGGCGTGCCCTGCACCTCTCCGTCGGGTGCGCGCTCCTCAACCTGCGGGTGGCGGTGGCGCACTTCGGCTGGGAACCGGTGTCCCGCCTGCTGCCCCGGCCAGGCGAGCCGGACCTGCTCGCCACCGTACGCTTCGGCGGCACCGCCAGAACCGCCTCTTCGCCGCGCCTGTACGACGCGGTGTGGCGTCGGCACAGCAGCCGCTTCCCCTTCTCCGAGCGGCCGTTGCCCGCTGCCGTCCTCACCGAACTCGCCGAGGCCGCACACAGTGAAGGCGCACTGCTGAGCAGTCCCGCGCCGCGCGAGACCGACCGCCTGCTGCAGCTGACCACGGAAGCGGAGCGCCGCAACACGGCCGACGCCGACCGGGCCGGGGAGAGCCGCCTGTGGGTCCGCGATCCGAACCACTCGGACCTGGGAGTACCACCGGAGGCACTGGGGCCGCAGGATTCCCGGGAGCAGGTCCCGATGCGGGACTTCGGCGCCCACCGGCACCCGGCCGTGCCGGCCTCCCGCCCCTTCGAGAAGCGGCCGTCGATCGCCGTCCTGTCCACCCAGCACGACTCCCGGGCCGACTGGCTGCGCGCCGGGCAGGCCCTCGAACGCGTGCTCCTGACGGCCACCGCTCATGGCCTCCGGGCATCGCTGCTGCACCAAGCGCTGGAGTGGCCCGACCTGCGCGAACAACTCGTTCCATGGCCGAGCGACCGGCGTGATCACGCGCAGATGGTGATCCGCCTGGGGTACGGCCCGCAGGGGCCTTCTTCGCCGCGTCGCGGAGCGTCCCGGACACTGACCGAGGGAGCGTCGTCAGTCCCGCGCTGAGCCTGTCGGAACGCGCCACACCAGACGTGTACCGCCACCCTGCGGCCGTTCACCGAGCGTGAGTGTTCCGCCGAGCGAGCGGGCCCGGTCCTCCAGGTTCTTGAGTCCGCTGCGCGCCACACCGGCGGGCACTCCGCACCCGTCGTCCGTCACCGTCAGCGCCAACTCGCCCCTGGCGCACTGCAGATGGATGTCCACGGAGTGTGCCCCCGAGTGCCGGACCGCGTTGCTGAGCGCCTCGCCGAGGACCGCAAGAGCGTGGTCGGCCACCTCACCGGGGACGTCCGTGTCGACGAGACCCTCCACCCGCAGTGCGGGAGCGAAGCCGAGGGAGGTGGCGCAGGCCTTCACGGCCTCGGACGCCCGGCCGCGAAGACCGCTGTCCTCCTTCGTCCCACCGCCGTGGGCGCGCAGACCGAAGATCGTCGACCGAATTATCTTGATGGTGTCGTCGAGATCGTCGACGGTCCGCGATAGTCGCTCCACGGCCTCGGGATGGTCCACGAAGCGCTGCGTGCTCTGCAGGGTCATGCCTGCCGCGAAGAGCCGCTGGATCGCCAGGTCGTGCAGATCGCGCGCGATCCGGTCCCGGTCCTGCAGCAGCGCGATCTTCTCCGCGTCCCGACGGCGTTCGTCGAGCTCCAGTGCCAGCGCCGCCTGCCCCGCGAAGCCGAGCAGAGGCCCGATGTCGGACTCGGAGAAGGGCGTACGGCCCGCCAGCCGCCCCAGCAGCAGCACCCCACGAGCCTTCCCGCCGGCGCCGAGCGGCACCGCGACCACGGGGCCGAGCCCGGCCCACTGCGACTCCCCCTCGCCGGTGCGCGCATCACGCTCGATATCGGCGCTGGCCACCGGCTCCGCCGTGGTGAGCGCGGCCGCGACGAATCCGTCCTGCGCGGAGAGGACCAGCCCACTGCGCCGCTCCGCGTTCGGCCCCACCGCGAGTACCGGCCTCAGTTCCTCCGCCCCGGTCACGTACTCCGCGATCATCCCCACGTCCGCCGAGGCGATCTCCCTGGCCTTTCCGACGATCAGCTCCAGCACCTCGACGCCGGACGTCCCCGACAGCAGGGTGCTCGTGACCTCCGCACTCGCCCGCAGCCAGCGCTCGCTCAGCCGCGTCTCCTCGTACAACCGCGCGTTCTCGATCGCCACCCCGGCCGCCACTGCGAGGGTGGAGAGCACCGACTCGTCCTCGGCGTCGAACTCCGCCGCACCCCGCTTCTCCGTGAGGTAGATGTTCCCGAACACCCTGTCGCGCACCCGGATGGGCACACCCAGGAACGAGTGCATCGGCGGATGGTGGGCCGGGAAACCGTACGAGGCCGGGTGATCCGACAGCTCCGGCAGCCGCAGCGGCTCCGGGTGCCGGATCAGCTCGCCAAGGATGCCGTGGCCGCTGGGCAGTTCGCCGATCTCCGCGCGCCGTTCCTCGCCGATGCCCACGGTCAGGAACTCCGACAGCCGGCTGTCGTCGCCGATCACGCCCAGCGCCCCGTACTCGGCATTCACCAGCACCACGGCGGCCTCGACGATGCGCCGCAGCACCTGCGGCAGATCGAGCTCCCGCCCGACCGACAGCACCGCCTCCAACAGGCTGTGCACCCGGTCCTGCGTCCCCCGGGCCGCGTCGATGCGCGCCTGGAGCTCGTCGAGCAGCTCGTCCAGCCGCAGCTTGGGCAGCTGCTGCCCGGAACCTCCCTGCTCTTCCCCGCTCATCGCTTCCTCCGACACACGCAGCCAGGGTGCCGTTCATCCGGTAGGCCTCATGGTCACCGTACTGGCTGAAGGACCAGGTCGAGGCTCTTACCTGCGTCGGATGTGGCGCAGTACCGAACCAGCATGCTCCGGCCCGTCGACCAGGCAGCACCACGGCCATCATCTGAACAGCACTAGGGCCGTCATCTAGGCGGCACCACGGACCACAGTTCGCGAGGCCGGCGGGGTGATGCCCGAGAGGTCGCGGGTGGCGACGCTGTTGCGGTCGCAGACCGAGCGGCCGAGGGCGTACTGGGGCCACAGGCCGGCCGCCACCCGTCGGCTGCGCTCGCTCCACTCCCGGGCCGGTCCGCTGCTGGTCTTGTAGTAGTTGAGGGCGTAGCCGCCCGTGTGGATCCGGAGCAGGCAGAAGCCGCCCGGGTACTCCTTCACGACACTGATCTCCTGCAGTGTGACGTGCCGGGCCTGCGGGAGGACGGTGCGCTTGTTGCGGTGGGTGTGACCGGCCTGATGGAGGAAAACACCGGGGCGACGGAGTGGGCGCCGAGGATCGCGCGGGCCTGGCGGCGGTTGAGGCGCTGCCCGCTCATCACGGGGAACGGTGAGTTGCGTGCGGTCAGCGGGTGGTGTCCGAAGACCATGGTCGGCTGGTCCCTGTTCTCCCTCAACCGGGCTCGGCACCAGGCCGGTTGGTCGGGCGAGAGTCCGCCCGAGTCCGCGCCGTGGCCGCGACATCAGACCCTACGACACGGGACCCGGGCAGCCCGGCGTGCGGCTGCGCTCCCTGGACATGCGCCAGGAGCTCAGTACACAGCCCACGGCGAGGTGCTGCAGTGGTGGCGATGGTCGGGGGCGGTGGTGAGCGGATCGAGGATCAGGTGCGTCAGCACCACGATCTCGGGGAACGCCTCGAGGTGACTGCGGTCGTCGGCCGAGACCTTCCGCGTACGGCCTCACCCGGCCTGGGACGGTATCCCAGGCACCTCGTGTATCTGCAGGTCAGACGGGCTGGGATGATTCCACCGTATCCGATCGGCCGTGGGTTGTTGCGCTCGGCCGCTGTGACCGCTGATGCTCTTGGTGTCACGCCGACCAGGTCCGGGCCGACCAGCCGGCCTCGCCGGGGCATCCACGTCCACGCACTCATTCACGGGGGAACATCCATGTCCATGCGCATCCGAACGAGCGCTCTGACCGCTCTCACCGTCGCCGCCCTCGCGGCGGGCACGGTCCTCACGGCACCGACCGCAGGCGCCGCGCCGAAGGCCGCGGTGCCGAAGTTCCTGTCGGCGTCCCAACTGCCGCCGCACCCGACGTCGTCCTGGACCGCCGGGCCGGTCACCGAGGGGTTCCCGGAGGCACTGGGCCTCTGCGTGAGCACGGAGGGCGTGCTCGACTACGACTACCGGCACCGGGAGTTCCGGACCGACCTGGACACCGGCGCCGTGCAGTTGACCGTCGTGACGGGCACGGCCGCCCAGGCCAAGGCGCTGGCGAAGCACTACGACGACCTGATCCGCACCTGCGCCGGCCGCATCGAGAAGTCCTCGCCCGACGTCGAGGCCGAGGGCCGGGACTACGGCAAGCTGCCGGTCGAGGAGGGCGCCCGCGTCCGCGGCCTGCACACCGAGACATCCTCGGGCGCCACCGACATCGCCCTGCTGTCGGTCGGACGGGACGGCAGGACCGTCACCGTCGTCAAGTGGGGACAGATGGGCGACTTCAAGAACGCGCCCGTGACCGCCTTCAAGAAGACCACGACCGCGGCCGTCAACAAGCTGCACTGACCAGGCGGCCACCGGAAGGAACCGGGGCCGTCCTCCCGCCACGGGGGTCGGAAGGACGGCCCCATCCGGTCATGCCCGGGGGCGGGGACCGTCGTGCTTCGGCACTACCAGAACCCAAAACATTGCCCGAAGTAGTGAAAGGGACCTGCCAGACAATCGGTCAACCGTGGAAGCTCATGTCCTGCGCACCGCGAAAGGGCCGGGACGTGACCGCTCCCAAGCAGGGGCTGCCACGCTCCCCTGCCCGGACCCGGTCCCTGACATCTGTCAGGGACCGCTGCGCGATTCGCCTTCCTAGGCTTGCGGTGCGCAATGCCCTGTCAGCCCAGCCGTGAGGAGCATGATGTCCCTGTACACGCGTATGGCCGCCACGCTGAGCGTGGCCGCTTCGTTCATCGGCCTCGTCGGACTCGCACCGCAGGCATCAGCCTCGGCGTCGTCGGACGGCACGCACTGCTCCGTGGTGGTGGAGCGGGTGAAGCCGGGTGAGAGGTTCTCCCGGGTGAAGAGCCGGACCTGTTCCGACACCGGGACGGCGGCGGTCAACCGCAGCGGCCGGACCCTGCTCATGACCTGGTACGAACACGCCGAGTACGGCGGCGACAACACCGACGTATACGGGGACTACGGCCCCTGCGACGCGGACGGCTACGTCCTGAGCACCGGCACGTGGTGGCGCTCGATCTCCTCGTTCATCACCTACAACAGCTGCGACGGCCAGCAGGCCGTCCTCAACGACGGCCACAGCGCCGTCTATTACTACGGGTTCGGCACGCCGAACGTGGGTGCCCGAGCGAACGACAACATCGGCTGGTTCAAGGTGTGGGACGCCCTCTAGGGGCAATGCCGTGACTCTGTTGGTGATCTTGGGCGGTCAGTTGCTGGCGTATCCGGCTGTGTTGCAGAGAGTTTGAAAGCGAGGCGCCCGGCGGGCCGATGAGGTGGTGTCGTACCAGTCGGCGAGACGGCTGAGGTTGCAGGCCATGGCGGTCAGGACGTGCTGCACGTGGGTGCGGGTCAGGCCTCGATAGCGGCTTCTGCGCAGGCCGTGAGCTCGTACGTTCTGCGAAAGGGTGGCCTCGATGCCGGCGCGGATCGCGTATCGGCGCTGCCACTGTTCGGTCTGCTGGTCGAGCCGGTTGCGCATCTGGATCTCGTGCAGTGCCCGCGGCAGGACTGCGACGGAGCGGGGGCGAGTGGCCGAGGAGGTGCACCGGGCACGGTCTGGGCAGGGCCGTCAGTCACTCTCGGCGAAGCGGGCCTGAAGGTAGGTGTGGCCGGAGATATTCAGCTTGGTCCAGGACGCACTCGTCGCGCCGCGCGGGCAGATGGCCTGCTTGTTGTCCCAGTCGATGGTGAAGGCGGCCTTGGCGAAGCCCGAGCCCGCTTTGGCCTGGCGGCTGTTGTCGGCGAGGATCGGGCCGAGCAGCGTGATGCCGTGGACGCGCTGGGCCCGTTCGACGTGGGCGGGAGTGAGGTAGGCGGTGTCCACGATGTGCTCGGCCGGAGCCAGGCGGCGGGTGGCGAGGTCGTCGTGGATCTTCTCGGTCAGCTGCCCGTCCTGGACGGGAGCAATGGTGGTGGCCACGTGCGTCACCAGGTGCGGCAGGTCCTGATCACATGACTCGGTGAAATGAACCCGGTATCCGCTCCAGGCGACATCGCGTTTGACGCAGTAGTGCGCGTCCGTGTCATAGGGGGAGTCGAACCGCAGCGAGGCCGGCGGCAGGGCAGTGCCCTCCCGCCAGCGCAGTTGCCCCTCGCGATCCCAGGAGTACTGGTGGATCCAGACGCGCCGCAGGATCTCCACCTGTCGCAGCATCCGCAGACGGGGTGGGGCGTCGGACGCCCAGGCGGCGGTGAGAAGTTTCTGCCCGTCCCGGCCGAACTCCTCGGCACGTTCACGCACCGCTGCCTTGCCGCCCGCTTGCAGCAGCTGATCCGCCCGGTCGCCCTCGGTCAGCCGGGCTCGGAACTCGCTGAGCAGAGAATAGTCGAACCCAGGATCGTCCAGTTCCAGGCCGAGTCCATACTTCCGGTCGATCCTCGTGCGCACTGCATCCGCTGCCGCACGGTCGGAGAGGTTTTCCGCGAACTGCAGCACCGACACCAGCGCCAACTGCCCCGGCGAGAAGCCCGGTCGGCCATCGGCGGGATACAGGTGAGTGAAGTCGTCGTCGGCGAACACCACATCCAGCCGGTCCCGCATCAGCATCACCGGCGTCCCCCTCGGACACGCCGCCCACGCCGTCCGGACCGTCATCCGGGGAATCCGCTGGAAACTTGCCGGACGCATCGACACCGTCCACCGCCCCAAAACCGAGGCCGCCCCGCCACAGACCAGCCAACCACCACCAGCGACCGCCGTCACCACCCCGACAAGATCACCAACAGAGTCACGGCATTGCTTCTAAAGGGTGTTGCACAAGGCTGTGAACTGGGCATCTCCGGTGTATGGCTGGGGTGTTGAGGTCCGAGCGGGTGTGGGTGGAGACGTTCACCGGGCTGAGGGTGACGCAGTTCGCGCGCCTGTTGAAGGTGGTGCGGGAGCGGGGCGGTGACGGCACTCTGCAGGGCCGGCCGTGGTCACTGCCGTTGGCCGAGCGGGTACTGGTGGTCGCGGTGTACTACCGCACGAATCTGACAATGCGGCAGCTGGGTCCGCTGTTCGGCGTCTCTTCCTCCACGGTGTGCCGGGTGATCCAGCGGCCGGGACCGCTGCTCGCGATGGAGCCCGTCTCCCGCCCAGTCGATGCCCCAGAACGCATGTGGATCGTGGACGGCACGCTGATCCCGGTCCGCGACCGGACGGTGGCCGCGTCCAGCCGCAACTACCGGTTCTCGGCGAACGTGCAGGTCATCGTGGATGCCGACACGCGTCTGGTGATCGCGGCGGCCCGGCCGGTGCCGGGCACCACCGCGGACGCGCATGCCTGGCGGGCCTCCGGCCTGGCCGAGCACTGCCAGGGCGTGACCGTGCTGGGCGATGGCACCTACCTCAACTGCGGGATGGTCACCCCGCACCGCAAACGCCCCCATCGGGCCCTGCTGGCGGGCGAGGAAGAAGACAACGCCGCCCACCGCAAGGTCCGCGCGCGGGTGGAGCATGTGATCGGCCGGCTCAAGAACTACAAGATCCTCCGCGACTGCCGGCAACGCGGCGACGGCCTCCACCACGCAGTCCAGGCCGTCGCCCACATGCACAACCTCGCCCTCGCATCATGACCAGAGGACTGTCTCCACAGGCCCTGACCTGCCCGAACACAGCCTTGTGCAACACCCTTTAGCGAGTCACCGTAGGCGCGGGTTGAGTGCCTCAAGTCGACAGCGGAAGTCCGGGTTTGGCTGGTGACCGCGGAGGCGGTCTGAGGATTGATGTATCCCCCGACCTCCTTCTGACCGGCGCCGCAGGTCATTAGCGTCAGGGTCTGGCACTGGGCAGCGTTCCTGAGGTCTCGGTAGTACTCGCCACAATAAACAACGGAGTAGGGCCTGCCCTGGCCGTTGCCGCGGGGTCAGTTGGCTCGTTGGTCTGTAGGAGTGAATCCGGTGGCAGGAGCGGGAGGGCTGGCTGGTGGCAACGCGCGTGTTCTCTGAAAAGAAGTTGGAGGCCGTGCGGTCCTTCCCGTCGATCGGCAAGGAGGAGCTGATCCGCTACCTCGCCCTCACCTCGGCGGATGAGGCGTTCCTGCGAAAGTTCCTGTTTCCTCAGACGGCGTTGGGGCCGCGGTGCAGCTGTGCACACTCCCCTGGCTGGGGTTCGTCCCCGACGAGGTACCCCGCCCGCGGCGGTGGAGGTGCTGCGCGGCTACGGGGTGTCCCGGGAGGCTTGGAACCGCAGCAAGTTGAGATCGCCGACCGGGCACTTCTGAACTTCACAGTCGACGGGGAGTAGCCATGGCGACGATTGGGTTGGCCGCAGCCGTCGAGGAACTGCGGCAAGAGCTCTACCAGGCCCAGGCCCAGGGAGCACAGCAGCAGTTCGCCTTCCAGATCGAGGAAGCCGAGCTGGAGTTGTTGCTGGAGCTGCGCGATGACGGCAAGGGCGAGGGGAAGCTGCAGTTCGGGGTGGCGACCGTGGGCGGGGGCGGATCGCACTCCTCGGTCCGCGGGCACAAGCTGAAGCTGAAGCTGCAGGTCAAGGACCGGGCGTTGGGCGGATCCAGCCCCGAAATCGGTCGCCAGTACTCCGGCTCCTGGAATGACGAGGGCTGAGTTGGACCGGCGAAGACTGGCTCTGATCCGCGGTGGCAACGCTGATGAGTTTCGTCGTGTCGGTACCGGCTATCTGATCGGGCCTCGCCTCGTACTGACGGCCCGGCACGTCATCGAGGAGAGCAAGGGCATGCCATGGGCCCAGATCGTTGTGTCTGTGGGGCATCCCCAGGACGCCGACATACATCGTTGCCTGGCATCGGTGCCCTGGACTGACCGGGAAGGACGCGACGTTGCTTTGCTGCTGTTGGTCGACAAGGTCGACGTGCCCGGAATGGTGCGCTGGGGCCGTCCTGTCGGCAACACCCCGCTGCCCTATGAGGGTATGGGGTTCCCTTCGGCGACGTTCAGGGATGGGCAGAACAACGTGGAGTACCTGAGGGGGCAGTTGCCGCCTCAGGCTGGCGGTGTCGGCGCCCGGGACCTGTATGTCCTGGACCAGACCTCTTGGCCGGACATGCGTCCGGATGGTGAACAGGCGTGGTCTGGAGCTTCCGGCAGCGCGGTCTTCTGCCAAAACCATCTCGTTGGCGTCGTCATCCACGATGATGAGGTGTTCGCGAACCGCCGCCTGCATGCCTGTCCGGCCCGTACCTTCACTGGCGACCCCGAATTCGCCGCGCTCCTGCGCCGTCACGGTGATGGCCCGCCTACGCTCGTCGACATCTCAGCCGCACATGGGGTGGAGCCCGAAGGACCCGGCCCCGAAGCCGGTTCGCAGCCAGCGGAGCGCGTCGGCGCTCGCCTTCCCGAGATCTCACGACGCGTGCTGGCCGCGGCAGACGCCCTGGCGGACGAGGTGGAAGACCAGTGGAAGGTAGAAGCGAGCCGGCAGCGGCTGCTCGAGCCCACCCCGATTCCGGTGCGGTGGAACCGTTCCCGCCTCCACGTCGCCGGCGCCGTCGAACTGGCCGTCGACCCGTCGCGGCAGCCGATCTATATCGCGCCTACCGTGCCGACGGCGAAGCCCGCCGCGCTCGGGAGCGTTGAGAACGGGGAGTTGGAGAGTCTCTGCCCCATCTACGAAGGGCTGGCCTCCGGCCGAGTGGTCATCCTGGGAAGATCAGGCGGCGGAAAGTCCAGCGCCGCGATCATCACCCTGCTCAACGCCCTCAGGAACCGGAAGAACACGACCGACGCCGAAGAGCGGGCACAGACTCCGGTCCCCGTGCTGCTGACCTGCCGCGACTGGGAGCCGAACCGGGTTGGGCTGATCGAATGGCTCACCCGCAGGCTGGCCGCCGACTACCATGGACTGCGAGCCCGCGAGCGCAACTACCCCGCACTGCGAGCCCGCAAGCGGAAGAAGGAAACCTTAGCCTCGCAGCTGGTGCGCTCCGGCAGGGTGACGCTCTTTCTCGACGGCCTCGACGAACTCGACCCGGAGTTCCAGGCCATCGCGTTGGAGGAGATAGACCGACAGACCACGCTCCGCTTCGTGCTGCTCTCCCGCACCGAGGCGTTCGCGGAAGCCGTGGAGAGGTCGCATCACCTGAGCCGGGCCCTGGTGCTGGAGTTGTCCCCGGTGTTCTCCGAGGAAGCGGCGGACTATCTGCGACGGTGCCACGTGGTGCCCGAGCGCCCCGACTGGCGGCGGCTCACCGAGCACCTTCAGAGCTCTCCCGACAGCGTCATCTCCGAGGCGCTGAGTTCACCGCTGGCTCTGATGCTGCTGCGGGCTGTCTCCAACGACGAGGCGATCGTGCGGCGGCTCCTGACCCCCGAGACGTTCGACTCGCGCGACGACGTCGAGGACTACCTGCTCGATCAGTACCCGCGCGTCGCCTGTCGGCCGCTCCCCGGTGAACCTTCCCGGCCCACGGCCGAGGAAGTCGAGCTCTGCCTCGGATACATGGCCCACCGGATGAGCCAGGAGGCCAGCACGACACTGCTCTGGCAGCACCTGCATCGGTGGCAGCCGTGGCTGCCACGCGTCCTGGGCACGGGGCTGATCGGCATGGCGGCCACCTCTGTGTTGGGGTCCGTGGTGTTCGGCCCTCTCGGCCAGTACACGGTCAGAGGGTCCACCGGCACCGCCTTCGGGCTGGGGTATGGAAGCATGATCGGGCTGGTCTTCGGCCTGCTGGCCGCCGTCTGCTCGGAGCTACGCACCACCCGTGCGGGCCGGAAGCGAAGTGACGAGGCGCCCCGCATGCGGTTCTTCAACCCTGCGGCGACCCCCGTGCTGACCGTCGTCCTCACCGTGGCCGTCGGCAACCAGACCTCCTACCTCATCGGCATACCGACTGGCATCGCCGTCGGAGGGCTGGCTGGGGCCGCGGCCACACGGCCGTGGCCGATCCCCCGGCGACGCCAGCCCAGATCCCGCCTGCTCCGTCCCCGGATCGACCCGGTCACCGCCTTCGCCACCGGGCTCGCCGTCGGCCTGGCCTACGGCACGACGAACGGCGTCGCCAACGGAGTCGCCGCCAGCATCGCCGGGGCCACGGTCTTCGGCCTGATGGCCGGCGTGCTGCGCCCCGCCGCCCAGGGCGACTTCAGCAGCCCGCGACGACAGTGGCACCGGGACCGGGAGCGCAGCCTCACCGTGGGACTCGCCGCCGGCGTGATCCTCGGGTTCGCCCTGGGGTTCAAGAACGCCACCGCGCACGGCGTGCTGGCCGGCGTCGTCGCGGGCATCGCCATCGGGGCCCTGATCACAGCGGCCTGCGCTATCGGCATGTCCGACCTCTGGCGCACCCGCCTGGTGTTCCTGCAGCTTCGGCTACGTGGCGCCGTGCCGACGGGCGGGACGCGCATCCTGTGGCACGCCTACGATCAAGGGGTGCTGCGCAGCCAGGGTCCCGCGCTCGCCTTCCGCCACCTCCGCCTTCAGAAGCGGCTGGCGGCCACTTACCGGAACGGACGAGAGCGAGAGGCCGAACGCCAAATGGCCTCGTGACCCGGCCACTGATCCGCCTGCCTCCGGGGGCGGTCTCGGTGACGTAGTCGTCGCGCCACACAGTGGTGCTGCCGCCCGTCGCCGACAGATCGTTTTCGCGGTTGCGGAGTTCGACGCGGAACTTGCCGGAGATCGTCTTCGGGAGCTCGAAGAATCACCCGCCAGACCCGTTGGTAGAGCGCGAGGGTCGATGTCGCTGATGTCCTGTCGCAGTGCAGCTGGCCGTCGACACAGGTGGCGGTCCGGCGACCTGCCGGGTTGCCATGTGGTTTGCCGACGCCGGGGTCGGAAGTCGAGTTCACAATGAGATCGTTTCATCTTGAACTCGCAGGTCGGGTCTCTGGCGTGGGTGGAGATTGACTCGCTCGTGCTGGTCTAGGACGTGATCATTAGCAGGTGATCGTCTGTCACGGGCCGGTTCGCGGGTTCTGGGGTGGTCCGCTTGAGGCGTCTCGTAGGTTCCGCAACGGAAGGGAGGCGCATGGTGGACGTGCTGACGTGGACGATCGAGCGGCGGATGCGACTGACTGAGCGGGCCGAGCTGCTGCGCAAGGAGCTGGCGGAGGTTGACGCCGAGCTGGGCCGGCTGGAGGCGGCCGAGGTGGTGTTCGGGCAGTGGGCCGAGGCGACGGACGGGGGACGGCGGCCGTCGGGCATCGTGGAGCCGGAGCGCGTCGCGGCTGGGCCGGGTGCGGGCGGGATGCGGTTGGTGCCGGACCGTGTCGAGGGGATGGGGCTGGCGAGCATCTGCGGGCCCTGCTCCAGCACCATGGCCTGCTCCCCCAGCGCGACCCGTACCTCCCCCGCTTCGAGTAGTGGATCGACGCGAAGCTCGACGGGTTTCCTGATGAGGTGCGGCAACCAGTGCAGCACTTCGCCACTTGGCACCATCTACGTCGTATTCGGGCCAAAGCGGCAGCCGGCGCCGCGACGCGTGGCCCGGTCCACTCCGCGAAGCAGGAGATCACCGAAACGGTGAAGTTCCTCGTGTGGCTGCACGAGACCTACCAGCGCACGGCTGCGACGTGTACCCAGCAGGATGTCGATGAGTGGCTGGCCACTGGCCCGACGACGCGCAGCGCGATCCGGTGTCGGCGTACACGTGAACGTGGCTCTGACACGAAAAGAGCCTGCGGTTGAGTTCGGTGGTCAGGCTGTGGCGACGGGTTCGAAGCGGATGGTCAGGCCGAGAGTGTTGGCTTCCTTCAGCATGCGGCGCATGGCGCGTGCTGGATCGCGGCGGGTGAAATAGTCCGCGCCCAGCTCGAGGTAGGGGACGTGGTCGTGGAGCACGTGCCAGACAGCAATGGCGATCTTGTGCATGACCGCGACCAGTGCCCGTTTGCCACCTCGCCGTGCCGAGATCCGGCGGAAGAACACGGCGAGATAGGTGTCCCGGCTTCTGATGGCGGCCAGCGCGGCGACTCCGAGCACGCGTTTGAGATGGGTGTTGCCGTGCCGGGTCCGGCCGGACTTGTTCACCCCTGCCGACTCGTTCTGCCCCGGGCAGACCCCGATCCAGGAGGCGAGGTGATGGGCCGTGGCGAACTGGCCCATGTCTCCGCCGGTTTCGGCAAAGAGGATCTCTGCCGCCATGCGCCCGATGCCGGGAACAGTGTCCAGGAGGTCCAGGTCGTGCTCGTGCTCGCTCAGCAGGGTGGCGATACGGGTGTCGAAGACAGCGACCGTCTCCTTGAACCGGTCCGCCTCGTCCAGGTAGTGCTGGACCATGAAGGCGTGGTGGTCGGTGAAGTCGCCGTCCAGTGCCTCGATCAGGGCGGGGATCTTGGCACGGGCCTTGCCGACGGCAAGATCCGCAAGGCGTTCACGGTCGCGTTCACCGGCGACCAGGGCTGCCAGGATCGTCCGTCCGGTCTTCCCGGCCACATCGGTCAGCACGGAGGTGAGCTTCATCCCGGTGTCCTCCAGCTCCTTCTCCAGCCGCTGGACCTCCCGGCCTGCAGAACGCAGGAGTTCGGTGCGGCGCCGGGTCAGGTCACGCAGTTCCCGCACCATGCGGCCGGGGACGAAGGACGCCATCACCATTCCCGACGCGCCGGCCCGGGCCAGGAACGCGGCGTCGCTCGGATCGCTCTTGCGGCCCCTGATCCCCTTCAGGTGAGAGGGGTTGACCAGCATCAGGTTCAGCTGCGGCTGCAGCAGGTAGTAGACCCCGCGCCAGTAGTCGGCCGTTGCTTCCATGACCACCACGTCGACCTGGCGTTCCACCAGCCAGGCCAGGAGCCGACGTAGTTCGGACCGGGTGGTGCCGAACCGTTCGGTCTCCAGGCTCCATGTTCCCGCCCGAGTCGTACTGGGCGTGCGCACGCAGGCGAGCAGGAACCGCTTGCCCAGGTCCACTCCCGCGGACCGCAGATGGATGACCTCGTCCTTCACGTCCTGCCGACTCATCGCCCGCTCCTGAACACCCGTAGCGAAAACCTGGCGGGAACCCCGGAGGGATCAGGGAAAGAAGCGGAATCTGACACGCGTGCTCCCGGCAGCGGATCACTGCCTTGGCAACAAACCGTGGTCCCCAGCGCGACCCCCATTGCCATCCTGGACAAACGAGCTCACCGGCATCGCAGAGCCATCGGCGTGACCGGGGCACCCACCCCATTTTCTCTCACCCGAGGTGATCAGCGCAGCCATCCCCGTTCCTGGCAAGATTTTCGTAGGCGGAGATCATCTGGGTGCGGTGGTCGGCCGGTCCGCGTAATGGGCATCCTTTGGGTGTGCTCTATTGAACTGCCGTATCTGTTACCGCACTTGGCGTGCGTGTCGGTTCTTTCGGTCGAGGGCTCTGGACCTGTGGTGGTTGTCCGTGCGCGTACACGGTCGCTTGCTCCCGCGCCGTGTACGGGCTGCGGAAGGCCGAGCGGGTGGTGTCACAGCCGCTATGTCAGACGACTCGCGGATGCCGCGCTGGGTGGTCGTCCGGTGCTGATCGAGTTGAGTGTGCGGCGTCTGTACTGCGAGAACGCCACCTGCGGGAAGGTGACGTTCGTCGAACAGGTGCCGGGTCTGACCGTGCGCTATCAACGCCGTACACCGCTGCTGCAGCACATGGTCGAGGCGGTGGGAGTGCTGCTGGCGGGCCGGGGCGGCGCCCGGATGTTGCGGGTCCTAGACGTTGCTCTCTCGCGGTGCACCGTCCTGTCACAACTGATGCGGATCCCGCTGCCGCTTCTGCAGGCGCCAAGGGTCCTGGGCGTGGACGACTTCGCCCTCTACAGAGACACGTACGGCACTCTCCTGGTCGACGCCACTACCCGGCTCCCGCTCACGCTCTGGGAAGGACGGGACGCCGAGCAGTTGAGCCATTGGCTCCGGGGGCATCCCGGAGCCGAGGTTGTCTGCCGCGACGGCTCGCTCACTTACCGGCAGGGCATCGCTGATGGAGCCCCCGAGGCCGTGCAGGTCAGCGACCGCTTTCACCTCTGGCAGGACCTGTCCCACCGCGTCCAGGAGATCGCCGCCGCTCACCGCGGCTGCTTGCCGGCAGCGCGGTCCCCAGCTGAGGAGACCGCCCCGTCATCGACTGAGCTGAGCGTTGAGGATGCTGCGGCACACACGCGGGCCGGTCGGCATGCCCGAAGGCTGTTCGAGGCGGTGCACACCCTCACCGATACAGGCCGGTCCTACAGTGCTGCCGCCCGGGAGCTCGCCCTGGACCGCAAGACCGTGCGCAAATACGCCCATGCCCGCAGCTGGCAGGAGGTGATGCGTCGTCCGCCCCGCCGTCCCTCCACCCTGGACCCCTATCTCGACTACCTGCAACAACGCTGGGACGAGGGCGAACACAGTGCCAAGCATCTTCACCAGGAACTCCTTGGCAAGGGATACCTCGGCCACTACCAGCGCGTGAAGATGGCCGTCGCACCCCTGCGACGCGGACTGCCCCTGGACCAGCCCCGTGAGCGCCCGCCATCCCCGCGCGAGGCCGCACGCTGGATCACCACCCACCCAGACCGCCGCAGCCTTCACGTCTCCCACCGCTTGCACCGGCTCGTTGAGCACTGTCCGGAACTCAAGCGCACCCACGACCTGGCCCGCCGGTTCGCCAACATGCTCGACAACCGCGACGCCTCATCCCTGCCGTCCTGGCTGGACGAGCTCTCCCACAGCGGACTGGCGCCCCTCGCCGGCATCGCCGGAGCCCTGCGCGAAGACCAACACGCCGTCGCGCAGGGGATTGCCACCACCTATAACTCCGGTGTCAACGAAGGCCGCATCACCGACGTCAAACTCCAGAAACGCCTGATGGCAGGGTGAGCTGGCGTCCCACTCCTGCGCCACCGAGTCGTCCTGATCGCCCACCTCCGCCGCCGTTATGCGGACCGGTCGACCACCGCACCCAGATGATCTCCGCCTACGAAAATCTTGCCAGAGCCACTTTAGGGAGTACGCCGACATCCGGACGTTCTTCGTGCTCGCGAAGAAGTCCCGCCTCAACACCCAGGTCACTATTCAGCATCGAGCGGCGAAGACGAGTCGTTCTTTGAGTCAGGATCAGCGGCTCGCCTGGATCCACGAACTCCTCACTGGCACCAGTGAGTCGCTCCCCTACCGCGTGGCCGGCATGCTTTTGCTGCTCTACGCCCAGCCGCTCGTCAAGGTCGTCACCTTCCCGACCAGCATCGTCGACGACAGCGAGCCAGGCATGAGCATCAGGTTTGGCACGCACCCGACTGACGTTCCCGAGCCGTTCGCGTCGCTCATCAGGGAGCATCTCGCCACGCGTCCCAATCTTCGCACCGGCGCCGGAACCGACAGCCCCTGGATGTTCCCTAGCACCCTCGCCGGCCGCCACCTACACCCCAACACCGTCATGGACCGACTCCGTGATCTCGGCGTCAACCTCCTTGGCGCGCGTAACCGAGCCATTGGCGAACTCGTCCTCGAATGCCCTCCGTCGCTGGTTGCCGATGCCCTCGGGTACAGCCACCAAGTCACGTTCCTGCATGCCGAGAAGGCTGCAGAACCCTGGGCGCGCTACGCGGGCCACCGTGTCCGCTCGCCGTAATGCACGCAGCATGACTCCTCGTCCGAGGCGTAGCGTTGACCGCCTGAACCCGCACCGATGAGAGGGCGCAAGCGTCCTGCGAGCAACCGCGCGGTCCTGCCAGGGACTGAGAGCCCGGTGTCTATACCTTGCTCGCGACCACCATGTAGTTCTCGGCCTCAAGATCGAACGTGCTCACTTCCGTCCGGAGTCCGACCCGGTGCAGCTCGACTTCGAGTTCCTCGTACCGGTAGGGCCAGCAGGACAGCAGTTCCGAGCGGACAAGAACCAGCCCAGTCGCATCAACCTGGGCGATCGCAATCTCGATGTGGTGCTCATCCTCCCAATGCGGCGCAATCTCCCAGCGGTAGACCACGACGGCATCGCGACCGTTTCGTCGGATGAGTCGGTCCCTGATGTCCAGCCGGGAACCTCTGGCCCTCACGAGTTCCCAAGTGCGGGATGTGAGCACCAAGCGCCCGCCAGGGCGCAGAAGCCGTGACATCGACTCCAGAGCAGCACCCCTGCCTGTCGCGCCCGCAGCATGGTGAAGCGAGTTGCCAACGCAGAACACCATGTCGAACGTGTCGTCCTCGAAATGATCGGGCAACTCTTCCCAGTTCGCCCGCACGGCCCGGACGGAGGCCCCGAACTCCTCAGACAGCTCTGCAGTCCGGCGAACCATCGCTTCGCTGGCGTCAGTTGCGACAACCTGCATGCCACGACCGGCGAGGCCCAACCGCCAACTGTCCGGTTCCGCACGAACAGTCGAGGACGTGAGCGTTCGACGGCAGGACACTGAGGACGTCATCGAACGACGCAGCGAACTCGGCGGGAGGCAACTTTGCATCCGAGATGAGCCATTCGTACACCTCGGCAAGCACGTCATATTCCGTCACAACCACTGCCTCCGTCACACAGCAGACTCACGGCGGGACGTCAGTCCATCAGCGGAGCAAGCCGGGCACCAATGGTTTTCGCAAGGACAACCCGTCCGCCCATGCCGCGGATAGCGCGAGCTGATCCGCTCGGTCATTCCCGTGTTCGGCGCTTCGGAACTATCAATACGTCCGAACTTGATACGCAGCGTGTCCAGTACGCGGATGAGGATGTCCGTCTTGCCGGTGTTGTTGAAGACCTCGTCGGCAGCTTGGCCCTCGAAGTGGCTGTTCAGTCCGATGAGAAGAAGATTCCGGATCTCCTCCTCTCCCATCTTGGCGCTCGTGCCCGGAGCCAGCTCCAGCGCGTTTCGCTGGTTTCGCAGCACTTCGAGGGCCGCCTCGTAGTGTGCTTCGGCCAGAGCAGGTTCCAGGCGAAACGGCTTGGCCGGGACCGTCGTCTTCGTGGGAACGATCTTCTTGCGCTTGATCGGAACGCTGTAGGTGGCAGCGTCGGAACGCTCTCGCATTGGGAATCCGAGGCCCTCCTGCATGTTCCTGTTACCGGTAGTTCGTTAAATCCGGCGTGTAGAGGTCAATGCCGTGTCCGGTGGTGACTACGTCGATCAGGGCCCGGAGTTCGGAGGGTGGGTCCTTGTCCGTCCAGGCTCGCCACCATCGGTTGAGAGTGACGGCGGGGGTGAGCCAGGAACGGATCGCCCGTAAGGCCCTGGGCCAGCAGGGCTGTTGGTGCTGGTGGGACGGGGCTGAGCCCCCTCTCTGGCCCCTCGTTGGGGCACGGGTCCGGCGCGGTGGCATCCACGGGGCCGGGTGGGGCGAACCATTGGTCCCAGCAGAAGGAGAAGGCGCAGTTCACCAGTGTCTGGTGTCGGCGGATGGCGCGGTCGGAACGTACTTGGAAGTCGGCCCAGCCGAGTTCGTCCTTGACCTGTTTGTAGCTCTGCTCGATCCACGGTCGCAGGCCGTAGAGGCGGACGATCTCGGCGAGGTCGCCGGCGGGTGTGGGCTGGTGGCGGTGCAGGCTGCGTTGGGGTGGGGCAGGTTGGTGGCCAGGTGCCAGGTGGCCTTCTCCGGCAGGGTGGCTGGATCGGTGGTGGCCACGACCAGCCGGCAGGGTGAGTCAGGGCCGTAACCGCCCAGTCGGGCATCGGCGGCCCACCAGGTCTCGGTGTGCCCGTCGCGGAAGTGACGCTCCACGGGTGCCCAGTCACCGGGGTGGTCTGCGTTCTTCCAGGTCAGGGCGTGTGCGGCGTCGATGGGGGTGTGCGGCTGGCCGGCCGGGGCCCAGGTGCCGCGGTGAGGCTTGAGCGCGACCACGTAGGCCAGGCCGGCCTCGCGCAGTGCGAGGTACCAGGTGTCACTGACTTAAGTAGGCGCAGTCGGCGACCACTGCCCGGCAGCCGAAGCCCGCCTCCTTCCCGCGGACCGCCAGAGCAGCGGCCAGCTGCGGTTTCGTACGGAAAGCCGGGTCGGACCGGGCGCGGGCGAAGTGGTGGGCGGGTGTGTAAGGAGTCGCGTGCAGCGGGTAGTACACACGGCCGTCGGTCCACACCGTGGTCACCGTGACGATGCCGTTGTCCGTCTTGCCCAACCGGCCCAGCCACTGCCGGCCCACGTTGGCGGTGGCCGTGCCAGCCTTGCGGTCCCCGGAGTCGTCGATCACGATGACCCCGCCGTCATGCGGAGCCGTCGCCGACTGCCCGCGCAGCAGCTCAAGCCGCCGGCCGTTGATCTGCTCGGCCTCCCATGGGGACTCGGACAGGAAGAACTGCAGCCGCTGCACCCCCGGCATCCCCGCGCCGGCCACCGGCTCAGCTCCTGCCAGGCAGGTGATCGTCTTGTTCCGCTCCCGCGGCGCCAGCAGCCCCGTCAGGTACTGGACGTCTTCCGGGGGGATGAACAGTGGCGATACATGCGGCCACAGCACTGAGCCGGGCCACGGGAATCCCGATCCCGCTCTCCTCCACCGACAGCAGCCCCCTCCAGAGCACCACTCTGACCCCACCTGCCGCGCCGGACTGGGGACTTGCCCTGGGAATCAGTGCGGCAGGATTCGCCGCCCGCGCCTTCACCTGCAATGCCGCCAGTCTCAAAAGCGTCCGCCACTTCGTCCGCGAGACCATCAGCGACTGGGGCCTGGGCCCGTTCGCCGACGACATGACGACGGTGGTCGGCGAACTCGCCGCCAACGCCATCCGCCACGCGCTGGCCGGAGCAGGCGACGCGGACACCAAGGCATGGCTGGGCATGGTCCGCACGGGCGGCGCCGTCGTATGCGCCGTCGTCGATCCCAGCCCCGCCCCCCAGCACGCCGCTGCCCCGACCACCTGGCCGAGACCGGACGGGGACTACTCATCGTGGACGCCCTGACCAGCCAGTGGGGCTACTGCGCACCCGGCCCCCACGGAAAAACAGTCTGGGCCCGCATCGCCATACCCAGTTGGGTGCGGATCCTCTGAAGTGACGGTCGGGATCAAGCAGTGAGGTTGTACTTCTGCTGGTCGGGGGCGGGGTAGAGGCGTTGGTGTTCACGGGCCGCGTGGAAGGTCCAGTAGTCCTCGAAGTCGCCGTTCGTGATCAGTGCGCGGAGTCGGAGGATGGCTTCGGCGCCGTCGAGTCCCCAGCGGGCGCCGGTGATGTCGAGGCGGTCGGCGATCAGGTGGCGGCATGCGCCTTCGACGGCGCCGGTGGCGATGGGCCAGCCGGCTGCGAGGGCGGTGTCGTAGTGGAGCTGGTCGATGTGGCCGGTGAGGTAGCGGTGGCAGGTGGTGATTGCCTCGCGGCGGGCGGCGGGAAGCTGTTCGGCTTTGGCCTGGGCGGTCATCTCGGTGGCGGCGCGCTCCGCGTGTCCGGCGAGGATCGCGGTGAGTTTGTCTGCGGCCCAGGTCTCGGCCTTGCGGCTGCCGGGCGGGTGGAAGGCGTGTGCGGCCGTCCAGCAGTACTCGGCGACGTGGACGAAGTCGAGCAGGACGTTGAGGCGGATGTTGCGGCGGGTGGCTTCGGCTTGGATCAGGTCGAGTTGGTGGCGGGCGCCGTCGACGAGCACGATCCAGTCCCGCAGCTGCTGCGGGTCGCGGGCCTCGGCCTGGTCGAAGGCGTCGGCGACGACGCGTTCTGGGGGATGGATCACTGAGGCGGTGCACCATTTGTGCTGTGCTGTCGGGCCCGGCCTTGCGGGCCGGTTCTCGCTGCGGCCGCCGGGCGGATGCACGATGTCGTGCGGTCGACGCGGGGCGGGCGCGGTGTCGAAGACGCAGGCCACCGTCGCCATGCGCTTGCGGTTGGGTTTCTCTCCGGGAGCCAGGCGTCCGCGCCGTCCGGCCGCCGCACTCTTGGCCGCGGCCCGGCGGGTGGCTTCGCGCAGGGCTTCGGGGCGCATCACCACGCCCTTGCCGTCGACCTGGAGGACCAGCGGCATCTCGCGGGTGCAGGGGGTGGGGATCTTCACCGTGTAGTAGGCGGCGATGTCGACGGCCGCGGCGACCACCAGCTCTTCGAGACGGCGCTTGCCCAGCACTCTTCCGCAGCGTCGCTCGATCGCTTGCTGGGCCTGGTCGAACGAGCCGCGGACCGCTTCCAGGACCGCGAGCCGGGCCAGGCCGCGGGAGTGTCGGCCAGCAGGCAGCGACAACGCTTCGTCCGCCGGGTGCACGTTGGACACGCCCCGGCCGCGATAGGCGATCCTGTTCACCCGGACGGGCCCGAACACGCAGGTCAGCCAGCGGGGGTGGTTGCTCTCCCGCCAGGTCCGCGTCTGTCCTTCCGGCCCGCGCACCGCCGGTTGCCCTGCGTTGATGCGGGCCGCCGCTTCTTCCGTCCTCGCCCGCGCATCGAGGTGATCCTGCATCAACTGCCGCAGCAGCTCCCGTCCTTGCTGTTCGAGCAGTTCCTCCAGCTCGTCGTGGGCCATGCTTTGCGCCGGGTCGTCGGCCAGCGTCGAGACGAGGCGTTCGAAGGCGCCACGGGAGGCGGCATACTCATCAGGCCGGGATAAGGCGTCATAGGGTTCCATCTGGGGCTCTTCTTCGGCTCTTTTTGCGGTTCGTTCGGTTGGCACCTTCGAATCTACGGAGAAGAGCCCCTTGGTCACCGGGAGTTGACGTGGTCGGCGTCCCCGTCATGTCGGGCGAGGGTGAACCGTCCCGGTGCGTCCTCGTCCAGCCAGCCCCGCTCCACCAGACGCTTCAGCTTTCCCCGTGTCCCCTCGATCTTCGCCGTGGTGGCCTCCAGCCCGATCCGCGGCACGATCTGCTTGGCCTGCAACGGACCCTGAGCATCAGCGACGATCTCTACGATGTCCCGGTACACGTCCGGCAGCACTTGAACGACCAGGCCCTCCCGCCACGGCGGCACGGCCATCACCCCGATGCCGTGAGGCGCCGGCGCCTTGGGTTCCGGCGCATCGCGCGCCTCTACCTCCGGCGCTTGCTCCGCGGCCGACAACTCCGCCAGTACCTGCGCGACGGTCTCCCGCGTGATCTCCAACCGCGACAGATCAGCCCGTGCCTTCTCCAGCCGGACAGCCAACTCCGCAGCCTCGGCCTGCAGCTCTTCGACCCGCTGTCGAGCCGCGGCCTCCCGCGCCTGGAGCTCTTCCGGCAACGACACCATGGCGCCCCACCTCCACCTCGCCACGGTAGAAGTACGACGGCACCGCCTACACGTCAATCAGCGTCTTCCCAGCTCAGCTATCCCTCGAAAGGAACCGCACCCTACCCAGTTCCTGAGCCCGGTGCTCAACCCCGGCGGGATCGCTCCCTGCCACAGTTCGCCGCTTCCAGGCGCGCCGAGGATCCTCCGCAGGGCGGGACGGACGCCATGACCATCCAGGTCCACGGATCCGCTGTGCGTGGGCCGTGGACCTTCGCCGCCCCGTAACGCATCGGCGAGACGCGGCACCGCAAGGACCACCGGCGCTGGGTCCTCTGGAACTCGAACCAGCCGACCGCCTGCCCTTCATGGCTGACCGCCAACGGCAGTGACGTTTCGCTGCGTTCGATCCACTCAACACGCCGACGACGGCAGGCACTACGCTGATCCGCGACCGCGAGCACAGGCCGCCAGCCCTCACTCACGTGAAGGCTGGCGGCAGCCTCCCGGCGGGGGAGGGCGAGCTGGTCGTCCAGGGCGAGGACCTCGGGGTGTGGATCGCCGCGCAGCGGGCCGGGTGGGACAAGTTGATGCCCGCGCAGCGGTACCTGCTGGAGACCCTCGGTATCGAACCGCCCGCAGAGGGCCAGACGCTCGGGCCGGTACGGCGGTCGCAGGATGAGCGGTGGAACACCGACTTCGCATCCGCCCGCCAGTTCCACGCACGCGAAGGGCACCTGCGGCCGCTCGTAAGCACGTCGAACTGATCGACGTGAACGGTGGCGGGGAGGGTGAGCAGGAGGCCGTGAAGCTTGGGGCATGGCTCGACAACACCCGCAAGCGGGCCGCGAAGCTGAGCCCGGAACGCCGGGCAACACTCGATGATCTCGGCATGCGCTGGTAGAGCGCGGTGTGCATCCGCAGGCCTCCTGGTGGATTTCGCCTCCCGCGGGCTACGGATTTGCGGACAGCCAAGTGGAGGGAAGGACAACCTCTTGGGGAGTGGGTGCCGAAGGCATCGAAAAGCCCTTCAGGGGCTGGCCCCGTCGCGTGGGCGAAGGACACGATGCCGACGGAGAACGTCGCGCCGCCGAAGGACACCCTGCCGCCGGAGAACGTCGCGCGGGTCTGTGTAGCGAACGGTGGGACTCGGTCGGATTTCTTTAGCGGCGGCCGGCTGTAAGTCGGCCGTCGAAGGCGATGTCGAAGGCCCGCAGGGCAGCTTGGCGCCTACCTCTGGCCTTCGCCATGCTGCCCGCGTGCGCGGCCACGTCGGCCGCAGTGCACACGCCCGACGCCGGGATAATTGGCCAATCCGCTTCGCACATAGTTGTGTTGGCTCTGCGGCTGGCCAGGGCCGTCACCGAGTTATTCCTCTCGGAGCGGTTCAATCACATCGTATGATCGCCCCGAGGGGGATCGTAAGACGCGCATGTCGACGCCCCCCAGTCGTCGCGTCCTTGACCAGGGCGCTCGTCATTACGGGAGATCATTTACAGTGCGTACCTTCAAGCGGTTCCTGGGTGCTTCAGTGGCCGTCCTGAGCCTGACCGGCGCTGCCATAATCACGGGTGCGGAGAGCGCTGCTGCAGCCGACCCCAACTTCACGTTCGATGTCGACAGGGACGGCAAGAGCTTCAGCATCGGGGTCTACAACAACCACACACGTGCGGGTTTCGCAGACTGGAACGCCGACCCCGACAACACTGTCAGCCCGGCCATTCCAGGAGATGCCCTGCAGGTTCGGGACATTCTCGGCGACGGCTGGGGAATCGAGGCAGAAGCGATGGCACAGAGCGGCGGAGCCGGTTACCGCATGGCCACGTCACGAGGGCACTCGGCGTACTACGCCTCGGGTTGGAAGACTGGCAACATCGCGGAAGGAACCCCGATAGTCGTCCAGGTCTGCGCGGTGAAGGGCGATAAGTCGCAGTGCGGCACCGTGTACGGCACGGCCTGAGACACGGGCCTGGCAGGTACGACATGTAGGTTTTTCTCTGCTTTCGGTCTGTCTGCCCGCCGACACCAGCCGCCGGCTGCGCGCGATTGCCGTCCGCACCGGCCTTGAGCCGGAGCAGGTCCTTGCCCAGCTCGCCGCCCGGGTTCGCATGAACGACAACGGCACCCTGAGGGTCGACGCCTTCACCCCACACTGAGAACGACCTTGCGACGGTCATCTCGCTCCCTGAACCAAACGGCACAGGGCCCGCACCCTCTCAGGTGTGGGCCCTTTGCCAAGGTCCTTTCGGCCGCCGCCCCCTCTCGGAGGTTTGGTGTACGGCGAGCCGAAAGAACCCGCTCGCTTAGGCGAGCGGTGGAAGCCCCGGAGGCTCCCCTTCCGTCCAGGACAACGAGCAGATGGTCAAGGCGTTACACGGCTCAGCTGACCGGCGACCTGCGGTTCCTCGCTGAATCGGAGGCAACCCGAGTTGATGCCTCGGATTGAGCGGGACTGCCTCGCCTGCAGCGAGAGGGGACATAGGGTCCTGGTGTGCGGTGCCGGTTCGAGGGTATCCGGGGTCGTTACCGGGTTGCTCAGGACGAGGTGGCGGTGTGGCTGGGGCATGCACGAAGACGAATATGAGTCGCTGGTCAGCCGCCCGATCCTGTCTGCCGTGGCCTTTGACGGCAGCGAGCCGATCGCTGTGGCCCGGCATTTTGCCCGTGGTCTCATGACCGAGGTGCAAGCCGTCCACGGGATCCCGGTGTCGGAGCGTGCGATGGGCATGGTGCAGCTGGTCGTCAGCGAGCTGGTGACCAACACCTACAAATACGCGCCGGGACCGTGTCTGCTGGACCTGGAGGTCAGCGACGGCGCGGTGGAGATCAGCGTGTGGGACACCGAGGCGACGCCGCCGGCGGCCTGCCCTGCTGATCCGGGCCGGGTCGGGCAGCATGGCCTGGAGATCACGATGGCGGTGTGCCGCAGTTTCGAGGTGCGGCGCGAGCCGGTGGGCAAGCGGGTGAAAGCCGCGGTCGTGCTGGCAGACGATCCCGGCGGGAATCCGGTGGGCCGTCTGATGTGACCGGGCTGGTCAGGCCGGATGGTGTCTGCGACGGCAACAGACACCACCCCACGTCAGTGACCCCGCCCCGGCCTCAACACTCCACCAGCACAAACACCACTATCTGACACCCCGTCACTGACACCAAACCGGCACATCGCACCTTCACCCCACGCTGACCGGTGAGGGCAATGTCCCGCACTCACGGCTCACAGTGCGGGTGCGGGACGCCGTCGCCGGGGGCGGCTCTTCCGGGTTCACAGGGTGTGGTGCAGCCAGCGCTGGAGGACGGTGTTGACGTCTGCAGGTAGGGCGCTGAGCTGGTCGATGACCGCACGGTCTTCCGGCATCGGCGGGATACCGGCGGCGGTGAGGGCCACGTTCAGGGCAAGGCGCCGCTCATCGCGCGGGGCGAGGACGCGGCCGAGGCGTTCGGCCGGGTTGGGCGGCGGCAGGAAATAGTCCAGGTCATCACCGGCTTGGACGGGCGTCGGCCAGGTGTCGTCATGGGGGTCCGGAGCGGCGTAGGGGTCGGCGTAGGCGCGGGAACTGAGGTTCTCGTTGCTCCAGGGGGTCATCTTTTGTCTCCCAACCGGGTGTTTTGCGGACAACTACCGGTCCAGACCTCCGGGAGGGCCGCTTCGGTTGCGGCTGCGGCCGTACGTCACGCTGACGGCTCCATCGGCGGCTGATCACCTCGTGTGACCAGCAGACGGCAGGCAACATCACGTCGTTCTCGGGTGGACGTGCTTCCTTCTGGGGAGGCGACGCCGTGCCAGGCTCCTGCGATAGGCCGGGCTGAACAGGGAGGCCGGGGCAAACGGGTGAGGTTTCGGCCGTTTGCCGGGAGTCGGTCGTTGAGCAGCCGTGGGAGCCTTCGGTGACTGTTCCGATCCGCGTCCCGGCGCCCGGCGTGCCGGCCATGCGCAGGACACCTGCGCATGGTGCGTGCAGCTGCGGGAGACGGACAACCAAGCCCGTCGGACGCCGGCAGCGGGCCAGCGTTCGCCCGTGCCCTGGAGAGTCTTGCCGGGGCCGGCCCCCGCGTCCTGGACAGTTCGACGGGTGAGGGCGGTGAGAACGGTGCTGGTCGTTGTGGCCGCGGCCACCATCATCGCTGCGACCGTGGCCATAGTCCTGGACACCCGCCCCTGACACCCGGCGTTCCTGCCCGGCGACTGCTCCCGGAGCCGGCGCACCGACCGCTCGTCGGCGTACGCCCGAACGTCCCCAGGTGAGTACAGCACCGCCACCAGATCAGCGCCAGACCGCCGCGCGTACCCAGCTCTCATGGCGATCGAGGCCGGGGCCGCGGGGGCGGGAAGGTCCGGGGCAGGCCTGGAGGCGTAGTTCGGATGTTGATCGCGGGCCCGAGCGAACTGTCTTGAGCAGGGCCCGGCGGCGATGTCACACCCTCATGTTGGACAGCCTCGTGACATCCGCTACTGAGGTCTTCGGAACTACTCATCCAGCGGTCGGCTTACGAGGCGCCGTCAAGGACCTCCCGCAGTCGATGCGCGAACTCGTCCGGCTTCCCCGGATATCCGAACTCTCCGTCGCAGAAACCACCGTGATGGCTCGGGAACACGGTCATCCGCTGCCCGAGCAGCTCGGCGGCCGCGACGGAAGTGCGTCCGGTCTCCACGTCCTCGGACTCCTCGCCCATAGCGATCACGATGCGGGTCGGCGCAGCCGCGAGAGCATCGACATCCGGCCGATAGCTGCTTACCGCCCATGACCGGTCGGACAGCAGCGGATCGTCACGCGAACCGTCATCCTCCGTAGGCATCCCGAAAGCGGCGGGATCCGCCTCTGGCTGTTCGAAGTACCCGTCGGTGAACTCTCCCTCCCACGAGGTCATGGCCACGAACGCAGCCATCCCGGCCCCCCACCCCCGCTTTTCGTACGCCTCCCGGACACCGGCCCGCGCCCGCACGGCCGCCGGGCCGTCCGGCGTGAGGGTGATGAGCGGCGGCTCGTGCGCGACCAGGGTGGTCACGTCTGCGGGATACTTCGCCACGACCGCGAGGGCGGTGATCGCTCCGCCACTGCTTGCGAACATCTCAACCGGCCCGGCTCCGAGTGCCTCGATGACGGCGTGCACGTCGTCGGCCTGGATCTGCGGCGTGTGGTCGACCCGACCGTCCTTACGCGTGCTGCGACCGAGCCCGCGCGGGTCATAGGTGGCAACCGTCCGATCGGGGAAGCGCGCCGCGAGCGCGACGAAGCCAGTAGCGTCCATGGGCTGCCCGATCATGAACAACGGCGGGCGTCCAACTGTGGTCGGCAGCGGCCCGCGAACGTCATAAACGAGGTCCGCGCCGGCTGTCGTGAGTGTGTGAGTCTCCATACCCGTGCAGACCGGCCCCGCCCCGGAAACTCATCGGCGCGGCGGGCATCGCTCCGCGATGAAGCTGCGCTCTCACCCCGGAGCGTGTCCCCACCCCGTGATGGAGGATTATCGGGAGCTCCGGTGCCACGGCGGCCGAAGAACTGCCACCTTCATCCGTGCCCGGCTGGGCACTTTCGCGCGAACGCCGAAACCGCTCACAGTGATCTCCACGCTACCCAAGGCGCCATGGTCCTGATTGCACGGTTGCCGGGCTCTTGCTGGTCGATCACTGGTCCATCGTAAAGCGCCAGGGTGCGCCACCCTTCCTGTCGGCTTCGAACATCGACCAGCATGATCAGAACGAGCTGACCTGTGCGTATACCGCCCGGCTCAGCCGTTGCGCTGGCCGGGCCCGGTCAGCAGCAGCCAACGAGGCTCAGGACAGGACATGTGGAATCCAGCATGGATGCGCAGTGTCGAGTGGCTCGCCGCGGCAGCCGCCGATCCCAGGGCGTGCAAACGGCAGTGGGAACACGGGACCGGGTTCGTTCTGCTGGAGGCAGGACGCTACTGGAATGTCCTCAGCGTCCCGGAAGAACTCGGCCTGTCTGCCCTCGACATGCTCTGGCATGATCCGTTACGCGTCCCCGGGCCCGCTCTGCGGCACAGCAAGGCCCACCGCGTGGGTTTCCTCCTGCCCCCGGGCCCCGCTGCCCAGTGGGTCGGAGCGGGGGTCCGCCACGTCGGGAAGGGCAGCTGGATTCCCGCTCCCCCGCCCTACCGGGAGACCGGCCATCTGGAATGGATCATCCCGCCCGACGGGACCGGTGCCCTCCACGTTCCCGACGTCCTGGAATGGGCCCTACGCTCTGCCGCACGCGCACTCACCGCCTCCACAACCATCCACCAGAACACCGCCGGGCCTCTCGCTGAACCCGCCGGCTGCCACCACCCATGAACTGGAGTGCGTGATGTGGAGTGCTGAGGATGTGGCCCGGGCTGCGGTACGGCGGCAGGGCGAAGGCTTGAGCGTGGCGCAGGTCGCGGACAAGGTCGCGGAAGCGGAGCGGCGTGAGCGGGAGGCCCGGCAGCAGCTGGACTCCGCCGGTGATCGTGGTCCGTACGAATGGGACCCGGAGGACCTCGCCGAGCAGTGGGTGGCGCGGCATACCGAATGGCGCCGCATCACCGCCCTGATGGACGCTCAGGGCTGGCCCGTCTACTCCCCGGAGCGGGACGTGCAGGGCAGTACATGGGCACGGGAACGCGACGCGCAGTGGGAAGGCGCCCTCGCCCGTCGCGCTGCCTGGCAGATGGAACGGCAGGACGCGCGCGATGAGCTGAAGGCGCAGCTGTGGCTGCCTGCCGACGCCAGCCGCCGGCTGCGCGCGATCGCCACCCGCACCGGCCTGAGCCCAGAGCAGGTCCTCGCCCAGCTCGCCGACCGGGTCCGCATGAACGACAACGGCACCCTGACAGTCGACGCCTTCACCCCACACTGACCGCTGCCCCGCACGCGCCAGTTCGCGAGTGCGGGGCAGCCCGCGCAATGCCCGCCTGACGGCGCGAGCCCGGCCGCGCTCGCACGGCCGGGCTCCATCGGCTTTCTGCCGAGCGTCCCGCCGAACCGGGTGGCTGTCATCACCCACACGCGTGGCACCGGCCCATGACCCGAGGGGATGCCTCGATCGGCGGCCGGGTACGTTCGCCATGGGCCCGTGCCGGACGGAACCGGCACGGCCCCAACCAAGGACGCTTCAGTGCCCAGTGCACTCGATCCTGATCTACCGGGCGAGCGGCCTGGTGCAGGAACTCTTGCCCCGTTCAGCAGCGATGAGTCTCGCGGTGGTCCCAGGTCTACACGTCAGACCGCTCCATCGCACTCGAACCAGGAGGCATCTTGAAGCTGCTTCTCACGTCCGCGGGCATCAAGAACCCGAGCATCCACGACGCGCTGGTCGACCTGCTGGGCAAACCGATCGCCGACTCCAACGCCCTGTGCATCCCTACCGCGGCATACGGGCACCCCCAGGTCACTCCTGCCGGGGCATGGCGTTTCATCAGCGGACAGTCCCCCTCCATATCCATGTGTGAGCTGGGGTGGAAGTCCCTGGGAGTACTGGAGCTCACCGCGCTGCCCAGCATCGGTGAAGAACGCTGGATCCCCTGGGTCCGGGAGGCGGACGTCCTGCTGGTGAATGGCGGCGACGCCCTGTACCTGTGCCACTGGATGCGGCAGTCCGGGCTGGCGGACCTCCTGCCGTCGCTGCACGAGACGGTCTGGGCGGGCCTGAGCGCCGGGAGCATGGTGATGACCCCCCGTATCGGGGAGGACTTCGTCGAGTGGAAGCCGCCCACCGGCGGCGACAGCACGCTGGGCATCGTCGACTTCTCGATCTTCCCGCACCTGGACCACGAACTGCTGCCGGAGAACACCACGGCCGACGCGGAAAGATGGGCGGCAGGCATCCCGGGTCCGGCATACGCGATCGACGATGACACCGCCATCAAGGTGATCGACGGCACCGTCGAGGTCGTCTCCGAGGGGATGTGGAGGCACTTTCCCCCTAGTGGGGGTTAAGAAGACATCTCATTTGGTGTGTTCGATAGTCTGCGGTCGTGGACATCGTGGAGCGTCTGGTGCCGGATGAACTGTGGGAGTTGTTCGAGCGGGTGGTGCCGCCCGCTCCGACGCGGCCCCAGGGTGGGGGTCGGCGGCGGTACGGGAACCGTGAGGTGCTGGCCGCGATTGTGTTCGTGGCCACGTCAGGGTGTACCTGGAGGCAACTGCCTGCGTCGTTCGGTCCGTCGGGGCCGACCGCGCACCGGCGGTTCAGCGAGTGGCGCCGGGCCCGGGTGTGGGCCAAGCTGCACCGTCTGGTGCTTGACGAGCTCGGCGCGCGTGGAGACCTGGACTGGTCGCGGTGTGCGATTGACTCGGTGAACATGCGGGCCTTGAAGGGGGGGACCTGACAGGTCCGAATCCTGTAGATCGAGGCAAGAAAGGCTCGAAGATCCACCTGATCACCGAGCGGACCGGTCTGCCCATCTCCGTCGGCATATCGAGTGCCAACCTCCACGACAGCCAGGCCCTTCAGCCGCTCGTGCGGGGGATCCCGCCGATCCGCTCCCGCCGTGGTCCCCGCCGGCGCAAGCCCGCCAAGCTCCACGCAGACAAGGGCTACGACTACGACTACCTGCGTCGATGGTTACGCGGGCGTGGCATCACCCACCGCATCGCACGCAAGGGCATCGAGACTTCGCACCGGCTGGGCCGTCATCGTTGGAAGATCGAGCGCACCATGGCCTGGCTCGCCGGATGCCGCCGCCTCCATCGCCGCTACGAACGCAAAGCCGAATTTCCTCGCCTTCACGGCCATCGCCTGCACCCTCATCTGCTACCGCCGACTCACCAAATGAGATGTCCTCTAAGGCAGAGGGTATCCGGACGGTCAGCAGACGGCTGCGCGCGATTGCTGCTGGAGGCCGCGACGGACATCACCGCGTTCGCGGACTTCCCATCGGCGCACTGGAAGAAGATCTGGTCCACGAACCCGCTGGAGCGGCTCAACCGGGAGATCAAACGAAGGGCCGACGCCGTGCAGGTCTTTCCCAACCCCGCGGCCCTGGACCGCCTCGCAGCCGCGGTCCTGGCCGAACTCCACGACGAGTGGCAGGTCTTCGACCGCCGCTACCTCTCCGAAGGCTCCATGACCGAACTCTTCACCACCCAACCGACTGGCGACGACCGCCAGCTTCCCCCACCGGAACCGAATCAGCTCGGCCAGTGACTACACCGCTTCACGGGACGTGACCGGATCAGTCGTCGGTTCGCAGATCACGCAGGGACTCACAGATCTGCTGCCCTGCCGCACCTGCGGTTCCTCCGGCAAGCGTCGACAGCAGGGGCCGATCGGGTCGGCAACCGGTCCGCAAGCTGGGTGGACTGAACCAGGCGTACAGGGAACTTGCCCTGGATCGCTCACGCAAGAACAGTCAGCGCCAGAGATCGCCATTAACGATCGATGCCTTTGCGGGTGTCAGTGTCTGCGGCAGGCTCCTGGGACCTGGGTTTGGCCACGTTCCGTAGTGGCGCGCCCACAAGTAACGTCTGAGAGGGCCGGTGCAACGGTAGATGGGGCGCATGCGTGCTCGGCATCTGAGGCTGCAGTGTCTTGTGTTTGTGGTGGCTGCCTCGGTCGGCTCCTCTGTCGGCTGCTCTTCCACACTCGGTCATGAACGTCCGGACGCGCAGCGTGCTCCTCTGGGTGCACCGTCGGCTGACTCACCCACCACGGATCCCAATGCCCCGCCGGGCGAACGTGCCAGGCACGGCAGGAACAGCGCGTCGAGCACGCCCCTGAACAGCGCCGCTCCGGCGGGCACTCCTTCGAAGCCGACAGGTGAGTCGAGCACGCCACCGCCTCTCGGCGGAGACCCCGTCGACCCCGTACCGGAGCCCACGTGGGTTCCGGGCCCGGAACCCACCCCCGTGCTGGTACCAGAACCAGACCCCCGCCCAACGCCATCACGGTCGATGCCGGGCCCGGAATCCAACTGTCAAACCAAGCCGTGTTCCACCGATGGCTGTTCCGGCGATCCATCCTCCAACGCATCCGCGTCCCCCGGCCTTTCATCCAGCAGCCGCCCGCATCCGTGCAGCTCCACATCCACGGCATCACCCGAGACAGAGCCGACGCCAACATCATGAACAACGCTCGCTCCCTTCCCGTTCCCCGCGCCCGAGCGTCCACGCCGGAGGGCGAACGGCGTCCGCGGCGTGCCGGTGCCCGGCGACGTCGCAGGCGGATCTTGCGGCGCGATTCCGGCCCTCGTCGCTCAGAATCCCCCAATGCCCAGCATCCGGCGTCCGGTTACACCGCCGATTTGGCGACGCTCTTGTCGCTCGCTGCGGCGCTGTTGTTCTATGCCGGCGCTGTGCATACCCGGGCGTTCTTCGAGTACTTCCACATCGACGTGCTGGCTCTGGGCCTGAGCTTCCCGGAGTTCGTCATGCGCAGCCTGCGGCTGGTGACTGCTCCCGTGGTGTTGACCGCTGTGGTGGCTGTGGTTGTGCTGCGTGACCCGCAATTGCTCAGCCGGTCAGTCCTGCCTCTCCTGCCACCCACCGTGATTGGCCAGTGCCGACGAGTCGTGCGGCGGGCGGCCCGTTTCCATCTGCTCGTGCTGTGCGTGGCCGTCATCATGTTGTTCAGCTGGGGCCGAATTCAGCCGTACCAATGGCTGGTGCCCGTCCTCTTGGCCATCGGCATCCTTTTGGGGCAGTCGTCCGCTGCGAACAACAGCCGCTGCCCAAGCGGCATTCGTGCAAGGGGCGCACCGCTCACGGCAGCATGCCTGTGCCTGCTCTGGGCTGTCGCGCTGGCGGCGCAGCAGTCGGGTCTGCGCAACGCTGAGCGCAGCGCAGATCATCTGGTCGGTAGGACGGCGATCGTCATCTTCAGTACCGACCGACTGAGCATGACCGGCCGTGGACTGCAGGTGAAAGATCTCGGAGAGCAGGTCCACTACCGCTATCGGTACACCGGGCTGAGGCTCATCATCGAGCGCGGCGGGCGCTATCACGCCGTCGCTGTGGGCTGGCAGCATGACACTGACTCGACTTATGTAATCCGGGAAACCGACGACATACGCGTCGAATTCATGCCGGGGGCCCGATGACGGCAGATGGCGTCCTGCGCTCCGACGGCCCGGGTTCCGCAGGCGCCGGCGCCGCAGTGGGACCAGGCCCTGCTGTTCGACCCCGCCCTGACCGGGATGCCCCGGCAACAACTTGACGCGCTCACAGAGACTTTGGCCCTCGACGGCGAGGTCCGGCGCGGTCGTCCGCCCAGGCTCACCTTCCCCGAACAGGTCCTGGCCACCGTGCTCCATCTGCGGGTCGCCCTGGCCGCGGAACCCCTCGCCGTACTGTTCGGCAGCAGCCGGACCGCGATGCACCGCACCCTTCTGAAGAACAGGAAGCTGCTCGAGTCGAACAGCGTCGTCATCCCGCCCGCGACGACGCCACCCCTCCTCCTCGCAGCCCTTCACGCTCGGATCCTCGCCCAAACCGGCGAGCCCCACAACAAGACCAAGACGACGTGTTAATGATCTGCAAGTCCTTAGTCACAGGCGCTCATTCAGCTACCCGGCGAGACTGCGGAACAGATACTCGAGGTCCTGTTCGCCGTCCCGGGTCTGGGCGCCGTTGGCCAGCCCGGCACCCATGAGCTGTGCTGTGGCGCGGCGGAATACGAGCCCGGCCCAGGCGTCGTTCTCCCGCGCCAGGCCATCAGAATGATCGCGGAGGCCGATGGCGCGCTTGGCTGCCGCGATGACGCCGCCGGGCAACGCGGCGATGTTACCGGCGAGGCGGTCGACGAACTCGTCGAGCTGGTCGGCGGGTACGGCTCGGTTGACCCAGCCGTACCGCTCGGCGGTCTCGGCGTCCATCAGGTCGGCGCCGAGCACGATCTCCAAGGCACGGTTACGGCCGACGCGCTCGGTGAGGTACTGCGTGGCGCCGCCGCCGGGGACGATGCCCATGAGGGCTTCGACCTGACCGAGCCCGGCCTTGCCGATCGCCGCGAACGCCATGTCCGCGGCCACGACGAACTCGGCTCCGCCGCCGCGCGCCTTGCCTGCGAGCTTGACGATGGTCACCTGAGGCTGGCGGCGCAGCTGCTCCCCGACGGCCTGGAAGACGTTGACGCCGTCCGGCAGGTCGGCCATGAGTCCGGCGAGGGCGTCCGGGGTGGCGGTCATGTCGACGTGGGCGAGGAAGAAGTCCGGGTCCGCGCTATCGAACACGATCACGCGTACGGTGTCGTCGCCAGCCAGCGTGGTGAGCAGGCGCCGCACATCGGTCATGACCGCGACGCTGAGGACGTTGACCGGCGGGTTGTCGATCGTGACGTGCGCGGCTCCGTCCTTCTGGCTGACCCGCAAGGTCCGGTAGGCGTCGTGGCCCATGACTTTTCTCCTAGGTATCTGACAGGACTCTGGTTCCTGTTGTATACCTAGGGTGAAACCGTCCTTGACCTGCGTCAATAACGCACTTCAGGAATCCTAGGGATCGTGGAGGATACCGCCATGGCCACTTCTGAGGCCGTCTACCGGGCCATCGCCGAGCACGACGTGGTGTTTGGATCCGACTGTCCGAGCCGGCCGATCCTCGATCAGATCGCCGACAAGTGGTCGATGATGGTGTTGGCGGTCTTGGTCGAACCACGCCGGTTCAACGAGATCAAGCGCCGCCTCGGCGGCGTCACGCAACGCGTCCTCACACAGACATTGCGCCGACTCGAACGCAACGGGATGGTCGAGCGCCGCGTGCTGCCGACCTCGCCGGTCGGCGTCGAATACTCGCTGACCTCCCTCGGCGAATCCCTGCGCGAGCCGTTCGCTCACCTCTACGACTGGACCGTCGCGAACGCCTCCGAGATCCAAGCACGCCAGCGCGACTACGATCAGCGAGCCCCGCGCTGAACACCACGACCATGAAGCAGAGCCGGAGCGAGCGGCACCTGCCCGGCCCGATGACCTGTGCCGTGGGCCGACCACGACCGAATGCAGACAGTCATTTGACGTCCACCTCGGACTTGTCCGAGCTGCCCGACACCCCGGCCGGTCCCGTCGGAGGGCGCGCCGTGAGCGCCCTCCGACGGCCAGCGCTACGCCATGAGCTGGTGCAGGCCGAGGATGGTCGCCCCAGCGGCACCGAGCCCCGGCAGCAGGCCCGCCATGGCCAGGACGAAAGCCCCGGCCACGAGTCCGGCGAGGAGGATGATCGCCCAACGCTGTGGCAGCAGCTCGGGCCCGTTGGTGTTCGCCACTACTGTTCTCCTTGAAGAGTTCTCCGAGCAGGCGGCCCCGGCTGACCCCCGGGGCCGTTCGCGTTCCGTGCGAACGGCGAGCCGCCGAGCCCGCGTTGAGCGGGCACAACACCAATGATCAGAGGGCCGGAAGGATCGCGCTGGGAACTCGATCAACGTTTTGATCCGGGCTTAAGACTGATCTAGCTAGCGAGTCTTAGGGGTGCTTTCAGAAAGCCGGATGCTTGCGGGCGAGAGTCATGCAGTGTGCGAGCTGGAGGAAGGCGTCGTGCATGTCGTCTCGGGTCTCCCAGCGAGTGCGGAGGCGTCGGGGGCCGTGCAGCCAGGCGATGGGCGACTCGGCGACCCATCGGATGCAGCCCAGGCCCGAGCCGTGTGGTTCGCCACGTCGGGCGATCTTCGGGACGATGCCGCGCTCGCGCAGTCGGCGGCGGTAGCTGTCGTGGTCGTAGCCGCGGTCGGCATCCAACTCACGCGGCTTGCGCCGGGGACGCCCGCGCTTGCCCCGCACCGGCGGCACACCGTCGACCAGGGGCAGAAGCTGGGTGACGTCGTTGCGGTGTCCGCCGGTCAGCGACACCCGCAACGGGGTGCCATGCGCATCGGTCAGGACATGATGCTTCGAGCCCGGCCGTGCACGGTCAACCGGACTCGGACCCACTTTTGGGCTGCTTCGCCCCCGCCTGGCCTGCACGTGTGAGGCATCAACGGTGACGCGGGAGAAGTCCAGACGGTCCGCCGCCCGTAACCGGTCCAGCAGGACCCGCTGCAGTTCCTCCCACACCCCGGCCTGCTGCCACTCGGCCGGCCGACGCCAGCAGGTGGGACCGGAACCGAACCCCAACTCCTGCGGCAGGTACCCCCACTGGATGCCGGCGTACAGCACGAACAGCACACCCTGCAGCGTCTTGCGGTCATCGATCCGCTTGCTCCCCGGATACCGGAAGCGCCGTTCATGCCTTGGCAACAGCGGCTCGATCACCGCCCACAACTCGTCACTGACCTCCCACGGCTTCCGCCGCGCCATGGTCACACCCCACAAAACACGGAATCACTTCCAACCCCACCGTGCCACAACAGGATCCTTCTGCAAGGACCCCTTAGCCCCAATGCCGTTGTTTTAGGTGGTGGGCGTAGGCTGCTTAGCAGTAGGTCCCGGGGGTGGTTCGGGTGGCTGCGAGTGTTTCTGAGTTATCGGGTCTGGGGTTGTTGACCTGGGTGTATCCGCCAGGGTTGGTGGATCGAGTGGTGGCCGCTTGCGGGTGCGCGGAACAACGCAAGCGACTGCTTCCCGCCCGGCTGGTGGTGTATTTCGTACTGGGGCTGGCGCTGTTCTCTCCGGCTCCGTATCTGGAAGTGATGCGGCACCTGGTGGAGGGTCTGCGAAACCAGGGACTGCTCGGCGCCTGGCATGTGCCGGCGAAGTCCTCGCTGTTTCGGGCCCGGCAGCGGCTGGGTTCCGAGCCCTTGCGGGTGCTGTTCGCCACGACGGCCAAGCCGATGGCCACCGAGGCGACGCCCGGGGCGTTCTGGCGTTGCTTGCGGCTGCTGGCGGTGGACGGGACCTGCTGGGACGTCGCGGACACCGAAGCCAACGGGGCCGCCTTCGATCGGCCGGGCAGCGGTCGGGGCTCGGGCAGGAGCGCGTTTCCGCAGGTGCGGCTGGCTGCCCTGGTGGAGGTGGGCAGCCATGCGGTGCTGGACGCGGAACTGGCCGGCTGCCGCACCGGGGAAGTCACCCTGGTGGCCCGTCTGCCGCGGTCGCTCGGCCCGGGCCAACTCGTCCTGGCCGACCGTGAGTTCCTCGGTGTCCCGTTGTGGCAGGCATTCACCGCCACCGGCGCCGATCTCCTGTGGCGGGTGCCCGCGAACCGCGTCCTGCCCGTCACCAAGCAGTTCCGTGACGGGTCATGGCTGTCACAGGTCCGCGCAAGCAGCGGCCCTGCCCGGCGTGAGCCCGTCGTGGTCCGGGTCCTGGCCTACCAGGTCAAGGACCAGCTCGGCGAGGAGGCAGCCGGTGTATACCGCCTGGTCACCACCCTGCTGGACGCCCGTCGGTATCCGGCCCGGCAACTGGCCGCCCTCTACCGCGAACGTTGGGAGATCGAGTCCGTCTTCGCCGAGATCAAAACCCATCAGCGCGGCGCACGCGTCGTCCTCAGCAGCAAAACCCCTGATGGTGTCCGCCAGCAGATCTGGGCACACCTCCTGGTCCACCACGCCTTGCGCGAACTGATGCTGAGAACGGCTGCCACCCGTGGTCTGGACCCCGACCAGGTCTCCTTCACCGAAACCCTGCGCTCCGCCCGGCGCAGCGTGACCGTCACGCCCGGCAGCTTTTCCCCCTGAGCTACTGGTCAGAGCCCTGGTGATGCTCGAACAGGACCTCCTGGAACGGCTCCTGCCCAGCAGACGCCTGCGCAGCCAGCCCCGCGTCGTGAAACGCAAGATGTCCAACTACCGGCTCAAGCGACCTGAACACCATGACTGGCCCCAGCCCACCCGCACCGGCACGCGAGCAGTCCTCATCACCAGACCCCAACCAGCAGATCCGTAAAGCAACGGCATTGCCCTTAGCCCGGCCCTTCATTCGGAGGGACAGGATCGATGTCCTCTCCGTTCCACTTCAGGACGATCGTCGACAGATGTGCGGCGGGAACGTCCATGAGTTCTCTGGGGGTCACGCGGATCTCCACGTCGTCCGCGCCGACGTCCACGATCGCGCACTTCACCTCGATCGTGACCTCGGGCAGTGTCATACGTGGCACCCGCGCCTCACGCAGGAGCGGTTCGGCCGCGTACTTACGGGCGACCTCCACGGAGGCAAGATCACTGTGGGCCCTTCCGCGGACCAGGCCGACTCCGAGCCCTCCGACGAATTCCGACAGGCGGGTCATTCCGTGATCTTCTCCTGGATCATCGACTCCAGAATGCCGAGCACTTTCGCCATGCCTCCGGGCAGTTCCTCCTGAACGGCGCGGGCCTTGACCCCCATGGAATACGAACGGGTGTCCTTGCTTCCTTCTTTGGTGTCGCGCTGATAGGCGAAGCTCGCCTTGATACGGGCCGACCCCCATCCCCAGGACGCCTCGGCGTCGGCGTCGATGCCCACCTTGATCTGCTCGTCCACCTGCCGGAACTGCACGGAGTCGATCTTCGCGAGGAAGTCGATGTTCACCTCGTCGATCCGCAGATACGGAATGGGCAGGATGGACAGCAGCGGCACGGTCAGCGAGGCGGGTTTCTCCTCCACACCGTTGCCGCCCGCCTTGGCCACCTGCTTCTTGTAGCTGAAGGTCACGGTCGCGGGTTCGCCGGTCGTCGTGTCGCCCGGGGTCCCGCCGCCCGCCGGCGGTTGGCGGAATCCCACCTGCTTGACGAAGTTCACCGTCGCCAGAGCGGACTGCACCTGTGCGTGTACGGCGGCCACCATCGGACCTCCGATGAGACTTTCGAAATTCAGCGAGGACAGCTCGCTACCCGGATCAGGCATCGTTCCTCCTTGTTGTCGTTGAAAGGCCGTAGCGTCCCGTGCGCTGACGCGCGGAAAACAGGCCGCCGTACCCCCTTGAGGCTGCTCTGCCAAGTCAGCTGCTTCAGAAGGCCTTCCGTGGGTGGCTGGCCCACGCCTGCGGAATGCCCTGAGTGCCTCATTCCGCAGGCGTGGGTTTGTTCAGACTGAGGTGGGCACGAAGACGCCCGGAGCGAACCAGCTCATGCTGATGTAGATGCCCTGACCTCGGTCGAGGGCGCGCAGCGCCTCGTGCGTACCAGCGACGAACAGGCCGATCAGCAGGATCCACGGCTGTACGGGGCTGGGAACGGTGCCGCCGACGGTGACCACCAGTTCGTTGACCGTGTCCGCTGCGTCGAGGATCTGCCGCAGCGTGTCGTGGTCGATCTGCAGGTGGAAGCCCCACCAGAATGTCCGCACCGTCACGCCGGGAGCACCGTCGCCGACCGACGCCATGTCGATGCTGTTCGCCACGGCGAAGAGGGGTGTCGGGGTAGTGAGGAGGCGGCCGTCTCCCGCGCCGGCGTTCAGCGGGACCCGCTTGGCGAGTTCGAGGGACACCACGGGCCAGTTGTCGTGCTCCGTTGCAGTGGCCATGCTTATGTGCTCCTTTCTGGCTGGTCGGGTGGTCGGTCAGGCCACCACTTCGTAGACGAGGGTGTAGCTGGCCTCGTCGGCGTTGAATTCCGCCGACTTCTGCCCGGTGCCGGCCTGGGAGGCGTTGACGTAGTGCACGCCCAGCAGGTCGTCGGGGTCCAGCCACCAGCCGAGGTCCTTGTCCCAGACTTCGATACGCATCCGCGAGTTGGTGCCGAAGGGAGCGTCGAGGTTGATGTCCCAGGTCTGATGGTTGTTCATGGGGCGGTAGGCCTCGCCGTAGCGCGTACCGAAGACCTTGACGAGCACCTCGTCGTCCCCCATCCAGTCCTCGGTGGCGTTGCAGGTGAGAGTCAGCAGTCGTGCGGTGGGCATAGTGGTGTCCTTCGTGTGGTGGCCAGCCGGTGCTTCACCGGTTGGCCGGTGGGTGGGTCCTTGCGATCCCGCTCGTCGGGGCAGATCCTCGGTCTGTGAGGGGCGTGTCGTCCGGCGAGTCATCGATCATCAGTTGCGGGAAGGCTTTGCGTCCGAACCGCTGCACCACCCTTCCGGAGCAGGGCGCTCAGCGGACGATCGTGCTGCGTCCGGCCGCGAGTCCGGCGAACGCGATCAGCAGCCACACCGGCCCGGCCACGCCTTGGAAGCCGGGGAGTCCGGTCGCCCCCGCGAAGACCGTGACCGCCAGTACCGGCAGCAGGCTCAGCACGCCGATCCAGCGCGATACCGTGCGTTCGCGCAGAGCCATCCAGGCGATCGCCCCGGCCGCCACGATCACGCCCAGCCAGCCGATGTGGCCCCCGAAGTCATTGAGCATGAAGTACACGAACAGGCCGTCGTCGCCGAAGGACTGTTCATTCATCCCCGCCGGCAGGTAGATGGCCAGCGCGCCCTTCCAGCCGTATCCGTACGTCAGCCCGGCCGCCGAGGCCGTCAGCGCGCCGCTCACCACATGCGCCGCCGTACTGCCCGGCACCCGCGGTTCTACCTGCCGCCGCCAGGCCGCTGCCAGTACGAGCAGGAGGGCGACGGTGGCGAACCCCGTCACCAGGCCCAGGTGGGCGGTACCGCGAGAGACCTCGTCCAGGATGGACGCGTCGACGCGGTCTGTCTCCGCGACGCCCGTCCGCGGATCGGTGAAGAGCGTGGCAATGCCGCCGAGCAGGCCTGCCGCGACCCCGTAGAGCGGCCACTTGGCCCGCCCGTTGCCGCCGTCGGACTGGACCACGTCGGCCGTTGCTCCCGGATCCACTGCTGTCATGACTCTCAACTCCCCTGGGTGTGACCGGTTGAGCAGCACTGTCCGCGCGGCGGCGTCCCGGGCGACAGGGACACCAGTCCCTTTCGCCCGGGATATCCGTACGCCACCATGTCCACATGGACCGGGGGGACCGAGGAAGCCGACGGGACCGCGCGCTGCGCCGTGCCGCGTACGCCATCGCGGGAGTCGGCGCCGCGAGCTGCGTTGCCACCGTGCCGGCGCACGCGGTGCTGGCACGGCAGATCGAGCTCAGCGAGCTGTTCTGGAGCGATCTGGTGCTGGGCACGGTGTGGCCACTGCTCGGCGCGGCGGTGGCCCGCGTCCAGCCGCGCAATCGGCTGGTCTGGCTGATGATGGCGCCCGCGCTGATCGGCCCCTACCACCTGCTCACCTACTACGCCGCGTATTCACAGCTCGTCGCTGAACACCCTCTGCCCGGCTGGCAGTTCGGGGCCTGGCTGGGCTGCTGGGGGTTCGTGGGCTACTACTTCGCGACCCCTCTGGTGCCGCTGTTCTTCCCGTACGGACGGCTCGGCACCCGCCCGCGCCGGGTGCTCGCCTGGACCGTCATCGCCGTCGCCACGACCGGCACCCTCGCCGCGATGCTGCGTCCGAGCGGCACCGACCCGGTGCCCGCCCTGGCCAACCCGCTGGGTGTACGGGACGCGGAGTGGCTGCACACTGTCATGTACGTGTCCTCCGGTACATGCATGGCCGCCGGCACCGCCGCAGCCTGCTTCTTCATTGTGTTACGCACCCGTGCGGCACGCGGCGTGGAGCGCTCCCAGCTGCAGTGGCTGATGCTCGGCGGTCTCCTGATGACCCTCGCGCTCACCGGCGTGGGCTTCACCACCGGGCAACTCCCCCAGCTACTCACCGACCTGCTGATGGTGGCCGGGCTGCTCGGCCCACCGGCGGGTATCGCCGTAGCGATGCTGCGCCACCGCCTCTACGACGTCGAGGTGGTACTCGGCCGGGCCATCGTCTTCACCTTGCTGAGCGGACTGGTCCTCGGCGTCTATCTGGCCGTCGTCGCGGGCGTGGGAACCCTCGCGCCCGGTTCGCTTGGCGGCACGGCCGCGATCGCCGCGGCCGCGCTTCTTGCGGCAGCCGGGCGCGGGGCGGTCCAATCGGCCGTGGACCGGCTGCTGTTCGGACACCGCCACGATCCGTACGCAGTGATGGCCCGCGTCGGCCGCCACCTCGCCCCCGCCTCGGAACCGGCCGAGGCCATGGGACTCCTCGTTGACGAGCTCCGCCGCGCCCTGCGCCTGCCGTACGCGGCATTCACCGGACCCGCCGTGACGGCGACCTCCGGCACACCCGTTCCCGGTGCGGGCTGGCGGACCGTGCCCTGCCTGGCGCTCGGCCGCCGGGTCGGCGAACTTCACCTGGGGCGGCGGCGTGCGGCCGAGCCCTGGACCGCACAGCAGCGGGCCGCGGCCGAGGAGGTCGCGGCGCGGGCTGCGACCCTCGCGTACGCGGCGGGGCTCGTCGAGGACGTGGCCCGCAGCCGAGCCCACATCGTCGCCGTCCGGGAGGAGGAACGCCGCCGGCTCCGCGCCGACCTGCACGACGGCATCGGCCCCTCCCTGGCCGGCACCGCCCACCAGCTGGACTCCCTGGCCCGCAGGACCACTGACCCCGGGATCGCGGACGCCATCAGGGTGGTACGGGACCGGCTGCGCACGACAGTCGGTGATCTGCGCACCGTCGTGAACGGCCTGCGCCCCGCCGTGCTCGACCAGCTCGGCCTCGCAGGCGCGCTACGTGAACTGCTCGCCGGCTACGACGTTCCCACCTGCCGCTGCTCGGTCACCGCCGCCTGCTCCGAACTCCCCGCCTCCGTCGAGGTGGCGGCGTACGCAATCGCGGCCGAAGCAGTGGGCAACGCCCTCAAGCACAGCGCATCGGGCCGCCTCACCCTCACCGCCCACGTCACCGCCGGAGTTCTCGTACTGACCGTCGAGGACAACGGCTGCGGCATCCCGCCCCGCCACCGCGCGGGCGTGGGCCTGCGCAGCATGAGCGAACGCGCGGCGGAGATCGGTGGCCGGCTGGCGATCACCCCGGCCCCGGGCGGCGGCACCTCGGTACAGGCAAGAATGCCGCTCCCCCAAGAGGAGACACATGCCACTGCCTGACCGACCCGCGAGCGCCCGGTGGGAGACGCCGATACAGGAGAGGGCGAGATGAGCCAACCGCAGCCTGTGACCGTCCTCGTCGTCGACGACCACCCCATCTTCCGGGCCGGCATGGCGACCGTACTCGGCGACCTGCCCGGCGTCACCGTCATCGGGGAGGCCTCCGACGGAGCCCAAGCCATTACCGCCACCGCACGACTGCTGCCGCACATCGTGCTCATGGACCTGCGCATGCCCGGGGTCGGCGGCCTCGAGGCGACCGCCCAGATCACCACCGCCCATCCCGAGGTCGCGGTCATCGTCCTCACCATGGACGAGGACGACGATTCGGTCTTCGCGGCCCTGCGCGCAGGGGCCTGCGGCTATCTGCTGAAGGAGGCCGACGGCGCGGATGTGCACCGGGCTCTGCTGGGCGCCGCACGCGGCGAGGCCATCTTCGGTCCCCGCATCGCCCAGCGGGTGCTCGCCCATTTCGCCTCGCCGCACGCAGCCCGGGACACGCTGCCCTTCCCTCATCTCACGGACCGGGAGCGGCAGATCCTCGACCTGCTCTCCCGCGGGCTGGACAACGCCTCCATCGCCCGCCACCTCTCCCTCTCCGAAAAGACGGTACGCAACCGGGTCAGCGACGTTTTGGCCAAACTCCGCGCCCGTACCCGCGCGGAAGCCGTAGCCCTGGCCCGGGACGCAGGCCTCGGCCTGCCGTGAGGCCACAGCAGGCCGGATCGGGCGGAGTCAGAAGACGCGATGGAACCTGGCAGCCGGCCGATCACGACCGGCACCGATTTGTCGCGGATGCGGTTACTTGTTACTGACCTGTTCGGCTGCCCCGGGACACGCGGGCCCGTTCGGGTGCACGGATCCGGGCTGAAGGTGCCGGCGTCGTGACCGGAGCCCCACACCACTCGTGCCAGGGCTCCCCGCTGACCTCCGTGCGTTGCCGCGGTGAAGGTGCAGGCGGCTGTGGTAACTCCCGGAGATCACGACGGCCCGTCACTGTGCGGCGGGGGAGGCCAGGCAGGGCGATGCTCAGCGGGCAGCTCCCTGAGCGCTTGGCCGACCGTTGGCCAATCGGGCAATAGCTCAATGCTGCCTGTTTGCACCAGCAGCTCCGTCAAGCGACGCCCCGCCCCGGCCAGAAGGATCTTGCCGTTCCTGCGTTCCAGCAGCCAGCGGACGGCGAGCAGGCAGTTGAGCCCCCGCGAATCACAGAACACGAGAGCCGTCACGTCCAGCACCAGGGAGCGATGCCCGGCGTCGACGCTGGCACCGAGGGTGCGCAGGAAGAACTCCTCGCAGGTGTGGTCGAGTTCGCCACTGACCCGCAGGACCGCGATGTCGTCGCTGCTGGCAAGCTCGGTGATGGTCAGGCGATGGGTCTGCGTGGACATCGCACCTCCATCCGGCCAACGTACGAAGGAGCGTCACGATCGGCCCCTGCGCGTCGGCGCCCCATGCGGACCGACGAGCGCCCGCAGCAGTACTGCTCAAGCCAGCGGCTCCATGCGGCTGCCGTGTGCTCCGGGCACCGTCTGGCCCGATACCCGTATGGGTGCGTGTGCCCCGCGTTCCGCAGGGCAGCGGAACCAGATGAGATTCCTTCTCGGCCTGGAACACACCCTGAAGAGAAGACTCAACGGCCCGACTCGGTAATGCCATCCGCGAGCTGCCCGACCACATCGGCGACTCCCTGCCCGAAGGCCGTCGGAGCAACCAACACGCCGAACACCAACACGATGACAACGGTCAGCTGTTCGTCGGATCGCTTCCGCGCCTCAGTACGGCGACGAAGCCGGACAATGATGATGACCGCCAGGAGAACCGCCACATTGATCGACAGAACCATGAGCCCCCTCCTCCGCACACGCACCCTTGGCTCAGGAGTAACGAGCGCGGACAGCAGGGGCAGCTCAGATACGATCGGATGGCAACAAAGGGCGTACAAACGGCCGGAACCGCGGGGTTGCGACGATGCGGCGAACCATCGCCGGGGCGTCAGTGGAGTCGTTGCCTCAGGGGGTTTGTGGCAACTTCAATCGGCCCCACTCCGGTATTGAAGTTGGCCCCACCATCGAGTCGTGGGGGGGCGTGTGAGGGTCGTCAACCTGGCTCCGCCAAGTTGTTTTGGCTCCACCCCGAACGAGTGGGTTCCCTGCCCGTGGGGCGGGGGCGGAGCGGTAGCGTGAAGCGCATCGGATCCGACTGGACGATGGGCCCCGACAGGCACGTCGACAACACCGCGGATCTCGACCCGTGTTCGATCCGGGACCACTGGATTCTCCGATCCGCGGTGGACGACGAGGACGGGCATTGGCGCGACCGACGGAGAACGGTGCGGGCCCAACCGGCCTCGGTTCGTGAGCGGGTCGGGGTGGGTCGGGTCGGGGTGTTTTCGGAAGGTTGAAGTGGAGCCACTCCGGCAACGTGAATGAGAGCCACATTGCTCTGTCCGTGGAGGCGATGCACACCTACAGGTCCATGATCGGCAACGAAGCGAGAGCCGCCCTCATCGAGTGCCTTGATCGGTGGACGGGTGTGTCCCGGTGTTGGCTCAGTGAACGGAGAACCCGCCGTCGACGAAGATTGCCTGCCCAGTGACATAGGCGGAGGCGCGGCTCGCCAGGAACACCGCTGCGCCCGCGAAGTCGTCGGCCAGACCGTTGCGCCCAACCATCGTGCGAGCAGCCAGCGCCGCTACCCTCTCAGGATCGGACGACAGCCGTGCGTTGAGCGGCGTCATGACGAACCCCGGCACAAGGGTGTTGCAGGTGACGCCATACGGCGACCAAGTCTCAGCCTGCGAACGGGCCAGTGACTCCAACGCCCCTTTGGAGACCCCGTAGGCGCCGCTCTGGACGAACGCCCTGTGCGCCTGCTGGGAGGTGATGTGGATGATCCGCCCGAAGCCCCGTTCAGCCATGCGGGGCCCGAACCGCTGTCCCAGCAGGTAGGGCGCCTCCAGATTCACCGCCATCGTGGTGTCCCACACCTCCTCGCCCAGCTCGCCCATCGGGGGCCGCAGGTTAACGCCGGCGGAATTGACGAGGATGTCGGGCTCCCCGAATGCTTCTGCTGCCTCCTCGGCCGCTGCGCGCATGCCGTCGCGGGTGCTCAGGTCTGCGCTTACCCAGGCCGCCCGGCAGCCGTCGGCCGCCAGTTCGCCGACCGTCGCGACCAGCTCCGCCTCCTTGCGCGCCACGACCACGACGCTCGCCCCTGCACGCGCGAGGGCCCCGGCGATAGCACGGCCGATGCCGGAACTGCCGCCGGTCACCACGGCGACCCGTCCGTCCAGCGAGAACAGTTCGGAGAGGTAGGTCTGCGAGGTCATGGCCGAACCCTAGACGGCGAGCCCCCAGCGATAGCAGCGGGGGCAGCGCAGATCCAGCAGTCACTTCCGCGACCGGGCTTGCCGGCCTCCTCAAGGACTGGACGCATAAGACCCCAGCCTGACGATGCCAATCCGCCCAGTCCCGTTGCCGGAGTGGCTCCACTACACCGTGTCGACAACAGGTCAGGGCTTCTTGCGGTGCTTCTCCTGGGTCTTCTCGAAGCGGAACGAGTCGGTGCCGGTATCGACGATGTGCCTCCGATCCCGCCCTGCCGTCACTCGAAGACCTGGTCGACGTACCGCTGAAAGCCCTCAACATGCCTCGCCACGACGACGCCGTTCTGCTCGCCGCACGCTTCTCCTGACAGCGACATGCGGTTCTGACCGAAAAGCTCGCCGACGACGAACTCGACCTCGCCCAGCAGCTGCTGGGCGGCCTCGGTCTGCGCGCCACCACTCTCACCACCCAGATTTCTGCCCTTGTCCGCGACGCCGGAACGAGCGGCACAGACGTGGACGACCGGGCCCACGTGCTTCGCGCCGAGGCCGAGGTCGCCGGTATCGCCGCCGCCGGCTCAACAAGCTCCACGCGGCCCTCGCCCACGACGACCCCGCCGACCTCATCGCCCCCCTGGCCGCCACCCGCCCCCACCTGACCGCCACCCACCCCGACCTCGCCGCCCGGCTCGACACCCTCACACCCCCCTGAACCCACCCACTGTTCGGCCATCGCCCGGCTCCACGGCCGACGAGGCATCGAGAGGGGGAAGGACCCGGCTCCCTCGACCTGCCGGTGATCTCGTCGACGTAGAACACGGAGTGCAGCCTCGTGCGGCTCGTGAGGGGCAGCGCAGCACCCGCCGGAAGTTCACCTCGCACGCGAGGGAATCCCGACTGCCGCGCAGCCTGCGCCATGGGGCGCCGGCCCGGAGCACGGGCTGCGACAGCGGCGGTGACGGGACCGGCGACACGACGCTGCGAGGGGAGCAACGCGTGACAGCCGCCGCCTCTCCGACAGAAGCTGGGGGCCCAGGGGCCAGGCGGCGAAGCCCACGTACTCGTACTGGCCCCACTGCGATCCGAGGTCGACGACCTGGTCCATCCAGGCGTCATCCAGCTCTTGCCCGTCGCCCGCCGCCCACCTGCCCCTGTCTCAGCCTCACGGTCAGGGGTTGAGGTCCAGTACGCGGACCGGCTCCCCTGCCCACCGGGTCGGTGCGGTGGTGGCGACGATCGCGCCGTCGGGACGATCCGGGGTGGGCAGCGCCGCGTACTGGCTGTGCGCCGCGGCCCACGTCCTGTGCCGCGCGACGGCCAGGGCGGCGGCCAGGTCCAGATCGAGGACAGTGATGCCCGGCAGGGAAGCCAGATGCTCCGCTGTGCCGGGCCGGGCACGATCGGCTTCGACTAACGCGCAGGCCGGGGCGTACAGGAACCAGCCTGATTCGGCGTGGGCGCGGTGGATGAGTCGGGAGGCGAGGACATTACCCTGGCCGGCTGCGGCCATCGCGGTGTCGTCCAGGACGATGTGCATGGCGTCGCTCACTGGCCGGTCACCTGGGCCAGGCGCCGGTCCAGCTCGCTGTCCAGGTCCTGCTCTTCGGCAGTGGTCGGGGCGTAGCCGTTCCACTCCTTCAGCGCGGCCAGGGCCTTCTCCGCGCGTTCGGCACGTTCGCCCGGAGTCAGCAGCGTCTCAGCGAGACGGGCGAGATATGCGCGCAGCGACAGCCCCTCAGCGGCCGCGATAGCGGCGAGCCGGGCCTTGGCTTCCTCGGGGATACGGACGTTGGCATCGGACATCGTCGTACTCCTTTCCATCCCGCAAGGGTACGGGTACGTACCCGTACCCTTTGTCGTGTACGGCGTGTTTCAGTCACGACCCTGCTGTGCGGCGGACCCAGTGCGATTCCGAGAGTTCGGTGATCCTCTAGCCCTCAGGTGGAGGCCCCGACCCTGGACCTGCCCGTGTGCTGCCACCTGGGCTGGGCCGCCCGTCTCTCCCGGCCTCCCTGTGGGAGGGCCGACGACCGGCAGGCGCGCCGCCAGAAGCAACTGAACCAGTCGGCCGGCCAGGCCGCCCCCACCAGCCGCTGACCCCTGCCCGACCTCAGCCCCGGCCGCGGCGAACTGCTCTGCCTGCGGCACACCAGGCCAGTACCCTCCATCGGCACGACCGTGCGGGCCGCACGCAGCGTGAGCCCGTCGGCGAGCGGCACTCGCCGCCCCGGCGCGGCGTCGTCTGGCGACGTGGTGGGCTCTCCCTACCGGGTGCCGGGCTTGGGGGTGGCAAGGTCGTTGAGAGCTGCGTTGACGACCTGCCAGGCAACATTCAGGGTGTCGTGGTCCGGGGTGTGCGCCTCGCGGATTTCTTTGTGAGGGTGGACGTAGTTACGGTATTCGCGCAGTTCGTGGGCGTACCTGTCGACGTCCGCGTCGAGCCAGCCGACTCGGTGGCAGACGTCGATCAGGGTTTTCAGCGAGACCTGTCCTGGTGGCGTGGAACCCAGGAGTGACGGGGCGCGGGCCAGGACGGTGGTGAGCAGGACGCCTTCGAGGAGACTGCCGAGCATGATGATGGCGGCGACGTGGGCGCCGTTGGCGTGGCAGGTGCGCGCTTCGTCGAGGCGCCGTTGAAGGAGCTGTGCCATGGCCGGATCGTCGATGATGTCGGTCAGGACGGCTTTGAGTTCGACCGGAGCATGCTGGCCGGGGTAGGCGAGGGACGGGTCGCAGGTGACAAGGCGGGGGCGCCCGCCGGGATTCTCCAGGCGGTACCCCTCGTGGACGAGGAAGGTGTTGATTGCGGCGATCACGTTGGGGAGTTGTTGGGGTTCGTCGAGGTACTCCAGTGGGTCGGCGAGCCTGAGCAGCACTTTCTCCAGTTCGCTGGGGTCCTCCCGGCGTTCGGTGAGGAGCTCATGGGTCCAGTCCTTGCGGTATTCGCCGTCGTAGTCGGCCACGCGTTTCCAGCCGGCGCGTTCCAGGAAGCGGCCGATCTCGTAGCCCTTGCGGTAGTAGAGGTGGTCGTCGCCGCAGATGACGCGAGCGACTTCTTCCAGGGTGTTGGTGTCCAGGGAGCCGAGGACAGGCTGCTGCGTCATGCTTCGCCTTCCGCGTGATGGTGGGCGCTGTCGTCCACGAGTGCGTCGGCAGAGGAGAGGTCTTCGGGTTCCTCCTCGAGCACGTGGTCGTCCGAGGAGAGACTGAGAGGGGTCCAGATGGGTCCGGCAGAGGCAGCGGACGGTGGGGTGGCGCGGAATTCGGCGGGATGGATGCCGTGACGGTCCAGCTCCTCCCACAGCCCGGTCAGTGCCTCGTCGGGGTCGTAGCGGAACTCGCTTTCGCGGATGCGCCAGAACTTCCAGCCCACGCGCTGTAGTTCACGGTCGCGTTGCTGGTCGTGGCAGATCTGCTCGGTCGACGAGTGGTAGTAGTCACCGTCGCATTCCACGGCGAGACGCCCTCGGGCGCCCACGACGACGAGGTCGATGCGTTTGCTGCCTGCCGGGTACTGCGGGATCACGTGGTAGCCACGGTCCTTCAGCCGCAGGTAGACGTGCTGTTCGAAGAGCGGGCGCCGGACGTCGCTCGGAACAAGGCCGAGGGAGTCGGCGGTGGCCAGTGCGGCAGGCGGGTTTTGCATGTAGGTGAGGAGGTTGAGGCGCAGGTCGCCGCTTTTGAGGCGGTCGGGGGGCACCGAGTAGAACAGGCGCATCTGGTCCTGGGCACGTGAGGCGGCAACGTTGTAGGCCTGGCGTTCGCTTCTGTGGCCGCCGGCGATCCGTGGCGGGTCGGCGGTGACCATGGACAGGAGAATGACGTGGCGTTCATCGCCCTGGAACGATGCCGGGTTGCCGACGCGGATCTGATGGCGTTCACGGACCGGTGCGGGCAGGCGCTTCTTGATCAGCCCGTCCAGGAGCTGGACCTGCCCGACGGGCCCTTGCAGGGTGATCACTCCCATGGTCTTGTCCCGGTAAGCGGGATCGTCGACCAGTTCGGCAAGGCAGTCGACAATGGCGTCGGCCTCTTTGGGGTTGCGCAGCCGGCTGTCACGGCCCTGGGTGACGGCTCCTTCCACGAAATGAGTGAGCAGCGGGTCAAGCCGTTCGCCGCCGTACTGGCGCAGGGGCTGCAGCTTGTTGTCGTAGAAGGTCAGGGAGGACCAGCCGATGATTTCGGGCATACAACGGAAGTGTTCTTCGAGGCGGATGACCTTCGGGAAGAACGTCGACAGCAGCTGGTAGAGGTTGCTGGTGGGCGAGTAGAGGGCGCGCAGCGCGGGGGGCATGTCCGGCAGGTGGGCGGCCAGGCGGTCATGGATGGCCTGATGCCGGCCCTTTCCGCTGGTTGCGGGTGCGCATTGTTTGTCGTCGCCGACGACGATGACGCGGGGTGCGAGCCACAGCAGGAAGAGTGCGTCCATGCCCGCCTGGCTTGCCTCGTCGACGATCACGACGTCGAAGGCATCCCGCTTGGACTGCACCATCTCGGCGACCTGGGAGATCGGCATGACCCAGGCAGGCACGGCCTCCTGGGCGACCTTCATGGCGTCGTGGGCGGCCGCACGGTAGTAGCCCGCGTGCTTGCCTTTGCCCTTGCCGTAGGAGGCCATGTGGGTGCGGTAGGCCTGGAGGGCGGATCTTTGCTGCTGTGTCATGCGCTCCAGACAGTGCAGCCCTCCCCAGGCGGCGGCGAGTTCACCGGTCAGCTCTTCCAGGCGGTTCTCGGACTCGGTGAGCTGGCCGTCGAGTTGTCGTTCGCGGCCCGGGGCGCGCTGCTGGCGGACGAAGGCGGAGGCCGCCGACCAGGCCCAGGCGTCGGGTAGTTCGACGAGGCGGTCCTCCCATGCCGGGTTGGCGCAGTCGTTCGTGAGCTGCTCGGCCAGGAGGGGGTGAGCGGTTTGCAGGTTCTGAAGGAGCGCGGCGCAGCGATGCCTGCGGTCTTCGCGTCGGTGGGCGGTGGCCAGCGCGTCGAGTTCTTTCGCGTACCGTTCCACGTCCTGGTCACGGATGGCCTGGGCTGCGGCCACGGCCTCGACGGCCGGGTCGGTGCCCTCGACAGGTGTGCGCAGTTGTTCTTCCCAAGAGGTGAGCTTGTCCAGGGCGTCATCGGCGGCCTGCCGGTCGGCCAGGGCAGCAACAGCGGTGGTGAAATCGTGCCACCCTGCACGGGATGTGAGCGCCACATGCACTCCGTGCCGGATGAGGAGTTCATCGATCAGCTCGCGGGCTGTCGCGAACTATTCGACGTGTTCCAGGCGTCCGTCTGCTTCGTTCAGTGAAGCGAGCCGTAGTTCGACCGGCCCGCTGGAGAGGGGGGCGCCGGCGTGCTGCCACCGGTCAGCGATCAGGGCGACTGCGGAGTGCGCGCGGAGGTAGGAGAGGACGGCGTCGAGATCGTCGACGGTTTCGGGTGATCGTCCGTCAACGGTGCAGGAGGTGAGGAGGTCCTGGGCGTCCTTTTGCGCGCGTGGGGCGAAACGGGGGCGCAGGCTGCGGCCCGCCGCCAGGTGGTCCCGCAGTGTCCGGCCGGTGGCCAGCATGACGTCGGCTCTGCTGACAGTGAGGGGTGCACAACCTGAATCTCCGCTGGTCAGCGGTGCTGGCGTGGGAGGCCAGTGGCGTACTCGCGGCGGTGGGCGGCGGGAGTCTGGAGCGTAGATCATCTGACACGTCGGGGATGGGGCTTTCCGGCTTTGTCCGCGCCGCAGCGGTCGGGGTTCCTACGATCGCGGGCGGGGTGCCTGATCGTTCGGGAGGGGAAGCGTGTCACGGCCGCGCCACCTCCGCGACCTGCACGTTCACGTTGAACGCAGCTCAATGGGGCCGGTGGCCTACGAGTTAGAGGATGCGGTTCTGGCGGCGTGTCTGCGTGTACGCGTGCGTCTATGCGGCATGTTCTGAAGTCCTCCCGTGACTGACATTTGCGCGTCCTTCCCAGGCGTCGAGGGCCCGGTCGAGGGCCGCTTTGACGCCGGCTGTGTAGGCGGCGGCGTGGAGCAGATGGTTCTCGGCGGTGCGCAGTTCTGTGCAAATCTTCAGGCGTCGCTCGTCGAGGGCGACGCCTTCGGTTGGTCGAGTAGCACCGGCCGTGGCTCGTCGCCCGGTGGCGACCGGTTCGAACTCCGAGGTCACTCCTGGGGAGTTCTTCACCGCGTGGCACCAGTCGGCGAGTTGGGCGATGGCGTGCGCGTCGTCGGCTATCCGGCCGGCAAGGTCGTCCAGCCTCCTCCGGTCGACAGGATTCGAATACGTGTGCTCATTGAACTGCATGGCAGGGTTCCTCTTCAAGCCATAGCTGGGGTGTCGTGATGTGGGGTTCGCGCAGGTCAGGGGCGCCCTGCGACCGGCAGAGGCGTTGGCCGTCACCTCAGCCGTCGAGGCAATGTGCCGCCGCCTGGGAAAGTACTTGCCAGTTAGGAAAATTCGAAGTACTTTCCCTCTAGGAAAGTACTTCGAGGAGGGCATATGTCTGACCAGGTACGGCCGGAGGAGGCCGCACGCGCACTCACCGAGATCGGCCAGCGGCAGGAGCAGGTCATCCGGATGGCCGGCACTCCCAACTGGTTCTGGTGGGCCATCGCGTTCCTGATGGTCGCGATGTCAGCGGTCGCCGAGACCGGGCAGGGGCTCGTCGCCGTGATCGGCACCGCCGTGTTGGTGGCCGGCGTGCTCACCACCGCCGGGCTGGTGGCGTTCCGCGCGGTCCGCAGACCCCAGCCGCGCACCAGCCTGCCCGTCCCCCGTTTCGTGGTCGCGGCTCTGGTCTTCGCGGCGGTCCTCGTCGGCGTATCGCTGGCCGCCACGTTCACCCTGAAGGCGTCCGGGGTCTCGTACCCCGGGACCATCGGTGTCTCGGTCACCGCCGTGGTGCTTGTGGTCGGTGGACCGATGCAAACGCGGTACCTTCAGCGCCTCATGCTCGCGAATCGGCCCGGGAGCCGTCGGTGACCAAGCCCAAGTTCGACGAGCTGATCCACGCACCCACCCGGCTCTCGCTCGTCTCCTTGCTCGCAGCCACCGAGTGGGCCGACTTCAAGTTCCTGCGCGACAGCGCCGGCCTGTCGGACTCCGCCCTGTCCAAACAGCTCACGACGCTCGAGGCCGCCGGCTACATCGAGATCCGCAAGGGCTTCGTCGGAAAGCGGCCGCGCACGTCGGCGCGGCTCACCAGCGTCGGCCGGGCCGCCTTCGATCAGCACGTCGCGGCCCTGCAGGAGATCATCGCCAAGGCAGGCGCGTCGGTACTCCCCTCGACCTGAAGGACGCACGGAAGGGTCCCTCCCACGCTCTCGGGACATCACACGACCGCCCGCCACGTGGACACATCGAACGCGAAACGCTCCCGATTGAGTTGTGTTCTACGTGAACGCGCAGTCGCGGGGGTGGCGTGGCCGGGTGATGCCGTACCGGTACTGGTCGCGGGGGCCTGTCTGGCGTGAAGATCGTCGGTCAGCGGGCGATCTCGTGCCAGGTGAGGATCATCAGCGCCCGTACGAGTCGGGTGGCCCACTTCACGTCGAGGCGGAGCTTGGCTAGTATCCGCCAGTTCTTCAGATGCGCGAAGGCGTGCTCGCATACCGCCCGTTCCGCCGCGATCAGCTGGTTGACCAGCTTCTTCGCGGGCGGGAGCTTCTTGCCCTTGGGCTTCTTGTAGCCGGTGATGACCGCCGGGTCGGCGTCCGGGCCGCCGTCGTCGAGGCCGACGAAGCCGAGGTCGGCGATGGCGGCGAGGCCGGCCTCGCGGAGCCGGCCGACCAGGTCGTCGTGACGGCAGGCGGTGATCTCCGAGCCGCGCGCCGGGCGGGCGGTGGAGGTCCACAACAGCCGTCCCTTGACGTCGGTCAGGGCGATGACCAGCAGCCCGTGCCGTTTGTGCTTCGCCGACCAGCGCCGCCGCATGGGCAGGCCCGTCTGGCGCTGGGTGGGTACCAGCGACCCGTCGAGCAGAACCACGCTGCCACCCTCCCGGGCGATTTTCGCCAGCACCCGCTCCAACCTGGGGGCTCGCGCGGCCAGCAGGTCGATCATCTCCTTCAGCCACCGGTCCACCGTGGTACGGGAGATGTCGTTGCCGCCGGCGAGGTCGGCCAGGCGCTGGTCATGCCGCAGCGCGGCCAGCACGATCACCGCGATCCGCCCGGCCGGGAGCTTCCGCCACCGGGAGCGGATCTGCTTCAGGTGGGCGCGCAGCAGCCCGGTCAGGAAGGTCAGGGTCTGCGTGGACAGCGTCAGCTGGCACTGGTAGACAAGCTCGGTGTGGGCCCCGGCCGGGGGAGACTTTGTAGGCATACGTCATCAACTCGGGCCGGGGGCCGCCTGGTTACGGCCTCACCGCGGGAGATCACGCCCGGATGGTGAAGGTGCCGTTCGACAGCTTGTGCAGCCAGCCCCGATCGGCCAGCTTCGACAGCTTCCCGCGCAGCGGCTCCAGCCGGCCGGGCACCGAGGCGTCGATCCCCAGCTCGGCGCCGACGTCCTTGACCATCACCGGCCCGCCCGCCGCCTTCACTATCCCAAGCATCCGCCGGTAGTCGCCGGGCAGCGTGGACGCATCCGGAACGTCGCTGCGGTGCGGCACCTTCAGCACCGACCGGCCCGCGACCTGCACCCGCTGCGGTGCCCCGGCGTCCGCCTCCTCGGCGACAGCCTCGACTTCCTGCTCGTACAGACGCCGCAGCACCCGCTCCGCGACAGCCAACTCCTCGCGCTCGGCGTCCACCTCGGCCAGCTGCTTGGCCAGCGCCTCCGCGAGCTGGTCCAGCTCAACCCGGCGAGCTGCGATCTTCTCCAGCGACGACACGCTTCCCCTCCCGAACGACCAGGCACCCCGCCCGCGATCGTAGGAACCCCGACCGCTGCGGCGCGGACAAAGCCGGAAAGCCCCATCCCCGACGTGTCAGATGATCTACGCTCCAGACTCCCGCCGCCCACCGCCGCGAGTACGCCACTGGCCTCCCACGCCAGCACCGCTGACCAGCGGAGATTCAGGTTGTGCACCCCTCAGTGAGATCGTCCGGGACGATGACGCGGCGCAGGCCCAGGCGTTCCAGGTCGGCGGTGACGGCGGCCAGTTGGTCGGCTGCGGCGGAGACCCGCCGCCACAGCAGCAGGTTGCTGCGCGAGAGGCGGTCCGACAGAGCGCGGGTGAGCCAGTGGTCCCTGTCCCATTGCCCGGGCGCCGTCGGCACGCCGAGATGATGGAGCGCGGTGCGGGCAGTGCTGAGGAGTTCGGTCAGCTGGTGGGTGACGGTCGTATCAAGTGCGGCGAGGTCGTTGCGGACGGCGACGGCATGCGCGGACAAGCCCTCGTCGCTGAGGCGGCTGGCGTCGAGGGCTTCGGCGACCTGTCCGGCCGAGGGAAGCTCCTCCGGTGACGGGAGAGCTCCTGCGGCACGGGCGTGGCCAGCCCCTTCGCGGAGAAGAGCGAGCAGTTCCTGAGCCTGGGCGACGGAGAGCGGTGCAGTGACGGTGGGGCCGCTGACGGGGATTGGATTGGGTGAGACAGCCGTCAGGATCAGAAGGCCCCTTTTGGACCGCCTGCTGTCCCGTCTCCGAGGAACTGGCCCCCGTCTCAAGTGAACTGGTCCAATTCGCTGGCGGTCTCAGGTGGCCTGGCTCGCCACCTTGTGTGACGCGGTGTGGGCGTACCACTGTGGCTCTCACCCGTGCACGGATGAAGTCGCCTGTCGCCAGGCCGCTTCGCCCTCTCACTCGATGACTCGACCTGTCCGAAGGCGGACAGCACCGCGGCACCGACGGGAACCGACACTGCGGTACGGACTGGCCGAAAGCCCCGGCCGCCGCTGTGGCGGACCGGGGGCTTGGAGCAACACGTCTCTTCAGTATCCGATCGTGAAGCGCCGCTGCACGAACTGCGGTAGCTCCGCCTCGTCGATCAGGGCGACCGCCGCGTCCTCCGCAGAGATGCGGCTGCGCCCCGACGCGTCGCGGACCGCCTGGTCGCCGCCGATGCGGAAGCGGCCGGTGCGCTCGCCGGGGGCGATCTCCATGGCGGGGCTGAAGTAGGTCCACAGCCGGTTCGAGGTGCGCAGGACGTCGAAGCCGTCACGGGCGCCGCGCGCCGCTGCCGCGTAGGCGCGGGGCAGCCCGAGCTGGTCGAGGATCTCTTGCATGCGCTCGTCCGAGTCGGCGAGCGCCAGCCCGGGCTCGACCTCCAGGCTGCCCGCGCCGCCGATCACGATCAGCCGGGTCCGCGGGTGGCTCTCCAGCGCCTTCGTCAGGGCGTGCGCCACGGTGGAGTGGGTCGTGGGGTCGGCGATCGAGCGCCGGACGGTGTCCTCGAAGTCCTTCGCGGCGTTGCCGGGCTGGTAGGCGCTGATGAGCACGTCGAGGCCGGACAGCACGGCCGTGATACTCGCAGCCTCCAGGACATCGACGCTCGCCCAGGTGATGTTCTCCCGCTTCTCGTCGGCCCGTGGCCGCGACGCGTCGCGGCTGAACGCCCTGACGTGATGCCCCCGTTCCAGGGCTTCGGCAACGACCCGGCTGCCGATGGTCCCCGTGGCTCCGACGACTCCGATGTGCATGGTTCTCCCCCTACTCGCATGCGGCATGAGGGCGCGGTCAACCGGATCGGTTGCGCCCGTGCGGTGACTATACGCCGTGAAGTTTCTATACGGCCATAAGTTTGGGTGACGCTGTAGAGTGCCCGGGTGGCAGGTACGGCGAGCAGGGCGGGAAGCACGGGGCGGCGCGAACGGCTCCGGGCCGAGACGACGGCCGAAATCAAGGACGTGGCACTGGAGTTGATGGCCTCGGGCGGGCCCGAAGCCATCACCCTGCGGGCCATCGCCCGCGAGATGGGCATGACGGCCAACGCCATCTACGGCTACTTCGCCACCCGCGACGACCTGGTCACGGTGCTCATCGGCGACGTGTACACCGAGCTGGCCGACGCCGTGGACACCGCGTGGGAGAGCGCCTCCGCCGAGAGTCCGGCCACCCGGATCCAGGGCTGGGCCGGCGCCTTCCGGAACTGGGCCCTGGCCAATCCCGAGGGCTTCCGGCTCGTCTATGGCGACCCCGTTCCCGGCTACGACACCCCCCACGGAGGCGCCGCCCCGGAGGCCGCCCACCGGGTCTGCGCCGGGCTCACCGCGCTCGCGGCAGCCGCCTGGCCGTACGCCGAACACCTCCACGAGAGCAGCGAGTTCGCGTGGTCCGACTTCGACGCCGGGCTCGTCGACAAGGTTCGCGCGGACTTCCCCGGCCTGCCGCCCGCCGCCGTCGCGCTCGCCCTGCGCATCTGGGGGCGCCTGCACGGCCTGGTGTCACTGGAGGTCTACGGCCATCTGCGCACCCAGACGACCAGACCGGACAAGCTCTTCCGGGAGGAAGTGACCCAGCTCGTACGGTCGTTGGACATCCCGCTGCGCAGCTGAAGCCCCCTTGGGTACAGCACGGCGCATGCGAGATTCTGTTCTTGTCCTTCGACGCGGTGATGGACCGGTTCGTCGCTCGCCTGCATGACCTGGATATCCGCTTCGCTCGCCGGGGCGAGCGGGTCGGGCAGCCGCAAAGAGCCTTCGGGAGGCGTTCGGAGAGCAGTGGACTTCCGAGCCGCTGCCAAGCAGGGCGGCGGTTCGAAACAGCGGAGCCGGACCAGGACAGCTGAGACAACGTCCGGCTTCCACTCGCACCGGACCAGATCAACCGGGATTCCCAGCATCCGCACGTCTCAACTGATCTGGTCGCCGCAGGTCACAGGCAGGTCTGGGCTGGGGACAGATCATTTGAGACGGGACACCTGCAGTGTGCCATCTCAGTCGGCATGGTCCGATCCGCTTGGCGTTTCATCTGGTCGTGTCCGTCGAGGCTTCGTCGTCGCTCACTGCCGTGTAGACGGTCACGATCGATGCCATGGCGTACACCTCAGCGGGGCCAAGGAACCGCAGCCACGCGAGTTCAAGCAGTCCGTCGAATCGTCGGACACGGCTGGCAGCGTCTCCGGGCCAAGGGTGTGGGGTCTTCGGGAGATGGATCAGGGAGATTCCGTCGATGAGGCAGCCCGAGATCGCAGGGGGCTTCGAGACGGAGACATAGTGGAGGTTGGAGAGCTCGATCATGACGTCGAGGCTCGACGGTCCCTCCCTGAGGATGATCTCCAAAGAGTTCGTCCTCGGCGAAGGCGGCGAACGAGACTCGGGTGATGAAGTAGCCGCTGAGCGGTGCGAGCGTTCGCGCCGCGTTCACGCACCGATTTCTGAAAGCGTCATCTGCTGCAGTCTTGTCGGTCACAGCGAGAGGCTAGGAGCCAGGCTGGCCTGCGTCGACTGGGTTGAGGCTGGACGTGGCCGACTGTCGCTGCGACATCCGGCGGTGTTCGTACTCGGTTCGTCGACAGCAGAGCGAGCACCTCTTCATCGGTGCTGTGCTGTGCGTTTCGTCGGTGCCCCGCCCTCGATAGAGATCCCAGGACGGCTTGAGCCGCTACGTGACGGCGTCGCGGCCGGCGGCCCCACCCTGACTGGTGCCACTGCCTCCCTGTGCGGCGGCACCGCCTTGAACCGGCCCGAGGCGCCCCGCCCGTTACGCCATCGTTCGCCGGTCCTGACGCTGATATCGACGGCTCTGGCAGCCTCGGCACACCCCATTCCTTGATCCACAAGCCGGAAGTATGCCTCCCGCTCCTGGATCAGCGGCCTGGACCCCTGCGACCTCCGCCTCCCAAGTCCCTTCTCCATAACCACCTCTGAGCTGAGGTGTTGCGACGACCACTAGAACCCAAGCCACAGCCCCGACCACGGCCTTTGTGTCCCCTTCGTGACCGTGGTCGGGGCTTCATGGTCGGTGGTCGGGTCGGGGGCGGCCAGTTGCCTCGGGTCAGACGCAACACCCCGCTCTGACCTGGGAGTTCGAAAATGCCTCGTGCCAAGCAGCCATGGAAGGAGCAGGCGCCTCCTCCGACGGCCGCGGACGCCCGGCTGCAGCAGACGCGACGCCAGGTCCGCCTGAGCATGTGGGCCACGGTCGCGGCCGGCCCCCTCGCACTTGCCATCGCCGCCACCCCGGCGACCGTGGTCCAGGCCGCCCCCACAAGGAAGCCGACCACCGTGAAAACGGCCGCGGCCGCCAACCCGTCCGGGTACGCCACAGTGTTCCTCGACGCGTGGCTGCGCAGCCACGCAGGCGGCGACAGCAGTGCGCAGGCCCGCCCTTGCGCAGTCCATGGCCCCGGATATCGAACTTCCCGAGGGGGCGGGTGCGCAGCCCGAGCCGGAGTCCGTCGTGGCGGTGCGCAGTGCGCAGCAGACCGGCACGGCGTGGTCGGTGACGGTGGCTGCGCAGTACGCCGACGGCGCGGTGCGCTACTTCGCGATACCGGTCGTTGCCGACTCAGGCGACGCCTCGTTCACCGTGTCCGGTGATGGCCGGCCCGGCGCGCGCCGAGGAAGTAACCTCGCCGTACACGGTGACCGTCCCGGCCGACGGCGATCTGTCGGCCACGGCCGGGGAGTTCCTCGCCGCGTATCTGACGGACGCCGGGTGAGGTCGACCGCCATCCCTCTCCCGGCGTGGAACTGTCGCCCATCTCCCCCACCCCGTACGAGACACTCACCGTCCAGCAGGTCCTCGCCGCCGACCAGGAAGCGTCCGCCGAGTCCGTCCCCGCAGACGGAACGCGGGCGCGCGCGGGTGATGGTTCAGGTGGAAGCCCGCGAGACCCGCCGCACCGTTGACGGAGGATATGCAGCCACCGGCTGCGGGCCCGCCGACTTCTCCGGCCAGGGCGGCAGCAGCGGCTCGATCAGCGCCCACATGTCGTCGTCCACGATCCACGGCCGGGTGCTCACATCCTCCCGAACGGAGGAATCGTCACATCGGTCACGCCGGACCAGGGCACTTCAACAAGATCAAGTTACGAGCTCGTAGGGCACGGTCTAACACTCCAACCGTCTTTGGCGTGACTGATGGCCAGAATGTTCGCCGACCTGGGCATGGATGGGGATCTTGGTGATGTCAGGGCGCAACGGGAAGGCTAGCGAGGTGCCGCGAGTACGTCCCGGAGTACGTTCTCGAGCGTGACGCGGGCCAGCTCGTGTCTCAGGGTCTCCTCGATGCCCTCGTAGATGCCCTGCATCGCCGGCTGGATTCCGTAACCCACCACGCACCCCTGGTCCGGGGTGGTGCGGTGCATCGCGAACAGCGGGCCGGGTTCCACCGCCTCGTACACGTCGAGCAGGGTCATCGACCCCAGCTCGCGTGCCAGCGACCAGCCCGCGCCCACACCCCGCCGGGACTCCACGAGCCCGGCCCTGCGCAGCTCGCCGAGCAGCCGCCTGATCACCACGGGGTTGGTGTTCGCGCTGGTCGCGATCTGCTCGGAGGTGGCGACCTCATGGCCCTGGCGCTGGTAGAGACCGATCCAGGCCAGCGCGTGGGCGGCGATGGTCAGCCTGCTGTTGGCGCTCATGGGCTCCTCCTCTCGGCCGCAATGCTTCATGTTACACCCAGTCGTAACAATCAAAGTTGCAACAAGCTGTCGTAACAATTAGTGTTGCGACTACGGGGAAGGGTCAATCAACGAGGTGAGAAGAATGAGCAAGCCACTCACGGGCAAGGTCGCCCTGGTCACCGGGGGGTCGCGCGGGTTGGGAGCCGCGACCGTACGACTGCTGGCCGAGCAGGGCGCCAACGTCGCCTTCACCTACGTCAGCTCCGAGAAGCAGGCGCAGGCCGTCGTCGACGAGGTGCACGGCAAGGGAGCCAAGGCCGTCGCCTTCCAGTCCGACCAGGCGGACACGAGCCGGGCGCCGGCTCTGATCGACGACGTGGTCGCGCACTTCGGCGGCCTGGACATCCTCGTCAACAACGCGGCGATCTCCGTGGCTGGCACGGTGGACGACCCGGACGCCGACACCGCCCCACTGGACCGGATGCACGCCACCAACTACCTCGGCGTGATCGCCGTCATCCGGGCCGCTTCCCGAGTGCTGCGCACGGGCGGCCGCATCATCACAGTGAGTTCCGGACTGGGCTCCCGGGTCGGCGCCCCCGGCCTTGCCGACTACTCGGCGACCAAGTCCGGGATCGAGAGGTACACCATGGGGGTGGCACGGGACCTCGGCCCCCGGAACATCACGGCCAACGTCGTGGAGGCCGGACTGATGGAGGGCGGCATGCAACCGCCGGACCCCGAGACCCTCAAGGCCCTGGTCAGCTCGCTGTCCCTGCAACGCATGGGGCACCCCGACGAAATCGCCGCGGCGATCGCCTTCCTGGCGAGCCCCACCGCGTCGTACGTCACGGGCGCGGTGCTGGACGCCCACGGCGGCTACAACGCCTGAACCCGAACCCCTACCGCGCGCCCCGAAGGACATCGCGTCTTCGGGGCGCGCACCGCCAACGACCCGCGTGTGCATGGACACGCCTCAAGAAGCCCGGATCGTGATCGTGTTACGAGCTCAAAGGGCCCGCCAGCAAGCTGACGGACCCACATACACAATCGAGCGAGTGAGTGCCCTTCACGGGAAGCCCGGCGTGCCACCGCAGCAGGCGACGGCCTGGGTCTGGTCGGCACTGGCGAGGGGTGCCACCGCGAGCACCGCCGCCAGCGCCACAAACAAGCCGAGTACGGCTTTGCGCATTTGCTTCTCCTTGCCTAGAGCTGGGGGCGCCTGTGCCGAGCGGTGTGGTCACCAGCCGACGGCCGTCGGCGCTGCGCTTTCTGTAGCGCGGGCACCCTTCGCATAAGACGAGGCCGGTCTCGGCTGCACCCGCGGTTCACGGGTGCAGCCGAGACCAAGCAGACCCCGCATACCCAAACTGGGCATTGGACAGAGATCGCCCATGCCCATCATCGGCTCCGGCCCCGACGACCCCGAGAACGACACCTGGGACCCCGCCTGGGAAAACCACGACACCCCGTTCCGCCGCTGACTGTACGAGAAACTCACCGCCGCCGGACTGGAGTCCGCAACCGACGCCGCCGGCCTCTACGCACCCGCCAACCGGTACAACGGCCTCAACACGGGCATCATCGCCACCCTCACCGGCACCAGTGCGTCTCGGAGGTGAAGCCCGAGCCTCGACTGGGCGAGCGCGAGGCACACGAGCTCGGAGGCGGTCAATACCGGGGGCCTGCCCAGCCGTCGTGGTCCCGCCAACCCGTCGTCGATCTTCACGTACAGGGCGGTCGGAAGGGTCTCGATGTCGTTCGTCACACAACGATCAACGAGACCCTTCTCCCTTTGCGCCCGCAGGACTTCGGACCTACTCGTCCAGCCCTACCAACCGGGGTGAGGAGGGGCCGCTCAGCATTCGTTACGGCGCGGGAGCGGCCTCCGCTCACAACCGTCGGGTGAACTCCTGGCGGTCGGCGAAGTTCTCGTAGCCTGCCCGTTCGAAAGCCATGATCATGGCGGTGTTGGCCGCGTCGCAGTCGCCGCGGATCTCCTCGGCGCCCGCTTCGACCAGCATCCGCGTGCCGCGGGCCACCACCGCCGTCGCGTAGCCGTTGCCGCGGCGAGCGGGAGACACAGCCACCAAGCCGATCACCGCGGTCGAGGGGTTTCGGGCGGGGAGACTGAGGGCGGCTGGCGTGCCGTCCGGGGTGTAGCCGATCTCCCACCACGAGGGCTCGTACGAGAACTCCTCCATGTCCGCGAAGACGCTCTCCGCGGCACGCCGGGCGCCATGCCGGGCGACCTTGGCGGCGAGTTGGGCGTCGGCGCTGGTCGGCAGCGCCTCGGCGAGGAGAGCGATGAACGGCTCACGGCCCAGACTGGGCAGCGAATGCCAGGTCAGTCGGCCATCATACGAAGTGAGTTCAGCCCCGGAGTCGCGGCGGAAGCGGCGACCGTCACGGGCGCGCTCGAAGCCCGTCAGACGGAGAAGCTCGGCGCGCCGTTCCGGCTCCGCCTGGAACTGCGGCGGCTGCGTCGGCGAGTCGATGACGTGCTCCAGGTCCGTGGCGCCGAGCGAGCCGGCCAGGGCGACGGCCTCGGCCAGCAGCGCCCGGCCGGTGGCCAGGCCCGGCTCGTCCCACCGCGTCTCAAGGAGCACCAGGGCCATCGGGACGTCGTTCCCGGGGAGGGTCCACAGCGCGGTGGCCGCGGTGAGCCGACCGGCCTCGTCCTCCGCGACCAGGCACCACTCCGGCCGGGTGCACTTCTTGGCAAGTAGGTCGGTGAGGTAGGCGGCCGTCGCGGCGTTGCGCTCGGGCTGCTCGGCGTACTGCACGAGGGCAGGTAGTTCGTCTGGACGCGCGATACGAATAGGCATCTACCGGGATCATCCAATCTTGATGACGTAGCTGGCTTTGCATGAAACCGCCACCCAGTAGCAGCGGCAGGCCTGACTTGCCTGGCGCAGGACGGTGCGGCGTAGGCGTCTCACTCCACCGGGTAGCGCACCACCAACACCCCCTCCGCATCCCTTCCCACCGCCTCGTACAGATGCGGTACATCCGCCGCCCACCGGGCGTGGCCGCCCGGGCCCACCTCGAGCGGGGCGGAGGCGGGACCAACCCGTGCCGTGCCGTGCCGTGCCGCTGAAGACCAGCAAGTGCTCCTCCGTGCCCGTCACATTCGACCTCGACGAGATCACTTGCGGTGGCGGGGTTGTGCCAGCAGACGGTCAGGGCCCGGGCGGCTTGGTGATGGCGGTATCGCCGCGCAGAAGGGCCGCGGCGTGGGCATGGACAGGATCGGTGATGGTCTGCTGCTTGGCCCAACACCGTGGATGGCGGGCGACTTCCCGCCCCGCCGGGGGCGAGGGTCACGACGACCTCGTCGGCGTCGGTGCGGACCTGGACTACCTTGCTGATGGCGAGGGGCGCACGGAGTAGCCACAGGTGTCGACGGCCGGATGGAGTGGTCCCAGTCGATGCCGGTCGAAAAGCCCCACCACCGCGGCGGGGTCGACCGGCATGGCGGCGAGCGCCGAAACCGCCTTCCACGTCCGGTAGCGGAGCCGGCCGCACCCCCGTACCGGAGCACCCGAGTACGGACTGGCTCCCGGCTGACTGTTCGGACAGGGCAGCTGACCGGTCCGGCACACCAACACCGCCGCTCGCTCACACAGTTTCGCGCCTCGTGGCTTGCTGACTTGTGGCTGATGCACAGGACCCCCGGTATCCGCGGCTCGAACCTTTCCTGGCTCATCCTCTCAAGGAAGGCCTCGGCGTGCGCCCCGCCATCAGGCCCGCCAGAGCTGCCCGCGATGAGACTCCCGTCTTGCGGTAGACCCGGGAGATGTGGGTCTCGACCGTGCGGCGGCTCAGGCAGAGTCTTTCGGCGATCGCCGGGCTGGTGAGGCCGTCGGCGACAAGGTCGGCGATCTCCCGTTCGCGGGCGGTCAGTTCGGCGAGGCGGCGCTCGGGCCCGTCAGCGGCGGCGGCCACCGCCGGGCCAACCGCCTCGGCAAGACCGGTCAGCATCCCGCAGCCCCCGGCCACGGCGAGCCGCCGCCCCCGGTGCCAGGCCGCCTGCCCGCGCCGCGAGCCGCCCGGGTCCGCCGCCGACAGGGAGGCGCCGAAGAGCAGGGAGAACGCCTCCCAGAACACCCCTCCGCTGCGGGCGCTCTCGTCGGCCGCCGCCACGAACAGGTCCGCCGCCGCCTTGTCGTCACCGAGACCGAGGCGTATCTGCGCGGCGCTGCGCATGGCAGAGGCCCGCTGCACGGGCAGATCGAGCCGCTCGGCCTCCTCGCGGGCCCGCTCGGCCCAGTCCTTCGCCGCGTCCAGGTCACCCATGGTGACGGCGGCGGTCACCAGGACCTCCAGGAACAGCGGACGCATGGAGGGCTGCATCCGCCGCAGGCCGGGGCCGCCGGCACGCAGGACCGCCTCCCGGGCACGAGCCGGGTCGCCGGCAGTGAGCGCCGCGTAGCCGAGTACACACCAAGCGATGGACGCCCACCAGTTGACGCCCAGACCCGCCGCGGCGACCGCCTCCTCGGCGGTGGCCAGTGGCCGCGGATCGCCGGGTGGGCAGGCGTCGACCAGGGCGTGGGCCCTGGTGGCGAGGACGAAGGCGAGCAGTTCGTCACTGCCGATGCCGCGGGCGATGTCCTCGGCCTCCTCGGACAGTTCCACCGCCGACGCGAGCCGGCAGGTCTGGGTGCGCACGTGTGTCTTGCACAGGAGAAGGTGGGGCAGGAGGTATATCTGGCCGGTGCGGCGGGCAATGGCCAGGCCGCGATCGGCGTGCCGCTCGGCGTCGGCGAAGCGCTCCAGGAACGCCTCCGCCCAGGCCAGCCGTACCAGCGGCTCGCACAGGCCGGTCAGATCGCCGTCCGGCAGCGAGTCCACGAGGGCCGCCGCCCGGCGGGTGAAGTCGTCCGCCGCAGCCGTCTCCCCCTCGTACGCCTCCCCCAGCGCCGCGACGCTCAGCGCACCCGCCACCCCCGTCTCGTCCCCGAGGGAGCGGGCCACCTCCAGGGTGTGTGCCACCTCGGAGCGCACCGCCGGGTACGAGGTGTCGTGCGGGGCCGAGGAGCCCAGCTCCAGGCCCAGCGCCACCTGGTCGGCGAGCGACGGCGCGGGATCAGTGCGGTGCAACTCTCGGCGGAGCAGGGCGACCGCCTCCGAGTAACGCCCGAGATGGCGCTCCATGACGGCGCACAGCACGACAGCAGACGCCCGCGACCCCGTCCCATCGCCCGGGTCGGGCAGGGCGATCACCTGGTGCAACAGGTCCCGGCTCTCCCGGAGCCGACCGCCGACGCCCAGCGCCCGGGCCCGCCGCAGCATCAACTCGCGCCGTCTGGCCGCGTGTTCCGGCGTGTGCGGAAGATGCCGCAGCACCACCTCAAGCCAGTGCGCGCTGCTCGCGGGCGCCGTCTGCGCGGCCTGCTCGGCGGCCTCGTCCAGCACCGCCGCCGCCTGCGGGTCCCAGTCGGACAGCGACTGCTCGGCGTGGTGCGCCCGCCCGGCCAACGGGGCGCCGGTACGGGCGAGTTCGGCGCCGACGAGCCGGTGGATCTCCGTGCGCTGCCAGGGGTCGGTGCCGTCGCGGACGAGGCTGCGCAGCACGGGGTGACGCAGCGCGATCCGCCCGTGCGTGCCGGTGCGCAGCAGGTCGCGCCGGGTCAGTACGGCGAGATCGTCGGCCAGTTGCCCCGGCTCGTGGCCGGTCACCGGGCCGAGCAGCGCGGGCGTGGCGTGGTCGCCCAGAGCCGCCACCACTTGGACGAGCCGACCCTGCGACGGCGTCAGCGGGGTCAGCTCGTCGAGCAGTAGCGCCCCGAGGCCGGTCGTGGACAGTCGGCTCACCGACGCGCCCTCGCGGTGCGCCTGGAGCAGGGTCAGCAGGTACAGCGGGTTGCCCTCGCTCGCTGTGAAGAGCCGTACGGCCCGGTCGCGGGCCAGGCCAGGGGTGAGCAGTTCGACGCAGTCCCGCTCGCCGAGCGGGCCGAGGACCGTCCGCCGTACCGTGCCGGTCTCCGTGCCGCGGGTGAGGGTCGCGGCAAGCGGCGCGGGGCTCTGCCGGTCGCGGCGGGCGAGGACCAGCAGGACGCGGGCGTGCACGGGGTGCCGTACGAGATGGTCGAGGAGTTCCAGCGATGCGGCGTCCGCCCAGTGCATGTCATCCAGGACCACGACCAGCGGAGACGCCGCGGCGTGGGTCAACAGGGCGGCGGTGGCCCGGTGTAGGTGGAAGCGGTCCGTGCTGCGGGGAGCCCCGCTCAGCACCGGGGCGACCTCGGCAGCCTCCGGGAAGGATTCGACGACCTCCGGGGCGAGGTCGGAGAAGGCGTCGGTGAACGGCTGGAACGGGATGTGACGTTCGTACTCCGTCGCCCGGCCGCGCAGCACCGCTGCCCCGCGGCGCGTCGCGGCCAGGCACAGCTCGTGGACCAGCCGGCTCTTGCCGATGCCCGCCTCACCGCCGACGTCCAGCACCGCCGGGCGGCCGGGCACGTCCCCCACCAGTTCCGCCAGCAGCCGGTCGAGCCGCGCGAGTTCCGCCTCTCTGCCGACCAGCGGTGTCCGTTCCGTCGTCATACCCTCACGCCCCCGCGACAGTTGGTGCCCCCGCACATCCTGTCGTACGCCACTGACAACCTGTGGCTTCGTGTCCTCGATCTCACACCGCGTCGACGGCGAGCCGCCGGCCCGAGCGGGTGGGCGTCGATCAGCGCGGGACGGGCAACCCTCGTCCGGGTGGGACGGGTGGGCCGAACGGATGCGGAAACTACGTAACCGATCTACGTAACAACACGATCGTCCCGGCCGACGCCCGGGGATGAATCAAGACCCGTAGGGGCCGCCGCCGTTGCCGCATCGGGAAGGCTCCGGGGATCACGGGGAGGGCGGATGTTGATCGCTGGCGTAGTGGCGGGGATCGTCCTGATCGTCGTATGGGTGGTCCGGCGGTCGGACGGCCGGTACCGGTTCCGGCCGTCGTTCGAGGCGGCCTGCGAGGTCACGGTCGGCGGCCGGAGACTCGTGGCGTACTCCGGGCACCGCAAGGTGATCCGCCTCGCGGACCCGGCAACGCGCGAAGACACGGCGGTCGGCGGTCCTCACGGACTCGCGCACCTGGATCCGTACGCTGTGCGAGGTCGACGTCGACGGCAGGCCCCTGCTGGCGTCCGGCGGCCGGGACGGGGTCGTCCGGCTCTGGGATCTGGAGAACCGAGGCGCGCGGGTGGCCTCCCTCACCGGTCACCGCGGCTGGGTGTACGGGCTGTGCACGGTGCGGGTCTCGGGGCCGCGACCTGCTGGCCTCGGCGGGCCGGGACGGCGCGATACGTATCTGGGACCCGCGCGACGGCCGGCTGGTGCGCACGATCGTCACCGGCCCCCGGAGGGGGTGGACCACCGCCCGGTGTCAGGTGCGGACGGGCGGGCGAACGCTGCTCGCGGCCGGGCACGGCAACGGCACAGTGACCGTGTGCCACGCCAAGTGGGCTCAGGAGGAATGAGGGCGGGCCACCCCGCGTGCGTGATGAAGCGAAGCCACTGATGAATGGGCTGTCGACCAAGATCAACCTGTCCGCGCGGAGCTTCGCGTGGTTGTGTACCCACCGAAACCGATCTGGACAGTCAGGCCCTCCGGTTCCTGTCCGGCCTGCTGCAGACTCGACGCCGCGGGCTTGCACCCGGTGGCCCCGCCTCTCGGCGGACCGGCAGGCCTGGCCCGAGTTTCCTGGATAAGTTGATCTTCGAGGGCATCGCTGCAGGTCGGCTTGGCTTTGAGGGGTTCGTAACTGTATGGCCCAAGCTTAACGAGCGCTTGGTCCTGCGGTGGTGTCCGGTTCGCAGATCAGGCATCTCGCCAGGGGGTCGCGCTAGCTGGGCGGCCACCGGAGAGCGTGCCCACCGAACGACATCAGCGGCGAGCCGGGCCCGCGCACCCCGTCCTCGTACCGCCAGTAGCTCAGGCCGAAGGTCCCGGAAAGGCAGCCGACGAGGAAGCCCAGCGCCAGCGGGCCCACCGGGTTGGGGGCGCCCTCCTCGACCACTTGCCCGCCGACCTGGAAGATCGCCACCCCGAACCCGAGCGCCGCCGCTACCCCGGCCAAGCCCAGCAGCAGCCATACCCACCGGCGGGTCCTGGTCGCCGCGACACTGAGCACCTTGAACTTCAGCGGCTTCTGGCAGCTCCCGCATGCCAGCGCCTCCACCCGCCGACCCTTCTCCGGCCGCTCGATGTCGATCGGGTAGAGAGCAAACCGGCGGACGACATGGCTGCTGTGGATGTCCTTGGACACCATGTGCGCATAGCTCAGACCTGGATACGGACCCAATTCCCGCTTGCTCATAGCAGACTCCCTTTATCGGATACCTGTCGGACCGTCAAGATGATCGATCAGTCCTCCCCCACCAGCTGTTCCGTGAACCCACGGCCCCGTCGGTCGGCGGGTCCCCACATGCTCAATCTCCGTCACTCGGGGCGCGCAGGACGTCGTCCACGTCGAAGCTGAACGTCGGCGTCGGGTACAGCGGGTCGGGGACACCCGTGGTGTCGGGCACGTCGTACGGGTCGGCGGTGGGCTTGCCCTCGGGGCTGCAGACGTGCGGCGCCGCTGGAGGCGACAGCTCGTACTCGGACACCCGCTCGGTCCTGAATTCCACGTCCCCGCCGCCGATGTTGACGCCCTCGGACCCGGTGCTGATCTGCTCGGGCAGTTCCTTGCTCTTGAGGGGCCTGCCGACGTACACCGCGACCAGGGCCCCCACGCAGACGCTGCGGTCGCCGGCGTAGAGCCTCTCCGGCGGTTTCACGAGGTGCTCCTTGCGTCCGTCGACGCGCAGCTCGGTCCGCTTCACGGAGTCCATGTCGAAGTAGTAGTCCGGCGGGGCCTCCGTGGCGCTGGTCGTGTTCTCTCCGGCGCCCCCCGAGCCGTAGGTGAGCTTCCAGAACTCCACCTGAACGGTGACCGTTTCGCACAGCGGGCCGGTGTAGCCCGCCACGCTCTCGTCGATCGTGACCGGGTCCTTGGAGGTGTCGACGCCTGCGGCGGGGGCATCGGCTGCTATTCGCACCCAGCGCATAATCTGCTCCGTCGTCCACTCCCCGTTGGGGTGGCAGCCCTTGGCGTTGGTCGGGTAGGGCGGGGAGGGCGTGGCCGACGGTGTGGTCGGGGCGGCGGTGGCAGTGCCGGTCACGGAGGGCGTGGCGGCCGATGCGTCGGTGCCGTCTCCGTCGCCCGAGCAGCCGGCCGTCAGCAGCGCGACGGCCGCCAGCAAGGCGGTGACCGGAGCGGCGGCATACCGAGCCGGTCGGTTACGTCCCGTTGGGGTGACGGCGCGGACCAGCCACCGTACCCGGTCTCCTGCAGACTCCAGCAACGTCATCATCCTGACCTGTGCTCAGTGGCTCTCCGGTCGCGCACGGTTCACTCTCGATCAAGAACCTCCCCTAAGCGGACGCTGAAGAAATCAGTAGAACTACGCAATCGGCTACGTATGTTCGCCGGCCGCGGAGTTGCCGCAGTGGCATCCTCTCCACGGATCAAGCTTTGTGCCCCGGGGGCTGTCGCGCGTCGATGACGGGTGCGCGGTGTTCGTAGCAGCGGGCGAGGCGCTGGAAGGCGTTCTGTCGGGGGTGGGTTCGTTCGACGTGCCAGCGTCGGCTCGCCTGGATCGGCGCCTTCTCACCCTTGTGGGCGACCCGGCCGTGCAGACCACGCTGGCCGAGCAGGGGCCGTGTCTTGTCCGAGCCGTAGTCGGCGTCCAGGGGCCACTGCGATGTCGTTGGGCAGCGGGCCCAGGCCAAGTGCGTGGGACGGAGAGGTCCAGGTCGAGGATGTCGGTGAGGCGGGCTTGGGTCGTGGTCAGGTCGGTAAGCATCCGTCGGGCTTTGGGGCGGCCTCCGGTGGAGGGGTGGATCAGACGGTTTCCTGGATGCCGGCGAGGTGTCCGAGGAGTTCGCGTACCCACATGCACTCACCCGCGCCGGCTGCCTGGCGTCGCATCAAGTGGGCGACGGTCAGGGCGAGTACGCAGGTGAAGACGTGGATGCGGATGTTGTGGTCCGTCCAGTGGTGCATGGGCCGGAAGGAGACGACGTGAGGGTCCTTGAGCTGCCGAGGAGAATTCCGCGTCCGACTGGGGGCGGTAGTCGGCCACGATGTCGGTGATCGTCCAGTGGTCGTGGTCGGTGACCTGGACGCGCTTGCCGAAGATCTCGTTCTCCAGGGCTCGGCGGGCCCTGGCGTCGATGTGCCAGCCAGGCGGAGGTCCTTGGGGGTGTCGCCGGTCAGGTCGTTGGTGGTGACGCGGGTGACCCAGGGGTCCTTGGTGATCGCGGAGACCTCGGCCCGGACCGTCTCCGGGGCCCGGCGGGTCCGGCCTCGGGCCAAGGTGGCGGCGAGGTCGCCGAGCCGGGCCTCGGCCTTGGCCTTGGCCTTGGCCTTGGCCTTGGCGAGGGTCTGGTCGAAGCCGCGGTGCTGGGCGGTGTGCAGGGCGGGCGAGTGGGTGAGGACGACGCGGCGGTCCCGGCCGTTGACGGTGCGCCGGGCGCACTGGTCACACTGACGCCGACGACGCCAAAATCAGGCCCGCGTAACCCTGCCGCCCCTGACAATCGGCATGGCGTGGCACCCACGTAACCACCACGACCGCACGCATCAATTGCAACGCGAACGTATCCGCCACATCATGACCACCGCTGTCGACGGAGCCGCGCAGACGTGACCTCCGCTGCTCCACCGAGCTCCGGCCTTGACGATGCTGGGTCGCCTCGCGCCTCGTCCGGACTGCCCGGCGCGAGGGACTCGTGCAGGACGAAGTGGGATCCCTCAGCCATCGCGGGGCCATAGGCCGTTGCGCCTGTGGCCCCGCCCGGGCATTGGGTCAGGACGGGTCGCCGTACTGGAGGCCGCGTCCGTTGGTGCCGACATAGACGCGCCCGTAGGTGTCGGGGTCGCCGGTGATGACGCCGCCGCCGCCGATGCTGCCCCACTGGTGGGCGTCGTCGTTGACGCGGAGCCAGGTGGCACCCTTGTCGGTGGAGCGGAAGACGCCGGTGACGTCCTTGACGGTACCGATCAGGTACAGGGCCTGGTAGGAGGCGCCCGGCGCGGCCTTGCCGAAGCCGAGGGCGGAGGCAGAACTTACCGTTGTGAGCGCGGTGAAGGTGCGGCCTCCGTCGGTGGAGTGCAGCAGCCCCTTGGCGCCGCCGGCGATCCACAGGTCCCCGGCGATACCGGGGACGGCCGTGAGCCGGCCGGCGGGCAGGTTGGCGGCGCGGGCGGTGAAGGTCGCGCCGCCGTCGGTGCTGGCGTAGAGGGTGCCCCCGGACAGTGAGTAGAAGGTCTTGGCCGAGGAACGGTCGGCGACGACCACGGCGCCATTGCCCAGGCCACTGACCTTCGACCACCTCGCCCCATTGTCGGTCGAGCGGTACGGGGCCTGACCCTCCTCGGTCCAGACGATGGCAGAGCCGTTGGTCGCGAGCGCGACCTGGCCGCTGTCGGCGCTGCTCACCGGCTCTGCTTTGAAGCCGCTCCAACTGCTGCCGCCGTCGGTGGAGTAGGCGCCGTCCTGATCGCCGCCACGGCCGACGCGGACCATCACCGACGGGTTGGACTGGGCGAAATCGATGTCGGTGCTGGTGATCATCAGCGGGTTCTTCAGCCGCCCGGCGGACACCTCGGTCAGGGAACTGGAGGAGCTGTAGCGGAAACCGCCCAGGTCACCCATGGAGGAGATGATGGCGGCACCGCCGGGCGGAGCGACCGCGTCCTGCACCGCGGTCTCCTCCAGCCCTCGGGCCCCCACGATCCAGTGGCTGGTGCCGCCGCTGTCGGTGGCGTTGGCGTCCTTGCTGCGCCAGATGCCGCTGCCTGTGCCGTACAGCACGTGCCCGGAGTCGAAGGGATCGATGGCCAGGGCGGTCATCCAGTGCCCGGTGCCGGTACCGACGTAAGGAGCGCCTGAGTCGTCCCGCTCCGACTTGTCGGCCAGTGCCTTCCAGGTCGTACCGCCGTCGGTGGTGCGGTAGATCTCGTCCTCGGGCCACCAGCGGTCGAGAGTGGTGACCATCACCGTGGACGGCTTCTGCGGGTCGACGGCCAGACCGGAGAACCCGTAACTGCCCTGGGACGGCGAGACGTTCTTCCACGCCCCATCGGTCGGCTTGTACTTCCACACCGAGCCCGCGGTCACGCCGTTGGGTCCGACGACGTCGGTGTACGTCAGGTACAGCGAGCCGTCACCGGAGAGCACGCCGTGCTGCGGCATCTGGCCGGTGGGCTGCCCGGAGACGGCCTGCCAGGTGCTGCCGCCGTCGGTGGAGCGGTACAGGGAAGTGGACTTGTCGGCGACGCCGGCATAGACCGTCTTGCTTCCGGCCGGTCCGTACGTCACGAAGGAAATGCCCGCACCGCTGCTCGCCCCGTCCTTGACGGGGAACGAAGAGACCTGACTCCATGTCGCGCCGTGGTCGGTGCTGCGCCACAGGCCGTTCTTGCGGGTGCCCAGCAGCAGGGTGCCGTTGTCCGAGGGGTTGATCGCCAGCCGTTCGCCCGCCCCGCGGCCGTCTTCGTTGGCGCCCAGCTTGAAGGGCAGATCGGTGCGCTGGAAGGTGCGGCCACGGTCCGTGGAGTGCAGGATCGCGCCGTTGCCCGCCCAGCTGTTGGTGTAGGTGCCCGCCGCGAGGTAGAGCCGGTCGGGGTCGACGGGGTCAGTGGCCACCGAGTCGATGCCCAGCAAGTTCCAGTCCTTCTCGCCGGCCCAGTCGGTCAGCGGGATCCACTGCTCGGCCGCGACGTCCCAGCGGTAGGCACCGCCCATGTCGGTGCGCGCGTACAGCAGTCCCTTCGCGCGCAGGTTGAACACCAGCCCGGTGACGTAACCGCCGCCCACCACCTGGGCGTTGTTCCACACATACGGTCCGGCCGCGGCCGTGGTCTGCGCCCCGCCCGTCCCCGTCGCCTGGGGCTCGGCCGTTTTCACCAGCTTCCACTGCTGGTTGGTGCTGCCCTTGCCGGGATACTGGATGACTGCCGCGCCCTCGGCCGTAGAACCTCCGGAGACGTCCAGGACCTGGCCGCTCCTGCGGGAGGTGAAGGTGACGGCGTCGGAAGCGCTCACATCGTCGATCCGCCACTCCTGGGAGGTGGAGGAGCTGTCGGTCTGCTGCTCGGCGGCGGCCGCCTGGGCGGTCGAACCGCCGGCTATGCCCAGCACTTTGCCGCTGTTTCGGTTCACCAGCTCGTAGTAGCCGTCCCCGGCGGGTCTCAGCTTCCACTGCTGGTTGGCGGTGCTCTGGTCGGTCCACTGCTGGATGCGGGTGCCGTCGGCGGTGGAGAAGGCGTTGACGTCCATCACCTTGCCGCTGCGTACGGACACCAGCCGGTAGTAGGCGTTGCCGTCGACCGTCGCGGCCTGCGAGTCCTCCTGCGCGAACACGAGATACGGCACGACGATGGCGGGCACGACGAGCAGCAGACCGGTCGCGGTCCAGCGACGACGGTGACGCCCGCGTCGCCCGCCGTTCGTGAGGTTGTTCATGGGGGGGTGCTCTCCTTGCATGCTGTTCACCAGAGGAAAGGTGGATCCAGCGAGCGGAATGGCCGGATCCGACTCCTTGTGGTCACAGGCCCCGCCAAAGGTTGCCTTGAGCTGGGAAATCTCTTTCAGGCCATCTCGTGGTGCGGTAGGCATTGATCAGCGGACGGGTAACACGGGTGCTCTGGCGCCCAAGGCCTGTCGGCCACGGTGACGGCGACAGTGACCTCAGCAGTGACGACCGCAGCGCCAGGGACGCCCGTCGATGAGCCTCACGCGTGCCCGGTCTTGGCGGAGGCGAGCTTCCCGTACGGGAAGCTCGCCTCCGCCAAGACCGGGCATTGCCTAGTGCCAGTTGCTGATCTTGACGTCGTGCGGCGCCGGCTCTCCCTCGCCGGTTTCGACGAGCTTCTTCAGGCTCATCAGGAAGGTCGCCCACTTGGTGCTGCAGTGGTACATGAACTCCACCGGCTCCTTCCAGCCTTCGTGCCGGAACAGCACGATCGTGAAGCCGTCCTCCTGCTTGAGCTCGAAGCGGATCTGCGTGCCGATCCACTCCTCGGGACCGCCGACAACCTCCCAGAGCACGCGCTCGGCGGGCTGAGCCTCCAGGACCTTCATGTCGAACCCGCCGGGTTCGAAGCGGAACCGGATCACTCCCCCGACACTGCCGTCGCCGTCCGTGTCCTGCGTCCACCAGCTCGCCAGCCCATCGACCGTGGTCAAGGCTGCGTAGACAGCGTCGGGAGACGACGTGACTCCGATCCTGTGCAGGATGTCCACCATCTCGATACCTCATTCCCGTGTAGCGCCCGCATTCGGGCGGGGTTCATCAGCGCCGCCACGGATGCGGCGACGTCCGTTTCATGAGGGGTCAGCCCTCCTGGCTGCGCTGGATTGCTTCGGCGATCTGCTTGATGCGACGCAGCCGGGCGTCCCAGGTGGCCCCGACCGACGACAACTGCGCGACCGCGCGGGCGAGTTGGGCCTCGTCCACCTCGTAGAGGCGCTCGCGTCCGGATGGCGTGACATGGACCAGCCCGACCCGGCCGAGTACACCGAGGTGTTTGGAGACCGCCTGCCGCGTGACCGGCAGCTGCTCACTCAGCGTGGTCGCCGTCCCGCCGCCCGTCAGCAGCAGGTCGAGCATCCGCCGCCGGACGGGGTCCCCCACCGCCGACCAGAGCTCGTCGTCGATGGTGACGCTCATGGCGTCGACACCAGCCGAACGACGTACGTGACGAGGCGGGGCAGGAAGTAGTCCCAGCCGGTGACGTGCTCGCGGTACTGCTCCTCGAGCACGGCCGCCTCCCAGCCCTTCTCCCGGAACCCCGCCTCGGTGAAACGCAGCAGCGTGCCCGCACCGGACGGGACCAGCACGAAGGTCACCAGGAGTGAGTTGGCCGACGTCGCGGCCTCACCCTCGTCGTACACCCACCGGAAGGAGAACCGCCGGGGCGGGTCGGCTTCCACCACCGTGACTGGTACGACCTGCGCCTCCGGCGTAGTCCTGTCGCCAAATGAGATGACTCCGGTGGCGCCGGGCACCGGCTCGAGCTCTGCCTCGTCCGGCCACCACTCCCGCAGGTGTTCGGGCCTGCTGATGACCTCGTAGACCACCTCAGGCGGGGCCTCGATGTGGATCTCCCGCTCGATGCTGCCGTATTCCATCCCGCTCCCTCCTCATGCAACCTTTGGTTGCGCATTACCGTAGGGCATTCCTCCAGCATGCGCAACCAACGGTTGCTCCAAGGATCCCCGGCAACAGATCAATCACCTGCGTCGCCGCGCCATCGCTGCTCCTCGTACTCGACACGCGCCTCGATCGCCGCCTCGCGTCTCGTCCAGCGCGGCCCCCTCGCACTGGACCGCATCCAGGGCGCCCGAACAGCGAGCGCGCCACCCCTGCGTACGCCGGGTGCCGGGACACCTCGGACTCGGTGAGGTCCCTGGCATCAAGCACTCGCCAAGTGGCAGTCAGCTGAAAGCGTCGGTCGTGCAGTCCAGCCGGCAGTCGGCGGCCTCATGGCGCTGGCGGAGGGCGGCAGCTGCCTCCTCCCGCTCCGCGAAGAGTCCGTAGTGCTGGCACGCCGCCCTGGTGACGTCTCCGACCGTGACGATGGCCGGTTCGCCGCCTGCGGCCCGGCGGCGTGCTTCGGCGATGGCCATGTCCGCAGAACGCAGCAGGTTCCTGGAACGGTCCCGGGTCACGGCCGCCTGGGCCCGGTTCACCGAGACGGGGCGCAGGACACGTCCCCGCCAGAGGAAGCCGGCGGCGACAAGTACGAGACCGAGCGCTACGAATAGGAGTCCACCGGGTTCATGAGCACCTATCCAGTCTTCACCAGTCGCGTGGTGATCGTCATGCCGCTTGGTCCAGGACGTACTCATCACGACGCGCGGGCAGATGGCCTGCTCGTCGTCCCGGTCGAGGGTGTCGGTAGCAGACGGATTCGCGAGGCGCGTCAATGAGGGACCTGTGTGTCGCCACGGTGCCGGTCCGCTTGGCCGGCAGCGAGTTCCACGAGGGCACGGACGCAGAGTCGGGCTCCGGCGGGGTGGCGGAACGGCTGGTCAAGGCTGAGGGTGTACCGATTGTGCCGTCCGACCCGTCCCCGGCGCAGGTAGCCGCCTTCCTCGAGGTCGGCCACGACAGCCTGGACGGCGCGCTCGGTGATCTCGCAGGAAACAGCCAGATCCCGCAGCCGCGCGCTCGGCTCACGTGCGATGGCTGCCAGCACCCGCGCGTGATGGGTCAGGACAGTCCATCGCCTGTCTGGGCGATCCATGGTTCAACAGCCTCGCTCCACTGACGGATCCCGCCGAAGAGGCCGACAGTGTCCAGCCTCTTCAGGCCGCGTTCGTCGGGTTGGCCGATCCGGCGGCGCGGCGGTGTTCGGCGTTGATGCGCTGGGCTTCTTCGAGCTGGTCTTCGAGGATGATGATGCGGCAGGCGGCCTCGATCGGGGTGCCCTGGTCGACGAGTTCCCGGGCGCGGGCAGCGATGCGCAGCTGGTAGCGGGAGTAGCGGCGGTGACCGCCCTCCGAGCGCAGCGGGGTGATCAGACGGGCTTCGCCGACGGCACGCAGAAAACCCTGGGTGGTGCCGAGCATCTCGGCGGCCCGGCCCATGGTGTAGGCGGGGTAGTCGTCGTCATCGAGACGGCCGTACGAGTCGTCTGCTGTCATCGCACCTCTCTGCGGAACGCGTGGAGGGGCCCTGGCGCCATTGGCGCCAGGGCCCCGAAGGAACTGCTACACCATCTGCCGACCCTGATACTGCGCCGGCCTTCTGTGTCCGCACGCCCACCCGGGAGAGGGCGGGGAATGCGGGGATCGCGGTTGCCTGACCGGAGACCACCTCACTATCGATGTCCTGCGGTACCCGGGCTCAGCATTTTGCCCGGGCGATCCTGATGGCGCTCGGCTCCTCCGTTCTTCCCTCTTGATCAACACTTGCCAACGGGGACTGCGTACTGCTGGTCCTGCGAACTGCTCTGTACTGCTGGTGATGCGAACTGCTGGTGGCCTGGGTGAGCGCCACTCTTCGGCAGCCAGCCCCGTCGCCCGTCCTGCGTCTGCTCTGGCTTAGAACCCCACTGCCGAACCTCCCGGCACGCGCGCCCGCAGCCGACGCCTTCACCGAGGTGCTGCTCTCCTACTTCGCTGCTGGGTACTGCGCACTGCACTTGCAGGTACTGCACTTGCGTTAACTGCGGTCCTGCTCACGGCGGCCCCTGATCACTGCGGGCCACCCGGTCCGGTCGTCAGCCCCGTCGCCGTCCTGCAACAACCCTGGCTTCGGAACTCCACCACCGCACCGTCCTGCGGTACTGCAACTGCGTACTACTGCCCGGCAGTTCGTGTCTGCCGGGCCCTGCTCGATCTCGGCTACGAGAGAAACCATAACCACACCACCACCCAATGTCTACTCCGGCCAACATAGATTTCTGTGAGCTCGGCAGCGAGATAATCGGCCTCGTACAGTGACGGGGCGGAGGCAAGACCGTGAGCGTTCTCCTCACCCGCTAGCCCCAGGTCACCGCCGACGGTGACCGGTGACCGGTGACCCTGCCAAGGATCAAGTGCTCAGCGTCAACAGCTCAGCCCGGACTGCGGTATCGGCGGCGCACAGAAGGCCACCAGTGCTTCTGGCCAACGAACTGACTGCCGAACGCGTCGATCGCGGTGCGCACCGCTTGGGCGTGGTCCCACTCCGCGTCGCACTCGCCGGTGGGCGTACGCCAGGACCGCACCAGGCTCTCCGCCGTCTCCGCTACCGCCTCCGGCACCGCGAACACCCGGCACAACGGGGCCAGAGAGCGGCACAGAAGCGTGCCGTCACCCAAGAGGCGGACCAGGGCGTACGACTAGGGTCTGTTGCGAACGTTGATCTTGATCATTGATGATCGTGTCTGTGGGACGTGGGGATCTGACGAACGGCCAGTGGGCCCGACTTGGGCCGCTGCTGCCGCGAGGCATCAAGTCCGGGCCGTCCGCCGGTATGGACTCGGCGGCAGCTGACAGACGGCATACGGTGGCGGACCCGGACGGGTGCTCTCTGACGTGACGTGCCGGAACGCTACGGGCCGTGGGACCGGGTCTATGACCTGTTCCGGCGCTGGCAGCGCGACGGCACCTGGGCCCGGATCGTCACTCAGCCGCAGGCCGAGGCGGCTGCCAAGGGCCTGATCACCTGGGACGTGAACGTCGACTCCACGGTCTGCCGGGCCCACCAGCACGCGGCTGCGGCGGTGAAAAGGGGGATCTCCGGAACGAACCGCCCGGCGGGATCACCGTCGTGCCGGCCGACCACGGGCTCGGACGCTCCCGGGGCGGCCTGACCAGCAAGATCCACCTCGCCGTCGAGCAGGGTCAGAAGCCGCTATCGGTGGTGATCACCGCCGGACAGCGGGGTGATTCGCCTCGGTTCGAGCCGGTCCTGGAAGCGATCTGGGTGCCCCGGCTCGGAGTCGGCAGGCCGCGCAAACGGCGGCCGGACCGGGTCCGGGCCGACAAGGCGTACGACTCCCGCAGCCCTCGCGCCTACCTGCGCAGACGCGGGATCAAGGCCACGATCCCGGTCCCGACGGACCGCGTCCGCAACCGCCTCAAGCGCGGATCGCGAGGCGGACGGCCGCCCAAGTCCGACAAGGACGACTACAAGCAGCGGCACGCGGTCGAGTGCGGGATCAACCGCCTCAAGCGCCACGGGGCGGTAGCCATGAGGTATGACAAGCTCGCGGTCCGCTACGAGGCGACCGTGCTGGTCGCAGTCCTCAACGAGTGGCTGTGACCAGCACTTTCACAACAGACCCTAGTGCTCTGTCCATGGACGTTGGCCGAGTCGGACAGGCCCGGCCTCGTTCATGACGGAGGCGACGAGGCAGGGCAGGCTGTCGGGACGGCAGATCCTGTTCGGGCACGTCGTTTGACCGAGGACGAGGGTCGCCGACTGCAGCAGATCGTGCACCGCGGGACCGGCTCGCCGATCCGATCACGAAGAGGATCGAGTGCTTGCAGCAGGCAGCGGATCATCGACTTCACCTCCGGCCAGGGCGACGGCCGCCATCCCACCGTCCAAAGTCATGGCTGCTCTGCGCAACGCCGCCATCGGCGCGTCACGCACCGCCGGAATCACCGCCATCGACGCCGGCACCGAACTCACGCCCGCGACAGCAGCCGCCCACTGGCCCTCCTCGGCATCACCTCCTGTAGTCGCTGTCTCCGTCGTCACCGTCAAACCCTGCGCTGCGGACGGTGCGACTCAGTGCGCTACGCGACCGGCCGGACCGGCGTAGGCCGCTCAACACGTCCGCCGCCATCAGGAGTACGACTATGGCGAAGTGAGCCCTCGCCCGTCCGCGCTCGGGTCGCGGTTGCGGCGCGGCCCGCGGCGGCTTGCCCACCTCCCACTCCGGCGCCCGCGCTCGCATGTGGGTGGGCAGCGTGGTGTACCAGGGCGCCGGGGCGTGCCCAGCCCGTCGTGCGTGTGTGTGCGCTGCTCTCATGGCGCTCTGCGGGTCCACCTCGACCCGCTCAGCGCACGCCTTGCACACCACGTGGCCACCTGCACCCCTCCCGCCGCTTTGGTCCTGGCGCCCATCGTCCCAGTCGTCACGCCCACACAGGGCGGCCCCGGTTCTACCCGCGCCGACCACGATCAGCGCGTGGACGGCGGCGGCCACCTCGCGGGCCCGGGGCGTCGGGTGGACAGCGACGCGGCGGGTTGTTGCGCCTGCCCCGGGCACGCGCCTCGCCGTCTACGCGGCGGGGGTGAGTTCGGCGCGGCCGAACAGCAGGGCGTAGCCGGTGGGGAGCTGTTGCAGGATGCGGGTGATGAGGTCGGGGCCGGCGTGGGTGGCGAGGGCGGAGAAGACGGATCCGGTGTCCCAGCGGGTGGTGGCCAGGGAGGCGCCGGTGCGGGCGGCGAGGTCCTTGACGAAGGCCCAGCCGGTGAGGGGCTGGGTGTCGGGGATCTGCGCGGTGAGGACGCGGGCGGCCTCCAAGGGCAGACGGGCGGCGAGATCGACGCGTTCGTCGCCGGTCAGCTGGCGCCCCAGCCCCGCCAGGACCAGGCGGACGGCTTCGTCGGCCCGCTCACGGGTGGAGTAGGCGCCTTCGTAGCGGACCTTCTCCAACATCTGCTCATACGCCGTCCCGTACGGCTGCTGGTGCTCAAGCGGTACGCGCGCGTCGGAGATCACTGCGGTGCATGCCTTTCGTGGAGTGGGGCGGCGCCCAGGTGGGCACCACTCGTCATGGTCAGATGGGCTGGGGGCGGCCGAAGAGGAGGTCGTAGCCGGCGGGAAGCTGGAGCAGAATCTGCCCCAGCAGGTCCACGTCGGCTGCGTCGGCGACGGTGGACAGCACGGCGCTGACGTCCCAGGCCGCGGTCTGCCCGGTGGCGCCCTCGATCCAGGCGGCAGCCGCCCGGACGAACCGCTCCGGCGGGAGCGGTTCGGCGCTCTGCAGCGGGTTGAGGAGGATCAGGGCGTAGCCCTCCGGCAGGCGCGCCGCGAGATGGGCGCGGACGTCGCCGACCAGATGCGCGCCGAGGAGGGCGAGCACCACGCGGGCCGCGCGGTCGGCTTCCTCCGTAGTTCCGTATTCGCCGCGTTCCTTTACGTGCTCGAGGAACACTTCGCGTCGCAGAGTCATCTCGGCCGCCGCCTCTTCCTCTTTGGACTGCCCAGGGGGTGCGGAGGGCGGGGTGGAGGGGGAGATCAGGTGCCTGTCCTCCGCACCCGTCCGGCCGGTGTCAGCCGGAGATCTCGTTTCGGCCGGAGCCGACGCCGATGGAGATCTTGCGGGGCTTGGCGCGCTCGGCGATCGGGATGCGCAGGGTGAGCACGCCCGCGTCGTAGTCGGCCTTGATGTGCTCGGTGTCGAGGGTGTCGGCGAGCACGATCTGGCGGGAGAAGACGCCCAGCGGCCGCTCCGACAGCTCCATCTGCACGTCATCGGCCTTCGCCGTCGGCCGTCGCTCGGCCTTGACGGTGAGCATGTTCCGCTCGACGTCGATGTCGAGCGCGTCTGCGCTGACGCCGGGAAGGTCGAAGGCCACCACGTACTCGTCACCCTCGCGGTAGGCGTCCATCGGCATCGCCGACGGGCGGGACCAGGTGCCTGGGCCCATCAGCTGCTGCGCCAGCCGGTCCAGCTCGCGGAAGGGATCAGTGCGCATCAACATCGTGAGAACACCTCCAGCAAGTTCAGGCAGTTGCTGCCAATGCGCTTCACTGACACCGTTGTAGCATGTCATCCAATGGATGACAAACACGGTGTCGTCCATGTGATGACAACCTGAGGGAGGTGTCCGTGACCGCATCCGACCAACCGGCCACGACCAGCAGGAACGCCCACAGCCCGGCGTCGTTCCTCGCCGCCGCAGCGGCCCTCACCGTCATAGACGACGCCCTGCACGACGCCCAGCGAGACTCTCCGGACACCCCGGCTGCTCCCGGTCCCGGGCCGGAGCAGGCGCTGGCCTCCCTGATGCTGCTGCGGCAGGTTCGCGAGCAGCTCGCCGGATGGGAGACCGGCCTGATCGAAACCGCCCGTGACGCGGGCGCCAGCTGGGCCGATCTCGCCCATCCCCTCGGCGTCGCCAGCCGCCAGGCAGCCGAACGCCGCTATCTGCGCGGCCGCCCCGGCCCCGCCGGGACCACCGGCGAGCAACGCGTGACGGCCACCCGCCAGGCCCGGGCCGCCGACCGCACCACCGCCACCTGGGCCCGCACCAACGCCGCCGACCTACGTCGCCTCGCCGGACAGATCACCGCCCTCACCGACCTCCCCGCCGCCGCTCGCCGCCCGCTCAACAAGCTCCACGCGGCCCTCGCCCACGACGACCCCGCCGACCTCATCGCCCCCCTGGCCGCCACCCGCCCCCACCTGACCGCCGCCCACCCCGACCTCGCCGCCCGGCTCGACACCCTCACACCCCCCTGAACCCACCCACTGTTCGGCCATCGCCCGGCTCCACGGCCGGCGAGGCATCGAGAAGGGGAAGGACCCGGCTCCCTCGACCTGCCGGTGATCTCGTCGACGTAGAACACGGAGTGCAGCCTCGTGCGGCTCGTGAGGGGCAGCAAGGTCACCGGCCGGGCAGAACCCGCTGCTTTTTCTCCCAGCGCTGGTACTTCAGACGCCACTGCCAATCCCGGAAACGCCGGTGGGCTCGGCTGATCCGGCTGTCCAGCGCCTGGTATTCGGGATCGGCGAGCCGGACCAGGTCTCCGTCCACGCCCAGGGAGATGCCAAAGAAGCTGCCGTCCTGGAGTTCCTCGTAGAGGGCGACTCCGCTGATGACCACCGTGTTGATCGGCGTGCTCGCCCGGTAGGCGTCCCGGCTGCCGGACCGGAGCCGGGTGCAGGAGTCGTCTTCGTCGTCGAACAGGTCGGAGGTGGCGGGGATGGCGTTGTAGCCGATGTCGTTAACGCCGACGTACCACGAGCGGTAACCGCCGATGTTTCCGAAGTAGTGGTTTTCGAAGTACCCGAAGCGGCGGGCACCGAGCCAGACCCGATGCTCGCTCTGGTCGTCAAGGGCCGCGAAGGAGGTCTTTCCGAGCCGGATCCGTGTCTGGCCGATCAGCACGCCCGGCCGAAACCACCAACTGGTTGTGGTGATCCCGTACATGACCACGACGTCATCCTCCGACCAGGTGACCAGGTAGCCCAGCCATGACAGGGGCCAGGTGCGGACGGTGATCTCCGCTTCCAGGTCCGCGTCGTCGGCTTCCTCCGGCTCAAGAGGGGCGAGACGCGTGCACGTCAGCTTCGACTGCCACTTCGGCTCACCGAGCAGGGCTTCGATGTACTCGTGCCGGACGCCGGGGGCGATCTTGCGGAGGGGCGTGGTGAGGTGGCGCCTGCGGCCGATGGTGCGGCGCCACCCTTCGGTGACCGCCTTGAGGATGGTCGAGGTGGCGACGAGCACACCTGCCAGTGTCCAGACGTTCAGCGTGGTGCTGTACCAGGGCTCGGGATCGGGCTGCATCGCTGAAGGATGCCGCACTTCCATCCGGCAGGCAGCAGTTGGCAGCCGCAGCCAATGCGGGCTCCCCAAACCCGATGCTGCGGGCATAGGTTGGAGCACGCAGGTGATCATCTTTCGGGGGTGGGTGTGGCAGGCCGGGATCTCAGGGCCCTGTTCAGCACAACCGACCGCGGCCTCAATGCACAGGAGGCGTTTACCAACCGTCAGTCCCAGTGAGAGGCCGTCGCGGCCGCGCTCCCCGACCACTTGCGCGCCGTGGCCGACCGGTCCTTCGACGTGGAGGACTTGAAGGCGCCCCGCACCAACGTGCTCGTGTTCCACGGCATCGGCGGCGTCGGAAAGACCACCCTTCCCCGGAAGGTCGAGGCCGCGCTCACTGGTGCCGAGCACCGGCCCGCACAGTGGGGCGAGCCCGCCTGGAGCGGTGAGCGGATCCTTCCCGTACGCGTCGACCTCGCCCGTTCAGCCAACATCAACCTCGAATGGATCGTCCTGACGGTCCGGCTTGCGCTCACCGAACTGGGCCGTCCGCTGCCCGCCTTTGACCTGGCTCTGCGCCGCTACTGGGAGGCGAACCATCCCGGCCAACCGCTGGAGGACTACCTACGCTGCGGAGGCCTGGCCTCCCGGGCCGGGCAGGCACTGCCCCAGCAGATGCAGTCCGCGCTCGCCGACGTCGCCCCGGCACTGCTGCTGTCGATTCGGACCGGTCGGCCACCCAGAGCGGTATCAGCGAGGCGGCGTTCGTAGCGGCTGTGGACCCACTCACTCGGTGCCCCGCACCCCGTACACCACGCTGGAGCGCGGGCCCGTGTCCGGGCCCGGACCACCACCGCCGGATCAGAGACATCAATCGAGACCGCCAGCACATCCGCCAAGTGCGGTAACAGGCAAGGAAGTTCAACAGTGCACAGTCAGATCCTGCCCATGATGCGGACCGGCCGACCACGGCACCCAGATGATCTCCGCCTACGAAAATCTTGCCAGAGCCGCCACATTCGTCCGTACTTCGATACCGCCTGAGACCCAGGTCGGGTGAGCAGGGTTTCGACAGCACGCAGCGTTACTACTCCACAGAAGATGAGTCAGAGACCGGATCACGACGGCGATTTTCATCACTCTGGGAAGCACCCGCCCGGGGCCGAGTCAATGTTCACGAGAACGGACAGCACCCGTCGGCTGACTCCCCGTCCCGGGCAGGGGGTGGCCTTCCTGGGCCTCGGTACCGCGACTGCTGCAGTTGCCGGCGGACAGGCAAGGCAGACCGGTCCGGTCCCTCGGTCCCTCGGTCCCTCGGTCCCTGGGTATCGGTGGACCTTTCGCCTCGCCTGCGGCGCACGCCCGTGGTGCGATGAAACAGGGGGTCGGGAAGGAGAGAGCGATGACCCCACCGGCAGGGGAACGCAAGAGTGGCACGGGCCCTGCGTCGGTCCACCCGCTGGGTGAGGCGGACCTGGATCGGGCCGACGAGATCTTCAGGGTCGCCTTCGGGACATTCCTCGGGGCTCCCGAGCCGAAGACGTTCTTCGGGACCGCCGACTACGTCCGCACCCGCTGGGCAGCCGATCCACAGGCGGCCTTCGCAGCGACGGTCGAGGGCGAAGTCGCCGGATCGAACTTCGCCGCCAACTGGGGCAGCGTCGGGTACTTCGGCCCGCTGACCGTACGTCCGGACCTGTGGGACCAGGGCATCGGCAGGCGCCTCATGGAGCCCGTCATGGACTGCTTCGACACCTGGAAGAACCGACACCTGGGCCTGTTCACCTTCTCGCACAGTCCCAAGCACCTGGAGCTCTACCGCCGGTACGGTTTCTGGCCCCGATTCCTCACAGCCATCATGAAGAAGCAGGTCACAGGCAGTGCCGCAGTCCCCGGCCGAGTGCTGTACGGCCAGCTGCCCGCCGCCGAGCAGCCCGACGCCCTGAGCCTCTGTCGCACACTGACCGAGGCCGTGTACGAGGGCCTGAGCCTGGAACGCGAGATCGTGGCCATGCACGCGCAGGGACTCGGTGACACCATCCTGCTCCAGGGCGCCGGCTCCGAGCTCGATGGCCTGGCCGTCTGCCACTGCGGAGCCGGGTCGGAGGCCGGAGAAGACGTGTGCTTCGTCAAATTCGGAGCCGTACGCCCTGGCCCGGAGGCCGCCAACCGGTTCGAACGACTGCTTGACGCGTGCGAGCGGCTCGCCGCCGAGCGCGGCCTGGGGCAACTGGACGCCGGAATGAGCCTGGCCCGCCAGGATGCCTACCGGCGAATGGTCGACCGCGGTTTCCGCACCTGGCTGCAGGGCGTGACCATGCACAGACCCAACGAACCCGGCTACAGCCACCCCGACGCCTACGTGATCGACGACTGGCGCTGAGACCTCGCCACACTCGGCCCACGAGGAAGGCCCAGTGCTGCCCGAACCCGTGAACATTCCGCGTCGGCGCCGACGGCCAGACGCCTCCCGGACCACTGTCGAAGTGCTGTCCCTTCTCATGAACAGAGCCAGCTCCTTGATCCTGATGTTCCTGAACCCCACCTTCCCGGTGTGGGCTTGAAGCCCGATGAAGTCCGGTGCCGGGTCAGTGGCGGCGGGCTTGCCGCGCCAGGTCTGGGTGTTCGTGAGCACCATGGAGCAACGCCGCAACGTCACTCTCTCCAGCGAGAGGACGACGCCCGGCTCCTCGGAGAGGGACACGGATCAGCTTCCGGTCAGTCCTGCCAGTGCGGCCACCAGGCCGAGGCCGGCGCACACGCCCAGGGTGCGCAGGACGCTCCAGCGCACTCGGAGGATGAGGACGACGGCGACCAGCGCGATGCCGAGGGCGACAGGGCGGAACGTGGCGAAGTCCGGTACTGCGAGGTGCAGCGGGCCGACGGTGTGGTCGTCCACGGTGGTGAAGAGGGTGTGTTCGGCGAAGTACAGCGCGAGGTTGGCGATGACGCCGACGATCGCGGCGGTGATGCCGCTGAGCGCGGAGGAGACGTGCCGGTTGCCGCGCAGCCGCTCGATGTAGGGGGCGCCGAGGAAGATGAACAGGAAGCACGGCACGAAGGTGACCCAGGTGGTCAGCAGCGCCCCGAGCAGGGCGGCCGCCCACGGGTCGAGCGAGCCGGGATCGCGGTAGGCGCCGAGGAACGCGACGAACTGCACCACCATGATCAGCGGTCCCGGCGTGGTCTCGGCCAGCGCCAGGCCGCGCACCATCTCTCCCGCGTTCAGCCAGCCGTAGGTCTGCACGGCCTGCTGGGCGACGTAGGCGAGCACCGCGTACGCGCCAGCCGAAGGTCACCAGGGCGGTGCCGGAGAAGAACAGCCCCTGAGTGGTGAACACGCTCCCCGTTCCGGTGAGGGCGGCGACGGCCGCGACCGGGACCGCCCACAACAGCAGGCCGATCAGCAGGATGCGCAGCGTGCGACGGCGGCTGGGCCGCTCGTGGTGCAGGGCGTCGTCGGGGATCAGCGGGGCCGGCCCGCCGTCGCCGGAGTCGTGGGCGGTGGGCTTGATGACGCCGGGGGCCCGGCGGGCGATCAACCATCCGGCTGCCCCGGCGACGACGATCACCACTGGGAACGGCACCTGGAACAGGGCGAGTGCGGCGAAGGAGGCCACCGCGAGCCCCACCAGGAGGGGGCGGGTGAGGGAGCGGCGGCCGACCCGCCACACCGCCTGGGCCACGATGGCCACCACAGCGGGGGCGAGCCCGGCGAACAGTCCGGTGACCGCGGTGGTCGTACCCAGGCCGACGTACAGCGCGGACAGGGCGAGCAACGCCACGACGCCGGGCAGCACGAAGAGAGTGCCGGCGGCCAGACCGCCCCGGGTGCCGTTGAGCAGCCAGCCGGTGTAGATCGCGAGCTGCTGGGCCTCAGGGCCGGGCAGCACCATGCAGTAGCTCAGGGCGTGGTTGAACCGCTGCTGGCCGATCCAGCGCTTCTCCTCCACCAGGGCCCGCTGCATCACGGCGATCTGTCCGGCCGGGCCGCCGAAGGTCTGCAGCGAGATCGCGAACCAGGTCCGCAGTGCCTGGCGGAACGGTATGAGATCGCCGCGGTCGGGTGGTGGCTGTTGCGGGGCCGGGTGGTCGGTGGAGGTCATCCGCGGAGGTCTCCGTCCCTGGACTCTCAGAAAAGTGCAACCATGGTTACATCGCAATATGGTGCGGTGGAAGGGAGCGCGGTTGCCGTGCGGATGAAGAGTTTGTTGCGGCCGTCGGCCACAGCCGGTCGGCCTGCTCCCCGTACCCTCGTGGCGATGGGAAACCAGCGCCGTCCGGGAACCCCCGCGTGACCGATCACGAACAGCCGCCCACGGCTCTGCCCGACCGCCCGGGCCAGTGGGTCCTGTTGTCCTACCGTCTGCCGCGCGAGCCCTCGACCCCGCGCATCACCGTCTGGCGCAAGCTCAAGCGCCTCGGTGTCGCCCAGATCAGCGACGGCCTGATCGCCCTGCCCGCGGACGCCCGCACCCGCGAGCAGCTGGACTGGATCGCCGAGGAGGTCACCGACTCCGGCGGCACCGCCACCGTGTGGATCGCCCACCCGGCCGCACTCGCCGAGGAACGCAAGCTCGCGCAGGCCATGGCCGACGCCCGCGCCGCCGAGTACGAGCAGGTCCGCGCCCAGGCCCAACAGGCCCGCCACCAGCCCGACGACGAACGGCAGCGCACCCTGCGCCGACTCCGCGCCGAACTGCGCCGCATCAACCGCCGCGACTACTTCCCTCCACCGCAACGACGCACCGCCGAAACCGCGGTGGCCGCCCTGCAACCCGCCAACACAGGGACCACCCCTGCTCCCGAAGAGAACTCCGCATGAAGTGGGCCACCCGCGCCGGCATCCACATCGACCGCGCCGCCTGCGCATGGCTGATCCGCCGCTTCGTCGACACCGACGCCGAGTTCGTGTTCGTCGCCGACCCGGCCGAGGTCCCCGCCGACACCACCCCCTTCGACATGCGCGGCGCCGAACTCGGCCACCACCACGGCGACTGCAGCTTCGAAACCATCCTCCGCCGCTACGACCTCACCACCGACGCGGCCCTCAAGCGCATCGCCGCGATCATCCACGAAGCCGACCTCGACGACGAACGCTTCGACGCCCCCGAAGCCCCCGGCCTCGACGTCGTCCTGCGCGGCCTGTCGATGATCGGCGACGACGAACACACCATGACCGTCACCAAGCCGGTCTTCGACGGCCTGTACGAGTACTACCGCCGCGCCACACTCCTGGGCCGCGAACCCGCGTGACGTAAAAGCAGCGGGCCTTCGGCCTTGCCGCTCGCCGCGCCGAATCCTGGCGCGCACGGGGCTGTCGAGAAGGGCTGGCCGCTCAGCCGGCCAGCCCCGCGTCGTCGCCTTCTTGGGTTGTGATTTGACTCGGTCGGCGTTATGCATGAGTCATGCATAACGCCGACCGAGTGTCGAACCTTCTGGGCGCTGCTGCGCTGGCCATCACTGATCGGACGCTGGCTCGTATCGCTGATGCGGCGGGGGTCAGTGCAAGCGCCGCGGCCGCCGTGGTCGTTTTGTCGACCTCGCCGGGCTTGGGCGTTACGGAGCTGGGACGCAGGATCGGACTCTCTCAGTCTGCGACTGCCCGCATGGTCGACTCTCTCGAAGCGGCAGGTCTCGCCCGACGCGACCCCAGCGCAGGGCGGCTGGTGCAGGTGACGCTGACGGATCATGGTCGGCTAACAGCCTCGAAGGTGCTCCGCGCGCGCGACGACGCTGTGGCTGAGGTGCTGTCCGGCTTCGACGGCGAGGAAACGACCGCTCTTGAGAGCCTGCTTTGCAAGCTGCTCGCACGCCTGTACCACGGCGTACAGAGCGCTGATCTGCTGTGTCGGCTGTGCGACAGGAGTAGCTGCGTCGAGGGCGCTGCGTGCCCGGTCGGGCAGGCCGAGCGCGACGAGGCTGGCGGGTGACGCTCGATGGGTGTTCTTGCGGCGCTGGGCTCGGCGATTTGCTACGGCGTGGCCGACTTCACGGGGGGTCTGCTGTCTCGGCGCGCGTACTTCGTGGTCGTCGCCCTCGCCGGACAAGCCGGGGGCCTGGTGCTGGCGCTGGTGACCGCCCCTTTGTTGTCCAAAGGCGTCCCGGACGTCGCCGAACTGGCGTGGGGTGCCGCGTCGGGTGTGGGCACGGGGATCGGGATGATCTTCCTCTACCGCGGAATGAGCCGCGGGTCGATGAGTTTGGTAGTGCCGGTCAGCGCCGTCACCGGCGTGGCACTGCCGGTCCTCGTTGGCGTCCTGCTGCTGGGCGATCGCCCGCAGGCTCTGTCCTGGTTCGGACTGACCGTCGCCGTACCTGCGCTGTGGCTCGTGAGCCGTACCGGTGACGGCAACCGCGAAGGACTGGGTTCGGCAGCGTCGAGCGACGGCCTCATAGCAGGGTGCGGCATCGCACTGCAGTACCTCGCTCTTGTGCAGGCTGGAGGAGGCATATGGCCGGTGGCCGCGGGCCGCCTCGCCGCTGTGATCACGTTGCTCCCCCTGGCCGCGCCCACTCGCAAACGTCCTCGAATCACGACGCGGAACCTGGTCGGCGCCGTGGCCACGGGTATGACAGCTGCCCTCGCGCTCATCCTCTACTCGCAAGCAGTTCGACAGCAGCTCACTGTCATCGCTGTGGCTCTGTCCTCTTTCTACCCCGCGATCCCTGTTCTGCTCGGCATCACGCTGCTGCGCGAACGCCTTGGAAGAATCCAGGTAACCGGTCTCGTAGCTGCAGGAGTTGCCATTGCCCTGCTGGCTCTCGGGTGAGGTGAATGCGGCACCAACCAGTTTCATGACGTCCGCAGTCGATCAGGGGGTGAGTCTGCGGTAGTTGATGAGAATGGCGGCGATCGCGGTGAAGGTCAGAAAGCGCTCTGGTTCGCGCTCGTAGCGGTCGTGCAGACGACGGCATCCGGCTAGCTGGGACAGGTATCGCGTTCTCCGTACTGGGAAACGAAATCCCAGATATCCGGCCCGAGCACTCCGGCAGCGGTCAGAAAGAGTCGCAGGCAGCCGACCGCACACCACCGCCGTTTGAATCGCACGCCATGCGGGAGCATCTCGACCCGGAGACGAAGAAGCGTGTCGAGGGCAGGCCCACCATGGACAAGGGCCGACCCGCCTGGGCAGGTGAGGAGATGCCTGTCCTGGCGGCTACTCACCATGAAGGGGCGGGCCTGGGCCTTGGGTTCCAGGAGTCGTTGCACCACCGCAATCGGGGGTACCCGTCATATCCCGTGCTTGAGACGGCAGGTACGAGGAAAGCTGGCGGCCATCGGTCTGTCACAGTCACGCTTCGGAAGTGATCACTCGTGTCAAAGCCAGTCACGCTGACGGAACTTCACCCCCACCGCACCACCACACTGCACCACCGTACGCACCTGGTCCGCGACGGCCGCCCTGCCGTACCCCTCGACCTGGAGTTGCACTACACGTCCCTGGACCCGTTCGCCGTCCGCATCAGCCTCAAACCCGACGGCGCCTCGATCCAATGGTCCCTGTCACGAGACGCTCTCCTGCTCGGGCTGCGCCGCCCTGAGGGGATCGGCGACGTGGCCGTATGGCCCGTCCAGCAGGCGGACGGCCGTGGATGGCTGCGTATCCGGCTCGGGCCTCTCAGAAGCTGCGCCGTCTTCCAGATGGAACTAGACGTGATCTCCAACTGGCTGGACGTCACCCTGCAACTCGTTCCCCAGAACACGGAGAGCCACCACCTGAACTGGGACGACTTCCTCGCGCCTCTGCTCGACCAGGACTGAGCTTGCCCCGAAACCCGGTCCGACACCTTCTGCCCCTGCCTCTTGGTGGGCGGAACGACTGAGGGCTTCGCCGTGGCAAGAACGCTGCCCACGTCATGACGCGGAGCCCACAAGCGAAAGACACCCTTCCATGCCGGAGAACGCTGCCTTGCGCAAGAAGGTCCGCGTGCAGTCTGAGCAATTCGTGACGGAGGGGCGCCGTTTCGAACCTGAGATCCGCTCTGGCGAGTGTCACCGCCCACCCACCGCCAGGTGATGCGGCCGTCCGGCAACTGGTCGACGATCTCGATGTCGAACTCGCCGCACCCCGCCGATCCTGGTGGTCCAGTGATTGTGCCGCTCGTCGAGCTGCCGGGCCTCCTCGACGCCTACGACTTGTGCGAGGCACCGAGCAGCCGGCAGAGCCGTACGAAGCCTCCGGCCCGGCCGTCCAGAGGCGTCGGTCGGCTTTCGCGGGGAACTCGTCCGGTCATCGGCACCAGGACTCCCGCGCCGACCAGGGTGGAGTTGCTCCGGTGCCCCAGCCCTGGACCAGTGAGGTGTTCACCGTGGAAAGCCGAAACGACCCTGATGACGTCGCGCTGTCGTCGCACGAACTCCTCGCCCTGGGGCGCATCGAGGCGGAACTCCGCCAGGACCGGCGCCTGGTCCGGCGGATGCGCCACCCGATAGCCCGGCCGTGGCTGCCCCTGTCGGTGGCCGCCCTGACGTGGACGTCACTGCTCCTCCTCGTCATGGGAATTCTCACCTCCAACGCGGCCGCCCTGTGGTGCCTCATCGCGCTGTGGCCCATCACCCTCCTGCTGGCTTTCCGGATGCTGCGCCGTCCGGCCGGCGCCGAGGACCGCACCAGGTCATGGCCGTGAACTCCGCGCCGTCGCCAGGCGGTTCGCGGCGGCGGGTCCGTTTGCGCGACAGCGACCTCCACAGGCCGGGATCACCCGGATCCGCTGCGGGCGAGGGTTTCGCTACGTCGATCCCGGCGGCCGCTCCATCACCGACCGAGCCGAGAAGCAACGCCTGCGCGACCTGGCCGTACCGCCCGCCTGGGAGGACGCGTGGATCTGCCCCGCGGCCAACGGCACATCCAGGCGACCGGCACCGACGCCGCGGGGATGTGCTGCTCGACCGGCCAGACGTCGCGCTCGGGCGACACGGCGTACAGCGAGATCGCGCTGTGTACGAGGCATACGCGCACTTCATGATGAGCACCAAGGGATCGACACGGGCGAGCAGCCCAGGACCACCGCACTCCTGACTCGGTCATCATCAGCGCGTTGGCCCCAGGGCCTTGGTCCAGCTGGTGCGTCCGATGCCCGTCCGCAGGTGAGAACGTCCTGTCCGGCACAACGAACCCCCGCACGATCCGCTTCCCAGCGCCCTCCGCCGCTCCCCGGACACCGCTCACGCCCCTGTTATGCACCTCGGATCACGGGGTACTCGCCAAGGCGCTCGGAGATCCGCCGCCACATGCTCCACCTGGGAGAGACCATGCCGGACTTCGGATGCTTCCTGTCGGGCGAGGAACACAGCCCGGCGGAAATCGTCGATCAGGCCCGGATGGCCGAGCAGACCGGTTTCGACGCACTCCGGATCGCGGACCACTACCGCCCGTGGGTCCATGGGGCTGCTGTGACGGAGGCATTGGGTCGTCGCGTCAGGTTCTCGTAAGAACTCGCCGCGCTGAGCCGCGACTTCGGGAGGGCTGGGTTGGCTGATGACGCCCGCGACGCTGGAATCAACCCTCACCCCGACTGCGGTTCGCAGGCGTGCGGTGGTACTACGCCGCTCCACAGGGCGCCGGGCAGGTGCGTACGTGGGGTCGGCCTCCGTTGCCGCTGACGTGATGACTGCCAGTCCCAGGAGGCTGTCGGGCCGGTATCGCGGCGCTGCGCAGGCCGAGGGCGCCAGGACGTCGCGTTCTTCTTGACCGGGCTCGTATACGCGGGCCCCGATGCATGGTGAACCATGCAGGTTCGGGTCAACGTAGTTGAAGCGGGAGGCGTACTGACCAGTTCTTACGAGAGGTTGACACGATCATCAACCAACTCCGCTCAGGCTCCTGAAGCGGCAAGCCTGGCCCCTCGCCACCGGACCGGAGTGGCGGTGGCAGAACCGCGAGGAGTCGAGCATGAGCAGGCCCAACGGGCGCGACAACCACAAGCCCGCAGCACCGAGTCCACTGAGTGTCATCGGCGGCGGATATCTGGCGACCGCAGCCGTCCGAGCCACTGCGGCCGTTGCCCCAGCCGACCATCCAGTCCGTTCCGCCACCGAAGCGGACCACGCCCTCGCCGTCCAGGACGACAGCTGACACAGACCGTCGGGAGTTACCGGCAGCCAACGCCGGTCATCCGGGGCCCAGTGTCGGCGGCTGCCACACCGTAGTGACCTGCCACATGTCCCTTCTGGTCGCATCGACTTCCTGCAGCGGTCGAAGACGCGTGGAGCGGCGATCCAGCCGAGGACATGTGCGCCCGCTCCTTGTGGCGCCGAGGCGAGGGCTGTACAGGAGGGTCATGTAGTAGGCGGCCACAGCCGGGGCTCGGTCCAGGCGGTCGCGTTGCCTTCCACGATGCCGGATCGGTAGATGTCCAGCACCTGTTCGGCATGGGCTGCGGCACGGTCACTCTCCGGTCACGTGATCGCCCGCTGGGTGGCGGGGCAGCATGCCGGTCTCGCCGGTGGGTCGCTCAACCACGGTCCCCCAGGCGAGCAGCGCGAAGCCCAGGGCGAAGCCGAGCATCGTCCATACGCCGCGTGGCCAGAAGATGTGGCTGTCGACGAAGGACCAGCCCGCCGCCAGGAGCACCACCGTGCCGGGAAGTACTCGGACACCGTGTTTCGCGAGCAGCGCGACCGCGGTGGCCGCGATGGCGCCGATGAGGGCGTAGGCGCCGGCCTGCCCCAGCGCCTCACCCGTGTCGTAGAGCGGGCGCTTGACCGGTCCGAGGCTCGCTGTCGCGCCGGCGTGCTCGACCGCGGTTCCGGCCGCGATGCCCGCGACCGCGTCGAGGCCCGTGTAGAAGGCCGCGTAGACGAAGGCACCCGCCCAGGCCACCACGGTGGCGAAACCCGCGAGGCCGAGGCGGGGCCGGTGCCACAAAGGAACCAGGAGACCGACCGTGAGCAACGGAAAGACCGGCAACAGTACGATGTGAAGGTGCGCCCAGTCCGCGGCCGTCGATCGGGACAGCCCATGCGGATGCGCGATGCCCGCCGCAGCCAGGACCAGTGGGGCGGCGGTGACGAGAGCAATGCGTCGGATGGTCGACATGCCTGCGAGCGTAGGTGCGTGAGGGCATCCGAAACAGCCGCGTAAGAGTTCCGTAAGACGCTTGCCGTCCTCAGACCGAGTGACTCGGTGATTCGCGAACACAGGGCTTGCCGGGCACGAGAACCCGCGCCCGGCGAGGAGGTTTCGTCGCCTGCCCGCGCCAGGGGTAAGCCCTGTCGTCCTGCCACCAGGACCGTGTTACAAGAGTCTGACGCGGCCACCGTTCCGCATCGGCACACCGCTCCCACTGGCCACTCTGGTGTCGTCCACAGCCGTGTACCGCACTGCGCCGACACAGAGGAACGGGACATAGATATGCACAGCAGCCGCAAGACCCACCGTCGCACGAGCCGGCCCGCCGACATACATGGCGGTCACCGGGTGAAGTCCAGGACACGGCGCATCGTGGTCGGCGGCGGGGCCCTGGCCATCGCCGGGGCCGCGACGGTGGCTGTGTCACTGGCCTCGGCGAGCCAGTACTCCGGGAGCACGGCCGGGGCCGACCATGCGGTCTTCGTCCAGGGCAACGAGCTGGACGGCAACACCATCCATGTGTTCGCGCGGGACGACGACGGCAAACTGAGTCCCTCGGAGACCTACGCGACCGGCGGCCAGGGCGGTGACCAGGTCGACGCACCCACAGACTCGCTCGCCTCCCAGGGCTCACTCGTCTACGACGACCCTTCGGGCATGCTGCTGGCCGTCAACGCGGGCAGCGGCACGGTGACCTCCTTCCGCGTCGAAGGGCAACAGCTCAAGGACCGACGCGTCGTGCACTCCGGCGGCAAGTTCCCGGCAAGTATCGCGGTGCACGGCACGGTCGCGTACGTCATGAACGCCGGCGGCGAGGGCAGCGTCCAGGGCTTCAGGGTCACCAGCAAGGGACTCAAGCCCCTGAAGGGGTCCTACCGTTCCCTGCGCCTGGACAACGAGGATATTCCGCGCTTCGACACCTCGCCGGGTGAGGTCGAGTTCGCCCCGGACGGGCGCAATCTGATCGTCACCACCAAGGGGAACAACACCGTCGAGGTCTTCCCGATGAAGCCGAACGGCCTGCCGGCCGTCGCCGACCCCGTTGTCAACGAGTCGGCCGGCGGCGTGCCGTTCGCGATCAGCTTCGACAGGACCGGGAAGCGGGTGCTGGTCGCCGAGGCCGAGAAGTCCACTGTCACCACGTACCAGGTGAAGCTCGACGGCAAGCTGAAGGTCCTTCAACAGCCCCTGGCCAACGGCCAGGAGGTCCTGTGCTGGCTGGAGCGCGCGGGCGACTTCTTCTACGGCGGCAACACCGGAAACTCCACCGTCACCGGATACCGCATGGACAAGCGGGGCAAGCTGGCCCTGACCAACGAGGTGGGCATCGCCACCCCGCCCTCCGCCAACTCGCAGGGCGTCATCGACCTCGCCGTGACCGAGGACGAGAAATTCGTCTACGTCCAGAACGCCGTCTCCGGCACCGTCGACGGCTTCCGCGTCGAAGCCAACGGTGCCCTCACCAAAGTCACGACGGCCGAGGGCCTGCCCGCCTTCGACGAGTCCGGCATGGAAGGCATCGCCGCCGTCTGACACCGGGACACGACCGTCACAGAGAGCCCCATCCAGACGCACAGACTTCCGCGGCCGCCCGGAGGGTTCCTCTAAATCGGAGAGCCGCCGTCCACAACGGAATCCCCAGGCCCTGAACTGGGGCTTCTCGTGGACCGGGTGACGTTGAACGAACTGCACCCTTGCATGCGCGGCCAAGAAGCCAGATGCTCACGCCCGGCGGTGCTGAGCGACGCGGCACCAGTTGCAGCCCCGGTCACGGGCCGCCGACGAGACGAGGCACTGCAGACGATCCAAGTCGTGCGCCGCCCCGCAGGTCGCCATACGCCTCAACCCCCTGCGCCGGCCAAAGCGTGTGCACACCTCGAGCCCATACGCGAGCTGCCGCCCGAGGCTTCAACAGGATGCCCGAGAGCCATACTTGACCATGCGGGGACCATCCTTTGACGACTCGATACGCGAGAGGCAGCAATCCGGTGAGCAGCGGCAACCAGGGCGTGCGGAAGGCCGAGGTACGACTCAAGTGGGACCCAAGTCCCTGGAACCAGCCACCCCACCATCTCGACATCATCGCCACGACCTACTCGGCGGACGCCCCGTACGGGAGACCGGTGTACATCGTCCACTTCGACAGCCGCTCACCGGACGGCACCATCAACATGAGCCGGCACAGCCAGACCGGCCAGGGCTTCGGCTACGTCGAAGTGATGACCCTGGAGCTCGATCGCCTCGCCCCCTCCTTCGCACGGGTGGTCGTGGGCGTGGCAATCCACCAGAACAGCGGCCCCAAAACCTTCGGTGACCTGTCGAACGCCGGAGTGCTCGTCGCCGAGGGCTACAAGGAACTCCTCAAGGACAACTTCGCGCAGGTCTCCGGATGCACCGCCACAACGGTCGCGGAGTTCACCCGGGACGCCTCCACATCATGGGAGTTTCACAAGATGGTCCGGGGGTTCGACAGCGACCCCGAAGTCTTCACCTCGGAGATGGGCAGCACCCCGTAACCCGACCGGCCGGCAAAGCCCGAGGCGCGACCGATCGCGGTGGCCCCGCCCCGCCCCGCCGCTGTACCAAAGCCGAGGATCGTCTACGCAGCAAGGCTCCGTCTTCCTGCGCCGCTCCATGGCCGATCTGTCATGGATACCGGCTGCGCCGGCCTGAGAACCGTACTCCGGGACCAGCGCTCGCGTGTTCGCTGCGGCGCCCGGCCTCTCAGGAGGGCGATACCGAAGGGCAGCAGGGCCATGGTGGACAGGCCGATGCAGCACCAGAAGAAGACCACTAGCGGTGGTTTGTTGACGGCGGGTTCGTGCGGGTGTAGGCCGTGAGGTGAAGGCGTCAACTACGGTCTGGGGAGCCTGAGATGACGAAGCGGCTGCCGTGTCCTCCCGCACCGGGCCCGTTGGAGGCGTACGCCGCCGGCTTCGACGATCTCTTCGGGACGTTGGCCCAGCGGCGGGGGTTTCGCGAATACCTGGCCGGCCTGTTGCTGCCCCGGGACCGCAACAAAACGCTCACCTGCCTGGCCGGCACGGAGCCCGTGGCGGGTGCCCAGCATGCGGCGGTGCAGCGCCTGCAGTTCTTCCTGTCCGAGTCGACCTGGGACGGCGCGCAAATCAACGCCCGCCGCCTTGAGCTGATGCTGGCCGACCCGGCGACCGCGCCGCATGACGGCGGGGTGCTGGTCATCGACGATTCCGGTGACCGCAAGGACGGCAGCGCAACCGCGCACGTGGGCAAGCAGTACCTCGGCTCGGTCGGGAAGATCGACCGTGGGGTGGTCACGGTGACCACCTGCTGGGCCGACGAACGCCTCTACTACCCGCTGCATGCCGTGCCCTACACCCCCGCCCACCACTTCCCCGGCGGGAAGAACGACCCGGCTTTCCGCACCAAGCTGCAGATCGGGGCCGCCCTGGCCCGCGCGGCAAAGACGGCCGGCGTGGTGTTCCGGGCGGTCGTCGCCGACTGCGCCTACGGCGACCACAACACCTTCCGCACCGAATTGTCCGACGCCCGGATGCCGTTCGTGATGGCCCTCAAACGCGGCCACGGCACCTGGCAGTACGAGGACGCCTTCCGGCCCGTCGACGCCGCCCGCGAACTGGCCTGGCACGGCCCGGAACAGAGCGGCGACTGGCAGCCGGTGACCCGCACCTTCCGCAACGGACGCACCGCGACCTGGTGGGCCGCCGACGCCCAGCTGGACTGGCGGGGTCCCAACGGTGTGATCCGGCTCGTGGTGGCCACCACCCACCCGGCCACTTTGCCCGAGACGTCCACCTGGTACCTGGCCACCAACCTGCCCCGGCCCGGATCACCCCGCGAGGCACACAGCCGCCACCCGGCCGCCGATCTCACCGAAGTGGTACGGCTCTCCGGGCTGCGGCACTGGGTCGAACAGAGCTACAAACAGGTCAAGGACGAACTCGGCCGGGCCGACTTCCAGGCCCGCTCCGACACCGGCATCCGCCGCCACCAGACCCTCGTGAACTGTGCCTTCAGCTTCTGCTGGAACACCTGGTTCACCCCCGACCCACTCGCCGGTGAGCACAAGCCGGCTCCTGCCCCAGAGAGGGGGCACACGACCGCCCCACCGGCCTCAGGCGGCCTGCTGGCCCCGGGCCATCCGCGCCATCCGTGGCTGGTTGATGCCCTGGGCCACGCTGCAACGCTGCTGCCGAGCCTGGACGACCAACCCCCCGCCCGCCGAACTCAATGCCCTGCTCCACGCCGTCAGCACCGGCAGACCCCTCGATCTCTACTGCCCGACCTAACAAACCACCGCTAGTGCTGGGTTCCTCTTTCGCTGGGTATATGTCCTGGTGGCGGGGTAGTTAACGGTGCTCGGGGGCGGGTGCTGGATCATGGCGTTACGGGCACGACCGGGGCGTGACGAGGACGAACGGGCCGTCGTTCGTCGATTGTCGCGGGCGCGGAAGGCTCCGCAGGATGCAGTGATGCGGGCCCGGATGATCGAGCTGAGCTGGTCGGAGCTACGGGTGCCGGCGATCGCCGTGGAGCTGGACTGCAGCCAAAAAAGGTTCGGTGCTGGTTGCACCGCTCCAACCGCTCAGGCCTGCCAGGGCTGGATGATCTGGGGTGGGCAGGGCCGCAAGCGACGGATCACCGAGGAGGAACGATCTCGGATCATCGCCCTGGTCAAGACGGTGCCACCGGGACGGCTGCGGTGGGAGCCCGTCGGAGAGCTATGGGCCTTCGACGAGTCCGGGCCACCCGAGTGGACTCCGGATTCTCTGGCCGCGGCAGCGCGGGCCGAGGGTATCGAGGTGGGCCGCTCACAGGTCCGGCGCATCCTGCTTGCCGAGGGCGTGCGCTGGCGCCGCACCCGGTCCTGGACGCGCTCGAAGGACCCGGACTTCGTCCCAAAAGGACAAGGATCATCGGCCTCTACACTCACCCGCCCGACGACGCGACGGTGATCTGCGCCGACGAGCTGGGGCCAGTGATCCCACGGACCTTCCCGCCCGCACCCGCCTGGTCACCCGACCGGCACCGGATCAAAGCGGAACTCGACCACAGCCGCGGACCCGAGAAAACCTGGGTCTACGGGGCCTTACGCATCCGGGACGGCCAGCAGATCACCATGGCCGCTTCCTCCCGCAACAGCGTCTTCTACCAGCAGTTCCTGCAACAGATCGAAGACGCCAACCCGACCGGCGAACTCTGGATCGTCACCGACAACCTGTCCAGTCACAACAGCCTGTCCACCCGGACCTGGCTCGAGGACCATCCCCGCATCCACCACGCGTTCATCCCCGTCGGCGGGTGCCGGCTCAACCTGCAGGAAGGCTGGTGGCGCATCTTCCGCAAAGCCGCCCTCGCCGGCCGGTCATCCGCGAACCGTGACAACATCGAACACGCCACCACCCTTGCAACCAGCCAGCTCAACTCCCGTGCCAAACCGTGGATCTGGGGCAGACCCGCACCGCCAACCCGCCGACTACGGCGCCGATACGTGTACGTCGTTTGAGGAACCCAGCACTAAAGGGTGTTGCAGAAGGCCGTGTTTTGGCAGGTCAAAGCCCGACCGCGGCTGTTGTGATCACGAGTTGAGGGCGAGGTTGTGCATGTGGGCGACGGCTTGGACCGCGTGGTGGAGGCCGTCGCCGAGCTGACGGCAGTCGCGGAGGATCTTGTAGTTCTTCATCCGGCCGATGACGTGTTCGACGCGGGCGCGGACCTTGCGGTGCTCGGCGTTGTCGGCTTCTTCGCCGGCCAGCAGGGGCCGGCCGGGTCGTTTGCGGTGCGGGACGGCCAGGCCGGTGTTGATGTAGGCGCCGTCGCCGAGCACCGTGACGCCCTGGCACCGGTCCGGCAGGCCGGAGTTGCGCCACACATGGGCGCCGGTTTTATTACCCGGGGCCGGACGGGCGGTGGCCACGACCAGGCGGGTGTCGGCATCAATGATGACCTGCACGTTCGCGGAGAACCGGTAGTTGCGGCTCGAAGCACCGACCTTGCGGTCGCGGACCGGAACAAGCGTGCCGTCCACGATCCACAGCCGGTCCGCAGCATCGACCGGACGGGAGGCCGGCTCGAGCGCGAGGAGGGGCCGCAACCGCTGGATGACCCGGCACACCGTGGCAGGCGAGACCCCGAACAGCGGAGCGAGCTGCCGCATGGTCAGGTTCGTCCGGTAGTAGACAGCCACCACCAGCACTCGGTCGGCAAGCGACAGACACCACGGACGGGCCGATGCGCGGCCCGTCACCACCTCGCTCCCGCACTACCTTCAGCAACCGCTCGAACTGCTTCATCCGCAGTCCCGCGACCGTCTCCACCCACAACGGATCAACCCTCAACACCCCACGCATACAAGGGAAATGCCCTGATCACAGCCTTCTGCAACACCCTTTAGCGCGACCCTTCGATCTCTAGAAGAGCATGCGATCCGCCGTTGTATGAAGACCGCGTGATGCGGCAGCCGCCATCGTATACTTTGGCTGTACTCTCGCCTTACAGACAAAGCATTCTCCACTTCTGCCGACGCTGGCGCGTCACTTCACGGGCATCATTCTGCCCGTCGGGACGTGTCAGACTTTAATTCCGAACAGTTTTTCCGCATTTCGGAACGCAATTTTTTCCTTGGCTTCGCGTGGCAAATCGACTCCCCGGAACCAGTCGGTTTGAGTTTTCATATTCGCAAACGGGTAGTCGGTTGCAAACATCACTCGATCCACACTTATGTACTTCAGCAGGAGATCGAGCAGTTCAGTCTGGGGGAATGCGCTGGTTGTGAACCAGGAATTTTCATGGAAATACTGCTCGAACGGCTTGTCCAGGCTCTTCTTGGTCACTTCGCTCATCTTCTCCACGACGCGTTTATAGAAGAACGGAAGGCCCTCTCCCATATGGCCGATGATAATCTGGAGCTTGGGATACCTGTCGAATACTCCTGAGGTGATCATTCGGAGGCACTGAGTAACGACTTCCTGGTGCCATCCATATGCAGAGATGCTGAGAACCTGGTCCTGGAACTCCTTCTGATATTCCGGCCGCATATTGCTGTAGTAGATTTCGAAAACCTCGTCAGGCGGCAGGCCCGGATGGATGTATATCGGCACATCAAGGGCTTCGGCGCGCGCCAGCAGGGGCTCAAAGTCGGGATGGTCGAGGAATTTCTTCCCGATGATTCCATTGGTCAAACATCCCAGGAAGCCATCTTCCCGAACTGTGCGTTCCAGTTCGTCTGCCGAGGCCTCCGGATTCTGCAGAGGCAAGGTTGCAAATGCCTTAAACCGCCCCGGATAGGTGGCCATCGGTCCATCGACAAGCAACTTGTTGAGACGATACGCAAAATCGATGCCCTTCTGACCTTTGACATTCTGCACACCTGGCGTATGTGCGGAGAGGATTTGAACGTTGAGCCCCGCCTCATCCATTGCACCGATGCGGCGCGGGCCGAGCTCGGCAAGACCAGTATCCTCGAGGAACAGCCTGTCGTTCAGCACCATCAACTCATGGGTGGAAAAGGTCTCTTCCGTGCCGATGAAGGGCAGGTCCTGGTCTCGCTGTGAAAAATCCGTAGTCTCGTTCGCTTCCGCGCGGGAGGCAATGGCATGCGTGGACAAGCCGGCACCAATGCCAAGTGCTGCCGTGCCGGCTAGAAAGCCGCGGCGTCCCGTCGTGAGGTGCTTCAGAGGGTTTGCGTTGGACTTCATGTCAGTTTCTCCTCAGGTGTTTATGTGGTGCGGCATCCGTCTGCAAGACACTTTCAGATCGACCCTTCGTCGTTACCAGGCGCGCCCAGGTGTCCACCCACGCCGCGTCCCCCTCAACCGCCCGGGCGGCGCTTTCCCTGACGGCGCTGCGTTGACTGCCATCACTAGCCTCCTACACACGGGTTACTTCGCTTATCTGGATGCCTACTTCCTACCAAGCGAACCTGAGACGAACGTTAATACGGTGCTCAGGCCGGTTGGCCGAACCAGGTGCCCAGCGCACGCACCAGCGTGGTGGCGTCGAGCTCAACTCCCGTGCCAAACCGTGGATCTGGGGCAGACCCGCACCGCCAACCCGCCGACTACGGCGCCGATACGTGTACACCGTTTGAGGAATCCAGCACTGGCAGGACTCCGTTAGGTTGCTCTGGCTCTTGGGTTTGGGCTGGTGGCGGATGTTCTGGGCAGGGGGCGGTGGCAGGTGGTGCAGGTGCCGGTCCAGCAGTTCAGCAGGTCCTGGATGGCGTCGAGGATCTGGTAGAGAGTGAGCCCGCTGTATCGGCTTTTGGGGCCAAGCGCTGTTCGGTGAGGAACGCGTGGGCTGCGGTGACCAGGGTGACGTGGTGATGCCAGCCGTTCCAGGATCGTCCCTCGAAGTGGTCCAGGCCCAGGCCGTGCTTGAGTTCGCGGTAGTCGTGCTCGATGCGCCAGCGGATCTTGGCCAGGCGGACCAGTTGAGGGTCTGTACGCTCACCAGTGCAATTGATGATCATGGAAGAGACATCAAGTGACTGACACGGTGACCGAGTTCGTGGCCGCCGATGACCAGGCGGAACCGTCGCCGGAGGCCGCGACGGTCGAGCAGAAACTGATCGACCAGCTCGTCGAGCAGGCCCGCAGCAAGGGGCTGCAGCTAACCGGCGAGGGCGGGCTGCTGCAGCAGCAGCTGACCAAGACGGTGCTGACGGACATCGGGCCGGTCGAGATCGACGTGCCCCGCGACCAGGAGGGCTCTCCTTCGAGCCGGCCATCGTCAAGAAGCGGCAGCGCCGGCTGACCGGCGTGGACGAGATGGTGCTCTCGCTGTCCGCAAAGGGCCTCACGCACGGGGAGATCTCCGCGCACCTGGCCGAGGTCTACGGCGCGGATGTGTCCAAGACGACCATCAGCACGATCACCGACACGGTGATGGACGGCATGGCCGAATGGCAGAACCGGCCACGGCGCGTCCCAGCAAAGTCCGCGAACTGTGCACCGCCCACGGCCTCGCAGCAGCCTGACCTCAACCAGCCGACTTCGTCAACGGAATCAGGCCCACGCATTACGAGACCATGGGGGTTCGTGACACCTGGTTCCGGCTCGTGCTCGGCAGTGATGTTTCGCCCGATCAGGACACGTGCAGGCAGTTCTGCCATGACACCCTGTGCTACCTCGTCCAAAAGGCGTCCGGCCGCACACGGCCACACCTTCGGGTGTGCGAGCCGCCAGAGTGCGGTTGGTGGAGACCTACAGAGTAACCACGACTGCCGCCGGCCGAGTGTGCACGACTCCTCGACCTGGCCATACCGCGGGAGTATGCGCCATGGCGCGGTGGGCCGCCCGTGCGCCGTGTCCACGGAGTACGATTTGGTTGCCGATTCGGGCCATAAGGGGATGCCAGCCCAAGCCCATGGCATCGCCGCCCCGCCATCGGTCTCGCGGCCATACGGCAGCAGTGCGGTGTGCGGTCTCAGGAGTGCCGGGCTTCGTCATGTCACCGCTGGACACCCGCCTGTCATCCGACCCCGAGAAGGTGACGGCACCGGCCGCGCGCACGGCGGTCGGGCGCAACGGCCTGGCCGAGGACTTCGCAGGTGCTGCGATGTTCCTGGCGAGCCGCGCCTCCGCGCACGCCACCGGAGAGTCGATCTCCGTCGATGGCGGGCTCTCCGTTCACTGAGGCGTCCTCAGGAGTGGGTGACCTTGATGCGGGAGATGCGGACCTCGCCGTAGTTGTCGTCGGCACACGGCTCGGAGTTGTCGCAGTTGGCCTGCGTGTAGACCCCTGCCTTGAAGTAGTTGGTGTCGCCGTCGTGGGAGATCGTGGTCTGCAGCCGGCCGTTGTAGTACGCGTTGATCTCTCCGTCTTTGGCCACGAACTTGGCCTCGAACTCGGTGCCCAGCTCGTAGTCGTCGGTGACGAGGCGGTGGTGGCGATCGTCGCCGTCGGTGATGTAGAGGCTGCTGCCTTCGAGGCGGAAGACGGTGACGTCGTCGTCCCCGCCGTGGACCTGCGCGCCGACCAGGTACGGCCTTTCCTCGGGCAGTGCCATGAACGCTTCCCTGACCACGAGGGTGTGGGTGCCGTCCGTGGTGGACCAGGCGGCCTCCTCCTCGCCGTCGTCGGTCATCTCCCGCAGCTCGGCGCGCGGGTAGCTGGAACCTCCCGTCGTCACACCGTTGACGGCGGCCCGGAACCTGACCGCGTCGCAGTCGGCGTCGGCCCGGAACCAGGGATCGGCGGAGAAGGTCGCCAGGTCGGGCTGGGTGATCTCGGTGGGGTCCTCGTCCTCGCCGGTGGGCAGGGTCAGCTTCCAGTCGGTCAGGTCGAGGACCTCGGACGGGTAAGTGCAGCCGGCTGCCCGCTTGTGCGGGGCCGGTGTGCCGGCCTGGGCGGGCAGCGTGAGCGTGGCGACCGAGACAGCGGCGGTGATGCCGGCCAGCACGATGCTCCGAGTGCTTGGCATGAAGGGTTTACTCCTGTCGCGGGATCGGGTTGGGTCGACGCGTACCGTAGGCGCCGTTGTCGGGACCGGTCCCGGAACCCGTGATCTCACGACGTCTACGCATGAATGCGACTGATGAAGGCTCTGGGTAGACCCTGCGTACGGCCCGCCCTACGCAGTAAGTTCGAACCATGCGCGCGGCCCCGAGCCGTGTTGTGATCCGGACTCGACCGAGGGGGAAGATCCGTGCGTTCCGGTGACGGGTTCGCCGACCGTTATGTCCTTAAGGAGGTCATCGGCGCGGGGCGGGGCGGCGATGTGTGGCTGGCCCACGACACGGTGGTGGGCCAGGACGTCGCGTTGAAACCGGAGCGTACCGACGGGGCGGGCGAGACCGCGGTGCGGCGGCTCCTGGGCGAACCGCGTGCCATGGCCAAGTTCCGCGACCATCCCCACGTCGTGACCCTTTTCGATGTCGTGACCGCGGAGCCGGAAACGGCCTGTGCGCAGACGTTCTGGTTCGTCATGGAGTACGTGCCCGGCGGCGGCGTGGACCGGCAGCCGACGGTCTCTCCCGCGCGGGCGGCCCGCATCGGTGCCGAGCTCGCCGACGCGCTGGCCGCCCTGCACGAAGCGGGCATCGTCCACTGTGACGTCAAGCCCGCCAACATCGGCCTCACCCGACACGGGGCCGCGAAGTTACTGGACTTCGGCGCCGCCTACCGGGTCGGCGGTACCGAGACCATCACCGTCAACGGCCCGTTCAGCTTCACCCCGGACTACGCCGCCCCCGAGCTGGCCCGGGGCAACGTGCCCCGGCCGGCCTCGGACGTGTTCTGCCTCGCCACCACCCTCCACGCGCTGGTCACCGGCGCGCCGCCGCGCGGCAGCCGACCCGAGGAGGACGCCGAGCGCGCCGGGACGGAAGCCGAGCGCCTGAGGCACTGGAAGGCGGAGCAGGGTGTAGTCGAGCTGGACGCCGCCGCCCTGGGACCGCTGTACCCGGCACTCACCGCCATGCTGCAACGCGATCCTCGGCAGCGCCCCGACGCCGCCGAGGTCAGGCGGCTCCTGGAGGACGTCGCCGGATCCGACCCGAAAGCCTCTGGGGACACGGCCACCACCGTCACCGGGCGACGAAGGTGGGGCCGGCCGCTGATCGTGGCCGCGCTCGGCATCAGCGCCGTACTGGCCCTGGGGCTCGTCGTCATCCCTGACGACAACGGCGGGAAGGCCGCCACTCAGCCCGGCCAGAGCCGGCTGGAGGAGGACGCCTCGGGCGGTGAACCGCAGGCCCTGATCGGCGATCCGCACATGGCCGACGTGTGCGCCCTGGCCGACCCCGCCGCTCTCGACCAGTTCGGCGACGGGGACGTCGAAGTGGACGTGGACTACGGCAACTTCGATCGCTGCGACGTGCTGGTGAGCATCGACGACAAGACCCGGATCGACGTGTCGATCAGCCTCCTTCGGGGCTCGCCGCCCGAGGGATCGAAGCCCTCCCGCACCATCGGGAGGATCGGCATCCGCCAGGAGCAGGCCGAGAGCGACGAGTGCGAGCTGCTGCTGACGTCCGACGGCGACACCGACGGCACCCAGGTCGGGGTCCGCGTCAACATGGGCAAGGGTTCCGTGGTCGGCGGCAACGCGACCCTGTGCACGGTCGCCGAGAAGGCCGCCGAGAGCGCGGCCGAGGTCCTCGACCGGGGTCCGGTCCCCCGTCGTTCGCCAGCCTACCCGCGCGCGTCGCTGGCCTGGGCGAACGCCTGCCGACTCCTCGACGCCAAGGCGCTGTCCGTTGTTCCCGGCCTCAAGGTCGACGTGCCGGACGTAGGTGTCGCGAACTGGAGCTGCGAGTGGTCGAGCGACGTCGACGAGCTGGATGCCGAGATCGGCTTCTTCCGCGATCAGCCCAAGTCCGCGGCGGACGGCGCCACCACCGTCAGGCTCAGCGGATATCGCACGGTCGTCGAACCGAACGATGACGGCGACACCTGTACGGCCTTCGTCGAGTACCGCAGGTACAGCGGCCAGGACGCCGAGACCGCCGCCGAGATGGTGCGCCTGGATGTCGGCGGGCGACAATCCACGGACAAGCTCTGCGAGATGGCCGAAGACCTCGCGGCCTCCGCCGCCGCCGAACTCCGCGCGCGATGACGCAAGGGCGTCGGCGCCTGCTCAGGGCGCGGAGTCCGGCCAGGCCGTGTCGTCCTCCATCAGGTCCAGGTCCGGCGGCACGAGCGTCGTGGACTCCACCAGCCCCCTGATCAGGTTGTGCAGCAGGCTGTTGTCGGCGGGGCGGCCCTGCGACTTGTCGTGCAACAGCTGATACCGGAAGCCGGTGTGGTGCAGGCGGCGGCGTACGGTCTCGATCCGGTGCTCGATCCGGCGCTCGCTCCAGTTGCCGTCCGGGCGGAGGTAGGCGAGCTGCTTGGCGGCGGTGGCGTACGTCAGGGGGCGCGGGTCCTCCTCGTACAGCAGATACCGCTGGCCCAGGACGACCAGCAGGAGCCGTTCGTCGTCGTCGAGCGCCCAGGTCTCCGGCCGGACGGTCTCCGCGCGCCGCCGGGACACCGGACCCTGGTCGTCATGCCCCGCGACATACAGCTCAACCAGGTGCTCGCGGTAGCCGGAGCCCTTCACGAACAGCGGGGTGTAACCGGTGGCGAGCGGGATCGGCTCGGTGGCGAGGTGCATCATCCCGCCGCGCGGCAGCCGGACGAGCTGCTGCCCGGTGTTGCGCAGCCACCACATGCCTTGACGGTACGTCAGCTCGCCGTGCCGACGGCTCACCCGCAGGTCGTCAACACCGACTCCCAGGTCCACGTCCGGCTTCTCACCGCGCCCGAAACGGACCGTCAGCCCCTGACGGGGCGGTGCGCTGAGCTCACCAGTGACCGTACGGGCATGCAGGGTCCCTGGCGTGGTGGGCGCGACACCACGTGCGAGGCTGGCGGAGAGGGGCATCGCGGGTCTCCTCAGTTCGTGGGCTTCGGATTCGACGGCTCCCGGTTCGCGAGCTTCCGGGGGCCGACAGTTTCTGGGTTCGAGAGCTTCTCGGCAGACGTCCGACGTACTGACCACCATCCGCACCCGTTGCGGGACCCCTCCCCAAAACGGGAGTCGGTACGCCGACTTCAGCGCTCCTCCTGGACGCTCCCTCCCGTCCTCCCGGTCCACGCTGCACAGCACCCACCGGAACCCGGCACCCCACGCCTTGTCCGGGGACCACCGGCCCGTATCTCCCCCGGTCTCGGTCATGAAACGGTCCGAAGCCCGCACTGACGGTGCGGCTCCGTTCCCGGGAGGGGTCCCGGGAGCCCGGTGGCATCAGGAGGCGAGGTACTCCCACTTCTGGGTCTTCGCACACTCTTCGAACCCGAAGCGTTTCGCTGCCGGGCCGACGGCCTTGGCCGCGTCCTCGTTGACGCCCATCTGCAGGGCCAGCACCAGGTCCATGCCGAGCCGGTAGTTCTGCAGCTGGCCCCTCAGATCGTCCAGGCCGGTGATGTACACGCCTACCTTGTCAAGCCAGCTGTCCAGTTGTGCCTGGCCCTCTCCCGGGTTGGGCATCTTGCGAACCTGGTCGCGCAGGGCTTTCAGGAGGTTCACCCGTTCACGCAGCTTTGACGCGTCGCCGGCACCGAGGCCCTGTCCGTACGCCAGGTCACCAGCGAACCGCTTGTTGATCGTGCGGCATGTGTCGTCTGCGTTCTGGATCAGTTGCTGCTTCGGCGAGCCGGGAGAGGAGGAGCAGCCGGCGACGGCCGACACCACAAGTCCCAGGACGACGGCGACCACACTCATCACCTTTGGCATGTCTTCACCATGATGCGTCCCCTCCGGGAGGGGTCCCGGATCAGGCACCGGATGCTCCTGGCATGGGCACGGCGCGGATGACTCGCAGATGATTCGGACCGCGGGGCCACTGCACATCCTGCTGCGGCAGCCGTGGCCGCGGCCTCACGCCGGATTGCCGTACGCGTTAGGGCGCGCGACTACCGAGAGGGAGACCACAGTGAAGTGGGGAGTTCGGCGGGCGCACGTCAGTCCTGGTCAGGTCGCGCAACTTCACCGACACCGTGAGCCAGGACCTGGTCCTGCTCAATCTGATGAACATGCCGCTGCCGGCCGGCCCACCTTGGGGCGACCAGGCCGGGACCAGCAGGAGGTCCCGGAGGTTCGGATCGGTCGTCTTGTCTGTCTCGTGGAAGGTGACGGTGCCGGACCGCAGCTGGGCTCGTGCGGAGCGCGAGTCCCGCTTCTGGTCCACTGCCTCCGATTCGAGGTGCGCTCGAGCCGGTCCCATCGGGGCGATCGTAGCGGCGGAGAGGATCCGAGATGCGAACTCCTCACCTGTCACCGCGACATACCCATGGCGTCACCAGCCTGACCGAGTCCATCGCTGCGTCACCACTGGGGCTCCGCATTCACTACTCCTCAACTCCCTTTCCACGTAAGCATCGTTGTCCGACAGAAGGACTCGTGTGCCACTGATTGTGTTCTGGCACATCGGTCACCGGTCATCCGCTCGCGGGCGGGAGAGCTCTTCCATGGGGGGTCCGTGGGTGAAGACCTGGGGTTCGAGAAACTCCTGGACGACGAGGAAGGGTTCTTCGCGCACCTGTTCGCGCGGTCACCGAAGGGAGCCAGCCGGGATCCGCTGTACGGCCTCGACCTTCCCGTGGTGCTGCTCACCGGCGGCCCCGGCATGGGCAAGGGGCGGCTGCTGCGCGTGGTGCGGGATCGTTTCGCCCCCAAGGTGCCGGTGATCCATCTGGACTGCGCCTCCCCGATGTACGCGGACCGGGCCCGGCCGGAACGGGGCGCCCGCTCGGACGTCACCGAGGCTCTCTTCGAGGTCGCCCGGCGGCTGTGCACCTGGCGCGGGACAGGCGGCTCGTTCGCCTTCCCGCGGCTCTTCGCGGGCCTTGCGATGATCGCCACCAACGTCACGGCGGGAACCCCTGCGGCGATCGCGGCGGAGGTCCAGCGGTACGAGGAACTGCCCCAGCGGGGCCGCCTCCACGGCCTGGGCACGGGCGACTTCTGGCGGGGCGTGCTCCGCGGCACCATCCGCAACCTGCTGACGACCCTGACCGGGCAGATGCTCGGCCCCTACCCGGCGGCAGCGGGCGCCGCGCTGCTGGACGCCCTCTTCGAGAGCCTGGCACCCCGGGGCAGAGCGGAACTGGAACGGATCTACGGCGCGTATCCCAGCGCGGGTGGTCAGCGCGAGCACGGGCTGCTCGATCTCGCCATCGACTTCAAGAAGGGCGGCGAGGACCGCAAGCTCGCGGAGAACTTCCTCTTCAGGGCCCTGCGCGAGGACCTCGAGGCGTCGTACGCCGGGGCGTTCGGCTGGCTGAGCCGGGTCGGCCGTCCGGGGTTGCTGCTGGACCACGCCGAGACGCCCCTGGGGGAGCGGCTGCTGAGCGCCGTACTCATCGACCGCCGGCGCGGGCAGTGCGACCGCGTGGTGATCGTGGGCACGGCGTGCCGGGAGGACGGCGGTGCCTTCCTTCACGGCGGCCTGCCTGCCCGGGTTCCCCCGACGGAGTTCCGGCCCGCCGACGGCGGCCCTCCCGCGTGGTCCCGGTCCACGCCGTCGGGAAGGGACGGGGCACCGCTGGCCGAGGGGGTGCTCCTGCTGCGCATGCCCTTGCTCACCGACGACCAGCTCACCGAGGAGACCCAGCGAAGACAGCAGCGCGGGGAACCGGAGGGCGGCGCCAACCGGCGCCGTATCGATGCCGCCGTGGCCCGGCTGAGCGGCGGACGGCCGCACACGGTGATCCGGCTGGCCACCGCTGCCGCCGCCTTCCGCATGCCGGCCGACGCCAACGACCGGGACCTCTTGGACGCCCCGTTCCCGTTCCCCGGAGGCGCCGCCGAGCGGCCGGTGGCGGACGTACTCCTGAAGGAACTGGTCGTGGACCAGCTGCCGGTGCGGCTGCCGGACGTACACCACGACCAGTGGCTCGATCTGCTCACCCACCTGTCGGTGGCACACGACGAGGAGTGCGCGGACGTCCTGCTCCGCCACCATCAGGCGGGCCGCGTCCATCACTTGACGGCGCATCAGGTCTCCCGGCATCTCACCGACACCGGATGGCCAAGCTGCGAACGGCACTTCATCGGGGACTTCGGACTGCGCCAACTGCTGGTGCACCGGCTGTACGGCCTCAGCCCCGACGGCGCCGTCTGGTACGCCGACCACCACCTGCTGCGCGACCACTACACAAGCCGTACGGCCGCCGAGGAGACGCCGGGCGGCGGGGCGTTCCGCTCGGTCACGGCGCACCGGATGAACCACCACCTGGTCTCCGGCGGCGTGGACGACGTGGTCCGCCATCTGACCACCACCCTGCCCGGCCGCCCCCAGGAGTGGTCCGCTGAGCTGCTGGAGATCGCCCAGGCGCCGTATCCGCGCGGGGCGGACGCCCGGCGCAAACGCGCCCAGGGCCTGGTGCCGGTGGACGGACCCGCGCTGCGCCGCACCGTCGACCAACTGCTGCACGCGGTGTGGCTGTGCGAGGAGCGCACCAGATCGACCGGCGAGACGGCCGAGACCCTGTCCACACTGCTCACCCGTCTCGTGGGCATGGACTTCGACGGCGCCGGACAACTCGACCCGACCGCCACGGAGTGGAAAGCCCTGGCAGCGAACGAGCAGCCGCTGCTGCGCTGCACATGTACCCCACGGCTCGGGCAAGGGAGATAACCGGGATGCCCAGATGGAAGAAGATCCTCATCGCGGTGCTGGGCCTGGGGCTGATCGTGGCGCTCGGCTTCACCGCCTGCGAACTCTCCCAGCGGGAGGACACCTGCGCCGACGGCGTCGTACGGACCGGCGGCGAGTGCATAGGCGTCAACAGCGAGGGCTACGACTTCGGCACCCCCGAGATCAAGGACGTAGCCCGGGCCATCGCCCAGGAGAACAAGAGGATCGACGGCCAGCCCCACGTCACGGTGGCGATGATGCTGCCGCTCCAGTCGGACAAGGCGGCGCTGCGCCGGCAGATGCGCAGCGACCTCCAGGGCGCGTATCTGGGGCAGCGGCAGGCCAACGAGGGCGAGGGGGAACCGCCCAAGATCCGAATGGTGCTGGCCAACCCCGGGCGGAACTACGAGCAGCAGGAGAAGGTCGTGGGCACCCTGCTGCGGATGGCCGACTCGCCGGAGGACCAGCTGCGCGCCGTCACGGGCTTCAACCTCAGCCTCGACACGACAGAGGAAGCCGTCAAACGCCTCACGGAGCACAAGATCCCGGTGCTCGCCTCCCGGATCAGCGGGGACCGTATCGCCAACGAGGACACGGCGGACGGGATGGAGAAAGCACGGTTCCCCGGCCTGGCCCGGATCATCCCCACCAACCACGACGCGGCCCAGGCGCTGGCCAACTTCAACGGCGAACGGGGCCGGGAGAACCTCAAGACGGTGCTGGTCTACGACAAGCGCGCCGACAGCTACAACGAGTCGCTGGCGAAGGCGTTCAACGGGATCAAGGAGCAGGGCCAGGCCGGTCCCGCCCCGATGCCCTTCGAGTCCCCGGCGATCGACGAGGCGGGCTCGACCGGCAACCAGTTCACCCAGCTGGCCAACAACATCTGCGACTCCCAGGCCGACATCGTCTACTTCGCCGGGCGCACGCTGCACCTGCGGATCTTTGCGCTCAAGCTCGCCCAGGTGGGCTGCAAGGACCGGCACTACACCATCGTCAGCGGTTCCGACGCCGCCTCGCTGCGGCAGGACATGGCGGAGAAGGACTGGGCGCAGCTGCGCGGCGCGGACGGCCGGGCCAAGGTGACGGTGCAGTACGCCGCCCCCGCGCACCCGAACTCTTGGAGTGCCGAGCTGGCCCGCTGGAACAACAAGTGGGACGCGGCCCACGACCGCAAGCCCACCGCGGAGGAGCTCCCCCAGTACCTCACCGAACCCAAGGCGGCCCTGAACACCCTGAAGAAGCGCATCGAGACCACACGCGGCGAGGGGACGAGCCTCGGCTCCGCCCCGAACCTGGAGGACTCCCGGACGATGCTCGTCTACGACGGCCTCACCACCATCGGCAAGGCACTGCACCAGGTGCAGAGCGGCGGCGCCGAGGCGGTGCCCAGCCGTGAGGACGTCGGCAGGCAGTGGTCGCTGCTCCAGTCCCGCCACCGGGTGCAGGGCACAAGCGGCCTGATATGCCTGACCAGCGGCGGAAACGCATACGACAAGCCGGCCGCGGTCGTCGAGCTGGACCCGGGCCGGGAGGGCCACGGCAAGCTGAAGTTCGTCGGCCTGGGCTGGCCCACCGGCAGGGAACAGCCGAAGAACTGCGTGATCCCCAGCGGCACTCCCTGACAGGTGTTCCGCAACTGCTGGTCCTGCGTGAACGGAACGGCGAAGGCCCCGACCACTTGGCCTCTTCTCATTTGAAATTGCCGGTCGCAGAGCTGTTGCGAACCCTTGGTCGTGTACTCGCGCTGCACGTGGGCAGTGCACATGCGGATACCGGTCTCCGTCCGCACCGTGGCCAGCACCTGTTGGCGGTTGGGGGCGCGGCGCACCACCGCTGTTGCGAAGGCGGACGGGGCGGCAGCGTTCCAGTCCTGGGCTGTTCTACCGGCAGCAGCCACAGCATGGACAGCCGCTCCAACGCCTCATCGCCGATCGTCTCGTCCGGCTGGACCTGCTCGGACAGCCGCAGCTTCCACGTGACCGCACCGGCAGCGGCACACCTGCCTCCTCATAGATGACCGGCCGGTGGCCTCGCGCGCTTCTAGGGTCGCGGGGGTGCCACCGGCCGGTGCAGATACAAAGGGCTGTCACACCATGGGGTCGGTGTCCCCACTACGCGTGCCGCCCTGCTGCTCGCTCTGCTCCGTGAGTCGGCGGGCCTTGTCCTTCAGCCGCTGACGCTCATCCGGGTCAGTGGCACGCTCCGCGGCCTGTTCCATCTCCCGCGCCTTCTGGCGCATCTGCTGGGCACGACCGCCGGACTCGCCTGCAACGCTCATGATCACTCCTTGGGTGACGGGGAAGAGCGGGCCCCACCAGCGAAACAGCGACCCCGCATCCGCGCATCTCGAACGCTCACCCACCGTCATCTGCACAGCCCCTGCCGGCCCATGAGGGCGCGAGAATCTTCCGGGCCGCGTCCGTCCACACAGTCGTCGCCGGCCCCGCAGCATTCGGCGCGTCCGTCTCGACTTCGACCGCTGCCGGGAACACGGCTTGCGGGCCGAAACCGTGTCGCCAACGGGCTGGGCGGAGGGCGCTGCGCGCCCGGCTTTTGGGTGTCGACGACGGCCCCGACGCCGGGCAGGAATCGGGGCCGCCAGCCCGTACGGGTCCCGCAGTCGACCAACGGGATATCTGCACGTGCAACCGGATAACGCGCCCGACCCCACAGAGGTCACGATTCTTCCCTCTTCTCACGGAGGCTGGTTGCTTCCGTCGTCCTGCACTGCGCGGCCCCGGGCGCCAGTGAGGAACGGTCCGCCCCGGTGGCCGCCACACCGTCACTTACATACTCACGGGCCAGCCCCACTTGAGACGGCCCAGGAGGCCAGGAAGTACACCGGCAGGCAGATCCCGACCAGCTGTGCGGCGCCGGTGACAGCGCTCAGGAGGAAGCGGTCTCCCAGGCGGGCGATGTCCTCGTACCAGCCGACCACCACGGCCATCAGCATCAGATAGCCGCCGATCGCGGTGCCCACGGTGTTCCGGACCAGTGCGGGCCAGCCCCGCCGGGCCGGTGCGGGAGCGAGCCGTCGTGCAGGCGCCCAGGACGTGGTCGGGCGGAGTCGGAGGAGGTGCAGGCCGAGGCCGAGATAGGCCATGACCAGGACATGGCCCGTCAGCATGACCGCAATGTTGAGATGTACCGGGAGCATGGCAGGCTCCTTGCGGTCAGGTGGGCTCTTGGAGCAGGAAGTGCCAGCCTCGTACGAAGGTGTGCCAGCCGAGCCACAGCCACAGCCACAGGGCGAACAGGGACCAGCGGCCTGCGGGGTAGCGCATGAGGGTGTTGGTTGCGTCGCTGAGGGTGGGGAAGCCGTCGTCGGGGCGCAGCAGACCGATGCCTTCCCAGGCGAAGATGGCGCCGAACAGCACTGCCCAGACGGGATAGCCGACCACCGGATGCTCTGCCACTGTGTCTGCGGCTCTGGTGGGGCATCGGTGGCTGTCACGTTGATGAGCGGTCACGGCAGGCTCGCCGCGCCGGACCCGGCCCGCGCATCAAGCCGCCGAAGAGCTGCCCTCCATGACGCGCCCTGACGAGGCCCACCCGGCGACGGGCTGCGGGCTGTCCCTGGCCGTCGCCGGGTTGCCGCATCGTCGACGGCCCGAGCCCAGGCCGCAGCTCGCGCCACGCCCTGCGCCCTGCGGCAGGGGCGGGAGGCGATTCCCGGCAGGGCAAGCGTTCGGCAGCGCGCCGGCCCGCGGAGGCCCCTGGGACACGGAAGCCGGCACCCCGGTGCAGGAGGTCGACGGTGCTCTCGGAGAAGACGCCGGACTGGACGGTCCAGATCCCGCCGCCCCCGTCGAGGCCATGAGTGCGCCCAGCAGGGAGCGGGCGCCCCGCCCGGCCGCGGGTATCGGGATGGACGTATCCCGGGTGGTGCACGACACGCGCCGGCCCGCGAGGGAGGGGAGAATGAGAGAACATCGCGGAGCGCTGAAGGCGGTGGGAACCATGGTGCTGCCGATGGTCGTGGGTGTCGATGGCTCGGAGCCCAGCCTCCATGCCGTCGACTGGGCCGTGGACGAGGCGGTCCGGCACGGGGTGCCGCTGAGGGTCGTCCACGCCTCGCTCTGGGAGCGGTACGAGGGTGCGGCCCTGGCGGACACACCCGATGTCGCCTCGGATGCGGTGACCGGACACGATCTCGCCGAGAGCGTCGTGGCGGGAGCGGCCCGGCGTGCCGGGCTGCGCGCCCCGATGCTGGAGATCAGCACGGGCGTGGTACCGGAGGATCCCGTGTCGGCTCTGCTGCGCGAGGCACTCCGCGCCAGTGCCGTCGTGACCGGTGTACGAGGCAGGGGACCGATCAGGGAACTCCTGCTGGGCTCGGTCAGTCTCTCCCTCGCCGCCCGTGCTCCCTGCCCGGTCGTCGTCGTACGCGGCCGGGCACAGAACAGACAAGCCGCCATCGGCCGTATCGTGCTGGGCGTCGGAACCGGTGCCACAGCGCCGACAACGGTCCGGTACGCCTTCCGGGAAGCCGCGGTGCGCGCGTGCGAGATCGAGGCCGTACGGGCCTGGCGTCGCCCGGCGCACCGCACTGCGCCGCATCCGCTGCCGGCCGGGGAGCCCGCCCACGCCGAGGAGGACGACGCCGCAGCTCTGCTCGACAAGGCATTGGACGCCGTCGCCCAGGAGTACCCCGGCGTAGTCGTACACCGCACGCTTGTTGAGGGCTCCGCACGCCACGCGCTGGTGGCCCGGTCCTCGGCGGGCGACCTCCTGATCATCGGCGCCCGCCGGCCCCGCGGCCTCCTCGGACCGCAGCTCGGCCTGGTCGGACACACAGTGCTGCACCACTCCGACTGCCCGGTGACAGTGGTTTCCCAACAGGAATGACATGGTCGACAGACTGCGGCCGACACCAGGCGCGCCTGAGTCACTCCACGCGCCTGAAGCCGGCCCTCGGCCTCGGCATCCAGGGATGATCCGGCAGGTGCGGGCAACGGTCAGGTCATGCGCGGCCGGGCAGTGAGGGTGAGATCCACAACAGTCGGCCGTCCGGATCGGTCACCACCTGCACGTTCACCCCATGTCGGTGGTGTTTGGCGGATACGCCCAAGCCGCCACCGCGTTCATCGACCCCGTGCTCAACTCAACAGCCGTCGGCAATCGGAACCCACACCACGCGGCCTCGGACCAGGCCGACGCTGGTTCAGCGTTGGGACGACCCTCCGCCGGCCGCGCACGGTTCAGCGCTGGCGGCCGAACGGCCACCGGCCCCGACGCGTACGGCCGCGTGGCGGCGCAGCGCTTCTGTCCCAACATTCCCGTCAGGTAGGGAAGTTGAGGGGCCAGCATGCGTCACCGCAGCAGGACGACGACATTCCTCTTGGGAATCACCGCACCGGTATGGCGCATATACGCCATACGGCGGGGTGGCGCAACACGGCGCTTTCGCTGGGAGTGACAAGAGGGCACATGCGCGCGGCGCGTGCACGGCAGACTTCGGGCCCACGGACCGCAGCCGCGGCCGTCCAGAGCCGCTCTGCCCGCAGCGCATGCCCGTCGCCCGCTACATCGAGGCGTCGCTCATGGCAGCCGGACATGACGCGTCGCTGCACCGTCAACCTTCACAAGGAGCAGGCGCACCCGCCTGACGTGCGCCGTTACAACGATGCTTGGCCGGGCTCAGGACCGGCACTGTCGAACCTGCCCGCGGCGCTATCCCGAGCCCACGCAAGATCACCACCTGGATCATGCTGCCCCGTGGCGCTCTGAAGCTCCGCGAGGAGGAACACTCCTCAATGTGCGGCTGACATGCCCCGACATCGCCCGGGCGTGCGACCTCGCCTGGCCCTTCCACGACCTGCTCCAACAACGGCGCGGCCACCAGCTGTTGACGCGGATATGCGAAGCCGAGCGCGACGCGCCGGCGCCCATCTTGTCCTTCGCGCAGGGCCTGTGCCTCGACCTCGATGCCGTCACCGCCGGCCTCAGCCTTCCATGGAGTTCGGGCATCGTCGAAGGCCATGTCAATCGCATCAAGACGATCAAGCGGGCCATGTACGGCCGAGCCTCATTCCGCCTCCTCCGCACCCGCATCCTGCCCCGATCATGAGCCCGGGATTCACGGAATCGCGGCCTGAACCAATTCCGCGACCGCTCACACGTGGAGTAAATCATCCGCGCATCGCTGATAATTCCGGCCCGGACCAGGTCTCGCACCCCGCTGGCCGTAGGCGTGCGCGGCGGCAGCGGGCGGAAGTTGGCGCGCGGACGTCCTCGTTCGCGAGACCCAGCGAGAAGGAGGCCGCGCCCAGAGTAAGACGTCGTCTTCTTTGGTGCTGATGGGACGGATCGAGGGGTCGTAGGAAGGGGTACCACGAGGCGCTGGCAGCGGTCAGCTGGCGGACGGCTGGCCTGTCAGCAGCGGAACCGGGCAGCAGCACTGCATGAAGCCCCAACCGCGTTTCACGTTGGCCGCGACCACTCTTGATGCACCGAACCCCCTTGAGCTGGCGCAGTTCTATCAGGGCCTGCTCGGGTGGCTGGTGCGGAAGGAGGAACCGGGCTGGGTTGAGATCGCAGCGCCCGACGACAGTGCCGGACTATCGTTCCAGACGGAGCCGCTCTTCACACGTCCGCAGTGGCCTTCCACACGGTCAGAGCAGCAGATGATGATGCATCTGGACATCGAGGTGGACGATCTGTCAGCAGCCGTCGAGCATGCTCTTGCTCTGGGGGCAACCGTGGCGGACTTCCAACCTCAGGCCGACGTGCGGGTCCTGTGCGATCCCGCGGGCCACCCGTTCTGCCTCTTCGTGCGCACCGGCCCGAGCGCCTGACAGGCTGGTTCAGGTAGTGAGTCCCCGGCATCTGATGAGAGCCGCGACGATGGCGAGGAGGTGCTCGGCCTTGCGCTCGTAGCCGCGGTGCAGGCGACGGCATCCGGCCAGCCAGGACACGGTGCGTTCGACCACCCGACGGTGCTGGCCGAGCCTCCGGGAGGACTCGATGCCCTTGCGGCGATGCGGTGGCGGATACCTCTCTTGCTCAGCCATCGACGCAGGCGGTCGTAGGCATAGCCCTTGTCGGCGTGGAGCTTGGCCGGTCGCCGCTGGCGCGGTCCGCGCCGGGAGCGGATCGGCAGGATCCCGCTCACCAGTGGCTTCAGGCCGAGACTGTCGTGCATGTTGGCGCCGGAGATGCCCAGCGACAGGGGCAGACCGTTCCGGTCCGTGGTGAGGTGGATTTCGATCCGTTCTTGTCGCGGTCGGTCGGATTCGGTCCGGTCAGTGGCCCCCTTTTTGCGGCCCTGAGGCTGCCAGAGTGAGGTTCCCCCGGGATGCGGAGGAAGTTGACAGCAGGTCAGATGGGACTCATGAGAGGACCTGTGACCATGGCTGCACCCCGGAAATACTCGCTCGAGTTGCGTGAGCGTGCGGTACGTATGTATCGCACCGCTGAGCCGAAGCCCCAGATCAAGAAGCTGGCCGTCGACCTCGGCGTGCACCCGGAGGCCCTGCGTGGCTGGATCCGCCAGGCCGAGGCGGACGCCGGCGAGCGCGACGACCGTCTCACCAGCGACGAACGCGCCGAACTCACGGCCCTGCGCAAGGAGAACACCCAGCTCAAGCGGGCCAACGACGTCCTGCGGACGGCCTCGGCGTTTTTCGCGGCGCAACTCGACCCGACCCGGCCCAGGTGACGGCGCTCGTCGACGAGCATCCCCGCCTGGGAGTCGAGTGCGTACTTCGGGAACTCCACATCCCCTCCTCCACCTACTACCGCTGGCGCCGCGCGGAGAAGGAGCCCTGCGAACGGCGGCGTCGCGACGTCGAGCTGACCGAGCGGATCAAGGAGATCCACGCCGACTCCACCGGCGTCTACGGCTCTCCGCGCGTGCACGCCGTGCTGAAACGCGAGGGCACCCCGGTGGGCCGCAAACGGGTCGAGCGCCTGATGCGTGAGGCCGACCTCGCGGGTGTGAGCCCGCGGCGGAAGGGCTTCACGCGCCGGGATCCGAAGGCCACCCTGGCCCCGGACCTGGTCAACAGAGACTTCACCGCACCGGCGCCGAACCGGTTGTGGGTCACCGACCTCACGATGATCTCCACCGGCGAGGGGCCGTTGTGGCTGTCCGCGATCCGCGACGCGTTCTCCCGCCGGGTCGTCGCGTGGGAGACCTCCGCCCGCGCGGACGCCGACCTGGTCCTGACCACGCTGGAGTACGCGCTCGCGTCCCGCGAGGTCGAGCCGGGCAAGCTCATTCACCACGCCGACCACGGCTGTCAATATACGTCCATCAAGCTCACAACTCGGCTCATGCGGGCGGGAGTTGAGGCGTCCATGGGTTCGGTCGGGGACTCGTACGACAACGCGCTCGCGGAGAACCTCTGGATGCTCATCAAAACCGAGGGCCTCCGCGGCCGCACCTTCACCACGAGGGCCGAGGTGAATCTCGCGCTCTTCGAGTACGTCGACGGCTTCTATAACTCCCGCCGCATCCAGGAACGGCTCGGCTTCCTCAGCCCGATCGAGTTCGAGGAGAAGTACTACGCCGAGCAGGCGACGGCCGAACCAACGAATCTGAACACCCGTCACCCCCTGCTGACGAGCTGATCAGCGGCTCCCGCATGACGGGGGAACCTCAGAGTCGATTGCACACCGCGACCAGTCCAGCTCACCGCGGGCGCCAGGCTCGTCCAGGAGGACGCGGTGAAGCCGGGCCCACACCCGGTACCGGCTCCACTGGGCGAAGCGGCGGTAGACCGTCGGCCAGGCCCGGCCGAACACCGGGGCCAGCTGCCGCCAGGTACACCCGGAGGTGGCTACGAAGATGATCGCAGCAGGCATTTTCGGTCACCGGCCCGCCGCCGTCGACCACCACCCCGTGGACGTACGACCTCCCTGGGCGGAACCACACGCCAGAACAGTGTCCATAATTCATCCGACACAACTGCTCAACCAGATCCGTCATACACAGATCAACTAGCGATCACGCCAAGGAAGCGATGTCTAAAGCGTTACGCGATCAGGGCTACCACCATGGCGATCGCTATCGGCGCCACCACCGCCATGATCAGGACGAGTGGCATCGGCCCCCATCCCTTGCGCAGTTCGGGCGGTGTCAACGGTCATTGAGATGCCCAGGTAGGTGGCCGTTGGAGGCCCAGGCTGGTGGCCATCAGAAACCCAGGCGTGTGGCCGGTGGTGTTCCCGGGGTGGGGGTCAGTTCAAGGGGACCACTCCCTTCCCGGCGAGGGCCTCGGCGAGGCGATGCGAGTCACCGGTGGTGGTCACGAGGTGAGCGTGATGCATGAGGCGATCGGTGCTCGCGCCTGCGAGGGTCTTCGGCATGATCGTGTCGAAGCCCGAGGGGTGGATGTTGCTGGTGACCGCGATGGACCGGCGCTCGTAGGCGGCATCGATGATCCGGTAGAACGCCTCGGCGGCGTCCTCGCCGACGGGCAGCAGGCCGATGTCGTCGATGACGATGAGGTCCGCGCGGCAGATCCGGGCGACGGTCCGTGCGGTGGACCCGTCGACCTTCGACTTGCCGATCGCGGCGCTCAGCGTCTCCAGGGTGAACCAGGACACCCGCATGTCCTTCTCGATCGCGGCCTGGGCGAGTCCCTCGGTGAAATGACTTTTCCCTGTGCCGCTCGGGCCGGCGATCACCAGGTTCTCGGCGCGGCCGATCCATTCCAGGGTGGTCAGGGAGTTCTGGGTGGGCTCGGGGATGGTGGAGTCCTCGGCCCGCCAGGAGCCCAGAGTCTTGCCGGTGGGGAAGTTCGCCGAGTGGCGCCGCAGACGCCGGGTGGCCGCATCGCGGCCGGTGACCTCCTCGGCTATCAGCAGCCGCAGAACCTCGGCGGGGTCCCATCGCTGGGCTCGGGCGGTGGCCAGAACGTCGGGAGCCGCCTTGCGCATATAGGGCAGGCGCATGCGGCGCATGAGCTTGTCGAGTTCCTCGGGGATCGCGGGCGGGTTGGGGAAACTCATGGAGGTGCCGTTCTCTTTGGTGACGTTCAGTCAGGATCGTGTGGTGGGCGGCGTGTTGGGTCAGCGGCCCAGGGCTTGCCAGCCACTGGTTCCGTTCTGGACGGAGTGGGATTCGTCCGCGCGGACGACCTCGCCGGCGGGCTTGCTGTCGGCGATGTGTCCCAGGATCGAGAGCAGGTCGCCGTCGGCGAAGCGCCCGGCCGTGGCCGCAAGTCCGAGGGCCTGGTCGACCCGGTCGTTGCCCAGGACGGTGGCCAGCTCGACCGCGCGGGCCATCTTGGCGCGGATGCGGGTGGCGCCGGCGGGTCCGGCCTCCTTGAGCCAGCGCCCGGCTCCGGGGCCGATGCCCACGAACGCGATCTCCGCTTCCGAGCGGGGCCGCAGCCTCGGCTGGTGGATGCTGCGGCCGTCCGGGTGGTCGGGGTAGTGCTCGTCGATGATCTGCGGAACACCCGGGGTGGACAGCTCGTGGCGCCAAATCTCCGACAGATCACCGGAGTTGGTGCGGGCGGTGATGGACAGTTCCTCGCCGACCACCCGGCACCACACCCTCGAGCCGGTATAGCCCGGCGGGGTCGAGTAGCGCACCGCGTTGAAGCTGATCGTGCGGTCCGAGCCGACCAGCCTCTCCTCGCCCAGCGCGAGCGCGAGCGGCTCGATGGGCAGGACATGCAGGGTGGTGCGTTCGATGTCCAGACGGTCCGCGGGTATCTGCCCGGTCGCCCGGTGACGGCGCGAGTTCACCGCATCGCACCAGGTCAGGCAGGCATCGGCGAGCTCGGCGAAGGTGTCGTAGGCGGCCAGCAGGTTCGCATCTGTGGGCACCAGGTCGGCCTTCGCGATACGGACCGTGGCCTCCGCACCGCCCTTCGATTCGGGGTCGTAGGGCACGCAACTGACCACCTGGCAGCCGTAATGCCGGCCCGCGGCGACCATCTGCGGATGCCGCACCGGGATCCCGGCGATGTGCTCGACGGTCACCGTCTTCGCATTGTCGGTCAGCACATACGTCGGCGCCCCGCCGATCCGCCTGAGCGTGGTGTCCAGGCAGGCCACCAAAGTGCCCAACGTGCAGTCCCAGACCGGGATCACCACCCGAAACCGCGACCAGGACAGCCACGCGCAGAACAGCCAGGTCCGACGCCCCGCGATCCGCGGACCCTCGCCCCAGTCGAACTGCAGCCACCGGCCCGGCTCGGGAATCCACGGCCGGTACGTTCGGCGCTTGCCCGCCTTCCACGCCAGTTTTGCCGCGTTCACCGCCCGTCTCGTCGAGCGCGCGCTGCCCCGGTAGCCCATCTTCACGAGCTTCTCGTGGACCACATCGGCGCGGATCGTCGCCTTCCACTGCTCGACCCACTCCTCGACCTTCTCCAGGAACGCGTCGATCATCTTCGGCCGCGGCTCTCGCTCATAGGGATTGCGCCCGCCGTTGCGGGCCTCGACATACCGCTTGACCGTCTTCGGGTCGTGCCCCGTCAAGGTCGCCGCCGACCAGACCGTCCCGGTCAGGTCGTACGCCTCAAGGATTTCCATAATCTCCGTGTCAGACTTCGTCACAGGACCTCTCCGGCCGGTAGCTGATGCGCGCAAACACCAGCAAACGGTCGGAGGGGTCTCCTCCAGTTAAGGAAGTGATCAGGAACACCACTGGTCAGACGGCCATCCACCTGGAATTCCGGTGGCCATCAGCCTGGACTCGGCTGGCCGCACATCTGGACTTTGCCACGGCCGCCGTCAGGCGGCTCCAGATGCGAGATGCCGTGAGTGCCCCCTTTGGCGGGTGGTATCTCACCAGGGGGGACACCGCCGCCCGGTTCGATTCCCGGGGTTCGCCTCGGGTCGGGATCAGGGGTAGTCATGGCGCACGCTCCCTTCGGGAAGCTCAGCAATCAGTCACTGAGCGTTTTCAGCGTTGCCGCTCCAGAGTGAGGATCGCGGCGGCGATTGACGTCATTCGGTTCGGGCTGTATCGGGCTTTGCGGAAGATCCGCCAGGACTTCAGTCGTGCGACGCCGCGCTCGACCGGTGCCCGTGCCGCGGACAGCGCGCGGTTGACGGTTTGCTGGGTTGGCGTGAGGTCGCGGCCGGGTGGGCGTCTGCGTGGTGTGGTCACCCATGGGCCGGCTCCGATGTAGGCGCGGTCGGCGAGGACTGGGATGCCTTGGCGTTCGCAGATTCGGATGATTCGGTGGGTGCGGGCCGCGGTCAGGTCGTGGGTCCGGCCGGGCAGTGCGGGCGAGATCCACAGCAGTCGTCCTGCTGGATCGGTTACCACCTGGACGTTCACGCCGTGGCGTCGGTGTTTTTGTGAGTAGTCGGCCCGGCTGTCGCCGACCCGGTCGCACTCTGCGAGGGTGCCGTCGAGCAGGACGTAGTCGGGGTCGGCTTCGCGCAGGGTCCGCAGGAGCCCGGGTGCCCGGTCGGCGAGCAGGTCGATGACGGTTGCCGTGTAGGCGTGGGCGGTGCCGACGGAAATGCCGAAGCCGGCCGCGAGTTGGGCGAGGGTGTCGTGCTTGCGTAGGTACACCAGGCCGACGAGGGCACGCTGGTGCGGTGGGAGCTTGCAGCGGCGGTCACCCTCGCGGGTGACGATGAGCATGGTGACCCACTCGACCAGGGCATGAGGCAGGTCGAGTGCGGCAGGATAGGGAACCAACAAGGCTCCTGTGCCAATGAGTTGAGACGTCGAACACCTCTCTCAACGGCATAGGAGCCTTGTCCGTTGCGGACGCCGACATCGTCACCCGATCAGTGGCCACGCTGAAAGAGCTCACTGGTTCCAGAGGAGCAGTCCGATCGAGTCGACCGCCCTTCTTGGGACGAGGCACCTTTACTTGTTGGGCCTCGCGGCGCTGATGTCACCGAGAGCCGACTCGGGGTCGCGCTCGATGGCCAGGTCACCGATGGAGACGATGCCCACCGTGTGCTGCCCTTCGTCGACGACCGGGACACGGCGGACAGAGTGCTCGCGCATCACCTCCACCGCACGGGCCAGGTCGTCGGCGAGCCCCACTGTGACCAGGTCATCGCTGCACGCCTCGGCCACAGACATCTGGTCCGGATCGCCGCCCTCGGCCAGGGCGCGCACCACCAGGTCACGGTCACTGACCAGTCCGCGCAGCTGCTCGCCCTCAGCGACCAGAACTGCACCGATGTTCTTGTCTCGCATCATCCGGGCCACGACCGTCACCGAGGTCTGCGGTTCGACGGTCTCCGGGGCACGCGTCATGACGTCGCTGACATGCTGAGTCACGAAAGCATCCCTCCGTGGGGTGGGCGGCCCTTTATCCGCCTCGTGGCCTCCCGAGTACCCGTGGACGACCAGTCCTCACGCCGTCACCAGCGGCGGGTGAAAGACGATCCAAATCCGTGATTGTTCCAGTACCAAGGGTGGCTCTTCGAAGGGAGCGTTGGGTGCGTCTTCACCACAGACGCCCCACCGAGCCGGGGTACTGCCATCGACGTCACGGCTGCGGCGCCCGTCACATCGATACCGGAGCACTGCCGCTGCCCTATCGCGTAGTAGCTGGACCGGATGCGGGGCTGCCCCTTCTGCCGGGCGCCGCCAGTACGTCCGCCCCCGGCAGTTCGGTGCTGGCGCTGCCGCGGCGCCGGAACGGCGGTGACCGGCTGCTGGCCGCCTGGAAACGTGCGCGCCCGGCATGACGTCAGCGGCCAAAACTAACTAAGCTGTCTCCCCGATCTTCGCAGAATCGCGGCAGCCACGTCTGCGGAGGCCCCGCCGCTCATACGTCAGCCTCGCGGCCCTCTTCGACAACACTTCAGCCGCTGCCCTCGCGGCCACCCCGGACGCAACGGCTCTCAGGCCGCGCCGACCACCGACACCGGGCACCACCCCAGCCGCCGCCCACCAGCTTGTTTACTCGGCCGCCTCGTCCAGCGAGGACCTGCCAAGGGCGCGGTCCTCCATGTCGCCGATTGTCGATTGCGCCTATCAAGCAGCGTGTCTGCTTCTCAGCCTTCCACACCTGTGGCGTCGTGGGCCGCGCCCACCGGCTTCGACTCCGGGGACCCGCGTTGTCGCAGGTAGATCGAGAGGACGGCCATCGAGGCGACGGCCAGGAGTTCGGACTGCCAGTTCTGAAGCGTGCGGTTCCAGAAATCCGCCGCGCCCAGGTAGTCGGCCCAGCTCAGCGGCGCCTGCAGCTGCCGTAGCCGCTGTTCGTTGTAGGCGGCCGTGCCGGCGATCGACTGGACCAGCCAGGACAGCAGGAAGACCGTCCCCATCACCAGCAGCAGCGAGTGCGAGTACACCGCACGCCGCCATCCGCCGGCCCTGGCCCACCTGGGCGAGCCCTCCTGGGCGTACTCGCCGACCAGCTGCGCCTCGTCCGACTCGGTGCCGCCCTTGTGCAACTCCTTGGACTCCGGGGAACCGCGTTGCAACAGCCAGACAGTCGCCCCGACGTACAGGAAGAACTGCAGGTACTCCGACTGCCAGTTCTCCGACACGTCGACGGCGAAGTCGGAGGAGGTGATGTATTCGCCGAAAGACACCTGCTGGAGCTGGTCTGCGGCCATCTGGTTGTTGAAGTCGACGTGCCCGGCGATCGCTTGCCCGACCAGGGCCAGCAGGAACGCGACGGTGAAGAACAGGCCGAGCCCGTTGTCTCGCACGAAGCCCCGCAAACCCCCGCGCCTCGGCGATGTGGCCCCGGCCGAGTGCTCGGTCAACTGTTCATCAACCCCAGGGCCGGGCCGGGGCCACCAGATAGACGAGACCGACCGTGATGATCCCGACGACCACGGTAAACATGGTCCGCACGACTCACCCGCCCTTGATCCGGCACTGGTACGGCTCCTGCGGCCGCGGCTCGCAGCCTGCGGCCACGACCTTCCAGCCGGTGGAGAAATGAGAGAGAAACAGGGTGTCGGCGGAGAGCACCGCCCGTGCCTGGTTGCCGTACACATCCGCGTTCCGCAGGGCACCGCCCGGCCGCAGAGACTCCTCACGCAGCGCCTTCGCGCACGGGCTGCTGGCCGACTGCTCCAGCTCTTCCACGGTCGCGGGCGCGAGAACGGAGCACGCACGGCTGTACGCACCTTCGCTCAACGCCGCCTGGAACGCTGCCGTCGTGTCGCGTACGTCGTCCTGCCGTTCTGCCGCCGTGCCGCAGCCACCGACGGTGCCGACGGCCAGCAGGACGCACACCGCCACGCCGCACGTTCGCCCGCCCATCCGTCCACCTCCACCTCCACCTCCACCTCCACCTGGCAGTACACAGCAACGAACCGCACTCGAGCGGCCACCGCGCATGATGTTGGAGCCCGCTGTCGGATTCGAAGCGACGGCCTACGCGGCAGTGCGCACTCAGGAGATCCGGGAGATGCGGACCACCGCCCGGTTCCCCTCGGCGTAGACGGTGCCGAGGCTGATCCCGCCATTGATCTCGATCCCGCCATAGGCGGTCGTGGTCACGCCCGAGGAAAGCAACAAGGTGGGGCCGTTGCGGGTAACACCCACCACTGTCAACGAGTCAACCCTGGGCTTGGTCTTGACCTGGCTGCCGAACCGGATCACATCCCCGGTCTTGATCTCGACCTCGCACGCGCCATCGTTGCAGGCATCGAGATTTGCACCGTCCGCCGCCTTCGCGCGCGCAGAACTCGTCGCGGACAGTGAGGGTGATGGAGAGGGAGAGGGAGAGTTTGACGCCGTCGTCCTGGCGTGCGAGGGAGGCGTCGCGCGCTTCGTCGCCGCGGACGCGTCCGGCCCATCGCCCCCGCATCCCGTGAGCAGCAGCGCAGCAGCCGACAGTGGCGCCACGAGGGTCACACCATGTCGTGCCAATAGCTTCCAGTTCATCGTCTCTCCCGCAAGGCGGCGGCCCAGGGAACTTCCCTGGCGGCCGACCCAACTTGGCACGGGACCCCCGGGACGGGTCCCGAACTGCCGTCACGCAGGCGTAGGCCCGTCCTGCCGTGGCGTCCTGATCGCGGGCGCGGGGCTGACGGGTGGAGGGGGGCGGCAGCGCGTAGCGCCACCGTTCTGAGGCGGCCGATGAACCGTGTCCAGATCCCGTTCCCGGCCGGCTTCGGGCCGTTCTCCCCAGGTTTTCCACGCGTTCCGGGAGGGACACCCGGTCGAAACACAGCACCTCTATCTTGAGATGAACCGATCGGTTCAACGTTGAGGAGTCAAGGATGGACGTCAGCTCCGCAAGCTTCGTGCCACGCCGGGTGTCCAGTGCCGAAGAGGCCCGTGAAGTGCTCGCCGCCGAGGGCGCGGTCATCGTGACCGGCCTCACCGACGAGCGGTCCGCCGTCGCGTACGGCCGTGAGGTCATGGGCGACAAGGCGATCCGCATCGGTACACAGTTCGAGGCCACCAAGGCGCACGGTGAGCGCGAGGCGGCACAAGTGGCCGCGCAGCCGGCCGACTCCCGTGGCCGCAAGCGCAGTTTCGCTCCGACCGAGGAGCGCATGGTCGCCCACAACGACGGCTTCGCGTTCGGCGACTACGCCCCCGACCACCTGTTCCTGTGGTGCGAGCGGCCTGCGGCCCTGGGCGGTGACTCCTTCCTCGTGGACACCTCCCGGCTGCTCGACCTTCTCGCCGCCGACCCGGCGTGGGCGGCCGTGGCGGAGTTCTGTCGCACCACCGACATCGACCACTCCGAGCCCAACTACCCGCAGGACACGTACGCGCCGATCGCCCGAACCGTGTCCTCCGGGCGCTTCCAGGGCCGCTACCACCCGTATCTCGCGCCGGTCGAGGGCCCTTCGGAGGACGAGCACATGGCCTTCCTGCGCAAGTGGGAGGAGGCCGTGGTCGCGGCACGGGACACCGGACCGATGTTCCGGGTCGAGGCCGGCGAGATGATCTGCCTCGACAACTACCGTGTCCTGCACGGCCGGGACGGGCACAGCGATCCCGGGCGCCGCGTCTGCTCGATCTGGGGCTGGTCCACGGACGCGGTCGCGATCCCTGACGGCCCGCTCGACATCGTGGTACCGAAGATACCCAAAACGCCGAAGCTGCCTCTGAGCGCGTAACGCCCGCTGAACGAGGGGTGGCCGACCGCCGCGCCGCTCGGCGTCAGCCGAGCGAACGGCTGCACGCGGCAGCCCCGGCTCTGGCGGCGAAGGAGGCGACCGCCGCCGCGTTCACGCGCAGGGTCGCCGTGCGGTCCCCGGCGGTGAGCAGGTCCAGCTGGAGTCCACGCCAGAGCGAGACCAGCTCGCGCGCCAGGTCGTCGGCCTCGTCGGCCGGTACGCCCTCGGCGCTCAGCGCGGTCGCGACGCGGCCCCGCCAGGTGGTGGCGACGGCGTCGAGGAAGGCGTCGAAGCGTCCTCGCTGATAGCCGGCGAGGCCCAGCACTTCGAAGAAGACGCGGTGGAAGGGGAGGTTCTCGTCCGCGGAGAGCAGCTCCCAGGCCGCCTCCAGGCGGGTGCGCAGCGGCTGGTCGCGGTCGTCGAGCAGTTCGAAGATCCGTTCCAGGAGCGGGAAGCGGCCGCCCGCCTCGGTGAGAGCCGCCGCGATCAGCTCCTCCTTCGACCCGAAGTAGTACAGCAGCATGCGGTTGTTGCTGCCGACGGCCTTGCCGATGCCGCGCAGCGACAGACCGGCGACACCGTGCGCCAGGATGTGGTCGGCGCTCAGACGCAGCAGCCGCGTGCGCTCGTTCTCCTCCGGGGGCTGGGACATGGTTCGCACTTTATCCGGGCGCGACCGAATGATCAGTAACCGGTCACCTGTCCAGGTGGAGAACGCCCGGGCAGCTCGCCCCAGTTGCCCGCCGGACGGCCGGCGTCCCTCGCCCGGAGGGCCCACATCCCCTGGACGAAGGGGCGTAACGGCCCGGCTCAGCTCCCGCAATGCGGGGGAAACGGCGCGGCCCTACCGTCCATGAACCGAATGGTTCATGAACGAGGAGGGCCGCCATGGCCGCCACGGGAATCAGTGAGTCCCCTCCCGAAGCAACGCCCCGGACCACTCCCGCAGCGCTTGAACTGCGGGGGGCGACCAAGGAGTTCAGGCTCCGTCGGTCACGTACCGTCACCGCGCTCGAAGGCGTGGACCTTGCCGTCGGCAACGGCGAGTTCGTCGCGCTCCTGGGACCGTCGGGCTGCGGCAAGTCCACTGTGCTGCGCATGCTCGCGGGCCTCGACACCCCGACACAGGGCGAGGTGCTCGTCAACGGCGGCGCCCCCGCCGAGCTGGTGCGCGGCCACCGTCTGGGCATCGCCTTCCAGGAGCACGCGCTGCTGCCCTGGGCGAGTGCGTACGACAATGTCGCGCTGCCCTTCCGGGTGGCGGGCCGCCCGGTGGACGCCGACCGGGTCAACGCGCTGCTGAGTCTCGTCGGGCTCGAAGGGTTCGCCGACGCCCGGCCGCGGCAGCTCTCCGGCGGTATGCGGCAACGCGTCGCCATCGCGCGGGCCCTGGTGCTCCAGCCCGAAGTCCTGCTGCTCGACGAGCCGTTCGGGGCGCTGGACGCGGTGACCCGGCGCCGTATGAACTTCGAACTCGCCCGAATCTGGGCCGACCAGCAGATCACCACGCTGCTGGTCACGCACGACGTCGATGAGGCCGTACTGCTCGCCGACCGGGTCGTCGTCCTCACCGGCCGGCCCGGCACCGTACGCCATGTCGAGGACATCACGCTCCCGCGGCCCCGTGACAAGACACTGACACGGGACGCGGAGTTCCACCACATCGTCGACCGGCTGACCGCCCTCCTCGACGAGGGGGCCGAGTGAACCGCGCCCGCACCACTCTGCACACCGTCGCCGGAACACTGCTGCTGCTCGCGGCCATGGAGGGCGTCGGGCGGCTCGGCGTCCTCGGCGAGAGCTGGCCCCCGCTGACGCAGGTCGTCGCGGCGCTGGACGATCCGATCACCCGTGATCTGCTGGGCCGCGCACTCGCCGCGACCGCGACCGCCGCGGGCACCGGCTTCGTCGCCGGCACGCTCATCGCCCTCGTCGTCGCCCTCGTCGGCGCCTTGCTGCCGCCGTTGCAGCCAGGGCTCGACCGGCTGGCCGCCGTCGTGCACGCCGTGCCCCTCATCGCGCTCGGCCCACTGCTGATCACCACGGTCGGCCGGGAAGGCACCCCCGCGGTCATCGCCGCGCTCGCCGCCGGCTTCGCGGTCTTCGTGGCCGCCACCTCCGGGCTCGGCGCGGCCGGTGCCGCCCACCGCGACGTGTTCCGCGCGCTGGGCTCTTCACGGCGAGCGACCCTCCTGCGCCTCCAACTCCCGACCGCTGTCCCGCTGTTGATCGACGGACTCGCGCTCGCCGCACCGGCCGCGGTGCTCGGCGCGGTCGTCGGCGAATGGTTCGGCGCCCCGCGCGGTCTGGGAGTCCTGCTGGTCAGCTCGATGCAGAACTTCCAGACCGATCTGATGTGGGCCGCGGCCCTGTCCGCCGCCGTCATCTCCCTCACCGCGTACGCCACCCTGGCCGGCCTGCGCGTGGCGGCCGCCCGGAGGTTCGTATGAGCAGGAGGGAGAGCGCGGTCGTCGAGGGCCCGAGTGCGGGGCAGCACCCGGTCGGGAAAGGCGACAGGACCGCACCCCGCGCCGACGCCGCAGACGGCGGCAAGCAGCCCTGGCGCGTCGTTCTTCGCACCCTGACCCGCCTGCTGTCCCGCTACTGGACCGTGCTCGCCCTCGTCGCCGCCTGGGCGGTATGGGTCCGTACCCAGCAGTTGAACCAGATCGTCGCGCCCACACCGGCCGCGGTTTTCGGCGACGTCCTCGGCCACCCGGGCGCCTACCTCCCCGACCTCGGCTGGACGCTGCTGAACGCGGCCGTGGGCCTCGCACTCGGCCTGGTCCTCGGGGTGACGGGCGCGCTGCTGGTGTGGGCCTCTCCCCTGCTGTCGGGGCTGATGACACCCATGGCGCTGATCATGCGCTCGGTCCCCGTCGTCGCGATGATCCCGGTGATCGCCAGGGTCGTCGGATTCGGCATCACGGCGGTGCTGACCGTCACCACTGTGGTGTCCTTCTTCCCCGTCTTCGTGATGGCCGGCTCGGGGCTGCGCGCCGCGCCCGCCGCCACCCGCGACGTCTTCACCGTCCTCGCCGCCACCCGCCTCACCCGGCTGCGGCTGCTCCTGCTGCCGCACGCCGTCCCGGCCGTCCTGGTCGGCCTCCGGCTCACCGCGTCCACCGCGGTCCTGTCCGCAATGCTCGCCGAGTACCTGCTCGGTACGCACGGCCTCGGCCTGCTCTTCGCCCAATCCGTCACCTTCATGGACCCGGCCCGCGCCTGGGGCACCGCCCTGGTCGCCACCGTCGTCTCCGTCCTGTGCTTCATCGGCGCCCGGGCCGCCGAACGGCTCGGCTCGGCCCACTTCAGCTGATCAGCCGTCACCACCTTGGCCCGGGCCCACTCCCCCTGTGGAACTCGTCGAAGTTACAGAACCTGTGGAAGGAACCACCGTGGCACCACGCACCGATCCCGCCCGTCTGCCCCACCTCTCCCGTCGAAGTCTCCTGCGTGCGGCGGGAGCCTCGGGGCTCGCCCTCGGGGCCGGCGGGCTGCTCAGCGCCTGCGGCGGCGATTCCGGCGCCAGCTCCTCGTCCGGATCGGGCGACGGCAAGTCGACCACCGTGAAGGTCGCCCTCGGCTGGATCAAGAACGTCGAGTTCGCGGGATTCTGGCTCGCCGACGAGAAGGGCTACTACGCCGACGAGAACCTCACCGTCGAGTTCCAGGCGGGCGGCCCCAACACCCCCGACCCCACGCAGTCCGTCTCCGCAGGATCCGCGGACCTCGGCGTGCACGCCAACATGCAGACGCTGCTCCAGGCGATCCCCAAGGGCAACGACTTCTCCCTCCTCGGCGCCGTCTTCCAGACCAGCCCCGGCGGGCTGCTCTCCCTCGCGTCCGACCCGGTGAAGGAGCCGAAGGACCTGCTGGGCGCCAAGGTCCTCGGCCAGCAGGGCACCCAGCCCCTTATCGACGCGATCCTCACCAGCGCCGGGCTCAAGAAGTCGTACGACTTCACTCCCGTCGGGTACGACGTGAGCCCGCTCGTGCAGAAGCAGGGCAAGGCGTACACCTGCTTCCTCACCAACCAGCCGATCACCCTGGAAACCAAGTACGGGATGAAGAAGGGCAAGGACTACGAGGTCGTCACCTACAGCGACCTCGGGCTGCCCTCCTACTCCTCGATCGTGTTCTGCAAGCGCACCATGCTGACCGGGAAGGCGGACGTCCTGGAGCGGTTCATGCGCGCCACCGTCCGCGGCTGGCAGGACAACGCGAAGGACCCGGAGCAGGCGGCGAAGCTCGCCGTCACCAAGTACGGCGTGGACCTCGGCCTCGAACTCAAGCAGCAGGTCCGGGAGAACGACCTCCAAATCCCCTTCACACAGAGCGCGCTGACCAAGAGCAAGGGACTGCTGCGCATCGACGAGAGTCTGCTGGGCGGCGACATGTACGACGGGCTGAAGGCGGCCGGCGTCAAGGAACTGCCGGACGCGGCGAAGATCGTCGACCAGTCGGTACTGGACGCGGTGTTCGGCAAGAAGGCCACGGTGTGACGGCGGAGGCCGTCGCCAGCAGCGCGGGGGCGACGGAGCCGTTGCCGGGCATCGCTCAGCCGCCGGCGTCGGATGTCGCCGAGTGGCCGGGCACAGCGGGAATGCCGGCAGGCTTCGCAGCGGCGCCGTTGGGTGCAGTCCCCGCACCCGCCGACGCGGGGACCGCCCTCCCCCGCGATCTCCACCGGCTGCCGAAGGCGCATCTCCATCTGCACCTGGAGGGCTCCATGCTGCCCGCCGCTCTCGCCGATCTCGCGCGCCGACACGGCGTGCACGTGCCGGACATGGATGCGTACAGCAGCTTCCGCGAGTTCGGGCTGCGCTATGACGAGGCGGTGTCGCTCGTCCGGTGCGAGGACGACCTGCGACGGGTCGTACGCGAGGTCGTGGAGGACGCGGCCACGGACGGTGCGGTATGGCTGGAGCCGGCCGTCAACCCCGTGCGGTACGGGCAGGCCTTCGGCCGAAGCTCCGCTTACGTCCTCGACCTCCTGATCGATGAAGCGTGCGGCGCGGCAGCCCGGGCCGGCATCGGCTGCGGACCCTCGTCACGGCCCTGCGCCACCTCGACCCTCGCGAGGCCGTGGACCTGGCGCGGCTCGCGGCCACGCGGGCGGATGCCGGAGTGCCCGGATTCGGCCTCGCCGCGGACGAGTCGCTGCACCCGCCCGAGCCGTTCGCCGATGCCTTCGCGCTCGCCCGCGCCGCGGGGCTGATCGCGGCGCCGCACGCCGGCGAACTCGCGGGTCCCGCGAGTGTGCGTCCCTCCCGCCGCCCTGGTCCTGGCGCCCAATGTCCCAGTCGTCACGCCCACACAGGGCGGCCCCGGTTCTACCCGTGCCCGTCGGCGTTGCGCCGACCGCGATCAGCACGTGGACGTTGATGGTCGAGAGTGGTCGTTCCAGGAGCTGATCGTGTGGCCAAGGACCCGTTGGATGCGACCCGGAGCATGGGACCGCGCCGCCGACTCGGCCGCTCTGCGGGGCGCCAGACAGTCGCGCCGGGCTGCCCGGGCCACGGTCAGCAGCAGGAGCCATACCCGTGGACACCAAGTGATACCACTGATACCGTAGGTACCATGTCGACTTCCAAGGCCATGAGCCTGCGCTTCCGGGACCCCGAACAGCAGGCCGCCATCGTCGCCGCTGCCAGGCAGGCCGGGGTCAGCATCCAGGACTACATCCTGTCCGCCGCGTACGCCCGCGCGACTGCGGTGGAGGACAGCTTCCTCAAGGCGTTCAAGGACTCGATGGACCGCAGCGGGCATGCCTTCGCCGCCGAGCCCAGCACCGCCGACCCCGCACCCGAGCAGCGGGCCGCCGAACAGCAGGCCCGCCGCGAGATGGAGCCAGGCGAGCGGGGCCACGCCGCGTGAACCAGCCCGACCCCCAGCAGCCCCATCCCCTCGATGTGCCCTTCCTCCTGCACGCAGCCGAGCTCCTCGACGGTGACCCCCAGGTCGACGACTACGGTCCTCTCTACGCGGCCGTCGCCCGCGCCAACGCGCGGGCCATGCAACGCGACATCTACGGCTCCCTGAACCTGAAGGCCGCAGCCCTGCTGCAGACCCTGCTCAGACTGCCCGCACTGGAGCACTCCAACGACGCCTTCGCCTGGCACTCCTGCGAGGCCTACCTCGCCCTGAACGGCCGCCGCCTCACCTACCAGCCCAAGGACGCCGTGGCCCTGGTCCGCGACGCTGCGGCCACCACCATCGGCGTCGCCCAGATCGCCCGCCAACTGCGCACCTGGGACGCCGCCTGAGGAACCCCTGAGGCCCCGCACGACCACCTCATCCGAACTAGTGACCTCTTCGGGTGTTGTGTTGTTTTGTCGGGGGAAACTTCTTGACGCTCTCCTCCCTGAAGGGAAGGAGAGCGTCAACGATGCATCTTCCATGATCGGGAGTTACACCGAACGTCTTACAGTCCCTTCCTTTGCTGCGCGGTTCCAGGCGGCGTCGCGCAGCAGGCGCAGGCCGTTGAGTCCGACGATGACGGTGGAGCCTTCGTGCCCCGCGACGCCGAGCGGCAGCGGGAGCGTGGCAATCAGGTCCCAGGCCACCAAGGCGGTGATGAAGATCCCGGCGATGACCAGGTTCTGCACGACGAGGCGGCGGGCCTGGCGGGAGAGGGCCACGACGGCGGGGATGGCGGCGAGTTCGTCGCGGACGACGACGGCGTCGGCGGTCTGCAGTGCGAGGTCGGAGCCGGCCCTGCCCATCGCGATGCCGGTGTGCGCGGCGGCCAGCGCGGGCGCGTCGTTGACGCCGTCGCCGACCACCAGCACGCAAAGGCCCTCGTCCTCCCACTGCCTGACTGCCGACACCTTGTCCTGCGGAAGCAAACCGGCGCGGACATCGGTAATGCCGACCTCGGCGGCAAGTTGGCGTGCCGCGCGTTCGTTGTCACCGGTCAGCAGAACCGGTGTCTGGCCGGTGAGTTCGGTGAGCGCGGCCACTGTCGCCTTCGCGTCGGAGCGGAGCCGGTCGGCGATGCCCAGGACCCCGACCGGCGTGCCGTCGCGCCGGACGAGGACCGCGGTGCGGCCTTCGTCTTCGAGCGCCTGTACCGCGCTGCCGATGTCCTGGCCGTCGACAGCGACGAGGCGGGCCGGGGAGCCGACCTGGATGGTGCGGCCGCCGACGGTGGCGGTGACACCCGCACCGGGGGCGGAGGTGAAGCCGGTTGCCGCGGCGAGGGTGAGGCCGCGTTCGCGGGCGGCCTGGACGACGGCGCGGGCGAGGGGATGCTCGCTGGGGTGCTCGGCCGCCGCCGCCAGCGCCAGCAGCCCGTCCTCCTGCAGACCGGAACCGGGCTCGGGACGGATGTCGGTGACACGTGGCGTGCCCTGGGTCAGGGTGCCGGTCTTGTCCAGCGCCACGAGGTCGACCTGACCCAGGCGTTCCATCACGACGGCGGACTTCGCCAGGACACCGTGGCGGCCCGCGTTGGCGATGGCGGACAACAGCGGCGGCATCGTGGACAGCACCACCGCGCACGGCGAAGCAACGATCATGAAGGTCATCGCCCGCAGCAGAGCGGGCTGGAGCGCGGAGCCGAAGGCGAGCGGGACCGCGAAGACGGCCAGCGTGGCGATGACCATGCCGATCGAGTACCGCTGCTCGACCTTCTCGATGAACAACTGGGTGGGGGCCTTGGTCTTGGACGCTTCCTCGACCATCTTCACGATCCGGGCGATCACCGAGTCCGCCGGGTCACGCTCGACCCGCACCCGCAGAGCACCGGCGCCGTTGATGGTGCCGGCGAACACCTCGTCCCCGGCCCGCTTGGCCACCGGCAACGGCTCGCCCGTGATGGTCGCCTGGTCGACATCACCGGCCCCGTCGAGGACCTGGCCGTCGGCGCCGACCCGCTCGCCGGGCCGCACCAGGATCGTGTCGCCCACCGCGAGGGAGTCGGCCGGGACGCTCTCCTCCTCACCACCGGGCAGGAGCCGGGTTGCGGTGGTCGGCGCCAGGTCCAGCAGACCGCGCACCGAGTCGGCGGTCCGCGCCGTCGCGACCGCCTCCAAGGCCCCGGAGGTGGCGAAGATGACGATCAGCAGCGCGCCGTCGAGGACCTGGCCGATGGCAGCGGCACCGATCGCGGCCACCACCATCAGCAGATCCACGTCCAACGTCTTGTTCCTGAGTGCCTTCAGACCCTCCCGCCCCGGCTCCCACCCGCCCGTGATGTAGACGGCGGCATACAGCGGGGCCCACAGCCATGTCGGGGCACCGAGAAGATCCAGCGGGAGGGCGATCAGGAACAGCACCAGCGCGGCCAGCGCCCACCGGGACTCCGGCAGCGCCAGCACCCGCGTACGCCGCTTCGGGAGCGCCGGACGCAGTCCGGCAGCGGTCGGCGCGGGCCGCTGATCCAGGACAGAAGACATGACAAAACAACCCTTCACGGACGGACGGGGTAACGCGCCCACCATACAGGAACATCTGAACAGGTCTTCAGGTGTCACCGGTATGATGCACCCATGGGCCACGGAACCGACGCCAGCAGCGCCACCACCCGCGAACGCCTCGACGCCGTCGGCACCGCGGACGTCGCCGCCACCCTCCAGGCCCTCGCCACCCCATCCCGGCTCCACATCCTGGCCCGCCTCCAGGAAGGCCCCTGCTCCGTCAGTGACCTCGCCGACGCCGTCGGCATGGAAGCCTCCGCCTGCTCCCACCAACTCCGCCTGCTGCGCAACCTCGGCCTGGTCACCGGCGAACGCCACGGCCGCTCGATCATCTACGCCCTCTACGACAACCACGTCGCCGAACTCCTCGACCAGGCGCTCTACCACGTCGAACACCTGCGCATGGGAATCCGCGACAACTCCGCAGCCACCGAAGAGGTACCGGCCGGTCTGTAAGAGGTAGTTGAGGACCTCGCGCTGCAGACACGGAGCCGGTCAGCGGATCACGCTGAACCGCAGATGGGTGGCGTTCGACGTCTCGATCACCTTCGTACGCTCCAGCCGGTACTGCCCGCCCAGGTGCTCGAAGAGCCGAGTCCCGCCGCCGAGCAGGACCGGGGCCAGATGGATCTGGATCTCGTCCAGCAGCCCGGCCGCGAGGCACTGCTGAGCCGCGCTCGCGCCGTGCACGGCGACCCCCTTGCCGCCCGCCGCCGACTTCGCCTGGGCCACCGCGCTGTGGATGCCGTCGGTGACGAAGGTGAAGACCGACGGGGGCCGTACAGTCTCCAGGGCGGGTGCCTTGTGGGTGAGCACGAAGCACGGCGTCGGTCCGGCGGGCCCGCCGTCGCCCCAGCCGCCGTCGCCCTCCGCCAGGCCGTATGACACCCGGCCCATCAGGATGGACCCCAGCCCTGCGCGCATCTCGTCCAGCAAGTCGATGTCGCGCGGGCCCGGCTGGTGCAGCCACTGGTGCAGCGGCAGGCCGCCGTCGCCCAGTTGCTGTTCGCGGGAGACATTCGGACCGGCGACGAATCCGTCCAGTGACATCGAGATGCCTGAAACGACCTTGCTCATGACCTCGTCCCTCCGTTGGGTGCCTTCCTGAGGTGACGTCGGAGCCGCGTGGGAGTTCTCGACATCGCTCGGGGCGGGGCGAGGGTTACGCGAATACGGCTTCCGGGCGCAGGCGGCGCCGGGCCCCGCCAGTGTCCGGTTGTGCTCGTACGGGCCCGTCGTGTGATCTGAACCGGGGAAAATACGGCAACTGGCCGTCCGTGGCCGACCGCCGCGGCTGATCAACCCATCGGTCGCCTAAGCCATCGGCTGCATCGACGGCCCCGAATGTTCCAGTCCTGGCAGAAGCCAGCTCTGGAACGGAGCCAGTGCAGCCAGGACCAGGAACAGCACACCGACCGCCGTACTGAACACCGGTCCCAGCCGCCACAGCTTCTCGATGAAGATGACGACCGCGAGTCCGGCCATCGCCGCGATGTTCATCGTGCCCAGCGGTACGAGGACGATCATGAGCCCCCAGCAACAGCCCACGCAGTAGAGTCCGTGGTGCGCTCCGACACGCAGATCGCGGGCACGCGACCGGTAGCCGGCGTAGCGCACGAGCTGGCCCATGGGGCTTCGGCAGTGGCGCAGGCACACGTTCTTCAGCGGACTGAGCTGGTGAAGTCCGGCGAGCAGGAAAGCGCCGGCGCCGATCCAGCGCCCGGCTTCGGGATGGCTGTCGACCAGACGGCCGGTCACCGTGAGGATCCCGTACACCGCGAGTCCGAATGCCGTCCAGGCGATCAGGTATCCGCCCACGAACTGCGCGATCCGCGCCGCCCGGACCGTACCGGACGACTGACGGCCGATGGCCCGGACCCAGGTGATGGCCACCGGCGACACGGACGGGAACATCATGGCTGCCATCATGATGACCCAGAGCAGCAGGAACAGCGGCAGGCCAAGGCCCATCGTTCCCGGCCCCGTCTCTGTGCCGCTGGCCTGCCCCACCACGAGGAGCCACGCAAGCAGGGCGAGCAGCAGCATGAGGGACCAGGCGGCGGTCATCTCCCGGGCGGAGAGGAGATTGCCCGGCCGCATGGGCGCGGAGAGCGATGCCCGGTTACGGAACACGCTTCCAGGTCACCACAGAAGGCGGCCCCTTGCGCGGTGTCCGCTCCGCCTGGACATCTTGGCTCCCCTACGTCAACGGGAGGAGGATGGAGGTGATGACCCGCGTCACCGAGTGGATGCGGTGTCCCACGGCGATGTGTTCCCCGCGAGATTGCCGACCACCTGATTCACCCGGGGTGGGTCGCGAGGAGGCGAGGACATGACGGAGACCGGGAAGTCTGTTCCGAAGTGGCATGCGGCCGGGGACTGGTTCGACACCTGCAAGTGCAACGTTCCGTGCCCGTGCTCGTTCGCACAGCCGCCCACCTACGGTGACTGCGAGGGAGTCCTGGCCTGGCACGTGCGCGAGGGGCGCTACGGCGATGTGCCGCTGGACGGCCTCAACGTGCTGATGCTCGGCTCGTTCGTCGGCAACGTGTGGGCCGAGCACTCCGATGCGTACGCGGCCGTCTTCCTCGACGAGAGGGCTGACGACGCGCAGCGCGAGGCACTACAGATGATCTTCGGCGGTCAGGCGGGCAGCTGGCCTGCCGAAATGATCAGCATGTTCGGAGCCGAGATGCGAGGCATGGACTTCGCCCCCATCGAGGTGCAGGTCGACGAGGATCTCGGTGGTTGGAAAGCCACCGTTCCGGGACGGGTCGAGGCGAGCGCGATGGCCCTGACGGGACCGACTACACCCGACGGCGCACGTGTGCAGTCCACCAACCTGCCGGGATCGGAGACCGGCCCGGGGCAGATCGCGACCTGGGGCCGCGCGACAGCGGACCGCGCCGACGCCTTCGGCTTCCACTGGAGCAGGGAGGGTCAGTCCAGCAAGCACATCACCTTCGACTGGTCGGGTCCGACCTGAGCCTGCCGGCGAGGTCGTGTCAGATGTGCCAGAGATCGGCGATCTGGACCGCATCGGGAGCGCCGGAGGCGGATGCAGCCCGGCGAGACGGCGCTGATATCTGCTGTGCTGTCGTACCAACGGTGCCGCAATCCGGACATCAATAATCCGTGCAGGTCAGACAACTGCAGTGCGTAGGTGTCGCAGTGCAGCGCAGGTGACGCGGGTTGCACAACAGCATCACGCGGCATCAGCCGCTACTGGGCAATCACTCGAGGCCTCGTCATGCGTACGCCTCGGGTTCGAATCCCGAAGGCGGCTCGGAAAGCCCAGGTCAGAGGTTTCAAGACCCTTCGTGAGAGATCACGGACATGCTTGCCGCCCTCGGCGCACTCCGAAACGCCACCAGAGTCCGCTGGGCCTCCCAATCGCGGCAGTGCGCCCCGGCCAGGGGGAAGCGCGCATCGCTGCCGGCCGCCGGGAACGGCCCGTGCCCGCGCCCCTGATTGCCGCGTTGGCCCGTCCGGTTGGTGGAGTTGGTGCGTCGTCGGCATTGTGGGATTATGTACATAAAATAACAAAAAGGGGATCAAATGTCTGCGATCAAAGAAAGCGTCGACATCTCCTGTCGCCCCGAAGAAGTCTTCTCCTACGTGACTGATCCCTCGCACCTTCCCGAGTGGCAGGAGAGTGCCGTGTCGGTACGCCCTGTGGGAGATGCTCCTGTGGCCGTGGGTTCGAGAGTCGTGGTGACCCGGCGGATCGGTCGCCGGGACATCCCGATGACCTCGGAGGTGACCGAGTTTGATCCGCCGAGGAGCTGGCGGGTCGACGGCATCGACGGTCCCATCCGAGGGCACGTGAAAGGGACGATCGAGCCGCTCGGCGACGGTGAACGGTCGCGCCTGACGATGTCCCTCGACTTCGAGACGCATGGGATCGGCAAGGTGCTCGTTCCGCTCGTCGTCCGTCCGCATGTGCGCAAGGAGATGCCGAGGAACGAGCAGACGCTGAAGAGACTCCTCGAGGGGAGTGCGTGAACCCGGCTCGCTCTCCGGCTGCCGACCCGGTCTCGCTCCCAAGGGGCGGGCGACGGACGGGCTTGCGCTTGCGGGCCCCTGTTCGCCGCCCGGGAGCAGAACCCGCCGGACCGGCCTGGCCCGGAAAAATAGGCGGTGACCTCGTCACGCTGTTCCTGGCCGGTGATGTGATGCTCGGCCGCCGAGTCGACCAGATCCTTCCAAACCCGGCGATCCGAAACTGTCGGAGTCCTACATCAAGGACGCCCGTGCCTATGTGGACCTGGCCGAGGCGGCGAACGGCATGATCCCCCGTCCGGTCGACTTCCCCTGGCCCTGGGGCGACGCGCTGGACGTGCTCGCCGACGCGGCGCCCGATGTCCGGATCCTCAACCTGGAGACCGCCGTCACGCAGAACGACGAGACCGCGCCCGGCAAAGAGATCCATGACCGGATGCACCCGGCCAACCTGCCCGGTCTGGCCGCCGCCCGTCCGCACGTCTGCGCCCTGGCCAACAACCAAGTGCTGGACTATGGCCGCCGCGGGCTGGAGCAGACCCTCGACGCCCTGATGGACGCGGGCCTTCGCTCGGCAGGGGCGGGGCGGGACGCCCACCAGGCCCGGCGTCCCGCGATCGTGCACGTCATAGGCGGACGGCGCGTCCTGGTCTTCTCCGTGGGAATGGCCTCCAGCGGCATACCCGGCAACTGGGCCGCCACGGCACAGCGCAGTGGGGTCGACTTCGTCGCCGAACCGTCGCACGCCGCCGCGGCCTCGATCGCCGCCCGGCGGCGTCCGGCCAAGTGGCCGGGCGACATCGTGGTCGTCTCGGTCCACTGGGGCTCCAACTGGGGCTACCACGTCCCGCGTGACCAGGTCCGCTTCGACCATGCGCTCATCGACGACGGCGCGGACGTTGTCCACGGCCACTCCTCGCACCATCCGCGGCCGCTGGAGTCGTACCGGGGAAAGCTCATCACCCACGGCTGCGGCGACCTGATCAACGACTACGAGGGCATCGGCGGCCGCGAGGAGTACAGGGACGACCTCCGACTGCTGTACTTCGTCACCGTGGACCAGGTTCCACGACGTGCGCATCGCCCCAATGAGGTCCCGGCGGATGCGGCTGGAGCGCGCGACGGTCGAGGACTCGCGGTGGATGCAGGACGCTCTGGACCGGATCAGCCGGGCCTACGGCTCACGCGTCGAACGGAACCCGGACAACACCCTCACCGCCCGGCCGTACCAGGGGCCGTAGGTGTGAGCGGGATCATGCACCCGACGGGAGCGCGGACCGCTCGGCGACATGTACGCCCGGCGCGCCGTTGGGGCGTGTCGTGGACTCACCGGGCTCCGGGTTCCCTGGACCGTCTCCGCAACGGCCGCCCGGGCGCGTACAACGGACTTCAGTCGGGGCTCGAGGACCTCACCTCGCCCGGGAGGCGACCATGTACTTCACAGACCGAACCGACGCGGGCCGGCGGCTCGCCGCCCGCCTGCACCACCTCAAGGGCCAGGATCTGGTGGTCGTGGGGCTTCCCCGCGGCGGCGTCCCGGTCGCCGCGCAGATCGCAGAGTCCCTGGGCGCTCCGCTCGACGTCTGCCTCGTACGAAAGCTGGGGGTGCCCTTCCAGCCGGAACTGGCCATGGGCGCCATCGGTGAGGAAGGCGTGCGCGTCGTCAATGAACCAGTGGTGCGGGGCATGGGTGTGACGGACCGTGATCTGGCGGCGGTGGAGGAACACGAGCGAGGCGTCCTGGAGCAGCACGCCGGCCGCTATCGGGGCGAGCGGCAGCCGGCCCGGTATGAGGGACGGACGGTTCTGGTGGTGGACGACGGTCTGGCGACCGGCTCCACGGCACTGGCGGCCTGCCGGATTGCGCGCGCCCGCGGCGCGTCACGGATCGTGCTGGCGGTTCCCGTGGCGCCGCACGACTGGTCAGCCCGCCTCGGAGGCGAGGCGGACGAAGGCGTCTGTCTGCATACCCCCCGGGAGTTCCACGCGATCGGTGAGTTCTACGCGGACTTCGGGCAGACGAGCGACGAAGAGGTCATCGCCTGCCTGGACCACAACCGCGCGGCGCACGCCACGTCCGACACGCCGCCGACCACAGGCGGCGCCTCCCCGGAACACGATTCCCTGCCCTATGACAGGTCGGTCCGGATACCGGCCGAAGGCGCCGCGCTCGACGGGCGGCTCACGATGCCCCGCGGTGCCCCGGGGGTCGTCCTCTTCGCCCACGGCAGCGGCAGCGGCAGGAAGAGCCCGCGCAACCGCTTCGTCGCCACCGGGCTGAACCGCGCCGGCCTGGGCACGCTTCTGTTCGATCTGCTCACCGAGGCCGAGGCGGTGAACCGGGACAACGTGTTCGACACGGCGCTGCTCGCCCGCCGCCTGACCCAGGCGACCGAATGGTTGCGCGAGCAGCCCGACACCCAGGGCATGGAGTTCGGCTACTTCGGTGCCAGCACAGGCGCCGCGGCCGCGTTGTGGGCCGCGGCGGAACCCGCCGCGGACGTCACGGCAGTGGTCTCCCGCGGGGGCAGGCCGGACCTGGCCGGCCCCAGGTTGCCTGAGGTGAAGGCTCCGACGCTGCTCATCGTCGGAGGCCGCGACCACCTGGTGCTGGACCTCAACCGACAGGCCGCGGCACGCTTGAGCTGCGAGCATCAGCTGGCCACCGTCCCCGGTGCCACGCATCTCTTCGAGGAACCCGGCACCCTGGAATCGGTCACCGAGCTGGCCACGGACTGGTTCAGCAGGAACCTGGCCTGATCCGGGAGCTATAACTGGTGGTACAGGGGGAGAAGTTGCTTCTTCGCAGATCAAGTGCGTTCGTCGGCGCGTACGACGGCTTCGGGGTCGAGCATGAGGATTGTCGAGGCCGCCGTTGCCGCACCGGCCGGAGTCAGTTCTCAAGTGAGCAAGCCGTCAGGCTCGGGTGTCGACGTGATGCCTCACAGTCGCCGGACGCGCAGCACACCTGTCTGCATCGGGAGAGTGAACTCGCCGCGGGCGGTCTCCGATCGCCGATCGGCTTGATGAGGCTCCATGACCAGTGAGAACCTGTCCGGATCCCAGGCTCCCGTGGAGGCAGTGCGGCAAAGGCTGTGGACGACCAGTTGATCGACGAGCTGGTGGGCCGGGCCCAGGCCGAGGGTCTGCAGCTGACCGGCGAGGGTGGGCTGCTGCAGCCGTTGACGAAGCGGCTGCTGGAGTCCGCCCTGGAGGGCGAGATCACCGACCACCTCGGCTATGCCAAGCACGACCCGGCCGGCAAGAACGGTGACAACTCCCGCAACGGCAAACGCTCCAAGACCGTCCTGACCGATGTCGGACCGGTGGAGATAACCGTGCCCCGCGACCGCGAAGGGCTCCTTCGACATCACCTTCGACGGCCGCCTCTCCGCAGCCCGTCAGTAGCCGTCAAACCCGGTTACACCGCCCGTTTGACAGATCCTCGCCCCGGCCCTCGACGACCTGGGCACGGGCGTCCGCTTCGGCGAACCGGCCACGCAGGGTGTCGTGGAGGAAGCGGTGCTGCGGCTGCTGGCGTAGCTTCGCGTATTCCGTGGCCGCAGGGGAACTCGGTGGCCATGAACACCGAGGCAGGAATCAAGGGATCGTACTGGCTGGAGACCGCACCGCCCGGCGAGCCCGCTCCCCCGCCGTCTCATGACCTCTCGGTCGACGTCGCGGTGGTCGGCGGCGGCATCGCGGGACTCAGTGCGGCCTGGGAGCTGGCCAGGCAGGGGCGTGAGGTGGCCGTACTGGAGGCCGGACGGCTCGCCGCCGGGGTCACCGGTCACACGACGGCCAAACTGACCGCCCTGCACACGCAGGTCTACGACCGTCTCCGCCGCACCCGTGGCCCCGAGGGCGCACGGCTGTACGCGCGCTCACAGTCCGCCGCGATCAGCCACGCCGCCGAGATCGTCCAGGAGCTGGACATCGACTGCGAGTGGGAGGAGGCCGCGGCCTTCACCTATGCCGAAGACCCCCGGGGCGTGGCGGAGCTGCGGGCCGAGGCGGAGGCGGCACGCGAGGCGGGACTGCCGGCCGACTTCGTCACGGAGACCGATCTGCCATTCCCGGTGGCCGGCGCGGTGCGGGTGACGGGGCAGGCTCAGTTCCATCCCCGGAAGTACCTGCTGGCGCTCGCGGACGACCTGCGCCGGCGCGGCGGTGCCGTGTACGAGGACACGCGGGTCGTGGGCCTCAGCGAGGGCGAACCGTGCGTGCTGTCGACCGACGCCGGGGTGTCGATCCGCGCCGGCGAGGTCGTGATCGCCACGCACTACCCGGTGTTCGACCGGGCCCTGCTCTTCACCAGGCTGTCCCCGAGGCGGGAACTGGTGGTGGCCGGTACCGTTGACGAGGCCCTGGCCCCTCGCGGCATGTACATCACGCCCGAGCAGGCCACGCGGTCCGTCCGCAGTGCACCGTACGGCAACGGCAAACGCCTGCTGATCGTCACCGGGGAGCACTTCACCCCCGGTGCCGCCGGCGTCGAGGAGCGCTTCGCCCGGCTGTCCGCCTGGGCCCAGGACCACTTCCCGGATCTCACGCTCACGCACCGCTGGGCCACCCAGGACAACGACTCCACCGACTCCGTGCCGCTCGTCGGACCGCTCCACGCCGGCAGCCGCCACACCTACGTGGCCACCGGGTTCGGCGGCTGGGGGCTGAGCGGCGGCATCATGGCGGGCGGCCTGATCGGGGACCTCGTTCGCGGACGCGAGTGCGAGTGGAGCGGCCTCTACGATCCGCGCCGCCTGTCCTCCGTGATCCGCGAGGGCGGCTCCTTCCTCAAGCAACAGGCGCACGTGGCCCGGCACTTCGTCGGTGACCGGTTGCCACCACTGACGGGCCCGGCACCGGAGGACATCCCTCGCGGCGACGGAGCCGTGGTGCGGACAGGTGGCCGGCAGTGCGCGGTTCACCGCGACGAGAACGGCTCGCTCCACGCGGTCTCGGCCCGCTGCACCCACCTGGGCTGCATCGTGGCCTTCAACCGTGCGGAGCAGGCATGGGAGTGCCCGTGTCACGGCTCCCGCTTCGCCCCGGACGGCCAGATCCTCCAGGGGCCTGCCGTACGGCCGTTGGAGAAGCGCGACATCTGAACGGTACGGCGTTTCGCGGCCCTGGGCGACGGGAACCCGGTGAGCATTCCGTCGAGAACCTGCCCCTGACACAGAGAGAAGTTGAAGCGCCGTGACCGCGCGCACTGCCCCGCAGAAAGTCCTCAAGGTGGCCAGGACCGGTTGGTCGAAGGCCCGTCACCGCCGCGGCACGGGCGTACGTACCTGCGTCCGCGCCGTGGACAGCAGCGGCCCCCCGGCTACGGCGCTCGCGGGTGCGGGCGCGGGCGCGGAGTGGAACGTCGTCCGGGGCGAAGACTGACCGGCGACTGGCCGTGGCGGTGCCGGCGTCCCTGGCCTGCATGATTGCCACGCCGCGGGGAACCCGGCCGCCATGGGTGTGAACCAGGCTGAGGCCCCGATTCTCGAAGCGCTCGCCCGATACGCGGACGCCGACGAACTGGGGTTCACTCCCCCGGGCCACAAACAGGCACGCGGCGCGGACCCCCGCGCCCGCGGGGTCCTGGGTGACGCCGTCTTCTACGGTGACGTCCTGGCCAACGGCGGTCTGGACGACCGGCTCACCCGGGGCGGTGTCCTGGCGCGGGCCGAGAACCTCATGGCCGACGCGGTACACGCGGACCACACGTTCTTCTCGACCTGCGGCAGTTCCCTGTCGGTGAAGGCCGCCATGCTGACGGTCACCTCCCCCGGCCACCAGTTCCTCGTCGGACGCGACGCCCACAAGTCGGTGGTGGCCGGGCTCATCCTGTCCGGTGTCGAACCCGTGTGGGTGGAACCCCAATGGGACACCTCCCGCCACCTCGCCCATGCCCCCTCGGCGGCGGCCTACGCTCAGGCGTTCGCGGAGCATCCGGACGCCGACGGTGCCCTGGTCACCAGCCCCACCCCGTACGGAGCCGCCGCCGACCTCAAAAGCATCGCCGAGGTCTGTCACCGGCTCGGCAAGCCACTCGTCGTGGACGAGGCATGGGGAGCCCACCTCCCCTTCCACGACGCCCTGCCGTCGTGGGCCATGGACGCGGGCGCCGACATCTGCGTGACAAGCATCCACAAAATGGGCAGCGGCCTGGAACAGGGCTCGGTGTTCCACCTCCAGGGCGACCGCATCGATCCCGCCGAACTGGCCTCGCGGGCCGACCTCCTCGGTACGACCAGTCCGAACGTCCTTCTCTACGCCGGCATCGACGCCTGGCGGCGGCAGATGGTCCAGCACGGTCACGAACTCTTCGGCCAGGCACTGGAGTTGGCGACACGCACCCGCACGGCCATCGAAGCGATCGGCGGCTTCCACGTCAACGACGCGAAGGACTTCTGCGGCCCCGGACTCGCCCACGACTTCGACCCGCTCCCGGTCGTCATGGACATCGGCGAACTGGGCACCAGCGGCTACCGCGCCGCCGACTGGCTGCGAACCCACCATCACATCGATGCCCACCTCTTCGACCACCGCCGTATCAGCACACAGCTCACCCACGCCGACGACGAGCAGACCACCGCGCGTCTCCTCGCGGCCCTGCGAGACCTGGCCGACCACACCGCCGAACTATGGGACGTCCCCCAGGTCGCCGTCCCGGCCCCTGCCGGTCTACGGATGCCCCAGGCCCGCCCGCCCCGGGACGCCTACTTCGCGCGACACGCAAAGGTCCCCACGGCCGAAGCCGTCGGCCGGATCGCGGCCGAGATGATCACCCCCTACCCGCCCGGCATCCCCGTGGCCCTGCCCGGCGAACGCCTCACCGAGCCCGTACTGAAATACCTGGTCACAGGAGTCAAGGCCGGAATGTTCCTGCCGGACGCGGCCGACCAGCGGCTGAAGACCGTACGGGTCGTCGAGGACTGACGCACACCCCGCGCCCGGAGCCGCACAGTGCCGTACGCACCTGCCTCCGACGAGTCCCGTCGCGCCCTGCGCCGTGGCCCGGGTTCGAGGACAGCGCCACAACTCCTCGGCGTACGGCACACGACGACGCCCTCTCCGATCACGCCGGCGAGCCCCACAAGGTACGCCGCCCGCAGCGGACGTTCCCTTGGACAGCAGACGCCGGCCCGACGGGTCCGCTCCGTCGCGCAGCGTCGACCGGGCCTTGTCGAGGCGCACGGACGCGGGACCGCCAGAGCTGCGAGCGGGAGCACTTCGAGAAAGCCTGCCATGTGCTGCTCGACCAGCCGGACGTCCCACTCGCCGGTTGCCGGCGACACGTCGTACAGCAAGGTCGCGCTGTGTACGAGGCACATGCGCACATCGTGGTGAGCACCAGGGGATCGACACGGGCGAGCAGCCCAGGACCACCCGCACGCCTAATCCGCTTCCCAGTACCCTCCCTCCGCCGCTCCCCGGACACCGCTCACGCCCCTGTTATGCACCTCGGATCACGGGGTACTCGCCAAGGCGCTCGGAGATCCGCCGCCACATGCTCCACCTGGGAGAGACCATGCCGGACTTCGGATGCTTCCTGTCGGGTGAGGAACACAGCCCGGCGGAACTCGTCGATCAGGCCCGGATGGCCGAGCAGACCGGTTTCGACGCACTCCGGATCGCGGACCACTACCGCCCGTGGAACGACCGCCAGGGCCAGAGTCCGTTTGTGTGTGCAGTGATCGGCGCCCTGTCACAGGTCGTTTTCGCTGTCCGTCGCAACGGCGGTGACCTGCCCACTGGTCCGCACTTTTCCCGCAGTGATCGCCCAGGCGGCCGCCGCCAGCGCCGCCCAGCTGGGTGGCCGTTTCCGGCTGGGGGTCGGCACCCGGTGAGGCGCTCAACGAGGACATCCTGGGCACCAGCCGGCCCGAAGTGGCGGTACGCCTGGAAATGCTGGAGGAAGCTCTCCAGCTCATCCGGCAGTTGTTCACCGGCGAGCAGATCAGCCATCGCGGCAAGCACTACACGGTGGAGAACGCCCGCCTGTACACCCTGCCCGACGAGCCGGTGCCCATCGACGTGCCCGCCTTCGGCCCGCAGGCCGCCGAGGTTTCGGCACGCATCGGGGACGGGCTGATCACGATGATGCCCGACACCGCCCTGGTCGAACGCTTCCGCCGCGCAGGCGGGGGCACCAAGCCGGTGTACGGCGGCCTCAAGGTGTGCTGGGGCACCGACCGGCAGCAGGCGCTGCACACGAACACCGCTCACCACCTGGGGGCCAATGAGCAGCTGCCCGGCGAACTCCCGCAGATCCTGCCGACCCCGAGCCACTTCGAGCAGGCGTCCCAGCTGGTCACCGAGGACCAGGGGGCGGCAACCGTACCGTGCGGCGACGATCCGGACGCCCACATGGCGGCCCTGACCGAGTTCGCCGACGCGGGATTCGACACCGTGTACGTCAACCAGATCGGCAAGGACCAGCAGGGCCTCTTCGACTTCTACCGCACGAAGATCCTGCCCCGACTACGCGACTGACAGCCGCGCCCGAGAGCACTGCCGACAGCACTGAATGGGTGGTGGAAGCCGTGGACCGGCCCGCAGACACGACAGGGATCGCTCTCGTCGTGATCGACATGATCAACACCTACGACCACGAGGACGCCGAACTGCTCGTGCCGTCCGTCAAACGTGTGGTGCCCGTCCTGGCGGAGCTGATCGACCGAGCCCGCGAGGCGGACGTACCGGTGATCTACGCGAACGACAACTTCGGACTGTGGCGCTCCCACCACGGAGAACTCGTCAATGACGCGCTGAAGCGACCGCACGCGGACCTGATCGAGCCGATCAGGCCCGACGACGACTCGCTCTTCGTGGTGAAGGCCCGCCATTCCATCTTCTACGAGACGCCTCTGTCCTACCTGCTGGGGCGACTGGGCGTCGGACACGTGGTGCTGAGCGGCCAGGTCACCGAGCAGTGCGTCCTCTACTCCGCTCTGGACGCGCACATCCGCCACCTGAACGTCACGGTGCCCAGGGACGCCGTCGCCTCCATCCACCCCCACCTGGAATCCGCCGCCCTGGAAATGATGGAGCGCAACATGGGCGCCCGGATCACCACGGCGAAGGAGATCGACTTCGCCCGGTAGCCCGCCGTAGAGACGCCTCGTACGACCAAACACCGCGTCTCGGCCAACGGCTCAGGACAGCAGTCTCCTCTGCACGGCCCGCGCCGGATCACCCTGGGTGCTTCACTGCCGCCACCTCCGGGCCGTGGGTCCACCTCGGTGCGCGGCTCCACAGGCTGTCGAAGGATTCAGGAGTCGCAGGAGGCTCCGCCGTCCGGCTGCCTCGGCCGCCCGGACGTGCGGTGACTGGTGTCGCACCACGGGTAGGTGCGGCTGCGTCGACAGGTGCACAGGGCGACACAGAACCGGTCGGACGACACGATGGTGCCATCCTCCAGTGTGACGTCCACAGGTCCTTCGACCAGCAGTGGCCCCGCGCGCTGGGCCACCATGCGGCAGCGCCGTTCATCCGGGTCGTACGGCACGAATGATCACCAGCTCTTCCTTCTCGGCGTCGCCTTCGATCAGGCCGCGGTCGCGCAGCCAGCCGCTGCGGGAGCGCAGGACGGGACCGAAGGCGACGCTGCGGTGTTCCACGATTCCGGCGCGCAGGCCCGCCATCCGCAACCGCCGCAGCGACTCTTCCGGGCCACTCAGCGCGGACTGCACCACGAGCAGCACGCCGCCGGGCCTCAGGAGCCCGGGTGCGTCCTGGCAGATCCGGTCCAGCACGAGACGGCCGTCGTGCCCCGCGTCCCAGGCCCGCGCCATGCCCCGCCGGGGGCACGCGCCGGTGGGTGCCGGCACATACGGCGGGTTGGACAGGATGAGGTCGAAGGACCGGCCCGACACCGGAGCCAGCAGGTCACCGCGTTCGACTCGGATCGGGAGACGGGCGAGTAGCGCGTTGACCTTGGCGTTCAGAGCCGCTCGCCAGGAGATGTCAATCGCCGTGACACGGGTGCCGAGCCGCGCTGCAACCAGAGCGACGGCACCTGTTCCCGTACCCACGTCGAGGACTTCCGCGTGCGGGGGAAGGAATTCATCGTGCAGGAATCGGACGAGCAGGTCGGTGTCGTCCTGAGGGGTGTAGACGCCGGGCAGAGTGACCATGGTCATCGGGGTTCGTCTCCGGTTCCCGTGGATGCGGCAGAACCTGTTCGTGGTCGGAACACCGATCGCACAGGTATGCGCAGTGACGACTCCCCGGCCCGCCACGCACCGAGAAGGCGTTCGGCGAGGCGGTCTTCGAGATGGGTGGTGGCGTCCACACCGAAGGCGACATCGCTGTCGAGGTGGGGCTCCTCTTCGAGCAGACCCGCTACGACATCCCGGCGGACGACCTGTTCGTGCACGGCGTCGGCCTCGACGTGTTCGTCGTAGAAGTGCTCGGCGGCCGGTCCTGCGCCGGTGCGCCGCATGGCCTGGGCGAGGCGACGTGAACCCGGCGACGAGGTGATCTCGACGGTGGCGAAATGTCCCACCAGAGCCCCTCGCAGGGCGCGGTGAAGGCCGAAGAGGGACATCAGGTTCACGACGGCGAGAGCCTCAGCACCGGTCGCCTCGAGATAGTGCCCATACGCGGTGTCCAGGTCCAGGTCGGCCATCAGCGCGGCGAACAAGCGGGCATGCACGCGATCCGCACGGCCTCCGCCGAACTCGTCGAACTCCACGGCCGCCATTCCCGCCTTTGCCCGACCCCACAACCGGGGCAGCACCCAGGCGTGCGGATCGGCTTCCTTGAGGTGGTAGAGCGAGCGCTGGGCAGCGTACTCACGCACCTGCCACAGTTCTCCCTCGTCCCGCAGGAAGTGGCTGACGCCCCAACCTTCGACGGGTTCGACGAGCAGCTCGTCCAGTGCCTCGTCGGCGTGCTTGTGCACGGGAGCGGCATCGCGGAGAGTCCTGAGAAACGACTGTTCCAGGGCTGCCCGGACCTTGAGCAGGTCGGGGTCCCACTCGCGGTCGGCATCGACGTCGGCGAACCCCCGGTAGTGCAGCTCGTAACAGATGTACAGGGCGAGCTGGAGATCGTCTCCGAGCGGGGTGACGGCGGAAATCTCCTTGCTGTTCGGAAGTGGTCCCGTACTGCACAGATATTCGATGATCGCTGCTGAGATCCGACCACGAGCGGACGGCAGGGTCGGCTCTCGTGATGTGGCATGCATGAACACCGAGTACCCGTGATCCAGAAGCCCTCACGTGAGCCGTTGTGGGACGTTCGCGGTGCGGGTTCCGGGTGGTTCTCCCTTGCCGTACTCGTGCTCCGGGTACTGAGACTCCTGGTGCGCGCAACAAGCCCGGGGTGACACCGTTGGGGCTCTCGCCGTATGCCGGATCGTCTTGCGGGTACTCGCAGGTTCCGTACACCGACCCCTGGAGCCGTCAGTGAGCCCACGCCCCCGCAACGTATTCGTCGTCGGTCTCGACGAGGCCAATCTGCGGACCTTCCGGGCCGTCCCCCGCGCCGAAGAGCTGTGCTTCCACCGCCTCCTGACCATCCAGGAGCTCCAGCACGGCGAGGTGGCCGTACCGGATCTGCTCGACCGGGCCCGGAGCGTGCTGGACGGCTTCGACGGACCGGTCGACGCGATCGTCGGCTACTGGGACTTCCCGGTGAGCACGCTGGTCGCGCTACTCGGAAAGGAATACGGGACGCGCGCCACCAGTCTGGAATCGGTGGTCAAGTGCGAGCACAAGTACTGGAGCCGTCTCGTGCAGCAGGAGGTCGCCACGGAGCATCCACGCTTCGGCCGGGTGGATCTCGACACGGCCGACCCGCAGCCGCCGGAGGGTGTGCGCTTTCCTATGTGGCTCAAGCCGGCGCTGTCGTACTCCTCCGAACTCGCCTACGGGGTAGGGGACATGGAGGAATTCAGCTCGGCCGTGGAACACATCGGCCAGGGAATCCACCGCGTCGGCCGCCCCTTCGAGTACATCCTGGACCAGCTCGACCTGCCGCAGGAGATGGCCGGGGTCGGCGGCCGGGTCTGCCTCGCCGAGGAGACGCTCAACGGGGTCCAGGTCGCGGTCGAGGGGTACGAGCACGACGGCGAGATCACCGTGTACGGCGTTCTCGACTCGATCAACTACCCGGATTCCACCAGCTTCCTGCGCCACCAGTACCCCTCGGCCCTGCCCGATCCGGTGCAGCAGCGCCTGCGCGAGGTGTCACAACGGGTCATGCGACGCATCGGCTGGCGGCAGGCGACCTTCAGCATCGAGTTCTTCTACGATCCGGCCACCGACAGGATCTCGATCCTGGAGATCAACCCCCGCCACTCCCAGTCGCACGCGGAACTCTTCGCCTACGTCGACGGCGTGCCCAACCACCACTGCATGCTCGCCCTCGCCCTGGGCGAGGATCCGGCCATGCCGTTCCGGCAGGGCCCGCATGCCCTGGCCGCCAAGTGGTACCACCGCTGGTTCACCGACGGCGTCGTACGCGAGGTGCCGCCGCCCGAAGAACTGGCCCGCATCGAGAAGGAGATACCCGGCGTCCGGATCGACGTCGTGCCCGACGAGGGGCAACACCTGTCGGACGTCGACCAGCAGGACAGTTACAGCTACGAGGTGGCGCACATCTTCACCGGCGGTGCCGACGAGCACGAACTGCGCGAGAAGTACGACCGCTGTGTCGCCGCGCTACGACTCGCCTTCGACCAGACGACCGGCCGTAGGACCGATCGCACGACCGACCGCACAACCTGAGAGACGCATGCGATACATCGAGAACCTCCCGCACACCACCAGGCAAGAGGACCACGTCAGGATCCCGATGCCGGACGGCGTCCACCTCTCGGCACGCGTCTGGCGCCCGGTGTCCTCGGACGACTGCCCCGTCCCGGCGATCCTGGAGTACATCCCGTACCGCAAGGGCGATCTGAGTTCGGTCCGGGACTCGATCCACCACCCCTACATCGCCGGGCACGGCTACGCGTGTGTCCGCGTCGACCTGCGTGGTACCGGTGACTCCGAGGGTCTACTCACCGACGAGTACCTGGAAGTCGAGCAGAGCGACGCGGAGGCGGTGCTCGACTGGCTGGCCGCGCAGCCCTGGTGTGACGGCACGACCGGGATGATGGGCATTTCCTGGGGCGCGTTCGCGGCGCTGCAAGTGGCCGCTCGGCGCCCCGCGAGTCTGCGGGCCATCGTCATCTCCTCGTTCACCGACGACCGTTACTCCGACGACATGCATTACATGGGCGGCGCGATGCTGTCCGACAACCTCGCCGAAGCGGGCACCATGTTCGCCTACGCAACGTGCCCGCCGGACCCGTCCGCGGTCGGCGAGCGCTGGCGCGAGATGTGGCACGAGCGTCTGGATACCGCCCAGCCGTGGGTCCTCAACTGGCTGCGGCACCAGCGCCGCGACAGCTACTGGCGGCACGCGTCGGTGTGCGAGGACTACGCCGCCGTACGCTGCCCCGTCCTCGCCTCCAGCGGCTGGGCCGACGGATACTCCAACGCGGTGACCCGTCTGCTCGCCCACCTGGACGTGCCGCGCAAGGGGCTGATCGGCCCCTGGTCCCACAAGTACCCGCACCTGGGCGAGCCCGGACCCGCCATCGGCTACCTCCAGGAAGTGGTGCGCTGGTGGGACCACTGGCTGAAGGGGGCCGACAACGGGGCGATGGACGGTCCAATGCTCCGGGCGTGGATGCAGGACAGTGTTCCGCCGTCCACCTCGTACGAGGATCGCCCCGGCCGGTGGGTCGGCGAACTCACCTGGCCCTCGCGGCACGTGCACGACACCGCGTATGCGCTGCGCTCCCGCCACCTCACCGCCGAGGACCAGGCCCCCGACGACGGGAAGAGCCAGACGCTGCGCTCTCCCCTGTCCGTGGGCCAGTTCGCCGGAAAGTGGGCCTCCTACAACGCCCCGCCGGACCTGCCCTACGACCAGCGCGAGGAGGACGGTGGCTCCCTGGTCTACGAGACCGAGCCCTTGACGGACAGGCTGGAGATCCTCGGAGCCCCACGCGTCGAACTCGAGGTGAGCGCGAACCAACCTGTGGCCATGGTGGCCGCCCGGCTGTCGGACGTGGCCCCGGACGGCAGCGCCACCCGGGTCACCTACGGCGTCCTCAACCTCACCCGCCGGGACAGCACGGACGAACCGGCGCCCTTGGAACCGGGCCGACGCCACCGGGCCACACTCCACCTGAACGGCGTGGCGCAGGCATTCCCGCCCGGCCACCGGGTACGGCTTTCCCTGTCCACGTCGTACTGGCCGTTGGCCTGGCCACCGCCACGGCCCGCGCTCCTTACGGTGTACGAGCAGCCGTGTCGCCTCGTCCTGCCGGTCCGCCCGGCTGACGAACCGGACACGTCGGCCCCCTTCGAGGCACCCGAGGGCACAGCCCCCATCACGACGACCCGAGTGACACCGCCCGAACAGCGCTGGGAGGTCAGCCGCGACCTGGTCGACTACGGCGCGGCGCTGAACATCGTCAAGGACCGTGGCACGGTCCACTTCGACGCGATGGACCTGGACGTCGGCTGCCGTGCCCACGAGCGGTACACCTCGGTCGCCGACGACGTCACCTCACCGGCCGGTGAGGTGACGTGGACCATGAGTTTCCGGCGCAAGGGCTGGGACGTACAGGTCCGCACGAGCACGACGTTGACCTGCGACGCCGAGACGTTCCACGTCAACGCCACGCTGGACGCCTACGAGAGCGGCCAACGCGTCGCCTCGCGCACCTGGAACGAGTCGGTCCCCAGGGACGCGCTGTAGACCGTGCCCGGGCAGACCGTTGCGAGGGAGAAAGGATCCGACCGGCCCTGCGTGGCGAGCCTCGTCCTGGGTACCCGCGGTCCGGCCGGCGTCCAGCACCCCCGTTGGGAGACGCCCTTGCCCCACGAACCGCCCGGCTGACGCTCCGCGCGCCATGCCCGCCCGGGTGGGCCAGTCTGGAAACGACGCCCACCACCGACATCGGAGACCCCAGCCGCCGAGAGGACGCGCCATGGGTGTACGTACCTGGATCAGTGACTGGCCCGCCTTCCGTCAGCTCACCGGATCCGACCCGCTGGGCCGTGGCTGGGCCGCCATGTCGGCGCGCACCGAGCAGCTGAGGCCCCGCACGGACACGGCCGACCGGGTGGTGAGTTCCGTCTGCCCCTACTGCGCGGTGGGCTGCGGCCAGCAGATCTACGTCAAGGACGACAAAGTCGTCCAGATCGAGGGCGATCCTGATTCGCCCATCAGTCGGGGCCGGCTCTGCCCCAAGGGCTCGGCCACGCTCCAGCTCACCACGGGCTCTGCGCGCCGCCACCAGGTGCTGTACCGGCGGCCGTACGCCACCGACTGGGAGCCCCTGGACCTGGAGACCGCCATGAACATGGTGGCCGAGCGGGTGGTCGAGACGCGGCGGCGGACCTGGGAGTGGGAGTCGGACGGGCTGCGCACCGCGCGCACCCTCGGCATCGCCAGCCTGGGCGGCGCAACGCTCGACAACGAGGAGAACTACCTCATCAAGAAGCTCCTCACGGGCCTCGGCGTGGTCCAGGTGGAGAACCAGGCCCGGGTCTGCCACAGCTCCACGGTCGCCGGGCTCGGCACCTCCTTCGGGCGAGGCGGCGCCACCACCTTCATGCAGGATCTCCAGCACGCCGACTGCATCGTCATCCAGGGCTCGAACTTCGCCGAGGCCCACCCCGTCGGCTTCCAGTGGGTGATGGAGGCCAAGGCGCGCGGGGCGCGGATCATCCACGTCGACCCGCGTTTCACCCGCACCAGCGCGCTGGCCGATCTGCACGTGCCGATCCGGGCCGGCAGCGACATCGCGTTCCTGGGCGGGATCATCAACCACGTCCTGACCGAGGGGAAGGACTTCCGGGAGTACGTCCTCAACTACACCAACGCCGCGACCCTGGTCAGCGAGGACTTCCGCGACACGGAGGATCTCGACGGCGTCTTCTCCGGTCTGGACGAGGACAAGCACCACTACGACCCGTCGAGCTGGCAGTACGAGGGCGTGGCCGTACAGCAGCCCACGGGAGAGGTCGACGAGCAGTACGAGGAGCGTGTCCGCGGCTCCGGCGGACCCGAGACGCACGGTTCGGGCGGGGCGCCCACCGGGGGCCGGGCGCCCCGGGACGAGACACTGCGCCACCCGCGCTGCGTCTACCAGATCCTCAAGCGCCACTACGCCCGCTACACCCCGGAGTTGGTGGAGGAGGTCTGCGGCGTGCCGCGTGCGACCTTCCTGCGGGTGTGCGAGGACCTGACCTCGAACTCGGGCCGCGAACGGACCAGCGCGTTCGCGTACGCGGTCGGCTGGACCCAGCACTCGGTCGGCGCACAGTACATCCGTGCCGCGAGCGTGCTCCAGCTGCTGCTCGGGAACATCGGCCGGCCCGGCGGCGGCATCCAGGCGCTCCGCGGCCACGCCTCCATCCAGGGCTCCAGCGACATCCCCACCCTCTACAACCTGCTGCCCGGCTACCTCCCCATGCCGCACGCCCACGCGCACGAGGACCTGGACGCGTTCATCGAGGCCAGCCGCACCGACAAGGGCTTCTGGGGCAACATGCGGGCGTACTTCGTCAGCCTCCTCAAGGCGTACTACGGCGACGCGGCCACCGCCGACAACGACTTCTGCTTCGACCACCTGCCACGCCTGACCGGCTCCCACGCCACCTACGACACAGTGATGGCCCAGCTGGACGGCATCTGCAAGGGCTACTTCCTGATGGGTGAGAACCCTGCGGTGGGCTCGGCCAACACGCGGCTCCAGCGGCTCGGCATGGCCAATCTGGAGTGGCTGGTCGTGCGCGACTTCTCCCTCATCGAGTCGGCGACCTGGTGGCAGGACGGCCCGGAGATCGAGACCGGGGAGCTGCGGACCCAGGACATCGGCACCGAGGTGTTCTTCTTCCCGGCCGCCGCCCACACCGAGAAGTCCGGCTCCTTCACGAACACCAACCGCTGGCTGCAGTGGCATCACGCGGCCGTCGAGCCGGAGGGCGACGCCCGCAGCGACCTGTGGTTCATGTACCACCTGGGCCGCCGCATCCGGGCGAAGCTGGCCGCCTCGACCGACCCGATGGACCGGCCCGTACAGGATCTGACCTGGGACTATCCGGTGGACGGCCCGCTGGAGGAGCCGGTCGCCGCCGCCGTGCTCGCCGAGATCAACGGCCACGGCCCGGACGGGGCGCCGCTCTCGGCGTACACCGAACTCAAGGACGACGGCTCGACGAGGTGCGGCTGCTGGGTCTACTGCGGGGTCTACGCGGACGGGGTCAACCGGGCCGCCCTCAGGAAGCCCGGGGCCGAGCAGGACTGGGTGGCCGCCGAATGGGCCTGGGCGTGGCCCGCCAACCGCCGCATCCTCTACAACCGTGCCTCGGCGGCCCCGGACGGCACGCCGTGGAGCGAGCGCAAGGCGTACGTCTGGTGGGACGAGGCGGAGGGGAAGTGGACCGGGTACGACGTCCCGGACTTCGTACCCGACCGCGCACCCGGCCACGTACCGTCCGACGACGCGACCGGGCCGGACGCCCTGCGCGGCGACGACCCGTTCATCATGCAGGCCGACGGCAAGGGCTGGCTGTACGCCCCCGCGGGCCTGGAGGACGGCCCGCTCCCCACCCACTACGAACCGCAGGACTCGCCCTTCACCAACGCCGTCCATCCGTCGACACCGCGGTCGCCCGTACGGCAGTTGATGCCCCGGGAGGGCAACCGCTACCACCCGAGCGGCGACGAGAAGGGTGCTGAGGTGTTCCCGTACGTCGTCACCACGCACCGTCTCACCGAGCACTTCACGGCGGGCGGCATGAGCCGCTGGTCGCCCTACCTCTCCGAGCTCCAGCCGGAGTTCTTCTGCGAGGTCTCCCCGCAACTGGCCGCCGAACGCGGTCTGGAGCACCTGGGATGGGCCACCATCGTCACGGCCCGCAACGCGATCGAGGCGCGCGTCATGGTCACCGCGCGGATCACGCCCCTGACGGTGCAGGGCCGGACGATCCACCAGATCGGGCTGCCGTTCCACTGGGGGCCCAACGGCGTGGCCACCGGCGACGCGGCCAACGAACTCGTCGCGATCGCCCTCGACCCCAACGCCCACATCCAGGAGGACAAGGCGCTGAGCGCCGACATCCGCCCTGGACGCCGACCGCGCGGCCCCGACCTGCCGAAGCTGGTCGCCGAGTACCGCAGGCGCGCGGGCATCACCGCCACCACGGGAACGGAGACCCGGAAATGACGGACCGCCACCTGCTGAGCGGTACGGAACCCGACCTCGCGCGCGACGCCGGCCACCCCGAACCCCCGCCACGCGTCGGCTTCTTCACCGACACCTCCGTCTGTATCGGCTGCAAGGCCTGTGAGGTGGCGTGCAAGGAGTGGAACGCCATCCCGCAGGACGGGCTCTCCCTCACCGGCATGAGCTACGACAACACGCAGGGGCTCGGTGCCTCCACGTGGCGTCATGTCGCCTTCATCGAGCAGCAGAAGCCTCAGGTCCCGGCGCCGGACGGACGTACCCGACTCCCTCTGGTGGAGGCCGAGTCCGACCCGTCCGACGGGGCGGGCGGCGAGCTGCGCTGGCTGATGTCGTCCGACGTGTGCAAGCACTGCACGCACGCGGCCTGTCTGGACGTCTGCCCCACCGGCTCGCTCTTCCGGACCGAGTTCGGCACGGTCGTCGTCCAGGAAGACATCTGCAACGGCTGCGGCTACTGCGTGCCCGCCTGCCCGTACGGCGTCATCGAGCAACGCCCCTCCGACGGCCGGGCGTTCAAGTGCACGATGTGCTACGACCGCCTCGGCGCCGGCCAGGAGCCCGCCTGCGCCAAAGCCTGCCCGACGGAGTCCATCCAGTTCGGCCCGCTGGACGAACTCCGCGAACGCGCCGCGCTGCGCGTCGACCAACTGCACGCGGCGGGCGTGGACGACGCCCGCCTCTACGGCCACGAACCCGATGACGGGGTCGGCGGCGACGGCGCGTTCTTCCTGCTTCTCGACAAACCCGAGGTCTACGGGCTCCCCCCGAACCCGGTCGTCACCACCCGCGACCTCCCCACGATGTGGAAGCACGCCGGTGCGGCGGCCCTCTCCCTGGCCGGGGGCCTCGCCGTCTCCTTCGCGCTGCCCGCGCTGCTGGGAGAGAAAAGGAAGGGAACACGATGACGGAAACGGAACGACCCAAGCGCCGAGGGCGGCGCCGCGGGGAACAACTCATGGTCCCCCACACGGAGTTCGAGTCGTACTACGGGCGCCCGGTCATCAAGGCACCGTCCTGGGCCGCCCGGGACATCGCCGGATACTTCTTCCTGGGCGGGCTCGCCGGCGCCGGCTCGGTGCTCGCGGCGGGCGCCCAGCTCACCGGGCGTCCGAGGACCGCCACCGCGATGAAGGTGTCCTCGCTCGCCGCGGTGTCGCTGTCCGCCGCAGCGCTCGTGCACGACCTCGGGGTGCCGAGCCGTTTCCCCAACATGCTCCGGGTACTCAAGCCGACCTCGCCCATGAGCGTGGGCTCGTGGCTCCTGGCGGGTTACGGTCCGGCCGCCGGCGCGGCCGCCGTCACCGCTGTCAGCGGGCGGCTGCCCCGGGTCGGGGCGGCGGCGACCGCGACGGCGGCTCTGCTCGGCCCGGCGGTCGCCTCGTACACCGCCGTCCTGGCGTCGGACACCGCCGTTCCCGCCTGGCACGGCGCGCACCGCGAACTCCCCTACCTGTTCGCCGCCTCCGCGACGGCGGCCGCCTCCGGCATGGCCCTGCTCCTCGGCCCCACACACGAGTCGGCACCCGCGCGCTGCGCCGCGGCCCTCGCCGTCGGCGCCGAGGAGGTCGCGACCCGGGCGGCCGAGCGGCGCCTCGGCATGGTCGCGGAAACCTACCGTCAGGGCCGCGCCGGAAACCTGCTCCGGGCCGCCCGTCTGCTCACCGCGACAGGCGCCACGACCGGACTGTTGCTCGGCCACCGCAGCCGCCCGGCGGCCGTCGTCGGTGGCTTGGCCCTCCTCGCGGGCTCGGCCTGCACCCGATTCGGTACTTTCGCGGCCGGAGTAGCCTCGGCCGAGGACCCGAAGTACACGGTCGCGCCCCAACGCGCGGCAGCGAACTCGTCCGACGAGGCTGCGAGCTGACCTCTCCAGGTCGTGGCCGCACTTTCCCGATGCCATACTTCCTGCGACTCCGGGTATCCACGGACGGCGAAACACTTCTCAGCAGGCACACAACACCCGATGGGAAGCAGCCGACAGGCCAGGGGCGGTCTGCTGCCGACGTGTATGAGGGACGGACGCGGGCAGGGGCGGGTCATGCGACAGCACTCAACTTCTCAGCAAGGATGCGGAGCCAGGGGCTAGCCTGCCCATCTGCGTGGCGCTCAGGCTGCTCCCTCTCGGCAGGAAAGCCACTCCGAGTCCGATGACGTGCAGCCGCTCCGGCAGGAGATCGATCAGCTGCGCCAAGCCCTGGGCACCCGGCCGGTCATCGACATGGCACGGGGAATCCTGATGGCGGGGTTCGGCTGCTCGGCCGAGGCGGCATGCGAGATCCTGGTGAAGGTCTCCCAGCACAGCAACACCAGACTGCGTGACGTGGCCGACTGCCTGGTCGAGGCGGCACGACCCGGCGGCGAAATGCCGCAGGAACTTCAACAACACCCGTCGGTGGCCGTTCAGACCACGCAGAACGAGCCGACCGCTCCCGTCCAACCGGGTCCTGAGGGTATCCGGCACTCGCAGTAGGAGGCGGCTGGCCGCGGATGGACCTTCGGGTCGCACCTTCGAGCCTGCGAGCATGACGCGCAAACCATGCGCTCCTCCCACCTCCGGTGTCTGCTTCCGGGGAGCAACCGAGGCTGTGGGGGGGGACCTCGGGCGGTTCGCCTCTGGCGGGTCGGGTACTCGCGGCTCATGCGAGTCAGCGTGGTGGATGCAGGGTCGAACACGGTCCGTCTGGCGATCGCGGACACGGACGCAGGGGTGCCACTACCGGTGCACACCGTCAAGTGGAAACTGCGGCTGTCCGAGCACGTCCAGCCCGACGGAGCCATCGGCGACGAGGCATTACAGCAACTGGTCAAGGCCGTGGCAGCCGCCGGGAGAACGGCCCAGGAGTGGAAGGCGTCCGCACCCCTCGCGTTCGCGACAGCCGTGGTGCGCCGCGCCCCCAACCGCCAACAGGTGCTGGACACCGTGCGGGCGCAGACCGGTATCCGCATGTGCACCCTGCCGGGCGAAGCGGAGGCGGAACTGACGTTCCTGGCGGCCCGCCGCTGGATGGGCTGGCACGCCGGCCCCCTGGCAATCCTCGACATCGGGGGCGGCTCACTGGAGGTCGCCTACGGCCGGGGCCGCCTGCCCGACTTCGCCGTCTCCCTCCCCCTCGGCGCAAACCGCCTCACCCAAGACTTCTTCACCACCCAGGACCCACCCACCGAGGCAGAGATCAAGGCGCTGCGCCGCACGGCCCGCCATCAACTGCGGGACGTGGCCGAGCGGATCCGCTGGGAGAACCCGCGCACCGTCGTGGTCACCTCCCGTACATTCCAGCAACTGGCCCGACTGTGCGGAGCCTCCCCCGGACGCCACGGCCCCTTCAAACGGCGCACCATGCACCGCAAGAACCTGCGCGAGGCCATCAACGTCCTCGCCGCCGTGCCGACCGCCGAACGCGCCCAGCTCTCCGGCATCTCCGCACCGCGCGCCGCCCAGAGCCTGGCCGGGGCCATCGTCGGCCACACCGCCATGAAACTCATGGCCCTGCGCACCGTCACCGTCTGTCCCTGGGCCGTCCGCGAAGGCGTACTGCTGCGACACATCGAGGACGGCGAGGGCTGGTGGACGGACATCACCCGCAACACCCACGCCGCCCTAGGACACGCCGATCCCCTGCGCCTGGCCATCCTGCCCTCACCGACAGGCGCCCACAGCGGATCATGAACTCCACCGGATCGCCGAAACCCACCCGCACCTGACCAGGCACAGATCGGACCTGGCTCCCACGTACGAACCCACGGCATGGAGCTACCGGCGCTCCGACCCGGACCTGGGCCCGACCACCTGGAAGCACAACGCGGATGTAACCGTGTCCCGCGCACCGACCAGATCATGGCCGAACCTCCATGGCGCCGCACAGATGTTGAGGACCCGACTCTGTAGCCGCGCCCGACGGGCCGAACGGACCGATCGCCCCGTCACCACGGACCGATCGCCCCGTCACCACGTGAGGGTGCCCGGCAGCAAGAGGGCTCCGAGCACGGTCGTGCCCGCCAGGAACCAGGCGACGTAGTCGCCGATGTGTCCCGACTGCAGCCGACTCAGGGGTTCCGTCCAGCCGTACGGTTCCTGGCGGGCCGGACCGAGCACAGCGGCCGCGGCCAGCCCGATGGCCAGCGCGACCGCGGCGAGTCCCAGAAGAAGCCCGGCCGGTGTCCAATGGGGTGCCTTGTGTGCGCCGAACGCGTCACCGACCGAGGCGACGAGCCCCGGCAGCAGTCCGGCCGCGAGGGACCCGGCGAGCAGCAGGGCCGGGACCACGGTCATCGTGGCCGGGACCCGTCGGATCCTTTCCCGGGTCTCCGGCTCCTCGTCCTTGCCCCGCGTCTCGTGGGCCGACTCGCCCACGGGTCGTGGCCCGAGGCCGAAGAAGACCCTGGCGGCCACGCGGAGCACCGCGCCCGCGGTGACCGCCGAGACGGCCACGAATGCCACGGTCAGCGCACCGCCGGCCGCCTCCTCCGTCACGGACTTCCCGAGCCCTGTGCCGAAGGGCGGCAGGCCGGCGAGGACCAGGGCACCGGTCACGAACAGCGCGCCGACGCGTCTCAACTCCCCGGCTCTTCCATACAGTTCGTGCTCGTCGACGCTGCCGTAGCGGTCGAGCAGGATGCCCGCGCAGGCGAACAGGGCGGCCTTCGCTCCGGCGTGGCCCAGAACGTAGAGCGCGACCCCGCCGTCGGCCTCCGGGCTCAGCAGGCCGATGCCGATGAGGAAGAGCCCGGTGTGTGCGACGGTCGAGTAGGCGAGGAGGCGCTTCACATGGCGTTGCTGCCAGCACATCAGCGCACCGATCAGAGCTGTCAGCAGGCCGAGGACGACCAGGGCCCTTTCGGCGTCCGGCGCGGGGACGCCGCCCGGTCCGGCGAACACGGTGCCGTACACCCTCCACACTCCGTACACCCCGAGTTCGACCATGACTCCGGACAGCAGCATGCAGACCGGCGTCGGCGCGACCGCGTGGGCGTCGGGCAGCCAGAAGTGAAAGGGCACGGCGGCCGCCTTGACCAGCAGCCCGGTCAGGACGAGCACACAGGCGCACAGGGTCAGGGCGTCGGTGTCGCCATGTGCGCCCAGCCCCTGCCCGATCTGCCGCATCCCCAGCTCGCCGGTGCGGGCATACAGCAGCGCGATGCCCATCAACGTGGCATACGCGCCCAGTGAGTTGACCACTCCGAACGTGAGGGCGCCCTGCACCGCCTTGGCCTCCTCGACGCGGTAGCCGGTCAGCGCGTAGGCGACCACGCTCATCAGCTCGAAGAAGACGAAGGCGTTGAAGAGGTCACCGGTGAGCGCGAAGCCGCACATGCCCGCCTGAAAGAGGAGCACCAGAGCGGGGTAGGAGCCCGCGTGCCCTCGCGGGGGTTCGTCGAAGTAGTGCCACGAGTACACGAGGACCGCCAGAACCAGAAGCGAGACGAGTGCCGCGAGGCCGGTACCCGGTCCGTCCCCGACCAGCACGATGCCCACGCCCTGGCCGCCGTGCGGGCGCCAGCCGCCGACCCACTCGACGGCTTCCGGGGAGGCGTTGGTGAGCAGCGCCAGGGCCAGGGCCGCCGTGGCCGCGGCAACGACGCAGCCGATCGTCTCGGCCGCCACTCGGGGCAGTCGGCGGCCGGCGGCGACCAGCAGGGCCGCGCCCATCAGCGGCAGAGCCACGACCAGGGGCAGCAGTTGGTTCATCCACGCAGCTCCGACAGCTCGTCGGGGTTCACCGTGCCGTGCCGTTTGGCGACCTGTACCACCAGAGCGAGAAGCAGGGCGGTGACGGTTGCGCCGACCACCACGTCCGTGAGGGCGAGAGCCTGCACGACGGGATCGACCAGTGGCCGGGAACCGGGCTTCAGGTCGGAGAAGACGGGCGCCGTGCCGCCGTCCCGGTATCCCACCGCGAGGAGCAGGACGTACGTCGAGGACTGACATACCGTCAGACAGCCCACCGCGTGGACGAGATGGCGGCTGGTGGCCAGGCCGTAGCAGCCGGCCAGGAAGATCCACGCGGCGATCAGATAGGGCAGTACGGACATCATCGTGCGCCAGCTCCCCCGCCGGCTCCCCGGCTCATGTTCCGGCCTCCTTCTCGATCTCCACGGCCTGGTCGAGGAAGCCGGCGAGCAGCACGACGACCGCGCAGGCCACCTCCATGCCGACCGCCGCGTTCAGCAACGGTACGAAGCCGCCCGATGCGAGAGTGTTGAACGTCCCGTACGGGATCAAGGTGTTGGCCAGGAACGCCGAGCCCCCGAGGAGTCCCGCTATGCCCAGGACGAGGTAGGCGCCCTCCCCCACCGCGTCCCCGATCTCGTACAGACCGACCGGCCGGATCCGCTCCAGGGCCCGGTAGTCGGCCCCGATGTAGAGCAGGTGCAGGGCGGTCGCCGCGACGACACCGCCCTGGAAGCCGCCGCCCGGGCTGAGTTGTCCGTGCACGACGACGTACAGGCCGACGAGCAGTGTCACGGGGAGCATGGTCAGCGCGTATCGACGTATCGGCACGGAGATCTGCGCCGGGGTGGGCCGCACTTGGCGCTCGTCGCGGGTCTGGCGCAGCAGGACCACCGTTCCGAGTACCGCCGCGAAGAGGATGGTCTCTTCGCCCAGGGTGTCGAAGGCGCGCTGGTCGAAGTTGACGGCGGAGACGACGTTGGCGGTGTGGTGGGCAAGCGCCGCGCCGACGGCCCGGTCACCGTAGGGATGACTGTTCCCGCCGAAGTCCGGAAGCCGCAGGCAGGCGGCCGTGAACAGAATGGCAAACCCGAGACCGCCCACGGTCAGGATCCACAGCCGAAGTCGGCGGCTCATCGGTCACCGCCCTCGCGCCGACCGGGGCGGCGCACCTTCCGTACGGACAGCAGGATCAGCAGAGGGGTCAGGGCCGAGCCCACCGCCAGTTGCGACAGGGCGACGTCCGGGGCCTGCAGCACGGTGAACAGGACGGTGAGCGTCAGGCCGAGCACGGCGAGGACGAGCGCTTGGCGGGCCGGGTCGCGGACTGCCACGACGGCGGTCGCCGAACCCGCGACGAGGAGCAGCGAGATCAGCACGAGGACATCGGTCATCGCGTGACCTCCGAGCGGGAGAACCCACCGGTGAGCGCACGAGAGACGATCACGTTCCCGACCACAAGGAGGACTCCTACGAGTACGAGTTTCGCCGCCGCCCTGCCCGGTCCGCTGGCCAGGCACAGCGCCACCACAACGGGCACCGTGACGCAGACGACCGACACCGTGAACAGACGGGTGTGCGGTGGATCGTCCTGGAGTTCGTCGGCGAGCAGCCGGGCGTACACGAGAGTGCCGACCGGGCCGAGCATGGCGACCACCAGGGCGACATCGACGTAGGACGGACGGTCGTACCCCTGAGAGAGCAGCAGAATCGCCAGACACACCACCGACGTGCCGAGGTTCTGGGCGGCGACACCACGCCCCAGTGGGCCGGTGGCCACGCCCCACACGACCGGCACGAAACCTGCGACGAGGAGCACCGAGGCGGTAGCGAGCCACACGTTCACCGGCCGGTCACCGCCCGGCGCGCGGCCACCGCCAACACGGCCGCCAACAGGGCGCAGACCGCCCCTGCGAGCACTTCCAGCGCGTCGACCGTGCTGATGAGTACGAGCCACAGGACCGACAGCGAGAACCACCACACGAGCAGTTCCGCGATCAGGGCTGCCGTCCGTTTTCCCGTCATGCGCGAGGGGCGGGGCAGTCCGCGCCCGCCGGTTGGTCGGTGAGGGTCAAGACGGCCTCCTCATGGTCGCCGTGCGCGGGGTCGCGGTACTCACACCGCGGGTAGCCCGGCGGGGCATCCGGCAATCCCCGGGCATGGGAAACAAGCGCACAGCAAACCAGTCGGCGATGGAAAAGCCGGGGGAAAGCCATGTCCGCGCCCCAGGCCAAGCAAAAATGGACCCGTCTGGCCCTGCGCGGCGAGAAGTGGCCGTGCCAGCCCCGCCTGGCCCAAGGCCGCTGACGGCTCCCGCTGTCCGGTGGACCGTGAGTGGCTGTGCTCACCGGGCATCGTCATCGCCGACCGGGCTACCCGTGTGTCGGCCTGAGCCCTGGCCAGGGAGGGCGCGCACTGTGAACGCTCGTGCCGATGCCCTCCCGCGAGTCGCTCAGCTGTCGGCCAGCCGCGAGCGCAGTAGCCGCTTGCCGATTTCGGCGCCCTTGCGGCTGTCCGCCTGGGCCTTGCGGAAAGGATCCACGACCTCGGTGTCCTTGTCGCGCTCCGCATCCGCGATGTACGCCTCCAAGCGCAGCGCATTGCTCAAACACGCCTCCACATACCAGATCAGGTTGTAGTCCTTGTCCGGCGTGCCCGTAACGCCACCGCTCTCCGTACTGCTGGTCATACCAGCCTCCTGCGTGTTCGGGCTCTCGCCCTTCGGGGCGACCCGGGTACCCGCCCCGCCCCCGCACACACCTCGGCCCCGCACGTGTCTCACGCGTGCCGGAAGGTGTGGCCGGTCCAGCCTTGATATGTGGACTCGAGGCGCCCGAACCCCAAAATCGGGAAGTCGGGGCTGTCTCGGCCGGCCGGGGACGATGAAGAGGAATGGCGTCCGGCGCAGACTGTGGGTGCGTCTGCTGCCGACCCAGGTGGTGGACTACACTGTGCTGGCCATGAGCCTGTACACGGACTGCGGCTATCGGCAGGTGTGGGCGGCGTTGACGGCCGGATGGCCGCGGGACATGGTGGCCGACCCGTCGGCGGCAGCTCTGCGCCAGGCCCGGAAACGATTGGGCCCCAGGCCCCACACCACACGCCCCGCCGGATACCCCCAAGTGCGGCTGACGCCCTGGTCGAGTGCGGCACCCGCGCACTGATCGATGCCGTCCTCGGACCGCGGCACTACATCGGGCACAGGTTGCCCCAGGTCCCGGAGCTGCTGCCGTCGCTCAGCCAGGGATGCCGCCGCTCGCCGACCGCGGTCATGACGGCTCCGAAGCACCGCGGGACGCCGCCGCCACTGGCGCGGCCTGTGGCGGCGAGTGCAGTCGCGACGTCTGCTGCCGATGATCGAAGCACTGCCCCGTGGGCGCGCGCTTGGCCCTGGTCACCGATCGCCGCTCCGGTGACCGGCTCACCCAATGGGCACGCAACAGTGGCCGAGGACCGCGTCCCCGGAAGCTGACCGCAGTCACCCCCCGGTTGACCAGTCACAGGATCACCGTCGCCGGCACGGGCAGCACTGCCGCGGCACGATATCCGGCTCCCCGGCCGAGCACCGTCCTTCGAGCGAGGCAGATACCGATGCCGTACTCCCCGACCGCGGCGGGAACCCGAACATGTCCGTGTGGATCACTCCGGCGGGGGCACCCGGAGCCACAGTAGAGGCGACGTGCATCGCCACAGTCCCCGACAAGCCACCCCGCGACACACCGCACGTGCGACACGCGGTAGTGGAAGCAGGGACCGCAGCCCGTGCGGCCCATGCCGAGCCGAGAGTGCCCCTTGGCCACAGGACAGCTGCCGACTTGGGCGGCCAAATACCCCGAGGAGCGGCTCGACACCACCCCTCAAAACCCAGCGCCGGCCGCGCCGCATCCCGCTGATCCACGACTGAACAGGAGCCACCATGCCCGAGAACCCCACTGACAAGCACCCCCGCCCCGACTTCCCACAGCAGGACCAGGAACACCCTGGCTGGACCGGCCCGATGGACCCGCCGCCCGACCATGGCGAAACCTCCTACGAAGGCAGCGGACTCCTCCACGACCGCAAGGCGCTGGTGACCGGCGGCGACTCCGGCATCGGACGCGCCGTAGCCCTCGCCTACGCCCGCGAAGGCGCCGACGTGCTGTTCACCTACCTGCCGGAGGAGGGCCAGGAAGCCGCCGAGACCTCACGCCTCGTCGAGGACGCGGGCCGCAAGGCAGTCTCCGTTCCCTGCGACATCCGCGAGGAGGAGCAGTGCCGCCGACTGGTGGAGCGCGCCCTCGACGAATTCGGACGGATCGACATCCTCGTCAACAACGCCGCCTACCAGATGTCCCAACCGGACGGAATCGAGGCGATCCCGACGGAGCAGTTCGACCGGGTGATGCGCACGAACCTGTACGGCATGTTCTGGCTCTGCAAGTTGGCCCTGCCGCACATCCCGGCGGGTGGTTCCATCATCAACACCACGTCTGTGCAGGCGTACAAGCCGAGCCCGCATCTGCTCGACTACGCGATGACGAAGGGCGCGATCGTGACTTTCACCCAGGGGCTCGCACAGATGCTGTCCTCCGCCGGTATTCGCGTCAATGCCGTGGCACCCGGACCGGTATGGACACCCCTGATCCCGGCGACGCTCCCTGACACCGCCGAATTCGGTAAGCAAGCACCGCTCGGGCGGCCCGCCCAGCCCGCCGAGATGGCGCCCGCCTTCGTCTTCCTCGCCTCGCCACAAGCGAGTTTCATCACCGCGGAGATCCTCAACGCCACGGGCGGCACTCCACTGCCGTGAAGAACTGGAAGAAGGCGACCCTCTTCACCTGGCGCTCGATCACCCGCGAGGCTCAGACCATCAGGCACTCGGCCCGCAGGTGCGCCACCGAGGCCGGGCCGGAGCGCGACACCGCGGTGCAGTCCCTCAAAGCAGCGGGCGCCGCGCTGCTGGCCTGGACGGTGGCAGGTTGGTGGTGGAGTGCGCCCATGGCCCTGCTAGCACCATGGACGGCGTTGTTCCTCGTTCAGAGCACCGTCTACCGGTCGCTGTTGGCCGCGCTGCAGCAGTTCGCCGTGGTCGTGGCAGGCACGCTCCTCGCCGCCGGAGCGGGCGTACTGACCCACAACACCATGACTGCGATGGCGCTGGCGCTACCGCTCACCGTGCTGCTCGGCAATTACGCGCGCTTCGGCGCACAGGGCCTGTACGCGCCCACGGCCGCGCTGTTCGTACTCGTCTACGGCTCGTACACGGGCTTTGACATCCTGCACCGATTCCTGGAGACCCTGCTGGGCGCGGTCATCGGCATCGCCGTGAACGCCCTGATCCTCCCACCGGTCCATTCCCGCCGTGTCCGCCATCTACGGGATCGACTGCCCCAGGACTGCGCCGAGTTCCTGCACACCGTCGCCGACGGCCTGGAGGAACCGTACAACCGGGAGCAGACTCGCGCCTGGTACCACCAGGCGGTACGGCTCACCGACGCAGTGACGGACCTGCGGGTCGCGCGGCGCTGGTCGAACGAGAGCTACCGCCTCAATCCCGGGCACAGGCTGCGCCGATCCGTTCTCGCACCTCCGCGGGCCGACTGGGACCTCACCTGGGACCAGATCACCGAACACATCCGGACGACCATGCGCACACTCACCGAGGCCACCGTGCTGCCGGACGGCGTGCCCGGCATCCTCGCGACGCTGCTGCGAGCTGCCGGTGACGTGCTAGACCTCCAGGAAAGCCACGCCGCCGACGATGGCCGTCACGCTGAGGCCGTGGCAATGGCAGCTCATTGCCAGTTGACTCTCATACTCGCCGATGGCCGCTACGAGACCACCCCCGCACTGGGAGGACTGACCGCGGACACCCAGCGGCTCCTGAACGATCTCACTTCGCTCGTCAATGCCCGGCACGAGACACCCCGCAGCACAGCTGGGGAACCGCCCTGAACGGCAGCGTCACCAGGGTGATCGGAGACGACAGCGTGACGGCTTCGCCGTCTGCCTCTCCCCGCGCCTGGGCTGGCTGAGGTCTGGGCCACCACTCGATGCGCCCGCCCCCAACCGGGAAGTCACACCGCATGAGCGGAGCGTCGCCCCGATCGCGGATGCCTTCGACCTCGCTGACTCAGCTGCCGGGCCGGGGACCGGCCGAGCGGGCGACGCAGGCTGTGCTGACCACGCTGGGCGAACGGCTACCGCCGGAACCGGCAGATTCCATCCGGCAGGCGACGGACTCCTCGGCCGAGGGGCCCGCGGCCCTCTCGACTGAGCGATTCGGCATGGCTCGAGGTACTCGACGCCGCGCTCGCTCCGGAACTCACGGAGAACGTGGCCGGGGCACCACCCGCCGGCATCCGCGTACTGCTGCCTGCGCGCCGCGCCGCCGAAGATTCGGACTGACGCGGAACTACGGCGCTGAGATCACACAACCGCACCGGGGCTCCCATGGTCGGTGAGGTCGTCACCATTCGGCCCCGAACACACCAACGACCGGTCTCCCCCAGCCGTTCGGACGCCCGTGCCGGAACAGAGATCGATGGCCGACCGACCTGGTACGCCCACGTGCCGGTTGATGGAGCAGCCTCTGCCGGCGGAGTGCCGGGAAGCCTGGTCGGTGAAGTCTCGTCAACGAGTCCGTAAAGAGAACAAGGAAGGTTCTCGGCGAAGGCAGGGGCAGGGTTGCTGCGGAGGGTGAGGCCCAGATGGGTGGTGTAGAAGTCGACGGCCGCCTGGACGTACACACGGGCTCGCGCGGTCATGGACCTGGACGCCGAGATCACGCGCGTTGACGCGCTCATCGAGGACCGGTTCCGCCGGCACCAGAACGCCGAGACCATCGTGATCGTGCCCGGCGTCGGCGCCCTTCTCGGCGCCGAGTTGATCGCTTGGCCCGCTGCCCTGTCGGTACGCCAGCGCCAGCACAGCGCCGGACAGCCCGTGTCGCCATACGAGTCCACTCCATGGCACATCAAGTGCCACACCAGACTCGTCACCGACCGTGTACGCCGCGGACGTACGGCCTGTTGCGGTCCGCCTTCCTCATCCCCGCCGGATCGGCCGAGTGGGGGAAGGCCGGGGCGCGGTAGCCGCTCGCGTGGGGCTCGTTGCGTTGTACTGCTGTTGGAGGTGGGCGGATGGCCGGGCGAGCGTGCGGGGTAGTGGTTGCCGTTCTGCTGGGCGGCTGCAGCGCCAGCGGGTGTGGAACGGTGGCCGAACGGCGGAATGACGTACGCGACACAACGGCCGTGTTCGAGCGGGCCCTCGGTGAAGGTGCGTACGACCGGGTGTGCGCCGTTCTCGCGCCCGTGACCGTGGAGGAGGTGGAGCAGTCGGCGGGCAGCCCGTGCGTAAGAGCGATGAGTGAGGCGTCGCTGCCGCCGGGCGGTCCCGTGCGGCGGACGGACGTGTACGGGAACCAGGCGCGGGCGGTACTTTCGTCGGACACCCTGTTTCTCTCCCACTTCACCTACGGCTGGAGGGTGGTGGCCGCCGGATGCGAGCCGCGGCCGCAGGAGCCGTACCAGTGTCGGATCAAGGGCGGGTGAGGTGGTGAGGATCATGTTCACCATGGTCGTCGTGATCATCACGGTCGGCCTCGCCTACCTGGCGGCACTGGGGTTGATGCACCAATGACCGAGCGCTCGTCCCAGGCCGGATCGCCGAAGCACCGGGGCCTGCGGGGCTTCGTGCAGGACAACGGGCTCGGACTGTTCTTCACCGCCGCGTTCGTCTTGGCCCTGGTCGGGCAGGCGTTCGCCGGACACGCCGACTTCAACAACCAGATGGCCGCGGACCAGCTCCAGCAGATCTCTCTCGGCGAGTACGTCACGACGTCCGATTTCGCCGTCGATGTGTCCGAGAACTGGCAGTCGGAGTACCTGCAGTTCTTCCTGTACGTCGGGGTGACCGTCTGGCTGTTGCAACGCGGTTCCCCGGAGTCCAAGGAACTGCACAAGGCCGGCACCGAGTCCGACGAGGCACAGTTGGTCGGCGAGTACGCCCAGGAGGGCTCGCCCAGGTGGGCCAAGGTCGGCGGATGGCGGCGTGCGGTGTACTCGCACTCGCTGCTGCTGGTGATGGGGACGGTCTTCCTGCTCTCCTGGCTGGTCCAGTCGATCACCGGCACGGCCGCCCACAACGAACAGCGGCTACGGCAGCTGCAGGCGCCGCTGAGCTGGGCCGACTACCTGGGCGCGGCGGATTTCTGGAACCGCACGCTTCAGAACTGGCAGTCCGAACTCCTGGCCGTCGCCTCGATGGCCGTCCTCTCGATCTACCTGCGACAACGCGGGTCCCCGGAGTCCAAGCCGGTGGGAGCGGCCCACAGGGCCACCGGAGTGGAAGGCTGAGGGCACGGACCAGGCGGTCGGCCCTAACCCGGATTCAACCGCTCTGCCGTCACACCGCCCCACAGGCGTGCCCGGTACGGTCCTCAGCTGTCGGCCAGCCGCGACCGCAGCAGCCGCTTGCCGATGTCGGCGCCCTTGCGGCTGTCCGTCTGCGCCTTGCGGAAAAGATCCACGGCCTGGGTGTCCTTGTCGCGCTCCGCATCCGCGATGTACGCCTCCAAGCGCAGCGCGTTGCTCAAACACGCCTCCACATACCAGATCAGGTTGTAGTCCTTGTCCGGCGTGCCCGAGACGCCACCGGTCTCCGTGCCGCGGTTATACCAGCCACCTCCGTGATCGCGGGCCCCGCGCTGCAGGGCGGCCCGGGTACCCCCGCCCCCGCACACACCCCGGCCTCAGCCCCGCACACCTCCCGGCGTGCCGGAAAGTGTGGACGGGGTCAGCCTGGATACGTGGACTCAAGAACCTGGATCCATCCGAAAGGTATGTGCGCCATGGGAAGCCAGAACGACGACGTCATGGGTGACGAGGTTTACCAGCCCCAAGGCACCGACGACCGTGAGGACGAGGGCGTCCTGGATCCGGAGGACACACTCAGCGACCGGGGCAGCGACCCCTACGAGGAAGGCTGGTCACCCCCCGAGCGTCCGCTCGCCGTGGAACACCAGGGCACCACCGGTCGTGAGCAGCACGAGGGCGAGAGCCTGGACCAGAGGCTGGCCGAGGAGCGTACGGATCCGGTGCTGGAGGAGCCCGGAGCGGACGACGACATGGGGGATCTCGCGGGCGGGCAGGGCGAGCCGCTGGACGCGGAGGTGGGTGTGGACCGGGCGGGCCGCCTCGTGGCTCCGGACGAAGGCGCGCACGAGGATGGCGAGAAGGACATGATCGCTCACGACGTCGGCATCGACGGCGGCGCGGCCTCCGCGGAAGAGGCTGCCGTCCACCGGGTCCCGGACGAGGACGACACATTGCCGTAGCTCTCGTGCCCCCGTTTTCCGAACGTCCCGTCCCAACGGCCTTTACGTACGGGAGGTCTTCATGGATTCCGACGTCGCGCGCGGCACCTCCGCCTCACCCGACAGCCACCACTCTGAAGTCACCCTGCGGGTGAACGGCAAACCGCACACACTCACCGTCGACCACCGTTCCGTTCTTCTGGACGTGCTGCGCGAGGACCTCGACCTCATCGGTGCCAAGAAGGGCTGTGACCACGGTCAGTGCGGCGCATGCACGGTCCTGGTCGACGGCCGTCGCGCCAACAGTTGCCTGCTGCCCGCCGTCGCCCTCGACGGGGGCGACATCACGACCGTCGAGGGACTCTCGGGGGACGGCGAGGAACTCCATCCGCTCCAGCGCGCCTTCCTGGACCGAGACGCCTTTCAGTGCGGCTACTGCACCCCAGGACAGATCTGCAGCGCCCTGGGCGCGGTCGCCGAGGCGGCGGCCGGCCATCCCTCCCACGTCACCGACCCCGCTGTTCCCTCCGGGCGGCCCGTGCCGCTGGGCGGGGACGAGATCCGCGAGCGGCTCAGCGGCAACCTCTGCCGTTGCGGCGCCTACCCGCACATCGTCGAAGCCGTGCAGGACGTGATCTCGTGAAGCCCTTCGGATACGTACGCGCGGGCAGCGCCGAGGAGGCGGCCGACGCGTACGCCTCGCATCCCGGCGCGCGGTATCTCGGCGGCGGCACCAATCTCGTGGATCTGATGAAGCTCGGCGTGGAAGAGCCGGCCACCCTGGTCGACGTCAGCCGACTGCCCCTGGACTCGGTGGAGGTGCTGCCCGACGGCGGGCTGCGGATCGGGGCCACCGTCCGCAACAGCGACCTCGCCGCCCATCCTCTGGTCCGTGATCGCTACCCGGTGCTCTCGCAGGCGCTGCTCGCGGGCGCCTCCGGACAGCTGCGCAACATCGCCACCACGGGCGGCAACCTTCTCCAGCGCACCCGCTGCCCCTATTTCCAGGACACCGGCAAACCCTGCAACAAGCGTGAGCCGGGCAGCGGCTGCGGTGCCCGGGACGGCGTCCATCGCGACCACGCGGTGCTCGGGTATTCGCCGCAGTGCATCGCCACGCATCCCTCCGACATGGCCGTCGCCCTGTCAGCCCTCGACGCACGCGTCGAGTTGTACGGGACCGACGGCGAACGCTCCGTCCCTGCCGCCGAGTTCCACCGGCTGCCTGGTGACCACCCTGAGCGTGACACCGAGATCCGCCCCGGTGAACTCATCACCGCGGTCGTCCTTCCGGCCGCCGCGGCCGGGCTGCCGTCCCTTTACCGCAAGGCCCGCGACCGCGCCTCGTACGCCTTCGCCCTCGCCTCCGTCGCCGCGGTCCTGCACACCGGCGACGGCGTCGTCCAGCACGCCGGAATCGCTTTCGGCGCGCTGGCCCACCGGCCCTGGCGCGCCCGACGCGCGGAGGAAGCCCTGCTGGGCGCAGCACCCACGGTCGCCGCCTTCGAGCGTGCCGTCGACCTCGAACTCTCCGCCGCCCAGCCCCTGCGTGACAACGCCTACAAGGTGCGTCTGGCCCGCAACCTCGCCCTCGACGTCCTGACCCGGCTGGCGCCGCCGGCCAACACCTGACAGGGCCTCGCGACCGGCACCCCCAGGAGGACTCCATGGCCGACACCGATACCGCGCTGGGCGCGCCCGCCGAGCGCCGGGAGGGCCGTGACAAGGTCACCGGCCTGGCCCGTTATGCCGCCGAACACACTGTCTCCGGCCGGGTGCACGCATGGCCCGTGGCTGCCGCCGTCGCCCGTGGTTCGGTCCGCGCGATCGACACCAGCGAGGCCCTGCGGCTCCCCGAGGTCCTGACCGTGCTCACCCACGAGAACGCTCCCCGGCTCGCCGACCCCGACGACCCCACACTCGCCGTCCTGCAGAACTCCCGGGTACCGCACCGCGGTTGGCCGGTCGCCCTGGTCGTCGCCGAGACGCTGGAAGCGGCCCGGTCCGGTGCCGCGGCGGTGCGTGTCGAGTACACGGCACAGGACCATGACGTGACTCTCACCGAGACCCATCCGGGAGCCTACGTCCCCGAAGAGGCCAACGGCGGCTACCCGGCACAGCGGGAACAGGGCGACCCCGAGGGCGCGTTCACGTCCGCCGCGGTCCGCGTCGACGCCGACTACCGGGTGCCGCCCCTGCACAACCACCCCATGGAGCCGCACGCGGCCACAGCCCACTGGGACAACGGCCGGCTCGTCGTGCACGACTCCAGCCAGGGCACCACGGTCGTACGAGCCACACTCGCCGCGCTGTTCCGGCTTCCCGAGGACCGGGTCACCGTCATGTCGGAGCATGTCGGCGGCGGCTTCGGGTCCAAGGGGACCCCACGCCCCCACGTGGTGCTCGCCGCGATGGCGGCACGCCAGACCGGACGCCCTGTCACTGTGGTTCTGCCCCGCCGCCTCCTGCCCGCCCTCGTCGGCCATCGCGCGCCCACCCTGCACCGCCTCCGCCTCGGCGCCACCGAACAGGGCTCCCTCACCTCGCTCCGGCACGAGGTCACCACCCACACATCCCGCATCAAGGAGTTCGTCGAACAGGCGGCTGTGCCCGCCCGCATCATGTACGCCGCGCCGAACAGCCGCACCAGCCACCGCGTCGTACCGCTGGACGTTCCCAGCCCTTCCTGGATGCGCGCGCCCGGCGAGGCACCGGGCATGTACGCCCTGGAATCGGCCATGGACGAACTCGCCGTGGCACTCAAGATGGACCCCGTCGAGCTGCGCATCGCGAACGAGCCGGACACCGAACCGGACAGCGGCAAACCGTTCAGCAGCCGGCATCTCGTCGAGTGTCTGCGTGAGGGCGCCCGGCGCTTCGACTGGTCGCACCGCGATCCCCGGCCGGGCACCCGTTCCGCGGGCCCCCTGCTGGTGGGATCGGGGGTGGCGGCCGCGATGTATCCCGTGCTGATTCAGCCCTCCACCGCGACCGCCCATGCGCGGCCGGACGGAAGCTTCATCGTGCGGGTCAACGCGACCGACATCGGCACCGGTGCCCGCACGGTCCTCGCGCAGGTCGCCGCCGACGCCCTCGGCGTCCCGCTGGAACGGGTCCATACCGAGATCGGGAACAGTGACCTGCCGTCGGCTTCACTGGCCGGCGGTTCCTCGGGCACCGCCTCGTGGGGCTGGGCGGTCCACGAGGCGTGCACACGGTTGCGCGCGGTCCTCGCGGAACACACGGGATCCCTGCCCGAGACGGGTCTCACCGCGAGCGCCGACACGGAAGGCAGCGCGGACGCCGACAGCGACTACTCGCGGCACGCCTTCGGCGCCCACTTCGCCGAGGTCACCGTCGACACGGTCACCGGGGAGGTCCGGGTCCGCAGCCTGCTGGGCGTGTACGCAGCGGGGCGCATCCTCAACGCCCGTACCGCCCGCTCCCAGTTCATCGGCGGCATGACGATGGGCCTGGGTATGGCCCTGACCGAGGGCAGCACCATGGACGCCGCGTTCGGTGACTTCACCGAGGCGGACCTTGCCGCCTACCACGTTCCCGCCCATGCCGACGTCCCCGCCGTCGAGGCCCACTGGATCGACGAGGACGATCCCCATCTCAACCCGATGGGCAGCAAGGGCATCGGCGAGATCGGGATCGTCGGTACGGCGGCGGCCATCGGCAACGCCGTCCACCACGCCACCGGTGTCCGGTACCGCGAACTTCCCCTGACGCCGGACCGCGTGCTGGCCGCCCTGCCGTGAGTCCGTTCATTCCGCGGTGAGCGCGGAGGGGACGTACGTGGACGAAGACCTTGTCGTCGTCCAGGGCCAGGACGGAGCGCTCAACGTGGCCTGCACGGGGACGCGGCCGGTTTCCCGCCTGGTTTTGTCTCGGGCAGCAGTCGGCTGCCGCTCACACGCCGGGCAGCCACGTACTCGCGTGCGCTGCCGCCCCTCCACTGCGCCCACACCGGGTTGACGGCGACGTCCCCACCGCGTGACAGACCGGCATGCCGGAGGAATTCGACGGCATCGTGGTCGGCGGCGGGCGCCCGTAGGCCCACGCCCTCAGTGGCGTTTCCGCAATGCCCGCGCGGCGACTTCCAGATCCGACACCAGGCCCGCGTACGCGGCCTCTCTGTCATCGGAGCGCAGTACGGCCGACGGGTGAAGCGTCGCCACCACATAGGGCTCTTCGCCCTCGTTCCGGTCCTCACTTCCGTGCCGTCCTGCGTCCAGGTCAGGCAGCGGAATGAGGGTTCCGCGGTCCTTGGTCACTCGAAACGACTGTCCGAGCAGGGCTTTTCCGGCCGTCGCGCCGAGGGCCACCACCACGTCAGGACCGACCAGGTGCAGCTCGGCAAGAAGCCAGGGCCGGCAGGCGGTCAGCTCGTGCAGGTCCGGCGCCTTGTGGATACGGCGTTTGCTGCCTTCGGCGAGAGCGAACTTGAAGTGCTTCACCGCGTTGGTGACATACGTGGTCTTACGGTCGATCCCGGACTCGGCCAGGGCCTTGTCCAGCAGCCGGCCGGCGGGGCCGACGAAGGGCTCGCCCTGCTTGTCCTCCTGATCCCCGGGCTGCTCCCCCACGAGGACAATCCGTGCTGTGGACGCGCCCTTGCCGAATACGGTCCGGGTGGCGTTCTCGAAGAGGGGGCAGCCCCGGCACTCCGCCGCCGCCCGCCGGTGGGCAGGGAGCCCGCCCCGCTTCGGCAGGTATGGGGTGGCGTCATACGCGTCGGGGCCCGGGGGCCGGTCCGCGTGTGCGCCGTCTGATCGGTTCATTTTCCTGCCTGCTCACGTCCTGCCGGGGATGCTGTCGCGCCGAGGGCCACCACCCAGGCGCACCCACACACCAGCTCGCCTGCGACGCCAAGACCAACGGCCACGGAGCCGATCGGCCCTCCGGCCGTGTTCACCCCGGTCACGCAGTGCACTGCGTGATGCGTCGCCTTCATGAACGCCGAGTACCCAGCCCTCCAAAAGGGCAACCGATCCGCATCGCTGCGTGGGCGCTTCCTGCGTCGCGGCTGCCATCACAACAGCCCTCCCGAAGTCATTGCCCGGAAGGACGACAGTTTCGCGAACAACGCGATCATGCCCACAAGAACGAGCGGGTCGCGACAAGCACGCATGCATGTCCGGCCCGCCGCGTAAATGGGTCCCCGAGAAGGTTCTGTCCGTCGGCCTGGGCCGCGCGGTGGAAGTGATGCGTGACCATTGCGTGCGCCGGCTCCGGTCATCGGCGAAGGGCAGCGCCCGGTGGGGCAGCGCTTCCATCGGCGGCCTGGCCTTCGCGACCCCGAGCGGGCACTCGTCGCCACCAGCGCCGCCAGGACCGACAAGTGATATGCGCTCACGAATAACACGCCACCGGGCGGCGGTCCCGCCCACAGCCTCACGGCGCGTCTGGACACCTGGCACAGCACAAGGGTGCGAACCCGTGCCGCTGGCCTTGATCGTGATGGTGGGGCCGGTCACGTAGCCCTTGCTGGGCAGACTCAGGGCCGTCGCCAGGCATCATCGGGGAGATGGCTGCCGGCCTGCGGTCCCATCCGCAGCATGCCCCCGTCCACCGCCCACGAGGCACCCGTGACGTAGGACGCGTCCGGGCCGGCGAGGAAGGCGATCACTGCCGCGACCTCCCGGGCATCGCCCGGGCGCCCCAGCGGCACCCCGGGCCGTCGCTCGGTGGTGACGTCGGTGTCCTCCTGGCCGGTCATCGGCGTGGCGATCTCACCGGGAGCGACAGCGTTCACGGTGATCCCGTGTTCGGCCAGTTCCAGTGCCATGACCTGGGTGAGCAGCCCGAGTCCGCCCTTGGCCGCGCAGTACGGTGCCGCTCCCACACGTGGCTGATGCTCGTGAACGCTGGTGACGTTGATGATCCGGCCGCCTTCGCCCTGGGCGATCATGTGGTGGGCGGCGCGCTGAGCGCACAGGAAGGGCCCCACCAGATCGACATCTACGACCTCGCGCACGGTGCCGAGATCCAGATCGAGGAACGGGGTCATGGTGCCGGTCCCCGAGTTGTTGACCAGCACGTCGAGCCTGCCCAACCGCTCGGTCAGCCGATCTACGACCCCGGCGGCCTCCGGAAGCCGGGTGAGGTCCAGCTGCTCGGTCTCGGCGCGGCGCCCTGCCGCGCGTACCTCGTAGGCCGTCTGCTGTGCCCCTTCCTCGTCGCGGTGCCAGGTGACGCCGATGTCCATGCCGGCTTCGGCCAGCCGGACGGCTGTGGCACGGCCGATCCCGGAGTCGGATCCGGTGATCAGGGCCACGGGGGCGGCAAGTGGTCCCGGGGCGGGGTGCTGCGGTTCCATGGCGCCTCCAAGTGAGTGTTGGCCGGCTCACTCGACGGGACGAGCGAGGGTGGGCTGTGCCGGCACGGACGTGTCCCCGGCACGGAGGTGGTAGACGCTGAAGGCCTGGCGGATGACCGGCTGCGCGACATTCCGTACACGCACGCCTCCGCCGGTCATCCCGCGTTCCGTGCCGGCGTGGGCGTGCCCGTGGACGACCAGGTCGGCGCCTGCCGTGTCCACCGCCTCCGCCAACAGATAGCTGCCGAGGAACGGATAGATCTCCGGGGGCTCGCCCGCCAGGGTGTCCGGGACCGGGGAAAAGTGCATGAGCGCGATCCGTACCGCGCACCCCTCCCGCGCCAGAGCTTCGAGACTGCCGCGCAGACCGTCCGCGCACCGGCGCGTGTACCGGACGAACTCCTTCATCAATGGTTCGCCGAACTCACTGCCGCACCGTCCCGCGAACCCGCCCCCGAACCCCTTGGTACCGGCGACGCCGACGCGGAGGCCGTCGACCTCGACGACCGTTCCCTCACCCTCCAGGACCCGTACGCCCACCCCACGGAGAATGTCGGTGACCTGCTCCGGCTTCTCGTCATGGTGGTCGTGGTTGCCGAGAACAGCCACGACGGGGACGGCCAGACCGGTCAGCTCTTCGGCGACCGCCCGTGCCTCCTCCGGTGTGCCGTGCCGGGTGAGGTCGCCGGCGAGGAGCAGCAGATCGGCGCAGCCGGGCAGGGTGTCGAACGCGGGCCTGAGGAGCCCCTGGCTGTCCGGGCCCATGTGGATGTCACCGACGGCCGCGACGCGGATCATGTCAGGTCCTCCGAGTGGTCGGGCGGCGCGGCCTCGGCGATCAGGATGTCCGTGTGGACCGCGAGCCCCGCCAGCTCCTGGCCCACCGCACGCAGCAGTTCCTCGCGGCAGTCGGCGCTGGGCACGGTTCCACGGACCGTCACGGCCGCCCCGTGCATCTCGATGCGCATGCCCAGCTCGCCCAGTTCTCCCGCGGCGAGGCGCGCCTCCAAGCCGGCGATCCGGTACTCGAGGTTCGCCGCCGGCGCCGTTTCCCTGCCCTGGCCGTCCATGACCGTCTCCTCATGTCCCACTCGCCGGCGCGATCACCTGCAGGCGCTCCAGCAGGTAGAGGAACGCCTCCGGCATCGGCGCGCCCGCGCAGTCCTCGCGCACCCGCTCCCAGTCGACCTTCTCCCGCAGCGCCCGTGCGATGGGCAGCACGGCGCCGAAGTCGCAGTGGTGCTCGGAGAACGACGCCAGCAGGCTCCACACCAGATCGGTGGCGGCCAGCACGGGCATGTGCACCGAGTCCACGGGCAGCTCCACCGCTCGGCCCAGCATCTCGGACGTTACCGGTTCGTGGGCCAGCTCGAAGAGCAGATCGATGTCCTGGCCCAGGCACTTCGCCTTCCACAGCCAGTCCTCCGGCGGCTCGACGACGCTCAGACCGGCCTCGGTCAAGGTCGCCGCGACGCCATCCGCGTCCTCGCGTCTCACGCAGAAGTCGGCGTCGTTCTGGAGCCGGCCCGACCCGCCGTGGGCGTGGACCGCAACACTCCCCGCGACGGCAAAGCAGTGGCCTTGCCGCTTCAGCAAGGAGCCCACCTGCTTGGCCGCCTCCAGAATCGCCTGATGTCGATCCGGCGCAGGACCCTGACCCTCCGGCGCTCCAAGTGCTGCCGGGTGGAGGGCCATTTCGGCCGAGTACTCGGCCAGGGGCGCGCCTGACAGAGTGCCGTGCTCGCTCTCAGCGGTGTCCTTCGCCTCGGGCATGCCTGCCACTCCATCTCCCTGGCCAGAACGCCTCGGCAGCCGGCCTCGCGTGCGCCTTCGCCTCTCTGCTTGTCAGCTGGCCGAGCCAGGATTCTCGGGCCGGATACGTCCTCGCCAGGCACCCGTCTCTCCCCCGCGCTCTTCGACGTATTCCTTGAAGCGGTGCAGATCCCCCTTGACCCGGCGGTCGATCATGCCCAACGCGTCGGCGCCCTTCTCGGCGGCCCCGGTGGGCTCGACGTCCATCGTGAGCTCCACTCGAGTGTGGGTGTCGTCCAGCCGCTCGAACCTGACCGAGCCCCGCTGCCGGGTGTCGCCGTCGACGACTCGCCAGGTGATCCGGTCGTCCGGCAGCTGGTCGACGATTTCGGTGTCGAACTCGCGTCGTACCCCACCGATCTTCGTGGTCCAGTGGTTGTGCCGGTCGTCAAGCTGTCGCACTTCCTCGACGCCCTCCATGAAGCGCGGGAACTCCTCGAACTGTGTCCACTGGTTGTAAGCCGTGTGGACGGGGACCTCGACGTCGACCGCTTCCTTCACCATGCTCATCGTTTCCTCCTCAGTGGTGGTCGTTCCGCGCAGTTGGGCGACCATCGCCCGTCCGCACGACTCCGGGTACCCCGGTACAGAGCCATGAAGACCGCATAACAGGGCGTATCCCCTATCGCGGCGGGCATTCGGTAGCCACGAACGCCTAGACGGGAACCCAGGGTCCATTAGCGGCAAACCCCGCAGGGGGCGACACCGCTGCCCCGCCGTCGAATCACCTACCGACACCGGGCACCGCCAACCGCCGTGCGGCCCCGGCCACCGGCTCAGCGCGACGGCGCAACAAAACGGCACATCCGGTGGGTGGCCGTCCCGCCCGGTCGCCGCTTAGCGGGAGCGCCAGACCGGGAGTTCGCGGCCCTGGACGGATTTGGTCTTGGAGCGGAAGTAGGTGCGGTACTTCTCGGACTTCGCGGCCAGCCTCTCGGGGGTTTCCGTGCAGTTGTCGAACCTCGACGAACAGCACGGGCACGCCGGCTTCCGGGGCCTGGAGGATCGCGTCGGCGCACACGGCGGTGCGGGTGCCTCTGCTGCCGGGAGCCGCTCGTCTGTCCTGGTTCGCGTACGGCCTACCGATCGTGACGACGCCCGCCGCCCCTGATGTTACGGGTGAACGCCTGCACGCACCGCCGGCCCGACCTCCAACTGCACATCCTCGACTCACCCGCCCGGGCCTCCCGCCCAGGCCTCCCCGCTACGGCGCGCTGGCCGGCCCCTGCCTCTTCCGGCCTCTCACCTCGCGTCACTGCGGTCGGCCCGCCGGCCACTCCCCCGGAACAGAACGGCCCTGGGAAGGATGCAATGAGTCCACAACGACTTGGTTCTGCGTCGCCTTTCCAAGGAAAAGCGTTGATCGGCTTCTCGGATCGAGCGACGATCACCGTCCGCTGCATCTGCGCAGCCACCCATCCGGAAGAGGATTTTCCATGCGGACGAGACATAAGAGCCGAGTGTTCACGCTCCTGGCAGCCAGTGCGGTCCTTGTCGGCAGTTCCCTCACTCTCGGGGCGGGCAACGCGGCCGCTGCCACGTGGACTTTCGAGAAGGGCCCGTCATACTCGGACGGGACCTTCAGCATCATCGCCTACAACAACGGCCGCTACGCGGGCCTCATGGAGTGGCGCGGCGATCCCCTCAGCGGCTACCCCGGCGACGCGTTCCGGGTCTTCGACAAGCTCTCCGACGGACGCGGCATGGAAGCCAAAATGATCCTCCCGGTGACCGGACGTAAGGCCACTACGCGCGGGCACTCGGCCGAGTACTTCAGCCCGTGGAGCACCGGAGATCTCACAGAGGGCACCAAGGTCACCATCCAGCTCTGCTCCGTCGCGGGTGACTACGCGGACTGCAGTTTCGCCTACAGCGGCCACGCGTAACCACACGCCGGCCAGCCGTCCTCGAACCATCTCGCCGCCCGCCCCGGAAACCGTGGGACGGGCGGCTTTCCCGCTCATTCTTCGGTGACGAGGATGATCGTCTTGCCGGGGGTGCGCTTGTCCGGCGTGAACGCGGAGGCCGCCTCGGCCAGCGGCCGGACGGCGCCGACGACCGGCGTGAGGCGGCCGTCCCGCAGCCGCTGGGCGAGGTCGGCCAGGCGGGCCCGGTCGGGTTCGACGACGAAGAAGACGGCTCGTCCGTCGCGGGGGTGGACGGTGACCGGCTCGGCGATGGTGACCAGGGTGCCGCCGGGGCGGACCAGTGCGGTGGAGCGTTCGAGGATCTCGCCGCCGATCACGTCGAACACCACATCAACCTCGCCGATTTCCTCCAGCTTCTCGGCCTGGAGGTCGACGAAAGCGTCCGCGCCCAGGCCGAGGACGGTGTCGCGGTCGCCGGCCCGGCCGGTGCCGATCACCCGGGCGCCGCCCTCGCGGGCCAGCTGCACGGCGATGGAACCGACGCCGCCCGCGGCGCCGTGGATGAGCACGCTCTGACCGGTGACCACGTGGGCGTGGTCGAACAGGGCCTGCCAGGCGGTGAGCCCGGAGATCGGCAGCGCGGCGGCCGTGACGTGGTCGACATCGGCCGGGAGCGGGGCAAGATTGCGGGCCTCGACCGCCGTGTACTGGGCCAGCGAGCCATTGCGGCTCCAGTCGGTCAGACCGAACACCCGCTGCCCGACCGTCAGACCTGTGGTGCCGTAACCGAGCTCGGCGACCACGCCCGACAGCTCGTGGCCGGGCACACTCGGCGTCCGGTCACGACCGGCCCGATCGGTCCAGGTGCCGGGCCAGTCCAGCTCACCCGGGGTGAACCCGGCAGCATGGACCTCCACGATCACATCGTTCTCCGCGGCACGCGGGTGGGGCACCTCGGACAGGGCCAGACCGCCGACACCGGCGTCACGGTCCTGGACAGTGATGGCTTGCATGAAGGATTCCTCCGAGCAGGGGGACGTTTGAGGAGCGCGCATCACGCCTAGTAGGCAGGCGCAGCACCGACCCCGCAGGCCGACCACCCGCCATGACCAATCCCAGCGCCGTACGCCCCCGTCCGCCACCGCACACAACGGCAGACCAAGGACGGCCGACAGGCGCCGTCGTGATCACGTTTCCGATCCTAGGAGCCAAGCAGCCCAAACATCTGGGCCACTTGCACCCACATACAGTGGGCCACTTACTCAACCCCGGATCCCCACAGCCACACACGTGCCGACCGTGCCGCCGGCGCGGCCGCGCTCAGCTCTCCGACGGGATGCGGGCGGCAATCTCCCGCGCCAGCCAGCCCGCGTCCGGCGAGAGGGGCCCGGCCTCCCCCGGTTTCCCGGAAGTGGTAGCCGCCGCCAGGCAGCCGCCGGACGCGACGGCACTGGACGGCGTTATGTGACCTGTGGGGGTGTCTCAGTCCCAAGGCGTCTCAGGCGGTGCAGCTCCCATAGACGAGACGTGACAGGCGTCGCGGTCACGTTCCGCGGCAGCCGCTCAGAGGTGGCCGTCCAGGAACTTGCGTACCTCGGCGATGGTCATGGGCCCCGTGCCGTGCGCCACCGCTTCTCCCTCCTTCAGCAGGACGTAGGACGGGGCTCCGGTGATCCCGTATCGCTCGGTTGCGGCCGGACAGCGCGTGATGTCGGTGCGGACGGCCGTCAGGCGGCCCGTGTAGTCGTCGGCGATGCCACCCACGACGAGGTCCATCACCCGGCAGGGCTCGATTGCCTTGGGCCATGCCCCGGTGAAGTATGCGAGGACCGGAACTTTGCTCATCCCGAGGATGAAATTGAACTCCGCGTCCTCACGGGGTCGGTGAACCCGCAGCGCCATGGAAGCTCCTGACCTCACGTTCCGTCATTCCATCACCATCATCCCTCGCGCGGTGTGCCAGGCCGGCCCGGTCGGTCGTCCGGCTGGCCTGTCGGAAGGGAGGCACGGGGCCGTCACAGAACCACGATGGTCCCCGGCGCGAGCGGCCCGGGCCCCCGCCCCTGGTGACTCGGCCTGGCCGCCCCGCCGGTCACCCAGCGGCAGCCCCCCGCGCGCCCGCGGGTCAGCTCGTGCCAGGACCGCGACCTCCACGACGACATGAAAGACGCTTTCCAGGGCATAGCTGACCAGATCGCCGACCAGATGCTCGATGAGCGCGTCGACGAGCGGGCCGGTGCGCATCGTCGACGGGACCCGGTCGAGCCGTGTCCGCCAGCTCGCTTCTCAGAGACCGTGCCCCCGACGGGCTTCCCGAGGCCTTGTCCGGTCTTCACGTCAACCCCCGGTCCAGCCGGCTCGTACCGCTCTTCCCCGGGCCGCATGAGCCGGCTGACGCACCGAGAACGAGGCACGATTCCTGGACCGCTCGCGGACACGGACACGGTCGTGGACGGTCGACGTACGCGTCAGCCGGCCCGAAGACCGACCGCCAGCGTCAGTTCAAGGACCCGCTGTGGCGATGCGAGATCCGGAAACAGCTCCCGCAGCTGCGACATCCGGTACCGGACTGTCTGGGGATGGACGAACAACGCCGCCGCCACCTCGTCCCGCCTGCCTTGGTGCAGCAGCCACGCCCGCAACGTCTCCTCCAGCCGCCGTGCGGTCGCGACAGGCAGGGTCCGCAACGGTGCGAGAGCTCGGGCACGCAGGTCCGCGAACGCGTCCACGTCGGCGCTCAGCACCAGCTCGGGCAGGTGGTCCTCGGTGTCGTGAATATCGGAGGAGAGCGAGCGGGCGCGTACGGCCCGTGCGTACGAGGCGGACGCTCGGGTCCATGGCCGGGCCGGGCCGACCACGGCGGTGCGGTCGGTCAGCTGCCGCAAGAGATGTGGTCGGTCGGCGTCGGGGACGAGCAGCACACCGGTGGAGTCCGGCAGATCATCGAGGACGAGGGTGCCCGGGTCGAGCGCGCGGTAGGCGGGCCGGGCCTGGGCGGCGGGCAGCAGGACCGCGGTCAGCGAAACCGGAGGCTGCCATCCGGCCCGTTGGACAGAGACCAGCAGCACGTCCGGGCTCGCGTCGGCGAGGAGGTCGCGGGCCAGGTGTTCCAGGTGGCGCTCGTGGGCCCTGCCCCGGGCGGCCAGTTCGTCGGCGTGGCCCGCGGCGCTCGCGGCGGAGAGCTCGTCGATGTAGGCGAAGGTCAGCTCTGCGAACTTGGCGACCTCGGCGGCGGGCAGACCCGCGGGTACGGCACCCGCTGCCAGGCATCGCCAGGCCACGCGGGCGCCGACGCGGTAGGCGCTGAGCAGGGCGTCCATCGAACGGCCGTCGCGGACTTCGCCGCGGCCCAGCTCGTAGGCTGCGTCACCGGCGTCGCCGCCTGTGGGGTTGCCGCTCGCGAGGTCCAGGTAGTGCCCCAGGGCGGTGCGGACGGCTCGGCGGATGGTGGCGCCCATGGGGCCCGAAAGGGCGTTGGCGTAGGAAGGGACCTCGTCGATGATCGCCTGGACGACCTCGTCGGCGGTGCTCTTCAGCGCGGCCCGAAGTGCTGTGACCGTCGTCTCGTCCAGGGCCAGATCGCTGACCCTTCGGATTGCATGGCTCACGTTTTTGTTCCCTGCGAACAATTCAGCCGACCAGATTTACGTCCTACGGTCAGGACTTTACCCCTTGAGGCGCAGCAAGCTGGAGTCATGACGAGTACAGCCCTCCGCAGCAGGGCGAGGAAACTGCTGGAGATGGTCACGACGCCGCTGCTGCCGTCGGACTACCTCGACCTGGTCAGCCCACTGCGTGCCGGCGCTGACCTGCGTGGGCGCATCGAGGCCGTGCACCCCGAGACGGGTGACGCCGCGACTGTCGTGATCAGGCCGGGACGGGGCTGGCGCGGCCACACAGCCGGTCAGTACGTGCGGATCGGGGTCGACGTCGACGGGGTGCGCCTGTGGCGTGCCTACTCCCTCACCTCGCCGACAGACCGCCAGGACGGCCGCGTCACGATCACCGTGAAGGCGATCCCGGACGGCAAGGTCAGCAACCATCTGGTCCGCAGGGCGAAACCGGGCACGCTGATCCAGCTCGACCAGCCGACCGGTGACTTCGTGCTGCCGCAGGCCAAGCCCGCCAAGGTGCTCTACCTGACGGCCGGCAGCGGCATCACGCCCGTGATGGGCATGCTGCGCGACACCGGGTTCGACGACGTCGTCATGGTCCACTGCGCGCCACAGCCGCAGGACGTGATCTTCCGCAGCGAACTGCACGACCTGGTCGCGGACAAGAAGCTGCGGCTCACCGAGGTGCACACCGACACGGACGGCATGCTCGACATCGCCCGTCTCGACGAACTCGTGCCCGACTGGGCCGAGCGCGAGACCTGGGCCTGCGGGCCCGCGGGCCTGCTCGACGCCGCCGAAGAGCACTGGAGCGAGCACGGCGTACAAGAGCGCCTGCACACCGAACGCTTCCGCCCGAGCATCGTCGTCGCCGGCGACGGCGGCGAGGTCACGTTCAGCACCACCGGCAAGACCGTCGACGCGGGCGGCGCCACGCCGTTGCTGGACGTGGGCGAGGAGGCCGGCGTGCTCATGCCCTCCGGGTGCCGCATGGGCATCTGCTTCGGCTGCGTCACGCCGCTCAAGGCGGGCGCCGTCCGCGACCTGCGCACCGGCGAGATCACCGAGGCAGAGCCGGGCGTCCTCATCCAGACCTGCGTGTCCGCCGCGGCGGGCCCCTGCGACATCGAACGGTAGGAGCACCTTGACCGCCATCGACCCCACCGCCCACCTGACCGCGGAGCAGATCGAGGAGCTCGGCCGCGAGCTGGACGCGATCCGCGACGAGGTGATCGCCGACCGCGGCGAGAAGGACGCCGCCTACATCCGCAAGGTCATCTCGGCGCAGCGCAAGCTCGAGCTGGTCAGCAGGGGCGTACTGCTGTTCTCGCTCTTCCCGCCCGCGTGGCTGATCGGCACCGCCGGTCTGTCCGTGGCGAAGATCATGGACAACATGGAGATCGGCCACAACATCCTGCACGGCCAGTGGGACTGGATGCGTGACCCGAAGATCCACTCCACCACCTGGGAGTGGGATCACGTCTCGCCGTCCGAGCAGTGGAAGCACTCGCACAACGAGCTGCACCACACGTACACCAACGTGATCGGCAAGGACAACGACCTCGGCTACGGCATCATGCGCGTCGACGAGGATCAGAGGTGGCACCCGTTCCACCTCGGCCAGCCGCTGTGGAACTTCATCAACGCCTGCTTCTTCGAGTACGGCATCGCAGCGTACGACCTGGAACTCGGCAAGAACCTGCACAAGCGCCGCCGCAAGAACCCGGAGTTCCGCGCGCGGGCCAGGGCCGTGGGCCGCAAGATCCGCAAGCAGGTCCTGAAGGACTACGTGATCCACCCGCTGCTGTCGGGCCCGTCGTTCCTCCCCACGCTCGCCGCCACGTTCACCGCGAACCTGGTCCGCAACATATGGACCCACTCGGTGATCATGTGTGGGCACTTCCCCGAGGGCGTGCAGGTCTTCGAGCGCCGGTCGATCAAGGGCGAGACGCGCGGCCAGTGGTACCTGCGCCAGATGATGGGCTCGGCGAACATCAGCGGCAGCAAGGCCATGCACTTCATGACCGGCAACCTGTCGCACCAGATCGAGCACCACCTGTTCCCGGACCTGCCGAGCAACCGCTACGCCGAGGTCGCGGTGAAGGTACGCGCGCTGTTCGAGAAGTACGAGCTGGAGTACGTCACCGGGCCGTTGCCCAAGCAGGTGCTCTCCGCGTGGCACAAGGTCTTCCGGCTCTCGCTGCCGAACAAGAAGCCCAAGGTCAAGACACCGGACCGCGAGCAGGAACTCATCGCGGCCTGATTCCCGGTATTGATTCAGATCTTTCGACCGACCCGGCGGCACCGCCGGGTTCGGTGAGATCCGTTGCGGACGATGAGTGGCCGGCCCCGCTTCTCGTAGGTGTCCAGTCCGACGAACCGCAGCCCGCCGAGATCGCGCGCGAAGTACGCGGGCCCGTCGCCACGGGAGAATTCGTCCAGGAAGCTGTCCCCGAACGGTTCATGGCCGCTCGTCGTTCGTCTGGGCCGGCCGTGGTACCCGCGGACGACGAAGTAGTCCTGTCCGTGCGTGCCGATGCCGTCCAGGATCTGCCTGGCCCCGGCCAGATCGCGCGGCGCGGCGCGCCGCCGGCCGATATGTCCCCTGCGGCCAGCAGATGATCGGCTCCGCACCTGCGGGCCTCGTCGACCAGGGCCCGGCCCATGATTTCCGGATACGGGGCGAGGCCGAGCCGCTGCGAGACGCCCCGCACCAACGGGACTCCGGCCACCGGCTCGGCCGTGGTCTCCCCCAGCTGCGGTTCAGCCGGGCGGGGTGGGTGCCGTAGACGACCTCGCCCTCGGTCACCGTGGGGAGCAGGTGGCCGAATCCGTCGTCGCTGCCGGTCACGCCGGTGTACCAGGTGATGACGGCCAGGTCCTCGGTGAGGGTGACCAGTTCAAGGTTGACGGCGGACACGGCGTCCGGGTCGCGGGGGTGGCGTATGTGTGTCGTACCTCGGCGGGCGGCGTGGAGGGCTCGGAGGATGGCGCGGGCGAGGAGCGCGGCGAGCGGCGGCCACTTGAAACGCCGGCGTGCGCCGTTCTCACAGCAGGCCGAGGTCCCGGGCGCGCAGGGCCGCCTGGGTGCGGTCGCGCAGGGCGAGGCGGGTGAGGATGCGGGACACGTGGTTCTTGACCGTGCCCTCGCTGAGGTACAGCCGCGCGGCGATCTCCCGGTTGGTGTGACCCTGGGCAACGAGCCGCAGGATGTCCGTCTCCCGCGGGCTCAGGACGGCAGCAACGGCCGCGGGAGGTTGGGCAGTTGGGACGGGCTTGGGGGTCGGCAGGGAGGCGGTGAGGTGGCGGGCGACGGACGAGTCGAGTTGGGTGACGCCCGCGTGCGCCAGGCGGACCGCGTGGGCGAGTTCCTCGGCCGGCAGGTCCTTCAGCAGGTAGCCGTGGGCGCCGGCCCGCAGCGCCTGCACGACGTACTCCTCGTCCTCGAACGTCGTCAGCATGACCACCCTGCACTCCGGGGCCCGGCCACGCAGGACGGCGACCGCTTCGATCCCGTCCATCTCCGGCATCCGGACGTCCATGAGCACGACGTCGGGGCCCAGTTCGAGTGTCTTCGCCACGGCGTCCCGTCCGTCCACGGCCGTACCGACGACCGCGATGCCCGGCCGGATCGCGAGCAGCGAGGCGATGCCGTCGCGGATGAGCCGCTGGTCGTCGACCACCAGCACCCGGACCGGCGGTGCCGGCTCCTGCTCGTCCATGGTCATCTCCGCCCACGCTCGTCCGTGCTCATCCCCGCGCCGTCTTCCCGCGCGGCACGGTCACCGTAAGCCGCGTACCGGCATCCGGGCCGCTGTCGATATCCACGCTCCCCGCCACCAGGTGCACCCGTTCCCTCATCCCGAGGAGCCCGAACCCGCTGGCTGCCGCGTCCGGTACGAAGCCACAACCGTCGTCGGTCACCACCAGCCGCGCCGTGTCCTCGGCCAGCAGGACCGCCACCGTCACCCGTGCGGCCCGCGCATGGCGGCGCGCGTTGGTCACCGCCTCCTGGGCCGCCCGGTACAGGGCGGTCAGTTCGGCCGCGCCGAGGCCGTCCTCGTCGCCCGTCACCTCGACGGTGACCACCGGCCGGGCACCGCCGCCGTGGGCCAGGCCGGCGAGCACGGCCGAGAGCGTGGGGTGCGCCGCCTCGCCGCGCAGCGCGCGGACCGACTGCCGTACGTCGCCGAGTGCGAGCCTCACCGAACGCCTCGCCTCGTTCAGCGCCCGCTGGGCCGCGTCGGGGTCCAGGGCCCGGAAGTCGGAGGCCATCTCCAACTGCACGGACATCGCGGTGAGATGGTGACCGAGACTGTCGTGGATGTCCCGGGCCAGCCGGTTGCGTTCGGTGGCGGCCGACAGCTCGGCGACCCGCGCGGCATACTCCTCCAGTTCCCGCCGGGCGCGCTGTTCACCGACGGCCACCGCGGCCATCGAGAGCGCCAGCACCAGGCCGACGGAGAGCATCAGCAGGTCGGAGACGTGCTCCAGGTCGCGGTACCAGCCGGGAGCGGTCAGCGCGTACAAGGTGATCAGCCCGGCCAGGCAGAGCGCGCCCAGCACGAGCGCGGTCGTACGGCCGAAGGCGAAGTAGGCGGTGAACGGCAGCAGCACGAACAGCACTTGGGCCAGGTCCGACGCGTCGAGGACCACCGCCGCGACGATCAGGGCGCAGCGCGCCAGCAGCAGCGGCACCCGGGCCGTGGGACGGCGATGTCCCGCGGCTTCCAGGGCGAACAGCGCCCCGATCGCGGTGACGAAGCCGACCGTCCGCCACACCGACGGCCCGGGGCCGTCGCCCAGTCCGGCCGCCGCGTAGTACAGACCGCCCACGAGCACGGCGCCGTACAGCAGCGGCGGCACCCATCGCACGGGCCCGTACGCCGCCATGAACACCCCCCTCGCCCACTGTCGTCAGGCTAGGCCGAACGCGACGGCTCGGCGGCACCGCCGCGGAAACTCCGAACGGTTGGGGCCGAACGACACGTGCCGAACGGCTGGCCTGCGCACGGGAGATGGTGACTTCCGGCCGTCGATGTCCCCGTTCTGCACCTCCTGCCGCTGATCGGCGGCTCCCTACGGTTGCGGCCTGTCCCACTGTCAGAACCCTCGGAGCAACCGGAGTTGGCCTCATGTCCTCACCCATTGCCTCACCCACCACCTCATCGACCTATCGCGTCGGCGCCCTGTGCGGAGTGCTGTCGGGTCTGCTGATCGCCCTGCCCGCGCTGGTCGAGGCGTTCACCGGGGAGACCACCGCGACCAGCGTCCCGCTCGGCCTCTCCCCCGCGTTCGCCCTGCCACTGCTCACCGCACTGCAACTGCGTCAGCGCCCGGCCACCGGCCGCTTCGCAGAGGTGGCACACATCGTGAACCTCGTCGGCCTCGGCCTGTTCGGCAGTGCCGCGTTCGCCTCGAACCTCGTGCTGTTCTACTTCGACGACGACGTCATCGAAGAGGTGCTGACCGGCCCGACGATCCCCGCGCTCATCGGCTGTGCGGCCGTGTTCGCCGTGGGCTGTGCCCTGTTCGGGGCGGCGATGATCCGCGCCCGGGTGTTTCCGAGGACTCCGGCCTGGGGCTACGCCGTCGTCCTGCCGCTGTTCGCGTTCCTCACCGGCCTGTCCGACAGCCCGCTCACGAGCGGGCTGCACATCCTGGTCGGCGCCATCCTGATCTGGCTCTCGGCGGCGCTGTGGCGCATGGCACGGGAGGCCCAACACCCCACGGCCCAGGCCCGGGTGGCGGTCTGAAGACGCAGACCACCGTGGTCGCCGTCACGCGCAGGGCCGTCCCGGCCGGCTCGGTGAGGTCAGGCCACGCTCAGGGCGGCGCTCCAACAGCAGCAGTCGCACATTCGCGAAGTCCGCGGTGCGTACCGTACGGAACTCCTCCCGCAGCAGTCCCGACTTCGGTTGCCCCATCCCGGAGAACGGGTCCTTGCTCCGACCGGCGGACACGAGCCGGATCCGCCGGTATCCGGCGGCGCACGGGCGGGGGTCAGGGCACTCCCCGGCCTCGTGGTGGGCGCGCTGCTGCGGGGTTGTCGTGCAGGAGGACGTCCTTGGGCCTGGGACCTTCGCGCAGTTCGAAGTCCAGGGCGCGGCGCGGCTTGAGGCGATGGGTGTAGGCGATGCCGTCGCCTGGGCGCTGGTCGGCGAGAACCCTGAGGGCCACAGTGGTAGTCCGGTTCGCGAGGGGTGTTGCGGGTGACCGTGCTCCGGACGAACGGGGCGAACGCGGCGATGACGGCGACGAGCGCGGCGGCGACGCGACGGGCCGACCGGGGCCGGGCGGTGAGCCGGTGAATGCCGATCGTCGCCAGCAGGATCCAGGCCGGGACGGTGAACAGCAGATAGCGGTCGAGGAAGAGATGCAGCCAGCGTGCCGTTGCCACGGTGAGCAGGAACGGCGCCAGGGCCCACAGCGCGAGTGGCGCGAGACGGGTCCGCGGGCCCGCGTCGGGGCCGGGCTCGAATCTGGGTCGTGGCCCGAACCGGGGCCGGGAGCAGGCTCGTTGCCCCGCCGCCGGCGAAACGCCGCGACCAGCGCCACGGTCGCACCGCCGAGCACGACGGCGGTGGCCACCGGGGACCGGAACAGCATGCATGGCATGGCGGCGATGTCGTTCCGGGCCGGCGCGTTCCAGGCGATCTGCTGAGCCTGAGTGCGGGCCGGGACGACCAACGGCACGACCAGCGCCAGCCCTCCGCCCGCCGCGATCGACCGAAACTGTCGTCGCGTCGCACGCGGGGGTGCTCCTTCAGCGGCGCACGACGCATCCGGTATCCGCCATTACCGCCACGCCGCCCCCTTCCCATCCAGGGAGCCGTCCGGCATGGCGAACCGCGCTCATCGGGCCCTCGATCCCGCATTGCCGTGCGCGAATGCAGGAAGTGGCCATTCATGGAGGCGCCTTCACGACGGCATCACCGGACACACGCTTCCGGCCGAGGGTCGCCTCTGGTGTGTCCGTTGGGGAAGACGGTGCGTTCACGGTTTGCCTAGCCTCCCGGGTCATGCGATCAACACAGACGAGACGCATCGGTCTCGCCGGCATCCTCGCCCTCGTCCTCGCACTGTTCGGTCTCGCACCCACCGCGAGTGCGGCCGAACCGGGCCCGGCCGATCTGACCTTCACCACCGACAGCGCCACCACGACCCCGGGCGGCACGGTGAATCTGTCGATGACGCTCACCAACAACAGGACCTACGACGTCTGGTTCATCCACCAGACGATCGAGCCGACCTGGCTGACCACCCAACGGCCCGATCTCAAGTACGGCTTCACCGGTTGCAGCCTGGCCACGGCGGCCGGCAGCGTTCCGTGTACCGGCACCGGTCCCGCCGACCTCGGCACCAACTACGGCGCCACCATCCCGCCCGGTCAGAGCCGGACCGTCACGCTCACCCTGCAGGTCGCCGCCGACTCCGGCTGCAACGGGAACATCGGCTTCTACTCGTACTTCTACGCGGAGTTCAGCGACAGCTCGAACACCAGCGGCGGTCCGGTCTACACGCCCGAGACCCGCGTCCTCTGCGCCTGACCGCGTAGCCGGCGCCACCTCGGGGTGAGCCCGCCCGAGGCTGAGCCTTGGCACACCGCCGGCACCACACGACATCAATGGCGGCCGGCCCACATGGGCCGGCCGCCACAGCTGCTGCACGTCTTCCGACGCGGGTCACGGGCGCCGGTGGGAGAGCCGACGCGCCACCACGGGAATGATCACGGCGGCGGCGACCAGATGGGACACCGCCAGGACGATCTGGGTGGAGGTCGCGGTGTGCGGGGCCACCGCGGGACCGGCCATCGACAGGGCGGTGAGCACGACGGTGGTCACCACGAAGATGCGGGCGGGCCGCTTCGCCCAGCGGGCCAGGGCCACCGCGAGGACGATGCCGACGACCGACCAGAACAGCACACCTCCGAAGAAGCCGCCCACTGGGATCTCCGCCGCTTCCGTGGCGCCGGGACTTGCCACCTCCATCGGTACCCCGACGCCTCGGGCGATGAGCCCGAACGCCTCGGTCACGACGGCGCCGGCGAGCGTGGCGAGTACGCCGACCAGCCACACGGGGCGCGTGTCGAGCAGCCGCGCGGACCGGGTGGACCGGGCGGAGGACAGGGACGAGGTGGGACGGGTCTGGGGCGTGGTTGCGCTCATGGCACTGACTCCTGCTTCGTTGTGGGGTGTTGATGCCTTTCGCAGGGGTAGACCGCGGCCCGCCCGACAACTCATCGGTCGCCGGGAAACTTCTTTCGCGGTGCGTGCCAAGGGACTTCGCGAAGGGGCTTGTCGAGATCCACTGAGATGCTTCGGCAGGAACGGATTTCAGGGTTGGATGGCTCCATGACTGAGGCTGCCGAGCGGTTCGATCCCGTGGTCCGGGAGATGATGCAGGCCAACCGGGCGAACTGGGACGCGCGGACTCCCGTACACCTGGCCAGCCGTTTCTACGGCGTGGAGGAGCAACCCGATCCGTTCCGCTGGTTCGCTCCCTTCGAATGGGAGGACCTCGGCGAGTTGGCCGGGCGGGAGGTCGCGCATCTGCAGTGCCATCTGGGCACGGAGACCCTCGCGTTCGCGAGGCGTGGAGCGCGCACGGTCGGCCTGGACATCTCCGGGGCGTCGGTGGCGGCGGCCCGGGACCTCGCGGCGAAGGCGGACTGCGCCGTCGACTACGTACGCGCCAATGTGTACGACGCGGTGGACGCGCTCGGCGAGGGACGCTTCGACATGGTCTACACCGGCAAGGGGGCGCTGTGCTATCTGCCGGATCTGGACCGCTGGGCGGAGGTGATCGCCCGTCTCCTCAAGCCGGGCGGACGGCTGTACCTCGTCGAGTTCCACCCCCTGCTCAACGCCCTCGGCCCCAAGCCCGCCCCCGACGAGGGCCCGGACCTTCTGCTGCGTCACGACTACCTCCAGGGGCGCGGTGCCATCCGCGGCAACTCCACCCACACGTACACCGACGGCCCGGCGGTCGACGGCGCGACGGAGAGCTTCGAGTGGAGGCACGGCCTGGACGAGGTGATCAACGCGTTGGCCGGAGCCGGCCTGCGCATCGTCCGGCTCCGTGAGAGCGAGGAACTCCCCTGGCCGCGCTTCCCGCAGATGATCCGCACCCCGTCCGGCTGGTGGCGACTGCCGGACAGCGCGCCGCGCATCCCTCTCCTCTACGGGCTGCTCGCCTCCCACTAGGCGGGTTCGGCCCCGCGGAGACGGTCGGTTCGCTGCCGAGAGGCACCGGGACCTCCCGGCCGACGTGCGATCCGGTCCACCTACACTGTCCGCCCATGATGCCTTTGGACGACCCGCGCTGGCCCGCCCTCGACCACCGGGGTTGGTCCAAGGGGCAGGGCAGTGCGCCCGATTCCCCCTTCGTGCCCGACGAGTTGCGCCATCTGATGGCCGACCCCACGAACGGCGGGCACTTCAACGATCTGTGGCCGTATCTGTGTTCCGAGGGCACCGCCTGGCCCGCCGCCTACGCGGCCGTGCCGTACATCGTCACGATCGCGCGCGGGCTCCCTCCGGCCAAACGGGACGACTACCTGTACGTCGTCGGCCTCGTGGCCATGTGTTCCGGCGAACTCGGCGACACTCCCGCCGACCTGCCCGACGACATCGCGGACGCCTATCGTCAGGCCCTCCCCGAGGCCATGACCCTGCTGGCGGACACGTTGGCCACGGCGGAGCACGACCAGATCACCACCCGCTACCTGCTCGCCGCCGCGGCGGCCCTCAAGGGTCACCCCGAGTACGCCGAGATACTCAACGATCTCGATGTCTTCGCCGAATGCCAGTCCTGCGGTGAACCCATGCTGGAGCTTCCGGAGTAGCCGCACACGGAGAGCGAGCCGCCCAGGAGTCACTCCGTCAACTTGCCCTTGCGCAGGGTGAGGACGCGATCCGACTGGGACGCCAGGCGCTGGGAGTGGGTGACGACCACCACGCACTTGTCCTGCTCATGGGCCAGTTCGCGGAAGGTGTCGATGATGCCCTGGGCGGTGTCCTCGTCGAGGTTTCCGGTGGGTTCGTCGGCGAAGAGGATGTCGACGTCGCAGGCCAGGGCTCGGGTGATGGCGACGCGCTGCTGCTGGCCGCCGGAGAGCCGCATGACGTTGCGCGTCGCCATGTGCTTGTCCAGGCCGACCCGCTCCAGGAGTTCCAGTGCGCGCGCCCTGCGGCCGCCACTGCCCGGCTTCACTCCAGTGATCTCCATGGCGGTGGTGACGTTCTGAAGGGCGGTCATATAGGTGAGCAGGTTGTAATGCTGGAAGATCGTGGCGGAGTGCTTGTTGCGGTAGCGGCCGAGGCCGAGCTTCGTCAGGTCCTGGCCGTTGAAGCTGATGGTGCCCCGGGTGGGTGCGTCGAGGCCGCTCGCGAGGCTGAGCAGGGTGGTCTTGCCGCTGCCCGAGGGTCCTAGGACCGTGTAGAAGGTGCCGCGCCGGAAGCTGTAGTCGATGTTCTTGAGCACGGTGGTCCGGCGACGCTGGCCGATGTAGGTGTGGCTGACGCCGTCGAGCCGGAGGACGGGCGGGGGTTCGGGGGCGGTCGCGGTGCTGGTGGCGGTGGTCATGGTGGCTGTCACTTGCCCTTCGTGAGGATGGTCCGCGGGCTGAGCCGCACTACGGAGGCGGCCGGGATGGCGGTGGCGAGCAGTCCGAGGCCGAGGCCGACCGCGCCCACGGTGGCGAGGGCCGCGGGGTCGAGGCGTATGTCGATCCTGTCGATGGGGTCGGCGTTCTCCACCGGCTGGTCGTCCGGGTCGATGCCCTGGTCGATGCCGGTGGTGCCGGGAGCCGGGGGCTGCCAGGATTCGAGCTTGTGCCGGGCTTCGGCGGCCTCTTCGCCGAGCAGCGACCGGCTCGCGCTCTGGGTCAGGTTCTGGGTGAACAGGGAGCTCAGGCCGATGGCGAGGGCCGCGACCGCGACGATCTCCAGGGCCTGCTGGGCGACGAGTTTCCACTTCTTCTCGCCCATGGCCAGCAGTACGCCGTACTCCTTGCGGCGCTGCTTGACCGCGAGGTTGACGAGGAGGACGAGTACGGCGGCGCCCGCGATGCCGATCAGCCACATCGCGAGGGTGGCGGTGGAACCGATGCTGTCCAGAGGGCCCGTCATCTGCCGGATCGCCTTGTCGTTCGCGTCCAGTTCGAAGCCGTCGAGCTCGGACCCCGCGATCCGCTCGGCCACCGCCTTGAACCGCTCCAGGTCTCCGGCGTCCTGGAGGAGGAACATCGCATTCCTGGCCTGGAGAGACGTGCCCTTGGTGGAGTTGAGCCCGGCGAAGCCGCCGATGGACGCGTACAGCATGTTGGCCGGGTCGACGAAGTACTCGGGCTCGGGCTCGGAGCTGGGACGCGGGTCGCGGTAGATCCCGGCCACCGTGAACTCTGCCGTGGCCTTGCCTTCGTTCGCCCCCAGGGTGATCTTGCCGCCAATCTTGAGTCCGTTCTTCCGGGCCAGCCTCTCCTCGATCAGCAGCAGGTGCTTGTCCTTGTCGGCGGCGGTGAGGTGCGCTCCGGACAGGAGTTGGAACTTGCCGCTGCGGAAGTCGGACAGGAGCGCGGTGTCGAGGACTCCGATGGTCGGGGTGCCGTCGGGACCCATGCCGGAGGCCTTGGTGTCCACTCCCCCGGTGACCAGCTCGGTGCCGCCCTTGACGACGCCCCGGTCGAACATGGAGTAGTTGTACTTCTGGACCAGCTTGGACGTGCCCAGCTTCTCCACCGTTGCGGCACTGATCTGAGGGGCCACCACGCCACCGGCGGCGTTCTGGCCGCTCAGGTCCATCACCAGGTTGACCTCGGCGCCCACGGAGCGCTTGGCCTCGTTCTTGGCCTGGGCGGTCGCGTCCTGGATCAGTACCCCGGCCAGCACCATCACGGAGATGACGAGGAAGGTGCACAGGGTGATCAGGGTCCTGCCCCTGCGGGACCACAGGCTGAACCCTGCACGTTTGACGAAGTTCATGTCGGTCGGCTCTCCCGGTCTGTGTCGGTGCGGTGCTTATTCGCTGTCGATGAGGATGGAGCGGGGGTGGAGGCGGAGAATCCCGATGCCGGGGACGACGGTGGAGACCAGCGAGATGCCGAGACCCATGCCGGCGACCTTGCCGAGGTCGGACGGCTGGACACGCATCTCCGGCGGGTCGGCCGGCGTGTCCGGGGCACGGGGTCGCGGAGGCGCTGCGGACTCCTGATGTCCCAACAGCGCGTCGCCCGCCTGCTGGGCGGCGATCTGACCGGCCAGGGCGGCGACGGCCACCGCGGGCAGGGCGACGGCGGCAACTTCCACGGTGTGCTGGCCGATGAGCTTCCACTTCTTCTCGCCCAACGACAGCAGCATCCCGAGTTCGTCGCGGCGTTCCCGGATCTGCAGCATCACGATGAGCCCGAGAATGAGCGCCCCCGCCAAGGCGATGAGCTGGACGATCAGCCGGGCGAAGGTACCGACCCGCTGGATCGGACGGACCTGGTCCTTGTACGCCTTGTCGTTGACGCGGAAGTCGAACGACCCCGTGCCGAGGAGCCGCCGGGCCTCGGCATGCAGTTGCTCGGCCTGTTCCGGGGAGCCGATCCTCAAGACCGCTTCGGCCAAGTCCGCGGCGCCGGGGCTCAGTTGCTGAACCGTGCGGACAGGTACGTACAGTGTGTTGCCGGGCAGCTGATGCGGCGGCGTCCATCTCGTCGGGTCGGGCGTCGAGTCGCGGAAGATACCGACGACCGTGAGTGGCACGGTGCGCCTGCCGTCGGCGGACTTCGCGCGGAGGGTGTCGCCGACCCTGAGCCCGTTCTTCTCGGCCAGCCGTCGCTCGACCATGGCGACCCGACGGTCGGCGTCCTCAGAGGTGATGCCACGCCCGGCTGTGATCTTGTTCGAGCCGTACGAGAAGGGCAGCAGCAGCCCCGAGTCCCGCACGCCGTTCAGTACCAGGGGACCCTGGCTCTTCGCCCCGGTGCGGCTGCCGCCAGGCCTCGGGACGTCGGACTCCAGCGGCTCGATGCCGCGGGCCCCGGCCTCGATCGGGAGCCGCGGGTTGTACCGGTGGACCTGCGGGGACGACCCGAGCCGGTCCGCCAGCGCCGGGGTGAGGGACTTGCCCTTCAGCGTCACGTCGACGCCGATCGTCCGCTGTGCGTCCGCCTCCTGACGGGCGGTGGCGCCTTGCAGCAGGAAGCCGCCCAGCAGCAGGGTGCAGATCACGACGAAGATCCCCAGCAGGACGGCGGTCCTGATTTTCCTGGCACGCAGGCTCAGCCCGGCGCGCTTGACGAAGTTCATGGCCACGACAGAAGCAGGGCGCACTTTGCAGCGGGATAAGCGCGTTACAGGAGCGTAAGAGCGCAGTCCGTGCGATGCCGGGGCGTGCCGCCGCAGCCGCTGTCCTTACTCCGCCGCAATGCCGCGCCGGGTTTCATGGGGCGCATGAGAGTTCTGGTAGCCGAGGACCATCGGGTTCTCGCCCGTACGATCGCCACGGGTCTGCGTCGGCAGGCGATGGCCGTCGATCTCGCCGTCTCCGGTGACGAGGCCGAGCGGATGTGTCTGCTCACCGACTACGACGTGCTGGTCCTCGACCGCGACCTGCCGGTCATGACGGGCGACGAGGTGTGCCGACGGCTGCGCGAACTCACCGACCCGCCAAGGATCCTGATGCTCACCGCGGCCGGCGAGCTCACGGACAAGGTCTACGGGCTCACGACGCTCGGCGCCGACGACTACCTGGCCAAGCCCTTCGACTTCGCCGAGTTGGTCGCCCGGATCCGGACGCTCGGCCGCCGAGTGCCCAAGTCGCCACCGGCCGCGCTGCGGCACGAGGGCATCACCCTGGACCGGGCGCGGCACGAGGTGTCCGTGGAGGGTCGGCCGCTGGAACTGACACCCAAGGAGTTCGCGGTCCTGCGGCTGCTGATGGAGGCCCAGGGGGTGGCGGTGCCGCACGACGAACTCGTACGCACTCTCTGGGACGAGAACCTCGATCCGCGCACCAGCGTGGTACGGGCCGTCGTCAGCCGGCTGCGCCGCAAACTCGGCGACCCCGGCCTCATCACCGCCGACAAGGGGCAGGGATACCGGTTGTGCGACTGAACCCGCGGGCGCTGCTGCGAGGCATGCCGTTCCGCGCCCGGCTGACCGCGGCCTTCTCCGTGCTCTTCCTGCTCGCGGGCGCGGCGCTGCTGGCCTTCGTCGTGGTGCTCGCGCGCTATGGAACGGCCCAGCAGGTCAAGGGAATCGAGATCTGGAAGGGCGAAGTGCCGAGCGGTGGCGGGTTCGCCACAGTGGGCGCGCAACCCACGGATCCCCAGGGGACCGTTCCGCCGCTGGTCAGGCCTCGCGACGACTTCGCCATGATCCGGCAGATGGACCAGACCGTACAGGCCGTGCAGGACACCGCCCTGCGGCAGATGGTCCTCTGGTCGGCCGTCGGGCTGCTCGTCATGGCAGTGCTGGCCGGACTGCTCGGCCGGTGGCTGGCCGGGCGGGCGCTCGGGCCGGTCGCCGCGATGACGGAGGCCACCCGTCGGATCAGTGAGCAGAACCTGCATCAGCGGCTGGCGCTCACCGGTCCCGACGACGAACTCCACCGCCTGGCCGACACGTTCGACACCATGCTCGACCGGCTGGAGAAGTCGTTCGAGAGCCAGCGGCGCTTCGTCGCCAACGCCTCCCACGAACTCAGGACTCCCCTCGCGGTCCAGCGCACCAGCCTGGAGGTCGGCCTCGCCGATCCCCTCCCCGAGGGTCTCGCCGACGTACGCGAGGACCTGCTCACCGCCAACCGTGAGGCCGAGCGGCTGATCAACGCGCTGCTGCTGCTCGCCCGCAGCGATCGCGGCCTGGATGAGACCGAGACCGTGGACCTGTCGGCCGCGGCCCGGCTGGTGGTGGCCGAGCTCGCCCCGCAGGCCAAGAGCGAGCAGGTGGACGTAGAGGTGTCGGCAGACCGGCAGTTGACCGTCCTTGGTGATCCGGTGCTGCTGCGTCACCTGCTGACCAACCTCGTCCGCAACGCCATTCAGTACAACCACCCCGGCGGCCGGGTCCGAGTACTGATCGACGGCCGCACGCTGACCGTGGCCAACACCGGGCCTCCGGTGCCCGCCCACCGGGTACCGGACCTCTTCGAGCCGTTCCGCCGCCTCGCCCAGGACCGCATCGGAACCATGGGCCACGGGCTGGGCCTCGCCATCGTCCGCTCCATCGCCGAGGCCCATGGAACCGAGGCAACGGCCGAGCCCGGCCCGTCGGGCGGCCTCGTCGTCACCGTCCGTTTCCCGTGATCCGTGAGTCTTGGCCGGCGCTTCTCAGCTCCGGCGCCCGGTGATCCGTACGCCTCCTATCCCCCTCTCCGACGAGGCCCGATACCGCGTCAGGTCCGCGGTGTGGGGCCGGAGCCGCCCGGCGAGCGGGGGTGAGCCGTTCGCCGGGCGGTCCGGGTCAGGCGCAGCCGGCGGGAGTCGGCCGCGACACGTCGTTGATCAGTGCCTCGTGGGCCGCCTTGACCCGTGGCACATCGGGCTTGACGACCTTGCGGTCGTATGTGATCAGCCCGTTGAGCTCACCCTCGACGTCCGCGATCTGGGTGTAGACCGCGCCGTTGCCGCCCTTGCAGGCCAGGGCGTGCACCTCGGCGAGCTTGGTGAGGTAGTCGTCGGTGTACGTGGCCGGGTCGACGTCGACGTAGGACTGCTGCACCGACCAGGCGTGTCCGGGTACGGCGAGGCCGAGGCCGCCGTACTCGCCCATGACCGTGGCCCGTTTGCCGTCCGGGCGTGGTGGCAGCGCGGGGCTCGGGTAGCCGTGCTCGTCCATGATGTCGCCGGTGCCGCCGTCGGCGCCGAGGTTGAGGCCCGACTGGTTGTTGACCAGGCGGGTCGGGTCCCAGGCCTTGGCCTGTGTGGCGATACGGCCCACGTCGTACTGGCCCCACCCTTCGTTGAAGGTGACCCACATGACGATGGACGGGCTGCTGATGTGCTCGTCGATCATCTGCTTCATCTCTAGTTCGTACTCGGCGCGGGCCGCGGTGGACGGGTTCACGCCTGCCGTCATGGCCGGCATGTCCTGCCACACCAGCAGGCCGAGCCGGTCGGCCCAGTAGAACCAGCGGTCGGGTTCGACCTTGATGTGCTTGCGGACCGAGTTGAAGCCCATCGCCTTGTGCATCTTCAGGTCATAGGCCAGGGCCTTGTCGCTGGGAGCGGTGTGCAGGCCGTCCGGCCAGAACCCCTGGTCGAGGGTGGCCATCATGAAGACCGGTTTGCCGTTGAGGACGGTTCGGGGAGTTCCGTTCACGTTCTCCACGGTGATGGACCGCAGGCCGAAGTAGCTGTTGACGCGGTCGGAGCCGACGCTGACCTTCAGGTCGTACAGGAAGGGGTCGTCGGGCGACCACAGCCGGGGATTCTTGATCTTCAGGGTGAGCGGGCTCCCGGTGCGTCCGGTGACGGTGGCGACCTTCCGCTTGCCGTCGTACGCGGTCGCGGTGACGGCGAGTCCGGGGCGTACGCCCTGAGGCTCGACGGTGAGGGTGCCCGCACCGGCGTCCGGGGTGAGCTTCAGCGAGTCGACGTGGTCGGTGGCGACGGGCTCCATCCACACGGTCTGCCAGATACCGGAGGACGGGGTGTACCAGATGCCGCTGGGGTCGAGGCGCTGCTTGCCGATGGGCGGGTTCTCGCCGCTCGCGGCGTCGGTCGGGTCGTAGACGCCGACGATCAGCTCCTGGGTGCGGCCGGGCTTGAGGGCATCGGTGACGTCGGCGCTGAACTTGTCGTAGCCACCCTTGTGTTCGGCGACCTTGGTGCCGTTGACGTAGACCTCGGAGCGCCAGTCGACCGCGCCGAAGTTGAGCTGCAGGCGCTTGGCGGAGCCGATCCTCCAGTCGGACGGGACGGTGAAGGTGCGCCGGTACCACATCCGGTCCTCGTGCCGCTCGATGCCCGACAGCTGGGACTCGACGGGGTACGGGACGAGGATCTTCTCGGCGAGTTTCCGGCCCACCGGGGGCTGTTCGCCCGCCTTCGCCGCGGCGAACTGCCAACTGCCGTTGAGGTTCTTCCAGTCGCTGCGGGTGAGCTGCGGCCTCGGGTACTCGCGGTGGGCGTTGGCCGGAGTGACCTTCTCGCCCCACGGGGTGCTCAGCTGGTAGGTGGATTTGTTGGAGCCGCTGCTCCAGAAGGCCTTGACAACGTTGCCGTCCTTGCCGGAGAGGCCCCCCGATCCGTCGTAGCGCACATCGGCGGCGCCGCGCGCGGTGCCGGTCTTGTTGCCGACCACGGGTTCCTTGAGCGCGACCAGCAGCGATCTCGGGTTGGCCGGATCCAGTCGCGTCCGGCCGAGCGGCCAGGTGGCTCCGCCGATCACCGCGTCCAGGTGCTCGGTGAGACCGGCCGGGGCTGCCGCGAGTGCCTGAACGAAGTCGAGCCGCAGGGTGCGGCCGTCCTTGAGGACCGTGGCGGCGATGGCCCCGTTGTAGTCGTAGCCCTCGGGCAGCAGGAAGGCCGACTGCGGGATGGCGGTCTTGGTGCCGCCGGGCGGCGTCCAGCGCACGTGGAGGTTGGATCCTCCGTAGTGCTCGAAGTACTCGATCTTGATGTCGTAGGCCTTGCCGGCGGTCAACTCCACCGGTTGGCCGGTCTGTTCGCGGTCCCAGTCGTCGACCCAGTGGTCGATGACGGGTTTCCCGTCCACCCAGAGGCGGAAGCCGTTGTCGCCGATGATCGAGAAGGTGGTGGGGCCGGTTTTCTCCGGCACGATCCGGCCGGTCCAGCGGACGGAGACGTCGTCCGACCGTCCGGTCGCCGAACGCAGACGAGGTTCCAGGTTGTCGAAGTCGAGTTGCGGGTCGAATCCGGTGGCTTTGAGTTCGTGGAAGTCGAAGGCGCCGGGGGCGGACTGGGTGTAGTACTCACCCTTGAGGCCGTGGATCTCGGGATCCTCCGCGGCCGTCGCGGCAGGTGCTGCGGCCAGTCCCGCGGCACCCAGCACTGCTGCGACGAGCAGGGCGAGGCTGTGTGTGAACGGTCTGATGCGCACGAATCCTCCTTGGTTGAGGAAGGGTGGCGGCTCGGTGCTTCAGTCTGTACAACGTTGGAAGCAGAGGCAGTTGGCATGAGAGCACGGGCTCTCGGCCGCTGTCCAGGTCCATGACAAAGCTCCGGTCGCGGAGCTCCTGTCGATGCCGAGGAGATTCCTTGCGGGTCAGCCTGAAGGACGTGGCCGAGCGGGCCGGCGTCTCGATCAAGACCGTTTCCAACGTCGTGAACAACTATCCGCACGTCACACCGGCGATGCGCGCCAAGGTGCAGGAGGCGATCGACGAGCTCGGCTACCGGCCGAACCTCACCGCGCGCCATCTGCGCAAGGGCCGTACGGGGATCATCGCGCTCGCCGTTCCCGAGCTCGGAAATCCCTACTTCGCCGAGCTCGCCGGCGCGGTGATCGACGCGGCGGCCCAGCACGAGTTCACGGTTCTGCTCGACCACACGCGCGGCGACCGTGAGCAGGAGCTGCTGGTCAGCCAGGGTTTCCGGGCCCGGGTGATCGACGGGCTGATCCTGAGCCCGCTGGAACTGGAGGCCGAGGACCTGCACGGCCGGGCCGACGACGTCCCGCTGGTGCTGCTCGGCGAGCGCGAGTACGACCTGCCCTTCGACCACATCGCGATCGACAACGTGGCTGCCTCGCGAGAGGCGGTGCGTCATCTGATCGGCCGCGGCCGGACCCGGATCGCCTATCTCGGCGCGCGCACCGACTCAGCGAACCGCCCGGCCCATCTGCGACTCGACGGCTGGCGGGCGGAGTTGACGGCGGCGGGCCTGCCGACCACGGACGACATGGTCGTGCCCGTCGACGGCTGGGACCGGGACGACGGGGCCCGGGCCATGGCCCGGTTGCTGGACTCGGGTATTCGGCCCGACGCCGTCTTCGCCTACAACGACCTCATCGCGATCGGCGCCATGCGAGTGCTGCACGAGCGCGGGCTCAGGGTGCCGTGGGACGTCGCCGTGGTGGGTTTCGACGACATCGCCGAGAGCCGTTTCGGAGCCGTCTCGCTCACCACGATCGCGCCGGACAAGCAGGCCATCGCCCGCCTCGCGATGGGCTCACTGCTGCGCAGTCTGTCGGGCCGTCAGGATCCCGGAGGACGTGAACTGACCGCGGAATACCGGCTGGTGGAGCGCGAGAGCACCCTCGGGCGACGCTGACCACGGTCCGGACCAATTGGCCGAGATTTCGGACGGAAGGGTTTACAGCCTCCTTCCAACGATGTAAAAAACTCCCCTGAACGACGTGCACGCCATGTTGACCGCAAGTGCCGAAACTCCCCGGGAGCGCTCTCAGCGCCGGGGCCGCGCCGTTTGGGGACTCCCATGAAGCCCACCGCTCTTCTTCGTCGTACCTCCGCTCGAACCCTCCTCGCCACCGGCCTCCTCACAAGCCTCGTTCTCACCACCGGATGCACCAAGTCCGAGGACTCCTCCGACAGCGACAAGTCCGCACCCCAGCAGGGTGACGCCGGCCAGCAGGTCGCCTCGCCCAGCACCGGATCCGGGCCCACCTGCACCATCGACGCGTACGGGGGCGAGAAGCTCGACCTCAAGAGCGCCACCGTCGGTTTCTCCCAGTCCGAGAAGGCCGCCAACCCCTTCCGCATCGCGGAGACCGCCTCCATCAGGGCGGAGGCGAAGAAGCGGGGCGTCAATCTCCTCACCGCCAACGCCCAGTCGCAGTTCTCCAAGCAGATCAGCGACGTCCAGGACCTCATCGCCAAGGGCGCCGACGTGCTCGTCATCGCGCCGCTCAACTCTGACGGCTGGGAACCCGTGCTGCGCACGGCGGCGGCCAAGCACATCCCGATCGTCACGGTGGACCGCAAGATCAACGCCACCGCCTGCAAGGACTATGTGAGCTTCATCGGCTCCGACTTCGTGGAGCAGGGCAAGCGGGCCGCCGACGAGATGATCGAGGCGACCGGAGGCAAGGGCGACATCGCCATCCTGCTCGGTTCGGCGGGCAACAACGTCACGACGGAACGCACCAAGGGCTTCGTCGACCGGATCAAGGACAAGGCCCCCGGCCTGAAGGTGGTGTTCCAGCAGACCGGCGAATTCGCCCGCGAGAAGGGCCAGTCGGTCACCGAGAACCTCATCCAGTCCAAGCCCGGGATCAAGGGCATCTACGCCGAGAACGACGAGATGGGCCTCGGCGCCGTCAACGCCCTCAAGGGCGCCGGCAAGAAGCCGGGCGCCGTGAAGATCGTGACCATCGACGGCACGCGCAACGCCGTGCAGGCCATCGTGGACGGCTGGATCCACGGCGTCATCGAGTCCAATCCGCGCTTCGGGCCGCTCGCCTTCCAGACCCTCGACACCTTCACCAAGGGCTCCGAAGTGGCTCAGGACATCGTTATCAAGGACAGCGCCTACACCGAGTCCAACGCCAAGTCGGACCTCACCAAGGCGTACTGAGATGCTCGCTGTCACCGGCGTGTCCAAGGTCTTCCCCGGCGTGAAGGCGCTGTCCGACGTGGACTTCACCGCCCACGCCGGGGAGGTCCACGCCCTCGTCGGCGAGAACGGCGCGGGCAAGTCGACCCTGATCAAGGTACTCACCGGCGTCTACCGGCCGGACGCGGGCGAGATCGTCCACGACGGCACGCCGGTCCGCTTCACCACACCCCTGCAGGCCCAGCAGGCGGGCATCTCGACCATCTACCAGGAGGTCAACCTCGTTCCGCTGATGAGCGTGGCCCGCAACCTCCTCCTCGGCCGCGAGCCCCGCGGCCGGCTCGGCCTGATCGACTTCCGGCGCATGCACCGGGAGGCGGACGAGGCGCTGCGCGGCCTGGGCATCCGCGTCGACGTGCGCCGCCCGCTGCGCGAACTCGGCGTCGGCGCCCAGCAGATGGTGGCGCTCGCCCGTGCCGTCGCCATCGACGCACGTGTGGTGATCATGGACGAGCCCACCTCCTCGCTCGAACCGCGTGAGGTGCGCACCCTGTTCGACGTGATCCGCATGCTGCGCGAGCGCGGTATCGCCGTGGTCTACGTCAGCCACCGCATGGACGAGCTGTACGAGATCTGCGACTCGGTCACCGTACTGCGTGACGGCCGCGTGGTGCACACCGGCCGCCTCGCCGACCTCGACCGGCTGCGTCTGGTCTCGCTCATGCTGGACCGGGAGATCGGTGAGGTCCGCAGCGAGGGCCTGACCAAGTTCACCGGATCCCACCACGCGTCGGCCGAACCCATGCTGCGCGCCGAGGGGTTGACGGTCCGTCACCAGTTGCGGAACGTGTCGCTGTCCATCCGTCCGGGCGAGGTGGTGGGCCTGGGCGGGCTGCTCGGCTCGGGCCGCAGCGAGACGGCCAGGGCCGTCGCCGGGGCACTGCCCACGGACTCGGGCCGGGTCTCGGTCGGCGGCGCCGCCGTGCGCACCGGTTCGACACCGGCCGCGATCCGCGCCGGCATCAGCCTGCTGCCGGAGGACCGCAAGGCCGAGGGGATCGTCCCCGGTCTTTCGGTACGGGAGAACATCGCGCTCGCCGCCCTGCCCTCGCTCTCACGGTTCGGCCTGGTGGACGACGCCCGTATCGACCGGATCGTCGACACCTTCGTGAAGCGGCTGCGCATCAAGTCATCCGGCCCGCACCAGAAGGTGGGCGAACTCTCCGGCGGCAACCAGCAGAAGGTGCTGCTGGCCCGCTGGCTCGCCCTGCACCCGAAGGTACTGCTGCTGGACGAGCCGACCCGCGGGATCGACGTCGGCGCCAAGGCGGAGGTACAGGCACTCATCGACGAACTCGCCGACGACGGACTCGCCGTGCTGCTGATCTCCTCCGACACCGAGGAGCTGATCGAGGGCAGCGACCGGATCCTCGTACTCAAGGACGGAGCGGTGGTGGACGAGTTGACCGGCGACGCCGTCACCGAGGACGCGTTGATGCGGGCCATCGCGGCCGAACCCGCCGGGAGCCACCATGACTGAACTCGCGCTCGCGCAGGGCCGGGTGGGCCGCGACCGGCTGCTGCGCCTGCTCCAGGAGTACGGCGTCTACGCGGGCGTCGCCGCACTCCTGCTCTTCAACTTCGCCTTCACCGATCACTTCGTCTCCGCGGAGAACTTCCGCACCCAGGCCGTCCAGGTCGCACCCGTGCTCATCGTCGCGCTGGGCATGGCGCTGGCGATCGGCACCGAGGGCGTCGACCTGTCGGTGGGTTCCGTGATGGCCCTGTCCACTTCCCTGCTGTCCCTCTATCTCGGCTACGGGCCGTGGGCCGCCGTGCTCGTGGCGGTGGCGGGCGGCACTCTGATCGGGCTCGCGAACGGAACGCTGGTCGCCCACCTGGGAGTTCAGCCGATCGTCGCCACGCTCGCCCTCATGGTCGCCTGTCGCGGCCTGGCCCTGGTTCTGCTCCCCCAGCTCAAGGACGTACGCGATCCGGGCATGACGGCGCTCGGCTCCGGCGACGTGCTGGGCGTGCCGTATCTCGTCCTCATCGCCGTCGGCCTCGCCCTGTTGGTGGCCTTCGTGGTGCGTCGCACGACCTTCGGGCGGCAGTTGCTCGCCATCGGCGACAGCCGGCCGGCGGCCCGCCTCGCCGGTCTGCCAGTCCGCCGGGTCCTCATCGTGGTGTACGCCTGCTCCGGCGCCCTGGCCGCGGTGGCGGGCGTCCTCGCCACCGCCCGGCTGACGGCCAGTGACCCGACCTCGCTGGGCACTCTGATGGAACTGTCGGCGATCACCGCCGTGGTCGTCGGCGGCACGCCCCTGTCCGGCGGCCGGGTCCGGATCGGCGGCACGGTCGCCGGTGCCGTCCTCATCCAGTTGCTGACCACCACGCTCGTCAAGCACGACCTGCCGCCGTCGTGGACGCAGATGGCCCAGGCCGTGGTGATCGTCGGTGCCGTCTACGCGGCCCGCGAACGGGGGAAGCGATGACGACCGAGACCACGGAAGCCGACATGCAGCCCGACGCCGTCCGAAAGGTCACCGACGAGGACCCGGGACCGAGCCGCGCCGACCGCTTCAGCGCCCTCGCCCAGCAGCACGGAGCCCTGGTCACCCTCCTGGTGGCCATGGTCGTGGCATCGCTGAGCTTCGACACCTTCCTGACCGGCGACAACCTGGAGAACATGGCGCTGTCCTCGGCCTTCCTCGCAGTGGTCGCGCTCGGCATGACGTTCGTCATCGTCACCGGCGGGATCGACCTGTCGGTCGGCTCGCTCTTCGCCCTCGGCGGAGTGGTGGCGGCCTGGGGCTCGCAGTACGGCTCGGCGGTGGCCCTGCTGCTCCCGCTCGCGGTGTGCGGGCTGATCGGCCTGGTCAACGGGCTGCTCATCGCCCGGTCCGGACTGGCCCCGTTCATCGTCACCCTCGCCGCCATGCTCGGTGCGCGCGGCATCCTGCTGGCGATCACCGACGAGGGCTCACGGACCTACCTCGTGGACAAGGACTCGTTCCTCGCGACGCTCGGCCAGGGCTCGCTGCTCGGGATCGGCGTGCCCGTGTGGATCACGGTGGCGCTGTTCGTACTGGGAGCCGTCGTACTGCGGCACACCAGATTCGGCCAGTACGTGTACGCGGTCGGCGGCAACGAGGACGCGGCAGCCCTGATGGGTGCCCCCGTGGCACGTACGAAGATCGCGGTGTACGCCGTTTCAGGTCTGTGCGCCGGCCTCGCGGGCGCGCTCAATGCCGCCTGGCTGCTGTCCGGCGTGACGATTCTGGGCACGGGCATGGAGCTGGAGGCCATCGCGGCGGTCGTCATCGGCGGCACCCTGCTGTCCGGCGGTTTCGGCTTCGTCAGCGGTTCGCTGGTCGGGGTGCTCCTGCTGAAGGTGATCCAGAACGTCATCAACCAGATCGGCTCCCTCGACTCCGCCTACCAGCAGGTCGTCAGCGGCGCCTTCCTCGCCGTCGTGGTGGTGGCCCAGACCTGGCTCGGCCGGAGACGCCGGGTTCTGTGACCGCGGAACCGCGGCCCACCTCTGCGAATCCGTGACGACGATCTCGACGTGCGGCGCGGGCTGCCTCAGGGCAGCCCGCGCCGACGTGTTCAGCCGTCCCGGGCAGGCCCGCGTTACGTGGTGAAGCGGTGGCTGCCGGAGCCCGCCCGGTACACCACGCAGCCGTCCTCCTCACGCAGGAACGTCGCGCGGGTGTGGGTGACCGCGTCCGGACCGTCCGCGGGGATCCATACCTCGGCGGTCGTGTTGGCGGGCACGGCGCACGTCAGGACGAAGCCGCCGGACCGCTGTTGCCACCGCGTCGAGATCGGACCGTGGACCGAGGTGAACGTGGCGCGTGCGGACGTGACATCACCGCCCGGGCGGGGACGGATGACGATCTCCCGGTAGCCCGGCCGGCCCGCCGAGATGCCGGCGATGTTCGTGTACATCCACTCGCCCACCGAGCCGTAGGCGTAGTGGTTGAAGGAGTTCATGTCCGGTGTCTGGAAGTCGCCGTCGGGCTCGATGGAGTCCCAGCGCTCCCACATCGTGGTGGCGCCCTTGTCGATCTGGTAGCCCCAGCTGGGGAAGGAGCGCTGCTGGAGCAGCCGGTAGGCGACATCGGTGTGCCCGGACTCGGTGAGGACGGGCAGCAGCCGGGGCGTGCCCAGGAAGCCCGTCGACAGGTGCCAGTCCTTGGCCTCGATCAGCGCGACGAGCCGGTCGGCCGCCGCTTTCCGCAGGGCGTCCGGCAGCAGGTTCATCGACAGGGAGAGGACGTACGCCGTCTGCGTGTCGCCCTTCACCTTGCCGTCGGCGGTGACGTAGGCGTCCTGGAACGCCTTGCGGACGCGCTCGAAGAGGTCGCGGTAGGGGGCGGGGTCCTTGTCGAGTTCCTCGGCCGTCCGGGCCGCGAGGTCGGCACTGTGCGCGAAGTACGCGGTGGCGATGACGTCCTTCGGTGTCTCGTCGGAGATGTTGAGCCAGTCTCCGTACCCGCTGGCCGGCCGCAGCAGGCCGGTGCTGTTCTTCTCCAGGTACTTCAACCAGGCCTGGATGGACGGCCAGGCGTCCTCCAGCACCTGCCGGTCGCCGTACGCCCGGTACAGGGACCAGGGGACCGTGACGCCCGCATCGCCCCATCCTGCGACCCCGTTGCCGACCGTCCCGACCATGGGCGCCACATCGGTGAAGGCACCCTCGGCGGTCTGTGCGTCACGCAGGTCCACGAGCCACTTGGTGAGGAAGCGGGCCGATTCCATGGTGTACGCGGCCGTGGGCGCGAAGACGTTGATGTCGCCCGTCCATCCCAGGCGTTCGTCGCGCGCGGGTGTGTCGGTCGGGATGGAGAGGAAGTTGCCGCGCTGCCCCCAAGTGATGTTGCTGTGCAGCTTGTTGAGCATCGGGACGTTCGTCTCGAACTCGAAGGTGAAGGGCGCGGCCGTGTGCATGACGCGGCCGGTCATGGCCTTCGCCGAGGGAGTGCCCGGGAACCCGGTCACCTCCACATAGCGGAACCCGTGGAAGGTGAAGCGCGGCTCGTACGTCTCCTCGCCACGGCCTTTCAGGATGTACGTGTCGGTGGCCGCGGCGGTGCGCAGGTTCGCGGTGTAGAGGGTGCCGTCCGGGTTGAGGACCTCGGCATGTCTCAGCCGCACGGTCGTTCCCGCAGGGCCCGCGACCCGCAGCCGGACCGAGCCGACCATGTTCTGGCCCAGATCGAAGACGAAGACCCCCGGCTTGGGTTCCGTCACCTTCTTGACCGGGAGTTCCCTGGCCACACGGACCGCGCCGTCCACCTGGGCGACGATCAGGTCGGGAGCGGCCTCTCCCGCGGCGCGCGCGGTGAGCCACGCCCGGTCGTCGAAGCCGGGCGAGGTCCAGCCGGCGGTCTCCTTGCGCGCGTCGTACGTCTCGCCGCCCAGCAGGTCGGCGGAGACGATGGGTCCGGAAGCGGCCCGCCATTGAGTGCCCGAGGTGATGCGCTCGCTCGTGCCGTCGGCGTACTCGACCTCCAACTGCGCCAGCAGCGCCGGGCGTTCACCGTACTGGTGGGGCCCGAACATGCCGACATTGCCCGCGTACCAGCCCGGTGCCACGTAGGCGCCGATGGCGTTTGCGCCCTGCCGCACGAGCCCTGTGACGTCGTACGTCTGGTACTGGACGCGTTCGCGGTAGTCGGTCCAGCCGGGGGCGAGCTCGTCGCGGCCCACGCGGCGGCCGTTGAGGTGCGCCTCGTACAGGCCGAGGGCCGTGGCGTACAGACGTGCCCGTGACACCTTCTTGCGCGGCAGCCGGAACTCGTGCCGCAGTTGGTTGGCGGCGTACACGACCGGGACGACCCTGCCCCATGGCCCGGCTCCCCACGCGGCTGCCTTCTTCGCCGCCGGCCAGCCGCTGTCGTCGAAGCCGGCGTCGCGCCAGCCGTCGGCGGGTTCCTTGTCCGTCGACTTCCAGGAGGTGTCGGTGACGATCCTCTGCTCGCCGGCAGGCGTCCGCACGGTCAGGACGGCGACCAGGCCGGCGGGTCCCACGGTCGCGTTGGTCACCGACACCGCGAGGACGTTCCCGCCGGAACGCACCTGGGCGAGTACGTCGACGACGGCCGGTCGACGCCAGCCGTCGTGGTCCGTCTCCAGATCGGTACGGGCCACCTCGGCGCCGTTCACGGAGACGGAGTACACGTTGTCGGCGGTGAGGGCGAGGGTCGCCGCCGTGACTCCGGCCGGGAGGTCGAGGGTGCGACGGAACCAACGGGTCGCCGCCGGCGCACTGTTGGCCGGTTCGCCTTCGGGGAACCAGATCCAGTCGGCGCCTTCGAGCGACGGCGCGTCCGTGAGGGCCGCGGGAGCGGAGATCCAGTCCGCGGACCACTGCGCGGCGCCCATGAGGCCCGTTTCCCACCAGGAGGGCGCGCTCCAGCCGGATGCCCCGCCGTCGCCGTCCCACACACGTACCGACCAGAAGTAGCGTGTCCGCGGCTTGAGTTGAGGGCCCGTGTACGGGACGAGGGACGAATCGCCGGAGACGACCTTCCCACTGTCCCAGACATCCGGGCGCGACAGGCGCGACTCGCTGGAGGCGACGCGGACCTGATAGGCGCTCTGGCGCGCACCCGGCTTCTCCGAGGCCATCGGCCAACTCAGGCGCGGGCGTTGTGCGTCGAGGCCCAGAGGGTGCTGAACGTACTCGACGGTCGGCGCGGTGACGCGCAGGGCGCCGCGTAGCGCGGACGCCTGAGCGGATGCGGACGCCGGCGCGGCGACGGCCGGCCCGGCTCCGGCGGCCACACCTGCCACCGTGGCCGCCGCGCTCGCCAGGATGTTCCTCCTACTTATCACTATGGGCCCCTAACGCAGGATGATGAATCGATTCACGGCGCTGGACGTAGGTGAACGTAGGGGCGCCCGAGACAAGGGTCAATGAGTGTGCAGGGATTTCTTGACGGATAGTCGAATGGGGGTGCGCCTTCGACGGGATCGGTTGCAGCCACGGCACGGCGTGATTGAACGGTTTCAATTCCTGGGGGACAGGCGTCGCATGAGGCCTGGCACGATGATCTCGACACGTACGCGACTCACGCGACGGAACGATCAGGGCCGGGGACGGCCCGCCGAAGGAGTCCAGCTTGAGCGACACGACGACGGGCACCGCGGGCAGGCGGGTCTTCATCGACAAGCAGAGCCCCAAGGCCTATTACGCGCTGGTCCAGGCCTCCGAAGCCGTCCGTGCGACCGCCGCCGACGCGGGTCTTGACCGCATCCTCGTGGAGCTGGTGAACCTCCGCGTGTCCCAGATCAACGGCTGCGCCTTCTGCCTCGATGTGCACACCAAGGCCGCGCTGCGCGCCGGCGAGACCACGCAACGCCTGGGTGTGCTGCCCGCTTGGCGTGACACGGAACTGTTCGCACCACGGGAGCGGGCAGCGCTCGCCCTGGCGGAGGCGGCCACCGACATCGCGAACGCGAACGCCCAGGAGGACGCCTACGCGGACGCCCGCCAGGCCCTGACCGAGGACGAGATATCCGCCGTGATCTGGGTGGCCCTCACCATCAACGCCTTCAACCGCGTCTCGATCATGAGCAAGCATCCGGTGCGCGGGCTCCCTCAGCAGTGACGGGTACGCGCTCGTCGGGGCCGGCGTCGTCCCCGCCGGGCGCGGGCCCGGGGAACCGTCGCAGGCTCGATTCGAGGTCGTCGAGAGCCCGGCGCGCGGCCATGATCCGCTCGCGCAGTTCACGTCCGGCCTCCTCCCCCGTCACGGCGGGCAACGGTCCGGCCGGCCTGCGCGCCTCCTCATCCAGCAGCTCCTGCTCCCGCTCCAGTTCGCGGGCCTCGTCCAGCGAGCTGATGACGACTCCGATGAGGACGTTGACGAGAACGAAGGAGGCGAGCAGGACGTAGGAGGCGGATGCTCCAGCGGGAGATCTCCAGACCGGCGCGGACCGCGTCACCGAGGCCGTCCAACGTCATCAGAAGGAAGAGCGTGAGCAGGCGCGGCCGAGGGAGCCGAAGTGTCCGGGGTCGTTGTCGGCGAAGAAGACCCAGCCCACCATCGCGTAGACGTACAGCAGCAGCGCGCCGATGAGGAGGAAGCTGAAGGTGCCGGGCAGGCTGCGGCCGACGGCGACGAGGAAGACGCGCAGTTGGGGCAGGAACCTGGCCGTGCGCAGGACACGGGCCAGGCGCAGCAGCCGCAGGATGGTGCCGTTCTCCCGGACGACGGGCAGGAACACGGAGACCACGACGGCCAGGTCGAAAAGGTTCCACGGGTCGCGGAAGAAGTCCCGCGGACGGTCGGCGTGCGCACAGACCCGCAGGAGTATCTCTACCGTGAAGGCCACCAGGAAGCTGTGCTCGACGAGCTTGAGCGCCTCGTGCCAGCGGTGGACGACACCTGCGTAGGTCTCGACGCCCAGGACGGCCGCGTTGGCGAGGATCAGCGCGAAGACCAGGATGGCGAACCAGCGGGCCTCGGTGAGGGCGCGGCAGCGTTCGGCCAGGGCCTGGCGCGTGGTTGAGCCCGTGGTTGTGGCATCCGTCATCGCGCTTCCCGGTTCCCTTTCCTCAATGCGTCATCCTCCGCCGATGCGTCATCCGCGTGCCGCTCGTAGAAGTGGATCTTAGAAACCCTGTCGTGCCCGACCGAACCGGGCACAGGATGTCGGGTCCGGCAGGGTGGGTCCTTCCTAACGTTGGTGATCGAAAGGGAAGGGGACCGGGGTGCTGGAGCGGCTCAACCAGGCCATGGAACACATCGAGAGCCACCTCGATCAGCGCATCGAGGTGTCCGAACTGGCGCGGATCGCGGTGACGTCGGAGTACCACTTCCGGCGGCTGTTCTCGGCGCTGGCGGGGATTCCGCTTTCGGAGTACATCCGCCGCAGACGCCTGACGATCGCGGGCGCCGAGGTGCTGGCGGGTGAACGGACACTGCTGGAGATCGCGGTGCGCTACGGCTACACCTCGGGAGAGGCGTTCGCGCGTGCGTTCCGCACGATGCACGGCGTCGGCCCCGGCGAGGCCAGGCGGATCGGTGCGAGCCTGCAGTCCCAGCCCCGGATGTCCTTCCGACTCATCGTCGAAGGGAGCAGCAGCATGCAATACAAGGTCGTGGAGAAGGAGGAATTCCGTGTGGTGGGCAAGAAGGCACGTGTCCCCCTCGTGCATGAGGGGATGAATCCGGCGATCGCCGACTTCATCCGGGGCATCGGGCAGGAGACGATCCAGCGCATCGAGCAACTGTCCGACCAGCAGCCGGAGGGCATCATCTCGGTCAGCGACAATCTGGACGAGAGCCGCGCGGAGGGAACCGAACTCGACTACTACCACGGCGTGGTGACGCACGCCGCCGTGCCAAAGGACATGGACGCGCTCACCGTCCGGGCCGGGACCTGGGCCGTGTTCGAGAACTCCGGGCCGTTCCCGCAGGCGCTCCAGTACCTGTGGCGGGACGTGTTCACCCAGTGGTTCCCGTCCAATCCGTACCAGAGCCGGCCCGGGCCCGAGATCCTGTGGACCCGGCTGTCACAGGACGCCACGCACGCTGAGGCGGAGCTGTGGATCCCGGTGGAGCGGACCGCGGTCTGAGAGCCGGCGTGCGGCCTGGGCCGAGGGGCCGGGCCGCACGCCGGCACGCCGGCTGTTTCCGCAGGCGACGAGTCCGACGCCGTCCGCACGTTCGGGTGGATGACGGACCGGCGGCTCGAAGGGTCTATCGTGTCGGCATGTCCGTCCCTGAACTGATCCGTATCGTCTCCCGCGACTCGCCCATGGCGCTGGCCCAGGTGAAGCGCGTCCAAGGCGAACTCGCCGCGCTCTACCCGCACTTGCGCACCGAAGTGGTGCCCGTGAAGACGACCGGCGACAAGTGGATGGGCGATCTCGCCCAGGTCGAGGGCAAGGGGGCGTTCACCAAGGAGGTCGACGCCGCGCTCCTGGCCGGCGAGGCGGATCTGGCGGTGCACTGCGTCAAGGACGTGCCCGCCGACCGGCCGCTGCCGGCAGGCACCATGTTCGCCGCGTTCCTCAAGCGGGACGACATCCGCGACGCCCTCATCCACCCCGACGGACTCACCCTCGACGAGCTCCCGGACGGAACCCGGATCGGCACCTCCTCGGTGCGCCGCATCGCCCAGTTGGCCGCTTCTCACCCGCATCTTCAGTGCGTGCCGTTCCGCGGGAACGCCAACCGGCGCCTGGCCAAGCTCACGGCCGGCGAGGCGGACGCGCTGCTGCTCGCGGTCTCCGGTCTGGAGCGCATCGACCGCACCGATGTGATCAGCGAGATCCTCTCCCCCGAGACGATGATGCCGCCGATCGGCGCGGGCATCCTCGCGCTGCAGTGCCGCGAGGGCGACACGACGGTCATCGACACCGTCAGCGCGCTCGGCGACCCGGACACCCACCGCGAGGCCACCGCGGAGCGCATGTTCCTCCACGTCCTCCAGGGCCACTGCAACTCCCCGATCGCCGGCTACGCCACGGCTGAGCGAAGCGGCGAACTCTCCCTGCGCGCCTGCGTGTTCACCCCGGACGGCAAGACCCAGCTCAACGCCCACGAGTGGGCCGGACCCCTCGACCCGGCCACCCTCGGCACCTCCGTCGCCGTCGCTCTGCTGCGCCAGGGCGCGCGGGATCTGATCGACGGCATCGCCCACTGACGGTTCGGAGCGGTCAGAGCGATTCGCCGGGCGCCAGATAGCGGTAGCCGCTGTCGGTCGACTCGGCGAGCCAGACATTGACGCTGTTGAGGCCGCGATCGTTGATCTGGGCGTCGTGTATCGGGAACGCCCTCTGCGGTTCGATCGCCTTGACGAAGTCGATCACCTCCGCCGTCTTCATCCACGATCCCTGGGCCGGAACCAGGAGCGTCTCTACCGGCTGCTCAGGGACGTGGAGCGAGTCACCGGGATGGTAGACCGACTCGTCGACGACGTAGCCGAGGTTCGCGCAGTCCGGCTCGCCGTCGTAGATGAACGCGTGACGCCCGCCGACGGCTCGTACGCGGAAGCCGGCGGCGGTGAACTCGGTCCCGGAGGACACCCCGATGGTCTCCAGCCGTGGAATGTCCGCGTCGGCCGGGGCGTACACCGGCACGCCGAGCCCGGCCAGACGAAGAACGTCGATGTGATCGGCGTGCTCGTGCGTCACCAGCACGGCGTCCGCGCCGTCCAGAGACGCAGGCTCGCTCCACGTCCCGGGATCGATGACCAGCACCCGGCCATCCTGTTCGAGCCGCACACATGCATGGGTGTACTTCGTGATCCGCATGGAGTCCCAACGTACGCCGCATGCCTGCCGGTTCCACGATCGCTGGGCAGGCGGGTGCCTGAGGGCTGAAGGTGTGCGAACGGGAGTCGTAAGGCGGGGTGCGCCGTCACGGCGTGGCGTCGGGCCCGCCCGGGTCGTTGGGGTGGGGCTGGAGTGCGGTGACGGAGAAGGTCATCCACGGCCCAAGTGGCAGCGTGCCGAGCACCTTCGCGTGGAGTTCCTCCTCGTCGGAGGCCCGCCAGATGCCGATGCTGCGCACTTCGCCGACCGGGCGCCACAGCCGCGCCAGGTTGCCGGTGGCGGCGAGTTCCCGGGCGCGGACGGCTTCGGCCGCGCGCCGCCGGTCGACCTCGTCCTGGCTGGTTCCCTCGGGGACAGTGGTCGTGATCTCGACCAGGAACTCTCGCATGGTCCTGCTCCGCTCGATGGGGTGTCCGGCGCTCGACGGGGTGTCCGCCGGGCACCGAACGCCGCGATGGTGATCGCGTCCTGTGGTCGTCATCGTCCGCCCGCCACCAGGCCCGACGCCACGATCGGCTTCCTCGCTGCTGGTAGGTACAGCCTCCTACCGGACGTAGAATGGCGGGTGTGGAGTTGCGCCAACTGCGGTACTTCGTGGCGGTGGCCGAGGAGCTGAACTTCGGCCGGGCCGCCGAGCGGCTGCTCATCGCCGGCCCGTCCCTGTCCCAGCAGATCAAGGCGCTCGAGCGCGATCTCGGGGTGCGTCTCTTCGACCGTGACCGCCGGTCGGTGTCGCTCACTCCGGCCGGTTCGGCCCTGCTCCCCCACACCCGCGCGCTGCTGGAACGGGCCGACGATCTCCAGCACCGCGCCCGCCGCCTGTCCGGATCGGACCCGGTACGGCTGGGTTACGTCAACTGGCTGCCGGCAGACGTGACCGCACGCACCTCCGCCGTGGCCCAGCTGCACATCGACGCGTGGATCGCACCCTCCCACACCCAGGCCGCCCGGGTCGCCGACGGCAGCCTGGATCTCGCCGTGTGCTGGGTGCGGTCCGAGGATCTGGAGCGGCACGGTCTGGAGGCCCGGCTCATCGGCGCCGACCGGCTCTACGCCGTCGCGGCCGGCGACGACACCGGCGATGTGGCCGCCGAGGACACCGTCGTCCTCCTCGACGACGACACCACCTCGTGGTCCTCCTGGAACACCTACGCCGAGCAACTGGCGCACGACACCGGCGCCCACGCGGCACGCATCTTCGACGGCGGCATCACAGGCCCGGCCTTCTTCGACCACGTACGCCGCAGCGGCCGCCCGGTCATCAACTCCCCCAAGGGCCAGACCACCCCACTGCCGCCCGACCTCGTCCAACGCCCTGTCGTCGCACCGGAGGTCTATTGGACCTGGTCCCTGGTCCGGCGAGCCGGCGAGGTCCGTACCGCCGTACTCGCCGTCGTCGACGCCCTCTGTGAGGAGGTCGGAGACCTCGGGATCCACGACCCGGGTGCCTGGCTGCCCGACGGCGACCCGCACAAGCTCTGACCGACGCCGACGCCGACGCCGAGACCAGGCGTCGTCCCGAACGTCGTCCCGCCGACCTGCGCTGGGAGCCCAGCCCTACCAACTGGGAGAAAGCCGGTCCTGGCCGTCATCCCTCTGACCTTTGACTTCTCCTCCTGAGGCCGCCTAGTTTCCAAATAGTCGACCGGTTGGCTAGTAGCAAATCGGTCGAGGAATTCGCACCCCACAACCGGAGAAGGTCACCATGAGCACCCAGCACCAGAAGGTCGCCGTCATCACCGGGGCATCGCAGGGCATCGGCGCCGGACTGGTCGAGGCCTACCGCAAGCTCGGCCACGCCGTCGTCGCCACCTCACGCACCATCGCCCCCGCAGACGACGCGGACATCCTGACCGTCCAGGGCGACATCGCCGATCCCGCGACCGCCGAGCGAGTCATCGCCGCCGGGGTGGAGAGGTTCGGCCGCATCGACACCCTGGTCAACAACGCGGGCGTCTTCGTCGCCAAGCCCTTCACGGACTACACGCTGGACGAGTACGCCACCATCGCGGGCGTGAACCTCACCGGGTTCTTCCGCATCACCCAGCTGGCCGTCGAACACATGCTCGTCCAGGGCGGCGGCCACATCGTCAACATCACCACCAGCCTGGTCGACAACGCCGACGCCAACGTGCCGTCCGTGCTGGCCTCGCTGACCAAGGGCGGACTGCAGTCCGCCACCAAGTCCCTCGCCATCGAGTACGCCACCCGCGGCATCCGCACCAACGCCGTCGCCCCGGGCACCATCAAGACCCCCATGCACCCCGAGGAGACCCATGCGGTCCTCGCGGCCCTGCACCCGGTCGGCCGGATGGGCGAGCAGAGCGACATCGTCGACGCCGTGATCTACCTGGAGAACGCGCCGTTCGTCACCGGCGAGATCCTCCACGTCGACGGCGGCATGAGCGCGGGTCACTGACGGTCCCGTCGGGCCTGCCAGTCCCATCAGTGCCATCAGCCCCATCGGCAAGGAGAACCCGATGAACAGCACCACAGACACCGCGCCGGTCCTGCGCGGCGTCCTAGACCGGTGGAAGGCCGCCGTCGACAGCCACGAACCGCAGAAGGTCGCCTCCCTGTTCACCGAGGACGCGATCTTCCAGGGACTGCGCCCCTACAGCGTGGGGCGCCAGGGCGTCGCGGACTACTACGACTCCCAGCCCCTGGGTCTGACGGCCGCGTACCGGATCGTCGAGACCAGACACCTCGCCGACGACCTCGTACTGGGCTATCTGAGCGTGGACTTCTCGTTCTCCGACCGGCCCACGCTCACCGTCAGCCTCGGCGTGGTGGTGAAGCGGGCGGAGGACGACTGGTACATAAGCCATTACCAGGTCTCGCGCCTCGACTAGGTGCCGTTCACCTCGTTGCCGTTCACCGAGGCGGTCGTGGGTGTTCCGGACGGTCGGCAACCGTCCGGAACACCCACGGCGCCAGAACCGCAGCGGGCCTACCTGGTGAGTTCGGAGTGCACGTCCAGCCGTGTCAGCTTCTGCGGGTTTCTCACCAGGTAGATCCGGGTGACCCGCCCGCCGTCCACCACGAGGCTGACCGCGGCCGACTCGCCGTCGACCTCGACCCGGCCCGCAGGGGCTCCGTTGAGCCACACCGCCGTCGTCTCGAACGGGGTGACCAACCGGTCCGTGCGCGCGAGCAGCTTCGCCACCAGTTCGACACCGTGGATCGGTGCCTGAACAGCGGCCACCACTCCGCCGCCATCGGCGATCAGGACCACGTCCGGCGCCATGACCTCCATCAGCTCCTGCAACCGACCGGTGCGCAACGCGAGCAGGAAGCGCTCCACCACGGCCTCCTGCTCCGACCGGCTCACCCGCACCCGTGGCCGTCGAGCCGCCACATGTTCGCGGGCCCGCCGCCCGATCTGCCGTACCGTGGCCGCGGACTTCCCTACGACCTCGGCTATCTCGCCGTACGACATCTCGAAGACCTCTCGGAGCACGAACACGGCCCGCTCCGTCGGCCCGAGCGTTTCGAGGACGGTCAGCATCGCGATCGAGACGCTCTCCGCGAGTTCGACGTCCTCGGCGACATCGGGGCTCGTCAGCAGCGGCTCGGGGAGCCACTCGCCGACGTACTCCTCTCGGCTGCGCGCCAACGTCCGCAGCCGGTTGAGCGCCTGGCGTGTGACGACCCGGACGAGATACGCCCGTGCGTCACGCACCTGCGACTGGTCGACGTCGGCCCACCGCAGCCAGGACTCCTGCAGTACGTCCTCCGCGTCGGCCGCCGAGCCGAGCATCTCGTAGGCGACCGTGAACAACAGGCTGCGATGGGCGACGAACGGATCCTCCGTCATGCCGTCGATGCCACGCGGGACTTTTCGGGGCGTGCGGCCAGCGGAACTCCGCATGCGCCGGAGAAGCCCTGCGAAGTGATCCCGTGCGCCGTGTTGTTCCTGGTCGACATGTTGGCGAAGCCGATGACCGCGGTCAGCTCCACCATCGCCGCCGGGCCGAGCCGGTCGAGCAGGCTCGTGTACAGCTCGTCGGTGACGGTCGTCGGTGTGCCCGTCATCGCCTCGGCGTACTCCAGTACGTCCCGCTCCAGCGGCGTGAACACGTCCGACTCCCGCCAGCGCGGCACCTGGCTCGCCTTGGTCAGGTCGAGGTTCTTGTTCAGTGCCTGGAAGTAGTTGATGTCGAGGCACCAACTGCAGCCGACCTGTGCCGCGACCGCCATGTGCGCGAACGTCTTGAGAGACTCGTCGGCCATGTCCCACTGGCTTATCTTCCCACCCAACTCCGTGGCGTCCTGGGCGACCTTGGGATTGTGCGCCGTCACCTCGAAGGGTTCGGGCACGGCACCGAACTGCTTGATCGTGGTCTCGCGGAGCTCGGTGGGAAGCTCCGCCTTCGGAATGCGCAGTGTCACGATGTTCTCCTTGTCCGTCGGCCTGTCGGCCTGTTCGGCCTGTCGGCCTGTTCGGCATGAAGACACCGCCGGGGCCGCGAGTGTGACACCCTCGTCACTGCCGCGCTCAGTGGCCGTGACGGTTCAGGCGGGCGTGGAGCAGGTTGGGGTCGGTGGCGGTGAGGTAGGCGGCGCTGGGCACGTAGACGTCCTTTCCGCGGATCGCCACGGAGGTGGGGTTCTGCAGTCCGTCGGCGGAGTCCAGGACGGTGGTGTGCGTGCCGTCGTCGGCGATGCGCACGACCGTGCCGGGCCCGTTGAGCGCGGCGAGGATCTCGTTGCCCCGGCCGGTGAAGGCAAAGTCGTCGATGCCTTCAAAGCCGGTGGCCCTGACGGTCGGTGTGCTCGCGCGGTGGCCGCCGCGGAGGGGGAGGCTCAGCACAGTGCCCTGGTCGAGGTTGGTCACCCACAGAGCGCCTTCGTGCACGCGTGCGCCATTGGCTCCGAGGAATCCCTGTGCGGCGAGCTCCGGTGCGGTCGACCAGGCGGTCGCTCGTCCGCCGTTCGCGGGGACTCGCCATACGGTGCCCAGGACCGAGTCCGTGATGTAGAAGGCGCGCGAGCGGGGATCGAAGGCGAGGCCGTTGGGCAGGCCGTCGGCGGGGAGGGCGGCGATGCGTTCCGGCGCCTTGCGCCCCGGCTTGAGCCGCCACAGGCCGGTCAGGTCCTCGGTCCCGGTGGCGTAGAGGACGTACAGGGTCCCGTCGTCGGTACGGACGAGCCCGGTGGTCAGCGGGAAGCCGAGCACCGGGGTGTGGACGCCGCCGTCAGAGGGAGCCGGCAGGGTTGCCAGGACCTGCGTCGCGCCACCCCGGTCGATGCGCGCCACTTGGCGGGCGGCGGCGAAGGTGACGTCCACGGAGCCGTTCGGCTCGATGACGGCGTTCTCCGGCATCTGCCCCTGGGCCAGGTCGAAGTGGTTGACGATCCGAGCCTGGGACAGCGGTGCGGTGGCAGCCACCGCCTCCGTCGCCGTGGCGACGGTCACGAGGGAAAGGCCGGCCGCGGCGGCGGCAAGAACAGCGCTTTTGAGGTTCTTCTTCATGATTCCTTCAGGTTTTCGGGCATGACAAGGAACGCAGCGACGAAAGTGTTTCTGCGCGGGGCGACTGATGCCGGATCAGAAAAGGGTTCTCCGGCGTGAAGTCACCGAGGAGCTGGACCCGCTGTCGGGACCGGAATGTGCGGTGCGCGTAGGGAATGCGCGGTGCGGGAAAGGAGGGCGAGTGCGTGGGCGGAGGCCGAGCCGGGCGCCGCGGTGACCATGACGATCCGCTGGTCCGATTCGGCCTGGAGGGTCTGCTGGGTCACCTCGATCGAGCCCACCAACGGATGCCGCATGGTGTAGACCGCGACCGGGCAGGCACGAACGCGGTGGTCGGCCCACAGTGATTCGAATTCAGGGCTTTTCAGCAGGAGATGACCGACGAGTGAGGCCATTTTCGGGTCGTCCGGATGACGGCCGGCCGCCAGACGCACCGTTCCGACCACATCGCGTGCCTTCTGCTGCCAGTCGGCGTACAGATCCCGCGTATGGCCGTCGCAGAAAACCAGCTCCGCCATGTTCGGCCGATCCGCGGGCCGGTCCGGGCTCTCCGGGTCGAGATGCCCCGCGAACAGCAGATGCCCCGTCCGGTTCCAGGCCAGGACGTCGCAGCGGCGGCCGAGGACGACCACGGGCACATCGGTCAGGGCCGACACCAACTGACGAACCGACGCCGCCACCTGCTCGGGCGGCACCCTGCGTGGCTTCGCCGGGCGGCGCTGCGCCATCGCGAGATCGTGCAGGTGGAGGCGGTCGGCGTCGTCCAGATCCAGGGCCCGGGCGATCGCGTCGAGGACCTCCGGTGAGGCGTTCGAGGAGTGCCCCTGTTCGAGCCTGGTGTAGTACGAGGAACTCACACCGGCCAGGAGCGCCAGCTCCTCGCGCCGCAGACCGGGCACCCGCCGTCGTTCCCCGTACGTGGAGAGCCCCACGTCGTCCGGCCGCACCTGGGACCGGCGTTTCTGCAGAAACTCCCCGAGGGGCCGCTTTCCGTTCATGGCTCATAGTCTGCGGCGCCGCTTCAGGACCAACCATCCCCTGCCATGGATAGGCAGGGGATGGTGAGGCAGCCGCCTCGACCGACGGACTCACGACTGGAGGAGGACAACTGACCATGGCAAGGGTCGTCGTACTCGGTGCCGCACTTGGCGGACTGCAGACAGCGTTGCTTCTCGCTCAGGACGGTCACGGGGTGACCGTCCTGGAACGCGATCCGCAGCCCCCGCCGTCCGGCGCGGAACCCGCCTGGTCCCAGTGGCCGCGCCCCGGGATCGCACAGCTGCGCCAAACACACCTCCCGCTCGCGCGGTGGCTCCAGCTCGCCGAGGCCCATCTCCCGGACCTGGTCCGGGAGATGACCGGGGCGGGGGCCGTCCGGATGAACGTGCTGACGCCCGAACCGGGCTTCCGCGGTCCGCCGACGGCCGGGGACGAACGGTTCGACACCCTCGCCGCCCGGCGTTCCCTGCTCGAGTCCGCCGCGACACGCGTCGCCGAGGGGGCGGGCATCCGCATCGGGCTGGGCACCGTCTGCCGGGGACTGCGCAGCTCGCCGGGCCCGCGGACCTCGTACGGCGGTGCGTCCGGCGAACGCGTTCCCCAGGTCACCGGAGTCGAGACCGACGCGGGCTTCACGGCGGCCGATCTGGTGGTCGACTGCACCGGTCGCAGGTCCCAACTCCCCTCCTGGCTACGGGACATCGGCGTGCCGTGTCCGGTCGACGAGTCCCGCCGGCGCGGCTTCACCTACTACAGCCAGTACTTCCGGTCCGCCGACGGCGAGATGCCGACGGACCGGTTTCCCCTGGTGGTGGAGCACGGATCGCTCGGCCTCCTGCGCATCCCGGCCGACCACGGCACGTACTCGCTCTGTCTCATCGGCCGCAGCGACGACCAGCAGCTGCGGCGGGCGCTGCGGAACGAACACGCCTGGTCCGCCGCCGTACGTCTGTTCCCCGGCGCGGACCGCTGGCTCGACGGGCAGCCCGTCACCGACGGCATCCAGATCATGGCCGGCCTCACGGACCGCAAACGGCCCCTGTACGACACCCGACAGCCCCTCGTCACCGGGCTGGTGGCCGTCGGGGACGCCTGGGCCATCACCACGCCGACCGTGGGACGCGGGCTGGCCATGAGCCTGCAGCACAGCCTGCTCCTGCGGGACGCCCTGAGGCGGACGGGCACCACCCACCCCTTCGAACTCGTCACCCGGTTCGCCGAGGCGACCAGGGACAGCCTCGGACGGATCTACGAGCAGACGGCCGCCTACACCCGCCACCGACTCGCCGAGATGGACGCGCACACGGCCGGGACGCCCTACCGGAACCCGGATTGGAGCCGCGCCAAAGCACTCGCTCTGCTCGCCCAGCGCGACACCGACGCACTGCGCGCGGAACGAGCCGCGGCCCACCTCCTGCCCGGCGCCCGCGAGGTGCTTCGCGCTCCGGCCCTCGCCGACGCGGTCGCCCGGCTCGTCCCCGAGGTGGGGCAGCGGATGCCACCCGGACCCTCACGGGCCGACCTTCTCAAGGTCGTCGACGGATGAGGCCCCCTCTGCCCAGCCCCGCGGGCCGCCTTTCAGCCCCACGTTTCCTGAAATCCGGTGGCGGCCCCGTCCGACGGCGGTGACCATCACGGCATGGGCATCTTCCTGGAGACCGACCGGCTCGTGCTGCGGCCGTTCACCGCCGCCGACGTCGACCACCTGCTCGCGCTGGACGGCGACCCCGATGTCATGCGCTTCATCAACGGTGGCCGTCCGGTGAACCGCGAGGAGATCCGCGCGAAGACCCTGCCGCGGCTCCTGCACGACCATCCGGGCCTCGGGACCCGCGGCTACTGGGCCACCGAGGGGAAAGCCACCGGGCTGTTCCTGGGCTGGTTCGAGTTCCGGCCACTGGAAGAGGACAGCCCGGCCGTGGTCGAACTCGGCTATCGGCTCAACAAGGCCGCCTGGGGCCACGGTTACGCCACCGAGGGGTCGCGGGCCCTCATCGACAAGGGCTTCACCGACCTCGGAGTCGAGCGGGTCACCGCGAACACCATGACGGTCAACACGGGATCCCGGCGGGTGATGGAGAAGGCAGGCCTGTCCTTCGTCCGTACCTTCACCCAGGACTGGCCGGACGCACTCGCGGGCTCCGAGCACGGCGAGGTCGAGTACGAACTCACCCGGGCCGAGTGGCAGCGACAGCGGTAGGCGGCCGTGGGCCGTGGAGGCCCACCGACCCATCCGTCACACCGCCCCGCTACGGCTTGACACCCACCCCGGTCCACAGGCTGACCTCGGCGTCCGTCGGCTGCTGCTCCGTGGCAGCGTTGTCATCCTGTGCGTCGGGCCGCCAGCGGTGGCCGACAGTGATGCCGGGGTCGAGGAGGTCGAGGCCGTCGAAGAAGCGGGCCACGTCCTTCTGGGAACGGAACTGCACGGGGGTGCCGGCGCCCGTGTAGATCGCGGTGACCTTCTCCCAGGTGGGCGGGTCGAAGTCGGGCGTGCAGTGGCTCAGGGCCAGGGCGCTGCCGGAGGGCAGGGCGTCCAGCAGGCGGCCGACGATCCCGTACGGGTCCTGGGCATCGGTGACGAAGTGCATCAGGGCGTTCAGGGACAGCGCCACGGGTCGGCCCAGGTCCAGCACCTCGGCCAACTCTGGGGCGTTCAGGAGCGATTCGGGGTCGTTGGCGTCCGCCTCGATGTACGTGGTGCGGCCCTGGGGGGTGCTGCGCATCAGGCGCTCGGCGTACTTGAGGACGAGAGGGTCGTTGTCGGCGTAGACGACCCTGGCCTCGGGGACCACGGACTGGGCGACCTGGTGGAGGTTCGGCTCGGTGGGGATACCGGTGCCGATGTCGAGCCACTGGCGGATGCCGTGCTCCCGTGCGAGGACCCGGGTGGCGCGGTGCATGAAGGCCCGGTTCTCACGGGCGCACACGAAGATGCCGGGGTAGGCCGCCGCGACCGTCTCCGCCGCCTGCTTGTCGATGTCGAAGTGGTCCTTGCCGCCCAGGTAGTAGTCGTACATTCGGGCGGAGTGCGGCCTGCTGGTGTCGATGTCCCGCGCGGCCTGGGAGTTGCTCATTCTTGCCCCTTCAGTGGTGTACGTCGGTGTGCCGGGCGGGTCGTAGCCAGGGCCGGCCCGGGTTCCTCCCGTTCGTGGTGCGGTTCAGCCGGCCGCCAGATGATCGGCGAGGCCCTTCTTGACGCCGGCGACGAACGCGGCGATCTCCTGCGGTGTGTAGATCAGCGCGGGACCGGCGGGATCGTTCGACTGCCGCAACGCCACGCGGCCGTCGGCGAGTTGCTTCGTCTCCACGCACTGCCCCCCGTTGGGGCCGCTCCACGGACGCTCCCAGCCCTGCTCGCCGAGTTCCGACGCGGGCATTCCGTTGTACACACTTCCGTCGGTCGTGGTCATGAGTACTCCTTGCGCATGCGGTTCAACAGGGCCTTGCTGTCCGCGGACGAGGTGAGCAAGGACATCCGGTTGTGCGCCTCCAGATGACCCGCGACGTCGGAGCGCTGGTCCAGGTACACGGAGGCGGAGAGGATCTCGCTGTAGACGATGTCCGGCAGTTCCCGCTCCTCGAACCGGAAGTAGGTGAAAGGCGCGCAGGCCCCGACGTGGGCCCCGGCAGTGAACGGCACTACGTCGACGCTCACATGGTCCAGCTCCGAGACCTCCAGGAGCCGCTCGATCTGCTCCCGCATCACCTCGGCACCGCCCACCATCCGGTGCAGTACGGTCTCCTCCATCACGACCCATAACGTGGGCGCGTCGGGTCTCTCCAGCAGGCCCTGCCGGCGCAGCCGCAGATCGACCCGCCGCCCCAGGTCCTCGTCGCTCTCGTTGGGAAAGCCCCCGCGCAGCACGGCACGCGCGTAGTTGTACGTCTGCAGCAGCCCGGTCACGTAGTGCGGCTCATAGGTGCGCAGTGTCTTGGCACCGGTCTCCAGGCTCACGTACGCGCTGAACCAGTCGGGCACCACATCGCGGTAGGCATGCCACCAGCCGGGCTCGTTGGCCCGCTCGGCCAGGGTGACGAACTCGTCGACCTCCTGCTGCTCGGCCCCGTAGGTCTGCAGCAGTTTCTCGACGTAGAGGGTCTTGAGCGCGACCTCCGCCTTCTCCAGGCGGCGGATGGTCAGCGGCTTCACGTGCAGGGCCTTCGCCGCGTCCTCCAGCGACACTCCCGCGGCCTGCCGCAGCTCCTGCAGCCGCTTGCCCAGGATCATGCGGAGAACAGTGGGTGCACTGGTGCCGACGCCCGACCGAGCTTCGCTCACGCCCTACCTCCTGAGGAACTGTCACCGGTACGAGTCTGACAGCGACTTGCTGATGACACCAGACAGATACCGCCTTCCTGAAATTATCAGGGAGACGGTTGCAGCGTGAACTGAGCTACCACCATAGTTAGTTCTGTGAGCGATCCCACCGAACGCGCGCGCACCACCGTCAACACCCGCCACGCCCCGTGGAGTTGGCGAACCCCAGCGTTCGGACCGCAGGCCGCCGGAACACCCCGCCGGACGGAGCCGAAGGTCGTGATCCCCAACTCTCCCAGCGCTCCTCCTTGTTGGAAGGCAATCACCGTGTCCCCCCACACGACTCCCTCCCTTCGGCTCTTAGGTTCCACGAGCCCGGACACAGCCCACTGGCTCGAACTCCCGGCACACCGGACCAGCGTCAAGGTCGCCCGCAACACGATGGGCGAGCGGCTCACCGCGTGGCGCCTGCCCGACGAGTTGTGTGCGGACGCCGTACTGCTCGTGTCCGAGCTGGCCACGAACGCCGTACTGCACACGGTCAGTACGCGGATTCTGTGCGGCGTCGGCCTCATGCGCGAAGGGGGCCTGCGCCTGGAGGTGCACGACCAGGACCGCACGGGCCGCCTGCTCCCCCGATGCGATCCCGGACCCGACGACGAGAACGGCCGCGGGCTGCTTCTCGTGCAGCACATAGCCGACACCTGGGGAGTCGACCGCTCCGCGCTCACCGGGGGGCACGCGGTCTGGGCGACCCTGACCGACAAAGTCTGAACCCACCGGGTTCGACGACACTCCCGGATGTCGGCGCGCAGGGCGCCCGTCGGCATCCGCTTCGCGCCCGCGGCAGCGGACCCATCGGAAGCGCGCCCCGAGGTCCGCACTGCCCGCGACAGTCCAATCGCGGTCAGTAACCACTGTGACGCCTGAGGCCCCTGATCACGCTGTCGGAGTGGTGGCCCGCGCCGAGGCGCGGTGAGCCGCGACCGGATCTCCCCGTCATTTCCGTGACGTCTTCGCCGGACAACCACTGCTGTGTTGGGAGATGGTGAAGGCAGACGAGAACGGCACCGGAGGAAACGGTGGGCACGATAGAACAGGGGACAGTCGGCACAGGGAACGGCGTGCCGCGTAAACGGGCGAAAGCGGTGCCTGAAATGAGCGCAGCCGGAATTCCCGTGTCCGACGACGACGAGCGGGTCCGCGGGCCGTTACGGCCGAGCGCGCTGCTGGACGTGCTGGGCGTGGCCTCGGTGGTGCTGGACACCGAGGGACGCGTCGTGCTGTGGAGCCCGCAGGCCGAGGAACTGTTCGGCTACACGGCACGGGAGGCGCTGGGCGAGTACGCGGCCCGCCTGATGGTGCACGAGCAGCACGTCGACCTGGCCGTGAAGCTGTTCACCGACGTCATGGACACCGGTCGGGGCTGGGCCGGCGGCTTTCCCGTCCGGCACAAGGACGGGACCACGCGGCTCGTGGAGTTCCGGAACATGCGGCTCCTGGACGACCGCGGTGGCGTCTACGCCCTGGGACTCGCGGCCGATCAGTCGACCGTGCACCGCCTGGAACGGGATGTCGCGCTGTCCGTACAGATGGTCTCGCAGTCCCCTATCGGTCTTGCGGTCCTGGACAGGGACCTGCGGTACGTGTCGGTCAACCCGGCCCTGGAGCGGATCAACGGCATCTCGGCCGCGGAGCACGTCGGCCGGACGATCCGCGAGGCCCTGCCGTTCCTGGACGCCGAGGCCATAGAGTCCGCGGCCCGCCAGGTCCTCGACACGGGCCTCCCTCTCGTCGAGCAGTCCACGATCGGCCGGACCCCGGCCGATCCGAACGAGGATCATGCCTGGTCGGCCTCGTACTACCGGCTGGAGGACTCCCTGCAGTCCGTGCTGGGTGTCGCCGTCTCGGTCGTCGACGTGACCGAGCGGCACCGCTCGGCGATCGAGGCGGAGACCGCGCGACGACGCCTCACGGTCATCGCCGACGCCTCCGCGCGCATCGGCACCACGCTGGAGCTGGACCGCACCGCCTGTGAACTCGCCGACGTCGCCGTGCCGGAGCTCGCCGACATCGCGTCCGTGGACCTGCTGGAGGCGGTGGTGGAAGGCCGCCGCAGCGACCTCGGCCCCACGGAGACCACCCTGATCCGCACTCTGGCCGTCCGGGCCGATCACACCGCCACCGAGGCCCCCGACGAGGCCGCGCCTCGCGGACAGGTGACCCGGTACGGCTCCGACCGTCTCGTCACCCAGTGCATACGCACGGGCAGCCCGGTCATGGTGCCGCAGGTGAAGGACGAGGACCTGCTCCGTATCGCCCAGGATCCCCAGGCGGCCGTACTCCTGGGCCGGGCGGGTGTCCACTCGTACCTGGCGGTGCCGTTGGTCGCGCGCGGCGAGGTGCTCGGCGCGCTGGATCTCAAGCGGACCCGCAACCCGCGGCCCTTCAGCAACGACGACCTCGTGCTCGCCCGCGAGCTGGCCTCCCGTGCGGCCGTTCAGATCGACAACGCCCGCTGGTACCAGAACGCCCGCAACACCGCCGTCGCCCTGCAGCGCAGCCTGCTGCCCAGCCACCCACGCATGACCGCCGGGCTCGAGGTCGCCTCCCGCTACCAGCCCGCGGGGGCGGCAGGTGAGGTGGGCGGCGACTGGTTCGACGTCCTCCCCCTGGACGGCGACAAGACCGCGCTCGTCGTGGGCGACGTGATGGGCAGCGGCATCAACGCGGCCGCGACCATGGGCCGGCTGCGCACGGCGACGAGCACCCTGGCCTCGCTCGACCTCGATCCCGCCCGGCTCCTGGAACACCTCGACAAGACCACAGGGGGCCTGGACGAGTCCATCGCCACCTGCGTGTACGCCGTCTACGACCCCCACCGACACCAGTGCACGATCGCCAACGCCGGGCACCTGCCGCCGGCCCGTATCCGCGCCGGCCATCCTCCCGAACTGCTCGACCTGCCCACCGGGGCGCCGCTGGGCGTGGGCGGTGTCGCCTTCTCCACGACCACCTTCGATCTCCGTCCCGGTGACCAGCTCGTGTTCTACACCGACGGGCTCGTCGAAACGCGCCAGCACGACCTAGACGACCGCCTGAACACGTTCCTGGGCCTCCTCGACGACCCCACGCGCCCTCTGGAGGACGTCTGCGACCTGCTCCTGAGCACCCTGCACCACCCCGACAACCACGACGACGTGGCCCTGCTCATCGCCCGCGCCCAGCCACAGGCGTAAGGATCCCTCGCTCATGACCAGCCTCGCCCAGCTTCGCAGGACGGCTCTCTCGCTCCCCGGGACGGCGGAGCGAGGCACCGGCTCCGGCACGAAGTCGTTCTCCGTGCGCGACAAGCGGTTCGCCTCGTTGGGCGAGGACGACTACGTGCAGCTGCACCTCCCCACGGCGGACGCCGACGAGGTTCTCGCCGCGCACCCGACCGCCGAGCGGCTGACCCGCGGCGCGACGCCCATCGGCGTACGCCTTCCGATCGGGGACATCAACGGTCAGCTGCTCAACCACTGGGTGCGTCGCGCCTGGCTCGCGCACGCGCCCGAGCGACTGGCGGCGCAGGCACAAGCAGCGGAGACGGCGGCTGCCGGTGAGGTCGGTGACCTGCCCCGGGCCATCGGAAGTCCCGCCACCCGGGCACTCGCCGACGTCGGCATCACCACGCTCGCCCAGGTCGCCGAGGTGAGCGAGGCCGAGCTGCTGGCCATGCACGGCGTCGGCCCGAAGGCGGTTGGCCTGCTCGGCGAGGCGCTCAGCGCGACGGGACACCGCCCCAAGGGCTGACGCGACGGCTCCCCTCCGGGCAAGGGGTGGTACGCGGCGAGTACGCGGGCTCAGGGTTCGATGACGAGGCGTTCGACGAGCCCGTCGCGGAGCGTGAACCGGTTGTGCAGATCGACGGTGCCGCCGGGGAAGTCGCCTTCGAGGTGCTGGGTGGCGATGTAGTGGTCCGCGTCGGTCTGCCGGGCGTCGGTGAGCTGGACGGTGAAGGTGAATTCGGTGGCGGCCCGGCCCAGCCATCCCCCGATCGCCGCGACGCCCTCGTAGGTGTGGCCGTCGTCGACCACCGTGGCGTCGTCGGTGAACGCCGTTACCGCGGTGGCGGTGTCGTGGTCGCGGTGCGCCGTCAGATAGCGGGTGATCGCCTCGGGCAGGGCGTCCAGGGCAATGGTCCGGGGCTGGTTGTCGGGCATGACGCTCCTCGTACAGGGGGTGAAGGGTGGTGACGGGGTCAGACGGTGGGGGTGGTGCCGCCGTCGATGACGTGTTCGGCGCCGACGATGGCCGAGGCGCGGTCGGAGACGAGGAAGGCGACGAGTTCGGCGACTTCCTCGGGCCGGTTGGGACGACCGAGCGGGATGCCGCCGAGGGAGTCCATGAGCCGGCCCAGTGCCGCTTCCTCGGTGATGCCTGCCTCGTGGGCGATCCGGGCGACGAGGTCGTCGGCGGCGGACGTCTGGACGAAGCCGGGCGATACGGCGTTGACTCGGACGCCCCGAGGGGCGACCTCGTTGGCCAGGCCCTTGCTGTAGGTGGTCAAGGCGGCCTTGGCGGCTGCGTAGGCCAGGGTTCCGTTCCACAGCGGCATGCGGCGCTGGATCGAGGTGACGTGCACGATCGCACCCTTGCCGCCGGCGATCATGTGCGGCAGGAGAGCACGGTCCAGACGGACGGCGGCCAGCAGGTTCGTGTTCAGTTCCCTGGTCCAGTCGTCCTCGCCGAGCGCCGCGAAGCCACCGGCCGGTGCCTCGGATCCGCCGAGGGCGTTGACGAGGATGTCGACGCCTCCCAGACGGGCCTCCACCTCCGCGACGACGTGGGCGGCGCCCTCCGCGGTGGACAGGTCGGCTCCGACGAAGGTCTTCTCCTCGACGTCGTCGGGGCGGCTGCGGGCGGTGACGAGCACGGTCGCACCGGCTTCGGCCAGGCGTCGGGCGATCGCGGCGCCGGTGCCTTTGGTGCCGCCGGTGACCAAGGCGCGCCGGTCTTCGAGGGATTCGCTGAGGGTTGTCGTCACGGTGTCCCATTTCCTGGTTGGGGCATACGGGGTCCGGGTGCGGGCATGGTGCACCACTGCTCCCGGCTAAACTGCTAAAATAGAAGCTACTAACTTCGACTTTAGCAGTAACTGAAGGGACGGTCGCCGTGGCAAGCCGGATCAGGCTGGAGGACCGGGAGTGCCCCCTGTCCACGACGGTGCAGCACGTCGGTGAGTGGTGGACTCTGCTGATCCTCCACGACGCCTTCGACGGCTACACCCGCTTCGACCAGTTCCAGGAGAGCCTCGGCATCTCCTCCAGCATGCTCACCACCCGGCTCAAGACCCTGGTGGAGGACGGGCTGCTGGAGCGCCGGCCGTACCAGACCAACCCCGTCCGCCACGAGTACGTACTGACCGAACTCGGGCACTCCCTGCGACCGGTGATCGTCACCCTGGCCGCGTGGGGCAACTCCCGTCTCCCGGCGGCGGAGCGCAGCATGATCCTCGTCGACGCGCACAGCGGCCAGGAGGTCGAGCCCGTCGTCGTCGACGCCAGGACCGGCCGTCGGCTCGACGACAGCGACGACTACGTCTTCGCGGCAGGGCCCGCGGCCGGCGACGCCATGCGCAGCCGCTACGCGACGCGGCCGGGGAGCCCGGCGGTGGAGGCGTAGGGCGAGGGCGCCCGGCCGGAGCTCTCGTGTGGGCGCGGCGCGCGACCGGTGGGGGCGGGCCGCGCAGTTCCCCGCACTCCTTAAGGGCGTCTCTTCACGCAACCCGAAGCCCGCGCCCCGCAGGGAGCAGCTCCGCGCGCCCCGATGGGGCGCGGGGAACTGCGCGATCAGCTCCCACCGGCCGTTTCGTCCTCGGATGCCGGGCGCCGCCTTACGTGCCCGCTGTCTCAGCTCGTGAACGTCGCGGTCCCGTTGACCCACGTTCCGGTGACCGCTCCGGCCCGCTCCGAGGCGAGGAACGCGGCCAGTTCCGCGACCTCCCGCAGCCGCGGCGACGCCGGGAGCATGCGCAGGCCGTCCAGCATGTCGAGGATGCCCCGCAGCGCCTCGGGGCTCGCCATCGCGGGGTCCACGGCTCCGAGCTTCTCCGGTGTCAGGGTCTCCGGCACTCCGGCCACCCACAGCCCGAGCGCCCGTACGCCCTTCGGGCCGAGCTCCTGTGCCAGCGCGCGGATCAGCGTGTCGATCGCCGCGTCCGCGGGGCACGTACCGCCCATCATCGGACTGGCGTGCGCGGAGCCGCTGTTGAGGGCGAGGATCACGCCGGAGCCCTGCTCCGCCATACGGCGGCCCGCGGCTCGGGCGGTGATGAAGTTGGTGGTGATGCCGGTGGTCACCGGGGCGATGTAGTCGGCCAGCGACATGTCGACCACGGGCGTGCCCTGCACGTCGTTGCGGGTGATGAGGTTGAACGAGATGTCGACCGAGCCCGCTTCCGCCAGCACGGTGTCGGCGTGCTCCTCCACCGACCGCTCGTCGAGCGCGTCGACCACGGCCGCGTACGCCCGGCCGCCTGCCGCCTCGATGTCCTTGGCCACCGCCTCCAGCTTGGCGGCCGTCCGCCCGGCGAGGAAGACACGGGCGCCCTCGCGGGCGAAGGTGCGGGCGACGGCACCGCCGATGTGCCCGCCGGCGCCGTAGATGATCGCGTTCTTGTCCTGCAGCAGCATGACGGCTCCTGGTCCGCAGCTGTGTGATCCGAAGATGTCGGCCATACAGACGCACGGCGAGCGCGTCAGTCATCGCTCCTGGTCGGAAATTCTCAGCGGCAGCCCGAAAGCCGGGAGCAGGTGCGGCTCGAACGTGGTGATCTCCGCGATGCGGCCGTCCTCGATTCGCAGGACGTCCAGGGTCTGGGCGCGGTACACGGTCGTCCCCGGCCTCTGGACGTAACCGCCAACCGCGGGCAGCCCGTTGGCCCAGGTCGGCAGGTGCCGCCACCGGCCGAAGTACATCGGGGAGGCCGGGTCGAGAGTCTGGCCGACGAAGGCGAGAATCGCCTCGCGTCCGACGAACCAGAACGGGTTCGGCGGCATGGTGAGCTTGGCGTCGGCTGCCAGCAGCTCCGCCATCGCGGACAGGTCGAGCCGCTCGGCCGCGTCCCGGTAGCGCTCGACCACCTCGCGCTCTTCGCGGGTCGGCGCGGCCGACGGGGCCCATTCCGTACGGCGGCCCGCGGGGAGGTGCTCGCGCAGTGCGGGCCGGGCGCGTTGCAGGGCACTGTTGACGGATGCGGTGGACAGCTCCAGCAGGCCCGCGGTCTCCGTGGCGGGCAGGCCCACCACGTCCCGCAGGATCAGCACCGCCCGCTGCCTCGGCGGCAGATGCTGCAGCGCGGCGAGGAAGACGAGTTCGACCGTCTCCCGCGACAGCGCCTGCGACTCGGGGCCCGCCTCCTCGGCGGGGATGTCGGCGAGCAGTTCGTCGGGGTACGGCTGCAGCCACTCGATCCGTGTCGGCGGCTCGCCCTTGCCGTGTTCCATGCCGGGCAGCCGCTCGTACGGGTGCGGGGTGCGCTGGTGGCGACGCAGGTGGTCCAGGCAGGTGTTGGTGGCGATGCGGTACAGCCAGGTGCGCATGCTCGCCCGGCCCTCGTACGCCTCCCGGCTCCGCCAGGCCTTCAGGAACGTCTCCTGGACCAGGTCCTCGGCCTCGTCGTACGAGCCGGTCATGCGATAGCAGTGCACCTGCAGTTCGCGGCGGTACGGCTCCAGGAGCTCGGCGAAGCCTGCGTCGGTGTCGGTCTGCTGCGGCACGACGGAGCCTTTCGGGCGGCGACTCGGGGCTGATGCGCCGTCATTGTGCCAGCCGGGAGGCGGCGCAAGCCGCGTCGGGCCATGGCGCGGTGGGCCCACCGCGCGCGTCGGGCCCACCGAGGCGGCGGAATGCATGGACGGGTACGCCGCCACCGGGGCGTTGTCAGTGGTGGCAGGCAAGATGACGGGCATGACAACACCAGCTGCAGTGATCGTGGATGCCGCCGCCTACGCGCAGGCGGTCGAGGACGCGGTGAAGGCTTCGGCCGCCTACTACGCGGGCGGCACCTCGGTGCTGGACGACGACTCCTACGACCGGTTGGTGCGCGGTATCGCGGCGTGGGAGGCCGGCCATCCCGACGAGGTGCTGCCCGATTCCCCGACGGGGAAGGTCGCCGGCGGCGCGGTGGAGGGGGATGTGCCGCACACGGTGGTGATGCTGAGCCTGGACAACGTGTTCTCGGCCGAGGATTTCACCGCTTGGACCGCGTCGCTGGCCCGGCGCATCGGCCACGAGGCGGAGCGGTTCAGTGTCGAGCCGAAGCTGGACGGTCTGGCGATCGCGGCCCGCTACACGCACGGCCGCCTGGAGCGGTTGATCACTCGGGGCGACGGGACGGCCGGGGAGGACGTGTCGCACGCGATCGGCACCATCGAGGGACTGCCGCAGGAGCTGGCCGAGCCGGTGACCGTGGAGGTGCGCGGTGAAGTCCTGATGACCACCGCTCAGTTCGAGCACGCGAACGAGGTGCGGACCGCGCACGGCGGGCAGCCGTTCGCGAACCCGCGCGGCGCCTCGGCGGGCACGCTGCGGGCCAAGGAGCGTGCCTACACGGTGCCGATGACGTTCTTCGGCTACGGCCTGCTGCCTCTCGCCGACACCGAGGTGGAGCTCGCGGAGCGGCTGGGCGAGAGCGCGCACAGCGACCTCATGGTGCGGGCCGCCGGGCTCGGGGTGAACACCACCGCGACCACTGCCGTGCCCGGCATTGTCGCGGAGACGGCCGAGCAGGTACTGGACCGGGTGCGGGAGATCGCCGCGCTGCGGGCCGAGTTGCCGTTCGGGATCGACGGCATCGTCATCAAGGCGGACCTGGCCGCCGACCAGCAGGCCGCCGGTTCCGGTTCGCGCGCTCCGCGCTGGGCGATCGCCTACAAGCTGCCCGCCGTGGAGAAGATCACCCGGCTGCTGGAGGTGGAGTGGAACGTCGGCCGCACCGGCATCATCGCCCCGCGCGCGGTGCTGGAGCCCGTGGAGATCGACGGCGCCACCATCACGTACGCCACTCTGCACAACCCGGCCGACATCACCCGACGCGATCTGCGCCTGGGTGACCACGTCATGGTTCACCGGGCCGGCGACGTCATCCCGCGTATCGAGGCCCCCGTCGCCCATCTGCGCACCGGTGCCGAACAGGCCATCGTCTTCCCCGAGGTGTGCCCGCGCTGCGGGGCCGGCATCGACACCAGCGAGCAGCGCTGGCGCTGTGAGAACGGCCGCAACTGCCATCTGGTCGCCGCCCTCTCGTACGCCGCGGGCCGCGACCAGCTCGACATCGAAGGCCTTGGCCACACGCGGGTCGTCCAGCTCGTCGAGGCGGAGCTGGTCAAGGATCTCGCCGACCTCTTCTCCCTCACCCGCGACCAGTTGCTGGGTCTGGAGCGGATGGGCGAGACCAGTACCGACAACCTCCTTACCGCGCTCGACACGGCGAAGGGGAGACCGCTGTCCCGGGTGCTGTGCGCGCTCGGGGTCCGTGGCACCGGCCGGTCCATGTCCCGGCGTATCGCCCGGTACTTCGCCACGATGGACCTCATCCGCGCCGCCGACGCCGAAACGATGCAGCAGGTCGAGGGCATCGGCACCGAGAAGGCCCCGTCGATCGTCGCCGAGCTGGCCGAACTGGCCCCGCTGATCGACAAACTCGCCGCGGCCGGGGTGAACATGACCGAGCCCGGCGCCACCCCGCCCCAGCCGCCCCAGCCGCCCGCCGAGAGCAGCGAGGACAACGGCGAGGGGAGCATCGCGGAGAAGGGCGAGGAGAGCGGTGCGGGCGAGGCGGCCGGTCCGCTCGCGGGGATGACCGTGGTCGTCACCGGTGCGATGACCGGGCCGCTGGAGAAGCTCAGCCGCAACCAGATGAACGAACTCATCGAACGCGCCGGTGGCCGCTCCTCCTCCAGCGTCTCCAAGAAGACCACTATGGTCGTCGCCGGTGAGGGCGCCGGATCCAAGCGTGCCAAGGCCGGATCCCTCGGCGTCCGGCTGGCCACGCCCGACGAGTTCGCCGCCCTCGTCACCGACTTCGTCGACTGATTCCACCCCGAGCGGTGGGACCGATGAGTTTCTCCCGCCGAGGTCGTCCTACATCCGATGGGCGTCGACGATCGACGGGCGATCGACGAGGAGGAGATGTTCACCATGGACGGATCGGCACGGCAGGAAGCCTTGGAGAGGCTGGACGTTCTGGCGGGCGAGTGGGTGGTGGAGGCCGACTTTCCCGGCCTGGACACGCCTGCCGCGCGCTGCGTGTTCGAGTGGACCCTGGACCGACGGTTCCTGGTCCAGCGCACCGAGATCTCGCTGGCCGAGGCACCGGACAGCATGGCGATCATCGCGACCGACCCGGAGACGGGCGCGTACACACAGCACTACTTCGACTCACGGGGTGTCGCCCGGTTGTACGCGATGAGCTTTGCCGGCGGAGTATGGCGACTGCTGCGCGAGGCGCCGGACTTCTCGCCGCTGGACTTCCGGCAGCGGTTCACCGGACAGGTCAGCGATGACGGCACCACCATCCACGGCAGCTGGGAGACCTCGCACGACGACTCGACGACCTGGGAGCACGACTTCACACTCACCTACCGCAGGAGTCGTTGAGATGACAGTCAGCGGATCACCGGGCGAGGTCGCACGCGACATCGTCGACGCGAACAGGTACATGGTACTGGCCACCGCCGACCACGTCGGAACGCCGTGGAGTTCCCCGGTGTACTTCGCCCACCGGGGATACCGCGAGTTCTTCTGGGTGTCCTCGCCGCAGGCGACCCACTCGCGCAACATCGCGGTACGCCCTCAGGTGGGCATCGTGGTCTTCGACTCCTCGGTGGCGATCGGTACCGGGCAGGGTGTGTACATGTCCGCCGTCGCTACTGCGGTGGAGGCTGCGGATGCGGAGGAGGCGCTGGCAGTCTTCTCGCGCCGGTCGGTCACGCACGGCGGCCGGGTATGGACGGCGGAGGACATCCAAGACGCGCGAGGCGTCTCCGGTATCGCCCTCTACCGCGCGGTTGCTGATGAGCATTCGATGCTCGCCAAGGACGGACAGCCGGATCATCGCGTGCCCGTCCAGCTCACCGACTGATCGATTGCGGCAGGCTCAGGGCTCGAACTTGATGCCGGCGGCGACCGGGAGGTGGTCGCTGCCGGTGGCGGGCAGGGTGCCGATGTCGGTGACCAGCATCGAGCGGGTCATGACGTGGTCGATCCGGGAGACGGGGAAGCTCGCGGGCCAACTGAAGGCGAAGACTCGCCCTGTCGAGTCCATCTGGTCGGTGACCGGGTCCAGCCCGCGGTCGTCCACGGTGCTGTTGAGGTCGCCCAGCAGGATCACCTTGGCCAGCTTCTCGGCGGCCAGGACCTCACCCAGCAGGCCGGCGCTCTCGTCCCGCCAACCGGAACTGAGGCCGTTCCATCGGATGCGGACCGAGGGCAAGTGGGCGACGTACACCGCGATATCGCCCTGTGGCGTGCGTGCCGTGGTCCGCAGGCCGCGGTTCCAGCCCTCCGGGATCCCGGTCGGTTTGATGTCCACCGGCCGGACGTCCGACAGCGGATACCTCGACCAGAGTCCGACGGTTCCTTCGACCGCGTGGTGGGGGTATTCCGCCGCCAGGGCCGACTCGTAGGCCGGCAGTGCGGATGGCGTCAGCTCTTCCAGAGCGATGACATCCGGTGCGGCCTCGATCAGGTCGCTCGCGGTGCCCTCGGGGTCGCTGTTCTCGTCACTGACGTTGTGCTGGACTGCCACGATGTCGTGCGGGCCACTGTCCCCATCGGCCAGCACCAGCCCGCCGAAGAGGTTCCCCCAGACCGCCACGGGCAACAGCAGGGCCACCAGAGCGATGGCCGAGCGACGCAGCAACGCCAGGACGAGCAACAACGGAACGGCCAGCCCGAGCCAGGGCAGAAACGTCTCCAGCAGGCTGCCGAGTCGCCCCACCGCGTTGGGCACGACGGAATGGAACGCCATCAGCCCGGCGGCCAGCACGGCAAGCAACGCGAGAACACGCCCACGCGCCCAGGCCGACCGGCCTCCCGTGCCCTTCCCCCACCGCCGCCATTCAACGGCCCTCAGCCACCGCCGGACCGCCACAGCCCTCTCCCCCGACTCCACCCGACTGTCCGCCTGCTCCCCCACGTCCCACCCATCTGCCCCAGCCCCGTCCCCGCGCCACCTCCATGAGCACGACGTGCCCTGTACGACGCACGGTCCGAAGATCAGGTTCCAGCCGGCGAAGGTGAGCACCTCGCAACAGGCGGCACCTTCCGCGCAGCGAGAATGTGGACGCCCACCGCCGAACAGATCGGCGTGCACGAGACTGTCCTTCGTGAGCGCGCCTCGCTGCTCGTCGACGGTGTGTCGGCGGGCGTTGACCCGGGAGGAAACGACAGCATGATCATCTTTGGTACCAAGGGATATCTGTACCAGCTCGCGATACTGACGCTGGTGTGCGGGCACTGCGGTAATCCCTCCGCGCACACGCTCAGGAAGCGGGTCACGAAGTTCACGTTGTTCTTCGTGCCGCTGTTCCCGTTCTCGACGAAGTACCAGACGCAGTGCACCTTCTGCGGTGCGGAGCAGAAGGTGACCAAGGAGCAGGCGGAGCAGCTGCAGGCTCAGGGTGCGGGCGGCCAGGGCGGTCAGCCCTACGGGCAGCCGCAGCAGCAGCCGTACCAGTCCTGAACCGGGCCGGGAGCGAGGGCGGAGGCAGGTCGTCGGCCTGGGCGAATGGCGCCCAGGCCCGGTGCGGGTCTGGAGCTACGGCCCGATCGGGCGGCCGGACAGTTGGGCGAGCCTGGTGAAGTAGGCACGGTAGAAGGGCTCGTCGGTGGTCGGGATCTCGATGGTGACGAGCAGGCGTCCCGGGCGAGTCCTGGATGCGAACCCACGGCCGACGGATTATGAGTCCTTTGTGGATCTTGGCGACCCTTGCCGATCAATGCTCATCCATGAAGTTTTGGCGGATTCCCCTTCCAACGCATGATGGCTCCACCCCAGCAGTCGGGGCAGAGCCTTCTACGACCGATATCGTTGGCCAAGATGTCTTCAGAGGGCGGTAGAGAGCCGATGCCCGATTCTTCGTTTCGTGCGGGACGAGCGGGCAGGTCGTGGCGACGTCGGTCGGCTACGGCCGAGGCTGGGTGAACAAGCCTGGCTCGGTCTCGGTCAGGATCCCGCGGCCGGCCAGCCGCTTGAGCTTGAGGCGGACGTTGTTGATGTTGTTGGGCGCGACCGCCAGGTCCATGGCCTCGCACACCTGCCGGGCCCGCAGCGGGTGGTCGGCCGCGGTGAACACCGCCATGATCTGCTGGTAGGCCGGATGATCCGGCAGCTTCGGTGCCGGCGGCGCGGGCGGCCCGGGGTCGGGCAGCCCCAGCAGTGTCTTGTGGGTGATCCGGACTTCCTCGGCGGCCCGGCCGGGTTCGTCGAGCTATGCGGTCAGCTGATCTGTTCCCGCACCGTCTCGGCCTGTGCGGTGATCTCGCGTTCCCGCTCCTCCAGCCGCGCCGGCACCGCGCCGAGCGTCAGCTCCCCGCCGGTCATGCGGTGCTCCAGGCCGATGTGGTCGCCCCGGTCAGCCGACGCGGTATCACCGCGGTCATCGCCCAGTACACCCGCGACTCCGAACTGCGGGGCAGATGCTCGTAGTAGGTTCCATTTCTTAGGTATCCGTAAGAGCGCGGTCCCCAGCGACGCTCTAATCCTGGCCTCAGGTTGATCGGGGACAATGAGCGGCAAAAACATCGACTGGAAGGGGGCGGGCCGGCGTGCGGATCATGATCGCGGATGATGAAGTGGCCATCCGTGAGTCGCTGGAGCGGGTGCTCCAGGTCGAGGGTTACGACACCAGCACCGTCGCCAACGGTCTCGCCGTGCTCGACGGGTTCGGTGGGGCCGACGGTGACACGCTGGATCTGCTGATCCTCGACGTGATGATGCCCCGCCTCGGCGGGCTGGAGACCTGCCGGCGGTTGCGGGCCGCGGGTCGGGATCTGCCGGTGCTGATGCTGACCGCCCGTGACCAGGTCTCCGACCGGGTCGCGGGGCTGGACGCGGGCGCCGACGACTACCTGCCCAAGCCGTTCGCCATGGAGGAGTTGCTGGCCCGGGTGCGGGCCCTGCTGCGCCGGCGCGCGCCGGCCGACGAGGAGTCGCAGATCCTGTCGTTCGCCGACGTCCGGCTCGATCCCGACAGGTTCGAGGCGTGGCGGGGCGGGCGGCCGCTGCGCCTGACCCGGACCGAGTTCTCCCTCCTGCAGGTCCTCGTGAGCAACGCGACCCGAATCTTGACCCGCGACACGCTGTTCGAGGCGATCTGGGGCTTCGGCCTGAGCTCCACCGCCAACAACCTCCAGGTGTACGTGAGCTACCTGCGCCGCAAGATGGAGGCCGAGGGTGAGCCGCGGTTGATCTACACGCTGCGCGGCCTGGGATACACGTTGCGGGAGACTCCTCCGTGAGCAGGCCCGCCGGCCGGGAACCGCGCCGGCTGACCCGATGGTGGCGCCGGCGGTCCCTGCGGACCAGGCTGACGGTGATCGCGGCGACGGCCATCGCGGTCAGCGTGTTCGTGGCCTTCCAGGTGGCCAGCGAGCTACTGGGCTGGGAGCTGCGGGACGCCGCCAAGAACGAGCTGCGCGCCGACTCCCGCGTCCTGGCGACGAACGCGGAGCGCGCCGGTCTGGCGCAGGTCCAGCTACCGCCGTACCCCGGATCCGGTCGGCTGGTGCGGGTCATCCTGCCCGACGGCTCGGTCCGGACGCCGGCCGGCCAACCCTCGCTGCCTCCGGTCAGCGAGCACGCCGGGCGCGTGGCACAGGGCGCGTCGGCCGACCTGATGGAGTCGAACGGCGGCGACGAAGAAGGCTACGTCATCTACACGCTGAGGGCGGGCGACGGCGCGGTCCAGGTGGCCCGCGCCGTCGACGACGGCCCGATCAACCAGTTCGGGTTGGGCATGCTGCTGATCGGGCTGCTCTGCGTGGTCGGCGGGGCCTTTGTCGGGCGGACCGTGGCGCGGACCGCGCTGGCACCGATCGACCGGCTGACCGCCGCCGCGGTACGTGTCGCGCACACCCGGGAGCTCGACGCCGACATCCCGGATGAGGGTGGTGGGGAGATCCGTCGGCTGATCCAGTCGATCAACGACATGCTCGCCGCGCTCCGGGACTCCCGGCGGGCACAGCGGCTGCTCGCCGAGGACGCCGCCCACGAGCTCAAGACCCCGCTCACCAGCCTGCGCCTCAACGTCGAGCTGCTGATCCGGCTCGATCGGCGCGGCACCCTGGACAGCGCACTGCCGGCGGAGAGCCGGACCCGGCTGCTCAACGACCTCGGCGCCCAGGTAACCGAGTTGAGCAACCTTGTCGCCGAGCTGACCGACCTGGCGCGCGGTGACGTCAGCGACGAGAGCACCGAGGTGCTCGACCTCGCCGACGTGGTGGCGGCCGCCGCGACCCGGGCGGATTCCCGCGTGCCCGACATCGAGGTGGCGCTCGACGTGACCTCTGTGTGGGTGAGCGGGCGTCCCGCCGCGCTCGAGCGAGCGGTGCTCAACCTCATCGACAACGCCGCCAAGTGGTCCCCCGCGGACCAGCCGGTCCAGGTCCGGCTTCGTGCCGAGGGCGCGTCGGTGGTGCTCGAGGTCGACGACGCCGGGCCGGGCATCGACGCAGCCGACGTACCGCGGGTGTTCGACCGGTTCTACCGTGCCGACAGCGCACGGGCGTTGCCGGGATCCGGTCTGGGGCTGTCGATCGTGCAGCGGGTCGTCGACGCCCACGGCGGCCGGGCCACCGTCGCCCGCTCCGCACGCGGTGGCGCGCTGCTTCGGGTCGACCTTCCGGCCGCGGCCCCGCCCGCCCCGATCGCGCGGCTCACCGCCGGGGAGGACACCGCGGTGCGCTGACCCGCCCCGGCGGCGCGGCGCAGGACAAGGGACGGCGGCCCTCGGGCATGGCCCCGCGCGGCTCACCGTCGGGGCAGGACACCGCGGTGCGCCGACCCCAGCCCCGGCGCGTGGCGCAGGACCAAAGCGGCGCGTGGCGCAGGACCAAAGGGCGGCGACCGTCGGGCCCATGAAAAAGATCCGGGACGGGCCTGGGGCCCCGTCCCGGATCTCGTCCGTGCCGCCGCGCTCACCGTTGCAGCGCGGGCTCCTCGTCGGCGGTGAGCGGCTGTTGACTGTCCGGCAGCTCCGCCGCTGGATGGGACAGCCGGCTCGGCCACCACATCCGCCGGCCGATCAGCAAGGTGAGGGCGGGCACCAGGACCGACCGCACCAGCAGGGCGTCGAGCAGCACGCCGAAGGCGACCAGGAACCCGACCTCGACCAGCATCACCAGCGGAAGTGTGGCGAGGACCGCGAACGTGGCCGCCAGGACCAGGCCTGCCGAGGTGATGACGCCACCGGTGGCCGAGAGGGCTTTGAGCATGCCCTCTCTGGTGCCGAGACGCATGGTCTCCTCCCGGGCCCGGCTGGCCAGGAAGATGTTGTAGTCGACGCCGAGCGCCACCAGGAACAGGAATGCCAGCAGCGGCACCGAAGAGTCGATGCCCTTGAACCCGAGAATCGTGTCGAAGACGAACACGCTGCCGCCGAAGGCCGCGGCGAATGAGACGACCACGGTGGTCATCAGGACCAGCGGGGCCAGGATCGCGCGCAGCAGCAGCCCGAGGATGATCAGGACGACGACGAGCACCAGCGGGATCACCAGCTTCTCGTCGCGCACGGTGGTCACCTCGGTGTCGAGGTTCTCCGCACTCGGCCCGCCGACGATCGCCTCAGCCCCGCTCACCGCGTGCACGGCGGTGCGCACCCGCTTGATCGTGTCGTACTCTGCGGCGGTGTCCGGCGCGTCCTTCGGGGTCACGGAGATGTTGGCCCAGCCACCGCTGGTCTGCTCCGGGACGGCCTCGGCCACACCGCGAGTGTCCTTGACGATGTCGAGCACCCGCTCCTGGTGCGCCGGCCGCGTGAAGATCGTCATCGGCTGGCCGCCGAGCTCCGGGAAGTGCTGGCGGAGAACGGTGAAGCCGTTGACCGACTCCGGCGCGGACAGGAACTGGTCCTGCTCCCGCAGGGCGCCGGTGTTGCCCGCCAGCCCGAGGGCGAGCACGCCGAGGACTCCGAGCGAGCCGAGCGTCGCCACCCACCGGCGGCGGCTGATGGCGGTGCCGAGCCGCCCCCACAGCCCCGGCTTCTCCTCCACGGCCGTGCTGAACCGCGGGATGGTCGGCCAGAAGATCCGCCTGCCGAGCACCACGAGCACCGCCGGGAAGAGCGTCAGCATGGCCACCAGCGCGCACAGGATGCCGGCCCGCACCGATCGGGCCCAGCCCGCTGGTGCTGTTCAGGTCCGCGACGAGCAGGCAGAGCAGGCCGGCGACCACGGTGGCCGCGGACGCGACGATGGCCGGCGCCGCGCCGCGCAGCGCGTGGACCATCGCGACCCGGACGTTCTCATGGTGGTGCAGTGCCTCCCGATATCGAGCGATGAGCAACAGCGCGTAGTCCGTGCCGACGCCGAACACCAAAATCGTCAGCAGCGCCGAGTTCTGGTCGTTGACCACGATGCCGAAGCCCTTGACGAGCAGGTAGACGGTCCCCATCGAGGTCAGTGCGGCCGCGCCGACGGCCATCAGCGGGATGATCCACAGCACCGGGCTGCGGTAGGTGAGGATGAGCAGGAGCGTGACGACGACCATGGTGGTGAGGAGAACCTGCACGTCGATGCCGTCGAAGACGGCATCCATGTCACCGTCGATCGCGCCCGGGCCGGTCACGTCGAGTTCCAGGCCGGCGGGGCGGTCCTTCGCGGCGTCACGTACCGGGCCGACGAGGTCCTCCGGTGCGCCGTAGGCCGTGCTCACCTCGAGGGTGAACACCATCGCCTCGCGGTCGGTGGATCGGCTCGTCGGTGAGCCCTCGTCGTCCTCGCCAGCCGCCACCGTCCCCTTCGGCGGATACTGCTTGGTAAGGGTGTCGTAGTGGCGCTCCACCGTCGCGCGGTCGGCGTCGGTCATGCCGCCGGCGCGGTGGTACACGAAGACGAACGTGTTCTCGTCACCGCCGGGGAGACTGTCGTCCAGCACCGCCACCTTGGTGGACTCGGCACCGGCCGGCAGGGTGTCCACGGCGCTGTCGGTGGTGACCGAGCTCAGCTTTCCGCTCAGCGGCACCATGGCCACCGCCATCACCAGCCACAAGCCAATCACCAACCATGGCACCCACCGGCCTGCCAACCGACCGGCCGGCGCTTCCCCGGACGGCGCTGCGTTGACTGCCATCACTAGCCTCCTACATATGCATCGCTTATCTGGATGCCTACTTCCTACTGAGCGAACCTGAGACGACTGTTAATGCGGTGCTCAGGCCGGTTGGCCGGACCATGTGCCCAGCGCACGCACCAGCTTGGTGGCGTCGAGGTCCTGCCCGGTGGGCAAGGCCCGGGCGACACAGCCGTCGGGCCGGATCAGCAAGGCGTCGACGTCCACCCGGTCCGCGCGGGCGGTGACGGTGTCGACCCGTCCGGTCCACGCGGCCGCGGCGTCGCGGGCCTCCGCGCGGTCGACGAGGTCGAGCAGGAGCCCACGACCCTCACGCAGCAGGTCCGCCGACCGGGTCACCACGGTGACGACGTCCGGGTCGGGCCGCTCCAGCGTCAACTTCATGTCCGGGCACAGGGTGCCGACGAACCGGTGGTCGTCGCCCAGGTCGTACCGGACGTCCATGCCGGCGAGCATGTCGGCGACGTACCGGTGGGCGTCGTCGAGGGTCCTGGCGCAAGGTCCCCTCTCCGTGGCGCTGGCTGCTGGTCGTCGCACTGCCCGTGGCTGTGGGCTGGGCGTGGGGTTCCTTCGCCGTGCCGGATGACCCGTCCCGTTCTGGTGAGAGCGATATCCACACCCCCGGACCAGTGCGCCTGCTCCTCGAACTCACTGTGTTCTTCGGCGCGGTGGCCGCGCTCAACTTCGCCGGCCTGCGCCGCGCGGCCCGCTGGATCCTTGTGATCATGGTCGGCTACCAGGTCCTCGCCTACGACCGAATCGGCTGGCTGCTCAGCCACTGACCCGCCTCCGATACGTTCGCGCCGTTGGCCGAATGTGCGCCGGCGGAGCCATCCCTCCCACAGAGCCACACCCAACTTCGACTTCCTGAGGTGCGCCCGGGAGACAGACAAGCTGAGGGAGGTCATCGCCCGCACGATCACCGACCTGGCGACGGTCGGCGCCCCCGCCACCTGGGCCCTCTCCAACCACGACGAAACCCGCCACGCCACCCGCACCGGCATCACGACCCCGCTGCGCGACCAGGGCCGCCCCACCGACCTCACCCTCGGCACCCGCCGAACCCGAGCAGCGGCCCTGATGATGCCGGCGCTGGAGGTCCGTCACGAGAATGCTTTCCCCGTAGCGGACCATCGCCTCGTAGTACCTCGCGGCCACGACTCGCAGCCTCGTGATGCGACTCCTTGAGAGGTTCGGCCGTCTTCAGTACGGGCCGTTAGGCCGTCGCTCCGGCCGGCCTCGGCAGCGGCTCGGTGATCAGCGGAGCCGAGGCCCAACCTCGCGCCACCCCACCACTCGGATGCCCCTGCCCAGCCTTGGCGGGCATCGACGGCACGGCATCGGAACGGACACTTCCGTTTCCCTGTGTCCTGCCAGCGTCCCGAATTCGACGTCCAGCCGCTCACACCGGCCATATTCAGCAACGTCCCCGACCGCGACGGCAGCACATCTGTGCACCCATGAGGGCCGGGGTTTGTCAAGGCGCATGAGCTCCCGTCCCGGTGAGGTTGTGGCCCTGTTCGCCGGGCTGTTGTGACTGGTGGGCGGGGATGCCCAGGCCGTGGTCCCCCGGCATGCGGTCCTGCGGAGGGAAGCCTCCACGCACCCATTCGATCCCGGCCGACCGGGCGGGATCATGACCTTGCTTCGGGGGCCGGGCTGCTCATTCAGGTCATCGAGCGCGGCGTGGCCGGCTCATGCAGCGATGCGAGCTCGCCCGGGGCTTGGTGTCCCACTCCTTGGAGGTGGTCGTCACGCTGAGGTGCAGGGCTCCTTCGGCCGGCGTGCCGCCTCGACGTCGCGCAGCAGGTGGTAGGCGTGGGTGAGGAGTTTGCGGGCGATCGCGATGGTGGCGATCTTCTTGCCGCGGCGGTGCGCGATCTGCTCGTAGTGGGCCGCGAACTGCGGGGAGCGTTTGGCGGTCTGTGCCGCCTCGTTCATGATCCAGCGGAGCCAGGGGTCGCCCTGTTTGGAGATGTGCCCGTAGCGCACGGTGCGGTCCGAGCCGCGGACGGTGGGGGTGAGGCCGGCCCAGGAGGCGAGTTTGCGGGCGGAGGGGAAGCGTGAGATGTCGCCGACCTCGGCCACGATGATCTGGGCGGTGAGCCGGCCGACGCCGGGCAGCGCGGTGAGCGCCTTCACCCGCGGGTCCGTCCTGGCCGTCGCGGCCAAGCCCGCGTCGGTCCGGTCGATGACCTGCTGGAGTGCATCGATCATCTCCAGCAGGTCGGCCACCACGTGCCGGGAGGTTTCCGGCAGCGGCAGCTCGTCCAGCCAGGCCCGGCCCGGTGCGCTCCAGCAGCTGGACGCACGGTCGCAGCCGTGGTGGGCCAGGACCGCGTGGATCCGGTTGCGCAGCAGCGTGCGCAGCCGCACGAGTTGGGCGCGGTGGCGCAGCACGGCCCCCTGCTCACGCAGCAGCAGCGGGGCGATCCACGCCTCCGGCAGCAGGTCCGCGCGCAGCAGATGGGCCAGGGTCGCGGCGTCGACCTTGTCGTTCTTCAGCCGCGCCAAGGCGATCGCCTTGCACTGCAAGGGGTGCGCCATGTGTGCCTCGAAGCCGTAATCCTGGAGCAGCTCGATCAGCCGGCCCCAGCCGAACGCCGCCTCGAACGCCACCGGCGTGCCCACCGGCAGATCTCCGATCACCCCCAGCACCGTCTCCCGGCCGTTGGGCACGTTCCGGTTCACCGCGATCTTCCCGCCCTCATCCGTGACGGCGATCTGCGACCGGCGGCGGTGCACATCGATCCCGACGTAAGCCTGCATCCCGGGCCTCCTCCCCGAGTTCCGAACCCTCCACAACCGATGGTCCTCCGGGCCCGCCCGATTGGGGCCCCGGCCCTCATAGGGTCAGGTCAGACCAGTTCGAAGAGCCACCGCCAGCCACAACACCAAACCCGCGAGCAACGGATTCAGTCCGTTCAGGCAAAGTTGACGATCCGACACCCAAAAAAGAACGTATCCGCAGGTAAGAAGCCTACGCAGGTGGGGCGGGTGGGACTCGAACCCACAGCCGACGGATTATGAGTCCTTTGAGGATCTTGGCGACCCTTGCCGATCAATGCCCATCCATGACGTTTTTGCAGGTCAGAGCATGTATGCCATGCCGGCATCCCTTCACCTTTGCCGGTCTGTTCCTGTCCTTGCGCCCCGAACGCGTCCCGAATCCGCCTTTGGACAGCGGCAGTCCGGCGGCGCCGGACGGTCGCCCCAGCCCGGAGAGGGGTCTCGAACTCGCGCGCAGCGGATTGACCTTCCGACGCCCAGCGCCACGAAGGCAACGGCACCTCCCCGGGAGCCGAAGTGCCCCATGGTCGGTGTAGAGCGCCTCGGCGCCGGCCACCGCGAGACGATGGCGGCCAGGGGCGAAGAAGGCAGTGCCCCAGCGGCCCACCAGTAGGCCCAGGGCGTAGGGCGGCTGAAGGGTGGGGTCGCCTCTGCGTGAGCGGCTGGATGAAGGTGACGTGCCGCGTCAGGCCGCTTCGCCGACGAGGAGACCAGGCAGGATGATGTCGAGCGCCCCCGTGAGTCGCTCGTGGAGGTCGAAGGGGGCTGGCTCTTCTCGGATCCAGCGCAGGATTGTCGTGAAGTAGCAGGCGGCCAGCAGTTGTCCGGCCTGGTCGCAGCCGACGTCCGCCCTGATCTCCCTGCGCTGCTGACCCTGTTCGACGATCCTGGCGAGTTCGATCTCCAGAGACGGATCCTGAAGGAGACTGCCATACCGCGCGGAGGCGTCCATCAGGACGGTGGTCTCGGCGCGGGAGGCGACGTTGAGGTCGGCCATCTCCTTCAGGTAACGGCGCAGCCGGTCTCCGACCGGCAGGTCCTCGGCGCGCTGGGAGCCGAGGATCTCGTTGACGCGGGCGCGGCGGCGGGCTCCCCATTCCTCGAGGAACCCGACCTTCTGTGAGAAGTAGTTGAAGACGGTGGCCCGGGCGACGTCGGCGGTTTCGGCGATCTGGTCCATGGTCGTCGCCTCGTACCCCTGGGTGACGAACAAGTGCAGCGCCGCGGCGTAGAGCTGGTCGCGCGCCTGCTGTCGCTTGCGTTCCCGGCGTCCGACGGGCGGCGCTGCGGGCACGACTTCGACTCCTGCCTCCGGGATCTTCATGGCCTCCAGTACAGCACAGGGCTGCACGGGTATTGACGCCGCCATACCGCCTTCTTAGATTGTCTTCCATTGATGGACTCCAGTCCAAAAATACACTGAGGTCTCGCTATCTGATGCGGGACGAGACAGGAGGCAACGTGGCTTCCGTGGCATCCCGAACAGGCTGTGTCGAGCTCGGACGCGGCTGTTACGCCTGGATCGCGGGCGATGCCGGATGGGGCATGAGCAACGCCGGGCTGATCACCGGCCGGGGCGAGTCGCTGCTCGTCGACACCCTCTACGACCTGCAGCTGACCAAGACCATGCTCGACGCGCTGACGCCGCTGACCGCCACCGCGCCGATCGCCACCGTGGTCAACACCCATGGCAACGGCGACCACTGGTTCGGCAACCAGCTCGTGGCCCACGCCGAGATCATCGTGGCCCGCGGGTCCGTGGCGGACATGCGCCAGGTGGGTCCGGCCGAGATGCTGGCGCTGACCAGCATGGACAGTCCCGCCGGACACTTCGCGCGACGGATCTTCGGCCGCTTCGACTACGCGGGCATCGAACCCGCACTGCCGAACCGGATCTTCGACGGCGAGAGCGTCCTGGACATCGGCGGCACCGAGGTCCGCCTCATCGACGTGGGCCCCGCGCACAGCGCCGGGGACACGATCGTGCACGTGCCGCAGGCCCGGACGGTCTACACCGGCGACATCGTCTTCGCCGGGGCGGCGCCGGTCGTCTGGCACGGCCCCTTCACCCGCTGGCTCGCCGCCTGCGACCTGTTGCTCGGCCTCGACGCGGACATCGTCGTACCCGGCCACGGCCCTGTCACCACCAAACAGACGGTCCGTGAGATCCGCGACTATCTCGAATACGTCCATGAGCAGGCCACCGCCCGGTTCACCACCGGCATGCCGGTCATGGACGCGGCACGCGACATCCGCCTCGGCCGCTTCGCCGACCTGCACGAGAGCGAACGCCTCGCCGTCAACGTGCACACCGTCTACCGGGAGCTCGACCCCGCGCTGCCCCCACTCGACGGCCCCGGGCTGTTCGGCTGCATGGCCGAGCTCTGCCCCCGCGTCTGACGACGCTCCCCCCGCTCGCCCTGCCGAGGCCCCGCCCTCCGCGACCGGCGCACCGCCCCCTCCGGTGCACCCAACTCCCCGCATTCCCCCATCGGGCCGAACGTCCCGCCAACCCTGCCAAGGAGGAGACATGGTCTCCGTCCCCGCCTACGACCCATCCGCCGCCCCGTCGTCGTCCGACACCCCACCGGCCGCCACGGCACGCCACACCCGCACGATCATCGCCGGCTGTCTGGCCGTCTGCCTGGCCCAGATCGGACTGGTCCTGCCCGCCGCGATCAACGGCGTCATGCAGCGCACCCTCCATGCGTCCGGCGGAGAACTGACCTGGATCAGTGACGCCTTCCTGGTGCCCGCCGCCGTCCTCGCGCTGACCTTCGGCGTCGTGGGCGACCTGTACGGCCGTAAGAAACTGGTGGTGGGCGCGGCACTGGTGTCCGCCGTCGGCTACCTGGTGTCCACCACCTCGGACTCGGCAGCCCAGCTGATCACCGGGCAGGCGATCTCCGGCATCGGAGCCGCCGCGCTCTTCCCCGCCTCCTTGTCCATGATCACCGCGGTCACGACCACCCCGGCCGCACGGGCCAAGGGGCTGGCCTCCTGGACCACGGCCCTGTCGCTCGGCGCCTTCCTCGCCCCGCTGATGTCCGGCGGGATCGTCGAACACGCCTCCTTCCAGTGGGCGTTCGGCGTGACCGGCGTGCTCGCCGTGATCACCGCGTTGGGTGCCTGGCTGCTGGCCACCGAGTCCAGCGCCCCCGAGGGCCGCTCGCTCGACTGGCCGGGCCAGATCGCCATCGCCGTGGCCATGCTCGCCCTGCTGTACGGCATCATCCAGGGCCCCTCCGACGGCTGGAGCTCGACTCCCGTCGTCGCGTCCTTCGTCGCCTTCGCCGTGTTCATCGTCGCGTTCGTGCTGGTGGAGAGCCGCAGCACGGCCCCGATGCTGCGCCTGGAGCTGTTCCGTATCCCGGCCTTCGCCGCGTCGGCCGCGATGGCGGTGATCGGCATGTTCGGCTTCCTCGGCGGCGCGTACGACCTGAGCATCCGCCTCGGCGTCATCCAGCACCAGAGCCCCTTCCAGGCCGCAGTGCCCTTCCTGGTCATCCAGGGCGTCACCCCGCTCATCTGGCCGCTGCTGGTCCGGATGCTGCACCGGGTGGGCCCCGGCCCCATGCTCGTCACCGGGTTCGTCTCACTGGCCAGCGCCCAACTGTGGCTGCGGGCGGTGCCGATCCACGAAAGCGGCCTGATCCCCCTGCTCGGGCCGCTGGTGCTCAACGGTGTCGGCTTCGGTCTGGTCGTCGCCGCCCTCACCGCCGCCGCCGTGAACGTCGTACCGCCCAAGCTGACCGGCATGGCGGGTGCCACCACCAGCCTGGTCCGCGACCTCGGCCAGACCCTCGGCCCCGCCGTCGTCGGCGCCGTCGCCCTCGGCATGGCCGCACGTCAAATCACCGGCAGCCTCGCCGACGCGGGCCTGACCCCCAAGGAGCACGGCATCGCCTCCGCCGTCCTGCACGAGGGCGGCCCGCTCGCGCTGCACACCGCCGACCTCGGTCCGCTCAGCGCCAAGCTCGCCCCGTACACCACGGAGGCACTTGCCCGCGGCTACAACAACGGACTGATCCTCACCGCCGTCGCCTGTCTGGCCGCCGCTGTGATCGCCGCCGTCTTCGTCGGCTTCGGGCGCAGTGGCACGATGTCGGCCGAGACTGAGGGGATTGTGGCATGAGGTTCGCGACCTTCGTGCACGACGGGAAACGGCAGCCGGGAGTTGTCGCCGGCGACCAGGTCCACCCGTTCGAACACCCCGTCGAACTACTGGATCTGGTCATGGAGGGCGAGCAGTCCCTGCGCTGGGCGGGCGAACGCGCCCTGACCGGCTCCCTGCCGCTGCCCCTGGCCGACGTACGACTGCTGCCACCGCTGCGACCGCCGACCGTACGTGACTACATGACCTTCGAGGGCCATGTCGCGGGCATCGCCCAGGGATACGGCGACACCGTGCCCGACGAGTGGTACGAAGCCCCCGCGTTCTACTTCACCAACCCGTACTCGGTGATCGGCGCCCACGACGACGTGCCGGTGCCGCCGGGTTGCGCACGCTTCGACTTCGAACTCGAAGTGGCCGCCGTCATCGGCAAGCCCGGCCGGGACCTGACCCCCGACCAGGCGCGCGAGCACATCCTCGGCTACATGATCCTCAACGACTGGTCCGCTCGCGACCTGCAAGGCCGCGAGATGAGGGTCAAACTCGGCCCGGCCAAGGCCAAGGACACGGCAACCACCCTCGGCCCCTGGCTCGTCACCGCCGACGAACTCGAACCCCACCGCAACCCGGAGGGGTTCCTCGACCTCGCCCTGACCGTCCAGGTCAACGGCGAGACCGTCGGCCAGGACCGACTGGCCAACATGGCCTGGACGTTCGAGGAGATGGCGGCGTACGCCTCCCGAGGCACCTGGATCCGCCCCGGCGACGTCCTGGGCTCCGGCACCTGCGGCAACGGCGGCTGCCTGGCCGAACTCTGGGGCCGCAACGGCACCTTCGAACCCCTGCCGCTCGTCCCCGGCGACATCGTCACCATGACGGTCGAGGGCATCGGCACCATCAGCAACACCGTCATCGAGGGCGTCGCCCCGGTGCCCGTGCCATCCGCCCGCCGCAGGCAGTGACCCCGCACCGGCTGGAATCGACCCCGAGCGACGGCTCTCCCCAGCCCGAAGCCTCCGCCCCCTGAACAACCTGCCTCTGGCAGACCCCGGTGCCCGATACAGCGTCCGGCACCGGGAGACATGAAACAACGTGGACAAGGTCATGGCCTCGGCCGCCGATGCGGTCGCCGACATACCGGAAGGGGCCTCGCTGGCGGTGGGCGGCTTCGGGCTGTGCGGTATCCCCGTTATGTTCTTCGCGGTCCTGCAAGAGGACCGCTGGCCTCCGGGCCCGGCATGACTGTGTCCCCCTGTCGAACGGATGACCTGGGGGGTGGTGTCACCGGGCCCGGGAGGTGCCGTCGGAGACGCTGATGAGAGGTCCGGCCACCGCCCGGTCCGGCGCAATGCCGGACAATCCGCGGGCGGCAGGTCTGCATAACGTGGATGCGCGCGTACGACACCACTGCCGAGGCCGGCACCGTTCAACTCCTTTGGAAGGGTGCGATGTTCGATACCAGCAGTGTGGGCGTCTTCCTCGGCATGGACGTCGGCAAGAGCGCCCATCACGGGCACGGACTGACCCCAGCCGGCAAGAAGGTCTTCGACAAGGCCATGCCCAACAGCGAGCCGAAACTGCGGGCGGTGTTCGACAGGCTGATCGCGAAGTTCGGCACCGTGCTGGTGATCGTGGACCAGCCCGCCTCCATCGGTGCTCTCCCCCTGACCGTGGCCCGGGACTCGGGCTGCCAGGTCGCCTACCTGCCCGGCCTGGCCATGCGCCGGATCGCCGACCTCTACCCGGGTGAGGCCAAGACCGACGCCAAGGATGCCGCGGTGATCGCGGACGCGGCCCGCACCATGCCGCACACCCTGCGATCGCTGGAACTGACCGACGAGATCACCGCCGAGCTGACCGTGCTCGTCGGCTTCGACCAGGACCTCGCCGCCGAGGCCACCCGCACCAGCAACCGGATACGCGGCCTGCTCACCCAGTTCCACCCCAGCCTCGAACGCGTCCTCGGCCCCCGCCTCGACCACCAGGCCGTCACCTGGCTCCTGGAGCGTTACGGATCCCCGGCCGCCCTGCGAAAAGCCGGCCGCCGCAGACTCGTCGAGCTCATCCGGCCCAAGGCCCCACGCATGGCCCAGCGGCTGATCGACGACGTCTTCGACGCGCTCGACGAACAGACCGTCGTCGTGCCCGGCACCGGCACCCTCGACATCGTCGTGCCCTCCCTGGCCGCCTCGCTCGCCGCCGTCCACACCCAGCGCCGGGCTCTGGAAGCCCAGATCAACGCTCTGCTGGAGGCGCACCCTCTTTCCCCGGTCCTGACGTCGATGCCCGGCGTCGGCGTCAGGACCGCCGCCGTCCTGCTGGTCACCGTCGGCGACGGCACCAGCTTTCCCACCGCCGCCCACCTCGCCTCCTACGCCGGCCTGGCCCCGACCACGAAGTCGTCGGGCACCTCGATCCACGGCGACCACGCCCCACGGGGCGGAAACCGGCAGCTCAAACGCGCCATGTTCCTCTCCGCCTTCGCCTGCATGAACGCCGACCCCGCCTCCCGCACCTACTACGACCGCCAGCGAGGCCGCGGAAAGACCCACACCCAAGCCCTCCTCCGCCTCGCGCGCCAACGCATCAGCGTCCTGTTCGCCATGCTCCGCGACGGCACCTTCTACGAACCCCGCGAGCCCGACACCGCCACCCCCGCCGCCGCATGAACCCCATACCAACGAATCACCCCAAACCCGGCACGACAGGGTTGACGAAAGACATAGAGGCACCCCCCCCGTGCTCGTCGGCGCCCTGCTCGCGCAGGGCGCCGGCGGCCTGAGCGTGGTCTCCAACAACTGCGGCGTGGACGGCCAGGGGCTCGGCATCCTGCTGGCGGCCGGCCGCATCGCCCGGGTGACCGGCTCCTACGTGGGCGAGAACAAGGAGTTCGCCCGCCAGTACCTCGCCGGTGAACTGGAAGTGGAACTCACCCCGCAGGGCACCCTCGCCGAACGGCTGCGCGCGGGCGGCACCGGCATCCCCGCCTTCTACACTCCGGCCGGGGTCGGCACCCAGGTCGCCGACGGCGGACTGCCCTGGCGCTACGGCCCCGACGGCAGCGTCTCCGTGGCCTCCCCGCCGAAGGAGACGCGGGAGTTCCGCGGCCGGACGTACCTCCTGGAAGAAGCCGTCACCACCGACTTCTCCCTCGTACGGGCCGCCCGCGGCGACCGGCACGGCAACCTCGTCTTCCACCGCAGCGCCGCCAACTTCAACCCCCTGGCGGCCATGGCGGGCCGGATCACGATCGCCGAGGTCGAGGAGTTCGTCGAACCCGGCGCCATCGACCCCGACGCCGTCCATCTGCCCGGCATCTACGTCGACCGGGTCGTGGGCCCCGTCCCCGCCGACGACAAGGGCATCGAGAAGCGCACCGTCCGCAAGCGTGAGGAGCGACACTGATGGCCTGGACCCGCGACCAGATGGCCGCCCGCGCCGCACACGAACTGCCCGACGGCTCCTACGCCAACCTGGGCATCGGACTGCCCACCCTCATCCCGGGCCACCTCCCGCCCGGCGTGCACGTGGTGCTGCACTCGGAGAACGGCATCCTGGGCACCGGCCCCTACCCCTACGACGACGAGATCGACCCCGACCTGATCAACGCGGGCAAGGAGACCGTCACCGTGCTGCCCGGCGCCGCGTTCTTCGACTCCGCACAGTCCTTCGGGATGATCCGCGGCGGCCGTATCGACGTCGCCGTGCTGGGCGGCATGCAGGTCTCCGCAGTCGGTGACCTCGCCAACTGGACCGTACCCGGCAAGATGATCAAAGGTATGGGCGGTGCCATGGACCTGGTGCACGGCGCCCGCAAGGTCGTCGTCCTCATGGAGCACACCGCCAAGGACGGCTCGCCGAAGATCGTCGACAGGTGCACCCTCCCGCTGACCGGGCAGGCATGCGTCCACCGCATCATCACCGACCTGGCCGTCCTCGACATCATGGCCGACGGCCTGTCCCTGGTGGAACTCGCCCCCGGAGTGACCCTCTCGGACGTCCGCGAGCGTACGGGACCACCGATCCTGGTGCCCGCCTGGCCCTGACCTCCTCGACCGCGTAAGCGGAGGCCGATCCCCGCCCCGTCAGGGGTCGGCTCCCAGGCAGCTGCGGGCGCCTCCCCATACGGCACCGGAAACCACAGGTCGAAATGAAGGCTGCCGTGGGGATCGTTCCGCGCGTCCACAGCCGCGGGGGCAACCACGAGACCCGAGGTCAGGCGACGCCCTGGTCGCCTGCAGTCACACCGCGCCGCCTGCACCAGAAAGCACTTCCACAGCGCCGACAGGACGGCCCAACGCAGCCACTTCCAATTCCCTGCGTCCTGAGAGCGTCCCGAATTCGGGGCCCAGCCATGCACACACGCCACCCTTGGCTGCCTCACCACCTTCAACCGAGCGCATACCTGCAGATCAGCCACGTTCTAACTACCATCGAGGGCAACACCACAGAACTCACGAGCAACGGATTCAGTCCGTTCAGGCAAAGTTGACGATCCGACACCCAAAAGAGAACGTTTCCGCAGGTCAGAGGCCTACGCAGGTGGGGCGGGTGGGACTCGAACCCACGGCCGACGGATTAGGGTGTAGCTCTTCTGCAGGGACGGGCTGATCTGGGAGAACGACCATGGCATGATGCGGCCCATGGCAGGAAGAGACCGCGAGGCCGGGCGTCGCGCCGGCGACGGGCTGGTAGTACGCACCGGACGCAAAGATGATCTTCCTGAGCTGGTACGGATCTACAACCACTACGTCACCCACTCGATCATCACTTTCGATACCCAACCGGTCACGGTAGAGAGCCGCTTGCAGTGGTTCGAGAGATTCTCCGAAACGGGTCCGCACCAGCTGTTTGTGGCCACTACCGGTGATCGGGTACTCGGGTGCGCCTCAAGCAGTCCCTACCGGACGCATCCGGCCTTCGATCAAACGGTTGAACTGGGCGTCTACGTGGATCCCGATGCGCGGGCCGCTGGGATTGGTTCGGCGCTGTACCGCACCCTCATCGAAACGCTGCGCTCGCAGCCGGTCCATGTCGCGCTGGCTGGGATCGCACTTCCCAATGATGCTTCGGTGGCTCTGCACCGTAAGTTCGGCTTCACCGACGTGGGCACCTTCGACGAGTACGCCACGAAGAACGGCGGTTACATCAGCTCGGTCTGGATGCAACTGCGCCTGCCCCCTTCGGGCTGACCCTGGAGGGATACTCCAGATCGTGCGGCGGTGCGGCTTTTGGCCTCAGGGCCGGTCGCACCAGGAGACCGCAGCGATCCGCCAGCCATCCGAGGTGAGTACGAACTGCATCGTCTTCGTCCCGCCGCCCTCGAAGGGCTCGCCGTCGAGGATCCCGGATTTCCGGTACTCGCTGAACCGCGATGCGATGGCGCCGACGGTCTCGGTGCGCTCCGCAGTCTCCCACTCGTTGAAGTTCACCAGTCGGCCCTGGACCAGCAGTTGTTGGCGTGGCTCGATGAATTCCTCCACGGTGTACACCGTGAACTCCGGCCCTGCCTTGATGAGGACGCCCCCAGGCACTATCAGTCGGCGGACCCGATCCACATCTGCGGCCTTGCCGCCCCTGTTGTCGAACGCACTGAAGAACTCGGCGGCGACGCCGTCGATCTTGGTCTTGGACATACTGGGACCGTAGCACCGGCACCGGTTCGCCCTTGCGTGATGTGTGCGGCTTTCCTGAGTGACGGTCGTATTCAGGCGGTCAGGTCGTATTCGGCCTGGTCGGGGGCGGGGTATAGGCGTTCGCGTTCTCTGTGGGTGTGGAAGGTCCAGTACTGCGGGAAGTCACCGTTGCTGATGACGGCGCGGAGGGTAAGGACGGCTTCGGCTCCGCAGACGCTCCATCGGCTGCCAGTGATGTCGAGTCGGTCGGCGATCAGATGGCGGGCTGCTCCTTCGACGGTGCCGCTGGCGATCGGCCAGCCGGCCTCGAGGGCCTTGTCGTAGTGGAGATAGGCGGCGTTGTTCTCCAGGTAGCGGCAGGCCCTGTCCGCCGCGGCCCGCTGATCTGGGGACAGGCCCGTGCGGTCGGCTTCGGCGTGGATGTCGCCGACGGCTCCGGGGGCGTCACCGGCCAGGATCCGGGCGGCCTTGGCCCCGGCCCAGTCTTCGGCTGCGGGATCGGTGGCGGTGTGGAAACACCGCGCAGCCGCCCATAACTTCTCGAGCACATGCACGAAGTCGAGGACGATATGGATCTCGACCTTGCGGCGGGCGGCCTCGGCCCGGATCAACTCGAGCTGGTGGGCGGCGCCGTCGACCAGGACCACCCAGGACCTGCGGTGCTGGGGGTCGCGGGCCTCTGCCTGGTCGAAGGCAGCGGCGATGACCTTGTCGGCGTCGTTTCTGACCGAGGCGGTGAGCCATTTCGCCCGGGCTTTGGGGCCCTTGCGCGGGGTGCGCCGGCCGGTGCGGCCTCCGGGTGGAGCGATGATGTCGTGCGGGCGGCGCGGAGCCGGATCCGCGTCGTGGACGACGGCCAGCGTGGCCATTCGCTTGCGGCAGGTCTTCTCCCCGGCGGACAGCCGGGTGCGGAACGTGCGCGTCGCACGCTCGGCTGCCCTCCGCGTCGCTTCCCGCAGGTGCCCCGGGCGCATCACGATCCCCTTGCCGTCGACGCTGAGCACCAGCAGCGTCGTGCCGGCCGCCGGAGCCGGGGTGCGGGCGGCATCGAAGGCGGCGATGTCCACCGCGGCCGTCCGCACGAGCTGTTCGGCCTGGCGTTTGCCGACCGCCCGCGTCCCGCAGCGGCGTCCGATCGCCTCCACGGCGTGGTCGTAGGAGCCGCGGGCGGCTTCCAGCACCACCAGCCGGCGCAGCCCCAGGCTGTGTCGCTCGCGTGGCAGTCCCAGCACCTGGTCGGCCGGATAGCAGTTGGGCAGGCCCGGGGCGCGCAGTGCGCACCGGGTGATGGTCACCGGCCCGACCACGGTTGCCAGTTGGCGCCGGTGGCCCTTCTCCAGCCGGGTGCGACCCGCGGCGAGCGCGGCCCGGCCGTCCGTGTCCAGGGCCGACAGCTCGGCTTCCTCCTGGCGGGCGCGCAGGTCCAGGTGGCCTTGCAGGAGGAGGCGGGCCAGCTCCCTCGCCCCCTGTTCGGCGTTTCCTCCACCCGCTCGTGGGACAGGAGCAGTGCTTCGGGACGGGAGAGGGAATCAATGAGCGAAGTGAGGAAAGAAGCGGCTCGGTCAAAGGGGTCAGCCGCCGCGGCGGCCGCATACGCTCCAGGCATCGGGCTCTCGCTTTTCGAGCGTGGAATCGGTTGGCACCTTCGACGCTAGGGACGAGAGCCCGACCCCACACCGGCGCGACCACGCACGGCGGAGGACCCAGCCCGCTCCGGCGCATCCCCGTCCGCTGCCAGGGCCTCGCACGGCGTGAACAGTCCCGGCCCCTCCTCCGCCAGCCAGCCCCGCTCGACCAGCCGCTTCAGCTTCGCCCGAAAACCTTCCACCTTGCTTTTGTCCGTCGACAAGCCCAGCGCGGCACACAGGTGGTGCGCCCGCATCGGATGCACCGCGTCCTGGAGAACCTCGACAATGTCCCGGTACGAACCCGGCAGCACCTCCATCCCCAGCCCGGGCATCCACTGCGGCACCAGCCGCACCCCGACCGGCGAGCCCGCCGCGGACCGGTACTCCTCCAGCCCCGCCCCGCCGGCGTCCGCCTCCGCCCCGGCCACCGTGACCGTGTCCTCGCCGGACAGGATCTCGGTCATCGTCTCCCGCGTGATCTCCAGCCGGGACAACACCTCCTCCCGCTCAGCAAGACGCCTGCTCAACTCCTCGGTCCTGTCCCGGAGTTCAGCGATCTCCTCCCGCGCGACGGCCTCCCGCCGATCGAGCTCCTCCAGCCACGACACCATCGCCGCCTCCAAGACCGCGTCCTGGTACACGACGATCCGCCGTCCGACCACGAACGGCAACGGCGCACGGCATCACCAGCTCACTGCAGAAGAGCCACACCCGACGGATTATGAGTCCTTTGAGGATCTTGGCGACCCTCGTCAATCAATGCCCATCCATGACGTTTTTGCAGGTCAGAGCAGGTATGCCATATCGACATCCCTTCACCTTTGACGGTCTGTTCCTATCCTTGCGTCCCGAACGCGTCCCGAATCGGCCGTTGGACAACAACAACCCGGCTGTGCCGAGCAGTCGACTCAGCTCGGGTAGGGGTATCGAACTCGCGCGCAGCGGATTCCCCTACCACCGCGCAAAGGCTCTACCCCGCGGCGGAACCATCCATGTGGACAAATACGATCAGGCCCTGAAGGCCGCGCATCAGGCCGGCTTCCCCCCGTTCTGCAAACCGGCCTCACTGCCTGGACCTGGTCCGTACCGGACAGCGCCGCCCTCGACTCGCCCGCCGAGGGCGGCTTCCCGTTACTGGGGCAACGGTGCGACGGCCGGTGCCCCGCGCCGGGCGGCCAGGAAGAGGCCTGCCGCGACGACGGCCGAGGCCAGGCCGAGCAGGCCGACGGCGGCGGCCAGGGTGCCGAGGGCGGACTCGGCCGCGATCAGCATCAGCGGGCAGATGAACTGGCCGATGAAGAAGGACGCGGTCCACAGGCCGGTGCCACGGCCGCGGTCGGCGAAGTCCAGCTTGGACATGGCGATGGTGAGCAGGGAAGGCAGCAGGAGGCCGGTGCCGAGGCAGTTGAGTACGGCGCCGGCGATCAGCAGCGGGGCGCTGTTCGCGAGCCACATCACCGCGAACCCGGCCGCGCACAGGGCGAAGACGAGTGGCAGCCGGGGCGCCGGGGCCCCGCTCAGCTTGGCGAAGGTGATCGCGCCGGCCACGGTGGCGGCGCTGGCGATGGCTGTGGCCGGCCCGATCACACTGGTCGCCGTCACGCCGAGGTCGTCCAGCAGGTAGGCCATCTCCACCGGGACGGCGTAGAAGACGAGGGCCCCGAACACGGTGAGTCCGCAGATCCCGGCCAACTGCCGGAAGGGGAACGGGTGCTTCGAAGCGACCGCGGTGGCCGTGATGCCCGTGGCGTCCGTGCTCACCCCGTCCTCGGCAGCGGCGGCGGCGGACGTCGTCGGCTTCGGCAGCCCGATGGCCATCAGGGGGGCGATGAGCAGACTGACCGCGTAGATCCAGAACGGGGTCCGCCAGCCGGCCGACCCCGCGGCACCGCCGATGACGAAGAAGGCGGTCGCGGAGGCGGAGGCGCACATGGTCTGGAGGGCAAGATAGCGGTCCCGCATCCGGCCGCTGTAGTAGTCGCCGATCAGCGTGGTGCAGCAGGTCATGATGGCGGCCTCGGCGATACCGACCAGAGCGCGGCTGGCCACGATGGCGCCCAGCGACTCCAGCCACAGCGGGGCGGTGCCGAAGACCGCGTACAGAACGGTCGCGACGATCAGCAGACGCTTACGGCCGAGCCGGTCGACGATGACGCCCGCGAAGGGTGCCAGCAGGCCCAGCGCCAGGGCCGGGACGGTGAGGGCCATCGGGACCAGGGCGGCCGCGCCGGGCACGTCGGCGAAGTGGTCCTGCATCTTGGGCAGCACGGGCGCGATCAGGACGGCCCCGAGGATCGGCAGACAGCTGCCGGCCATGAGGAGAGCGACCCGCAGCCGGTGCGCGGCACCGGACGTCGGAAGGGTCGCGCCCGGCGGCGGCGCTGATTCGCCGGGAGCGGGCGGGGACAACGGCGATGGCACCGGCTCCGCGTGAGCGGGCGGGGACGATGGAGGTGGCACGGAAGGGGGCATGCGGGAACTCCATGTGGCGAGACGAGGGGAGGGCGGGCACGCCACCGGGGAACAGACACCCCGAGAAGGGGGGCGTGCGGAGGAACTGGGGTCGACTATGAGTGAGCGGCCCGGCCCTGCCTAGCCTCTGTCCGATCGATCTGCCGGATCGCGATCATTCTTGCCGTGGATGGTCTCCGCGACCCGCGCCGCCGTCTCCCGCAGCCAGATGTGCGCCGCGTCGTGCGTGTGGACCGGGTGCCACCACAGAGCTTCCCGGAGCGGCACGGCGTCGTAGGGCGGTTCCATGACCCGTACGGGGACGAGTCCGTCCAGCCGGTCGGCGAGATGCCCCTGGATGAGAGCCACCCGGCGCGTCCCGGCGACCAGGAGGGGGATCAACTGGAAGCTGTCGACCGAGACTTCGACGTGCGGCTCGATACCGAGCATGCCGATCTGGCGGGCGGCGGGCGCGTCGTACGTGCGCTGGTACGTCACCCACGGCAGCCGGGCCAGATCGTCGAGGGCGAGCCGCTCGCCGACCTCGGGGTTGTCGTCGGCGACGAGATAGACCCAGCGGTCCCGGTAGAGCTCCACGGCGGGAAAGTCGCCGATGATGCCGTGCGGCAGCAGCAGCCCGTCGGCGGTGCTCAGCAGCGCCCCCGTGTTCTCGGTGATGTCCGTCGGGGACTGTCTGAAGCGCAGCCGGATCCCCGGCGCCTCGGTGTGGACGACGCGGGCGAGGTCGGCGCCGAAGACGGCCACCGCGTAGTCGGAGGCGAGCAGGGTGAACTCGTGCTCCTCATGCGCGGGGTCGAACACCGCCTGGCTGGTGAAGACGCGTTCGAGCAGGTCGCAGGCGGTGACGGTGCGGTCTAGGAGCGCCAGGCCGAGGGCGGTCAGTTCGTAGCCTCCGCCGACCCGGGAAAGCAGGTCGTCGTCGAAGTGACGGCGCAGCCGGGCCAGCGCGGCACTCATGGCGGGCTGGCTGAGCCCGATGCGTCGGCCGGCTCTGGTGACGTTGCGCTCCTCAAGGAGAGCGCGCAGGGCGACGACGAGGTTGAGGTCCAGGCTGGCCAGGTTCACGCGGATCCCCGTACGGAGTAGGAGAGCAGGAGAGAGTCAGGGCCTGGGCCCGGGTATTCACCGCCTGGATGTCGATCATCCAGAGAATCGATTTCCTCAATCACAATTTACGGGTCAGATTGGTGTCACCGCAATCGGGAGGACATCTCCGTGAAATCCGCAGCCTCGTCGGCGCCCCTCTTCGCAGGCCCGTTCGCTATCGGCACTCTCTCCGCTCCGGGCGGCGCCCCGTTCCCCGGCCTCGTGGTGCCGGACGGCCGTGTGCTCGACCTGCGTACGGCGCTGGCCGAACCCGCGCTGACCGCCCTCGCGCTCCTGGAGCGCTGGGACGCGGAACTGCCGCGCCTGCACCGCCTCGCGGGCGATCCGGCCGGTGACTGGCTGCCGCTGGACGACCTGTCCGTGCACGCGCCCGTCGAGCCCCGGCAGATCTTCCAGTCCGGCGCCAACTACCGGCAGCACGTGATCGACCTGGAGGTCGCTCACCGCGCCCCGGACGACCCGCGCACCGTCGAGGAGGCCCGCGCCGAGATCGCGGCGATCATGGACAAACGGGCCGCCGAGGACCTCCCGTACGTCTTCATCGGCCTGCCGACCACGATCGCAGGCCCCTACGACGACGTAGTACTGCCCTCCTGGGCCAAGAAGCCCGACTGGGAGCTGGAGCTGGCCGCGGTGATCTCCCGCCCCGCCTACCGGGTCACGGTGGAAGACGCCCTCGACCACGTCGCGGGCTACACCATCGCCAACGACCTCACCGACCGTGCCACCGTCTTCCGCCGGGACATGCCCGTCATCGGCACCGACTGGCTGCGCTGCAAGAACGCGCCCGGCTTCACCCCGCTCGGCCCCTGGATCGTCCCGGCCGGGTCCATCGCCGACCCGTCCGACCTGCGGGTCACCCTGAAGCTCAACGGCGAGACCATGCAGGACGAGTCCACCAAGGACATGATCTTCGGCGTGGCGCGGTTGGTCTCGTACATTTCCCAGACCGCCCGACTCCTGCCCGGCGACCTGGTGTTGACCGGCAGCCCGGCCGGGAACGGCATGCACTGGGGTCGGCTGCTGCGCGACGGCGACGTGATGGACGGCTCCGTCACGGGGCTCGGCGCCCAGCGCACCCACTGCGTCGCGGAGGAGGCCCCGTGATCGGCCGCCCCACTGTGCCTGATGCGAAAGACGCCGAGGGTGCGATCGCCGAGGCCGCCAAGGCGTACTCCAACTGGGGCCGTTGGGGCGAGGACGACGTCCTCGGCACGCTCAACTTCCTGGACGCCGAAAAGCGCCGCGAGGGCGCGGCCCTCGTCCGCGACGGCGTCAGCTTCTCGCTCTCCCAGCGCTTCGACATGAACGGCCCGCAGAAGGGCTGGCGGCGGCGTACGAATCCGGTGCACACCATGCTCGACACCGGCACCGACGCCGCCCTGGGCAACCAGGGCTTCCCGCACGGCATCGGCGGTGCCGACGACGTGATCGCGATGCCGCTGCAGTGCTCCACCCAGTGGGACGGCCTCGGCCACATCTTCGACCACGGCAAGGCATGGAACGGGCGGGCCGCCGAGAAGGTCGTCACCTCCAGCGGCGACCTCGTCACCGGCATCGAGCACATGGCCCCGTACGTGGCCGGGCGAGGCGTCCTCCTCGACGTGGGCCTGGTCGTCGGCCAGAACGGCGAACTGCCCGACGGCTTCGCCATCACCGAGGAGCACCTGACCGCCAGCGCCGAGGCGCACGGCGTCACCGTCGGCCGCGGCGACCTCGTCCTCGTCCGCACCGGACGGCTGGCCCGCGCCAGGCGCGACGGCTGGGGCGAGTACGCGGGCGGTCCCTCGCCCGGGCTGAGTTTCACCACCGCCGGCTGGCTGCACCGCAGCGAGATCGCCGGGATCGCCACCGACACCTGGGGTTTCGAGGTCCGGCCCAACGAGTTCGACCACGCCTTCCAGCCGCTGCACCAGGTGGCCATCCCCAACATCGGTCTGCTCATAGGCGAGATGTGGGACCTCGACGCCCTGGCCGAGCACTGCGCGGCCGACGGGCGGTACGAGTTCTGGCTAACCGCCGCCCCGCTGCCCATCACCGGAGCCGTCGGCTCCCCGGTGAACCCGATCGCCGTCAAGTAACGCTCCGTACGGGCGGGGTGCACCGCGCCCCGGCAACCCCGACAGCCCGGCCCATCCGGCCCGCACCACCACCCCTGCGGCTCGATGTCGCGCGGCCCACCACAGGGAGACCCCATGACCGACCCCCGCCCCCACACCGTCCTCGTCATCGGCGGCGGCGCCTCCGGCAACGCCGTGACCGTGCTGCTGCGGCGAGCGGGCATCACCGTGGACCTGATCGAGGCCAAGCCCGACTGGAACGTCCTCGGCTCCGGCATCACCCTCCAGGGCAACGCGCTGCGCGTGCTGCGCGAGCTGGGCGTGTGGGACAAGGTCCGGGAGAGCGGCTACGCCTTCGACTCGGTGGGCCTGGCCACGCCCGACGGTCACGTGTTCCACGTCCAGCAGGACATCCGTTCCGGCGGCGTGGACCTGCCCGCGACCATCGGCATGCAGCGGCCCCGGCTCCAGGAGATCCTGTGCGAGGCGGTCCTGGCCAGTGGTGCGACGGTCCGCCTCGGCACCACCGCCGACGAACTGGTCCAGGACGAGACGGGCGTCACCGTCCGCTTCAGCGACGGCACCGAGGGCCGCTACGACCTCGTCATCGCGGCAGACGGTCTCAATTCCCTGACCCGCGCGGTGATCGGCATCAGTGAGAAGCCCGAGCCGACCGGCATGGCCATCTGGCGCGTCGCCGCACCCCGCCCGGCGAGCGTGGAGCGCACGGACCTGGCCTACGGCGGGCCCTGTTACATCGCCGGCTACTGCCCCACCAGTGAGAACACCATCTACGCCTATCTCGTCGAGGCCAACCGCGACCGCGCCTCCATCGACCCGGCCTCGTACGCGGACGAGATGCGGCGCCTGGCAGCCCCGTACGGCGGCGCCTGGCCCGAGATCGCCGCGAGCATCACCGACCCCGCCAAGGTCAACTACACCTGGTTCGACCGGCTGCTCGTCGAGGGTTCCTGGCACCGCGGCCGGGTCGTGCTGATCGGCGACGCCGCCCACGCCTGCCCGCCCACCCTCGCGCAGGGCGCGGCCATGTCGCTTGAGGACGCCTCCGTACTGGCCGAGCTGCTGAGCGCCCCGGAGTCGTGGGACTCCGCCGGCTCCCTCGACGAGCTCCTGACCCGCTATTACGAGCGCCGCATCGACCGTGTCCGCATGGTCGTCGAGGCCTCGGTGCAGCTCGGCCAGTGGCAGCTGGACGGCGTCCGCGACGCCGATGTCCCCGGCCTGATCGGCCGCACGATGTCCGTCCTGAAGGAGACCCCGTGACGACCCCGGACACCCCGGACACCCCGGACGCCCTGGCCACCTCGGCCCTCCCCACCATCGACGTCCACGCGCACGTCCTGCTTCCGCAGGTCGAGCAGGCCGTCGCCGGACACCCCGGGCTGGACGCCGCCCGCGCTCTCGACGCCCGCCGCAACGGCCCCGAGGCGCTCGCCGTCAGCGGCCCGATGGTCCGCGACCGCATCCCCCGGCTGACCGACGTCAAGGCCCGGCTCACCGCGATGGACGCCTCCGGCGTCGACATCCAACTGGTCTCGCCGTCCCCGTCGCACTACCACTACTGGGCCGACGAGGACCTCGCCCGCACGGTGTGGGAACTGGCCAACGCCGGCACCGCGGCCCATGTCGCCCAGGCCCCCGACCGGCTGCACGGACTGGGCCTCGTCCCGCTCCAGCACCCGGACCTCGCCGTCAAGGCCCTCGACCACGCCCTCGGCCTGGGCCTGCGCGGAGTGGAGATCTCCAGCCACGCGCCCGGGCGCGAGCTTTCGGACCCGGCGTACGACCCGTTCTGGGCGCTCGCAGAGACGACCGGGGCGGTGCTCTTCCTGCACCCCTTCGGCTGCACGCTCGACGAGCGCCTGGACCGCTGGTACCTGTCCAACACGGTCGGCCAGCCCACCGAGAACGCCGTCGCGCTCTCCCACCTCATCTTCTCCGGGGTGCTGGACCGCCACCCCGGCCTGAAGGTGATCGCCGCGCACGGTGGCGGCTACCTGCCCACCCACATCGGCCGCTCCGACCACGCCTGGCGGGCCAGACCGGACACGCGGGGCTGCGCGTCCGAGCCGAGCAGCTACCTCAAGCGGCTGTCCTTCGACTCGCTCGTCCACGACCCGCACGTCCTGCGCGAACTGATCCGGGTGGCCGGCCCCGACCGGGTCCTGCTCGGCTCGGACTTCCCCTTCGACATGGGCACCGAGGACCCGGTCGGCGCGCTGCGCGCCGCCACCGACCTGCCCGACCACCACTTCCACGCCGTACGCGGCGGCAACGCGGCAGCGCTGCTGCGCCTCTCCTGAGGAGCCCCGACATGACCAACGACCTGCCCAACCGTCTGCTCACCCATCTGCGGCACGTCGACCTCGCCGTGCCCGACTACGACAAGCAGCTGGACTTCTACGCCGGAGTCTGGGGCCTGACCAAGGTCGCCGAGGACGAGGGCATCTCCTTCCTGGCCGCCGAGGGCAGCCCCGAGCAGTACGTCATACGGCTCCGCAAGGCCGACGAGAAGCGGCTCGACCTCGTGTCCTACGGCGCCGCGTCGGACGCCGACGTGGACACGCTCGCCGAGCAACTCCTCGCGGACGGCGTGCGGTTGATCTCGCAGCCGGGCAAGGTCGACACCCCCGGCGGCGGCTACGGCTTCCGCTTCTTCGACGGCGACGGCCGCACCATCGAGGTCTCGGCGGAGGTCGAGGCCCGGCAGCACCGGCGTATCGAGGAGAAGGAGGCCATCCCGGTCCGCCTCTCGCACGTCGTCCTCAACTCCCCCGACCTGGACGCCACCCGTGCCTGGTACGAGCGCCACCTCGGCTTCCGGCTGTCCGACACGCTCAGCTCCCCGCACATGGGCGAGGTCATGCACTTCATGCGGATCAGCAACCAGCACCACTCGATGGCCCTCGCCAAGGGCCCGCACACCTCCCTGCACCACGTCTCGTTCGAGATGCGCGGTCTGGACGAGTACATGCGCGGCTCGGGACGCGTGATGCGCTCCGGCGCCCGCAAGCTCTGGGGCCCGGGCCGCCACATGGCCGGCGACAACACCTTCACGTACTTCCTCGACCCGCACGGCAACACCGTCGAGTACACGACGGAGTTGGAGGAGCTCGACGAGGACACCTGGCATCCGCACGTCTACGACTTCTCCCAGCCCGAGGTCACCGATCAGTGGGGCACGGCGAACGCGATGAACGAGCTGATCGTCAAGGAATCCTTCAACGACGTCGACCGCGGCGTCTTCGTCGCCCCGCCGGTCTGATCCCCCTCGGCTCCGGGGGCGCGGAACGGTCCATGCCCTGACTCCCCCCGCGTCCCTGGTCCACTCCTACGCCACACCCCAGGATTGCCATGCGCTTCGCCACGTACGAACACCACGGCCGCCGCAGCGTCGCCACCGTGGATGACGACGGCACCCTTTACCCCTTTCCCGGCCGCGCCTCGCTGCTCGACCTGCTCCGGGCGGGCCCCGCGGCCCTGCGTGAGGCGAGCAACGCCACGCCGGCCGTGCCGGGCGGCCCGCATGTCTCGCAGGTGCGGCTGCTGCCGCCTCTCCAGCCGCCGTCCGTGCGGGACTTCGTCACCTTCGAGGAGCACGTCGAGGGCGTACGGCGCAGCATCGACAACGCGGCCGGGGTCCCGGACGCCTGGTACGACGCGCCGACCTTCTACTTCACCAATCCGTACGCCGTCATCGGCGCCCACGACGACATTCCCGTGCCACCCGGCTCCTCGGTCCTGGACTTCGAACTCGAAGTCGCCGCCGTCATCGGCGTCGAGGGCCGCGACCTCACACCAGAGCAGGCCCGCGACCACATCATCGGCTACACGATCTTCAACGACTGGTCCGCCCGCGACCTGCAGTCCGCCGAGATGAAGGTCGGGCTCGGCCCCTGCAAGGGCAAGGACACCGCCACCACCCTCGGCCCGTACCTGGTCACCGCCGACGAGCTGGAGCCGTACCGGGACACCGACGGTTTCCTGCGGCTGGCGCTGACCGCCTCGGTGAACGGCGAGGTGGTCGGCGAGGACCTGCTGTCCAACATGAGCTGGACCTTCGAGGAGATGGTCGCCTACGCCTCCCGCGGCACATACGTCCGTCCCGGCGATGTGCTCGGCTCCGGCACCTGTGGCAACGGCGGCTGCCTGGCCGAGCTGTGGGGCATACGCGGCCGCCAGGACCCGCCACCGCTGAAGCCCGGCGACACCGTCACCCTCACCGTCGAGGGCATCGGCACCGTCTCCAACACCGTCGTGCCCGGCGCCGGACCGCTACCGATCCCCCGGGCCCGCAAGCGCCTGCGGCTGCGCCCGTGAACCGCGGGGCCGCGAACAGGCTGGACGGCAAGGTCGTCGTCGTCACCGGAGCCGCGCGCGGGCAGGGCGCGGCCGAGGCCGAGGCGCTGACCCGGGCGGGGGCGGTGGTCGTCGCCACCGATGTGACCGAGGCTCCGGGTTGTCTGCGCCTGGACGTCACCGAGCCGAAGGAATGGGCGGCGCTCGCCGAAGGGCTGCGTCGCCAGTACGGAGAGGTCCACGGCCTGGTCAACAACGCCGGCATCACCTGGCGCGCGCGGTTGCACGAGGTCACGCCCGAGGACTTCGCCCGCGTCCACGCGGTCAACGTCACAGGCCCGCTCCTTGCCATCCAGCACCTGGCTCCGCTGATGCCGCCGGGCTCTTCGATCGTCAACGTCGGCTCGGCCGCCGGGCTCACCGGGCACTACCCGGTCGCGTACACGGCCAGTAAATGGGCGCTGCGCGGCCTGTCGAAGACGACCTGTGTCGAGCTGGGCCCGCGGGGCATCCGTGTGAACACCGTCCATCCCGGCTTCATCGAGACCGAGATGACCGCCTCCGCCGCGCCCGCCTTCCGCGAGGCGAACATCCGCGAGACACCGCTGGCCCGCACCGGCACCGTCGACGAGATCACCCCGCTGGTGGTCTTCCTCCTCTCCGACGACGCGTCCTTCATCACCGGCGCCGAGATCCCCGTCGACGGCGGCTTCACCGCACACGGCGGCGCCAAGTCCATCTCCGACGCCCTGCGACGGCCTCCGACCGAACCTCCGACTGACCTCTGACTGAAAGGACCCATACGTGAACAAGGTCAGTGCGAGCGCCGCCGCGGCGGTCGCCGACATCCCCGACGGGGCCTCGCTGGCAGTCGGCGGCTTCGGCCTGTCCGGCATACCGGCCACCCTCATCGACGCCCTGCACGTCCAGGGCGCCACCGGTCTGGAGGTCGTCTCCAACAACTGCGGGGTCGACGGCCAGGGGCTGGGCGTTCTCCTCGCCGAGGGCCGCGTCAGCCGCGTGACGGGCAGCTACGTAGGGGAGAACAAGGAGTTCGCCCGCCAGTACCTCAGCGGTGAACTGGAGGTCGAACTAGTCCCGCAGGGCACCCTCGCCGAGCGGCTGCGAGCCGGCGGCGCCGGCATTCCGGCCTTCTACACCCCGGCGGGCGTGGGCACACAGGTTGCCGACGGAGGTCTGCCCTGGCGCTACGCGCCCGACGGCAGCATCGCCGTCGCCTCCCCGGCGAAGGAGTCCCGCACATTCGGCGGTCGCGACCACGTCCTCGAACATGGCATCACCACCGACTACGCCTTCGTCCGGGCCTGGCGCGGCGACACCCACGGCAACCTGGTCTTCAACAAGGCCGCCGCCAACTTCAACCCGCTCGCCGCCATGGCGGGCCGGATCACCATCGCCGAGGTCGAGGAACTCGTCGAGCCCGGAGCCCTCGGCCCCGACACGATCCATGTCCCCGGCATCTTTATCCAGCGGGTCGTGGCCCTCACCCCCGCCCAGGCCACCGACAAACGCATAGAACATCTCCGATTTTCCGCGTCTTCGACGCCTACGACACGAGGGACCGTACGCGCATGAGCTGGACCCGCGACCAGATGGCCGCCCGCGCCGCCGCCGAGCTGACCGACGGCAGTTACGTCAACCTCGGCATCGGCCTGCCCACCCTCATCCCCGGCCACCTCCCACCCGGGGTGCATGTCGTCCTGCACTCCGAGAACGGCATCCTGGGCACCGGTCCGTACCCCCGCGAGCACGAGGTCGACCCCGACCTCATCAACGCGGGCAAGGAGACCGTCACCGTCCAGCCCGGCGCGAGCTTCTTCGACTCCGCGCTCTCCTTCGGCATGATCCGCGGCGGCCACATCGACACCGCCGTCCTCGGCGCCATGCAGGTCTCCGCCACCGGCGACCTCGCCAACTGGATGATCCCCGGCAAGATGGTCAAGGGCATGGGCGGCGCCATGGACCTCGTCCACGGCGCCCGCCGCGTCATCGTCCTCATGGACCACACCGCCAAGGACGGCAGCCCGAAAATCCTCAAGAACTGCACGCTCCCACTCACGGGCGAAGGCTGCGTGCACCGGGTGATCACCGACCTGGGCGTTCTCGACATCACCGAGGACGGCCTCGCCCTGGTCGAGACCGCTCCAGGGGTCGGCGTCGAGACCATCACGGCACGCACCGACGCGCCCCTACAACACGACGGCACCACGACCGCCCGCTGACTCAAGTGGAACCCAACGTTTCCGACCTGCACGGCACCTACACCAACTCGATCACCCCAGCCCGGGCTTGACCGACCCAATCGCCTGACGGCTGCCATGGCCCATCATGTTCCGGCTGTCCGTCGCCATTGACGCACCTCGCGTGTCCGCCACGAACACATCGCTCGGTCCAGCACCACGAGCGGGTCAACGCGCAGGTTCGTCAGCAACTCGGTCCGAGAATCTTCGAACCCGCGCGCTTCCAACTTCGACGGATGCGGCTCTTGAGCCACACCCAACTTCGACTTCCTCAAGTGTGCCTGGGAGGCGGACAAGCTGAGGGAGGTCATCGCCCGCACGATCACCGATCTGGCGACGGTCGGCGCCCCCGCCACCTGGGTCCTCTCCAACCACGACGAGACCCGCCACGTCACCCGCTACGGCCGCGCCCACACCGGCATCACGACCCCGCTGCGCGACCAGGGCCACCCCACCGACCTCACCCTCGGCACCCGCCGAACCCGAGCAGCGGCCCTGATGATGCCGGCGCTGGAGGTCCGTCACGAGAATGCTTTCCCCGTAGCGGACCATCGCCTCGTAGTATCTCGCGGCCACGACTCGCAGCCTCGTGATGCGACTCCTTGAGAGGTTCGGCCGTCTTCAGTACGGGCCGTTAGGCCGTCGCTCCGGCCGGCCTCGGCAGCGGCTCGGTGATCAGCGGAGCCGAGGCCCAACCTCGCGCCACCCCACCACTCGGATGCCCCTGCCCAGCCTTGGCGGGCATCGACGGCACGGCATCGGAACGGACACTTCCGTTTCCCTGTGTCCTGCCAGCGTCCCGAATTCGACGTCCAGCCGCTCACACCGGCCATATTCAGCAACGTCCCCGACCGCGGCGGCAGCACATCTGTGCAGGTCAGACCAGTTCGAAGAGCCACCGACAGCCACAACACCAACCCGCGAGCAACGGATTCAGTCCGTTCAGGCAAAGTTGACGATCCGACACCCAAAAAAGAACGTATCCGCAGGTCAGAAGCCTACGCAGGTGGGGCGGGTGGGACTCGAACCCACGGCCGACGGATCATGAGTCCGTTCTGCGGTTCTGGTTCGAGCGCGGCGTGGACGGCTTCCGTATGGACGTGGCGCACGACCTCGTCAAGGATCCCGAACTGCCGGACCTGGCCGGCCACGACGGCAGCGTGCACCCTTTCTGGGACCGCGACGAGGTCCACGACATCTATCGGGCCTGGCGGAAGGTGGCCGACGAGCACCCCGGCGACCGCGCCTTCGTCGCCGAGGCATGGACGGACACCCCGGAGCGGCTCGCCGCCCACCTCCGTCCGGACGGTCTGCACATCGCCTTCAACTTCGGGTATCTCATGGCCAGTTGGGACGCGAAGGACCTGCGCGCCGTCATCGACGACACCTTCGCGATGCCCGGCACGGTCGGCGCCCCGGCCACCTGGGTCATGTCCAACCACGACGTCATGCGCCACGCCGGCCGCTGCGGCCGCAAAGCCGCGAGGAAGGGGGTGGCCAACGAGTCCTACGTCCCTGCCGGCCCCGCGGATCTCGAACTGGGTACCCGGCGTGCCCGTGCCGCCGCCCTGCTCACACTGGCCTTCCCCGGCGGCACCTACATCTACCAGGGCGAGGAACCTCGGCCTGGCCGAGGTCGAGGACCTGTCCGAGGGGGGTCCTCCAGGATCCCGTCTGGGAGCGTTCGGGCCATACCGAGCGGGGCCGCGACGGCTGCCGTGTCCCGATCCCCTGGTCCGGGCGGACGGCGCCGTACGGCTTCAGCCCCGAGGACGCCCTCGCCGCGCCCTGGCTGCCCCAGCCCGCCGGCTGGGTGCCGTGCACGGTGGAGGCCCTGACCGGCGACGGGACCTCGATGCTGGAGCTCTGCCGCGGCGCCCTTCTACTGCGCCGCGAGTACCCCGCCCTCGGTGACGGCAGCCTGACCTGGCTGGACGCCCCCGCCGGTGTCCTCGCCTTCCGTCGCGAACCCGGCTTCGTCTGCGTGGTCAACCTCTCGGCCGAGCCGTACCAGTTGCCCGACCACACCTCGGTCCTGCTGACCAGCGGCCCCGTCGCGAACAACCGCCTGGCCCCGGACCAGGCAGCCTGGCTCGCCGTGCAGTGAGCCGCCCCCCGAATCCCCAGTGCTTGTCCCGTCCCACTCCCCGCCGACCGGACAGGCCCTGCCACTGACACACGAGATGCGAACCTGTACGGGACCAGCGGCTCTCCGGGGTGCCCACGCCAGCGGGGAGGGGTCGGCGTCGGCCTCAGCACTGCCGCGGGCCCGCCAGTGGTCAGGATCAGGACGGTGGTCGGATCAGGACGGTGACGGAAGGCCGTAAGGCATCGGGGCGTGGTGGACATTGCTGGGCATGAACGCGGATGAGCGGAGTGAACGGCTGGAGCAGTTGTTCCGGCAGACCTTCCGCCGGGTGATGGCGTACTGCCTGCGCCGGGCGAGTGAGGCGGCGGCGCACGACGCGGTGGCCGAGGTGTACGCGGTGGCCTGGCGCAAGAGGCGGCAACTGCCCGCCGATGACGAGGAAGCCGTGCTGTGGCTGCTCGGCATCGCACGCCGGGTGCTGGCCAACCAGGCCCGCAGTCAACGGCGTTGGGCACGGCTGTTGATGCGGGTGGCCGAACGGGCGGAGCCTGATCCACCGCCCGCCGCCGACCCGTACGGCGCGGAGGATGCGGGCGACGGCCTCGCGGCGGCCCTCGCACAGGCCTCGGACGCCGACCGGGAGCTGTTGCGCCTCGCGTACTGGGACGACCTGTCCCGCAGCGACATCGCGACCGTGCTGGGCATCTCCGTCGGCGCCGTCGACACCCGCCTCCACCGGGCCAGACAGCGGCTGCGTCAACGCCTCGCCACGGCGAACCCGCACCAGGATCCGTCAAAGGAGAAGGACCATGCTGAGCGATGACGTGCTCGATCGAATGCTCCGTGACAGCGATCCGGATCCCGGCGACTCGGCCACGGACCCCAACTCGCCTGCCGCGGAACGGATCCTGGCCCAAGTGCGCCGACGCACCCGGCAGCGGCGCAGGCGCACCCTGATCATGGCTCCGGTGGTGGCGCTGGTCGTGGCGGGCGCGACCGCGGGGACGTACGCCTGGGTGGCCGGCGACGGCAAGGGACACACTCTGGACTCGACGGGGCTGGTCTGCGTAGGACCCGCCCAGGGGGATGCCGTCGTCGGCTTCGACCCCGGGGCGGACGATCCGGTGGCCGTATGCCGGCAGCGGTGGCCCGAGTTGTTCGGCCAACCGGTGCCCGACGCGCTCACCGCATGCGTCGACAGCTCTCTGCAGGGTTCCATCAAGGTCTACCCCGGTGGCAAGGACCAGTGCGCACGCCACCGTGCCGACCCCTACCTCGGACCGACCCGGGAACAGCTCGGCCTCTCCCGCCTCCGTGCCGACCTCAAGGAACGCTTCGCCGATCGCACCTGCATCCCCCACCCCGAGCTCAGGAAGGTGATGAGCGAGCTCTTCACCCGGTACGGCCTCGACGGCTGGGAGGCACGCCACTTCCAGACGGCCGACAAGGAACCGGAAGGCCCCTGCGCGGACATCGGCCTCATCGACGAGCCGGAACGCGTCATCTTGCTCGGGGATCACAAGGACGGCACCCCCGTCCACTGGCCGTAGACCGACCCATCCCCGTCAGCCGTCCGATACGGCGTCCGGCCCGGAGTCCTGGGCCGGACGCCGTACAGACGCTGAACGCCGTACGGACCAGCGGGCCGAATCCCGGGACTCCGTGATCAAGGAGCGGCACAATGACGGGCGACGCAACGGTCCGATGTCGCTGCGGCGGCCGCACACACCCAGGACGCCCGACGTGTTGTCCGGGGAAGGGAAAGACATGAGTGAAGCCAAGATCCAGTCCAGCGGTTCGGCGAGTCTGAACACCGCGGTGGCGCACAACGCCCGGGTCTGGAACTACTGGATCGGCGGGAAGGACAACTTCGAAGTCGACCAGGCAGTGGGTGACCAGGTCGCCGGTATGTTCCCCGTGATCCGGGACGTGGCCCGCGCGGACCGTGAGTTCCTGGGCCGCGCGGTCCGGCATCTGGCCGCCGACCTCGGGACGCGGCAGTTCCTGGACATCGGAACCGGACTGCCCACCCTGGACAACACCCACGAGATCGCCCAGCGGATCGCCCCCGAGTCGCGGATCGTCTACGTCGACAACGACCCCGTCGTGCTCGCCCACGCCCGGAAGCTCCTGACCAGCACGCCCGAGGGTGCCACGGACTACGTGGACGCCGATGCCCACCACCCGGAGACCATCATCGAGCGCGCCGGAGCGACGCTCGACCTCGACCGTCCCGTCGCGGTCATGATGCTGGGCGTCCTCAACTTCGTCCTCGACACCGACCGGGCGCAGGACATCGTGCGGCGGGTCATGGCGGCGGTTCCGTCCGGCAGTTGGCTGGTCCTGACCCATCCCACCACCGACGCCGACCTCGGCGGCGAGGGCAACATCCCGGCCATGAAGTTCTGGAACGAGAACGCCACCCCGCCGATCACCGCCCGCAGCCGCGCACAGGTCACGGCCTTCTTCGAGGGGCTGGACCTCCTCGACCCGGGTCTCGTCTCGTGCGCGGAGTGGCGTGCCGAGTCCGACAGCCCTGCCCTGGTCCCCCAGTTCGGCGCGGTGGCCGTGAAACCCTGACCGGTGCGCTGTGCCCCCGACGGCGTCAGTTCCTCAGGTTCGCCCCGACCGCCGCCGCGACGACACGGTCCCGCTCGGCGCGCGTGAACAACCCGTCGGACAGCCAGGTGTCGGCGAGGGCGCGCACCGCGCCGACGAAGCGGGCGGAGGTCTCGAAGGGGGCCTGTGCCCAGAGCACGTCGAGGAAGGTCAGACCGTCGGCGCGGGTTCGGTTGGGTACGCCCGAGTTCGCCGCCCCGAACACGACCACGGGCTCGGAACGCCTGAAGTAGGCGTGGTAACGGATGTCGTCCCCGACGAAGAACGGCGCCAGGGTCATGCCGTGCGTGGTGAAGTGCATCGGCCGGCCCTCGGGGCGGATCGCGTCGGCGAGGTCGCCCCGCAGCCTGAAGTCCTTGTAGAAGGAGAACATTCGGAACCCCTGTTCCTGGCTCTGGGCGACGAGCAGCACCGGCCCGTGGAACACCGACTGGACAGTTGGATCGTCCAGCGCCCTCTCGATGCGCAGACGGTACGGGGCAGAGATGCTGACCCGGTCACCGCGCTGCCAGTTTCTGCTCAGCGCGAGGTAACTGCCGGACTCGGCGACGACCCGTTGCCTCACCCCGTTGACCGTGACGGTGAAGCCTCCCGTGGCCCAGAACGGCACCCGCAGTTTCAGATCGAGCACGCCGCTGCCCTCACGGAACGTCAGGGTGCGTACGCCCTCTGCCGGGTAGTCACTCGTCTGCTCGATGACGAAGCCCCGTTCCGGCCACCGCAAGGTGGAGGCCAGATACAGGTTGACGTACAGCGTGCTGCCGTCCGCGGAGCGGAAGTACACCGAGTCCTGGTACTTGGTGTGGTTCTCCATGCCGGTGCCGCCGCAGCAGGTGCCGGTGTTGTCGTACTCGCGCACGACACCCGGCCCCATTCCCACGAAGTAGGTGACGAGAGGGCTGGTCGTGCTGCGGGTGTCCCGGCGGGAGGCGAGGATGTGGTTGGTCAGGCCCCGCTCGTAGTGGTCCATGTAGGCGGGGTCCGGCTCGTGGAAGAACAACTGCCGGCTCAGTTTCAGCGTGTTGTACGTCGCGCAGGTCTCGGCGTTCTTGTCGTCCAGGGTGGCCGCGATGGCGTTCCGGGCCCGGAACATCTCGCCCTGGCCGGTGCCGCCCAGGCTGTACGTCCGGGGGCCCGCGACCATGCCCCAGAAGTTGCGGGCAGCGGCGGCGTACTCCTCCTCCCCCGTGTGGTCGAAGAGCCGCAGATAGCCGGTGAACTGCGGGATGTGCTGGTTGGCGTGCCGGCCGTCGAGGATGTCGCGGTCCTCGGCGCAGGCGTCCAGAAGAGCGGTGTTGTCGAAGCAGCGGGCGGCTGCCAGGTGTTCCGCCCGGCCGGTGAGGGCGTACAGGTCCGTCATCACCTCGTTCATGCCGCCGTACTCGCCCGCGATGTAGATCGACCACATGCGCTCCAACTGGGCCTTCGGCAGTCGGCCGAGTCGGCTGTGCACCCAGTCGCCCATCTTCGAGACGATCTCCAGGGCCTCGCCATTGCCGGCCAGGGTGTGCGCGTCGAGGAGACCGCGCATGATCTTGTGACAGGTGTAGTACGGCGCCCAGATGGTGGGGTACGTCGTGTAGCTCTCCAACAGGATGAACTGCGTCTCCGGGTACGCCGCCAGATAGCCGGGGTGGCTCGGTCTCGGCGAGCCGCTCTGCGCCAGGGCCTTCTGGCATTCGCCGAGCGCGCCGACCAGGTGGTCGAGCTTGGTCTTGAGGGCGGACTCCCGTGTGTCGGCGTACGCCTGGGCGATGAGGGTGAGGAAGTGGCCTCCGTAGTGGCCGCGCAGGTTGCCGTCGGAGGTCTCCCAGCCGCCGGGCGGCCGGGCCCCGCGGGTGTCGAGTCCGGCGTTGGCCCGGAAGACGGCCAGGATGCGGTCGGCCGGGTAGGTCCTCGCGTATTCGAGCATCAGATCGCGCTTCTGGCGGAACACCCCGTTGCCGAGGGTGACTTGATCCAGCGCGAAGGGGACTACGAACCAGGTCGGCGGTGCGGACACCGAAGCAACGGTAGTGGCTCGGGCGGCGATCGCGGTCGGGGCCACGTCGGTGGCGGCATGCGCCGATGCGGCCCCGTGCGCGAGCGGGGCGGCGGCTGTCCCGGCTGCGAGTGTCAACAGACGGCGGCGGGTGGGGGGTTGGGAGGACATGCTCGGACTCCGATCGTCGGTCGTCGGTGCGTGTGGGGCCACGGCGGGGAACGGCGGCCGTTCTGTCACAGCGGGGCGGCCAGGGTTCTTCGCCGGTGGCGTCTTCGTGGTCCGGGCACGACTACCTCCCTGTGGCGTTGCTGTCCGGCTCTGCGGAATGGTCCCGCTCCTCGGGGTTCTCCGGCCCCGAGGCTCGGTCCGGTTCCGCGGTGGGCAGCCAGACGCGCATCGTCGAGGGGCCTCGGCCGGCCCAGGAGTGATAGGGAACCAGGACGATCCCCGTAGGGTCGGCGTTCGCCGCCAGGGGACGGTCGAGCGGCTGGTACGGCCAGGCCGCGTCGGTCGCTTCGGAGTGTGCGACGAGTTCCCCGGCGACGACGACGGTACCGCCCACGCCGTCCGGCCCGTCCGGTTCCTCGGGTCCGTCCGTCGGCTCGGCGGACGAGTCCACCCGTATCGCGTCGACTTCGAGGCCGCCCGGCAGGTCCACTGACTCGGCGCAGTACACCAGCGGCCCGCGCTCCACGGCCGCCGTGCCGCGTATCGCGTCCATGCGCGGGTCGGCGCGGGTCCAGCGCGGGACCACGGGCAGTTCGAGCCGGATCTCGTCACCCGCCCGGAAGACCCGGGTGACCTCGGCCGTGCCCGGGGCGACGACCCGGCGTGCCCCGTCCGGGTCGACCAGCCACGTGGTTGCGCCCGCCGCCCATGCGGGGACGCGCAGCGACACGGTCCAGGCCCGGTCCGGGGACCTGCCGATCCGTACGACCACGTGCCCGCCGGACGGGTAGTCGGTACGGACCCGCAGCGCGACGCAGTGGCCACCCGCGAGGGAGGTGGTGATCTCCGAGTCGGCGTACTGGTGCAGCTGCACGCCGTGGTCGTCCGCCGTGGCCAGATACCCGGGCAGTTGGGCCAGGGTCCGTGCCACATTGGTGGGGCAGCAGGACACCGCGAACCAGGGTGCGCGCAGGCTCGACTCGGCGCGCGGGCTGTCGGTATCCGTGGAGGGTGTGGTGCCGCGGCGGCGCCGGTGCAGGGTGTTGGCGTAGAAGAAGGCCCTGCCGTCGTCGGACGGGGAGGTCGCGATCACGTTGAACAGGGCCCGCTCGGCCAGGTCCGCGAAGCGCGGCTCGCCGGTGGCCAGCAGAAGCCGCCAGCTGAGCATCACGGAAGCGACACCGGCGCAGGTCTCCGAGTAGGCGCGGTCGGGCGGCAGTACGAAGTCGTCGCCGAAGGCCTCGTCCCGGTGGTGCGAGCCCATGCCGCCGGTCAGATAGGTCCGCCGGGCGACCGTGGCCTCCCACTGCCGTTGGACGGCGGCGAGCAGGGCTTCGTCCCCGGTCTCCACGGCCACGTCGACGGCGCCCGCCGCGAGGTAGAGGGCGCGGACGGCGTGTCCGCGGAGCACTGTGGCGTCCGTGACGGGCATGTCGTCCTGGTAGTAGGCGCGGCCGAACTCGGGATCGGCGAGGGTGCCGTGTCCGCGGCGGTCGACGAAGAGCGCGGCCTGGTCGAGGTAGCGCTGCTCCCCTGTCAGCCTGGCCAGCTCCACCAGGGCCATCTCGATCTCCGGGTGACCGCAGACGCGCTCGATGCCACCCCGGCCGAAGGTCGCGCACACGTGGTCGGCCGCCCGCCGGGCGATCTTCGCCAGCTCGCCCTCGCCCCGGGCGCGGGTCTGGGCCACGCCCGCCTGCACGAGATAGCCGTAGCAGTACAGCTCGTGGCCCCATTCGAGGTCGCTGTAGCGCGGCTCCTGACCCGGGCCGCCGAAGGCGGTGTTGAGGTAGCCGTCCGGTTGCTGAGCCGGTGCGATTGCTTCGGTGAGCGCGGCGACCTCGGCGTCCAGCGAGGCGCCCGCGCCCTGCCCGGCGGCCTCCCAGGCCATGGCTTCGAGCAGCTTGTAGACATCGGCGTCGGTGAACTCGCGGCCCCGCCGGTCCTGTTGGATCCGGCCCTCGGCGGCGGCCCGGAAGTTGCCGGTCCAGCCGACGCGTTCCATCCAGTCGCGGCAGTGTCCGAGTGTGGCGGTCGCGTTGATGTGGCGGCGTCGGGCCCAGAAACCTCCGGTGATCCTTACCTCGTCGAGACCGAGTGGCCGCAGCCTGCCCCGGGTCGGCGCCACCGGCAGGACGGATGACCGCGCCATGTTCTCCCTCACCAGTTCATGCCTTCGGTTCGTCCTTCCGGTTGTCCGCTCAGGTCAGGTCAGGTCTCTTCGGATCAGGTCTGTTCGGTTCAGGTCTGTTCGGTTCAGGGTTTTCGGTTCATGTCTCTGTGGATCCGGTCTCTTCGGGTCGGCCGTACGTCGCTTCGGGGCGCCCGACGGCACTCAGCCCTTGAGCGCGCCGGACATGAAGCCGCGTATGTAGTGCCGTTGCAGCAGCAGGAAGAGGAGCAGGCAGGGCACGGCAAGTACCACCACACCGGCCTCGGTGGCGCCGTAGTCGACGGCGCCCATGCTCTGCTGCCGCAGGTTCGCGACCGCCAGTGGCAGCGGCGCCTTCTCGCTGTCGGAGATGAGGATCAGCGGTGCGATGAAGTCGTTCCAGGCCGCGAGGAACGCGAAGAGCCCCACGGTGATCAGCCCCGGACGCACCGCCGGCAGGAGGACGCGGCGCAGCGCGCCCGCCGTGCCGCAGCCGTCGACGAGCGCTGACTCCTCCAGTTCGCGCGGCACCGCCTCGAACGAGATCCGCATCATGAAGGTGGCGAACGGCAGTTGGAACATGGCCAGTACGAGGCTCAGCCCGACCAGCGAGTTCTGCAGGTGGAGCCTGCCGAGCAGCACGTAGAGCGGGATGAGGAGGGTGGCGTACGGAACCATGAGGATCGCCAGGGTGAGCAGGAACAGCAGGTTCTTGCCCGGGAAGTCGAAGCGGGCGAAGGCGTAGCCGCCCAGCAGCGACACCCCGAGGGTCAGGGCGACGGTGAGCGCCGACACGACGGTGCTGTTGAGGAGATAGCGCCACAGGCCCGCGTCGTAGTCGAGGAGCGTCCGGTAGTTGCCGAGGCCGTGGCCGGACTCCTGCGCGGTGCCCGGCTGTCCGCTGACCGAGGCCCAGGCGTTCCACACCAGCGGGAACAGGAAGATGACGGCCAGACCACCTGCGACGACGTAGTAGGGCGTCCGGCCGAGGGCGCGGGTGAGCACGGTGGTGCCCCCTCTCATGAGGCTCATGAGGCGGTGGTCATGACTCGTCGGCGCGGCGCAGACCGCGGAACTGGAGGACGTTGAGCAGGAGCAGCACGACCAGCACGATGATCGAAAGAGCGGCGGCCGTACCGAGATTCAACCGCTGGAAGGCCTCGCGGTAGATCAACTGGACGACGGTGACAGTGCTGTTGTCCGGTCCACCCTTCGTGAGGATGAAGAACTGGTCGAAGGCGAGCAGCGATCCGGTCACGCAGAGCAGCAGACACAGGGCGAGGGACGGACGCAGCAGCGGCAGCGTGATGGAGCGGAAGATCTGCCCGCGGCTCGCGCCGTCCATCCGGGCCGCCTCGAACACCTCGTGGGGAATGCGCTGGAGTCCCACAAGGAGGATCAGCATGTAGAAGCCCGCGAACTTCCAGACGATGAGGAAGACCGTGGAGAGCAGGGCGGAGGTCGATGTCCCCAGGAAGGACACCGGGTCGTCGACCAGGCCGAGGCTCTCCAGGATGCCGCTGAGCGGGCCGGTGGTCGGGCTGTACAGGCCCCAGAACAGCAGGGACGCGGAGGCCAGTCCCAGGGCACTGGGCAGGAAGTAGACCGTGCGGAAGAAGCCCGCGCCTGGGCGGAACTCCTGCACCAGCAGGGCGAGAAGGAGTGCCAGGGCGAGGAGTACGGCCGTGACGAGCAGGGTGTAGAGAAGGGTGAAGCGGACCGCCGGCCAGAACAGCGTGCTGTCGGCGGCGTCGGCGTAGTTCTCGGGCGCGTTGACGCCCCGGTCTCCCGTGAGCAGCGGCCAGTCGCTGAGTGACATCTGTCCGACGAGCAGCAGCGGCAGTACGAAGAAGACCGTGACGAACACGGCCGTCGGGGCCGCGTAGGCGAGGCCCTGGGCCTTGCGGGACGTCCACGTCCACCGGCGCGCGGGCGTGCGTCGGGGGCGGATCCGGCGCTCCGGCGGGCTCCGGTGCGGGGGCGCCGTTCTGGCGGCCGCCTTCACCTGCATGGCTCTCCTCTGCCGTGCGATGTGGTTGGAGTGGGTGGGATCAGGCCTGTGGCCCGGAGCGATGACCGTGAGCTGCGGGTGGGTGGGGGCTTGTCGCGCAGTTCCCCGCGCCCCTGAGTGGCAGGGCTGCGCCCCTGCCCCTCAGGTTCAGTCGGCCAGTGAGGCTGTGACCGCCTCGTTGCCCTTCTCGATCTTCGACCCGTCGCCGAAGACCGCGTTGCGCATCAGGGTCAGCCAGGGGCCGTTGGGGTCGTTGAAGGTCTGGCCGAACCTCAGGGCGTACGGGGTGTGGCCGTCGGTCACGAGTTCGTTGATCGTCACGAGGCGCGGGTCCGCGTCGGAGTACTTGTTGGACGCGAGATCGGTGCGGGCCACCACGTCCTTGTTCGCGGCGACGACGTCGACCTGTGCCTTGTCGCCCAGGGACCAGGCGAGGAAGTTCCAGGCCTGGTCGGCCGACTTGCTGGTGGCGGAGATGCCGATGGCGTCACCGCCGACGAAGGTGGACTTGCCGCCGTCGGGCCCGGGGATGGGCGCGACACCGAGGTCGAGGTCCTTGGGCATCAGTCCGAGGGTGGTCGACGGCATCGGCATGACGCCGACCTTGCCCTTCGGGAAGACCCCGGTCCACGTCGTGCCCGTCTCGTCGCGTGCGCCGGGGGCGACGATGTCGTCGTCCACCCAGCCGCGGTAGGTGTCGTAGACCTTTTTCGCGGTGTCGGAGGACAGCTCGGCCTCGGTTCCTTCCTTGTTGAGCACCTCGTCGCCCGCGGCCCAGATGGACGGCCACCAGGTGAAGACGCCGCAGCCGCCGCAGTTGCCGCCGAAGAAGGTGCCGTTGACGCCCTTGCCCAGCGCGTCGACGGCCCGTGCCTGCTGGTCCCACTCGCTCAGGCTGATGGGCGGCTTCTCGGGGTCGAGCCTCGCCTGCTTGTAGAGCTCCTTGTTGTAGAAGAGCACCGACAGGTCGAGGGTGTGCGGCACGACGTACTTCTTGTCCTCGTACGTACCGGCCTTGATGTGCGACTGGGCCAGCTTGTCGGCGAAGGGCAGGGCGTCGACGCGTCCGGTGATGTCGGCGAAGAGGCCGCTTGACGTGTAGTTCGGGACGAACACCACGTCCGAGGCGAAGAGGTCGGGCAGGTCCTTGGACCCGGCGGCCGCGCCTACCTTGGCCTGGTAGTCGTCGGTGGGGACGACGGTCAGCTCGATCTCGTTGTTGTGGCTCGCGTTGTACGCCTTGACCAGGGCCTCGCTCTGCGGCCGGGTCGCGGCTCGCGTCCACATCGTCAGCTTGGCGCCGTCGTCGGTGCCCGTGGCGTTCGCTGCTCCGCCCCCTCCCTCGCCGCCGCCCGAGTCGTCCTCCCCCGATCCGCATGCGGTGACCAGGCTCGCGGCGGCGAGCAGTGCGACGGCACCGGTGACGAGGCGGCGTGTGTGTCCAAGCGGTCCGGCCGTGCTCCCCATGGTCGATCCCCCTCGTGTGCGGCGGGCCCAGGGCGGGCCGGCCGGTCAGGACGATGGATGTGGTGGCACTGAACGCTGCGAAGAACCCTGCGAAGGAAACAAAACCGAAAAGGTTTTCTGCGACGCTAGGACTCGACTCACCACCCGTCAATCCCCCTGCGCGTAACGGCTGATGAGGGTTCTTCAAGTCGAGGGAGACATCGGGACCGAAACGGTTTCGCGTACTGTTTTCCGGGCGGCGTGCATCCTCGACGGCGTCCGCACGTGACGCGAGACAGGAGTAACCCCCCATGGCACAGGCCACCGGCCCCTCTCGTTCGCAGCCCGCCACGCTCAGCGACGTCGCCCGGCTGGCGGGGGTGTCCATCGCCACTGCTTCCAAGGCCCTCAACGGCCGCAGCCAGGTGCGGGCGGAGACGAGACAGCGGGTGATCGAGGCCGCCGAGCGGTTGTCGTTCCGTCCCAATCAGGTGGCGCGTGGCCTGCTGGCCGGGCGGACGGGCACGGTCGGGCTGCTCACCAGCGACCTGGAGGGCCGGTTCAGTATCCCGATCCTCATGGGCGCGGAGGACGCGTTCGGCGCGGGTGAGGTCGCCGTGTTCCTCTGCGACGCCCGGGGGGACGCGATCCGCGAGCAGCACCATGTCCGCGCGCTGCTCAGCCGCCGGGTCGACGGTCTCATCGTGGTGGGCAGCCGGACCGACCCACGTCCGTCACTGGGCCGCGAACTGCCCGTCCCCGTCGTCTACGCGTACGCGCCGTCCGAGGATTCCGCGGATCTGTCGATCGTCCCGGACAGTGTGGGCGCCGGACGGCTCGCGGTGGAGCATCTGATCGCCTGCGGTCGTACGCGGATCGCGCACATCACCGGTGACCCCGGGTACCTCGCCTCGCAGGAGCGGTCCGAGGGTGCCCTGGCCGCACTCGCCGACGCCGGCCTCACCCTCGTCGGCGAGCCTCGGTTCGGGGTGTGGTCGGAGGGCTGGGGCCGGGCGGCCACCGCGATGCTGCTCGACCAGCACCCTGACGTGGACGCCGTCCTGTGCGGAAGCGATCAGATCGCGCGCGGTGTCATGGACGTACTGCGCGAGCGCGGCCACCGTGTGCCGGAGGACGTGGCGGTCATGGGCTTCGACAACTGGCAGGTCCTGACCTCCGCCTCCCGGCCGCCCCTGACGAGCGTCGACATGAACCTGGAACAGGTGGGCCGCGCCGCCGCGCACGCGCTGTTCACCGCGATCGCCGGGGCACGGCGCTCGGGGGTCGAGACCCTGCCCTGCCGGGTGGTGATCAGGGGGTCGACGGCGCCCCTGTCCTGAGCGGGAAGTGTCCGCCCGCGGCGAGCGCGGGCGGACGCGTCGGCGCATCGGCGGGTCAGCGGTCAGCCCTGCACCGGCAGGAAGTAGCGGAGTTTCTCCTTGGCGCGTGCACCGAGGCGGTCGTAGAAGCGGATCGCGCCCTCGTTCCACGCGGGGGTCTGCCACTGGACCTCGGCCAGACCCAGGTCCCGCGCCTCGGCCACCACGGCCTCCATCAGCGCCGCGCCGAGGCCCAGGCCCCGGTTGCCGTCGCGAAGGAAGAGACAGTCCATGATGAGGTACTCGCGGCCCTCCCAGGTGGAGAGTTCGGGCGCGCAGGTGGCGTATCCGACGACCTCTCCGTCGGGCAACTCCGCCACGAGGCAGCGCAACCGAGGTGCCGGCGTGTCGAAGAGAAGGGCCCCGAGCCGTTCGGCGAGGTCGGGGACGGGCGGTGCGGACTTCTCGTACGAGGCGTGCTCCGCGGCCAGTTCGGCGACGCGCGGCAGGTCGGCGGGGCGTGCGTGCCTCACACGTGGAGCGCCCGTCATCGGACGTCCCCCGCCGTGGTGTCCCCACCCCACGCAGCCAGCCGGTCGGCGACCGGGCCGCTGCCGTCGAGGACATGCCGGGTGAACGCGTCGCGCTCATGGGCCAGAACTGCGGCTTCCCAGACGCAGGGTGCGAGCCCCACCCGTCCGGGCCGCAGCAGTTCGGGCCGCCCGGCCGGACCGGAGAAGACCGCCAGGTTGGACATGTATCCCTCGATCCAGTTGCAGAGGAGGACATAGTCGCCGTCGCCTCCCGCGTGCACGAGCAGAACGGCGAGCCCCAGTGAGCCCCGGGCACGTCCGAGCGCCAGATGCGCCCCGGCGATCCGCAGCGCCACCGCCTCGTCCCGCTCCGTCACGTCGCGCCCCGGCGCCTCGATCGCGTACACCTTCACGAGATGGCCACTGGCCTCGCGGGTACCCAACGCCCGTGTCCCGCGCGCGTGGTAACCCTCGGCCAGCGCGAGCAGCGCCTCCGCGTCCACCGCCGCCGGCAGTTCCTCACGATCACTCATCCGGCCATGATGCAGGGGGCGGGCCTCGTCCGTCTGCATCACCCGGACACCAGGTCCGCCAACGCCGTGAGTGTCCGCTCCCCCGCCGGGTCGCCCGCCGTGGCGGGGACCACGGCGATCTCGTCGAGGCCCGCCTCGGCGTACGCGTCAATGCGGGCGCGGACGGTCCGGGCGTCTCCCAGCAGGGCGAGTGTGTGGGCGGCCTCGGGTGGGAGTGCTGTGAGGAGAGTGCCCGGAGTGGCGTCGGAGCGGGCGAGGTCGACCGCCTCGCCGAAGCCGGCCGCGGTGAACACGTCGCTGTATCCCGGGACGGTCAGGTAGCCGACGATGCTCCGCATGATCTGCCGGACGGACTCGGGCTCGGGGTCGACGGCCGCGGGAAGCCAGGCGGCCAGCCGCGGCGGCGTCCGGCCCGCGAGCTCGGCGGCGGCGGTCAACTTGGCACGCAGGGCGCGGACTTGTTCTGGGGAGACAACGTCGAGGAGCATGCGGTCGGCGTGCGCGGCGGCCACGGCGATCGCGCGGTCTCCGAACGCCGCCACGGTGAGCGGGCCTCCGGGCGGCCGCTGACGGCGGCGGAAGGTGCTTCCGGGCACGATCGCCTCGCCTGATTCGCCGTGCATGAGACCGCGTACCGCCTCGGCGGACTCTGCCAGTGCGGCGGCGGGTCGGGTGCGGGGCCGGCCGTGGACGCCTTCGACCACCCGCTTGCTGGACGTCCCCAGTGCCACCCCGACCGGGCGGCCGATCACCGCGGCGGCGGACGCCGCGCCTCTGGCGATGGTCAGCGGGTCTCGTACGGAGACGGGGACGGGTCCGGCGGTCAGCGTGACGCGCTCGGTGGCGAGCCCGATCGCCGTGGCGAGTACGAACGCGTCCCAGGTGGGCCCCTCACCGGCCCACACCTCGCGGTATCCGAGCCGGTCGGCCACCGCGGCCACCCGCAACGGCTCGTCGACCGGGCTGTCGTCCTCTCGTGCCGCGGCAACCACGCTGATGTCCATACACATCACGGTAGTTGGTGCCCGCCCTCCTCGACGGCCCCACTTGGATCATCGGACGAGGGCGTTGTTACCGTGCACCGATGTCACACTCTTCACGCGACACCGCCGAGGGCGCCGGCTGGGGCACCGCGGAACGCGGCGACTACAAGCACCTGATGCCGCACCGGGTCGAAAAGCTCTCCTGGCTCAACCCGAAGACGCTCTGGCCCGCCCGCAACGGCGTACTGGCCTCCTGGTTCGGCGACCCCACCGGCCGAACCCGCAGCCGCTGGGTGGAGCAGCGGACAGTCGCCGGGGCACCCGCCGACAAGGTGGTCCGGCGCGACGATCCGGACCGCTTCTCCTTCATGGTCATCGGGGACACGGGAGAGGGCGACGACCCGCAATATGCCGTCGTGCCAGGCTTTCTGAAGGTCAGTCAGGACACGCGGTTCGCGGTTCTCGCCAGTGATGTGGTCTATCCGGTCGGCACCGCCGACGACTACGGCACGAAGTTCCATCGTCCGTACAAGGACTACCAGGCGCCCATCTACGCGATACCCGGCAACCACGACTGGTACGAGGACCTGCAGGGCTTCATGCGGGTCTTCTGCGAGGCCCCGCCTCTCACACCGGAAGCCTCGCACCGCCCGCTGACGCCCGCCTGGCTGCGGGCGCTGCTGTGGCACAAGCCGCGCGCCGCCGACGAGCAACGCCTCGCCGAGGCACGGCAGTTGCGCTCGTCCCCCGCCCAACAGGCCGTCCAGCCCGGCCCGTACTGGGCCGTCGACGCCGGGCCGGTGCGCATCATAGGCATCGACACCGGCCTGCTGGGGACCGTCGACGCAGAGCAGGGCCGCTGGCTCCGGGAGGTGTCCAAGGGAGACATCCCGAAGATCCTCATCACCGGCTCCCCCTTGTACGTGGACGCCGAGCACCACCCCTGCCCGATCGACGGCGGCGGAACCGTCGCCGACATCGTGCGCGACCCGGACCACCACTACGTGGCCGCGATAGGCGGTGACATCCACAACTACCAGCGCTATCCGGTGACGGTGGACGGCCGCACCATCCAGTACGTGGTCGCCGGTGGCGGCGGAGCCTTCATGCACGCCACCCACACAGTGCCGCGCGTCTCCGTCGCCGGTGTCGCCGAGGACGACTTCCGCTGCTACCCGCTGCGCGGCGACTCGCTCGCCTTCTACAGCAGGCTCTACGGACGCCGGCTGCGCATGCGGCGCTTCTTCACCCTCACCGAGGCCGAGGCCACCGCCGTCATCGCGAAACGGCTCGGTGTCCGCCCGACCCGCGCTCAGGCCTCGCCCGCTCGCGTCACCCTGCGTACCCGCCTGGTCGCGAGCCTGCTGGGCGCCGGCGGCCGCCCGGACCGCACCTCCCGCTTCCGCCTCCCCGTGCGCAAGGCGTACACGCAACTGCTGTCCCCGGGCTCGGCCACGTACAGCCCGCCGTTCTTCAAGTGCTTCCTGCGCCTGGACGTCACTCCCGACTCGGTCCGGTTGCGCTGCTTCTCGGCGACGGGCAACCGGCAGCAGGAAATCGACCCGCCGGTCGAGGACGAGGTGACCATCTCCCTGTAGGGGCTTCCGTCCCCCGAATGGCGGAGCCGGGCGGACGGGCAGACGATGGAGACGAGGGGTTCGGCCGGGTCGTCGCGAGACGGTGACCGACCGCCCGCCAATGCTGGGCAAGGCCAGATGGGAAGGAGCCGTCATGATCGAGGTCAAGGCGGTCGAAAAGCCGGACGAGCGGCGCGATTTCCCTCGTGGCCACCTCGAAGCGGTCCACCTCACCGGGCTCGACTTCGCCGTGGCGACGTTCGAACCGGGCTGGCGATGGTCCGAGTCCGTGGCTCCGATCGCGGGCACCGAGAGCTGCCAGGTCCATCACAACGGTTACGTCGTCGAGGGCCGGATGCGGATCCGTATGGACGACGGCGCCGAGAGCGAGGTCGGCCCCGGCGACGTCTTCGTTTGCCCTCCCGGTCACGACGCCTGGGTCGTGGGGGACGAAGCCGCCGTGGTGTACGACTTCGCCGGAGGCATGGCAACGGAGTACGCGAAGGCCAAGGAGGGCTGACCCAACGGGTCGGCGTGTGCCCCGGTGGACTCTTGAGTTCTAGTGGTCGTCGCAACACCCCCAGTCAGGGGATGCGATGGACTTCGAAGTACGCAAGGAACGCCAGCGGCAGGGGCCGAAGAAGCTGGACCGGGAACGGGCCGCATACTTCCAGCTCATGCAGCAAGGCGTGAGCAGTCAGGAAGCCTGCCGAATCGTCGGCATCAACCTGCGGACCGGCAAAAGATGGCGTAACGGTTCACACGCGAACGTCGGCCGGAAGAAGGCGGCGCCTCCGATCTACCAGGAGGCGCCGCCTCCTTCTGGCCCTTCCCGCTACCTGCGCGAGGCTGACCGCATCCACATAGCCGACCGGCTCCGCGAGAGAACCACCATCCGCGCGATCGCCGCCGAGCTGGGCCGCAGCCCCTCGACCATCAGCAGGGAGATCCGCCGCAACCGGCATCCCACCAACGGCCAGTACCGGCCCCACGCCGCCCAGGCCCGCGCCGACGCCCGCCGGCCCCGCCCCAAGCCGGGGAAGATCGGCCAGAGCGCCGAACTGCGGGACTTCGTCCAGGACCACCTGACCCTGCGGTGGAGCCCGGAACAGATCTGCCACGCTCTGCGCATACGGTTCCCCAGCCGGCCGGAGATGCACGTGACCCACGAGACGATCTACCAGGCCCTCTACGTCCAGGGACGGGGCGAACTGCGCCGGGAACTGGCCCGCGCCCTGCGCAGCGGACGCGCCCGCCGACGTCCTCACCGGCAGGCATACAAGCGCCAGCCCCGATCGATCCCGAACATGGTCATGGTCAGCGACCGCCCGGCAGAAGCCGACGACCGGGCCGTCCCAGGACACTGGGAAGGCGACCTCATCATCGGCAAGGACCACAAATCGGCGATCGGCACACTCGTCGAACGCACCACCCGTTACGTGATGCTGGTCCACCTGCCCATCGACCACAGCGCGGCCAGCACCCGCGACGCTCTCGTGGAAACCGTCCAAACCCTGCCGCCCCACCTGCGGCGTTCCCTCACCTGGGACCAGGGCTCGGAGATGGCCGCCCACCAGGCATTCACCATCGCCACCGACATCCCGGTCTACTTCTGCAACCCGGCCAGTCCCTGGCAGCGCGGCTCGAACGAGAACACCAACGGCCTGCTGCGGCAGTACTTCCCCAAGGGCACCGACCTGTCCGTCCACACCCGCAAGCACCTGGACGCAGCCGCCGCCGAACTCAACAGCCGCCCACGCAAAACGCTCGGCTGGGAAACCCCAGCCGAGCGCCTGTCTAAACTACTCGCGGCCTGAACAACCGACCACGTGTTGCAACGACCCCTCGAATTCGCCACTCATACGGGGCACACGGCCCGAGACCGCACGCGGTATTTGCGACCCGAGAAGGCGGGACGCCTCCTCGGGTCACTTCCGCACATCATCTTCGCCTCGGCCCGGGGCCATTCAGGGCCCCCGCGTCTATTCTGAGGACGCATGGACGGGGCTGCGGGCAGAGGTGCGACCGGTGAACTGCCGGAATCCAGCGAGCCGTTCTTCATCGCGCCACAGCAACCGGTGATTCTGCGGGCCGCGCGCGTCGAGTTGCCCGAGGAGAGTCCCGACCCCGTCCTGCTGCCCTCGATCACGCTGCTGGAGCGTGCCGCTTCCCGCGGGAGCGACCCGGAGGGACTGCCACTGCCGCCGCCGCACATGCTCGCGGGGCAGTACCGGATGATCCGCCCCCTCGGCTACGGCGGTATGGGCGAGGTGTACCTCGCGCTCGACACCAAGGTCGACAATCGCGAGGTGGCCATCAAGGTGCTGCGGGGCGAGCAGGCGGCTGCCGCGGCGGAGGCCCTGGCCCAGGAACGGCGGGCGCTGGTCGACCTCAGCCACGACGACATCATCCGCGTCTTCAACTACGGGCACCATCCCGAGATCGGTGACTTCCTCGTCCTCCAGTACGTGGACGGGCTCACCCTGGAGGAGGTGCGGGCGCGGGCGCAGGTGAATCCGGGGGAATTCGGCGGGGGCCGCTTCCACGAGTTCGTACTCGCCTACGGGATACGGCTCCTGGCCGCGCTCGGGTATCTGCACGGCGACTGGCCCGGCAAGGTCTACGGCGACCTCAAACCGGACAACGTCATGCACGACGGCACCACCACGAAGATCATCGATGTGGGAAGCGTCCGTATGGCCGGTCTGCCCGGCCACACCACGGAGGGGTACCGCGCCCCGACCGTCGGCCGCAGCGGTGAATCCGCCGGCCAGGACGACCTGTTCAGCCTGGGCGAGACGCTGCGGCGGCTGAGCGGACTGGGCGGATCGCCCGACGATCTGGCGGACCTCGGCCACCTGGACGTGATCGGCGGTCTCGGCGCACCGGGCGGCGAGCCCGAGACCGCGCAGACGTATCCGATGACGGCACCCCCTCCCGTGGGGCTCGGTCTGGTGTCGCTCGCACGGGTGCTGCACCGCGCGACCCGGAGCGAGCGGGCCGAGCGGTTCGCCACCGCACGGGAGATGGAGGAGCAACTGCGCGGAGTCTTCCGTGAGTTACGGTCGCTGCGGACCGGCCTGGAGACCTTCGAGCCGTCGCCGCTCTTCCTCCAGTCGTCGTACGCGCTGGACGCGGCGCTCGGGTCCGCGCCGCCACTGGCCCGGTGGGCCACGCCGAACGCTTCCGCCCCGTACGCGCCGCCGTCGCCCTCCGAGGCCGCGCAGCGGCTGCCCGTACCGCGGCCCGACCGGCACGACTACCACCACGCGCAGTTGAGCAGGCTGGCCGACGCCGCGCCGGAGGCGCTGCTGCAGCACACCGGGGACTGGCGCGACTCGCCGGAGGTGCATCTGCTGCGCTGCCGGCTGCGGTTGCGCGGTGCCGGGGGCGGGACGGCGGCCGCCGAGAGCGAACTGCGGTCCGCGGAGACGCTGATCGGGGCCGAGCGCGCTCCTCACGACTGGCGGCTCGGCTGGCACCGTGGGCTGCTCGCGCTCGGCCGGGACCAAGTGGACGCGGCGCGGCGGCACTTCGACGAGGTGTTCGCGGCGATCCCGGGCGAGTACGCGCCGAAACTCGCCCTCGGCTACTGCGCCGAGCAGCTCGGCCGGTGGCAGGAGGCGCTGACGTTCTACGAGGCCGTACGACTGCGCAATCCGTCGCTGGGCAGTGCGGCGTTCGGCGCGGTACGGGCACGCCTGGCGCTGGGCGGTGAGCGGGCGTGGGACGACGCGGTGCGTGCCCTGGACGTGGTGCCGCAGCACTCGCGGCACCGAACCGCCGCGCGTACGGCGGCCGTTCGCGTCGGCGTCGAGCATGTGCGGACCGCCGAGCGCACCGACGAGGTGACCGAGCGGCTGCGTGAGGTGCTGGAGCGGCTGGCCCGGCTCTTCCACGCGCACGGGCTGACGGACGAGCAGGCCCGGGTCCGTATGACGGCGGAGGTGTGGGAGGCCGTGCAGGGCGCGCTCGCGCGGGGTGCCGTCGACGCGGCGGGCCTGGCCGCGCTGGCCGCGGGCGCCGACGAACGGCTCGGCCTCCCGTCCGACGGGCCCGGTCTGCGCAAGGCCCTCTCCCGCCTCTATCTCACCCTCGCCCACCAGGCCGCCCGTTCCGCCTCGCCCGAGGACGCGGCCGTCGCCGAAACACTGCTGGACCGCGCCTACGAGGTCCGTCCGCTCGCCTTCCGACACCACAGGGACAGCCCATGGCTCGGAAAGAGAGTCACGACCTGGCTCCGGACGATCGCCCGTACGCCGACACCGCCACCGGGACCGCCTTCGGCGCCGGCGTCGGGGAAGAACGTCCGGACGGCCCGCGAGTGAGTGCAGCCGCGCGCCCGCAGCCCGCGGAGGACGATGCCGCGCCGCCCCCACGGGTCCTGCGTGCCGCGCGGGCGGCACGCCTCGTCGCGGCCGAACTCGCCCGCCGGGTCTGGCTCTACGTGTGGCCGTCGGCGGCCGGCCGTCGCAACCGCGCGTATCTGCGGGAGCGGCTCGTCGCGCTGCCGCTGCTCGCCGTGGTGGCGTTCGGGACGCTCGGATGGGCGTACTCGGGTGTGCGGGACGACTCCGCGTATGTGCGGGACCGGCTGGCGCCCGCGCTGGTCGGTCTCGCGAACGCCAGGGCATCCCTGTTCATCGCGCAGGGCGAGGCCGAGGAGAACCTCGCCGAAGGACGGGCCGCCGAGCTGAGCGGGCTCAGCGAGCGGTACCGGACGCGGGTGGCGCGGGCCACGCAGAGCCTGAACCAGGTCACGCGCAGCGGAGCCCTGACCGTGGCCGAGGAACAGGAACTGCGCGTGGTGTCCGCGCTGGTGGTGGACTACACGGGCTGGATCGGCCGGGCCCAGAACCACGTGGCCGACCCCGTGCTGCGGGACGCGGAGCTGACGTACGCGCGCAGCATGCTCTGTTCGACGCCGGTCGCCGTCGCGGACCGTCAGGACCGCTATCCGCCGTGCAGTCCCACGGTCGGCTCCGCCGCGACCTCCATCGTGGACCGGGTCGCCGGGCTCGAACGCCAGTTGCGCGAGCGGCTCGCGGACCGGGCCGCCTGGAGCGGGCCCGTGCTCGTCGCCACCGTGGTCTGCGGACTCGCCCTGCTGCTGCTCGCTGCCGGGCTCTGGCGCACGGTGTCGTTCCTGCGGCGCCGTTTCCGGATCCGGCTCAGTGTTCCGCTGGCGGTCGCCGCTCTGCCACTGCTCGCCGTACCACTCCTGACGACCGACGCGCTGCTCGCGCGGCACGCGCAGAAGGAGGCCGTCCCCGTGGCGGACGCGCTCGCGAAACGGACCTCGCCCCAGACTGAGACGATCGCGGAGGAGCGCCCGTTCGACGGTCCGGACCCGCGGGCCATCGAGGTGCTGGAGGCGCGGATCGACGACGGGCTGTCCGACGGGCGGCTCGCATTCCTGGACGGGGTCGCGCCCTTCGTGTTCCCCGCGGGCCTGGTCGGCGCGGTCGTCGCCGGCGCTGCCCTGCACGCGTACCGGCGCGAGTACCTGGTGGTCGCCCGCCCGGGAGCCGTGTCGTGAGCCGACCCGTGAACCGAGTCGTGAACCGAGTCGTGAACCGCGCCGTCGGCCGTGCCCTGCGCGTCCTCCTCGCGGGCTGTCTGCTCGCCCTAGTCCCCGGCTGTACCTCGGACCCCCCCGACCCGCTCGTCGTGCTGGGCCCGTGGACCGGCGAGGAGGGCAAGGCCTTCGAGGCGGCTCTGAACCGGCTCGACGACGGGACCGGCAGGACGTACACGTACGAAGGCACCCGCTCGCTGCGCGAGACGCTCGTCTCGCAGCTGGAGGCGGACGCCCCGCCGGACGTGGCGATCCTCAACAGCATCGGCGAACTCACCGAGTACGCACGCCGCGACAAGCTGAAGCCCCTCGCCGCAGCGGCCGCCGAGCGCGCGTACCCGCCGTGGGCACCGACGCTCCTCGTGGACGGCAAGAGCCGCACGTACTGGGTGCCGCTGAAGGTCGACCTGAAGAGCCTGGTGTGGAGCAAGGAGGGCACGTCCAGCGACGATCCGACATGGTGCGTGGGGCTCGCCTCGCAGGCCACCTCGGGCTGGCCGGGTACCGACTGGATCGAGGACATCCTGCTCCACCAGGCGGGCCGCTCCGTCTACGAGGCGTGGGCCACCAGCAGGCTCAGCTGGCTCGATCCGGCGGTCCGGCGGGCCTGGACGACCTGGGCGGAGCTGCTCGGCGACCGCTCGCCGAAGATCGATCGAGCGGTCCCTGACCACGTCGTACGAGGGAGTGCCCGGGCCGGGCGGGCCCCGCGGACTGCTGGACTCCCCCGGCTTCGACTGCACGTACGAGCACCAGAGCGCCTTCATCCGGTACCTGTACGCGAGCGAGGACGTCCGTGTGGAGCCGTCGGCCCGGTTCCTGGGCGGGCCGACCGAGTACCGCGACGCGTACGAGGTCGCGGGCGACATGGCTGCGGTCTTCAGCGACGACCCGGCGGCCCAGGAGCTGGTGGAGCGGCTGTCGAGCCCGGCCGGGCGCAAGCGCTGGCAGGCGGAGGCGGACCCGGGGGTGCGTCCGCTGTTCCCGAACACGGCCGGTCTGCCGCCCGCGGTGCCCGCGAACCCGATCGAGCAGGAGATCGACGACCTGCTCAACTCACGTGCACGTACGCTCTGTTTCGACGCGTCGGACGTCATGCCGCCGGAGCTCAGGGACGCCTTCCACCGCGCGGTCCTGGAGTTCTTCCGGGATCCCTCGAAGCGGCATCTCGACTCACTGCTGGGGCAGTTGGAGACCGTACGCGTCCAGGTGGACGAGGAGCCCGGCGACGGCCCCTCGTTCCGGCCGCCCGAAGTCATCTGTGCGAGCTCCGGCGGGTGAGCCGACCGGGTCCGTCCGGGCGGGCGGGCTCGCCCGCCGGAGCTCGCACGGGGCACGGTGACGCGACGGCCCCGTGGATCGTGTCCCGTGGTTCAGGCCCTGGCACCTGCCGCGATGTCCCGTGCCGCGATGTAGCCGAAGGTCATCGCCGGTCCGATCGTCGAGCCCGCGCCGGCATAGCTGTGGCCCATGACCGCCGCGCTGGCGTTGCCGGCGGCGTACAGGCCGGGGATGACGGATCCGTCCGGGCGCAGCACGCGTGCCCGGGCGTCGGTGCGCAGACCGCCCTTGGTGCCCAGGTCGCCCGGGACGATCTTGAAGGCGTAGTAGGGGGCCAGCCACAGTGGTGCCAGGCAGGAGTTGGGGAGGATCGCGGGGTCGGTGTAGTAGTGGTCGTAGGCGCTGTCGCCGCGGTGGAAGTCGGTGTCCGTGCCGTTTCGGGCCAGGCCGTTGAAACGGTTGACCGTGGCCCGCAGGGCGGCCGCGGGCACGCCGATCCGTGCGGCGAGGGCGTCGAGGGTCCAGGCCTTGTGGGCGGCGCCGGACGTGTACCAGGCGTCGGGGAACGTGAACGTCGGTGCGATGTCCCTGAAGAGGTAGCGGTTGCGGTAGTTCTGGTCGACGATCAGCCAGGCCGGGATGTCCGGGTCGGTCTCGTTGCGTTCGTACATGGTGTGTACGACATCGCTGTAGGGGGCCGCCTCGTTGACGAAGCGGGCTCCGGCGGCGTTGACGAGGAGCCCGCCGGGCAGGGTGCGTTCGGCGAGGCAGAAGTAGGGCTCGTCGGGCAGGGGGATCGCCGGGCCCCACCAGGCGTCGTCCATCAGGTCGAGCGCGGCACCGGCCCGGCGGCCCGCCTGGATTCCGTCGCCGGTGTTCTCCTTGGCTCCTACGGTCCACTCGGTGCCGATGGGCTGTTGCTGGTACTGGGCGCGCATGGCCGCGTTGTGCTCGAAGCCGCCGGAGCCGACGATCACTCCGTGCCGGGCCCTGATCAGACCCGGTGTGCCGTTCTTCGTGACGACCGCTCCCGCGGTGGTCCCGTTCTCCGTGTACAGGTCGGTGAGCGGGGTGTTCAGCCAGACCGGCACCTGGGCCGCGAGCAGTCCCGCGCGCAGGCCGGCCGCCAGTGACTGGCCCATGGTGAGGGGCTTCTGGCCGAGGAGGGCCGCCCTGGTTCCGCGGGCCAGGCATTCCGTGGCGACGGCGGCGCCCTTCACGCTGACCGCGGAGAGCGCGAGCCACTTGTAGTCGGCGCTGAAGACGACCATGCCGCTGGGCACCGTCAGGTACGGCGGGTTCAGCCGGGCGAGTTCGGCGCCGAGGATGTTCCCGTCGAGCTGGGCGGGTTCGATGGAACGGCCGCCCGGCAGTCCGCCGGGCAGCTCCGGGTAGTAGTCGCTGTACCCCTCCATCCAGCGGAAGCGCAGCGGGCTGTTGGCCAGTACGAAGGAGATCATGGCGGGGCCCTGTCCGAGGAAGGCCTGCCGGCGTTCCGCGGAGACGTCCGGGCCGACCACCGCGGCCAGGTAGGCGGCGGCCTTCGCCGGGGTGTCGGGCACGCCGGCGGCGAGGATCACCGGGTTGTTGGGGATCCAGATTCCCGCGCCGGAGCGGGCGGCCGAACCGCCGAAGGTGGGCGCCTTCTCCACGACGACGCAGCTCAGTCCTTGTTTCGCGGCCGTCAGCGCGGCGGTCATCCCGGCGGCTCCGGACCCGATCACGACGACGTCGTACGTGCCGAGCAGGGGCAGTTCGGCCGCGTCGGCGGCGCTCGGGAGGCCGGCCGCGAGGGCGAGCCCGCCCGCCGTCGCGGCGCCGAGCACCCGGCGCCGCGACGGGCCGGACTGTGAAGGGCCGGACTGTGAAGGGCCGGACCGTGAGGGGGCTTGGGTACGTCTCGCGGGATCCGCGGTTGTCGACATGGCAGCACTCCAACAGGGCGAAGGAAGACGACGACGTGCTGTGCCCCGGGAGGCAACTGGCCTGTGGGGTCCCGGTTCTGATGCGGAGTCAGGAATCTGGCGCGGGGGTCTTGTGAAGTCAAGAGGCACGCCGGTCCCGCTGCCGGGGAGCGCGGGCAGGCGGGTCGCACCCTGACAGATGACAGGGACCGGCAGGCGGGTGGAGTCCGTACGTTCGCGGGACGCCTACGAGACCAGGGGGAGTGCGTGCCGTGATCAACAGAGTTCGCAGAATCCGAGGAACCGGAAGAGCAGGATCCGCAAGAACGGGGTGGATAGCGCGGTCATGGGGTCGCCGGGTGCGGCTCCTCGTGGCCGCGCTCGTGACGGTGGTGAGCCTCGGCCTGCCGGCCGTCTCGGCCACTCCGGCGGCCGCCGCCACGGGGTGCGCGCCGCTCCAGTCCGGTGCGAGCGCGGCGGCGGAGGCGGCCGTCGAGGTCGCGTGCCGGTACGTCGGCAAGCAGTACGCCTGGGGTGGCGGCCACGCGCAGGGCATGCCCGGTCCGAGTCAGGGCCAGATCGACCGCACGGACCCCGCCTCGTACGCGGACCCGGAGCTGTGGAGCTTCGACTGCATCGGTCTGGTGCGCTGGGCCTGGTACAAGGCGACCGGCCGGGACCTCATCACCGAGCGCACGACGCAGGCGACCTTCGCAGCGCCCGGGTACGCGCACACCAAGTTCCTGAAGTCGCAGGGGTCGGGCGTCCTGCTGCCCGGCGACATCATGTACTTCGGTCCGGCGGGCTTCGGCCCGACGCACGTCGCGATCTATCTCGGCAACGGCAAGATGGTCGAGGCGCCGCAGTCGGGCGCGCAGATCCAGGTCAACAACATCAGCGCCCGCTGGGAGCGCTACCAGGGCGCGTTCCGGCCGCACGCCGACGTCACGCCGATGGTCTGGTCCTGGGACGGCCGCGGCTCGTACCACAAGACCTGGGGCCAGCCCAACCTGCGGCAGGACTCGAACACGAGCAGCCGCATCAACTTCACCAACGGCAACGGCATCTCCGTACAGACGCGGGTGCTGTGCCAGCGGGTGGGCGAGCGGGCCACGGTCGACGGCATGGTGAACAACGTCTGGTCGTTCCTGCCGGACTACCACAGTTGGATCAGCAACCTGTTCGTACAAGGTCCGGCCGTGCTCAAGGATGTGCCGTCCTGCGGTGACTTCCCGGAGATCGGCGGCACACTGGCCGGCGCGGAGAACAACACATCCTGCGGCGACGGTACGGAGCCCAACTCCACGGGCGCCTGGACGGCCAGGTCGACCACCGTCTTCGGCCGCACCGTGGAACTGCGCTACAACGGCACCACCGAGTGCGCCTGGGGTCGCATCACCGGCGGCGCGCCCGGCGACGAGATCTGGGTCGACCGCAGCGCCGACGGGGGCACGACCTGGTCCCCCATGCTCGGCTTCACCACCATCACCTCGGGCAACGACGCGTACACCACCCAATGAGGCTGCGCCAAGCTCGTTTCCGCAGTTCAGTGGGGCTGGTGTGATGCGCCGGTGAGGTACTCACGCTGACAGGTGGCGTGATCGTTAGCACGAGATCGTCTGGCGTGGGCGTTCTCGCGGGTTCTGGCGTGAGGTTCGGGGGCTGCTGCGTAGGTTCCGCGTCGGGAGGAATGTTCATGACGGACGTACTGACGTGGACGATCGAGCGGCGGCTTGAGCTGGCGAAACGCGCCGAACTGCTGCGCAAGGAGCTGGGTGAACTCGAGCTGGAGATGGCCCGGTTGGAGGCCGCCGAGGTGGTGTTCGGGCAATGGTCCGAGGCCACCGTCGGTGGACGGCGACCGCCGGGCATCGTGTCGCCGGAGCCGGAGCCGGAGCCGGTTGCTGTGACGGTGGGCCCGGGTGCGGGCGGGATGCGGGTGGTGCCCGATCGCGTCGAGGGGATGGGGCTTCAGGCCCTGACCTCGGAGTACCGCCGGATCATGGAGATCGTGGCCGGGGCGGACGGTCCGGTGATGGCCAGGAATGTCGCCCTCGCGCTGGGCCGGGAGACGACCCCGGCGAAGATCGAGCCGGTCCGGGGCCAGCTGCGCAAACTTTCCGACCGTGGCTGGCTCGTCCGCACCGCATCGGGCCGCTACCGACCACGCTGACCAGCGGTGTTGACGGCCGGACGGGCCGATTCCTGCCGTAACGCGAGGGCCCCCGGCGGGAGTTGGTAGATGTGTGAGCAAAAACCAGCCCGCCGAGGACACTCAGGAAGTTGTCTACCAGGTCCGCCTCCCGCTGTCGAAGCGGACCATCAGCCTCGTCGCCGACCTGATACGCCGGCGCCGGAACCAGATGCGCTCGCCCTGGCGCAAGGCCGAACCCGGCCGGCAGGCCGTCATCGTGCTCGCCGTCCTGCGCCACGACCAGCGTCTGGCCGACATGGCCGGCGGCAACAGTGTCGGGGAGTCCACCGTTCGCCGCTGGGTGAAGGAAGTCGTGAAGCTGCTGGCCGCCCGGTCCCCGCGCCTGGACCGGGCGTTGAAGAAGATCGCCCGCAGCGGCGGGGTCGTGGTCCTCCTCGACGGCACCCTGATCCGCACCCACCGCCGCACCGGGAAGGACGACCGGAAGAACTACTCAGGCAAGCACAAGACCCATGGCCTGCTGTTTCTCGCGCTGACCGACGAGAAGGGCAACCTGATCTGGATCTCCGCGGCCAAGCCCGGCCGGTCCAGCGAGATCACCACCGCCCGCCACAACAAGATCACCGGACACCTGCGGGAAGCCGGCCTCGGCGCCCTGGCCGACCTCGGCTTCGTCGGCCTCGACGACAAACCCGACGACGACCCGGTGATCATCACCGGCCGCAAGGCCACCCGCAACCACCAGCTGACCGCTGCCGAGAAGGAGACGAACCGCCTGGTCAGCCGCGAACGCGCCGCCAACGAACACGGCTTCGCGAACCTCAAGTCATGGCGGACCCTGACCAAGCTCCGCACCGACACCCGGCAGGCCACCACGCTCCTGCGAGCCCTGCTCGTCCTGGCGAACAGCGAAGTACAGCGGTGACGAGACGGGCGGACGATCTCGCCCCGACGATCACGCCGCCTACCAGCGTGAGGACTTCACCGGCGCATCACACCAGCCTCACTGAACTGCGGAAACGAGCTTGGCGCAGCCTCAATGGAACGACGCCGGCCTCGTCATGCGGGCCTGCGGCACCAACGGCCCGGGCGGCGCCATCGAGTGCACCGGCTGGTTCTGACCCACCGGCAGCCGGGCCGGCCGGCTCCGGGGCGTCCCCTCCCACCCCTGGAACCGGCCGGCCGCTCCGCGCGGGGCAGGCGATATGACGCGTACCACTCCCCGGGTGCTTCGGGTCGGCCATGCGCGATCATGATCCGGATGGACACTCGCTTCCTCGGCATCGCCGATCTGGCCGAAACCCCGTCCGTGGCGGTCGTGGTCGACGTCATGCGTGCGTTCACCGTGGCCGCCTGGGCCTTTGCCCGGGGCGCGGAAAAGATCGTCCTTGCCGAGTCGCTGGACGACGCCCTGGCGCTCAAGGCCCGCCACCCGGATTGGGTGGCGCTCAAGGACGGTCCGCCCGCGCCCGGGTTCGACACCGTCAACTCCCCCGGCCTGCTGCGGTCGATCGACCTCGGCGGACGGACCGTTGTGCAGAAGACCACGGCAGGGACGGTCGGCGCCCTGGCGGTCAAGGAAGCGTCGCTGGTGCTGTGCGCAGGCTTCGTCGTGGCGGAAGCGACGGCCCGGCTCTTGCGGGCGCGCGGTAGTGACAGTGTCACGTTCGTGGTCACCGGCGAGGACGGGCAGGCCGACGAAGACCTGGCGTGCGCTCAGTACATCGCCCGGAGGGTCACCGAGCCCGGGACGGATGCCGCTGAATTCCTCCGCCGTGGCGCCGAGTCACGCGCCGCCTCCGAACTGGCCGAGGGGGTGCGCCAAGGAGTCCATCCCGATGACGTCGAGCTCTGTCTTGAACTCGACCGGTTCCCCTTCGCCATGGTGGCGACCTTGGAGGGCTCACTCATGGTCCTGCGTGAGCAGGCGGTCCCGGCCGTGGGGTCGCACATCCGTCAGCCGTCGTAGTCATCCGCGTCGACCGGATCCAGGAACTCCCCGGCGCCGTAGTTCAGGCTGCGCGCGGTTCTCACCAGCGGCGCCACCGGGTCTCTGCGAGGAAGCCCGAAGCGAGGAAACCGGAAGCGTCGAAGGAGACTTCGACGGCAGGTTCGCACCACCAGGGCCAGCAAGGAGACTCCGGCCAGCGCGACGACGCTCCCGCCCACACATAAGGACCGAACTCTCGTCCGAAGTTCGGGTGTTCTACGGACAAACGCCACGGCGCGCCACCCCTTCCACTGGATAGATATATCTACGAATATGACTCTGGGCTCCTCGGGAATTACACACGGAGCCGCGCCCGCGGAGGGGGTATCACTGTCCGCTCACACGGACCAGCGGTCGAAGAGGAGAGACATGAGAAGCGCTCCCCACCAACAAGCCGTGGAGTGGCTCGCAGCAGCCGCGGTGGACCCCCGGGCCTGCAAGCGCGAATGGGAGCACGGGGCCAGCGGCGCCGCGCTGCTGCCGGCCGGCCGGTTCTGGGACGTCCTCAGCGTGCCGGAGGAGATCGGCCTGTTCGCCCTGGACGCCCTGCTGCGCCTCCCGCTGCCGATGCCCGGCCCCACGCTCGCCGATTTCGGCGCCCACCGGGTCGGGTTCTTCCTTCCGCCGGACCCGGAGAGCTACTGGGTGGGCCAGGACATCCGCTACTCCGGGAAGGGCTCCTGGATCGCGGTGCCCTCGCCCCGCCGGACGACCGGCACGTTGCGCTGGCTGGTTCCGCCCGACGGTCAGGGCGCCCTGCATCTCCCGACCGCCCTGGAAGTGGCGCTCCATCAGGCCGCCGAGATGCTCTCCGACCTGGTGAACGGGGAACGGGGGCGCCCCGTCGGCAACGCGGTGCGTCCCGGGGCGGGTCGTGATCACCTCGGCTGAGCGAGCCGGACCGGCCGGCCAACCGGCCGAGCCGGGGCCCGGGCAGAGCCCCTCAGGACCCGCTCGACCCCTGACCGTCGCTTCGACGCCGGCCGGGACCGGGGAGGCGAACGTCGGTGACGCGCAGGGCGGTGAAGGCCGGCCGACGCGCCTCGTGCCGCCGCGGGACCACGCGTCCGCGGGCCTGCCAGTCGGCGACCAGCGCCGCGTAGATCGGCGGGTCCGTCCAGTGGGCGCCGACGGGTTCGACGGACGGCCGGTCCTGACCCTCGCGGCCCAGGAAGGGCCCCGTTGTGGCGAATGTGCTGTCCATGTCCGTGCAACGGGACTCGTGCGCCGGTGGTACGCCCTCGCACGCCAGGACACCGGATCGAGCGAGCGCACACCCCTCGTTCGGGGCCATGTTTTCATCGGACCAGACGATGTATCCGGTCGGCGGTCACGAAGGCCGACAGGGCCGTAGCCACGAACGCCGACAGGGTCGTACACACGCATGCCGCGCCTTGGCCGACTCCGGTGCGGTGGAGCCGGCCAAGGCGGTCGGGTCAGGAGCTGGGGCACTCCTTCCAGGCCAGGTGGTAGATGGTGCTGATGTCACCGTCGGTCGAGTCCATGGTCATGAAGCTGGTGCTGCCGGGAGCGGATGTGCCCGCGTTCACGCGGAGTTCGGTGTTGATGTTGAAGTTCCGCTGCACACCGCAGGGCGCCCAGACGAGCTGCGCCCACTCCGTCGTGTCCGTGGCCTGCCAGTTGTCGTCGTAGGGGCCCCTGAAGGGGTGCGTGATGGAGGCCGTGTTCGGCGAGCCCTGGAAGTAGTACGAGGCCTTCTCGGTGCTGGTCGCCCCCGCCTTGAGCGAGGCGAAGCCGCGGTAGTCCGCGCTGGCGATGGCGTACGTGAAGCCGCCCGGCACGGCCACGGTCAGGTTGAGCTGGCAGTTCTTGCGGAACGCGGTGGGATCCGAGTTGCCTCCCACCTGGGCGAGGTAGTCGCTGTAGGTCACCGTGAACGCGGTGTTGTCCGGGGACACGGCGATGGCGGCGGTGCCCTGGGGACAGCCGGAGCCGTTCACCGTGGCGACCTTGATGACGATCTTGTCCGGGGGCGGGTCGACGATCCCGGTGGACGGGTCGTGCGCGGGGAGTGCGGTGGCGAAGAGGGCGGCGATCGCGCCGCTCAGAAGCATCGCACCAGCCATGGTGCTCCAATCCGTTGCGTCGGTGTTCCGGCGGCGGGCAAACGTGCCTCACCGCGAATTGGGGGGTGCGGCCTTCGCATGCGCGAAGAGCCGTCGCGGACCAGGTGCGTTGGATCAGACATGGATCAGGCATGGATCAGACAGCAAACATGGTCATGCACATGCCAAACGCATGACCGTGCGAGCCCGGCCCTGTGAAGGAGCTGTGAAGACCGGAGCGGTCGCATCGTATGTACGTCCGACGGAAGCAGCCAGGTCGAACTCCGGCCATTCCTGGTCGTCTTCCAAGCCACGGGGGCGCGTACGGCATGCCCATCCGGCCGTATACCTTCGGCGATCCGGGTCGGCGGTACCCCGACGGCCCGCGCGCCGCATCGCGCCAACGGGCCCTCGACATGCCTCGGCCGTTACGCCGCCCGCGCTTCGGGAGGCCGCGCCTGCCGGGTTCATGATCTTCATCTGATTAGCATTCACAAGCCCCGCAGCACCCGTTGCCGGGGCTGCCCTGCGCCATCACCGTGAGGGGATAGAGCCATGCCCCCTGGCCGCCGGAGACCGTCGTCGCAGCACGCCCCCGAACTGCGTGCGGCAGCGCACCATCTCGCACGCCGCCGCTTCCTCACCGTCACCGCGGCGGCCGCCGCGCTCGCCTTCGGCACACACCTGCCCGCCACCGGCGCCGCGAGCGCCGCCGAGCTCGACGCGGCGAGGATCGCCGACGACCCCTTCACCCTCGGCGTCGCCTCCGGTGACCCGTGGCCCGGCTCCGTACTGCTGTGGACGCGGCTCGCGCCCGAGCCGTACGAGGCCGACGGCGGCCTGGCCCAGCAGCGTGTCGTCGTCGAATGGGAGGTGGCCGACGACGAGCGGTTCGGCGCGATCGTCCGGCGCGGCACCGCCATCGCCCACCCCGAGGTCCACCACACCCTGCACGTCGAGGTGGACGGTCTCGACGCCGGCCGCGTGTACTACTACCGCTTCAGGACAGGCACCTGGATCAGCCCGACGGGCCGCACGCGCACCGCTCCCGCCACGGTCGGCCCGGCCTCGGCACTCACGTTCGCCGCCGTGTCCTGCCAGGCGTACCACGAGGGGTACTTCACCGCTCACCGGCATCTCGCGGGCGACGACGTCGACGTGGTCTTCCACCTCGGCGACTACCTCTACGAGTACGCGATCGACGCCGCCGGTGGCGCCCGGAAATACACCGACCGTGTCCTGCCCGACCTCTTCAACCGGGAGACGGTGACGCTGGAGGACTACCGGCTGCGCTACGCCCTCTACCACCGGGACCCGGACCTGCAGGCGGTGCACGCCATGCACCCGTTCGTCGTCACCTGGGACGACCACGAGACCGGGAACAACTACGCGGCCGACAGCGACGAGAACGGCACCACGCCCGCCGCGTTCCTGCTGCGGCGCGCCGCAGCCTACCGGGCCCACTGGGAGAACCAGCCGCTGCGCGCCTCCCAGCTGCCCAACGGGCCCGACGCCCAGCTCTACCGCCGTCTGCACTGGGGCACCCTGGCGCAGTTCGACGTCCTCGACACCCGCCAGTACCGCTCCGACCAGGCCTACGGCGACCGGCCGCACATCCCCGGCCCGGAGTCGGACGACCCGGCACGCACGATCACCGGCGCCGCCCAGGAACGCTGGCTGATCGATGGATGGCGTACCTCCGACGCCGTGTGGAACGTGATGCCGCAACAGGTCTGCTTCTCCCAGCGGAAACTGGACCTCAGCCCTGTCGCCAAGGTGTCGATGGACGCCTGGGACGGCTACCGGGCCTCGCGCGAGCGCGTCCTGGCCGGGGCGAAGGCCGCAGGCATCGACAACCTGATGGTCCTCACCGGGGACGTGCACGTCGGGTACGCCTTCGACATCAAGGACGACTTCGACAACCCCTCGTCCAGCGCCCTGGGCACGGAGATCGTCACCCCGTCCATCGCGAGCGGAGGGGACGGCATCGTAAGACCCACGAACTGGGCCACCTATCTGACCGCCAACCCCCACCTGAAGTTCTACAACGGACAACGCGGCTACGTCAGGGTGCGGCTGACGCCACAGGCGGCGCGGGCGGACTTCAAGACCGTGTCCGCCGTCACCACGCTCGGGGCTCCGATCACGACCGCCGCGTCCTTCGTCACCGAAGCGGGAGACCAGGGGCTCAAGCCCGCCTGAGCCCGTGAACGTACAGGTGCCGGAGCCGGTGCCCGCGACCGGCGGCCCTCACATCTCGGCCCGGCGGCGGACCGTCGCGAGCAGGCGCCGCACGCCCACCGCGTGCCCTCCTGTCCCGAGGACGAGCAACCGGTAGAGGCCGCCTGCCGGGCCGGGAAAGGTGGCCCGGGTCTCGGCGGTCAGCCGTGACCGGCCCGGACCCGCGGGCTCCAGGCGAAAGATCAGCGCGTACGACGAGAAGCGATGACGACCGCCGAGGACCAGCTCGCGCCCCGGGACCGCGGCTGCCACCCGGAACCCGGGGAACGTCGAGCCCTCGGCAAGCGGCCGCGGACCCGACGCCGTGCGGTCCGCGCATCCGACCAGCCGCGCGTAGCGGTTCGCGCCGGGTCGCGAGAAGGACCGGTCCAGGGTGTCGCCCAGACTGCGCCACACGTCATCGGCTCCCGCCGCGACGACGGTGGTGTGCTCATCGCGATACGGCAGAGAAGGGATCTGCATCATGTCCTCCATGGCGGTCCGGTCGCGGTCGGCCGCCCGGTCGTTCGGCGCGCCACTGAGGGGTCAGCCCTCGAACTCCGTCAGGTCGATCCCGTACATCCGCACGTCGTGCCCGTAGGCCGGGTCCACCGTCGCGCCTTCCGCCTGCATGCCGAGCTTGTCGAGCACGTTGGACGATGCGGTGTCGGCCGTTCGGCACACGGCGACGACCCGGTCGATGCCGCGGTCCTGCAGAGCGAACTCGAGTGTGGCGTGGGCCGCCTCCGAGGCATAGCCCTGACCCCAGAAGACACGCGCCATCCGCCAGGTGATCGCCACCTGCCCCGCGACCTCGGGCGGGGATTCAGGAACGTACAGCCCGACCGCCCCGGCCAGTTCCCCCGATCCGAGGAGTTCGACGGCGAAGACCCCGAAGCCCTCCTCGTCCCACTCCTCCTCCCATGCCTCGATGTCCTCGGCGGTCTGTTCCAGGGAGCGGGGCGTGCCGTCGCCGACCCATCGCATCACCGTCGGGTCGGCGTGGATCTCGGAGAGGGGCACGAGGTCGTCGTCCTGCCAGCGGCGCAGCAGAAGACGGGGGGTATGGATGTCGGTCATGCCCCCATCATCGCGTGAGCCAGACGACGAGAACGACCACGACCACGGCGAGGACGATCGCCGCCGGAAGAGCGCGTTTGAGTACGGCACCGCGTGCGACGCTCATCAGGTCCAGGGGCTCCGGTGCGGCCGCGGCCGGCGTACGGGAAACTGCGGGCGCTTCCGCCGGGCGGACGCCGTTCGAGGCGGGGGTGGCCGGAGCGGTCGGAGCCGTTGGAGCGGTCTTCCTCGGGGCTTCGGCGGCGGGGGCGTGGTCTGCTGTGGGCCCTCCGGCGGAAGCGGATTCCGGCGTGGCGCTCGATGCGATCCCGGCGCTGACCTCGGGCTCAGCACCAGCACCAGCACCAGCACCAGCACCAGCACCAGCACCAGCACCAGCACCAGCCACGGTCCCAGCGCCAGCACCAGCCACGGTCCCAGCGCCCGCCCCGGTCACAGTCCCCGCCCCGGGCCCCGGCGTCGGTGCGACCGATTCCTGCGCCTGCGCCTGCCCCTGTTCCTTCTCCGTCGCGAGTTGCCCCTCCAGGTTGTCGACGAACTGGGCCAGCAGCTTCCCGCTGACCTCCTCGATCACCCCTCGGCCGAACTGCGCGATCCTGCCGGTGATGGTGAGGTGGGTGTCCACCGTCACCCGCGTCCCGTCGCCGTCCGGGACGAGCCGGGCGGTGACGCGGGCGTCGGCGTTTCCCTGGCCGCGGGTGTCGCGGCCGCGCGCGTGGAGTACCGCCGTACGCGCCTCGTCGTCCTTCTCCTCGAAGGAGACGACGCCCTTGTACTGGACGGTCATGGGGCCGACCTTCACCTTGACGACGCCGTTGTAGGTGTCGCCGTCCACGCCGGTGAGCTGGGCCCCGGGCATGCAGGGAGCGATCCGCTCCACGTCGGTCAGCAGGGACCAGGCCTGGTCGGGCGGCAGGTTCACTCGGAACTCGTTGGTGAAGTCCATGACGGACACACGATGGGCGCGGGCGGCCCGGCCGTCAATGAGCTCTTCAGGGTTTGCTTAAGACGCCGCGCCCAGGGCGCCGGAACCCGTGATCCGCAATGCTCCCCCAGTTCCGTCAGCTCCAGATCGTGACGTGGACCGGTGGTCGGAACTCGTTCATCGGAACGCCCTTGGACCGGGTGAGCACCGCCTGTGTAGCGGCCGGTGTCGTGACGAAACGGCACAGCGCGGCGGCGGTCGTCGAGCGCCGTTCGCCGGTGAGCGCGCTCGCGTACAGCATGCCGCCGAGCCGGGCGCCGGAGACATCGAGGACGACCAGTGACCCGCGGCGCAGTTCGTCGCGTACGACGTGGAGGAAGGCGATGGAAAGACCGGCCCCGCCGGCCACCGCGTTGAGAGAGGCCGTGACGCTGGGGAACGCCTTGGCCTTGGCGGCTTCGACTCCGATGTGGGACAGGAAGGTGCCGGACAGGGTGTCCGGGTCCAGTCCGGCGGGGCCCAACAGCCATGACTCGTGGGCCAGTTGGGCGGATGCCAGCCGCTTCCGGTGTCTGAGCGGATGGTCCGGCGCAGCGACGACGACCAGTTGGAAACGCAGGAAGGGAATCGACTCGATGCCCGGTTCCGGGCGCGACGCCGGGCCGATCGTGACATCGGCACGGCGGTCGCGGAGCAGGTCGCCGAACACCGCCACCGGCACGGCGAGGGTGTCGACGTCCAGGTCGGGCTGTCGCCGCCCGAAGGCGGCGAGCAGCGCGGGGAGGACCTGTTCGGCGCCGGCTTCGGTGGACGCCACCCGCAGTTGGGCGGTGCCCGAACCGGCCTGGCGGACCCGGTGGCGGGTCTCCTCGGCGAGGCCCACGATCTCGGCGGCCCCTGCGGCGAGGCGTCTGCCGCCCGGCGTGAGACTGATCCCGCCGGCGGCCCGGATGAAAAGCAGGTCGCCGAGTTCGCGGCGGAGCGCGGCGACCGCGCCGGAGACCGCGGCCTCGGTGACGCCGAGCGACTCCGCGGCGCCCTTGACCGAGCCCAGACGGGCCACCGTGACGAATGCGCGGAGCTGAGTCAACGTCATGTCCGCCATTACAACGGCTGTTCGACCGGTAGGACCCCCTCCGGTGCCCAGGTCTCTTAAGCATTCGCTTGAGTCGCCGTTGACCGCCCCATCCCTTCGCGCAATTGTTCCCCGGACCGCCGGAAACCGGCCAGGTCCTCAATCGACGGACGGTTCCCCCGCGCGCTGCCTCGCCCGGGCGTGCCGGGCGGGCCCGGTCCGGGAGGGAGCGTGCCGTGCAGGTACCCGCTTCGTTCGACTACCAGCGCGCCGAGAGCGTGGACGAGGCGCTGGAACTATTGCGGCGCTACGGCGAGGAGGCCCGGGTCGTGGCCGGCGGGCACAGTCTGCTGCCGATGATGAAGCTGCGCCTGGCCGCCCCCGAGGTCCTCGTCGACATCAACGACCTCCACGAACTCGACCACATCGCCCTGGTCGGCGACGAACTGCGCGTCGGCGCCCTCACCCGGCACCGCACACTGCTGGAGTCGGAGCTGGTCGGCCGGTACTTTCCCATCGTCCACGACGCGGAGAAGGTCATCGCCGACCCGCCGGTCCGCAACCGGGGCACGATCGGCGGCTCCCTGTGCCAGGCCGACCCGTCGGAGGACCTCTCGGCGGTGTGCGGCGCGCTGCACGCCTGTGCCGTCATACGCGGGGCTGGCGACGAACGGATCGTATCCATGGCCGACTTCCACCAGGGCCCGTACGAAACGGCCGTGGGCGTCGGCGAGATGCTGACCGAGGTGCGACTGCCGGTCCTGCCGGGTGCGGGCAGCGCGTACGAGAAGGTCGAGCGCAAGGCCGGGGACTGGGCCGTCGCGGCTGCGGGAGTCGCCCTGACGCTGCGCGAGGGGCGGATCTCCGACGCGGGAGTGGGTCTGGCGGCGGTCGGCGCCGGGGCGCTGAACCTCCACGCGGTCCAGACGCTGCTGAACGGCAGCGAACCGTCCGAGGCGCTGTACGAGGAGGCGGGCCGGGTCGCGTCCGACAGCTGTTCGCCGGTCACCGACGGCCGGGGCAGCGCCGAGTACAAGCAGCATCTGGCAGGCGAACTCACCCGGCGGGCGCTGCGACGGGCGGTCGCCCGGGCCGGGCGGCCCATCGGGTCCACGGCAAGGGAGGCGTGAGGCGCATGCGGATCACCGTCAACGTCAACGGCGACGACCACACCCGGGAGGTCGAGCCCCGGCATCTGCTCGTGCGCTTCCTCCGCGACGACCTGGAACTGACCGGCACCCACTGGGGCTGCGACACCAGCAACTGCGGCACGTGCGTGGTGCTGATGGACGGGGATCCCGTCAAGAGCTGCACGGTCCTGGCGGTCATGGCGGCCGGTCACGAGATCCGCACGGTCGAGGACCTGGCGGACGGAGACCAACTGGACCCCGTTCAGCAGGGGTTCATCGAGCAGCACGGTCTGCAGTGCGGGTTCTGCACCCCGGGCATGATGCTCACCGGCCGGGCCCTCCTGGACCGCAACCCGGATCCGTCCGAGCAGGAGATCCGCGAGGCCATCTCCGGCCAGCTGTGCCGGTGCACCGGCTATCTGAACATCGTCAAGTCCATCCAGTGGGCGGCGAGGAACCGGGCCGAGGCCGACGGAGTCACGGAGACCGCAGGGAGTCAGTCATGACCGCCATCGACGAGCCTCCCGTCGCACCCGCGCCGGACGAACGGCCCATCGGCTTCGGCCGGATGAAGCGCAAGGAGGACCCCCGCTTCGTACGCGGCAAGGGCCGCTACGTCGACGACATCCACCTGCCCGGCATGCTGCACGGCGCCGTCCTGCGCAGCCCGTTCGCGCATGCCCGCATCGTCTCCATCGACACCTCGGCCGCCGAGGCCCACCCCAAGGTCAAGGCGGTGATCACCGGCGAGACGCTCGCGGGCCTGGGCCTCGCCTGGATGCCGACGCTGTCGATGGACACGCAGGCCGTACTCGCCACCGACAAGGTGCGCTTCCAGGGGCAGGAGGTCGCGTTCGTCGTCGCCGAGGACCACTACGCGGCGCGCGACGCCATCGAGTTGATCGACGTCGAGTACGAACCGCTGGACGCGGTCGTCAACGCCCGCCGTGCCCTCGACGCGGACGCGCCCGTCATCCGGGACGACCTGGAAGGCCGTACGGACAACCACATCTTCGACTGGGAGGCCGGCGACAGCGCGGCCACCGACGAGGTGTTCGCGCGGGCCGACGTCGTCGTCGAGCAGACCATGCTCTACCCGCGCGTCCACCCGGCTCCGCTGGAGACGTGCGGAGCGGTCGCCGCCATGGACCCGGTCGACGGCAAGCTCACGCTCTACTGCACCACCCAGGCCCCGCACGCACACCGCACGCTCTACGCGATGGTGGCCGGGATCCCGGAGCACAAGATCCGGGTCGTCTCCCCCGACATCGGCGGCGGCTTCGGCAACAAGGTCGGGATCTACCCGGGTTACGTGTGCGCGGTCGTCGGCTCGATCGTCACCGGGAAACCCGTGAAGTGGATGGAGGACCGCTCCGAGAACCTGATGAGCACCTCCTTCGCCCGCGACTACCACATGACCGGCGAGATCGCCTCGACCCGGGACGGGAAGATCCTGGGCGTACGGGTCAAGGTCCTCGCCGATCACGGCGCCTTCAACTCCACGGCGCAGCCCACCAAGTACCCGGCCGGCTTCTTCCACATCTTCACCGGCTCGTACGACATCGACGCCGCGCACTGCCAAGTGACCGGCGTCTACACCAACAAGGCGCCCGGCGGCGTCGCGTACGCCTGCTCCTTCCGGGTCACCGAAGCGGTCTATCTGATCGAGCGGATGGTGGACTGCCTGGCGGCCGAACTCGGCGCCGATCCGGCCGAGTTGAGGATGCGCAACCTGCTGCGGCCCGAGCAGTTCCCCTACGAGAACAAGACGGGCTGGACGTACGACTCCGGCGACTACCCCGCCTGTCTGCGCAAGGCACTGAATGTCGCCGGGTACGAGGAACTGCGCAAGGAGCAGAGCGAGAAGCGCGGCCGGGGCGAACTCATGGGCATCGGGCTGTCGTTCTTCACCGAGACCGTCGGCGCCGGGCCGCGCAAGCACATGGACATCCTCGGCCTCGGCATGGCCGACGGCTGCGAGCTGCGCGTCCATCCGACCGGCAAGGCGGTGGTCCGGCTGAGCGTGCAGACGCAGGGCCAGGGTCACGAGACGACGTTCGCGCAGATCGTCGCCGAGGAACTGGGCATCCCGCCCGAGGACATCGACGTCGTGCACGGCGACACCGACCAGACTCCGTTCGGGCTCGGTACGTACGGCAGCCGGTCGACTCCCGTGTCGGGAGCGGCGGCTGCCGTGGTGGCTCGGAAGGTCCGGGACAAGGCGCGGATCATCGCCGGCGCCATGCTGGAGGTCCACCCGGACGATCTGGAGTGGACGAAGGGCCGTTGGTCGGTCGCGGGCGACCCGACGGTGACGAAGACGATCCAGGAGATCGCGCTCGCCGCGCACGGTTCGCTGGAACTGCCGGAAGGGGTGGAGGGCCATCTGGAGGCGACGACCGTCTACAACCCGCCCAATCTCACGTACCCGTTCGGCGCGTACGTCTGCGTGGTCGACGTCGATTCCGGCACGGGCACGGTGAAGGTGCGGCGCTTCATCGCGGTGGACGACTGCGGCACCCGTATCAACCCGATGATCATCGAGGGGCAGGTGCACGGCGGGCTGGCCGACGGGGTCGGTATGGCGCTGATGGAGTTGATCAGCTTCGACGAGGACGGCAACTGTCTGTCCGGGTCCTTCATGGACTATCTGCTGCCGACCGCGCTGGAGGTCCCGGCCTGGGAACTGGACCATACCGTCACGCCTTCCCCGCACCATCCGATCGGCGCGAAGGGCATCGGCGAGTCCGCGACGGTCGGTTCACCGCCTGCCGTCGTCAACGCGGTCCTCGACGCGATCGGCGTACGCCACGCCGACATGCCGCTGACCCCGAGCCGGGTGTGGCAGGCGCTGCACCGGGGCGAGGTGGAGGCACCGCAATGAGCCCCGCCGCACCCCCGCTTGAGGCACGCATGGCCGAACTGACGGGACGGCACGTGCCGTTCGTGAAGGCCACCGTCGTTCGCGCCCGTCGCCCGGCGAGCGCGCGGCCGGGCGACACCGCGCTGGTCCTCGCCGACGGCCGGGTCGAGGGCTTCGTCGGGGGCGCCTGCGCGGAGGCCACCGTGCGGGTGCAGGCGCTGCGGACGCTGCGCAGCGGGGAGTCGCTGCTGCTGCGCATCTCGCCGGAGGAGACGGCGGACGGCACCGGGGAACCGGTCGTCGAGGAGGGCGCGGTGAGCGTCGCCAATCCGTGCCTGTCCGGCGGCGAGTTGGAGATCTTCCTGGAGCCACTGCGGCCCGTGCCGCGCGTGGTGGTCCTGGGCGAGTCCCCCATCGCCCGCGCGCTGGCGGCCTTCGGGCCGGTGCTCGGTTACGAGATCACGGAGGCGTCCGGCGCCGAGAGGATCACGCCGGAGGACCTGGCCGGGAGCCAGGCGCTGGTGATCGCCTCCCACGGGCGGGGGGAGGAACCGGTGCTCGTCTCGGCCGTGCGCGCGGGGGTGCCGTACATCGGGCTCGTGGCCAGCCCCAGGCGCGGGGCGGCGGTCCTGGACGGGCTGGCATTCGATGCCGAGCAGCGTGCGCGGATCCATACGCCTGCGGGTCTGTGGATCGGTGCCCGCACGCCGGGCGAGATCGCGGTGTCGATCCTCGCGGAGGTGATTCAGGCGCTGAGGGGGCGCTCCGTGGAAGTGGACGTGGAGGTAGAGGTGGCTCCGGAGACCGGCTCGGTGACCGCCGTCGACCCTGTGTGCGGGATGACGGTCTCCGTCGCGGACAGCACCCCGTACTGCGACGAGGGCGGCGGCGAGCGCCGCTGGTTCTGCTGTGCCGGCTGTCGTGCCGCGTACGAGAAGGACCCCGCCCGCTACGCGAAGGCCGACGCCTCGTGAGCGAGTACGTCGAGCGCTGTCTGCCGGGCGTGGAGAGCCTGCGCGCCGCGCTGGACTCGCTGGGCTATCTCGCCGACGACGGTCTGGCCACGGCGCTCTTCCTCGCCCTGCGCCTGCCCCAGCCTCTGCTTCTGGAGGGCGAGGCGGGCGTCGGCAAGACCGAGGCGGCCAAGGCGGTGGCCGCGATCCTGGGCAGCCCGCTGATCCGGCTGCAGTGCTACGACGGCCTGGACGCGGCCGAGGCGCTGTACGAGTGGAACTATCCGCGCCAACTGCTCGGCATCCGTCTGGCCGAGTCCCGGTACGAACAGCTCAGTGAGGCCGATCTGTTCAGCGAGGAGTACCTGCTTCGGCGGCCCGTGCTGGCGGCGCTCACGCACCCCGGCCCGGCCCCCGCCGTGCTGCTCATCGACGAGATCGACCGTGCCGACGACGACTTCGAGGCATTCCTGCTCGAAGTACTGGCCGAGGCCGCGGTGACCATCCCGGAGATCGGCACCATCCGGGCCGCCGTGCCGCCCGTCGTGCTCCTCACCTCCAACCGCACGCGTGATCTCCATGACGCCCTCAAACGCCGGTGCCTCTACCACTGGATCGACTATCCGGACACGGAGCGGATCGTCGAGATCGTGCGCCGCCGGGTGCCCGGGACGTCGAGGGAACTGGCGGTCGCGGTGTCGGCGGCCGTACGGCGGCTGCGTGCGCTGGAGGTCCAGAAGGCACCAGGCGTCGCCGAGACCATCGACTGGACCTCAGCGCTGAACCTGCTCGGTGTGCCCCGTCTCGACGCCGAGATCGCCGGGCGCACGCTCGGCTCCCTGCTGAAGTACCGCGAGGACCAGGAGCTGGTGCGGGAGCGCGGCCTGGACTGGCTGGTCGCGGGCCGACAGCTGTGACCTCGACGGCGGTTCCCCTCTTCGACCGGGCAGAGTTCGCGGGCCGGCTCGGCGCGGAACTGCGGCGCGCGGGGGTGGGGGTGACTCCGGAGCGGTCGGTGCGGTTCCTGGAGGCGCTGCGTCTGCTGCCACCGGTGGACCGTACGGCGCTGTACTGGGCGGCGCGGCTGGCGTTCGTGACGGATCGCGAGCAGATCGAGCCGTTCGAGAGGATCTTCGACGCGGTCTTCGCCGGCGGGCCGCACTCGGTGGCAGTCCGCAGAGCCGGTACGGAATCCGAGCCTGCGTCAGAAACCGCCCCTGGTCGCCCCCCGCCGCTCTCCGGAATCGGCCCGGATCCCACCCGCGCTCCCCTACTGGGCGGCGCCAACGGCGAGGCATCGGACAACGACCGTACACAGCCCCCGGAAAAGGACAGTCGGACCGAGGAGGTGCCGACGGCGGGCACTACGGCCGAAGTCCTCGCCCACAAGGACTTCGCTGCCCTCGACCCCACCGAACTGGCCGAACTCAACCGGCTCCTCACCCTGTTGACGCTGAAGGCACCGCTGCGCCGCGGCCGCCGCCAGGAGACCGACCGTCGGGGCCGCCGCATCGACCTGCGCCGCACCCTGCGCACCGGCCAGCGCACCGGCGGCGAGGCCGTACTGCTGGCCCGCACCCGCCACCGCCTACGACGGCGACGACTGGTGCTGCTGTGCGACATCTCCCGCTCCATGGAGCCGTACACCCGCGCCTACCTCCGCCTCTTCCCACGAGCGGCGGCCGGTGCGGCGGCCGAGGCGTTCGTCTTCGCCACCCGCCTCACCCGGCTGACCCCCGTTCTGCGGCACACAGGCCCGTCCGGCGTGGACGCCGCGCTGCGCCGGGCGGGCGCCGCCGCGTCCGACTGGTCCGGCGGCACCCGCATCGGCCACGCACTGTCCGAGTTCAACAACCGCTTCGGCCGCCGGGGCATGGCACGCGGCGCCGTCGTGGTCATCTTCTCCGACGGCTGGGAGGGCGAGGACCCGGCGGCCGTCGCCCGCGAAATGGCCCGCCTCGCCCGCCTCACCCACCGCATCATCTGGGTCAACCCCCGCAAGGCGGCCCCCGGCTACACCCCACGCACCGCCGGCATGACCGCCGCACTCCCCCATTGCGACGCATTCGTCAGCGGCCACAGCCTGGCGGCTCTCATGGAGGTGGTGGAGGCGATCGCGGGCGACGGAGAGTCCGTGCGACAGCGCGTCGACTACGGCCGAAAGTGAGCGGAAAGTAGGCAGATTACGCCTGGTGATGGTGTGTAGTGTTCCGTCGCGTGCTGGCTGAACGGCGACACCAACTCATCCTGCGGGCCCTGCGTTCCGGCGGCACCGCCTCCGTGACCGACCTCTCCGAACAGCTGGACGTGAGTGCGGCGACCGTCCGCCGCGACCTCCTCAAGCTGGAAGGGGACGGGCTGCTCAGCCGCGTGCACGGCGGTGCGGTCATCGAGGAGGACCGTGCGCCGTTCGACGAGGCCGCCGAGGTCCAGGTGGCCGAGAAGGACGCGATAGCCGCCCGCGCGGCCGAGCTGATCGAGGACGGCCAGTCGGTCATCCTCGACAGCGGCACGACCGTCCACCGGCTGGCACGCCGACTGCACGGGCGCCGGCTCACCGTGATCACCAACAGTCTCGCCGTGTACGAAGAACTCACCGCGGACGAGAACATCGCCCTGATGCTGCTCGGCGGCATGGTCATACGCGAGTCACGCATGCTGGACGGCTTCATGGCCGAGGACAACCTCCGCCAGGTGCACGCCGACTGGGCCTTCATGGGCGCCTGCGGCGTACGCTCCGGCGGCCAGGTCATGGACACCACCGTCGCCGAGGTGCCCGCCAGGCGCGCCATGATCGCCGCCGGTGACAAGGTGGCGCTGCTGGCCGACCGGAGCAAGTTCCCCGGCAGCGGCATGGTGAAGATCTGTGGCCCGGAGGACCTGGACCTGCTCATCACCACCGCGTCGGCGGACGATGCGACCTGCACGGCCCTGCACGAAGCCGGCGTGAGAGTGATCGCGACACCTCCGACGACGGTCGACGGCTGGGCCGAGGTCGGCGTCTAGGCTGACGTCCGAGGCACTGTGTGCCCGGCCCGAGCCCCGCGTTCGACGCCCCGTGTTCGGCAAGGAGGCAGTCATGAACTCCCCCGGCAACAGTTCACAGAAGGTCCCGGTACTGCGTCACCCGCCTGCCCCCGCCGACAGCCTCCTGTGGGAACCCAGCGAGCGTTGGGTGCGCGGGATGAAGGGTGATGTCACCGTTGTCGACAGCCGGCGGCCGGTGCTGGTGTGGGAGCCCGGGCGGCCGGTGCCGTTGTACGCGTTTCCGCGTGATGACGTGCGTACGGATCTGTTGCGGGAGACGGAGAAGTCCGCCGGGCGGCCGCACGCCGGGACGACGCTCTTCTACGACCTCGACATCGGCGGTGAGACCATCGCCGGCGCGGCCTGGACGTATCCGGGCGAGGAGTTGGGTTCGTACATCTCGTTCGAGTGGTTCGGGCGGGAGGTGCTCGACCACTGGTACGAGGAGGACGAGGAGATCTTCGTCCATCCGCGTGACCCGCACAAACGAGTGGACGCGCTGCCCAGTTCGCGGCATGTCCAGGTCGAGATCGACGGCACGGTCGTCGCGGACACCCGCGCGCCGGTCCTCCTCTTCGAGACCGGTCTGCCCGTGCGGTACTACCTCCCGCGCGAGGACGTGAGCCTCGATCTGTTCACGCCCAGCGATCTCACGACCCGCTGCCCCTACAAGGGCGTGGCGACCGACTACTGGTCGTGGCCCGGCGAGGGCGTACCGCCGAACATCGCGTGGAGCTATCCCGACCCTCTCTCTGCTGTGGGTGTCATCAAGGACCGGGTGGCCTTCTTCAACGAGGCCGTCGATATCACGGTCGACGGGGAGCGGCTCGAGCGGCCCGTCACCGAATTCATCAAGCCTCGGGAGTGATCAATCCTCGGGAGTGATGAGGGGGGTCGGGGACCGCGTAGTCGTCAGCCTGTGTCGGGTGTTGGGTCTCCCGGAGCGATCAGGCCGGTCTCGTAGGCGAGCACGACTGCCTGGACGCGGTCGCGGAGGTCCAGCTTCGACAGGATGCGGCCGATGTGTGTCTTGACCGTGGTGGGGCTGAGGAAGAGGCGGTCCGCGAGTTCGGCGTTGCTGAGGCCGGTCGCGAGCAGCCGGAGCACCTCCAGTTCGCGTGGGGTCAGGCCGGACAGGTCTCGGTGGAGGGTCGGCGGCCGGGGCTCCTCGCGGTGGGCGAAGCGTTCGATCAGCCGGCGGGTGATGGTGGGCGCGAGGAGCGCGTCGCCGGATCGCACCAGGCGGACTGCGGCCACCAGGTGCTCGGGGGTGACGTCCTTGAGCAGGAAGCCGCTGGCCCCGGCGGTGAGTGCCGCGTAGACGTAGTGGTCGAGGTCGTACGTGGTGAGGATGATGACCCGGGTGTCGCCCGGGCCCTCGTCTCCGAGGATCCGCCGAGTCGCCTCGATGCCGTCCATCCGCGGCATCCTGATGTCCATGAGGACGACGTCGGGCCGGGTGCGCCGGACGGCGGCGACCGCCTCGGCCCCGTCTGCCGCCTCCGCCGTCACCTCGATGCCGTCGGCGGCGAGGATCATCCCGAATCCCGTACGGACCAGGGCCTGGTCGTCGGCGATGACGGCGCGCAGGGAAGGCCCGTTCACGCGGTCCGCCACGGGACTCGGGCTCTGATCCGGTATCCGCCGGCGAGGGTCGGCCCGGCCGTCAGCTCGCCGCCGTAGACCGTCAGCCGCTCACGGAGCCCGATCAGCCCGCGGCCGTTGCCAGTGCTGGTGCCGGTGCCTGGGCCTGTGCCGTTGGCGCTCGTCGACGGGGCGTCGTGGGCGGCTCCGGTGTCCGTGACCTCGATCTCCAGGCAGTCGTCGGTGTGACCGATCGTGACGGAGGCATCCGCGCCGGGCGCGTGTTTGATCGTGTTGGTCAGTGCCTCCTGCACCACGCGGTACGCCGCGAGGTCCACCCCGGGCGGCAGCGGCTCCGGTGGCAGGGACACCGCGATGGCGACCGGTGTCCCGGCGGCGCGTACACGTTCGATCAGGGCGTCGAGATGTCCGAGACCGGGCTGCGGTTCGAGCCCGTCGGCGGGGCTGTCGGGGCGGCCGGTGTCCGGGGCCGCGAGCAGTCCCATCACATGCCGGAGCTCGGACATGGCGGCCCGTCCTCCGGCCTCGACCGCCAACAGTGCCTCTTTGGACCGCTCGGGCGCTGTGTCCATCACCTTGCGGGCCGCGCCCGCCTGGATCACCATCACGCTCACATTGTGGGTCACGACGTCGTGCAACTCAGCGGCTATACGGGCGCGTTCTTCCTCGACGGCCCTCCGCATGGCCTCCTCCTGGGCTCGCTGCAGCTGGGTGAACCGGTCCCGGCTGGCGGTCAGCCGTCGGCCGCCGACGCGGACGAGCCCGGCCAGCACCCCGGCGACCAGCAGGACGACGGCGGGGCTCGACCAGCCCGGGAGCACGGGATCCGTTTCCCGGAACGCGAACCCGGCCAGCACGGCCGCAACGACCATTCCGGCCAGCGCCCGCACTTGGTAACGGCTGTACATGACGGCGCTGTAGGCGCCGATGACACACGTCAGTACGTTGATCCAGGAGGCGTCGTCGCCGATGGGCAGCGCCGCGCCCATCACGATCCCGAACGTGACCAGCGGATACCGCCGCCTGGCCGCGAGAGGCAGCGCCGACAGGACGACCAGCGGCCACGGCACGGTGCGAGGCTCCGGCACCACAACTCCCACGCCGGGTACGGGCGGTCGTGGCGGGACCGGCGGGACCGGCGGCACCTCGGTCCGGTGGTCGGTCCGCTGCTCGGTCCGCTGTTCACTTTTGGCCGAGACTCGGGCCGGCCCGTCGCCGGGAAATTGCGCCGCCACGATCAACGCGATGACGGTCAGCACGATCGCCAGCACCACGTCGGCGCCTACCGCCCACCGCGACAGCGGGGCGGGCTTCTCCTCCGGCCGTAGCGCATCACGCAGTTGGCGGCGCCTGTCGCGGCGGTCCTCCGTCTCCATCGGCTCATTGTGTGGCTCCCCGCCCCGGTCCGCGTCCGTCTGCGCGACCAGAGTCCCGTCCCACAGGTGTACGTCGCAGGGATGACCTCGCGGACGGGTCCTTCGCGGGGAGGTCCTGATGTCGGTGCCGCGGCCGACGCGCCACAACACCCCGCGCTCCTAGGTTCGCTGAGCCCGGCAACACCCCTCGCGAACCGATGCCATCCGAAGGACGGTCGACTCCCATGACTCAGGTGATCCAACTGGAGGGCGTGGCCAAGCGCTACGACAGCGTCGGCACGCCCGCGCTGGGCCCTCTCACGCTCTCCGTCGAGAAGGGCGAGGCCCTCGCCGTGACGGGCCCCTCCGGCAGCGGCAAGTCCACGCTGCTGAACCTCGTCGCGGGCCTGGACAAGCCGACCGAGGGAACCGTGTCCGTGGGCGGCCGGCAGCTGAACGATCTCAGCGAGCACGCGCTGGCCCGGTTCCGCCGCGAACAGATCGGCATGGTGTTCCAGTTCTTCAACCTGCTCGACGACCTCACCGTCGCCGACAACATCCAGCTCCCGGCCCAACTGACCGGCACCGCCCGGCGCAAGACGGCGGCCCGTGCCGATGAGCTCATGGAGGTGCTCGGCATCCAGAAGCACGCCCGCGCCTACCCGGGCCGGCTCTCCGGCGGCGAACGCCAACGCGTCGCGGTCGCCCGGGCCTTGGTCAACCGGCCCGCGCTGCTGCTCGCCGACGAGCCGACCGGTGCCCTCGACACCGCCTCGGGCCAGGACGTACGGGAGCTGCTGGTGGAGCTGCACCGCGGCGGCCAGACCATCGTGCTCGTCACGCACGACCTCGCGCTCGCCGAGGCGTGTGCGAGCCGGACGATCCATCTGGTCGACGGTCATCTCGCCCTCGACACGCGGGCGGAGGCCGTCCGATGACCCGCTTCGGCGGCGGTGCGCTCGGCCGGGTCATACGTTCCGGCGTGGGGCGGCGCCGGGTGCAGACCGTGGTGATCGCCGTGGCCACGATGATGGCCGTGGCCTCGGCGGTGGTCGCCGGGTCGCTCATCGTCGCCGCGAACGCACCCTTCGACCACGCCTTCGCGAAACAGCAAGGCGCCCATCTGACAGCCCAGTTCGATCCGACCAAGGTTACTGCGACGCAGCTCAAGGCGACCCGAGAACAGACGGGCGTCAGTGCGAGCGCGGGGCCGTACCCCTCCACGACGATCCAGCCGGAGGACTCGGCGGGCAGGCGCATGCCGACGCTGACGCTCGTCGGACGGTCCGCTCCGCAGGCCGACGTGGACGATCTGGACCTCAAGTCCGGCCGGTGGCCGACGAAAACGGGCGAGATCGTGCTCAGCGCATCGTTCGCGGGCCCGGCCTTCAAGCTCGGCTCCACTCTCAAGACCTCTGACAAGGAGGGCAGTTCGACCCTGGCCGTCGTCGGTCTCGCGCTGTCGGTCAGCAAGACCGCCGACGCCTGGGCGACCCCCGCCCAGACAAGGGCTCTCGCGTCGGCGGACAACCCGCTCACCAGTCAGATGCTGTACCGCTTGGACTCTGCCGGAACGGACAAACAGATCACCGACGGCCGGAAGAAGCTCGCCGCGGCCGTGCCATCCGGTGCGCTGCTGGGCAGCCAGTCCTATCTGGACACCAAGCGCGCCGCCGACCAGGGCGCCGCTCCGACCATCCCCTTCCTCATCGCCTTCGGCGTCCTCGGCATCGTGATGTCGGTGATCATCGTCGGCAGTGTGACCAGCGGCGCGGTCGGCTCCAGTCTGCGCAGGATCGGCATCCTCAAGGCCATCGGCTTCACACCGCGTGAGGTCGTACGGGCCTATGTGGCCCAGGCGCTGATCCCGGCAGCCGTCGGTATCGCGCTGGGCGTCGTGCTGGGGAACCTGCTGGCCGTGCCGCTCCTCGACGACACCGAGCAGGCGTACGGCACCGCCTCATTGACGGTGGCGTGGTGGGTGGACGTCGTGGTGCCGGTCGCCGCGCTGGTGGTCGTCGGGGTCGCCGCGCTGGTTCCCGCGCTGCGGGCCGGGCGGCTGCGCACGGTGGAGGCCATCGCGGTGGGCCGGGCCCCGCGCACGGGTCGCGGCCAGTGGGCGCACCGGGTGGCGGGGCGGCTGCCGTTGCCGAGGGCGGTGACGTACGGGCTCGCGAGCCCCTTCGCGCACCCGGTCCGCACGGTCGCGATGCTGCTCGCGGTGGCCTTCGGTACGGTCGCGGCGACCTTCGCGGTGGGGCTCACCGCGTCCCTCACCGCGGTCGGCGAGGCGCAGGATCCCGAGGACCGTGCCGCGGTCACCGTGTTCGCCGGCGGACCGTCCAGCGGACCCGTGCCCCCGTCGGCCGAGGGCAAGCCCGGAACCCCGGCCGAGGGCAACTCCGAGGCCCCGCCCGCCGATCCGGCACGGATACGCGCCGCGGTAGAGGCGCAGGAAGGCACCGCCTCGTACTACGCCACGGCCCAGGAGGACGTCACCGTGGCCGGGGTCACCGGCTCGGTCACGATCAGCCTCTATGAGGGAGACTCCCGGCCGGGCAGCTACGAGATGATCACTGGGCACTGGGTCGACGGCGCGGGGCAGGTCGTGGTGGCGACGGGCTTCCTGGAACGGACCGGCACCAAGGTCGGTGACACGGTCCGGGTGACCCACCAGGGAGACACCCGGACCCTGCGGATCGTCGGCGAGGCCTTCGACACGGAGGACGACGGCATGCGACTCCACGCGGGCATGGCCGACTTCCCCAAGGCCGAACCCCGGACCTTCCTCGTCGAGGTGAAGTCAGGTGTCTCTCCCGCCGACTACGCCGAGAAACTCGCCGCGGTGGTGCGGCCGCTCGGCGGCGACGCCATGGCCAACTCCCCTTCGGAGCAGGACAACTTCGTCCTCATCCTGCAGTCGATGGCGGCGCTGCTCACCCTCATGCTGGTCTCCGTGGCCGGCCTCGGAGTGCTCAACTCCGTTGTCATCGACACCCGGGAGCGCGTCCACGACCTCGGCGTCTGCAAGGCGCTCGGCATGTCGCCGCGGCAGACCGTGGGCCTCGTACTCGCCTCGGTGGCAGGGATCGGTGTGCTCGGCGGTCTGATCGGCGTGCCCGCCGGGTTCGCGCTGCACGGCATCGTGCTGCCGGTGATGGGACATGCCGCGGGCACCGATCTGCCTCCCTCGGTCCTCGACGTGTACGTGCCTTGGCAGTTGGTGCTGCTGGGACTGGCCGGGATCGCGATCGCGATGCTGGGCGCGCTGCTCCCGGCGGGCTGGGCGGCCAAGGCCCGTACGGCTGTGGCTCTGCGCACGGAGTAGCGGTCCTCGGCGGCCCGGGAGTGGAACGGGCAGCCGGAAGGGCGGCCCGGCGTCCTTGGCACGCCGGGCCGCCCCGGCCCTCCTGCGAACTCCGGATCAGCAGCAGCGGCTCTGCGGATGGTCCTCCCGGTGCCGGGCCCGCAGTGCCTGGTACTCACGTGGTGTCGGTACCGGGGCGAGTGGGTGGTGGCGGAGACGGCGCTCGCAGTAGCGGCCGTACTCCGCCTCCCCCGTCAGCTCGCGCAGGTACCAGCGCACGGCCCGTGCCCATCGCCGGACACTCATGTCCGGGCTCCCGCCAGGGGTTCGGCGGACTGCTCCGGGAGATCGATGCGGGACTCGACGTACGGCGTCTCGGTCGTCGGCAGCGGGACGGGGGACCGTACGGCGCGTACGCACACCACGGCCGCGTTGACGATCACCACCGCCACCAGGAGCAGGAACAGGGCGATCAGGACGCCGTCGACCGTGGAGTTGGTGACCACCGTGTGCATGTCGTCGAGGGTCTTGGCGGGCGGCAGGACCTGACCGGCGTCGATGCCGTCGGCGTACCGCTCGCGCTGGGCGAAGAAGCCGACGCGCGGGTCGGCGGAGAAGATCTTCTGCCAGCCCGCGGTGAAGGTGATCGCGACCACCCAGGCCAGCGGGACGCCGGTGACCCAGGCAAAGCGCAGCCGCCCGGACTTGACGAGGACGGTCGTGCAGACGGTGAGGGCGATGGCGGCGAGGAGCTGGTTGGCGATGCCGAAGAGCGGGAAGAGCTGGTTGATTCCGCCGAGGGGGTCGGTGGCGCCGGAGTGGAGGAAGTAGCCCCAGGCCGCCACGACGAGTGCGCTGCACAGCCAGATGCCCGGCTTCCAGTTGACCCGGCCGATCGGCTTCCAGACGTTGCCGAGCATGTCCTGGAGCATGAAGCGTCCGACGCGGGTGCCGGCGTCGACCGTGGTCAGGATGAAGAGTGCCTCGAACATGATCGCGAAGTGGTACCAGAAGGCCTTCATCGAGTTGCCGCCGAAGACTCCGGAGAAGATCTCCGACATGCCGACGGCGAGGGTCGGTGCTCCGCCCGATCGGGCGATGAGGGTCTGTTCCTCCACCGCCTTGGCCGCCTGCGTCAGTTGGTCGGGGGTGATGGTGAAGCCGAGGCCCGCCACCGCCTGGGAGGCGGACTCGGCCGTGGTGCCGAGCAGCCCGGCGGGCGCGTTCATCGCGTAGTACAGGCCGGGTTCCAGGGTGGCGGCCGCGATCAGCGCCATGATCGCGACGAACGACTCCATCAGCATGGCGCCGTAGCCGATCATCCGGACCTGGGATTCCTTCTGGATCAGCTTCGGGGTGGTCCCGGAGGCGACCAGCGCGTGGAAACCGGAGAGCGCGCCGCAGGCGATGGTGATGAAGAGGAACGGGAAGAGGGATCCGGCGAAGACCGGGCCCGTGCCCGAGGAGGCGAAGTCGCTGACCGCGTCGGTCCGCAGCACGGGCGCGGCCACGATGACGCCGACGGCGAGCAGTGCGATGGTGCCGATCTTCATGAAGGTGGAGAGATAGTCGCGCGGTGCGAGCAGCATCCACACGGGCAGCACGGAGGCGACGAACCCGTAGCCGACGAGACAGAAGACGAGGGTCGTCGGGCTGAGGGTGAAGGTGTCGGCCAGCGAGGACTCCTGGACCCAGCTGCCGCCGACGATGGCGAGAAGCAGCAGCGCCACACCGATCAGGCTGGTCTCGACGACCCGGCCAGGCCGGATGCGGTGCAGCCAGAAGCCCATGAACAGGGCGATGGGGACGGTCATGGCGACCGAGAAGGTGCCCCACGGGGAGTGGGCGAGCGCGTTGACCACGACCAGGGCCAGCACCCCGAGCAGGATGATCATGATGGCGAAGACGGCGATCAGAGCGGCGGCCCCGCCCGCCCTGCCGATCTCCTCCCGGGCCATCTGCCCGAGCGACTTGCCGTCCCGCCGCATGGACAGGAACAGCACCACCATGTCCTGCACCGCCCCGGCGAAGATCACTCCGGCGACGATCCACAGGGTGCCCGGCAGATACCCCATCTGGGCCGCGAGCACCGGCCCCACCAGCGGCCCGGCGCCTGCGATCGCCGCGAAGTGATGGCCAAGAAGCACCCGGCGGTCGGTCGGCTGGAAGTCGACTCCGTCCTCCAGGCGTTCGGCGGGGGTGGCCCGCCGGTCGTCGGGCTTCAGTACGCGCCGCGCTATGAAGCGGGAGTAGAAGCGGTAGGCGATGGCGTACGAGCCGAGGGCGGCCACCACCAGCCAGACCGCGGAGATCTCCTCGCCGCGGGCCAGCGCGAGGACACCCCAGCCGATCGCGCCGATCAGGGCGACCGCGGCCCACAGCAGCATCGACCGCGGTGTCATCCGGGAACGTGCGGGCGGCGGCTCTTCCGGCGCCGGGCGACCGGATTCGGGCATGACTGACGTGGGCATGGCGGCTCCTCACCTCTACGGTGATGTGTGGTGGTACGGATGCGTACGGGTCGGCGGTGCGGGTTGTGGAACGCGTACGAGCCAGGGGCCGTGGCGGTCGTACGTACGCCTAGGGATCGTGGCGGTCGTGCCTGGTCAGCGCGTACGCGGCCAGGAGGCACAGGCCGCAGCCCGGCACCCAGGCGAGCTGGTACCAGTAGAAGAACGGCGTCCCGGCGAGCCGTGGGCTCTCGCCGGCGTACCAGGGGACCCACAGCAGACCGGCGGCGGGCGCGAGGAGCAGTACGGCGATCGCGACGCGCCGTAGCCGGTGATGACCCGTGGGTGCCATGACCTGCGCTCCTCTCCCCGTGCTTGTCGGTCTGTGCAAGAGTTGCCCACCGGCCGGAACTGGTTGACAGCGAATTTCCAGAAGATTTCCCGCCGGTTCCCTGTCCTCCGAGTGGGGTGCCCGCGCAACTCTCCGGCAAGGGCACAGGCACACCAAGGACGGTGACCCATGGCGGATGTCGCCATGACCGCGACGTTTCTCGCCGTGATCGGCGGAGCGTCGCTGCTCGCCGTCACGGCGCGCCGTCTGCGCCCCACCGACCGGCTGCCGTCCCTGGAGGGCTGGGCGCTGGCCGACCGGAGCCTGGGTCCGGTGTGGACCTGGCTGCTGCTGGGCGGCACGATCTTCACCGCGTACACCTTCACCGCGGTCCCCGGCCTGGCGTACGGCAACGGGGCGCCGGCCTTCTTCGCGGTCCCGTACACGGTGATCGTCTGTCCGCTGGCCTTCGTCCTGCTGACCCGCCTGTGGGCGGTGGCCCGCCGCCACGGCTATGTGACCGTGGGCGACTTCGTCCGGGGACGGTACGGTTCGCCGCCGCTGGCCCTGGTCGTCGCGCTCACCGGGATCCTTGCGACGATGCCGTATCTGGCGCTGCAGTTGCTGGGGATACGAGCGGTGCTGACCGCCGGGGGTGTCTATCCGCGCGGCGCGGCGGGGGATCTGGTGATGGTGGCGCTCTTCGCGGGTCTCGCGGTGGCGACGTACCGGCACGGGCTGCGCGCACCGGCGGTCATCTCCGCGCTCAAGGCGGTGGCCGTCTTCGTCTCGCTCACCGCCGTCTGCTGGCTGGTCCTGCACCGGCTCGGCGGCCCCGGCCCGCTCTTCGACCGGGCCGCACAACGGCTCGGCGGTACGGACACGGTGCACTCCGCCCTGCTCCTCTCCCCCGAGCAGCAGCCCGCCTACGCCACCCTCGCCCTGGGCTCGGCGCTGGCCCTGCTGATGTACCCGCACGTGCTCACCGCCGGATTCGCCGCCGACAGCCCGCGCACCCTGCGCAAGGTCGCCGTGGCCCTGCCCGCCTGGACGGGCCTGCTCGCGCTCTTCGGCTTCCTCGGCGTCGCGGCCCTCGCGGCGGGCGTTCAGGCGCCTGAGGGAGGCGCCGAGGCGGCCGTGCCGATGCTGGTCGACCGGTTGATGCCGGGGCCGCTGGCCGGGCTGGTGTTCGGCGCCATCGTCGTGGGGGCGCTCGTCCCGGCCGCCGTGATGTCGATCGCCGCCGCGACCTGCTTCGTACGCAATGTGTACGTCGAGTACGTCCAGCCGACCGCCACGCCCAAACGCCAGGTGCGTATCGCCAAGGCGGTCTCGCTCACCGCGAAGGTGGGGGCGGTGGCCTTCGTGTTCGGGCTGCGCGACCAGGACGCGATCAACCTCCAACTGCTCGGCGGCGTATGGATTCTGCAGATCTTCCCCGCCGTGGCCGTCGGGCTGTTCACCGGTCGGATGCACCCGCGGGCGCTGATCGCCGGGTGGGCCGTGGGCATGACGGCCGGCACGTTCCTGGTGGTCCGCGAGGGATTCTCGTCCATCGTGGCCTTCGGTTCCGCCGACCGGCCGCTGGAGATCTACGCCGGGCTCGCGGCCCTGGTCCTCAATCTGGCCGTCGCCCTGGTCGGCACCGCGGCCCTCGAACGTCTCGGCGTCCCACGCGGCGCCGATGTCACCGACCTACCGCCACGCCTGACCGTCAGGCACCGCCCCGAGACGGGAGCCACCAACCCGTGAGACGCAGACAGCACACCCGCTCGACGGTGGCGCAGGCCGTTCCGGCCGCCGTCCCCGAGCCACGCGTTCCGCGCGCGGCGACGGCCCGGCCGCCGGGCGCGGACCGGACCGGCCTCGACCAGGAGTCCCGCCCCGACGGCGTACGCGAAGGGGCGCCCGAGGAGACGACACCCCTGTCCCCCGCGGTCGGCGATCCCGTCGACCTGGAACGGGAAGCCGCACTGGCCCGGCTCTTCGAGGTGCACTATTCCTCGATGCTGCGCCTGGCCGTGCTGCTCGGCGCCGACGATCCGGAGAACGTCGTGGCCGAGGCGTACTACCAGATCTACCGAAAGTGGCGCCGACTGCGGGACTCCGAGGCAGCGGAGGCCTATCTGCGGTCCACGGTGTGCAATCTGACCCGGATGCGAATACGCCACCTCCAGGTCGCGCGCAAGCACGTCGAGAACCCGCCGAGCGATGTCGTGGCCTCCGCCGAGAGCACCGCACTGCTCCACGACGACCAGCGCGTACTGATCGACGCGCTGCAGCAACTGCCCGCGCGGCAGCGCGAAGCGCTCGTGCTGCGCCACTGGCTCGGCCTGAAGGAGAGCGAGATAGCCGCCGCGATGGGAATCTCCTGCGGATCGGTCAAGACACACACCGCACGCGGCATCGCCGCCCTGACCCAGGCGATGGAGGCCCGGCGATGAACGACACCTCTCCGGACCGCATGGAACACGAGCCGGACCGGACGGAACAAGAGCTGCGCGAGGCCCTGGAGGCGCTGGCCGGCGGGGTGCACCCGGCCCCCGACGCCTACCGCACGGCCCGCGGCGACTGGCTGCGGCGCGAGCGGCGTCGTCGGCTCGTGCTAGCGGTCCTGATCGCGGTCGTCTTCACGCTCGCCACCCTGATCGGCCTGTGGGTACTGAACCAGGCTCCCTCCGAACCCGGGGTCATCTTCTCCGGCACGGGGGGCCAGGCCACTACCAGCGGAGCGGCCGCCGTCCCGGGCTGATGGACGGCCGCGGGGTCGTGCCCTACCCGGCGGCGGTCCCGCCGTGCCCTGCTCGGACTCGGTCCGCTCCCGTCGAGAACCCGTACGGCACCGCTCGTAGCGGCCGATCGGGGGGATACTGGCCGTATGCGGTTTCGGAGCATGGCCTGTGGTGCCGCGGGGCTGGTGCTGGTGGCCGCTGTCGGCTGCACCGGGGACGGCGACGGCGACACCGGGCCCACGAGTCCGCCGACCTCGGCCCGCGCTTCCGCCAGGACACCCAGCGCGACGCCCACCCCGACTCCGGCCAACCCCGTGTCGATCCCGGGGCTGATCCAGCGCGAGCACCGGGGCTCCGACCTCAAGCTCGGGAACGTACGCGTGCGGACCGACGCGTACACCCAGTACGCGGTCACGTACGAGGCCAACGGGCTGACGATCTCGGGGATCATGAACATTCCCAGGGGCAAGGGGCCGTTCCCCGCGCTGGTACTGGCGCACGGGTACATCGACCCGGCCGTCTACACCAGCGGCCGCGGACTGGCCCGGGAGCAGGAGCTGCTGGCCCGCAACGGCTATGTGGTCCTGCACACCGACTACCGCAACCACGCGGGTTCCGACGACGACCCGGACAATGACGTCAACCTGCGCCTCGGCTACACCGAGGACACGATCGGCGCCGTCATGGCACTGCGCTCGTCGGGGCGTCCGGAGATCGACGGTGAGCGGATCGGTCTGCTGGGGCGGTCGATGGGCGGTGGCGTCGTGTACAACACGCTGGTCGTCGCGCCGGGTCTGGTCGACGCCGCCGTGGTGTTCGCCCCCGTGAGCTCTCGTCCGGACGAGAACATCGACCACTTCCAGCGCGGCGACGGCGACCCGGTCGTCGCCCAGATCGACAAGACGCACGGCACCCCTGAGGAGAACCCGAAGTTCTGGAAGGAAGCCTCCCCGATCACCTACGTCGACCGGGTGACCGAACCGCTGCTCATCCACCACGGCACCGCCGACGAGAGCTGCCCCATCGTCTGGTCGGAGCGGACCACCGCCGCGTTCGAGAAGGCGGGCAAGGACGTCGAACTGGTGAAGTACAAGGGCGAGCACCACACGTTCGCCCCGCAGTGGCCTGCCTCGATGGAGACGACGATGGACTTCTTCGAGAAGCATCTGCGCTGACCCGCCATGGCCGGCTGTCGGCACTCACCGGATGCCGAGCGGCTGCTGGAACCTTCCTCTACCGTTTGTACGGTCCCTCCCGAATCGGGAGCGATTGGCATGTCGAGCGACAGCCCCCGACCGAAAGGCCGTGTCATGAAGTTCGCAGTGATCGGCGGTACCGGACTGATCGGTTCGCAGGTCGTCACGAAACTGAACGACGCCGGGCACGACGCGGTGCCCCACTCCCAGTCCACCGGAATCGATGTCATCACGGGCAAGGGCCTGGAACAGGCCATGGAGGGCGCCGAGACCGTCATCAACCTGACGAACTCCCCGACCTTCGACGAAGCCTCCCCGGCGTTCTTCCAGACCTCGATGGACAACCTGCTCGCGGCCGCCCAGAAGAGCGACGCCCAGCACTTCGTCATCCTCTCGATCGTCGGCGTGGACCAGGTGCCCGAGCTGGACTACTACCGGGCCAAGGTCCTCCAGGAGGACGTGCTGAAGGCCGGGCCGGTCCCCCACTCGATCGTCCGGGCCACCCAGTTCATGGAGTTCGTCGACGCGGTCCTGTCCTGGACCACCGACGGCGACACCGTCCGGCTGCCCAGCACACCGATCCAGCCGATCGCGGCCAAGGACGTCGCCGCCACGGTCGCCGAGGTCGCCGCGGGCACCCCGTTGCGGGGCATCCGCAATGTCGCGGGCCCCGACGTCTACCGGCTCGACGAGCTCGGCAGGATCACGCTGGACGCCCACCCGGACGGCCGCACGGTCACGACCGACGACAGCGCGGGCATGTTCGCGGCCGTCCGCGGTGCCGTCCTCATCGCCCCGAAGGACGCCCACATCGCGCCCACCCGCTACACGGACTGGCTCTCGTGAACTGAATCGGCGGTCCCGACCGCAGGAATACCCGCCGCTGCCCGGCGGGCCTGCGGTCACCGCCGGATGAACACTATGAACGCAATGATCAAGCCATGGGTTTTCACCCGGCCTCTCCTTAGCATCGGCCCCGCCGCGCAACGGTGCGCCGATGAGGAGAAGGAGCACGCCCATGGACCGGCCGAGACTCGGAACGTCGGGGATCCGTGAAATCCACAACGGGACCAAAGGACTTCGACGCCGCCGTGCCGCGATCGCCGCGGGCGTCGCGGGAATTCTCGTCGGCACACTCGCCGGACCGACGTCTGCCTCCTCCGCCTCTGAAGCTGCGGGCGGACCTGCTTCCGTGGAGTGCCCAACCACCCTGACCGGAAAGGCCACTTGTTACACCGGGCAGGATTCCAACGGCGCCTATTACGCGATCGCCGTCCCGAAGGAATGGAACGGCTCGCTCGTGATGCACGCGCACGGAGGCCCCGACCTCGGCGCGGACTCCGACCCGGACCGCAGCATCGGCGATCTGGAACGCTGGTCGGTGATGGTCGACGAAGGCTACGCGTGGGCCGGCTCGTCGTATCGCCGCGGCGGCTACGGAACGCGGATGGCCGCCGCCGACACCGAGAATCTGCGCCGCCTGTTCGTCGAGGAGTTCGACAAGCCGAGGCGGACCTATGTGCACGGCCAGTCCTGGGGCGGCAACGTCGCCGCGAAGGTCGTGGAGACGTACGGCGCGAAGAAGCACGGCCCGTACGACGGCACCCTGCTCACCAACGGCGTGCTCGGCGGCGGCTCGCGCGGCTACGACTACCGCGTGGACCTGCGGGTGGTCTACCAGTACTACTGCCAGAACCACCCTCGTCCCACCGAGCCGCAGTACCCGCTGTGGGAGGGGCTGCGCGCGACCTCGACCATGACGAGCGCGGGGCTGCGGGCTCGCTTGCAGGAATGCACGGGATTCGACTCCCCCGCAGGGGAGCGGACCGCTCTGCAGCAGCGCAATCTGGACGACATCCTCGCGGTCACGGGTATTCCGGAGCGCACCCTGGAATCGCATCTGCGGTTCGCGACGTTCACCTTCCGCGACATCGTGCACACCCGGCTCGGCGGGCGAAATCCGTTCAGCAACAAGGGCGTTCGCTATTCCGGGTCCCATGACGACAAGGCTCTCAACGCGGGCGTCGAACGGTTCTCCGCGGAACCGACCGCCGTTCGCGATCTGTCGTACGACAGTGACCTCACGGGCAAGGTCTCGATTCCCGTCCTCACGCTCCACGCCATCGACGATCCGACGGCGTTCATCGAGCACGAGGCGGCCTACCGCGACAGCCTTCGGGGCTCGCACCGGGACAAGAAGCTCGTGCAGACCTTCACCCGGGAAAGCGAACACAGTGGGCTGAGCAATTCCGAGTACGCCAACTCCATCTTCGCTCTCAGCACTTGGGTACGCACCGGAAAGAAGCCGACGCCGAAGTCGCTCGCGGCATCCTGCGGTGCGTTCGACAAGAAGTACGGCACGGGCTGTTTCTACGACCCGGGTTTCTACCCCCGTTCGTACGCCACACGGGTCAACCCCCGCCCGGACGGGCTGCGTTGGCCTGCCATGACCGCCGCCCAGGAGAAGTCCTGGAGCCGGATCAACGGCGTGGGCATCGCCCCCTGAACGTGACGTGGCCCCTCGGGGCAACAGCTCCGCCTCCCGGCCGGCACGGATGGTGCCAACCGGGAGACGGAGCCTTAGGTGTGCGCTACGGCACGAGGACGATCCCGTGCACGTCCGTCATGAGCGACGCGAGCGGGCCGCGAACACCACACCGGCGCCCAGGGCGATCACCACGGCGGCGCCACCGGCGATCAGGCCGACCGGCGCGCCGGCGCCCGTCTCCGCCAGCGGCGGCGTGCTGTCACTGGACGACGGCTCCGGGGTGGTGGGCGGCTTCGACGACAGCGGCGGCACGTCCGGCGTCGTGGGAGGCGTCGCCGAGGGCTTGGGGGTGGGCGGCGGAGTCGTCTCCTCCGCGGGCGGAGTGCTGCCCGCGGGAGTCGACGGGGTCGGCTCCGAAGGGGTCGGGGTCGGGCTGGGCGAGTCCGGCGGGCTGTCGGCGCACTCCTTCTCGCCTCCGTTCCACGCCGCTATGAGGTGGTACGGAGTGTTGACGCCGTCGGGCTGGTAGGGAGCGGGGCCGTGCCCCTCGCCCGTCTTGCCGTCGTACGCGACGTCGTCGCCGTACAGGTCGATCTGGCCGTAGCAGTCGGGCACCTTCACGGCCAGCTTCTGCCAGGTCCGCTTCGCGTCGTCGTCACCGGCCACGTCATCGGCGGTGAGGTAGACGGTGGCCTTGTCCACCATGGTCTGGCGACCGGAAGTGGCCCAGTTCGGCCCCTCGGTGGTGTATTCGGCGAGGGAGACGGGGTACTTGCAGCCGTCCGCGACCTTCTGCCCGGGGGCCAGCCGGACCTCGACGGGCCCGGGGATGGTGTCCCAAGAACGGAATCCGCCCTGCGAGGTCCAGTCCTCGCCCACGACACCTCCGTCGGCGCCGACGAGACGGTACTGGACGGTGGCCGACTGGCACGTCCCGCCGGGCGTGGCGTTTGCGACGCCCGCCCCGAACACGGGCACGGCGGCGACTGCGAGGAAAGCGGACGCTGCGAGGGCAGCCGGAATTCTGGGTTGTTGCGAACGCGACAAAATGGGCCTCTGTGGATCGAAATGTGTGGGAGGTGGCTGAGCGCATGTGACCGACGCGGGAGGACGCAACGAAGGCGTGCGCGACCGAGTCACTCGCGCCACTTCACTCGCTTGAGACGCAGCGGAGTGGAGTGATCCGAATTCTTGTCACCTTTCACAACTCTCGTCAATCCTTCACGAGTTCACCATGTTCCGACTTGATCACGACTCGCGTTCCCAGGCCGGGAAGGGCGTGACACGAAGGTGGATCCCGAGGCGGGAGGGAGCTCCGGGGGCCCCGCGAGACCACACCGAAAGATGCGGCCCGGAAGCCGAATGATGCGAGAGGTATTGACGCTCCTGGTGAGGCTCCTATCATCCAAGACGTCCAACTGGCCGGTCGATGTTCGACTGCACGAACAAAGACTTGGCCGCAGCGGTTCATGCGCCCGCCGCACGAACCGGGCACGACAGCACCCGCATCACCGCATCACCCGTACCGGCAAGGCTCTCCCCACACGCCACTGTTCCGGACGAAGAGCGCACCTGGCGTTCGTGCGGCGAGCCCCGACCTCCCTTGGGAGCCCGCATGCCCGCACTCGTACACGGCTTACGCCCGCGCCATCACCACATCCACCACGCCCGTCGCGCGGCCATGGTCTTCCTGTTGGGCCTGGCGATGTCGCTGCTCGCCGTTCCCACGCGGTCGTACTCCGCTCCGCCTCCGAAGGAATCGGTGGTCGCGGCGCAACTTCCGAGCAGCTTCACGTGGTCGTCCAGCGGCCAGTTGATCTCCCCGAAGCCCGACGCGAGTCACCCCGTCGTCTCCGTCAAGGACCCGACGGTGGTCCAGGCGAACGGCAAGTGGCACGTCTTCATGACGACGGCGAACACGGCCGGTTCCTGGAGCCTGGCCTACACGAGCTTCACCGACTGGTCGGGGGCTTCGGCGGCCCCGCTCACGTACCTGGACACCAACCCCAACATCGGCACCGGTTACCGGGCCGCCCCACAGGTCTTCTACTTCGCGCCGAAGAACCTGTGGTACCTCGTCTACCAGACCGGCCCGCCCTCGTACTCCACGAGCACGAACCCGGGCAACCCGCAGAGCTGGTCGGCGCCCAGGACGTTCCAGAACGCCGCCCCGTCGGGCACGCTCGACTACTGGACCATCTGCGACAGCGCCATGTGCTACCTGTTCTCCGCGGACGACAACGGCCATGTGTACCGCTCCGAGACCAGCGTGGGCGAGTTCCCGGGCGGCTTCCGCAACACCCAACTCGTGCTCCAGGACTCCAAGTTCGCCCTGTTCGAGGGCGGCGCCGTCTACCGCGTACAGGGCACGAACACCCATCTGCTGCTGTGGGAGGCCTTCGCCGGCGACGGCAGGCGGTACTACCGCTCCTTCACGGCCCAGGGACTCACCGGCCAGTGGCAGCCGCTGGCGGCCACCGAGGCCAACCCGTTCGCCCGTGCCACCAACGTGACGTTCCCCTCCGGCGCCTGGACCAAGGACATCAGCCACGGCGAACTCGTCCGCGCCGGCAACGACCAGACCATGACGATCAACCCCTGTCGTCTGCAGTTCCTCTACCAGGGCCTCAACCCGTCGGCCGGCGGCGACTACTCCCAACTCCCCTATCGTCTCGGCCTGTTGACCCAGACGAACAGCACCTGCTGATCCGCCGCACCTCCTCGTCCCCCGCACAAGGAGAGCGTTCGACATGTCATGGCTCGAACAACCCCACAGTCGCCGGAAGGCACTGAGCGCGGCGAGCGGCCTGGTCGTAGGAGCCGCTCTGCCCGGCACCGCTGCCGCGCAGGCGGCGGCTCACACCTCGGCACGGAACTCCTCGGCCGCCGCGTCGTACACCAACCCCGTGCTCTGGCAGGACTTCGCGGACATCGACATCATCCGCGTCGGCAACGCCTACTACTACTCGGCCTCGACGATGCACTACTCACCGGGGGCGCCCATCCTCCGCTCGTACGACCTGGTCAACTGGGAGTTCGCCGGCCACTCGGTGCCGGTGCTGGACTTCGGGTCCAAGTACGACCTGAACGGCGCCCACGGCTATGTCAGGGGCATCTGGGCGTCGTCACTCGCCTACCGCCCGAGCAACCGGACGTTCTACTGGCTCGGCCAGATCGACTTCGCCAGGACGTACATCTACACCGCGACCGCCGTCGAGGGCCCCTGGAACAGACTCACCACCATCGGTACCGCGTACTACGACGCGGGGCTGCTCGTGGACACCGACGACACGCTGTACGTGGCGTACGGCAACACCACCATCAGCGTGGCCCAGCTCTCCGCGGACGGACGCACCCAGGTCCGCGCACAGCAGGTGTTCAGCACGCCGTCGAGTGTCGGCACCCTGGAGGGCTCACGCTTCTACAGGATCAACGGGAACCACTACATCTTCCTGACCCGCCCGGCCAACGGCCAGTACATCCTCAAGTCGACGAGCGGTCCCTTCGGGCCCTACACGATGCGGCAGGTGCTCCTCGACCTGCGCGGACCGGTCGCCGGCGGCGGGGTCCCGCACCAGGGCGGTCTCGTCCAGACACCGGGCGGGGCCTGGTACTACCTGGCGTTCGTGGACGCGTACCCCGGCGGCCGGATCCCCGTCCTGGCGCCGGTCACGTGGACCTCGGACGGCTGGCCCGTCGTGCAGTTGGTCGACGGAGCCTGGGGTGCGTCGTATCCCAGCCCCGTCGTCCCGGCCCCGCCCCGGCAGGTCACCCCGATGACCGGCGTCGACACGTTCGACGGAACGGCCCTCAAGCCGAAGTGGGAATGGAACCACAACCCGGACAACAGCCGATGGACCGTCGGCAACGGCCTGACCCTCAGGACCGCGACGGTCACCGACGATCTGTACTGGGCCCGGAACACACTCACCCACCGCATCCAGGGCCCAACGTCCACCGCCACGATCCAGCTCGACCACTCAACGATGCGCGACGGCGACCGGGCGGGGCTCGCGCTGCTGCGTGACTCGTCGGCGTGGATCGGCGTCAGGCGGGACGGCGGTGCGACGAGAGTCGTCATGGTCAACGGGCTGACGATGGACAGCAGTTGGAACACCACCGGCACCGGTACGGAGATGGCGAGCGCCAACGTCTCCGGGGGCCGCGTCTGGCTGCGCGCGAACGCCGACATCCGCCCCGGAGCAGCCCGGCCCGGGACCTTCTCCTACAGCACCGACGGCACCAACTTCGTCCGCCTGGGGCCCGTTTTCACCATGGGCAACAGCTGGCAGTTCTTCATGGGCTACCGATTCGCCCTCTTCGACTACGCCACTCAGGCGCTCGGCGGTTCGGTCCGCGTCGAGCGCTTCGAGCTGTCCGCGCCCTGACGGGCGCCCACCCGCCACCCGCATCCGCATCCGCATCCGCATCCGCATCCGACGACCGTACTGAGGAGAACCGTGAACCTTCTCAACCGGCTCAGCCGGCGCCGAGCCTCGGCATTGGGACTGCTGGCCGCCGCCGTCATGGTGGTACCCGGTACCGCGACCGCCGCGCCGCCCGAATCGCCCGACTCCCCCGAGGTCAAGGCCTCCACCCTGGGCACCCAAGCAGCCCAGACGGGGCGGTACTTCGGGACCGCGGTGGCCGCCGGAAAGCTCGGCGACGGGACGTACTCGACGATCCTCGACCGTGAGTTCAACTCGGTCACGCCCGAGAACGAGATGAAGTGGGACGCCACCGAGCGGACCCGCGGCTCGTTCACGTTCGGCCCCGCCGACCAGATCGTCAACCGCGCCACCGCACGCGGACAGCGCGTACGCGGCCACACACTCGTCTGGCACTCCCAACTGCCCGGCTGGGTCAGCGGCATCACGGACGCGAACACACTGCGCGGCGTGATGAACAACCACATCACCACGGTGATGAACCATTACAAGGGCAGGATCCACTCCTGGGACGTGGTGAACGAGGCGTTCGCCGACGGCACCGGCGGCCAGCACCGGCCCTCGGTGTTCCAGAACCTGCTGGGCGACGGCTTCATCGAGCAGGCCTTCCGCACCGCGCGGTCGGCCGACCCGGCGGCCAAGCTCTGCTACAACGACTACAACATCGAGAACTGGAGCGCCGCGAAGACCCAGGGTGTCTACCGCATGGTGCGCGACTTCAAGGCACGCGGCGTACCCATCGACTGCGTCGGTTTCCAGGCCCACTTCGGTACCGGCGGGCCGCCGTCCGACTTCCAGACCACGCTGGCGAACTTCGCCGCGCTCGGCGTGGACGTACAGATCACCGAACTGGACATCGCGCAGGCCCCGACGACCGCGTACGCGAACACGGTGAGGGCCTGCATGAGCGTGTCACGCTGTACGGGCATCACGGTCTGGGGCATCCGGGACAGCGACTCCTGGCGGGCCGGGGAGAACCCGCTGCTGTTCGACCGGAGCGGCAACAAGAAGCCCGCCTTCCAGTCGGCGCTGACCGCGCTGGGCGGCACCGCCGCCACGCGGACCGTGTCCGATGCCGCAGCGTTGCCCGGCAGCTACAGCTGGAGCTCCAGCGGCGTGCTGATGTCCCCGAAGCCGGACTCGACCCACAACATCGCCGGGCTCAAGGACCCGTCGGTCGTCTACCACAACGGCAGGTGGCACGTGTTCGCCAGCGTCGCGAGCGCGTCCGGCTACAACCTCGTGTACCTGAACTTCACCGACTGGTCCCAGGCCTCCTCGGCCACGCACCACTATCTGGACCGCAGCGCCATAGGCACCGGGTACCGGGCCGCGCCGCAGGTGTTCTACTTCGCTCCGCAGCGCACGTGGTACCTCGTCTACCAGACCGGCAACGCGTCGTACTCCACGAACACCGACATCAGCAATCCGAACGGCTGGAGCGCGCCGCGCCACTTCTACTCGTCGATGCCGGACATCATCCGCCAGAACATCGGCAGCGGCTACTGGGTGGACATGTGGGTGATCTGCGACAGCGCCAACTGCTACCTGTTCTCCTCCGACGACAACGGGCATCTCTACCGCTCGCAGACGACCCTGGGCCAGTTCCCGAACGGATTCACCAACACCGTCATCGCGGCCCAGGACTCCAACAAGTACGCCCTGTTCGAAGCGAGCAACGTCTACAAGGTGCAGGACACCAACCAGTACCTGTTGCTCGTGGAGGCGATCGGGTCGGACGGGCGGCGCTACTTCCGGTCCTGGACCGCCGGCAGCCTCGCCGGTTCGTGGTCTCCGCTGGCCGCGTCCGAGAGCAACCCGTTCGCCCGGGCCAACAACGTCGGCTTCCCCTCTGGGACTTGGACCAGGGACATCAGCCACGGTGAACTCGTCCGTGCCGGGAACGACCAGACCCTGGCCGTCAACTCCTGTCGGCTTCAGTACCTTTACCAGGGCAAGGACCCGGGCGCGGGCGGCGACTACAACAGTCTGCCGTGGCGGCTCGGCCTGCTCACCCAGACCAACTCGGCCTGTTGACCGACCGCGGGCCCCTGCGCAGGCGGGGGCCCGCACCTCCCGTACGGATCGCGACGGCGCCCCGCCCGTTCAGCCGTGGTCGTCGTTCAGTCGTGGTCCCCTTCCGGATCCACGTGCGGCATGATCCGGTCCAGCCAGCCCGGCGTCCACCAGGCGTGCCGCCCGAGCAGGGTCATGACGGCCGGAACGAGGAGCAGGCGTACGACAGTTGCGTCGATCAGCACGCTCACGGCCAGGCCGAGCCCGAGCATCTTGACGACGATGTTGTCGCTCACGATGAACGCGGCGAAGACGCTCACCATGATCAGGGCGGCGCAGGTGATGACACGCGCGGTGATCTCCAGGGCGTGGGCCACGCTGGCCTTCGCGTCCCCGGTGCGCGACCAGGCCTCGTGGACGCGCGACAGCAGGAAGATCTCGTAGTCCATGCTGAGGCCGAAGATGATGGCGAACATCATCATGGGTACGTAGCTCTCGATGGGCACCTTGCCCGACACGCCCAACGCAGGTCCGCCCCAGCCCCATTGGAAGACGGCGACGACCACGCCGTACGAGGCGGCGATGGACAGGACGTTGAGGACGGCAGCCTTGAGGGCGACCAGCAGTCCGCGAAAGACCATCAGGATGATGAGGAAGGCGAGGGCGACCACCACCGCGATGATCAGCGGGAGGCGCTCCGCGACGATGTCCCGGAAGTCGACCTGGGCGGCCGTGGTGCCCGTGACATAGCCCTTGGCGTCGGTGCCCGACACGGCCTGGGGCAGGGTCTCGTCGACCAGGCGGTTCGTCAGGTCGGTGGTGTCCGCGCTCTGCGGAGCCTCCTTGGAGTAGACCGTGCCCACCAGCACGTCACCGTCCTGGGTGGGCGTGAGCTGTGTGCTCGTGGCCGCGCCCTGCACATCGGTGAGGGACTTCTGCGCCTGTGTCGCCAGTGACGAACGCTGGTCGGACGGTACGGAGGTCTGGTCGATGACGACGGTCAACGGGCCGTTGGAGCCCGGCCCGAAGGCGTCCGACATGAGGTCGTAGGCCCGTCGGTCGGTGAACGACTTGGGGTCGGCGCCGTCGCCGATGTGGCCGAGCTGGATCGAGAGCACCGGGATCGCCAGGACTAGGACCGTGACGACTCCTCCGACCAGGAACCACCAGGGGCGTCGCTGCACACGCTGGGCGTAGCGGTGCCAGGTGCCCTCGACGGGCTCGCCCGGGGCGGCGTTCGTCTCCGCGACGGGGCGGCGCACCCGGTAACGGTCGATGCGATGGCCGATGAGCCCGAGCAGAGCGGGGACGAGGGTCAGCGCGCCGATGACAGCCGAGACGACCGTCACGGCCGCGGCCAGACCCAGCAGGCCGATGAAACTGACTCCGGAGACCGAGAGACCGGCCAGGGCGACGATCACCGTGCAGCCGGAGACGAGTACGGCCCGGCCACTGGTGGCGGTGGCCCGGCCCGCCGCGCGAACCGGGCCGTCGCCGTTCATGAGGTTCTGCCGGTGGCGGGTGATGAGGAACAGCGCGTAGTCGATGCCCACACCCAGGCCGATCATGGTGGCCAGCGTCGGGGACACCGTGGCGAAGGTGAAGGCCGCGGCCAGCAGCCCCAGGCAGGCCAGCCCTCCCACGGCGCTGATCAGGGCGGTCAGCAGGGGGATGCCCGCCGCGAGCACACTGCCGAAACCGACGAGCAGGACGACGATCGCCACCGCGAATCCGATCAGTTCGCTGATCCGGTCGTCGGGGGCGGGCCTGGCGAGTTCACCGAGGGGGCCGCCGTACTCGACTTCCACGCCCGCCGACCTCAGGGACTGCACCGAGCTGTCCACTCCGTCGAGGTACGAGTCGCCGAGTGTCGACGGCTGTACGTCGAAGCGGATGGTGATGTAGCCGGTCTTCCCGTCGCTGGACAGCGGGCCCACGTTCGGCGGCTGGGACTGGCCCGAGGACTGCGACGACTGCTGGGACGGGGCCGTCAACGGGTTCTGCGCCGAGAGTACGTGGGGAAGTTTCTGCAGGTCGGTGATCGTCTGGCCCATCTGCGAGCTCACCGACGTCAGCGACTGCTTGTCGTCGCGCAGCACGATCTGGCTGCTGTAGCCGCCCGCCGCCGGGTCGTGCTTCTTCAGTACGTCCAGGCCCTTCTCCGACTGGACACCGGGGAGCTGGAAGTCGTCCGAGTAGTCTCCGCCGAACGAGCGGTCCAGCACCTGCAGGGCGGCCAGCACGACCAGCCAGGCCACGATGACGATCACGAAGTGCCGGGCACACCACTCCCCCAGCCTGCGCAGCCGCCCGGGTGCACCCTGCCCGTCCCCCGTACGGGACCGCGTTGGCGACATGGGCTGCTCCCGCAGTGAATGATCACGATTTTCCCCATTAAACGATGCTTTGATCACGCCGTCATACGGAGCGTCGTATGGAGGCGGGAGGCCCGTCGAGTGCTCCAGGAGTCAGGAACCGTCGGCGGCTTCGGCGGCCAGCCACTCGTCGAGGGCGTCGAAGTCCGCGCCCGTCAGGCCCCGGCGGGGGTCGACCCGGTACAGCAGGGCGCGCCCTCGATGGTGCGCGGAGACCCAGGCCCGATCCGTGTCGGTGATCTCGTCGTCGACCCAGACGAACGCCCGGCCCGCTGCCCGGTCGACCAGGGCGCGGGTCTTCCAGTGCAGTCCGCGCCGCGCGTCCTGTTCGGCCTGCCCGTCGGCCTCCGCGTCGTCCGGCTCCGGCCAGGTCACGACGGCCAGTTCGGGGAGACCGAGCCGCGGGGCGACGGTCTCGTTCGCCTCGTCCATCCAGGTGGTGGCCCAGACCAGCTCGCACGGCAGAGCCGTCAAGCGGGGTCCGTGCGCGGGGTTGATCCTGGCCAGGAGCGGATTCTCGTCGGACCCCGCCGCGTCCGACCCATAGGTCGGATACCCGCCCGGGTACTGCCCCGATGCCGCCCCGAAGGGAATGAGCGGGCCGTCGACATCGAGGAAGAGCAGGGGCCGTTCCCCGGATCCGGTCATGACCGCAGGATAGTCGTCCTTCCGGTAAATCGTCGCACGACTATTCGCACTGTTTCCGTTTCATGGAGTCCATAAGGCGGATAGAGTCGACGCATGCCCAAGATTGAATCCACACCCCGCGTGGCCCTCAAGAAAATAACCCCCGATGTGTCCGGAGCAATGGGCGCGCTGCACGGCGCGGCCGTTTTGGCGGCGCAGGACGCCAAGGTCGAGCCGGAGCTCCTTGAGCTCATCCGGATTCGCGCCTCGCAGATCAACGGCTGCGCGTTCTGCATCGACATGCACACGAAGGACGCCCGCGCGCAGGGCGAGAGCGAGCAGCGCGTGTACGCGCTGAACGCCTGGCGGGAGACGCCCTTCTTCAGCGAACGGGAGTGCGCCGCGCTGGCGTTGACCGAGGCGGTGACGCTGGTGCACGACGGGCACGTCCCGGACGAGGTCTACGCGGAGGCAGCCGAGGTCTTCGACGAGGCACAGCTCGCGGCACTGATCTGGGCGGCCACCGTCATCAACGCGTACAACCGCATCGCCATCGCGACACGGATGGTTCCGGGCGCTTATCAGCCTGCCCAGAAAAAGGCGTGAGCGATCCCGGTGATCCCCGTGATCCCCAAGAAGTGATCTCCGAAATTTACTGAATCCGGATATGGATAATCGCGCCGGGCCGAATACTTTCGGTCCGGCGCGAACCTTTCCCCTATTTATCGGATTCTTTATCGGATCAGGCGGCGGGCAGGGGCTCCAACAGGCCGTCGAGCCATTCCCGCCATTCCTTGGCGAAGAGGTCCTGACCCGCTTCCATGGGCCGGCCCTCCCAGCCGATCACCGGCCGGATTCCGTGCAGGGCGTTCACCAGCCACACCTCCCGCCCGGCGAGCTGCTCCAGGGTCCGCTCGCGGTGGGCCATCCGGATTCCGCTGTGCACGGCCCGCTCCTGGATGAGGCCGGTGGTGACGCCCGCCAGGATCGGCAGTTGCTGCGGGGGCAGGCACAGGGTGTCGTCCTCCCACCACAGCACGCTGGAGGTCGCCCCCTCCAGCACCAGGCCCGAGGGGGCGATCAGTACCGCCTCCTCCGCGCCCTGTCCCCTCGCCCGCTGCCGGACCCGGGCCAGCACGTCCAGGTCCGGTCCCTTGCGTCGTGGCACGGTTCTCGGGTCCGGCTGGCCGGCCGCCCACACGCGTACGTCCGGAGCGATCTGCGGCGCGTATCGCAGGAGCAGCCGCAACTGGAGGGAGCCGGCGACGAGTTCGACGCGCGGAAACCACGATCCCGTGCGGGGCAGCGCGGCCGTCATGTCCCGCCAGAACTCGTCGAGTTGGTCGGGGGACGGACCTCCGCAGTCGCCGCAGGACCGCAGGAACCGCTCCCGGTGCCGGTCGAGACCACGCACCTGTCCGTCCCGGACGAGCCAGGAGTCCGCGACCAGCAGCTGTGTGTCGGCCGCCAGGCCGGCGATCAGGCCACGGCCGGGCATCCACGCCAACAGCCCCTCTGCGGTTGCCGGTTGTGTCATCAAGATACTCTCCCCTCTCAGTACGTCCGTCAGTACGGCCGGTGCTTGAAGGTGCTCCGGTCAGTACTTCCGTCCGGCGCTCGCCGGTGATCCGTGCCTGGGACCGTACGGTGCGTGTTCCAACCAGGCCCCGCACCAGGGCAGTACGGGTGCCAGGGCCGCCGCGGCCCACTGTTTCGCCCGTACGGTCCGACGGCTGGGCCGCAGATGGTCAAGAGCGGCGCCGGCCGCCGCGCTGTTGAACAGGGCCGCCGCCCGCCGGGCCGCCGCGAACTCGGCGACCGCCTCCGTGGTGCCGGCGGCCACGGCAGCCGCTGCCGCCGCCGCGTCCGCGATGCCGCTGTTCATGCCGCGGGCGCCGAAGGGCGGGAAGAGGTGGGCCGCCTCACCGACGAGCAGCACGCGATGCTCCTCGTCGGTGAAGGTCGCCGCGACCTTGCGGAGGAAGTGGTACGTCGACACCCACAGGATCCGGTCGGCGTACCCCTCCCCCACGACCGCGGGCAGCCACTGCCGTACCGCCTCCTCGGTGCCGTAGGACTCCTGTGCGTCGTCGTCACGGCACTGCAGGTCGACCTGGAAGCCGCCGGTGAACGGCACGCGCATGACGCTGCGGCCGCCGACGCCGGGGTGCTCGTAGTGGAAGACCCGCTCCAGCGGCAGGTCGGCGCCCGGGATGTCGGACACGTCCACCACGACGTGGAAGCCCTCCGAACGGGTGCCCTCCATGGGGATGTCAAGCTCGCGCCGGACCGCCGAGCGGGCTCCGTCGGCGGCGATGACATGGGTGCCCGTCCAGCCGCGCCCGTCCTCGCTGCTCACCGCGACTGAGGAGTCGGTGACCTTGGCCCCCGTCACGCGCGCGCCCCAGGCGAAGTCCACCCCGGCCGACTCGCAGGCCGCGAGCAGGAACCGCTCGGTGTCCACCTGGCGCAGACTCGTGAACGGGGGCGGGAAGGACGGCGGCGGGAACGACTTGGCGTACACCTCGCGGCCCCGGTACAGGGTCCGTCTGGTCTGCCAGGTCCGTCCGTACGACGTGATGTGGGCGGCCAGCCCGGGTCGCATCCCTTCGAGCAGTTGCAGGGTCTCCTTGTGGACGAACAGGGCGCGGCTGCCCGGCCGTTCGCGTCCCTGCGGGTCCGCTTCCACGAGGGTGACCGGGAGTCCGTGGGCGCGCAGGCCGAGTGCGGCCGACATGCCCACGGGCCCCGCGCCCACGACGATGACAGGGCTCACGTCAGGCGCCACCGGGATGCTCGGCGGTGGCGGTCGCGCTCTCGGTGAGCATGCGGGTGATCTCCACCCGCTTGACCTTCCAGGTGGAGGTCATCGGCAGTTCGTCGAAGCGCCACTGCCGCGGGTAGGTCATCTTGGGGAGGTCGGCGGTCGCCTCGTGCCAGCGTTGCAGGTCGAGGGGCTGTTCGCCCCGGACGACCACCACCGGTACCGGCTCGCGGTCGACGCCGGGCACGATGACGACCTCCCGCAGTTCGTCGAGGCGGGACATCAAGGTGTCCTCGATCTCCAGGTTGCTGTGCACGGAGTCGATCTGGTCGATCTCACGGTCGATCAGATAGAGCGCGCCCCACCGGTTCCGGTAGCCCATGTCGCCCATCTGCCACCAGCCGTCGCCCAGTTGACGGTCGTACTGGTCCTGGGCGCCGAGGTAGGTGAGAATCCGGCCCCTGGTGCGGGCCTCGATACGGCCCGCTGTACCCGGCTGGGTGCGCCGTCCCTCGCTGTCGGCGATCCGGACCCGGGTGAAGCCGGGGATGCCGATGCCGACGCGGCGGCCGTCCGCCCTGGCCGCGCTGCGGCGCGTGTACCACTGGAAGGCGACCGGGCCCGTCTCGCTCTGCCCGTACAACTGCATCAGCCAGGGCGAGCGCCGGTTCGACGCGCCGAGCAGCCGCTGCACGGTACGCGGGTGGATCGCGTCGAAGGTGCTGCCGTACGAGCGGACGCGGGCCAGCGGTGCGCCGGGGGCGTCGGCCAACTCCTCCCACAGGACAAAGGTGTTGGGGTGGGTTTCGACGATGCCGGGGCGGTGCCGGGCGAGCAGCGGGCCGGCGGCAGCGGGCTCGGGGTCGGTGATGAACAGCAGTGGGCTGCCGAAGTGCAGCAGTACGCCGAGCAGGTGGTAGAAGCGCGAGTGCACGAAGGACATGTGCAGCGCGGCCGTCTCGCCGCGGGTGGGCCAGCCCATGGCCTTCTGCGGTACGAGCCGGTTCCACATGGTGTTCGGGCAGTGCACGGCGAGCTTGGGGGTGCCGGTCGTGCCCGAGCTGTGGGTGATCAGCGCGGGTTCGCGCGGGTGCAGCCGGACGGGCCCGTGGGGCGGGGCGCCGGCGTACTTGTCCAGCGGGACCGCTCCGGGCGCGTCGTCCACGCTGAGGGTCTGCCGGACGAGCCGGGCGACGTCGATGTCCTGGAGCGGTCCGGTGAGTTTCGCCCGGTCGGTGACCAGCCAGGGCTCGCGGAGCCGCTTCAGGAGCCGGGCGACGACGGGACCCTCAAGGCCTGGTGAGAGGAGGACGGGGACTGCGCCGATCCGGGAGACGGCACAGGTCAGCAGGACGATGTCGACGTTGTCCGTCTTGTGGACGACGACCTGCTCCGAGGGCCGGACACCTGACTCCCACAACCGCCCGGACAGGTCCTCGACCAGGGCGGCCAGCACCGGGTAGCTGAGGTCGAGACCGAGGTCGGGGCTGACGTCCAGTGGCCGGTCCAGGGTGACCGGGACGGCTCCGTGCCGGGCGGCGGCCTGCTGGAACATCGGGCCGAGGTAGAACCCGCGATCGGAGAGCGGGGACTGCGGCTGTGGCATGTGCCCTTTCCTTTCTGAGGTGTTCGCGATCACGGCCACGGTCACCACGCGCCCTGGCGTACGAGGTGGCGGCGGAGCTTGCCGGTCGGGGTGCGGGGCAGTGACGGCACGACGTGGACGGTTCGGGGGGCCTTGAAGGCGGCGAGGTGTTCGCGGGCCAGGCCGATGAGTTCGGCCTCCAGACCGGACCGGCTCGCCGCGAAGGTGGGAGCCGTCGAGGGCGACACGCCGATGACGACGTAGGCCCGCAGAGCGGTTGCGCCGCGCTCGTCGGTGACGGCCGCCACGGCGACCTCGCGTACCGCCGGATGCTTGCGCAGCACGGCCTCGACCTCCAGCGGGGAGACGGTGATGCCGCCGACCAGCTCCATGTCGTCGGTGCGGCCCAAGTGCCGGTAGGTGCCGTCCGGTTCGCGTCGCGCGCGGTCCCGGGTGTTGAGCCAGCCGTCGACGAGGACACGGTCCGTCTCCCCGGGCAGGTTCAGGTAGCCGGTCGTCAACGTCGGCCCCTTGACCCAGAGTTCGCCCTCCGAGCCGTCCGGCACCGGGTGTCCCGCGCGGTCGCGCAGCTCCACGTCGAAGCCGGGGACCGGGCGGCCGACGGTGCCCGGGGTATTGGCGTCGAAGCTGTTGGCGCAGAAGGCGTGCCCGGCCTCGGTCGAGCCGATCTGTTCCAGGACGGGCGCGCCGAGCAGTTCGGTGACGCGCTCGCCGAGTCCTGCGGGCATGCCCTCTCCGGCCGACACCGCCGCGCGTACGGAGGCGAAGCAGGCGGCGTGTCCGTCGGCCCGGTCGGCGACCAGGGCTGCGTACGCCGAGGGGACGGAGTAGAGCAGGGTCACCCGGTGGCGGGCGACGAGTTCGTCCACCGCGGCGGGCGAGGGGCGCCGGTCGACCAGTACGGCGGAGGACCCCGAGAAGAGCGGGAAGACGAAGGCGTTGCCGAAGCCGTACGCGAAGAAGAGCTTCGACACCGAGAGGGTCACGTCGTCGGGGGTGATGCGCAGCAGCCGGTCGCCGATGAGTTCGTGGTACGTCCCCGGGTCGCCGTGGCAGTGCACAACTCCCTTGGGAGTGCCGGTCGTTCCGGAGGTGTACTGGATGTAGAGCGGGGTGCGCGGTCCGGCCGGGTGGGCGCCGGTGGTCGGCGGTGTGCTGCGGGTGAGCGCGACGAGCTGGTCGGCGCCCAGCCGGGTCCGGCCCGCGAACCGCTCCTCCAGTCCGGGCCCGGTCACACACAGGGCGGCTCCGGCGTCCTCGGCGATGAACTCGTGGTCGGCGGCGGGCAGTTCGGGATTGACGAGGACCGCGACCGCGCCGAGCCTGGCGGTGGCCAGGAACGCCGTGACCCAGGCGAGGGAGTCGGGCAGCGCGAGCAGCACCCGGTCGCCGGGGCAGACACCGTGGTCGGCGAGCACGCTCGCCGCGCGGGCGGCGAGGTCGTGCACCTCGCCGTGGGTCCAGGCCCGGTGGCCCTGGTGGAAGGCGGGCCGGTCGGTCCAGCCCTGGCCCTCGGCCAGTGCGGCCAGCCCGGAGGACAGGTTCCCGGCCTCGGTCTCGGTGACATAGGCCGTGTCGGTGGTGCTCGGAGCGGAGGTCGTGGGCGTCATCGGATCTGCTCCTGCAGGGAGACCGGCTCGGCGGTCGTGGACTCGCGGAGGGCGCGTAACTGCGCGGCGGTCTTCAGCAGCATCTCGTCGTACTCCGTTTCGGGATCGGAGCCGAGGACGATGGCGCCGCCGGCTCCCAGGTGCATCCGACCGCCGGTGAAGACGGCAGTGCGGATGACGATGTTGAGGTCGGCTCCACCGCTGCAGCCGAGATAGCCGATGGCTCCGGAGTAGACCCCGCGGGCGGCGGTCTCCAGTGAGTCGATGATCTCCATCGTGCGCAGCTTCGGCGCTCCGGTCATCGAGCCGCCGGGGAAGCAGGCGCGTACGCAGTCCACGGCTTCCGTGCCTTCGCGGAGACGGCCCTCGACGGTGGAGACCAGTTGGTGCACGGTGGCGTAGGTCTCCGTGGCCATGAGGCGCGGCACCCGGACCGTGCCGGTCTCGCAGACCCGGCCCAGGTCGTTGCGGAGCAGGTCGACGATCATCAGGTTCTCGGCGCGGGTCTTGGCGTCCGCGGCGAGCGAGTCCCTCAGCCGGGCGTCCTCCTCCGGCCGGTCGCCGCGGGGCGCGGTGCCCTTGATGGGCTTGGCCTCGGCGACGCCGTCCCGGGTGATCCGCAGGAAGCGTTCGGGGGACGCGCCGGCCACGGTCAGGTCACCGAACTGCAGGAAGGCCGCGTAGGGCGCCGGGTTGATGCGCCGGAGCACCCGGTAGTAGGCCAACGGGTCGGGGGGCGCGGGTAATTCGGCGGCGTTGGTCAGACAGATCTCGTAGCTCGTGCCGGCGTTCAGCTCGCGCTTGCACGCCGCGATGTCGGCGAGATAGGTCTCGCGGTCGCGCACCAGCCAGGGTTCGGCGGCGTGCAGATCGGGCTCGGACGCGGCCGGCGGGGTCACGGTGGGCCCGGCCGCCGACACGAAGCTCAGCTGCGCCACCGCGCTGTCGAGCCAGTCGGCGGCGCCCCGCGCGCCCTGCGGGGTGTTCTCGGCCAGGCAGACGGCATAGGTGAAGCCGTCCTGGTGGTCGACCGCGATCAGCCGGTCGGCGAAGAGCCAGGAGGCGTCCGGGGTGTCGGCCCGGTGCCGGTTCGGCGAGCCGCAGTCGGCCTTGAGCTCGTATCCGAAGTAGCCGACGTATCCGCCGGTGAAGTCGAAGGGCAGCTCGCCGGCGTCCACCCGGCGGGTCGCCAACTGCCGTTTCAGATAGTCGAAGACGCTGGCCCGCACCTTGCGCGGGGGCCGCCCGGGGCGCTCGACCTCACAGACACCGGACTCGACGTCGTACCGTACGAACTCGGCCAGCGGACCGGTGCCGTCGCCGAAGAACGAGAAGCGGGACTGCCCCTCCTCGACCCGTGAACTGTCCAGCCAGAACGCCCTGGGCGCGTCGGCGCACATCCGGGTGAAGGCCGTCTCGGTGTCCACGGCCGTCGCGATCCGGCGGGTGTGCAGCCGGTATCCGACGGGCGCGGACCGCCGGGGGCGGGGTACGAACGCCTTGGCGGCGCCTGCGGTACGGGGCTCCCGTGTACGGGACTTGGTCAGGCGGACCCCTCGACTGCGCGCCGCCGTGAGGCCCCGGAAGTTCAGGAACAGCCGGTGGCCGTACTCGGTGAGGATCGACTCGGGGTGGAACTGCACACCCCACAGCGGCCGGGTGCGGTGCCGCAGCCCCATCAGGACGCCGTCCTCGGCCCAGGCGGTGCCCTTGAGGCTCGCCGGCAGCGGTTCCCGTACGGCGAGCGAGTGGTAGCGGACCGCAGTGAAGTCCTGCGGAAGTCCGCTGAACAGGCCCTCGCCCGTGTGCCGGATTCTGGACAGATGGCCGTGCCGGGGCTCCTGTGCGGCCACCACCCGGGCACTCTCACCGGCCGCGATGCCCTGGTGTCCGAGGCAGACGCCGAGGACGGGGATCGAGGACTCGGCGAGCACCGTGGCGCTGATGCCGAAGTCGCGTGCCCGAGCGGGGTGTCCCGGTCCCGGGGACACCACGACGTTGTCGAACCCCCGGAGGTCCGGAAGATCGTCGGCCGAGGCGTCATTGAGGATCACCACTGGCTCCTGGCCGTTGACCTCGGCAATCAGCTGGAACAAGTTGTATGTGTACGAGTCATAATTGTCGATGAGCAGGGTCTTCACCCGCCCACCCCCCTTTGGTCGTTCTCAGCCTTGTGCAGCCCGTCGTTTGTGCCGTCCACGGATTGCCTGCAGCGGCGGGTACAGCCATTTCTTGAAGAAACGCTGAAGCCGCGGCATGAGAATCCACGTGACAATGGCCGTCACGGCCAGGCAGAGGAACAAGGTGCGGATGAGAGGGTTGAAGTCACCGAGGTAAGGAAGCACCAACAAATTGAATATGAGTACGGGCGGGAAGACCGCGCTCATATTCACGAACCATAACTTCCACTTCGGTGGCGGACGTGGTGCCGCCGCGGTCGCGGAAGGGGTTTCGGTCAGGGACTCGAACCAGGCCTTCGATCCCTGCACGGTCCGTCGGCCCGTCTCACGGGCCAGCATCTCCCCACGAGCCTGCCACTCGGCCCGCTCGACCGAGTTGTCCCAGGCCAGGGCCGAACCTTCACTGGTGAAGCGGTAGACCACATGCCACTCCGCCTCTCCGTCGACAAGTACGCCACCGCCGAGAAAGCCCGGTTCCTGCGCGGTCGCACGCAGCACACCCCACCCCCAGGAGTGGAACTCGGCCTCACGGCCCGGCACCACTCGATACGCGACGGTGACGGTAACGGGATTCCTGGTCACGCCTCTGAATACGGAAAGGCAACACCTGATGTTCAACTCTCAACGGAGTTTTTGTGTGCAGCCGGGAAAGCAGCGCTTTGTCACCCTTGCGCCCGCCTTGATGGCTTTTGCCACGCCGTACTTCGGGTAACATTTGCGAATTCCTGAAACCGCTTGCCGGGTTCTCGAACAAAGCGGCACCATCGGTCTCGGGGGCACCGTTCGCCGGCGACGTGAAGAGCCGAACGTTGAGCCGAATAAGCCGGATCTCAAACAGCAAGAAGGAGACCCATGTCCAGGTATGACTGGAGCATGACGCACGAGGGAATCGACCGGGCGCGCGCCGAGATCGAACCGGCCCGAAAAGAAGTGACCGCCCATCCGATTTACCAGCGGATAAGCACCCGGGAGGACATGGCGACCTTCATGGAGCACCATGTCTTCGCGGTGTGGGACTTCATGTCGCTGCTGAAGTCCCTCCAGCGGGAGCTGACGTGTGTGGACGTCCCCTGGGTGCCGCGCGGCTCGCAGGTGAGCCGGCGGCTCATCAACGACATCGTGCTGGTGGAGGAGAGCGACGAGCTGGACGGCGGTTTCACCAGCCACTTCGAGCTCTACCGGGGCGGCATGGTCGAGGCGGGGGCGGACACCTCACGCCTGGACACGTTCCTCGCGCTGCTCGGGGAGGGCCATGACGTGCCGGCGGCGCTGCGGGCCGCCCAAGTACCCGGCCCCGCGGCCGAGTTCGTCACCACGACGTTCGGGATCATCCTCGACAGGCCCCTCCACTGCCGGGCGGCGGCCTTCGCCTTCTCCCGGGAGGACCTCATCCCGGACATGTTCGACCAGGTGATCAAGAAGGAGGGTTCCGACCGGTTCCCGGTCTTCTGCGACTACCTGGCCCGGCACATCGAGGTGGACGGCGAGGAGCACACGCCCATGGCGATGGCCATGGTGGCGGACCTCTGCGGCGACGACGACACCCGCTGGAAGGAGGCCGCGGAGACGGCAGCCCTCGCACTGGAGGCCAGGTCCCGCCTCTGGGACGCGATCACGCAGGCCATGGAGAACACGGCCGCCTGATCCGTCCGACGGCTCCCCAGGCCACCCCGAAGGGGCGCGGGGAACTGCGCGACCAGCCACAACCGACCCGCAGACGACACACACGCACAGCACGCCCCGCGGAGCGCTCAACGCAACCGCGGCCGACAACGCACAGCACGCCCCGCGGCGCACACAGCACATCCGGCGGAGCCTCACCGCCCGCGGGGCGCCGCCGTACTGTCCCGCACCACGAGCCGCGTGGGCACAAGCGTGGTCCCGTGCTCCGCCGCGTCGTGCCGCATCTGCCGCAGCACGCCCTCGACACAGCGCCGCCCCACCTCGGCGAAGTCCTGGTGGACGGTGGTCAGGGGAGGCAGGAAGGACCCCGCCTCGGGGATGTCGTCGAAACCGATGACGCTGACGTCGTCGGGCACGTACCGGCCCTGCTCGTGCAGGGCCCTCAGCAGGCCCAGCGCCATCTGGTCGTTGGCCGCGAACACCGCCGTGCAGTCCTGCTGCGCGGCGAGTTCGAGGCCGGCCCGGTAGCCGGACTCGGCCGACCAGTCGCCGCGCACCAGCGGCGGCGCCGTGCAGCCCGCCTCGGTGAGTTCGGCACGCCAGGCGTCGGCGCGGCGCTGGGCCGCGAAGGACTCCTCGGGACCGGCCAGGTGCCAGACGGTCTCGTGGCCGAGGTCGAGCAGATACCGCACCGCGGCGCGGGTCCCGCCGGCCTGGTCGGTGTCGACCACGGTGTAGCGGTCGCCGGCGTCCGAGTCGGCCACGACGACCTGGATGTGGGGCGGCAGGGTGAGGGCCACCGCGTCGAGCAGATGCACTTCCAGGATGACGATGACCGCGTCGACGGCCAGCTCCCCCAGCCGGGAGAACGCGCCGCGCACCTCGTCCTGCGTGGGAACGGCGACGGGCAGCAGCGTGACCGCGTACCCCTCGTGCGCCGCCGAGGTGGCGATCGCCTCCAGTGTGCGCACGTTGCCCGTGGTGGAGAGGCCGAAGGTGATGACGCCGATGGTGCGGAACTCGCCGCGCTTGAGCGCCCGGGCGGCGCTGTTGGGCCGGTATCCCAGTTCCTGCATGGCCGCCAGGACCTGCTGCCGGGTCTCCTCGTTCACACCCGCGTAACCGTTCGAGACGCGCGAGACGGTCTGCGAGGAGACGCCCGCCAGTCGGGCGACATCCGCCATGGACGCGCTCTGTGTCCGACGGGAAGCCCGTTTTCCGGTACGTGCCGGCGCCTTCGGCCTGCTCACCGAGGCGTTGTCCGCTGTGTCCACCCGTCTCCCTCGCTGTCCGAGCCGCAGTTTCCTCAAATGACCCTTGACCACCGTCAACGGGGCAGTGTAGACATGCCGCCATCAGATGTTTACGTAAACATAACAGGCCACGACCTGCTTCGGGACTGGATGTTTACGCAAACATCAGCGGCGCACGACGCCGGGTTCGCGAGAGGGACGAGCGAGGAACGACATGACGACGCTACAACCGCCGGCGGCAGCCAAGCGGCGCCCGGACCGGCCTCCGGCGAAACGGGACCGCCGCTCCTGGACGGGGTGGGGTTTCATCGGTCCCTTCGTGGCCGTGTTCGCCCTCGTCTTCCTGGCCCCGATCGTGTACTCGATCTACCTCAGCCTGTTCCGGGACCAGTTGATCGGTGGCACCACCTTCGTCGGCCTGGACAACTACACACAGGCCCTCAAGGACGAGCAGTTCTGGGACTCGCTGGCACGGGTCTCGCTCTTCCTGGCCGTACAGGTTCCGATCATGCTCGGCATCGCCCTGCTGATCGCCCTCGCGCTGGACAGCGGGCGCCTGTACGGCAAGGACTTCTTCCGCATCGTGATCTTCCTGCCGTACGCCGTGCCCGCCGTGGTCGCCACCCTGATGTGGGGCTTCATGTACGGCACGAAATACGGACTGGTGGGCGACATCAACTCGGCCTTCGATGTCACCCTGCCCGACCCGCTCTCGTCCGACCTGGTCCTGGCGTCGATCGGCAACATCGTCACCTGGGAGTTCATCGGCTACAACATGCTGATCTTCTACTCCGCGCTACGGGTCATCCCCAGCTCGCTCTACGAGGCCGCGGAGATCGACGGCGCCGGGCAGTTCCGCGTCATCAGCGCCATCAAGCTCCCCGCGATCCGTGGTGCCCTGGTCATCGCGACGATCTTCTCGATCATCGGCAGCTTCCAGCTCTTCAACGAGCCGGCCATCCTGCGGCCACTGGCGCGCAACGCCATCACGACCGACTTCACCCCGAACTTCTACACGTACTCGCTGTCCTTCAACGGCCAGCAGCACAACTACTCCGCGGCGGTCGCCATCATCATGGGCCTCATCACCATGGTCATCGCCTATGTCGTGCAGCTCCGCGGCATGCGCAAGGGAGCGTGAACATGAGCAGCTCCGTCACCACCTCCCAGCCCGCACCCGCTCAGAACTCCGGCGGCTCCAAGGGCGCGCCCCGTCTGCGGACGCGCAAGGGGCATGTTCCCGGGCGCCCCAAGCGCAGTGTGCTGCTGACCGTCCTCACCGGCCTGGTCCTGCTCTACACCGTGGTGCCCCTGGTGTGGCTGGTCATCAGCGCCACCAAGACCCAGGAAGGGCTCGCCGACTCGTCCGGGCTGTGGTTCAGCAACGACTTCGCCCTCTGGGACAACATCAGCCAGACGTTCTCGTACCACGACGGCATCTTCGTCCGCTGGCTGCTGAACACCCTGTTGTACGTGGTGCTCGGTGCCGGTGGCGCCACGCTTCTGGCGATCCTGGGCGGCTACGCGCTGGCGAAGTTCACCTTCCCCGGCAAGCGCGCCGTGTTCGCCGTGGTCATCGGTGCCGTCGCCGTCCCGGGCACCGCACTGGCGGTGCCCACCTTCCTGATGTTCAGCAAGATGGGGCTCACCGACACCCCGTGGGCGGTGATCATCCCCTCGCTGGTCTCGCCGTTCGGCCTGTATCTGATGTGGGTCTTCGCCACCGAGGCGATCCCCAACGAACTGATGGAGGCCGCCCGGATCGACGGAGCGGGCGAGATCCGCACCTTCTTCCAGGTGGCCCTGCCGCTGCTCGCCCCCGGCACCGTGACAGTTCTGCTGTTCACCACGGTTGCCACCTGGAACAACTACTTCCTGCCGTTGATCATGCTCAAGGACCCGGACTGGTATCCGCTGACCCTGGGCCTGGACGCCTGGAACAACCAGGCGCAGACGATCGGCGGTGACGTGATCTTCAACCTGGTGATCACGGGTTCGCTGCTCACCATCATCCCCTTGATCGCCGCGTTCCTGCTGCTGCAGAGGTTCTGGCAGTCCGGGCTCGCCGCCGGAAGCGTCAAGGAGTGACCCCGCCCGCAAGGCCCCCTCGGTCCCGTCTCTTTCACCTTCATCTCCTCACCCTCACCCTGTCCCACCCACGAAGAAGTGGAAGCACCTCCATGCGCAGAACCACACGCCGCCTGATGCGCGGCCTCGCCGTCCTCTCCGTCCTCGCCCTGGGCGCGACCGCCTGCGGCGGCTCCGACGACGACAGCTCCGGCCAGAAGCCGGTCTCCGCCGACGACATCCAGGCGGCCCTCAAGAAGGGCGGCTCGGTCACGGTCTGGGCCTGGGAGCCCACGCTGAAGTCGGTCGCCGCCGACTTCCAGAAGAAGTACCCCAAGGTCAAGATCAACCTGGTCGGCGAGCGCTCCGGCGACAAGCACTACACGGCCCTGTCGAACGCCATCTCGGCCAAGAAGGGCGTCCCCGACGTCGCGCAGGTCGAGTACTTCGCGATGAGCCAGTACGCCCTCACCAAGGGCCTCAGCGACCTGACCCCCTTCGGCGCGGACAAGCTCAAGTCCAAGTACACCCCGGGCCCGTGGAACGCGGTGAGCGAGGGCAAGGCGACCTACGGCCTGCCGATGGACTCCGGCCCGATGGCGTTGTTCTACAACAAGAAGGTCTTCGACAAGTACAAGATCGCCGTCCCGACCACCTGGGACGAGTACGTCGAGGCGGCCCGCAAGCTGCACGAGGCCGACCCCAAGGTCTTCATCGCCGCCGACGCCGGCGACGCCGGTCTCACCACCAGCCTGCTGTGGCAGGCCGGTTCGCGTCCCTACAAGGTCGACGGCACCAAGGTGTCGATCAACTTCGACGACGCGGGCGCCAAGAAGTACACCGCCACCTGGCAGAAGCTCATCGACGAGAAGCTCGTCGCGCCCATCAACGGCTGGACCGACGACTGGTACAAGGGCCTGGGCGACGGCACCATCGCCACGCTGCCCAGCGGCGCCTGGATGCCGGCCAACTTCGAAACCGGCGTGAAGAACGCCTCCGGTGACTGGCGAGCGGCCCCGATGCCGGCCTGGACCAAGGGCGACAAGGCGAGCACCGAGAACGGCGGCAGCGCGCTGACCGTGCCCGCGCTGGCCAAGAACAAGGAACTCGCCTACGCCTTCGTCGAGTACGCGAACTCCGGTGACGGCGTCGCGACCCGCATCAAGGAGGGCGCCTTCCCGGCGACCACCGCGGAGCTCCAGGACAACGCGTTCCTGAACAAGGAGTTCCCGTACTTCGGCGGCCAGAAGGCCAACGAGATCTTCGCCGAGTCCGCGGCCAACGTCGCCTCCGACTGGTCGTACCTGCCCTTCCAGCAGTACGCCAACTCGATCTTCAACGACACCGTCGGCAAGGCCTACATCGGCGACACCAAGCTCTCCGCCGGCCTGAAGTCCTGGCAGGACGCCTCCATCAAGTACGGCAAGGAACAGGGCTTCACCGTCGACTAGTCCGACACACGACCCCATGCCGCCCCCTTGTGCCACACCGGAAGGACCACGATGATCTCCACCCTCCTGTCCCAGCTGAACGGGCCGGACGGTGACTCCACCCCACGCCTCGCGTACGGCGCCGACTACAACCCCGAGCAGTGGCCTCGCGAGGTGTGGGAGGAGGACGTACGGCTGATGCGTGAGGCCGGCGTCAACCTGGTCTCCGTGGGGATCTTCTCCTGGGCCCGCATCCAGCCGGCCCGGGACCAGTGGGACTTCGGCTGGCTCGACGAGATCATGGGCCTGCTGCACGAGAGCGGCATCGGGGTCGACCTCGCCACCGCCACCGCGTCCCCGCCGCCCTGGCTCACCACGGCGCACCCGGAGATCCTTCCGGTGACCGCCTCCGGTGAGACGGTGTGGCCGGGGGCGCGGCAGCACTGGCGGCCCACCTCGCCCGTCTTCCGCGAGCACGCGCTGCGCCTGGTGCGGACGATGGCCGAGCGGTACGCGGACCATCCCGCGCTGGTGGCCTGGCACATATCCAACGAGCTGGGCTGCCACAACATCTACGACTACTCGGACGACGCGGCCCGTGCCTTCCGCGACTGGCTGCGCGACCGGTACACCACGCTCGACGCCCTCAACCACGCCTGGGGCACGGCCTTCTGGTCGCAGCGCTACAGCGACTGGGAGCAGATCCTGCCGCCACGGCTGGCCGCCTCCCACCCGAACCCCACACAGCAGCTGGACTTCAAGCGCTTCTCCTCCGACGCGCTGAAGGAGTACCTGCGCGCGGAGCGGAACGTGCTGCGGGAGATCACGCCGGACGTGCCGGTCACCACGAACTTCATGGTGATGGGCAACACCAAGGGCATGAACTACCCGGACTGGGCGGGAGAGATCGACTTCGTCTCCAACGACCACTACGTCCACCCGGGCCCGCAGGACCGCGACGAGCTGTCCTTCTCCGCGAACCTCACCAGCGGTATCGCGAGCGGCCGCCCGTGGTTCCTGATGGAGCACTCCACCAGCGCCGTCAACTGGCAGCCCGTCAACGTGGCCAAGCGTCCCGGCGATCTGGCCCGCGACTCGCTGCTGCACGTCGCGCACGGCGCCGACGCCGTGTGCTACTTCCAGTGGCGCCAGTCCGCGGCCGGCGCCGAGAAGTACCACTCCGCGATGGTGCCGCACGCCGGTGCCGACAGCGAGGTCTTCCGAGCGGTCACCGCCCTTGGCCAGACCCTCAAGGCCCTTGCCCCGGTCGCGGGCACCGAGCGCGAGCCCTCCCGCGTCGGGATCGTCTACGACTGGGACTCGTGGTGGGCGAGCGAGCAGGACTCCCACCCGACCGCCCTGCTCGACTACCGCCAGGAGGCGCTGGACTGGTACTCCGCCCTCCTCGCCCTCGGCGTCCGCGCCGATGTCGTCACCACCACGGCCGACCTCGACCGCTACGACGTGCTGATCGCACCCGTGCTGCATGTGATCCCGGCGCCGCTGGCCAAGGAGCTCACGCGATACGCCGAGACCGGCGGCCACCTGGTCACCACGTACTTCTCCGGTGTCGTCGACGAGAACGACCACGTCTGGCTCGGCGGCCACCCGGGAGCGCTGCGCGACCTCCTCGGCATCCGTATCGAGGAGTTCGGGCCGCTGCTCGACGGCGACAGCGTCGACCTGGACGGCGCCGCCACGGGCACCCTGTGGACCGACCGGATCACCGTCACCGACCCGACGGTGGAAGTGCTGGCCCACTACCGCTCGGGTACATACGCGGGCATGCCCGCCGTCACCCGCCGTGCGGCGGGACAGGGCTCGGCCTCGTACGTCTCCACCCGCCTCGGCGTCGACGGGCTGGCCGGTCTGCTGCCGGAGCTGCTCGGTCCGGCGGGCGTCCGGAGCGAACTGCCCGCCGACGCACGGGGGTCGGTCGAGCAGACCGTGCGCCGCGGGCCCGACGGCCGCTTCCTGTTCCTGGTCAACCGGACCGACGAGAGCGTGCCGCTGACCGGCCTCTCGGGTGAGGTCCTGGTCGGAGACACCGACGCCGAGGGCGGTCTCGTCCTCGGGCCGAGGGACGTCGCCGTGGTGCGACAGCCCGCCGACTGACCCGCGCACCCGCACACCGCCGACTCCTCGAACGTCGCCGCACCCGTTCGAGGGCCATCCCTCCTGCCCGACGGGCGGGAGGTCAACCGCAGCTACCACCACCGCAGTTGGGAGCACAGATGGCACGCCGCACCCGCAACAGACGGCTCCTCGGAGCCGCCGGCCTCACCGCCCTGGCCACCGGGGCCGCCCTGGTCTCCGCCCCGTCGTCCACCGCACAGGTCACGGCCGCGGACACCGCCGCCGTCACCGTGCGGCCCGACCCCTCGTACGAGCAGGAGAAGTTCGAGGGCTGGGGCACCAGCCTGGTCTGGTTCGCCAACGCCACCGGCGACTACCCCAAGGAGATACGCGAGAAGCTCGCCAAGCTCCTGTTCGGTGACGACGGCCTGGCGCTGAACATCGCCCGCTACAACATCGGCGGTGGCAACGCCCCGGACGTCAAGGACTACCTGCGCGCCGGAGGTGCCGTCGAGGGCTGGTGGAAGGCCCCGGCCGGCACCACCCGCGAGGACACCGACTGGTGGAGCGCCGACGACCCGGCGGACTGGAACAAGAACGCCGACGCCACCCAGCGCTGGTGGGTCGACCGCATCAAGAACGACATCGACCACTGGGAGACGTTCAGCAACTCCCCGCCGTGGTTCATGACGAAGAGCGGCTACGTCTCGGGCGGGTTCAACGCCACCGACGACCAGCTCAAGACCGAGTCGGTCGACGACTTCGCCGCCTACATGGCGGGCGCGACCAAGCGTCTCGAGAAGGCCGAGGGCATCAAGGTCGACACGATCGACCCGTTCAACGAGCCCAACACCAACTACTGGAGCACCCGGCTGGGCGCCGACGGCGAGCCGGTCGGCGGCCGTCAGGAAGGGGCGCACATCGGCCCCGAGCTCCAGCAGAAGGTCATCAAGGCCCTGGACCCGGCGCTGAAGAAGGCGAAGACCAAGGCGGAGATCTCCGCGATGGACGAGACCAACCCGTCCATCTTCTCGACGAACTGGAACACCTACCCGCAGGAAGTGCGGGACCTCGTCGACCAGATGAACGTCCACACCTACGGCACCGGCCAGCGCACCACCGTACGCGACCTGGCCAAGGCGGCCGACAAGCCGCTGTGGCAGAGCGAGGTCGAGGGCGACTGGGGCGACGGCCAGAGCTTCACGGACATGCGGCCGGGCCTCGGTCTCGCCCAGCGCATCGTCGACGACCTGCGTGAACTGGAGCCCAGGGCCTGGGTGTTCTGGCAGCCCGTCGAGGACTACGACAACATGAAGCCGGGCGGCGAGTCGGCCAAGGGCGGCAACTGGGGCAGCATCCAGCTGCCGTTCAGCTGCACCTCGAAGGACACCCTGAAGTCCTGCCCGATCTACACGAACACGAAGTTCGACACGGCCCGCAACTTCACGCACTACATCAAGCCCGGTGACCGGCTGATCAAGACCGACGACACCTCCAGCGCCGCCGCCGTCTCCAAGAAGGGCAACGGAGCGACGGTCGTCCACGTCAACAGCACCACCGACGCCCGCGCGGTCACCGTCGACCTGTCGAAGTTCGGCAAGGTCAGCCGCAGCGCCACCGTCACCCCGGTCGTGACCAGCGCCGACGGAAAGCTCGAACGCCACAGGGCCGTCAAGGTCAGTGACCGCAAGGCCACCTTCACGGTGCCCGCGCAGTCGGTGACCTCCTTCGTCGTGAAGGGCGTCTCGGGTGTCGCGAAGGACGCCGCCGAGCTGCGCAAGGGCCACACCTACGCGCTGACCGGCGTCCAGAGCGGCAAGGCGCTCACCGTCGCGGACAACGGCACGAGCCTCGTCATCAAGACCTCCGCCGGAGACGCGGCCGGCCAGGAGTGGAAGCTGCGGCAGATCTCCGGTGACACCGGCAACCGGCAGCGGTACGTCTTCACCAACCCGGTGGAGGGCAAGCGCCTGGCGGTCCGTGACGGCGCCCCGGTGCTGGAGGCCGACTCCGGCCCGCGCGACAAGGCCACCCAGTGGATCATGTCGACGACCGGCGACGGCACCTGGACCCTCGTCAACGCCGCCACCGGACGGCTGCTGGAGGTCGGCGGCCAGGCCACCAACGACGGAGCCGCCGTCACGCTGTGGACGCCCAACTCCGGCGCCAACCAGCGCTGGAGGGTCACGGACGTGACCCACTAGGACCGGCCGCCGCCCCGGGCGGGCGCCCGGACGCACCCTCTGTCGCACAGCTCTGTGCCCGCCATCGCGAACGGCGGGCACAGAGGTGCGTTCGCGGACGTTCTTCCTTTGACCACTCCGTCGAGGGCGTCCTCATGGTGTGATGCCCGATGAAGAGACCCATCTCTGATCAAGATGCCTGAAGAAGCTGAACCACGCCCCGGGAGAGCCAGTGGATCTGCGGCAGATGGAGGTCGTCATCGCGGTGGCCGAGGAGGGCGGCTTCACCGCGGCGGCGCAGCGGCTGCACGTCGTCCAGTCCGCCGTGTCGAGCACGGTGCGCGCGCTGGAACGCGAGCTGGGCACAACGCTGTTCGACCGCACCACGCACCGGGTCTCCCTGACCCCGGCCGGTGAGGCCTTCGTACCGGCCGCGCGGGCGGCGTTACGGGCCGCGGACCAGGCACGGGCCGCCGTCGACGTCGTGCAGGGGCACCTGCGGGGCCGCATCACGGTCGGCACGATGCAGGGAGTCTGGGCCGATCTGCACCGTCCGCTGGCCGCCCTGCGGGCCGAGCATCCGGGCGTGGTGGTGCGGCTGCGGCAGGCGGCCGTCGTCGACATCCGCCAGGCGCTGCGCGAGGGCACGGTGGATCTGGCCGTGGTCGCCCTCGACCGCCAGCAGCAGCGGGGGCTCGTCACGCGGCTGCTGTCCCGCGAGGAGATGGTGCTGGTGAGCGCTCCGGGGCGGGCGTTCCCCGTGACGGACGGGAAGGTCGCGCTCGCCGACGCCGCCCGGCTGCCGCTCGTGGACTTCACGCCCGGCTGGGCGATCCGGCTCGCCGTGGACAAGGCGTTCCGGGCGGCCTCCGTCGACCGCGAGCCGACCTTCGAGGTCAACGACATCGTCGCGGCGTCCGAACTCGTCCGCAACGACCTGGGTGTGTGCGTCATGCCCGTCTCCATCGCCGACCGGTTCCCCGACCTGACGACCCACCGTTTCGACCGTCACGCGCCGAACTGGAAGGTCATGGTCGTCCGGCCCCGCGGCGAGGCACCCCCGGCGGTCGCCGCGCTGCTGCGGCACATGACCTGACGGGACCCGGGCCGCTCATCGCTGCTCGGGCCCATCTCGTTCAGAGATGACTGACATCTCGAACCATCGCCACGGTGAGGGAAGCACAGAGGCGCCCCCGAACGCTGACGCAACCATGAACGTCCTCCAGAGTTCGCGCGACGACCACACCTCGGGCCGGTCCACCGGCACGGCCGCACTCGGTGTGCCGGGATGGCTGGTCGTGCTCCTGGCCGCCGCCTCCGGCATGACGGTCGCCAACCTGTACTACGCCCAGCCCCTGTTGTCCTCACTGCGCGACGTCTTCCATGTCGGCGAGACAGCCGCCGGCGGGCTGATCACCCTCACCCAGGTCGGCTACGTCCTGGGCATGCTCCTGCTCGTCCCGCTCGGCGACCGGCTGGAGAAGCGCCGCCTGATCACCGTGCTGCTGGCGGTCACCACGCTCGCCCTCCTCGCCGCCGGTCTCGCGACGAGCTTCCCCATGCTGCTGATCGCCTCCCTGATCAGCGGCGGCACGTCGGTCGTCGCCCAGATCCTGGTGCCCTTCGCCGCGAGTCTGGCCCCGGACCACACCCGCGGCCGGATCGTGGGCCGGGTGATGAGCGGTCTGCTCACCGGCATCCTGCTGTCCCGCACCCTCAGCAGCCTGGTCTCCGACGTGACGGGCTGGCGCGTCGTCTATCTGGGCTCCGCCGTCCTGATGGCACTGCTCGCACTGGCCCTGCACGCCGCCCTGCCCAGGCAGGCCGCCACGACGGCGATCCCGTACACCCAGGTGCTGCGTTCCACGGTCCGACTGGTGCGCGTCCACCCGGCGTTGCTCCGCCGCGGGCTCTACCAGGCGGCGATGTTCGGTGCGTTCAGCGCGTTCTGGACCACCGTCTCGTACGTCCTCACGGGCCCGCGTTTCCACTACTCCCCCGTCGGGGTCGGTGTCTTCGCCCTGGTCGGCGCTGCCGGGGCGGCCGTGGCTCCCTTCGCGGGCCGTTGGGCCGATCGCAAGCTGGTGCGCCCGATGACCGGAGCCGGGCTGATCGCCGCGGCCGTCGCCTTCGCGGTCGCCGGGCTCGGCCAGCGGCACATCCTCCTGCTGGCGCTGGCCGCCGTGCTGCTCGACATGGCCGTACAGACCACGCTGATCCTCGGTCAGCACACCGTCTACCAGCTCGACGCGAACGCGCGGGCGCGGCTGAACAGCGCCTTCATCGCCCTCTTCTTCGTCGGCGGTGCCCTCGGTTCGCAGTTCGGCTCGCTCGCCTTCCACGCCGGCGGCTGGACGGCGGTGTCTCTCCTCGGCACGGCGCTCCCCGTCCTGGCCCTCCTCTACTGGGCCACGGAGTTCCGCGACCGGACAAGGGTGGCCGAAAACGCATGAGCTGAACATCCGTTCCCTACGATGACCCGGTGACCAGTGACATCGCGGCGCAGGTGGGCGCCGATACCGACGCCCACCCGAAGACGGATTCCCCTCCCTGGGCGAGGCGGCTGCGCCGGTTCGGCTACACGGGACGCCCACGGACCGACACCCGCGACCTTCTGGTCCCGCCCTTCCCGGAGCCCGGCACACGCGTCGGCGAGGCCCTGGGCCTCAGCCCGGCACTGACCTACCGCGTCATGAAGGCGATGGGCTGGGTCGGGCCGGTCCTCGTCGCCGTCCTCGCCGGAGCGATCCGCTTCTGGAACCTGGGCCGGCCGCGGTCCGTCGCCTTCGACGAGACGTACTACGCCAAGGACGCCTGGGCGTTGCTGAAGCTCGGCTACGAGGGGACATGGCCGGACCGCAAGATCGCCGACCCGCAGATCCTGGCGGACCCTCAGGTGATCCCGCTGTCCGACACCGGGACCTTCGTGGCGCACCCGCCGATGGGCAAGTGGGTGATCGCCCTCGGCGAGTGGATGTTCGGCCTGAACCCCTTCGGCTGGCGTTTCATGACGGCGGTGCTCGGCACGCTGTCGGTGCTGATGCTGTGCCGAATAGGCCGTCGGCTGTTCCGTTCGACGGCGCTGGGCTGTCTGGCCGGGCTGCTGCTGGCGGTGGACGGCCTGCACTTCGTGATGAGCCGTATCGCTCTGCTCGACCTCGTGGTCATGTTCTTCGTGCTGGCCGCGTTCGGGTGTCTGCTGGTCGACCGGGACCGGGCGCGGGCCCGTCTCGCGGAAGCCCTGCCGGTGGACGCGGACGGCTTCGCGGGTCCGCATCAACACACCGGCGAGCACGCGGGGATGGGCGTACGGCCCTGGCGGATCGCGGCCGGCGCACTGCTGGGACTGGCGGCCGCGAGCAAGTGGAACGGCCTCTACGTCCTGGCGTTCTTCATGGTCATGACCGTGCTGTGGGACGTCGCCTCCCGCCGCGTCTCAGGCGCGCGCCGCCCGTACTTGTCGGTGCTGCGCAAGGACCTCGGCTGGTCCGTGCTGTCCCTCGCGCCGGTCGCCCTGGTCACGTATCTGATGACCTGGACCGGCTGGTTCCTGTCCGACAAGGGCTACGGACGGCACTGGGCGGACGGCCGGGGCGGCCCGTGGTCGTGGATCCCCGCCTCGCTGCGCAGCCTGTGGCACTACGAGCACGGGGTCTACGAGTTCAACGTGGGGCTGGACTCCTGGCACCGCTACGAGTCCAACCCGTGGAGCTGGCTGGTCCTCGGACGGCCGGTGGCGTACTCGTACGAGACGGACTTCGCACAGGACGGCTGCCGTACCGCGTCCGGCTGCTCCCAGGCGGTCCTCGCGCTGGGCACACCAGTGCTGTGGTGGTCGGCGTGCTTCGCGCTCCTCTATCTGCTCTACCGGTGGGCGCTGCGCCGCGACTGGCGTGCGGGCGCCGTCCTGTGTGCCGTGGGTGCCGGCTATCTGCCCTGGTTCCTGTACCAGGACCGTACGATCTTCTCCTTCTACGCGGTCGCCTTCGTGCCGTATCTGTGCCTGGCCGTCGCGATGTTGGTGGGCGCGATGCTGGGGCCGCCGGGTTCGAGTGAGAGACGCCGGGCCGTGGGGGCGATGAGCGCGGGTGTCCTCGTACTGCTCATCGTCTGGAACTTCATCTACTTCTTCCCGATCTACACGGGTGCGACGATCCCGTATTCCGACTGGCATTCGAGGATGTGGCTCGACACCTGGATCTGAGGGATACGGGACCGTGCTCCGTATGTCACCTTCGGCGGCCCCTGGTCGCCAGGCCACTGCCGACCCCGGCGAGGTGCAGGGCCAGCACGATCAGCCCTATCAGCATCACGTTGGTCGAGGTGAAGACGTCGTTGGTCGAGATCTCCGCGGCGTTGATCAGGAACGCGACGAGGAACAGGACGGCCGCTGCCATGCCGAGCATGGATTCCCCTCTCTGCGGTTTACGGAGTGGGGTCAGATCCCACTCCCACTCGACGAGTGCCCCGGCCCGGCCGGATCAGACACCCATGACCCGGGCCGATCGTGGTACTCGCCGACCACGGCGGAATCCCCGCAGACCACCGCATTCCGGAGTCCCTGCCATCGTCACCGGAACCGGACGACTAAGCGCTTTGCCGTCGGGAAGCAGCAACGGTGGAAGCAAAGCAAGCGCCACAGCCCCACAGGGAATGGGCTGAGGGAAGTCGTGATGGCGACCGAGCCGCGTTGGGACGACAAACTGCCTTCTGAGGAGACTTACACCCAGACCACCGAATTCGCCGGCGAACCGTCCGATGTGACGGGCTCACGACTCGCCGCGGAGGGGTTCCTCCTTGCGCTCACGCGTGCCTCGCCACCGGCGGAGCCCGAACACTGGGACGACATCCTGCTGATCGTCACGGAGCTGGCCGCCAACGCGGTGCAGTACGCGCCGGGCCCGTTCACGCTGCACCTGCGGCGCACGTTCGACGGTGTGCATGTGACGATGCACGACACCAGCACCACACCACCGGCGCCTCGTCCCTTCCGCCCCGGCCGGAACGACGGAGGCGTGGGATGGCATCTGATCCATACGCTGTGCGACCAGGTGAGTGTGGTGCCGACCGAGAAGGGCAAGGACATCCACGTGTTCATGCCGTGGTGAGGTTCCCCGGCGGCCCCCTGGGCTGCCCTACGGCTCCTGCGGCCCCTACGGCACGGTCTGGAGCGGCACCAGGACGCGGATCGTCTTGCCGCCTCCGGGACGCCTTTCGATGGCGATGTCGCGCGCCAGCCGGATGATCAGCGGCCAGCCGTAGCCGTTGCCGTGATGCACCGCGGGAAGGTCACCCGAGCCGAAGGCAGCGGCGGGGACGACGTCACTGTTGTCGTGCACGGCCAGCCGCACGCCCTCACGCGTGGATGTCACCTCGACCCCGACCAGCCCGCCCCCGTGCCGGACGGCGTTCGCGGCCAGCTCCGAGACGACCAGCAGGAGATCGATGACAGCGGTCTCCGTCGCCCTGCGGGGCGGGGAACTCCACTGTTCCAGCACCACGGCGCGGACGTGGGCACGGGCCATCGCCGCGGTCGTGATCGGAACCGCCGTCATCGACGTCCCACCGGACGTGCGGTGGGACGACGCGAGGGCAGTCGTGTCGATTCGGTCCATATCCGTCGTGCCCCTGAGATCTGCTGGCTCGATGCCGGGTCCCGGAACGAGTCCGTCGACATCCGTCTTCCCACTGAGCGCACGACCATGGGTACGAATCCCTCGACCGTCGTGCCGGGTCAGGGCGCGGTCGCCTGTCGTGGAGGCAGACTCCGGTAGTAGTCGCCGACACCGGCGAGGTACTCGGGGTCCAGCGTCTCGCGATCGGTCTTGAACCGCGGCGCGGCCTTTATCTCCTCCTCCGTGCACGCGACCCTGACCTCCTGGGTCTCGGTGTCGACGGCGGTGACGACGCCCACGGGTATCAGCACGCTGCTACCGAACAGCCAGACTCCGGTGTCGACGATCAGATGGCGCAGACCCGAGTCGTCGGCCTGCCGGTCCACATGCCCGACCGTGCCGTCGGACGCCACCACCGTGAACCCCGTGAGCCGCTGCCCCTGGGTGTGCCCGCTGTCCCCTGCGTACGACCAGATTCTGTCGGTGACCACGCCGCTCCTTCCGTCCCGTGTGCATTCCGTCTCGTGTGAGCCCGGGTGGAGCGCCGCGGCCGGACATCCGCCGCCCGTGATGCTCCACGGGCAGCAAATACCCTGCCGACGGACTGGCATTCGCAACGATTTCGCCGAAAGGGCCTTCCCGCGTGCTTCATGCGCGCGCCACGTAGCTGCGGATCGTCGTGCCGTGCTCATCGGCGTGCACGCGCACCAGATCCGACAGATGGTTGACGAGGAGAAGGCCTCGGCCACCGAGTTGGTCGGGGGGTGCCGGGCGGCGGCCCGCGAGGGGGTCGGTCAGCCGGCCGGTGTCCTGGACCTCGCAGACGATCTGCTCGCTCTCCGCCCACAGACGCAGCGTTCCCCTGCCGCCGGCGTGCACCACGCTGTTCGTGGTCAACTCCGCCACGATCAGCGCCAGATCCTGCAGGCGGACGGCTCCCATCCCCCGCTCCCGTGCCTCCTGGAGCGCGAAGTCCCGGGTGACGGGCAGGGCTTCGGCGTCGAACCGGACGGTCGCCGCCCCGGGCGGACACATCAGCGGTTCGTTGTAGCGGTCGAGGACCTTCACCGGGTCGTAGGCACCGCTGACCGACTGCCGGCTCGCCGTGATGAGCACAGGGTGCGTGGCGTGGGCATCGGCGAGTACGTCGTCGGGGAGCGACCGGGCGTCGTACGGACAGAGGATGGTCACGTCCCGCCCGCGGAACGCCGCGTTGATCAGGGCCTCGTGCTGGACGCAGGCCGGATACTCCGTGGCGGTGCGGCCGGACCAGATCGGTTCCCCGATGATGCGCACATGGCCGCCGCGCCGGGCGTCGGCGAAGGCCCGCAGGACGGACGGGATGATGCGGCCCGGGTTCCGGCCGGCCCTGGTCATGTCGACGAAGTGCACGGCCTCGGCCGCTGTTCCGAGCGCCGCCGCGATCAGTTCCAGCCGCGGGACGGGGGCGGCCACCGCGACGGGCTCCGACGCCGCCAGTCCGTCCAGGAGGAAGGGCACCGTCCCGGCCACGTACTCCTGGTCACCGCGGTAGAAGAGCGCAGGATGGACGAAGGGGGCGTCCTCGGTCGCCGTCGTCGTCATGCCGCCCCACCAGTCTTCGGGGGTAGAGGCCGGGGGGTCCGGGCAATCCGCCACCGCCCGGCCCGGGTCTCGTGGGCTCCGGGCACGAAGCCGACCGTCGGCCGACTCGGCCGGGGCGGCCCACCGCTGCAGGACCTCGACACGGACAACGATCTGTCCGTGCTGCCCATCAGGTCCACCGGTGCCACCCCGGGGGCCACAATACGCCGTCGCACTGACGTTCCATAAACGCGTCCGGGTCGTCGCCGCGCACCCGCGGGCCGGTCACACGTCTGCGCGACCGGCCCGCGGGGTTCACCTGGTGACTGCCTCTCCGCCGTCACGTACCTGCGTACCGCCCGTACCGGGAGGCCGCGGAGCCATCGGCACCACGGGCTGCCGGGCGGCCGCGAGATGGCGGCGCGCCCTCTCCAGAGCACGTCTCACATCGCGCGTGCCGGTCGACACGCAGAGCGTGTAGGCCAGGTCCTGCTCCCGCTGGTCCTGTCTCGCCACGGCGCCGCCCTCGGCCTCGGGGGCGATCAGCGCCTCGTACTCGTCCACGAGCCTGCGCAGGGTCGCGGGATGGGGCATCAGCATCGGGCTCACTCCTCCGACCTCCTCGGCCTCCTCGGCCTTCCGCGTCACGCGGCCCTGGTGCGTCCGTCGGTGCCGGTCCGCCCGTCGGCATCGTGGCCACCGGCTCGCGGCTGCTGCCCACCCATCGCCTCGTCCCTGACACGCGCGCAACTGCGGCTGATGAGACGTGAGACGTGCATCTGGGAGATGCCGAGCACGTCGGCGATGCGGGTCTGCGTCATGTCCTCGAAGAAGCGCATGTACAGAATGGCCCGCTCACGCTCGGGCAGCCGGCGCAGTGCTTCCCTGGCCGCTTCCCGGTCGACGACCAGCTCGTACGAGGAATCGACGTCGCCCAGGGTGTCCGCGAGGCTGTAGTTGTCGTCCGCGGAGGCGAGTTCGGCGTCCAGGGACAGCGTGCTGAAGCTCTCCATCGCCTCCATCCCCGCACCGACCTCGTCCTCCGTCAGCCCGGTGTGCGCCGCGATCTCGGCCACCGTCGGCTCCGGGGCCCCGGGATTCAACGTGAGATCCCGACGGGCCAGCCGCACCTTGTTGCGCAGTTCCTGGACGCGGCGGGGCACTCTCAGCGCCCACATCCGGTCCCGGAAGTGCCGCTTCACCTCACCGGTGATGGTGGGCACGGCGTAACTCTCGAACGCCCCGCGGGAGGGGTCGTACCGGTCGACCGCCTTCACCAGCCCCATGGCCGCGACCTGGCGCAGGTCCTCGACCGACTCGCCCCGGTCGCGGAAACGACCGGCGATCCGGTGCGCCATGGGCAGCCACACCGTCACCAGTTCGTCGCGCACGGCGTCCCGCTCGGGCCCGTCCTCCAGTTCGGCGAGCCGGGCGAACGCGGCCGCGGCGTCAGGGGCGTCGTCGTGCGAGTGCTTCGCATGGGCGGACGGCCGGGTGGTCGAGTCCGGCCGGACGGCCGTCACCGTGCTCACGGGCTTGTCAGGTCGATTTGTAGACAAATCGCTAGGCATACGGATTCGCTCCTGAACATTGGCTTGCGGGGGAATGCCGCAGGAGGAGTGCCGCCCGAGCCGCCCGGAGACCCCCGGAGCTCACACCTACTCGCTCCTACGGACGTGCCTCCGGTCCGAAGCACGAAATTCCGCTTGCCCGGGCATCCCGAGGAAAAACACCGCTGCTCGAAATCGACTGCACGGCGTGGCGGCGAGTTTCTCGCCCCGCCACGGCTCCGGCCAGGCCTCGCCCATGGTCGGCACCCGCCCGAAACCCCCTCAAGAGAGGGAACAAAGGGGCGACTTCCGGCCAGATCCTCCCGGCGTCTGCTTTCTAGTACCTCGCGAAGGGAGTGGGCGGCCCGAAGCAGGGCATGCGGGCTTTGACACATCAGCGCCGACGAGTGGGGTGGACGGCATGACAGCCGTGACGGCAGGCGAAGCAACGGCCACGGCACAGCGAACGCAGACGGTCGACGAGACGGCACTCCCTCTCATCGACGAACCGTCGCTGATCAAGCCGAAGGACGCTCGCGATCTGTCCCGACAGTTCTTCGACCGCCTGGCCGTGCTGGAGGAAGGCACGCGCGAGTACCAGTACGCGCGCAACACCCTGATCGAGATGAACCTGTCCCTCGTCCGGTACGCGGCCTCCCGGTTCCGCGGCCGGGGCGACTCGATGGAGGACATCGTCCAGGTCGGCACCATCGGGCTCATCAAGGCCATCGACCGGTTCGAGCTGACCCGCGAGGTGGAGTTCACCTCCTTCGCCGTCCCCTACATCGTCGGCGAGATCAAGCGGTTCTTCCGCGACACGAGCTGGGCCGTCCATGTGCCGCGCCGTCTGCAGGAGGCCCGGGTCGAGCTGGCGAAGGCCACGGAGGAACTCCGGACGCGTCTGGGGCGTACGCCCACGACCGCCGAACTGTCGCAGCTCATGTCGCTGCCCGAGGAAGAGGTCATCGAGGCCCGCAAGGCGGCGAACTGCTACAACTCCTCATCGCTCGACGCGGCCCTCACCTCCGACGGCGACTCGCAGGGCGAGACCGTCCTGGCCGACTTCATCGGCGAGGACGACCATGCGCTGGAGCTCGTGGACGACCTCCACTCCCTGACCCCCCTCATCGCCGAACTCGACGAGCGGGAGCGTCTCATCATCCATCTGCGGTTCGTCGAGGAGCGGACCCAGGCGGAGATCGGTGAGGTCATCGGCATCTCGCAGATGCACGTGTCGCGACTGATCAGCCGCATCATCAAGCGGCTGCGCGCTGGTCTGCTCGATCCCTCGGTGGCCTGAAGCACCGTCTCGTCGGCCGCCTGATCCCGCACCGGATCGTCGAGCCCGCCGTCCCGCTGTCGCGAGCGTTCTCACCTCGCGACAGCAGGGCGGCGGGCTCCGTCGTGCGCGGCCCCCGGTCACGCTTTCCAGGGAAGATCACCCTCCCCGGCACCAATCTGGCTCGACCTTTGTTCACGGCATGACCTTCGGGTTAGCCTGCGGCGTACTTCCTCGACCGGCGGCCTCGAATTCATGGGTCCGCGCCGACGAGGAGGGGTCCGGCAGTGGGCCTGAAGTTCCGAGTCCCCCCTTTCACGGGACTCTTGTCTTGAACGGAACGAGGGTGCGCATGACCAGCCAGACGACCGACCCTGTCGGCCGCACACCGGGCGAACCGGAGCTGCGCCGGCTGCTGGCCGGACTGACCGCGGTACGGGACGGAGACTTCGGCACACGTCTGCCGGACGACGGCGGGGGCCTCCTGGGCGACATCGCCACCGTCTTCAACGGCATGGTCGACCAGTTGTCCGTGTTCACCTCTGAAGTGACCCGTGTCGCGCGCGAGGTGGGCACCGAGGGGACGCTCGGCGGACAGGCGGAAGTACCGGGCGTCTCCGGCACCTGGGCCGATCTCACCGACTCGGTCAACGCGATGGCGGGCAACCTCACCACCCAGGTCCGCGACATCGCGCAGGTGGCGACGGCGGTCGCCAAGGGTGACCTCTCCCAGAAGATCGACGTGCCGGCCCGCGGCGAGATCCTGGAGCTCAAGAACACCATCAACACGATGGTCGACCAGCTCTCCGCGTTCGCCGACGAAGTGACCCGGGTGGCCCGCGAGGTCGGCACCGAGGGGCGGCTCGGCGGTCAGGCTGACGTCAAGGGCGTCAAGGGCACCTGGCGCGACCTGACCGACTCCGTGAACTTCATGGCGAGCAACCTGACCGCCCAGGTCCGCAACGTGGCCCAGGTGGCGACCGCGGTGGCCAGGGGCGATCTCTCGCAGAAAATCACCGTCGACGCCCGGGGCGAGATCCTCGCGCTCAAGGAGACCATCAACACGATGGTCGACCAGTTGTCCGCGTTCGCCGACGAGGTGACGCGCGTGGCCCGCGAGGTCGGCACGGCCGGCAATCTCGGCGGACAGGCCACCGTCCGCGGGGTCTCGGGCACCTGGAAGGACCTCACCGACAACGTCAACGTGATGGCGTCCAACCTGACGGGCCAGGTCCGCTCGATCGCCCAGGTCGCCACCGCCGTGGCCCGCGGCGACCTGTCACAGAAGATCACGGTCGAGGCCAAGGGCGAGGTCGCGGCCCTGGCGGACGTCATCAACACGATGGTCGACACACTGTCCGCGTTCGCGGACGAGGTCACCCGGGTGGCCCGCGAGGTCGGCACCGAGGGCCGTCTGGGCGGCCAGGCCCAGGTGCCGAACGTGGCGGGCACGTGGAAGGACCTCACCGAGAACGTCAACTCGATGGCGAACAACCTCACCGGCCAGGTGCGCAACATCGCGCTGGTGACGACGGCGGTGGCAAAGGGCGATCTGTCCAAGAAGATCGACGTGGACGCCCGGGGCGAGATCCTGGAACTCAAGACGACGATCAACACGATGGTCGACCAGCTCTCCGCGTTCGCCGCCGAAGTGACCCGCGTGGCCCGCGAGGTCGGCAGCGAGGGACGGCTCGGCGGACAGGCCGAGGTCGAGGGTGTCTCCGGCACCTGGAAGCGGCTGACGGAGAACGTCAACGAGCTCGCGGGCAACCTGACCCGGCAGGTACGCGCGATCGCCGAGGTCACCAGCGCCGTCGCCGAGGGCGACCTGACCCGCTCGATCACCGTCGAGGCCTCCGGCGAGGTCGCCGAGCTCAAGGACAACATCAACTCCATGGTCGAGTCCCTGCGCGAGACCACCCGGGCCAACCAGGAGCAGGACTGGCTCAAGACCAACCTCGCGCGGATCTCCGGCCTGATGCAGGGCCACCGGGACCTGTCCGTGGTCGCCGAGCTGATCATGGACGAGCTCGCGCCCCTGGCGTCGGCCCAGTACGGCGCGTTCTACCTCGCGGAGGAGGCCGGGCGCGGCCACGAGCTGCGGCTCGTCGGCTCCTACGGCTGGCCCGACGACGACGGGCGTCCCGTCCGGATCCCCTTCGGCCGCTCGCTGGTCGGTCAGGTCGCGCGCAGCCGCCGCACCATCTCCGTGGACGAGTTGCCGCCGGGTTACGTGACCATCTCCTCGGGGCTCGGCCGTACGGTGCCGACCGCCCTGGTGGTGCTGCCCATCACGGTCGAGGACCAGGTGCTCGGAGTCATCGAGCTGGCCTCGGTCACCCGCTTCACGCAGATCCACCAGGACTTCCTGGGCCAGCTGATGGAGACCATCGGCGTCAACGTCAACACCATCGTGGCCAACGCGCGCACCGACGAGCTGCTGGACGAGTCCCAGCGACTGACCACCGAACTGCAGGCCCGCTCGGAGGAGTTGCAGGTCCAGCAGGACGAACTGCAGCGCTCCAACGAGGAACTGGAGGAGAAGGCCTCACTGCTGGTCGCGCAGAACCGTGACATCGAGGCGAAGAACCTGCAGATCGAACAGGCCCGACAGGAACTGGAGACCCGCGCCCAGCAGTTGTCGCTGGCCTCCAAGTACAAGTCGGAGTTCCTGGCGAACATGAGCCACGAGCTGCGCACCCCGCTGAACAGCCTGCTCATCCTCGCCCAGCTGCTGGCGCAGAACCCCTCACGCAACCTCACCCCGAAGCAGGTCGAGTACGCGGGCATCATCCACTCCGCGGGATCGGACCTTCTGCAGTTGATCAACGACATCCTCGACCTGTCGAAGGTCGAGGCCGGGAAGATGGAACTCGCTCCCGAGCGCGTCCCGTTGCGGCAGCTTCTCGCGTACGTCGAAGCGACGTTCCGGCCGATGACGACACAGAAGAGCCTGAACTTCACCGTGCGCACCGCGCCCGGGGCACCCGGCGACCTCCTCACCGACGACTCCCGGCTGCGTCAGGTGCTGCGCAACCTGCTGTCGAACGCGGTCAAGTTCACCGAGCAGGGCGGCGTGGAGCTGCGTATCGAACCGGCGGCCGACAATGAAGTGCCCGACGGCGTGCTCCGGGGCGGCACGATCGTGGCGTTCCGCGTGCGGGACACGGGGGTCGGGATCCCGGAACAGCATCTGGAGACGATCTTCGGAGCCTTCCAGCAGGCGGACGGGACGACGAGCCGCAAGTACGGCGGCACCGGCCTCGGTCTGTCCATCACACGGGAGATCGCGCACCTGCTCGGCGGTGCCGTCACCGTCGCCAGCACGCTCGGACAGGGCAGTACGTTCACGCTGTTCCTTCCCGTGGCGCGCGCCGACTTCGAGGAATTCCTGAGCGGCGACCGGTCGACCGAGAAAGCCCTCACCGCGGCTCCGTCCGAGGAGTCGGCGGCGCACACGCCGCCCTCGGGCCCGGCCGCCCCGCCCCGGAGCCGCAGGCGTCGTCTACTGGTCGTCGAGGAACGGCAGCGCGGCCTGTTGACCCTGGTCGCCGAGAGCACGGTCGCGGACGTCGCCCATGGCCCGGACACCGGTGATCCGCGCGGCACGGTCGACGTCATCACCGCCGTCGGGGCACAGGAGGCGGCGAGTGCGCTGGCCGCGGGACCGTGCCACTGTGTCGTTCTGGAACTCGGCATGCCGGACGGCGAGGCGACCCGGTTCCTGGAAGCGATGCACGGCGACTCCGCGCTCGCGAACGTTCCGGTCCTCGTCCACAGCGGTCACCGCGCCGATCTGGCGCAGGAACAGGCGCTGCAGGCCCGTTCGGGCACGCGTGCCCTGGAGTTCCTGTCGAGCCTCGACGAACTGCGCGAGCGCATCGCCCTGCACCTCTCGGCGGAGGAGCTGGGGGATGTTCCCTCCCTGGCCCGTGCCGAGGAACCGCAGCCCGAGACACCGCATCCCGTCGAGGACGCCTTCCTCGGCCGCACGGTCCTGGTGGTCGACGACGACGCCCGCAACCTCTTCGCGCTCAGCGGGATCCTGGAGCTCCAGGGATTCCACGTCCTGCACGCGGACAACGGCCGCAAGGGCATCGAGACGCTGCTCCACCATCCGGACATCTCGCTCGTCCTGATGGACGTGATGATGCCGGAGATGGACGGCTACACGGCCACGGCGGAGATCCGGAAGATGCCTCAGTACGCGGGTCTTCCCATCATCGCCGTCACCGCGAAGGCGATGCCCGGCGACCGGGAGAAGAGTCTCGCCTCCGGGGCGAGCGACTACGTCACCAAGCCGGTCGACACCAACGACCTCATCGCCTGCGTCCGCCAGTGGCTGCCGGCGTGACCCGCACCGAGCAGTGTCCTGATCCGGCCGAGGAGCAGTCGCCGGACAAGTCCGCGGAGGAGCCGGCCGACGAGACGGCGGACGAGTCGGAGGGCGGGTCGGGGGACGAGTCGCCCGAGGATTCGGCCGCTCTTCTCGCGACCTACCCGGTGGGCAGGCTCGCCGCAACGGTGGAACGTCTGCGCCGCGAGGTGCGTGCGGCCCAGGTCGAGGCCGACGGACGTGCCCTGATCGAACTCGCCAAGGGCATCCTGGTGGAGCGACTGGGGTGCGGGCCCGCGCAGGCCGCCCGCCAGCTCGCCGAACTCACCGAGCAGGCCGGGGTGAGCACACTCGAACTCGCCGTCGAGGTCATCAACCAGGCTGCCCGCGACCGGCTTTCGGAGGTGGCCGACGCCTTCCTGACCGCGGCGAAGTCCACCGACGCTCCCACGGGCGACACGTCGTCGAGGGGCCACTCCCCCGCCGTACGCATGCGGGAGGCCGAGAGCGGTGCGCTGGCCGCGCCCGACACCCAGGCCGTCGCCGACTCCCTGCTGCAGCACGCGCTGACCCCGCTCGGCGCGGTGGCCGTGGCCATCTGGACCGTGCGCTCCGACGGTTCCCTGACGCTGGCCGGCAGTGCCGGGTTCTCCCCGGCGGAGGCCGGGCGCTGGCACCATGTGCCCCCGGGCGTGGTGACGGTGGCGCGCACCAGCCTCTCCGAGCGCGCCGGGCAATGGATCGGATCACTGGCCGAGACCGGGCTTCCCTCCATCGGCCAGCACCAGTACCCCGACGGTGGAAGAGCCGCCGTTCCCGCCGGCACCGGAGGCCGCATCCACGGCGCCCTGGAGATCGTCTGGCCCTCCCGCCTGGAACCGCAACCGCCCCAAGTGGTCCGGCAGGTCGAGGCCCTGGCGGAACTGTGCGCCCGCACGCTGGAGACATACGTCTTCGTACACGGTGACGAAGCCCTGCGCGAGCCGCGTGTCGTCCCGGACGCCACCGAACTGGTGGACCTGGCCGACGGGTTGCACGACCCCGCCCTTGTCCTCGTCCCCTATCTCGACGGCGGGCAGCTCGTCGACTTCCACATCCATCACGTCAACAGCCGTTTCCTCGATCCCGCCGGCCGTCCGCGCGGCCTCGTCAACGGCGCGATGCTGCTGGAGGCGTACCCGATGGCCGCCGGGGAGAGCGACCTCTTCCAGCGGATCGAGCGTGTCTACGCCACGGGCGAGCCGTTCCGCGCGCAGCGCATGAACCTCACGGCTCTCGTCGACCAGGTGCCGCTGTCGGCCGTGGCGGAGATCAGCATCAGCCGGCACGCCAACAGCGTGCTGCTCATCTGGCGCATCGAGGACGAGACGGCACGGCTCGCGGGCATCCTGCAGCACGCACTGCGCCTGGGCCGCATCGGCGGCTTCGAGGAGAATCTGCTCACGGGCGAGATCACCTGGAACACCCAACTCTTCACCCTTTACGGCAGGTCTCCGTCGAGCGCGCCTGTGCCGTTGGAGGAGCTGCCCGTCCACGCGCATCCGGACGACGCCGTCACCATCGGCCGTTTCCTGCGCACCGTGCTCCATCACCGGCGGCCCGCGTCCGCGTCGTTCCGGCTCCGGCGTCCCGACGAGGTGACGCGCCACATCCGGGTGGTGGCCGAGCCGGTGCTCGACGCCGACGGCCGGCTGTTCGTCGTACGCGGGGCCTACCAGGACATCTCGGCCCAGCACTGGACGGAGGTCGCGCTCGCCGCCACCCGTGTCCAGCTCGCCCACACCGAGCAGCAGGCGACCGAGCGCAGCCGCCTCACGCTGCAGCTCCAGCACGCCATCATGCCCCCGACCCAGGACCCGTTGCGGGCCCCCGGAATCGACGTGGCGGTCCGCTACCGGCCGGCCGAGACGGAGCATCTGGTGGGCGGCGACTGGTACGACGCGGTCGTCCTGCCGTCCGGTCTCGTGCTCCTGTGCGTGGGTGACGTGGCCGGTCACGGCATGGAGGCGGCGACCAGCATGGTCGTCCTGCGGAACGCGCTGCGGGGGCTGGCCGTGACGGGCGCGGGCCCGGGCCAGCTGCTGACGTGGCTCAACAGCGTGGCGCACCATCTGACGGGCACCGTCACCGCCACCGCGGTCTGCGGCCTCTACGACCCGCAGAACCGGACGTTGCGGTGGGCCAGGGCCGGTCATCTGCCGCCCGTGCTGGTACGCGACACGGGGGCGGTGTCCCTGCCCCTGGTCAAGGGGTTGCTGCTGGGCGCGGCGCCCCAGGTGACGTACGAGGAGGACGAGATCCAACTGGCGGTCGACGACACGCTGTTGATGTACACGGACGGCCTGATCGAGCGCCGGGACCGCTCGATGGCGGAGTCCATGACCCAGTTGCTGACGATGGTCCGTACGGCCCCGTCCACGCTCGACCAGCAGCTGGACCGGCTGCTCACGTACAGCAGGTCGGACACCGACGACGACACCTGCATCATCGGCATCCGCGTGTCGTAGCCGCGGCGCCGACGAGAGTCTGATCACGTCGCGCGGGCCACCACCGGGGGCATCGAATCCGCAGAGGGGGGTAACCGGCCCAAGCCGTCAATTCTTCGGGAGGTACTTGTGTCCATTGCCCAGAACCCGCTGTCCGTCGAGGTCGCACTGCCTCGCGAGGGCATCGCCCTGCTCACGGTCGAGGGCCATCTGGACATCGACACCGCGACAGGGCTGCAGCATCATCTGGCGAACCAGTTCCAGCACGGCCGTCGGCACTTCCTGCTCGATCTCTCGGCCGTGCCCTTCATGGACTCGTCCGGGATGAACATCATCATCAGGGCGTACCAGCAGACCCGGGAGTCCTCGGGGAGCGTGCACATCATCGGGCCGCCACCTGCCGTGCGGCGGATCCTGGACCTCACCGGGGTCAGCATCACCGTGCCGGTGTCGGACACCGTCGACGAAGCACTCGCCCTCGTGGACAAGCCGCGGGACGAGCCCGAGCTCTGAACGGGAGCGCGAGCAGTACGGCGGTGTGGGAGGGGGTCCGGGATGGGACGGTGGATGACAACGAACAATCGCGCGGAGCGAGTTCCGTGTACGGGCGCACGGGTCCCGGTGTCGCCGGACGGTCAGCCCGCTTGGCGGTCAGGCCGTCCTGGCATCCGCGATGTCGTCCTCGTGGATCTCCTGCGCCGCGGCGGCACAGAACGCGGCCAAACCCTCCAGCAGCGCGGTCCGTTGCGCGGCCGGCATGTGCTCCAGTACGGACTGCAGAGCCCGCTCGCGACGGGAGCGCAGATCGACCAGGAAGGCACGTCCGCGGCGGCTGAGGTACAGCCGCAGTTCGCGTCGGCTCGTGGCACCGGGTCTGCGTTCGACGAACCCCACGGCCTGGAGGCGGTCGCAGAGCCGGCTGGTCGAGGGTGGCGTGGAACCCAGGGCGTCGGCGAGCGTGCGCAGGTTGATGCCCTCGTGGTGTTCCAGGATGAACAGCACACGCAGCTGGGACGCCGAGACCGGAGCCGTCGAGGCACGCCCCCACAGGACTTCCAGCAGTTCCGCCGCCTCTGAGGTCACACGCGCCACTTCCTGGGGCCGCGGGCGCGCGTAGGAGGAAGTCACGGTGACACTCTCCCAGGCTTCCCGAACGCTGTCAGCCCGCCGCCTCGGGCGGCCGGCCCCCGATGACCGACTCACACAACAGACCGTCGGCGTCGTGCATCCGCCGAAACGGACCCGACGCCGACGCGGAGAGAATGGCATATCCACCATCGTGAACAGATTCGTGGCAGCCGAGCGCGCACTGCGCTCCGCGGCACCGCACCAGTTGCTGGACGCGGTCCGCGAGGTGCTGTGCAACCAGTACGCGGCGCAGGATGCCGAACTATTCCTCGCCGACTACGGACTGACCCTGCTGCAGCCCGTGTCCGCGGCACAGCACGCCCTGGACCCGCTGCCGGTGCACGACAGCCCGGCAGGCAGGGCCTTCGGGGCGCAGGAGCCGTACACGGAGGACCACGGCGGCGGGAGCGTGCGTCTTCATCTGCCGGTCACCGTACGCGGCGACCGGCTCGGAGTACTGACCGTCACCCTGCCCTCGGCCGAGGCGGCCGGGGAGTGCCGGACCGAACTGGCCGAGGTGGCCGAAGTGCTGGGCCACGAGGTGGTCGTCGCCGACCGCGACACCGACCTGTATCTGCTGGCGCGGCGCAGGGACCGGCTCACCCTGGCGGCGGAGATGCAGTGGCAGTTGCTGCCCGCACGCTCCTGCGCCCGGCCCGAGTTCACACTCGGCGCCCAACTGGAGCCCGCCTACGCGGTGTTCGGCGACAACTTCGACTGGTGCGTCACCGCCGACCGGCTGACCCTGTACGTCACCAACGGCATGGGCGAGGGCATCGACGCCTCGCTGCTGACCAGCCTCGGCATCAACGCGCTGCGCAACGCCCGGCGGGCGGGCATCCCCATCGCGGACCAGGCGGCTCTCGCCGACCAGGCGGTGTACGCCCACTACCGCGGGGCCGCGCATCTGTCCGTGCTGCTGATGGACCTCGAACTGTCCACCGGACGCCTGCGGGTCGTCGACGCCGGCTCGCCCCGGATGCTGCGGCTGCGCGACCGGTCCGTCACGACCGTGGGCATGGAGGCACAGCTCCCGCTGGGCATGTTCGAGGAAACCGACTATGTGGCACAGGAGTTCACCGTCGAGCCCGGCGACCGGCTCGTCCTCGTCAGCGACGGGGTCCACGCGGTCGTGGCCCCGGGCGGCGAGCGGTACGGCGACCGGGCGCTGGCCCGGGCCGTCACCTCCACGAGCCTGGTGCCGGCCCCCGAGGTACCCGGGGCTGTCCTGCGGGAGCTGACGGGGCATCGCGGCGGACCCGAGCCGGACGACGACGCGCTGGTGGTCTGTCTCGACTGGCACGGAAAGCAGTCGGCGCCCTAGGCGGGCACCCGCACCGTAGGTGTCCCGCCGGACGGCGCCACGGCTACAGTTGTCATCCGGCAAGATTTACATCGCTTTCTCGTTGCCTTCGGCAAGTTCGGAGCGACACGACGCACATGAGGAGTGGAACAGGTGCCGGAGCACGAAACGGCAGGACAGCACGGATCGCCCGCGCGGGAGGTCGGGGACTTCCTGCGCCGCCGCCGCGAGCAGATTGCCCAGCGGTGGGCCGACACCCCCTTGTTCCGTACGGTCTTCACCGTGTCCAGGGACGAAGCGGTGGAGGCGGGCAAGGCGGTGGTCGAGTCACTGGCCGCGGTGGCCGCGGCCGGACGCGTCGAGGACGCCGAGGCGGACGGATTCACCGTGGTGCGCGAGCAGTTGACGCGCACGGCGGCGGCGCGGTCACGCGCGGGCGCGGGCTCGGCACAGGTGTCGAACGAGGTGGACGCCCTGCGACCGCCCGTCGTGGACCTCCTGGTGGCCGAGCTGTCCCAGGCGTCCGCCGAGCACGTACGGGAGTGCGCCACCGCGGTGACCGTACTGATGGGCACGCTGCGGCTGGTCGTCATGGAGTCGGCGCTGAACGAGGGCCGAGCCCTCATCGACCGGCAGCGGATGGAACTGCTGGAGACGGCCACGCCCGTCATCAAGCTCTGGGACGGCATCGTCGCCGTACCGCTGATCGGCACCCTCGACAGCGCCCGCAGCCAGGTGGTGATGGAGACGCTCCTGGAGTCCGTCGTCGACCAGCACGCGCGCTTCGCGATCCTGGACATCACCGGTGTGCAGACCGTCGACTCCCTCGTGGCGCAGCACCTGATGAAGACGGTCGCGGCGGCGCGGCTGATGGGAGCGGAGTGCATCGTCTCCGGCATCCGGCCGGCCATCGCGCAGACCATCGTCCATCTCGGCCTGGACCTGGGCACGGTGCTCACCCGCGCCAGCCTCGCCGACGCCCTGGCGTACGCGCTCGACCAGCAGGGTTCCGGCATCGTGAACGCGGCGCCCCTTGGGGCGGTCACGCGGTGACCCACGCGCACGCCGGACCTCCGTGGGGATCCGTCCCGGTGCTCAGGCTCGGCGACGTCCTCCTCGTGACCCTCCAGGGCGATCTGCACGACAGTACGGCGGAGCAGCTCCAGCAGGACATCAGCGAGACCATCGCGAGCAGTTCGACCACCGGTGTGGTCATCGACCTCTCGGGGGTCGAGATGGTCGACTCCTTCCTGGGGCGGGTGCTGGCCGAGATCGCGGCCAAAGCGGGGCTGCTCGCCGCGCAGACCGTGGTGGCCGGCATGCGGCCCGCGGTCGCGATCACGCTGGTGGAACTGGGTCTGACGCTGCCGGGCCTGCGCACCGCGCTCAGCACGGAGGACGCCCTGGGCCTCCTGGCCGGGGAGGCCTCGCCGTACCGTTCCCGCGGCACACGGCGGGAGAGTCCGTGATGCAGACAGCCGGCTGTGTCGACGCCCGCCTGCCGATCCACTCGGACATGGATCTGGTGTGGGTACGGCAGCATGTGCGGCAGACGGCCGCTCAGTTGGGCTTCGGCCTGGTGGAGCAGACCAAACTGGTCACCGCGGCGAGCGAGCTGGCCCGCAACACGCTGGTGCACGGCGGGGGCGGCGAGGTGGAGGCCACGGTCCTGAAGAACGGTCACGCACCGGGGCTGCGGCTGGCGTTCATCGACGAGGGCCCGGGCATCGCGGACCTGGAGCGGGCTCTGAGCGACGGCTACACCTCGGGTGACGGCCTCGGGATGGGTCTGGGCGGCGCCCGGCGGCTGGTCCACGAGTTCGCGGTCGACAGCAGCCCCGGAAACGGCACCACGGTCACGGTGACCTCGTGGACCGTCCGTCCGCCGCGGTACCGGGAGGAGACCTGATGCCCCGCGTCTGGGACGTCCCGGTCCACGACTCGACACGCGTACGCGACGCCAGGGTCGCGGCGGAGGGCGCGGCCACCCTGGCCGGGCTCGACAGGAACCGCACCGCCGCGGCCGCGCTGGTGGCCACCGAACTCGCCACCAACCTGCTCAAGCACGCCAAGGGAGGCCAGTTGCTCATAGAGACCGTGCCCCCTCCCGTGCTGCCGGCCGGGCAGGAAGCGGCCTCCGTGGTGCAGATCGCCGCGATCGACCACGGCCCCGGCATGGCCGACGTCCCGGCCGCCCTGCGTGACGGCTTCTCCACGGCGTCCACCCTCGGCGCGGGCCTCGGCGCCTGCCGACGCATCGCCGACGACCTCGACCTGCACAGCGTGCCGGGGCGGGGCACGGTCGCGCTGGCACGGATCGGTACCACCCGCGGCCGCAATCACGCGGCCCCTCCCGCACCGGTTGCCGCCGAGGCTCGGGCCGGAGGGGTCAACATCCCCTTCGCCGGGGCGGAGTTCTCCGGTGACGCCTGGGCGTGGGTCCGGGCGGGCCACCGTACGACCCTGATGCTGGCCGACGGGCTGGGCCACGGCCCCGACGCCGCCCGGGCCTCGTCGGCGGCGGTGGAGGCGCTGCGCCGCTCGGGCCATCTGCCGCCGGCCGAAGTGCTCCGGTACCTGGACGCGGAGCTCCGCCCCACCCGGGGCGCCGCGGTCGCCGTCGCCCAGCTCGACGCCGAGACCGGGCGGCTGAGCTTCTCCGGCATCGGGAACATCGGTGCCCGACTGCGCACGGGCGAGGGCTGGCGGCCCCTGCTGTCACGTCCCGGCATAGTCGGCGCCCAACGGCCCACGACCATCCCCGAACACCATGCGACGTGGGGAGCGGACTGTCTGCTCGTCCTGCACAGCGACGGGCTGCCCAGCCGCTGGACCCCACCCGCGGACGCCTGCCTCGCGTCCTTCGACCCGGCTGTGATCGCCGCCGTGACGGTGCGCGACGCGAGCAGCTCCGCCCGGCCGGTACGGGACGACACCGCCGTCGCCGTACTGAGCCCCGTTCCGCCGGACGGCACACCATGATGCGTACCTGGCACATCACCACGGTCACCGACGCCGCACGGGCCCGTATCGACACGGCACGCCTGACGGCCGCGTACGGGGTGCCCGGTCTGGAGCGGACCCGGCTGACCACCGCGCTCAGCGCGCATCTGCGGCAGTGCCTCACGAAGGGCGGCACGTGGCGGCTCCGTCTGGAAGCGACGCCCTCGGTGCCGTCCGGGGACGGTCACCTGCGGGCTGTCGTGACCTCGTTCGACGACACCGGCACCGACGGGCAGCCGCCGTGGCACATGACGGTCACCTGCCCGGAGGACGCGGACCTGTCGGACGTCGGCCCCGTGGCGGACGATCCCGCGATCCTGGCCGAGGCGCTGCTGGGAGCCGACGAGGACACGGTCCTGGTCCTGGAAAAACTCGGCGAGCAGGAAGGGCTGGTGGACTTCCACCGGGAGGAGCTCCACCAGACCAATCAGGGTGTGCTGGCACTGCACGCGGAACTCGACGCGGCGGGACGGGCCCAGCGCGAACTCTTCGCCGCCGAGCGGAAGGCGCGTACGGAGGCGGAGAGCGCACGCCGCAGGCTGACGTTCCTGGCCGACGCCAGCGCCGTACTCACCGCTTCGCTCAACCATGACGAGATCGTGCGGCGGCTGCCCAGCCTCCTGGTGCCGGAGTACGCCCGCAGTGTCGATGTGTGGCTGTTCGACGGCGAGGACGACGAGCTGCGGCAGAGTCCGCGTCCGGCCGCCGCCGTGGTCGCGGCCCGCAGGGGGCGCCCTCAGTACGCCGCCGACCATCCGGGCGGCCTGCCCGGCGTCGACGACCAGCCCCCCTCGGCGCTGCATCCCGCGCAGCCCCTGCTGTGCGTTCCGCTGCCGACGCGGCGGGCACCGCTGGGGGTGCTGATCCTCACGCCGCCCGGCGAACGCTGGGACGCCGACGACGCGGTCATGCTGATCGAACTCACCCGCCGCGCCAGTATCGCCATCGACAACGCCAGACGCTTCGAGCACAACCGCGACATCGCCGAGACACTGCAGCGGGCCCTGCTCACGGACCTGCCCACCACTCCGGAACTGAGCCTGGCGGCCCGCTATCTGCCGGCCACCCACGGTCTGAACGTCGGCGGGGACTGGTACGACGCGTTCCGTCAGCCCGACGGCAGCCTGATCACCGTCATCGGCGATGTGACGGGGCACGGGCTGCACGCCGCCGTCATGATGAGCCAGTTGCGCACGGCGCTGCGCGCGTACGCCGTCGACGGAGGCACCCCCGGCCAGCTCCTCACCCGGCTGCACATCCTCCTGCACCACCTGCAGCCCGATCTGTACGCGACGGCCGTCATCGCGCGCTTCCACCCCGACGATCCGACGCTCACCTGGGCCGCCGCGGGCCACCCGCCGCCGGTGCTGCGTACCCCCGACGGACAGGTGCACACACTCGACGCCAAACCCGGTGCCATGCTCGGCATCCCGCTGCGGCAGGAGATCGGCGACCACACCGTGCGCCTCGCCCCCGGTTCGACGCTGGCCCTCTACACGGACGGCCTGGTCGAGCGCCGCGCCCATGGCATAGACCCCGGTATCGAGCGTCTGGCCGCGTCGCTCGGGGCCTTCCGTTCCGAGGACCTCGACGCGGACCTGGACGGCTCGGCCGACCGTCTCCTGCATCCGTTGCTGAGCGACTCCGAGCGGGACGACGACGTGTGTCTGCTCCTCTGCCACATCCCGAGCCAGGCGTCGGAGACGGTACGGCCCTCCCGCACCGGACTGCCCGTCTGACGGGCTTCAGCCGCCGGTCGCCGCTCCTCCCCCGTCCTGCGTGTCGCCCCGCGGTCGCGGACGTGTGCGGGCATGGGCCTGCTCGAAGGCGCCCAGTCCCCGCTGCAGAGAAGCACGTTCGCCGGGCGTCATCGCCCCGAACACGGTCGCGAGACACAGGGATCGCCGCTCGGTGACGTCCGCCAGGAACCGCCGTCCGTCGGCGGTGACCATCAGCCGCACCTCACGGCGGTTGTGGGGCTGGACGGTCCGCTGGAGCAGCCCGGCCGACACGAGCCGGCCGCACAGCCGGCTGGCGGTGGGCAGCCCTATCTCCAAGTGCTCGGCCAGAGCGGTGAGATTGAGCTCGGGCCGGCGGCGGACCGTCTGCAGGGCGAACAGCTGACGCGCGGACAGTTGCGGGACGACGTCCTCGGCCGCCGCGAACCAGAGCGTCACCAGACTCTCCACCGTGTCGACGACATGGCGGGCAAGCGTCTCCGGCTCGTGTACGGGGTTCTGGTCACGGCCCGTGGGCCGGTCGGTCTCCACAAGCGCTCTCTCAGTGAACTCCGGACAGGGCAGCTGTCATGTAGGTCGGCCCTACCCGAAGAACCGGGCGGTACACGGCCCGGCTCCCGCTCGTTGTTCGCGTGTCCGTGCCGTTCGGGGGCCGATCGCCGTCCGGCCTCCCGACCCTCCGCACGGTGCGCGGGGTCAGGAGGCCGGGTCGGTGGCGGGACGGCCGGTCAGCCGGTGGCGAGGGCGCCCTTCAGCACGGCCACTGCCTGGCTGATGGCGGCGCGGGCCGCGTGGGTGTCGGCGAGGGCGTTGAGCATCACGAAGTCGTGGATGATGCCCTGGTAGCGGACCGCCGTGACTGGTACGCCCGCCTCGCGCAGCTTGTTGGCGTAGGCCTCGCCCTCGTCGCGCAGGACGTCGGCCTCGCCCGTGATGACGAGGGCCGGCGGCAGGCCGGTGAGCTGCTCGGTGGTGGCGCGCAGCGGCGACGCGGTGATCTCGGCGCGCTGCTTCTCGTCGGTCGTGTACTGGTCCCAGAACCACTGCATGGCGTCGCGGCGCAGGAAGTAGCCCTCGGCGAACTGGTGGTAGGAGCCGGTGTCGAAGGCGGCGTCGGTGACCGGGTAGAAGAGGATCTGCTGGACCAGAGGCACGTCACCACGCTCCTTGGCCATCAGGGTCAGGGCCGCGCTCATGTTGCCGCCGACGGAGTCGCCCGCCACCGCGATACGGGAGGCGTCCAGGTCGTGGCCGGCGCCGTCGGTGACGACCCAACGCGCGACGGTGTAGTTCTGCTCGATGGCGACCGGGTAGCGGGCTTCGGGCGAGAGGTCGTACTCGGGGAAGACCACGGCCGCGTTCGCGCCGACGGCGAGTTCGCGGACCAGGCGGTCGTGGGTGTGGGCGTTGCCGAAGACCCAGCCGGCGCCGTGGATGTAGACGATCACCGGGAGAACGCCGGAGGCACCGGCCGGGCGGACGATGCGTGCCCGGACCTGTCCGGTGGGGCCGACGGGGACGGTGACCCACTCCTCGTCGACGTCGGGCTTGGTGATGTCGCCCGACTGCACCTCGTCGACGGTCTTGCGGCCCTCCGCCGGGCCGAGGTCGAACAGGTAGGGCGGGTTCGCGGTCGCCTCGGCGAAGGCCGCGGCGGCGGGCTCCAGGACCGGGCGGGGGCCGGTGGTGTCGGTCATGGCGATCTCCTCGGATCAGGTGCCGTGGGCAGGCTCCGTCGGCTGTCTTCGCCGGAGCGGCGGCACACGACGAAAGTAACGCGCCATTTAGTCGTGCGCAACTTATTAGGGTCCGATAGAGTCGAGGAGACTCGAACGGTAGAGTGGAGATCGCCGTGCAACACACCGGAGCAGGCACAGGAACAGGGAGCGACACCGTGAGCACACCAGGAGCCGAACCGACCCAGGAGGGTTCCCTGCTCCTGGACGACCAGCTCTGCTTCGCCCTCTATGCGGCCTCACGCGCGGTCACCGCCCGCTACCGGCCCCTGCTGGACGAACTCGGACTGACCTATCCGCAGTACCTGGTCATGCTCGTGCTGTGGGAACAGGACCAGATCTCCGTACGGGACCTGGGCAACGCTCTCCAGTTGGAGTCCAGCACCCTCTCCCCGCTCCTCAAGCGCCTGGAGGCGAACGGCCTGCTGCGGCGCGAGCGCCGGGCGGAGGACGAGCGCTCCGTCGCCCTGCACCTCACCGACCCGGGAGCCCGGCTCCGGGAACGGGCGGGCACCGTCCCCCTGGCCATAGGCGACGCCATGGGCCTGACCCCCGAACAGGACGCCACGGCAAAGCAGTTGCTCCGCCTGCTCACAACAAACGTCACCCGCTGAGGACACCCCGCGCCCCATAAGGGGCGCGGGGAACTGCGCGCCCAGCCCCCACCAGGCCGCGGACGAACAACCGCCCTGCCAGCGAAGCGCTACCGCACTACTGGCGCGCCCACTTCTGATTCGCGCCCCCACCACACGCCCAGAGAACGACCTTCGTACCGTTGGCGGTAGCCGCGTCGTAGGCATCGAGGCACAGCCCGGCATTCACATTGGTCACCGTCCCGTCGGCGTTCACGTTCCACTTCTGGTTGTTGCCGCCGTTGCAGTCCCAGATGACGACCTTCGTGCCGTTGGTCGTCCCCGCCTGGTAGGCGTCGAGGCACTTGTTGCCGTAGACCACGAGTTCCTTGCGCGCGGTGTACGTCCAGGACTGGTTGACGCCACCCGCGCAGTCCCACAGCTGGGCCTGGGTGCCGTTGGTGATGGTGTTGTTGTCGACGTCGAGGCAGCGGCTGGACTGCTGTCCCGTGAACTGGGTGCCGTTGGTGCCGGGCAGCGGCCGTACCTCGATCGCGTCCAGATCGGGCGTCCAGGCGGAGGCGTTGGAGAACGTCAGGGTGTTGGCCGAGCCCTTGGTCAGGGACACCTCGACCGAGACGGTGCCGGGCGTGGTCCAGGAGCCGGTCGGCGGGAAGGAGACCTTGGTGGCCGTCTGCCCGTTGACCTGGAGGACCGCCGTGCGGGCCGCGCTGTCGCCGTTGGTGTAGGCGATGTCGACGGCCTTGGTGCCCGTGTCGGCCGCCGATACGCCGTTGAACCGCAGGGTGTTGGCCGCGCCGTTGCCGACACCGCCCACCTTGGTGCCACCGGAGCAGTTGGCACACGTGGCGTCGGCCGCCGAGCCGCCCTTGGTGTTGCCGGAGGCCTCGGCCTCGTACGTGGCGCTCGCCGCCTCGCCGGCGCCGGTGACCGTGAGCATCACCGAGTCCTTGGCGGGGACGTTGACCGTGTAGCTCGTACCGAAACTGCCCACGTTGGCCCGCGTCCAGAGGTTGCGGACCGTCGCGGACGCGTTGGTCAGGCCCAGGTCGGACCAGCGAACGGTCATGCTCTGCGCGCTGGAGGTGCGGTTGAGCAGGACGACGGCACGCTTGCCGGTGCCGGACAGGACCTTGCCGTACGTCTGCAGGCCCGAAGCGTCCTCGGCGACCTTGACGCCCTGGAGGCCGCGCGGGTCCTGGTCGACCGCGATGACCTCGGGGTTCTTCAGGATGTTCGCCGACTCGGTGCTCATGGTCGCGAGGTTGTTGCCGGCGAGGAGCGGTGCCCCGGAGACGGCCCAGAGGTTCATGTGGCTGCGGTTCTGGGCGGCGGTGAAGCCGTCCATGCCGACCATCAGCATGTCCGGGTCGTTGTAGTAGCCCGTGTGCTGGGCGGTGGGGTGCACGTTGGTGTCGAAGTTGGTCAGCATGCTGTCCCACGACGGCGAGTTGCCGTGGAAGATGATGTCGGTGTTGGTCCGCCACAGGGCGGCCATGCCCGCGCCCCAGTTCCAGGGGTTCTGCTTGCCCCAGTTGCAGATCGACAGGGTCAGTGGCCGTCCGGTGGTGGCCGTCGCCTTCGCGGCCGCGTCACTGATGGCCTGGTACGTGGTCCTGGCGTCGAGGCCTTCGACGTCGCCGCCGCACCAGTCGACCTTGACGTAGTCGAAGCCCCACTTCGAGAACTGGAGCATGTCCTGCTCGTAGTGGCCCTCGCTGCCGCTGCCCGGGGCGGCGGGACGGCCGGTCGGGAAGTAGTAGCCGCAGCCGTCCCTGCCCGCGTCGGTGTAGATGCCGGCCTTGAGGCCCTTGCTGTGGATGTAGTCGGCGATGGCGGTCATGCCGCCGGGCCACTCGGACTCGTCGATCGTGATGTTGCCCGCGCTGTCGCGGGTGCCCTGCCACCAGCCCTCGTCGAGGTTGATGTACTTGTAGCCGGCCGCCGGCAGGCCTGCCGCGACGAACGCGTCGACCTGCGTCTTGATGACGTTGTAGTCGATCTTCGCGGCGAAGGTGTTCCAGGAGGCCCAGCCCATCGGCGCCGACGGCACCGGAATCTGATTCGACGTCACCGCGACCGGCTGCACCCGGTCGAGATCGGCGGACCCCTGCCCCTGGAGACCGGCCAGGGCGCCGGCGGCCAGGGCGAGAACGGCGGCGCGGACAACGACGGCTCGGCACAGGCGTCTTGCGCGGGGGGCGAACTGCTGAAAAGGCATGGGGGTTCCTTCCGGGGGCGCGGCAACCCAGCACACACGAGTGGTCGACATATCGAACGCTGCACGAGTTGTCGAACCGATGGGACGCCGAAGCTAGGCCCGCACCACACGGAAGTCAACGGATCGTCACCACTGGATTTCCATCAGTCGCACCCGCCCCGGGGGACGACACCCGCGACAGGCACCCGCCGCGCCAAATTAACCGGAGGCGAACGCGCCGGAAGCGTTGACGTGCCCCCACCCCAAACCTATGTTTTGGTCGAACTTCCGCACACCGTACGGTATTTCGAACTTCTCCGACGTCCGTACACCCGTCGCACGGTCCCGACCCCCGCGCAGAGACGAGGAACGCATGGCCCCCGCCCTCCCCAGACGGAGACTCCTCCAGGCCGCACTGTTCGCCACGGCGACCCCGGCGTTCTCGTATGCCGCAGGAGGCGGTTCGGCCGCGGCCGCCACGCTGCCCGCGCCCTCCGCCTGGACGCTCCGGCCGTTCGAGCTCAAGGACGTGAAGGTCGGTCAGGGCGTCTTCGCCGCCAAGCGTCAGCTGATGCTCGACCACGGCCGCGGCTACAACGTGAACCGGCTGCTCCAGGTGTTCCGCGCCAACGCCGGGCTCTCCACCGGCGGCGCGGTCGCCCCCGGCGGCTGGGAGGGCCTGGACGGTGAGGCCAACGGCAATCTCCGCGGCCACTACACCGGCCACTTCCTGACCATGCTGTCCCAGGCGTACGCGAGCACCGGCGACCAGGTCTACGCCGACAGGATCCGCACCATGATCGGCGCTCTGACCGACGTGCGCGCGGCCCTGCGCAAGGATCCGGCGGTGCTCAGCGCCACCGGGAAGTTCGGCACCGCCGCGGAGAACGTGCGGGGCTCCTACCAGTACGTCAGCCTGCCGGCCTCCGTGCTGAACGGCTCCGCGACGATCACCCTGTCTGCCTGGGTGAAGCCCACCCACGGCGCCAACTGGACCCGGGTCTTCGACTTCGGCAACAACAACACCCGGTACATGTACCTGGCCGCCCGCAACGCGAGCGGCGTACCGCGCTTCGCCATCTCGGCCAACGGGCCCGGCGGGGAGCAGGGACTCAACGGCACCGCCGCGCTGCCGCTGAACCAGTGGAGCCACCTGGCGGTCACCATCTCGGGCAGCACCGGCACCCTCTACGTCAACGGCACCTCCGTCGCCCAGAACACGTCGATGACGCTCAACCCGTCGTCGCTGGGCGCCCTGACGAACAACTGGCTCGGCCGCTCGAACTTCGACGACCCGGTGTTCGCGGGCGTCTACGACGAGTTCAACGTCTGGTCGCGGGCGCTGACGGCGGCTGAGATCACGTCCTTGCAGAGCAACCGCGCCGCCGCCTCCTCGGCGGGCCGCGGCACCCTGGCCTCGTACACCTTCGACGAGACCACGGGGGGCACCTTCGCCGACGCCTCGGGCCGTGGGCTGACCGCGACGCTGCGCCGTACTTGGGGCGGGCCGAGCCACGTGGGCTTCCTCGCCGCCTATCCGGAGACGCAGTTCATCGACCTGGAGTCGCGGACCAGCCCGGACTACACCAAGGTGTGGGCCCCCTACTACACCGCGCACAAGATCCTCAAGGGCCTGCTGGACGCCTACCTCGCCACGGACGACGCGCGGGCGCTCGACCTCGCGTCCGGCATGTGCGACTGGATGTACTCCCGGCTGTCCAAACTGCCCGAGGCCACATTGCAGCGCATGTGGGGCATCTTCTCCAGCGGGGAGTTCGGCGGCATCGTCGAGACGATCGTCGACCTGTACACGATCACCGGCAAGGCCGACCATCTCGCGCTGGCCAGGCTGTTCGACCTCGACAAGCTCATCGACGCCTGCGCCGCGAACACCGACACGCTCGACGGGCTGCACGCCAACCAGCACATCCCCATCTTCACCGGCCTGATCCGGCTGTACGACGCGACGGGCGAGGCCCGCTACCTCACCGCCGCGAAGAACTTCTGGGGCATGGTCGTGCCCCACCGCATGTACGGCATCGGCGGGACCAGCACGGCCGAGTTCTGGAAGGCGCGCGGGGTCGTCGCGGGCACGATCAGCGACACCACCGCCGAGTCGTGCTGCGCGTACAACCTGCTCAAGCTCAGCCGGATGCTGTTCTTCCACGAGCAGGACCCGAAGTACATGGACTACTACGAGCGGGCCCTCTACAACCAGGTCCTCGGCTCCAAGCAGGACAAGGCCGACGCGGAGAAGCCGCTCGTCACCTATTTCATAGGCCTGACGCCCGGTCATGTCCGGGACTACACCCCCAAGCAGGGCACCACGTGCTGCGAGGGCACGGGCATGGAGAGCGCCACCAAGTACCAGGACTCGGTGTACTTCAAGAAGGCCGACGGGAGCGCGCTGTACGTCAACCTCTACAGCCCGACCACCCTGACCTGGTCCGAGAAGGGCGTCACGGTCACGCAGACCACCGACTACCCGAGGGAGCAGGGCTCCACCCTCACCTTCGGCGGCGGCAGCGCGGCCTTCGAGCTGCGGCTGCGCGTGCCGTCCTGGGCGACGAGCGGCTTCCGGGTGACGGTCAACGGCAGCGCGGTGAGCGGGACTCCGGTCGCCGGGAGCTACTTCGCCGTCTCACGGACCTGGCGAAGCGGTGACGTCGTGAAGGTCGCCATCCCCTTCCGGGCCCGGGTCGAGAAGGCCCTCGACGACTCGGGACTGCAGACGCTGTTCTACGGTCCGGTCAACCTGGTCGCCCGCAACTCCGGTACGGGCTACCTGCAGTTCGGCCTCTTCCGCAACGCCGCGCTCTCCGGCGATCTGCTGCCGAGCCTCTCCCCCGTGTCGGGCAAGCCGCTCCACTACACGCTGAACGGCACGGAGTTCGCCCCGTTCTTCGAGGGCACCGAGGACCCCACCCACGCCTACTTCCGACGCTCCGAGCCCAAGGTGGTCTTCGGCACCACCGACTCCGGCGTCACCAACCCGGCCAAGTCCGATGGCACGACACTCCTGGACGAGATCTGGGCAGGAGCTCCCTTCAGCACCAAGGCCGCCCTGGTCTCGCGCGTGCAGAGCACGGTGAACTCCTGGGTGTCGGCGGGCCTTCTCGGTCAGGCCGACGGCCAGAAGGTGGTGTCCACGGCGCAGAACGCCTCGTACGTGTCCTGATGCCCTGGCCGTTCGTGGCCCGACGTCCCGGGCTCCGCGGAACCGGGCGCGTATCGCGGTCGTGGGACGATCGGGCCATGCTGCTGGAGACCCCCAGGCTCGTACTGCGCCGATTCCGTGCCGAGGACGCGGCGCCGCTGGCCGCGTACCGGTCGGATCCGCTGGTGGCCCGCTACCAGAGCTGGACCGCACCGGTGCCGCTCGACTCGGCGGCGCGGATGGTGCGGGGCATGGCCGCGGGGTCGCCCGAGGAACCGGGATGGTTCCAGTACGCGATCGAGCTCAAGGCCGACCGCTGTCTGGTGGGGGACGTCGGGGTCTGCCTGCACGAGAACCGCATGCAGGCAGAGCTCGGCTTCACCCTGGCGGGCGACCGGCAGGGGCACGGCTACGCCACGGAGGCCGTACGAGCTGTCCTCGGCGATCTCTTCGAGCGCCGAGGACTGCACCGCGTCTCCGCCGAGTGCGACGCGCGCAACGACCGATCGGCCCGGCTGCTGCGACGGGTCGGCTTCGTCCAGGAAGGCCTTCTCCGCCAGGCCAGTTGGCTCAAGGACGAGTGGACGGACGACCTGCTGTTCGGACTGCTGGCCTCGGACTGGCAGTCGCCCGAAGGGCCATAGTCCGGTCTGTCACGCGTCCCCCGCCGCGTACACCCGGCGGCCGTCGACGAACGTCTGGAGCACCCGCGTGGCGGCGATCTCCTCCGGCGGCCCGGCGAAGGGGTCCCGGTCCAGGACGACCAGGTCGGCGACCCTGCCGACCGTGATGCTGCCTGTGGTGTCGTCGAGGTGGTTGGCGTGGGCGCTGCCTGCGGTGTACGCGGCGACGGCGGCGCCGAGGTCGATCCTCTGGTCCGGCAGGAACGCAGGAGTGGCCTCGGGTGCGTCGGGGGCGACGCGGTTGACGGCGACATGGAGGGCCGCCAGGGGGTCCGGGCTGCTGACCGGCCAGTCGCTGCCCGCGGCGAGGGTGGCTCCGGCGCGCAGGAGGTCGCCGAACGGGTACTGCCACGCGGCCCGTTCGGGGCCGAGGAACGGGATGGTGAGTTCGTCCATCTGCGGTTCGTGGGCGGCCCACAGCGCCTGGAGGTTGGCGGTCGCGCCCAGTGCACGGAAGCGCGGTACGTCCTCGGGGTGGACGACCTGGAGGTGGGCGAGGTGGTGGCGGGTGTCGCGCCACCCGTTGGCCGCACGTGCCGCCTCCACGGCGTCCAGCGCCTCACGCACCGCCCGGTCTCCGAGCGCGTGGAAGTGGACCTGGAAGCCGAGCGCGTCGAGTTCGGTGACGTACTTCTTCAGCTCGTCCGGCTCGACGAAGCTGAGGCCGGAGTTCTCGGAGGCGCAGCCGCAGCCGGTGAGACACGGGCCCAGCAGGGCGGCGGTGTGGTTCTCGGCGATGCCGTCCTGCATGACCTTCACGCTGGTGGCCCGGAACCGCCCGCGGCTCGACTCCTCCCTGCGGGCCGCGAGTTCGGGGATCTGCTCGCCGCCGCGGCTCCGGTCCCACCACAGCGCGCCGACGACCCGGGCGGTGAGCAGGCCGCGGTCGACGGCCTCGTGATAGGCGGGCGTCGGATCGGTCATGTTGGCGAACTCGCCGACGATGGCGTCCTGCCAGGCGGTGACCCCGTACGAGTGCAGGACCGACTGGGCCCGCAGCAGCGCGGCGAGTTGTTCCTCTGGGGTGCGGTCGGGCATCAGGCGGGACACCAGGTGGGCCGCGCCTTCCTGGAGCATGCCGGTGGGATTGCCGTCGGCGTCCCGCTCGATGCGTCCGTCGGACGGGTCGGGGGTGCGGGCGTCGATGCCGGCCCGTTCCAGGGCACGGGAGTTGACCCAGGCGCCGTGGTGGTCTCGGTTGGGCAGGAACACGGGCCGGTCGGGGACGACGGTGTCGAGCAGGGCGGCGGTAGGTGTGCCGCCGGGGAAGGCCTCCATGGACCAGCCGCCCCCGGTGATCCACTCGGCGTCCGGGTGCTCGTCTGCGTACGCCCTCACCCGCCGGAGGTACTCCTGCGGGTCGACGGTGTCGTTCAGGTGGCACAGGCCCAGTTCGGTGCCCGCGCCCTGGGGGTGGACGTGGGCGTCCTGGAAGCCGGGCAGCAGCAGCCGTCCCGCGAGGTCGACGACCTCGGTACCGGTGCCGATGAGCTCATGGACCTCGTCGTGGCCGACGGCGACGATCCGCCCGCCGCGCACGGCCACGGCGGTGGCCCGGCTGCGCGCGGCGTCGACGGTGTGGACGGGTCCACCGGTGAGGACGAGGTCGGCGGCCTGGGGGTGGGACATGGGTTCAACGCTCCAGAGGAGAAGGGGTCAGACGGCGGTGCGGTCCATCGGGAGGGCGAGCGCGTCGGCGTCGGTGCCGCGCCCGGTGGTGAAGTACGGCGAGCGGCGGGCGTACTTGGCGACGGCCGCCATGACGAGCCCGCTCAGCACGATGGTGGCGGGCAGGGAGAGCATGAACCAGCCGTTGTCGGGGCTGAGTTCGATGTGGTCGGTCATGGTCAGGTACGAGTATCCGAGGTAGCCGCCGAGGCCGAGCAGGACCAGCCCGGAGGCGGCCGGCACGCCGACGGCGAGCAGTGCCTCGCGGGGCCCGTCGTGCCGGGCGGCGCGGAAGCGGACGGCGCAGGCGAGTGCGGTGAGGCCGTAGTAGAGGGCGACGACGAGACCGATGGCGTTGACGGCGGCCAGCAGCATGTCGCTCAGCTTGGGGATGGCCATGGCGAGCAGGGCGATGGCGGCGGCGATCGACATGACGACGAGGGTTCCGGCGGCGGGCGTGCCGTACTTGGGGTGGATACGGGTCCACACCCGGCCCATCGTGCGGTCGCGGCCCATGGCGAGCAGTCCGCGTGCGGTGGGGATGACGGAGGACTGGACGGAGGCGACGGCCGAGAACATCAGGGCGAGCAGCGGGAGGCTGGCCCAGGGTTCGGCGGCGAGCTTGGCGCCTAGATACGGGAGGGCCTGCGGACCGTTCTCAATGAGTTCGGGCAGGCTCATCTCCCGCTGGAAGGCGACCGAGGCGAAGATGAAGAGCCCGAGCATCGCGAACAGGGCGATGAATCCGCCGCGGGCCGAGTCGCCGGGGCTCCTGGTCTCCTCCGTGACGCTGAACGCCGCGTCCCAGCCCCAGAAGAAGAACACCGCGAGGACCATGCCCTGCGCGAAGGCCGTGCCGCTGGAGATCTCGAAGGGGTTGAACCACGCCCAGGAGAAGTCCTGGTGGCCGGTGACCAGGGCCCAGGTGCAGAAGACCAGCAGGACGGCGTACTCGAAGACCAGCAGGCCGAACTGGAGCCGGGTGGCGCTGCGCACCCCGGTGATCGCGAGGACGGTGACGGCGGCGAGGACGACCAGACCGACGCCCGTGCTCACGGCGGTGGACGTCGGGTCGAGTGCGATCCCGGCGAGGGAGTCCAGGCCGGCCTTGTTGGCGAAGATCAGCACCACCGAGCCGGTCACCGCGCTGGTGTAGGCGAGGAAGATGATCGAGCCGACGAGGGTGACCCAGCCGGCCAGGAAGCCGGGCCAGGGGCCGAGGGACTTGCCGACCCAGGTGTAGCCGTTTCCGCAGTTGGGTTCCGAGCGGTTGAGGCGGGCGAAGGCCGTGGCGATGCCGAGGACGGGCAGGAACGCCAGGAGCAGCAGGGCCGGGGCCTGGAGACCGACGATCGTGCCGATGGCGCCCATGCCGATGGCGATGCTGGTGGTGGCCGCCGTGCTGGATGCGGCGATGGCGACCCCGTCGACGACGCCGAGCGAGCGGCGCAGTTCGGCGGGCGGGCGGTCCGGGGCGGGCTTGCCGGGAGCGAGGGAGGACATCAGGGCTCCTCACGAGGAGGGAGAGGGACGGGAGGAAGAGCCGTGTGGGGGATGCGAAGGATGGAACAACGGCCGCACACCTTGCGTCAATGCTGTTGACATAAGACCGCAGTGGGCCGTTCACTGAGCGTGCACAGGCCCGTCGACCGTGCGAAGGGATCCGCCCTCATGCCCACCCGCGCCCCGCAGGAACGCCGACGCCGCCGCCCGACCGCCTCGGGCGTCGTGCTGTCCAAGGAGCTCATCACCGAGACCGCGCTGCGGCTGATCGGCGAGCACGGTCCGGAGGCGCTGAGCGTGCGCCGCCTCGGCGCGGCCCTCGGGTGCGACCCGAGCGCGCTGTACCGCTACTTCCGCAACACCGACGATCTGTTGCTGGCCGTCTCCGACCGGATCATCGGGGATGCCATGGCCGGCTTCGTCCCGGGTCCCGACTGGGTCGCCTCGCTGCGCGAGATGGCGATGCGGGTGCGGGCCGGCTATCTCGCCCATCCGCGCGCGGCGGCCATGGCCTCGTACCGCATCACCCGTCGTGAGCACGAGTTCCACGCCGTGGAGACCGGTGTGGGTCTGCTGCTGTCCGCCGGATTCCAGCCCGCCCAGGCCGTCCGTCTCTACCTGGCCTTCATCGACACCGTCCTCGGTCACGCGGCGCTGGACGCCGCGTGTTGCGCACTCCCCCGGCAGGAGCGCGAGGCCGACGAGCGGGCGTGGACGCAGGCCTACCAGTCGGTCGACCCGGAGTCCTATCCCGCGCTGAGCAAGGTGCGGGGCGAGCTGCACGCCATGGCCGAGAGCTCTTTCGAACCGGCCGTGGACCTGCTGCTCGACGCGCTGACGGCCCGGGCCTCGGCCCTTCGCACGCGGACGTGAACCGCTCCCCCGAGGCGCACTGTCGCACTCCGGACGGAGCGGTCATGCTTGCCCCGACCAGTCGGAACGAGCGATCGACGGAGCCCGTATGACGACGGACAGGGACACGCAGGTCGAGGTGAAGCCGGTCGCGGGGCACATCGGCGCGGAGATCACGGGCGTCGACCTGGCCGGGGACCTGGACGACGCGGTGGTCGCCGGGATCCGGGCGGCGGTGCTGCGCTGGAAGGTCGTGTTCTTCCGGGGGCAGCGCCTGGACCACTCCTCGCATGTCGCGTTCGCCCGGCGGTTCGGCGAACCGGTCCGCCTCGGCAAACGCGGCAGCGCGTCACCCCCGGACTTCCCGGAGGTCGAGACGACGGCCGACCGGCTGGAACTCGGCGGCCGCTACGGCATGGACCACGACGAATGGCTGCGCAGGCGCCGGCACTCGCTGCTGCGCGGCTGGCACTGCGACCACGGCGCCCGCGTCGATCCGCCGGCCGCGACCATCCTGCGCGCGGAGGACGTGCCCTCGTACGGCGGCGACACCACCTGGGCCAACCTGGCGGCCGCCTACGCCGGGCTGTCGGCGCCCCTGCGCGACTTCCTCGACGGGCTGCGCGCGGAGCACCGGCTGGGGGTCGGTTATCAGCCACGGCCCGGCGAGGACGCGTACGTACGGCATCTGCTGGACCGGCAGATCGCCTCCGACCATCCGCTGGTGCGGGTCCACCCGGAGACGGGCGAGCGGGTGCTGTTCGTCAACGGCTACTACGTCGAGCAGATCCTGGGACTGTCCCGCATGGAGAGCGCGCCGCTGCTGGAGATGCTCCTCGGTCAGGCGACCCGGCCCGAGTACACCGTGCGGTTCCGCTGGGAGCCGGGGAGCGTGGCCTTCTGGGACAACAGGGCCACCATCCACCTGGCCCCCAGCGACACGACACACCTCGATCATCCCCGGGTCATGCACCGGGTGATGCTCGCGGGCGACGTCCCGGTCGGCGTGGACGGCAAACCGTCGGCACCGATCGTGGGGAGCGAACCGCAGCGCTGGTGAGAACGACGGGCCGGGCGAGTCCGCTGGGCTCAGCCGGCCTTGGCCTGGGCCGAGATGCCACCGTCCACCGGCATCGCCACACCGGTGACGAACGACGAGCGGTCGCTGCACATCCAGGCCGCCGCCTCGGCGATCTCGCGGGGCGACGCCATGCGCTTCTGGATCTGCGGGGCGATGAACGCCTGCTCCAGGTCCGGGTACTGCCGCACGGCCTCCTCGATCATCTCGCTGCGTGTCGTACCGACGACGAGCGCGTTGACGCGGATGCCCTGGTCCCCGTACTCGGCCGCCGCCGCGCGGGTGATCCCCAGGATGGCGTGCTTGGACGCGACATACGGGACGGAGGCTCCGGTCGCGTAACGGCCCGCCGTACTGCTGGTGTTGACGATGGAACCGCCCTTGCCCGACGCGAGCATCACGGGCAACTGGTGCTTCATGCAGTTCCACACGCCCCGGACGTTGACGTCCATCGTGCGGTCGTACACCTCGTCGTCGGTCTCGTGCAGGAGGGTGCCGACGGTGGCGTAACCCGCGTTGTTGAAAGCGGAGTCGAGCCCGCCGAAGTGTTCCACCGCCGCCTCGACGGCGCGGCGGACGTCGGCCGCGACGGCGACATCGCCCGGAACCGCGAGCGCCCGCCCGCCGGCCGCGCCGATCTCCTCCACGAGCGTGTTCAACCGCTCCGCGCGGCGGGCCGTCAGGACGACCGCCGCGCCCTCCTCCGCGAACAGACGTGCCGCGGCCTCGCCGATACCGCTGGAACCCCCCGTGATCATGACCACCTGGCCTGCGAGCAGGCCCTGGTGGCTCCCCTGTGTGATCTCTTGTCCGGTCATCGGGCGAGCATACGCATCACGACGTCGGCCGCAGCAGGAGCGAATCAGCCCCTCCGCTCAGCCCTTCCGGCTGCTGAGCCGCCGCCAGACGAGGTCGATGAGCCACGCGTTGGCCATGGCGGACGCGCCGAGTACGGCGTACAGCCAGGCCGTCGATGCGTCCGGTACCGCCAGGATCAGCAGGCTGGTCGGGGCCGTGAAGAGGATCGGGATCACCGCGGCGAAGGAGGCGTCACCCGTGGGCTGCGACGACACGACGGCCAGCCAGACGATCAGCGCGGCGGACACCGCGAGATACAGCCGAGCGGGCCAGGTGCCGAAGGGAGCGCTGAGCTTCTGGACCCCGGTGACTGAACTCATCGTGCTTGCTCCCTCGTACGAGAGGTTCCGGCCACTCCGGCTCCCCGCTGCGGTCCAGTCTCTTCGGCCGGGTCCGGTGAGGCATGAGTTCACATACTCAGGTCGGCGGGGTGCGTACTCACCCACGCGCACCTCCGGTATCGCGCCCGACGGAGAGGAACGCGCGGTGTCGCTGTTGCGACATGTCCCACCTGTGCCACCGGAATCGAGTGACATGGCATTCCGTACCACCGGATTCTGTCCAGCGCATGAACTTCTTCGCGCGTACGACGGAAGGCACGGGACTGATGAGACGGATCCGCCTGGCGGCGGCGATATCGACAGGGCTCGCCCTGGCTGCCGGCGCCGTGGCGCCGGTTGCCGCCGGCACCGGCACGGGGCCCACGGCGACAGCGGCGGCCGACGCTCCCGCGCCGAAGAACCTCGGCACCGTGCGGCTGATCACGGGTGACCGGGTGACCGTGGGCACCGACGCCGAAGGGCGGCGGACCGCCTCGGTCACTCCCGGTGCCGGGCGGCGGCACATCCTCTTCAGGACCTACGAACAGGACGGGCGTCTGACGGTCCTGCCATCCGACGCCGGGGACCTGGTCTCGGCGGGGCGCCTGGACCGGAAGCTGTTCGACGTGAGCGCACTGCTCGCCCAGCGGTACGACGAGGCGCACAGCGACGCGCTCCCACTGATCGTGGCGGGAGCCGACGGCGCGGCGGCGTCCGCCGTGCGGCGGCTGACCGTCCTCGCCGAGGACGGCTCGCCGGTCCGACGGCTGGACAGTATCGGCGCGCGGTCGGTGCGGGTCGCCGAGGAGGATCTCGGTCGGTTCTGGAAGCAACTCGCCCCGGACGACGGCCCGGTGAGCGCCGCACGGGCCGCCGGCACTCCTCGGGTGTGGCTCGACGGCCGGGTGAACGCCACGCTGGACCGCAGTGTCCCGCAGATCGGCGCGCCCGCCGTGTGGAAGGCCGGCTATCGCGGCGAGTCGGTCAAGGTCGCCGTGCTGGACACCGGCGCGGACCAGTCCCATCCGGATCTGGCCGGACGGATCGCCGAGGCCAAGGACTTCTCGGGCAGCTCCGGTACCGGGGACGCCTTCGGGCACGGCACACATGTCGCGTCGATCGTCGGAGGCAGCGGAGCCGCGTCCGGTGGCGGACGCAAGGGGGTGGCGCCCGGCGCCGACCTGCTCGTCGGCAAGGTTCTCGGGGACGACGGCTACGGCACCGAGTCCCAGGTGATCGCCGGAATGGAGTGGGCGGCGGACGCGGGCGCCAAGGTCGTCAACATGAGTCTGGGCTCGGACAGTCCGAGCGACGGCACGGACCCGATGAGCCTCGCGCTGAACGAACTCACCGAGCGCACGGGCGCGTTGTTCGTCGTCGCGGCGGGCAACAACGGCGAGCAGGGCACGGGCACCATCGGCTCCCCCGGTGCCGCGGACGCCGCCCTCACCGTCGGCGCGGTCGACCGGAACGGCGGCCTCGCCCCGTTCTCCAGCCGCGGTCCACGGGCCGGTGACGACGCGGTCAAGCCCGATCTGACGGCGCCCGGCGTCGGCATCGTCGCGGCCCGCGCGGCCGGGACGACGATGGGCGACCCGGTCGACGCACACCATGTGGCGGCCTCGGGTACGTCCATGGCCTCCCCGCACGTGGCGGGCGCCGCGGCGTTGCTCGCCCAGCGGCATCCCGGCTGGAGCGCGGCCCGGTTGAAGGACGCGCTCGTCAGCACGGCCCGTACGGCCACCGGCCGGCAGGTCACCGAGCAGGGCGGCGGCCTCGTCGACGTCGAAGCAGCGGCCCTGGGGCCGGTCACCGCCACGGGCACCGTCGCGCTGGGTCCGTTCGAGACCGGCGGCGGCAACACCCGTACGACGCAGATGCGTTACACGAACACCTCCGACGCCGACATCACGCTCGCGCTCACCACCCGGCTGGCCACGGCGGGAGGCCGGGCGCCGGCGGAGGGAGCGGTACGGCTCGGCTCCGCCTCCGTCCGCGTACCGGCCGGCGCCACCGCCGAGGTTCCGCTGACGGTCGATCCGGCCCGTGCCCAGCAGGGCGACTACTACGGGTACGTGACCGCGGCCTCCGCGAACGGGAAGGTCACCGTGCACACCACGGTGAGCCTCGTCGTGCAGGGGCCCGTGCACCGGCTCACCGTCAAGACCGTCGACCACAAGGGCAAGCCCGTCGAGGCCCTGCCGACCATCTGGGGTGCCGACGGCTTCGTGGGCTACACCGGCACCGACCCGGCCGTCGCCGAAGTCGAGGAGGGCACCTACCAGTTGGACTACTCGTCCCTGGACCCGGCCGCCGACGGGCAGGAGTTGCGGCATGTGGTCGTGCCGGAGGTGAAGGTCACCAAGGACATGTCCGTCACGCTGGACGCGCGCAGGACCACCCTGGTCGACATCCGCACGCCCCGGCCGGCCGAGCAGCGCGGCATCCTCAGCTACCAGACGTACCGGAAGATCGACGGGCACAGTCTGCTCCAGGGGACGATGTACTTCGACGTCGGCAGGCGTCTGTACGTGAGTCCGACCTCCGCCGTCACCGACGGCACCTTCGAGTTCGCCTCGCGCTGGCAGTTCGTCGCGCCGCTCCTCGACATGGCGGTGTCGGGCGGCAAGGGCGGTACGGATTCGGTGGACGCCTACTACATGCCTTCCTCTCCCCTCTTCGACGACAAGGGAACGCGCCTGACCGCGGTCGACGCGGGTGACGCCACCGCGCCCGACTTCCGCCGGGCCCGCGGCAAGCTTGCGGTCATCACCAACGAACAGGGCCTCAACGAACGGGACTTGGCAGAGCAGGCGGCAGCCGCCGGTGTCCGGGGCATCGTGCTGGTCCACTTCAGCGACATCGCGTGGACCCGCTGGCATCCGGAGGGCGACCGCTGGGGCGTACCGACCGTCAGGATCGGCGCGAGCGCGGGAGCCGCTCTGCTGAAGCGGATCGGCAAGGGGCACACCACGGTGAAGTTCACCGGCACCGCGCGCAGCCCGTATCTGTACGACGTCATGCAGGTGTCGTCGCAGCGGATTCCGGAGAAGGTCGTGCACACGGTGTCCGAGCGCAACAGCGCGGTCGTACGGGCCAGGTACGCCGACAACGGCGGCGCCCCGTGGGCCAGTGAGCAGCGCTTCGCCCGGCGGCCGTACCAGGACACCGCCTGGCTGCAGTACACCCGTTATGTACCTACCGGCTTCGATCGGACCGAGTACGTGAGCTCCGGAGACACCGCCTGGCAGCATTTCGTGCACCACGAGACCACGTTCGACGTGGACACACCGCTGCGCGTCGGCATGGCGGACGCACCGCGCACGTACCGGGCGGGCGAGCGGCCGAGCGACACCTGGCAGGGAGCCGTCGTCCGGCCGTCCATCCCGCGCGGCACCACGACTCCGTCCGTGCGCAGGGGTGACGTACTGAGCCTGCGGATCCCGGAGTTCACCGACTCGCAGTCAGGTCACCGCTCGCGGCTGCTCGCGGGCGGCGGCGGGATCGGCACCTCGGGCGGGGCGAAGGCGGCGCAGGGCGACTCGGCCGCCGCCGTGCTGTACCGCAACGGCCGGAAGACCGGGGAGGCCGACAGCGCCTGGACGGACTTCGAGGTCCCGTCCGGGGCGGCCGACTACCGGCTGGATCTCACCACCTCGCGCGTGTCGCAGGAGTGGGCGTACGGGACCGGCACCGAGACGTCCTGGTCGTTCCGCTCGGGCGGCACCGGCAGCACGGACGCGGCGACAACGCTGCCGTTGCTCCAACTCGACTACGACGTACCGGTCGACGCGTACAACGCCGTGCGTTCCGGCCGCACGCACACCGTCGGGCTGTCGGTCCGCGCCCAGGACGCGCTGGCCGCACCGCGCGGGGTGAGCGTCCAGGTCGAGGCCTCGTACGACGACGGCGGGAGCTGGAGCCGGGCCGAGGTGAAGGACCGCGGGCACAACGTGTTCGAGGCTGCCGTCAGGAAGCCGTCGCGGGTACGCGGCGACGCGTACGTGACACTGAGAGTGACGGCGCGCGACGCCGCGGGCAACTCGGTGCGGCAGACCGTGCAGCGGGCCTACCTGCACCGCGGATAGGCACTGCGTGCACATCCGGGGGTGAGCGGGCACAGGACGGCCCGCTCACCCTCACCGCCTGTAACACCCGTGCAGTACGGTGTTCGAACATTGAAGCCGGTCGGTCTCGGGGAGGGGCGCTTTGGCGCTGGAGGCGGCAGGGGTGTCGGAGGCCGAGGAGTCCGTCTACCGGCATCTGGTGACGGCGGGTCAGGCCTCGGCCGGTGACGTCGCCGCGCGCACCGGGCTGAGCCGGGCCGAGGCCGAGCGGGTCCTCGACGCGCTGGCCGTCAAGGGCATGGCGAGCCACACCGATGTACTGCCCCGGCACTTCCGGGCCACTCCCCCGGACGTGGCGCTGATGCCCCGGCTGAAGCGGAACGCCGACGCGCTCGACCTCGCCCGGGCCGAGGCCACCAGCCTGCTGCAGGTGTACCGCGACACGATGCGCCGCCGGGACGCCAGCGAGCTGATCGAGGTCATCACCGGCGCGGAAGCGCTGCGTCAGCATCTGCGCCAGATCCAGGCCAGCGCCCAGGACGAGATGCTCTGGTTCTGCAAGGCCCAGTACGTGGCGATGCCGTCGGGCAGCAACAGCTCGGAGTTCGAGGCCCTGGCGCGCGGCGTGCGCTACCGGGTGCTGTACGAGAAGGCCTTCTTCGACGACGAGGGAGCCGTTGACAACGTTGTTGCGGGCGTCCGCGCAGGTGAGGTCGCCCGTGCGGTTCCGCATCTGCCGCTGCGCCTCGCGGTCGCGGACCGTGCCATCGCGGTCTGCCCGCTCGTGCCCGGCGGCCCCCAGGGCAGCCCGGACGAACCCACCGCCGCACTCGTACGGGACAGCAATCTGCTCGCCGCTCTCATCGCCCTGTTCGAGCGCTACTGGGAGGACGCCGTCCCGCTGGACGTCGACGACTCGGGCACGGTCGCCGGGACGGACGGGGTCGGCGGCCCCGACCCGCTCTCCGCGATCGACCGGCGGCTGCTCGCTCTCCTGGTGGCGGGCGTCGCCGACAAGGCGGTGGCGACCCAACTGGGCCTGAGCCGCCGCACGGTGCAGCGCCACATCCAGCGCATGATGGAACTCGCCGGCGCGGCGACCCGTATGCAGCTGGCCTGGCAGGCCGCGCGCCGGGGATGGCTGTGACGGCTGCCCGGACGGTTGGGCGACAGGGCGGGAAGTGGCCAAAGTGGCTGACGGAAGCCGTGTTGCCACCAGGTAAAGGCCCATGTGATCCGCCGCGCCCGGCAATGGACGCAACAGACGCCCGCTGACCGTATTTCGGACAACGATCTCCGCAGTGGTGACAGTCGCTCCTCGCACTGAAACGATCCAGTGACCGCACGGTCGCCACTCGCACTTCTCCCGCCGGGGGCGTCCCGCCCTCCGGCTCCACACCCTGACGGGCTGTCATCACACAGTCGGACACTAGGAGTTGCAGCAGTGACGGACACCTTCCGTACGCCCCGGGCAGCGTCGTCGCCCCAGAATCCGCCGCCATCCCGACGTCACGCCTCCGTTCGCTCGCGCACGGCGACGGTCGCGGTCACCGCGATGGTCGCGCTTCTCGGTTCGGCCCTTCCCGCCTGGAGCTCCGAGCCCGTGGCCGCCCGCGCGGATCGGGCACCCCGGCAGATCGAGGCGGAGCCCAGACCCGGCGCCAGATCCGTCGGGCTTTCCCCCGTACAGCGGAAGAAGATGCTTACGGCGGCGGCTGACTCCCGTACGGCCACGGCCCGTTCCCTCAAACTGGGCAAGCTGGAGAAGCTGATACCGAAGGACGTCATCAAGGACGCCGACGGAACTGTGCACACCCGCTACGAGCGCACGTTCGCCGGGCTGCCCGTACTCGGCGGCGACCTGGTGATCCACGACCGCGGCGGCACCCGTACCGTCTCCAGGTCGTCGCGCACGACGATCTCCGTACCGACCACGAAGGCCTCCGTACCGGCCGCGAAGGCGGAGAAGTCGGCGCTCGACGCGGCCGAGTCGAAGAAGACGGACCAGGCCACACCGGAAGGGTCCCCGCGGCTCACCGTCTGGGCGGGAGGCGGGGCCGCCGAACCGGTGCTCGCCTGGGAGACCGTCGTCACCGGCGTGCGGGAGGACGGCACTCCGAGCAGTCTGCGGGTCGTGACCGATGCCAGGAGCGGCGCGCGGCTCGGGAGTTTCGAGCAGGTCCACTCCGGCACCGGCGTGAGCCAGTACAGCGGCACGGTGCAGGTCGGCTCCGTACGCGGCGATGACCTCTATCAGCTGACCGATCCCCAGCGCGGCGGGCACGCGACGTACGACGTGAGCGCGGGCGGGCTCGGCACGCTCCTGACGGATGACAACGATGTCTGGGGCGACGGGACGCCCGCCGACCGGCAGACGGCGGCCGTGGACGCCGCCTACGGCGCGCAGAAGACCTGGGACTTCTACCACGACCGGTTCGGCCGCAACGGCATAGCCGACGACGGTGTCGGCGCCCGTTCCCGGGTGCATTTCGGCGACGGATACGCCAACGCCTTCTGGGACGACCTCTGTTTCTGCATGACCTACGGCGACGGCCTGGATGACGCCCGGCCACTCACCGAACTGGACATCGCCGCCCACGAGATGACCCATGGCGTCACCTCCGCCACCGCGGACCTCACGTACTCCGGTGAATCCGGCGGACTGAACGAGGCCACCAGCGACATCATGGGCACCGCCGTGGAGTTCTTCGCCAACAGCGCCAAGGACGTGCCGGACTACCGGATCGGCGAACTGGCCGATGTACGTGGCACCGGAAAACCCCTGCGGTACATGGACGAGCCCTCCAAGGACGCCTCCGTCAAGGGCACTTCGCAGGACCACTGGACCGCGCAGACCCGCAAGCTGGACCCGCACTTCAGCTCCGGCGTGGCCAACCACTTCTTCTACCTGCTCGCCGAGGGCAGCGGGAAGAAGACCGTCAACGGCATCGCCTACGACAGCCCCACGCACGACGGCCTGCCGGTCGCGGGTCTGGGCCTGCACAACGCCACCAACGTCTGGTACCGGGCTCTGACCCGCTACATGACCAGCAGCACCGACTACGCGGGGGCCCGCACCGCCACACTCCAGGCGGCCGCCGATCTGTTCGGCATGTCCAGCGACGCGTACGAGACCGTCGGCAACGCCTGGGCGGCCGTCAACGTCGGCCCCCGCTACGTCAACCACATCGCCGCGAAGACACCCTCCACCCAGGACTCCGCGGTCGGTCAGCCGACCAGCCGTCCGATCGAGGCGACGAGCACACGACCGGGCGCCCTGACGTACTCCGCCACGGGCCTGCCGGACGGCTTGTCCATCGACTCCGCCACCGGGCTCGTCTCCGGCACCCCGACGAGGGCCGGCACCTTCACGGCCGCCGTCGCCATCAGAAACTCCGCCGCGGAGACCCGTACACTGCCCTTCACCTGGAAGGTACTGGCCTCCGGCGGCGACCACTTCGTCAACCCCGCCCGATTCGACATCCCCAACTGGCGAACCATCGAGTCGCCGATCACCGTCACCGGCCGCGAAGGCAACGCCTCCAGCGATCTCAAGGTCACCGTCGACCTGATCCACGACTTCATCGGCGGCCAGGTCATCCATCTGATCGGCGAGGACGGCACGACGCTGCTCGTGAAGGACTTCGTCTGGGACACGGGCTCCGAACTGCACGCGACCTTCACGGTCGACGCGTCGGCGATCCCCGCCAACGGCACGTGGAAACTGCGCGTCACGGACAACACACCCGGCATCTTCACCGTCGACCCGGGTTATCTCGACAGTTGGAGCCTCACCTTCTGAGCCACCGTGTCCGAGGCACCGCCGCGCCCGGAAGCCGACCGGGCGCGGCGGAGGCCCTCGATGACAGAGCAGGGCCGTGGCAGCCTCCAGAACCGGTGAGCCGCACTGACGGGACCTACGCGCCCGAGTCGAAAGTCCCGTACCGGGGCAGGCCCGTCGTCTCGTAGATCTGGGACGTCACTCCGCCCGGCGTCGTCTCGCTGTGCAGGAGCCGCAGCCCGGACGGCTCGCCGTTCTCCGGAAACAGCCGGCGGCCGCTGCCCACGACCACCGGCGCGATCATCAGGCGTACCTCGTCGACCAGCCCGGCGGCCAGCAGGGACGCGCCCAGGCGAGCGCTGCCGTGGATCTGCAGCTCGCGGCCGGGCAGCCGCTTCAACTCGGCGACCTGGGCCGGTACGTCTCCGGAGAGGATGGTGGACGGGTCCCAGTCGGCCGTGGTCAGGCTGTGCGAGGCCACGTACTTCGGCAGGCCGTTGAGCTTGGTGCCGATCGGGTCGTCCGGGTCGTTCATCTTCGGCCAGTCCCTGGCGAAGTTGACGTAGGTGCGACGGCCGAACAGGAACGCGTCCGCCTCGTCGAGCCAGCTTGTGACGATCCTCATGTACGCGTCGTCCAGGTGCGGCACGAGCCAGCCTCCCCGTGTGAACCCGTCGCTGGTGTCCTCCTCCGGGGAGCCGGGGCCCTGCGCCACGCCGTCCAGCGACAGGAACTCCTGCAGAATCAGTCTCACGGTGCACTGCCCTTCCTCGGTTCGAGGCGCTCGCCGCCTCCCGCCAGTACCGACTGTGCGCCGCGCCGGAACTCATCGGCTCCTGACACGCTCATCGAGGTATTTGCCGCGCCGGCGATGTCTGCCTCTGCCACGGGCCGCCGTCACCGTTCGGCGGGCACGCGGGGAACGCCCGGCGACACGGACCGCCCGCGCACCCAGCCGTACATCACCACCGAGCACACCGCCGCGAACGCGCACCACGTCGAGACGAACTCCAGCTCCCACAGCGCCCAGCAGACCACCGCGCCGACGGCGATCAGGACGCCCAGCAGCACAAGGATCCGGTCGCCGGAGAGCAGCAGCGAGCCGACCGTGGCCAGCAGGTAGCCCGCCACGAGGAGTTCGGCGTGAGGCAGATCGATGGCGTATCCGACGGTGTGGCCACGGATGTCGGCGGTCACGGAGTGGGTGGCGAGGTTGTACGAGAGGGTCGCCGCGGTGGCGAGACCGGCGGCGAGCGGGATGATCAGCCGGTGCCGGGCACGCGGCGGCGTCGCGCACAGCACGGCCACCGGTACCCACAGCGCGAGCAGCGGAAGCGCCATCGCCGCCCAGGCGACGGTGGCGGGCCCCGTGCCTCCTCCGGAACGCCAGACCAGGGACTCGACCGCCTGGTGGGCCCCGAGCAGCAACGGCAGCCCGGCCAGCGGAAGGTCACCGACCCTGCGGGTCCGCGCCACACAGGCGACTCCGACGGCGGCGATGCCGCAGCCCGCCACGAGATCGGCCGTCGCGCTCCAGCACATCACGCCACCAGGTGTTTCGTCTCACGGGTCCGGCCTTGCGGTGGCCACGGTACGGCCCGGCCCGGCGGCGCCCTCGCTGACACGACCGTCATGCCCCTGACCGCGGCAGGGCCGGCGACAGGACCGTCGGCGGACCGGCGGCAGAGGGATTGCCGAGGTCAGTAAGCGCTCTCTAGACTCGCGTGCGATGAACTCGGAAAGCTCGGTGGACGACTCCTTCTTCGACTACTGCCCCTGGGACTTCGTCCTTCGCGCGTCCGACGAGCAGCGCGCCGCGCAGGCAGCGCTTCAGAAGCGACTCGCGGCCGGCGGCGCGAGTTTCGGCCCGCGCACCTACGTCTCCCCCGCCGCCGGGGTGTTCACCGACGTCCTGCGTCTGGGCGAGAACTCCTACATCGCCGGGCACGCGTACGTCACCGGCGAAGTGACGGCGGGCGCCGACTGCACGGTCAATCCGTACGCCACCGTGCGGGGCCTCGTCACCCTCGGGGACGGTGTGCGGATCGGGGCCCACAGCTCCCTGCTCGGCTTCAACCACGGATTCGCGCCCGACCGGCCCGTGCACCGGCAACCCCTCACCAGGAAGGGCATCACGGTCGGCGACGACGTGTGGATCGGCTCGAACGTCGTCGTCCTCGACGGGGTGACGATCGGCGACCACTGTGTGGTGGGCGCGGGCGCCGTCGTGACCAAGGATCTGCCGCCGTGGACGGTCGCCGCCGGGAACCCGGCCCGCCCGCTCCGGGACCGCCGCGGTCAGGGGTCCGCTTCCGCCGGGAGCCCGGTGCCGGCAGGCGGCCTGGGGGACGCCGTCGCCCGGTTCGCGGACCGGGCCCGGAGCCAGGCCACCGACCTTCTCGCCCGCAGTTGGAACGCGGACACCGGCCGCTACGGCGACCGGCCCGGCGCGCCCGGGACCGTCCGCGCGCACTGCGACGCCGTCGAGATCGCCGATCTCCTCCTGTGCTCGCATCCACCGCAGCTGTCCGCCGCCGAACACGCCGAGCGGCTGCGCGCACTGCAGGACCCCGACAGCGGACTCGTGCCCGAACTCGCCGCGGACGGCGGTCCCGGTGTGCTGCCCGCCCCGGCGTCGGACGGCTGGATCGACGACGGCACCGCGGAGTACCACGTGCTGTCCGTGGGCTACGCGCTGGACCTGCTGGGCTCCCGTTTCGCCCACCCGGTCCACGTCGTACGGCGCATGACGGCCGATCGGCTCGTCGCGCGCCTGGACTCGCTGCCGTGGCGGACCCGGGCGTGGTCGGCCGGTGCGTGGGTGGACTGCTGGGCGACCGGCGCGCACCGCAACCTGGAACTGGGCTCCGAGGCGGGAGCGCCCGGCACGTCGGAGGCGCTGTTCGGCTGGCTGGGCACCCGGGTGGATCCCTGGACGGGGATGTGGGGCGAGGCCGCCTCTCCCGCGGCGGGCCGGCTGCAACTGGTCAACGGCTACTACCGCCTGACGCGGGGCTCGTTCGCGCAGTTCGGGCTGCAAGTGCCGTATCCGGAACGGGTGGTGGACACCGTCCTGGCCCACGGCGGTGATCCGCGCTGGTTCGCGGCGGGCCGTCAGAACGCGTGCAACGTGCTGGACGTGGCGCACCCGTTGTGGCTCGCCGGGCAGCAGACCCGCCACCGTGCGGCCGAGGCGCGGGCCTGGGCCGGGGAACAGCTGGCCCAGGCGCTGGAGCACTGGCGGGACGGCGCCGGTTTCGGGTTCGGCCCGCCCGGCGAGGGCGGCTCGGGTCCCGGTCGGGACCCGGGTCTCCAGGGCACCGAGATGTGGCTGGCGATCATCTGGCTGCTGGCCGATCTGGTGGGTGTGGCGGACCGGCTGGGCTACCGGCCGCGCGGCGTCCACCGCCCGGAAGCCGCCCGCTCACCCGTATCGCGGATCCCTGCTCAGCCGATTCCCGTCGACAACTCGCTGTAGTAGAAGTCGTGGTCCGATTGCACGGTCGGGCGGGTGCCGGTGTCGGCCCAGCGTGCGGCGCCCCGCTCTCCCCACACGAACAGGTAGTCGAGCTTGCGGCCGTCCTCGTAGGTCGGAAAGGCGAACGGCGGCCCGGACTCACGAGTGCCGCTCGCCTCGACGCCGTCGTACATGACGTCCAACTCCGGTGCGTCGGGCGGGGCGTTCAGGTCACCGGCGATGACGAGCGGGCCGTCCGCACCCAGCGTGTGCGAGCCGTCCGGTTTCCAGCCGCGGCGGATGAACGCGGCCTGGGCCTCCCGTTCACCGTCCTTCGTGACGCCGACGGTCAAGTGCGTGCTGCACGCGGTGACTTGGGGCCCTGAGGGGCCCTGGTCTCCGGCGGCGCGTACGACGGCACAGATGATTCCCCGCTCCCCGCCCCTGTTGTCCGGGTTGGGCAGCAGGACCGGTGGCAGGATCTTCGTGGCCGAGTGGAACAGGATGGCGTTGCCGTACGGCTGGCCGTCGACGCAGTCGGTACCGGTGTCGATGAAGGCGCTGCGCAGGCCCAACTCCCGGGCGAACCGCTCGCCTTGGGCCTTGCAGACCTCCTGGAGGCCGATGAACAGCCAGCGGTCCATGCCGCCGCGCCTGAGGTTCCTGATGGCGTCGGCTTCTTCCTTGATCCAGTCGCCGGCGTCGCCTCGATGGCCGATGTTTCCGTAGATGTTGAAGGTGCCGACGTAGTGGCCCTGGGTGACGTTCGGTCGGGCGGCCACGTCGGGTGCGGCGGCCGCGTCGGGGGTGGCACCGCTTCCCGCTGGGAGTGCCACCAGAACACACAACAGGGCCAGCACAATTGCCCTGGCCCCGCCGCGTCTCCTCGTACGACGCGTTGTCATGACATCGAAGATACCGTCGTAACCTGTGACCCGGTTGGGCCACAGTGTCAGATGTGAATGGCGCAGTCCCCCATGGCAGTTGGGCGTCAGCGCCGTCGGTAGAGCGTGATCGAGTGGCCGACGTCGTCGACCGGTGTGCTGGTGTCGAGCAGTGCGGCCAGCCGCCCGTCGGCCTTGGCCGCCGAGGAGTTGGACACGACGAGCAGCCCGTGCACCTCGCCCAGCGGGGCTTTGAGCGGGTTGGCCGCGTTGATTCCGTAGTACGCGGGCACACCCGCGCCCTTGTAGACGAGCCACACCCGCTCGCCCGGGTGGTCGCGGCGGAGGCGATCGGCGAGGCGGCCGAGGTCCTGCCCCCAGTCGACGTTCGAGTCGTGCAGCCGCAGATGGGTCTTCGAGGGCCCGCCGAACGCCTCGTTGGAGTACGGCAGGTAGTACGGAAACGTCCGCAGTGAGCTGACGGCCACGAGGCACACCAGCGCGGCCGTCACTCCGTACACCCACCGGCGGCGCAGGAGCGTCACACCGGCGGCGGCAACCGCCGCGAACATCGGTACGAAGATCGCGTACCGGACGCCGAGGTCGCGGGCGCCGTTCATGGACACGGCCAGCAGCAGGGCCGAGGGGACCAGCACGTACGGTGCCGCGGGCCGCAGCCGACGCAGCGCCAGGACCGCGACGGCGCCGGCGAGCCACAGGACGAGCATGCCGAGCGGAGTCTTCACCAGGAGCGCGGCCGGAAGGTAGTACCAGAGCGATCCCTCGTACAGCCTGCCGAACAGGAAGCCCTGCCAGATGTCGTACTCGAAGCCGAACTGGATGCGCATGCCGTCCCGGTACGCCTCCGGGAAGGGCAGCCACGCGGCGATGCGGCCGCGCATCCCGCGGATGTCCGGCACGTTCTCGGGCTGGGTCCAGTGCAACCGCGGGTCGACGACGAGGTAGGTGGCCCACACGACGGCGACCGCCACAAGGGCCATGCCGACGGCGACCGCGGCGCCCTGTGCGAGGACCCGCAGCCGTTCGCGTGCGTCGAGCCCGGGTGTCCTGCGGGCGTACCAGAACGACAGGACGGCCAGGAGCATCAGGACGGGAACCACCGCGAGCATGCTCATCTTGGTGGCCACGGCCGCGCCCAGCGCCACCCCGGCGAGCGGGAGGCAGAGGTAGGGCCGTTGCCGCGCCCGCCACAGCAGCCAGACGGAGGTGAGCAGGAAGCCGGCCGCGGGGACGTCGAGCGTGGCCAGCGATCCGTTCGCGATGACGTCCGGCGAGAACGCGTACAGGGCGAGGGCCACCAACCCGCCCGCCGGGCCGGTGAGATCGCGGGCGAACGCGAGGACCACGAGCCCGAACAGCAGCGTCAGCGCGATCATCGGGAGCCGTGCCGACAGCATGAGCCGCTCGGGGTCGTTGCCCGACTCGTACAGCAGGCTGCGCCCCAGGGCCGACTGGCTGCCGACGAAGCCGGAGTCGAGGTGCGCGTCGGTGAACACCAGCCCGGAGGCGATGATCAGCTTGCCCAGGGGCGGGTGTTCGGGGTTGTAACGGAGGCTGTGCTCCTTGAGGTAGACCTCGGCCGAGGCCACGTACACGGGCTCGTCGATGGTCGGGGTCTGTTCGACGGCCGTGGTGACCATCGCGACCGCCATCTGGGCGAGGAGCGCGACGACGGCCAGCACGTACAGCGAACGCCGGTGCCGCAGAAAGCGCTTGAGCCCATCGGATCGGCCAGGCCGCCCGCCCGTCGCCGTCGATGCGGGCAGGTCGGGCGCGGTGTGCTCGTCACCGTCGAGCCCGGTGATCCGCGGCGCGCTCATGTGGCCCACCTTCCCATCAACCCCACCCTCCGTGGCGCCCTTTCCCGACGCCGGGCCCAAGTGTTGGGCGGTCCTTAACCAATGTGACGCCTGCGGCCTCTTGGCACGCGAGTGAAAACCCGGGACTCTGAACTGCACATGTCACAAAGGGCGTTGGCCTGCGCAGGGCCGATCAGGAGGACACTTTGAACGGCAGTCCCGCATCGAAGCTTTCCGGATCCCGGCGTCTGCGCCGGAGGTCACTCGGCGTCCTCGCGGGCGCCGCCGCTCTGGTCCTCGCTTTCCCGTCCACCGCCCTGGCCGCCCCGCCCGGCGCACTGCCCGCCAACGCGGACGGACTGGACCAGACGTTCCAGCCCGCCTACGACTACGACACGGACGGCTGCTACTCGACGCCCGCGATCGGCCCCGGTGGCGTCGTCAACGGCGGCCTCAACCCGAGCGGCGCCCTCAACGGCCAGTGCAGGGACGCCTCCGACCTCGACAACACCAACGGTTACTCGCGCTCCAAGTGCAACAACGGCTGGTGCGCGATCGTGTACGCCCTCTACTTCGAGAAGGACCAGGCCGTGGCCGGCAGCGGTCTCGGCGGGCACCGGCACGACTGGGAGCACGTCGTGGTCTGGGTGCAGAACAACGAGGCCCAGTACGTCTCGACGTCCAACCACGGTTCCTTCACGGTCCACAACCGTTCGGCGATCCGCTGGGACGGGACGCACCCGAAGATCGTGTACCACAAGGACGGGATCAGCACGCACTGCTTCCGGGCCGCGACCGCCGGCGACGAGCCGCCGGAGAACCACAAGGGGACCTGGCAGTACCCGCCGCTGGTCGGCTGGAACGGCTATCCCGCAGGTGTGCGCGACACGCTGACCTCTTACAACTTCGGCAGTGCCACGCTCGGCATCAAGGACAGCACGTTCAACTCGCACCTGTCCTCGGCCGAGCCGTCCGGGATCGCGTTCGACCCCAACGCCTGACCCATCGCCTGACCTGACGTCACGCGGAAGGCCCGCCCCCGTCGCCCGGGGACGGCGGCCTCCCGGCCCTGCCGGGAGCGTCGCCGTCGGGGCGGGCCGGCAGGACCCGGGCGGCGAAGCCGACGACGTCCTGGACGACCCGTTCGGGCTCCTCCCAGTACAGAAGGTGCCCGGCGCCCTCGTACACGACGAGGGCCGAGCCGTGGATCGCGTCGAGGATCCGCTGCTGGTCGGCGCGCGGCAGCACGCTGTCCGCGTCGCCCCAGAGAACGAGCGTGGGTACGAGGATTCCCCTCAGTGTCGCGGCGAGGTCCGCCTCCAGAAGGCCGCGCATGGTCTCCTGCCACACCCGTGCGGGCACCTTGAGGTTCTCCTCGGCCATCGTCGCCAGGAGTCCGCGGCCCAGCGGCCGGCTCGCGAGGTCGCCCAGCAGGTCCTCCGCGAAGGCGCGCGGCACGGGGTCTTCGAGTGCCTGGACCTTCTCCCACAGGGCCGTGATGCCGGGCTTGTCGGCGAGCGTCGCGGGGACGCCCACCAGGACGAGGCCCGCCACTCGGTCGGGATGGCTGCCCGCCACCATCCGTGCGGCCACCCCGCCGCTCGACGCCCCGACCAGGACGGCCCGGCCGATGCCTGCCGCGTCGAGGAATTCCACCAGGTCGCCGGCGAAGTCCTCCGGCCCGTAGCCGTCCGGGGGCCGTTCGGCGTCGCCGTGGCCCCGCTGCGTGGGGGCGTATCCGTGCACCGCGGCGGGGAGCCGCCTGAGCAGCGGCTCGAACGTCCACCAGGAGTCCGCGAAGCCGTGCACGAAGACCACGGGAAGGCCGTCCGGATAGCCCGCCTCGGCATACGGGAGGACGAGCCCGCTCCTCAGCTGGGCGGCCTTCACCGCGATCGTGCTCACGGCGGCCCTCCTGACGTCGGTCGGCCCCCTCGCACGCGGACCCGCGGGACGGCACCACGATCTCTCTCATCGTAATGACGAGCACGGCGGACCGCCCGTCCGCGACGGGACGGGCCTCAGCTCCCCCGGCGGCTTCTCCGGGCTTACTGCCTTCAACTCCTTGCGAGCGTAGGGCGATTTCTTGCTGTCTTTGCTTCAGATCTTGACGAGATTGGTTCAGACCTTTAGGTTCACCGATCGCCGAGGTTCCACGCATGCGCTCATCGTTCATATTCATGAACTCGCGATTCCTCAACCCCCACATGCACAGGAGAATCCGTGCTCAGATCGCCGAGATCGCCCGGCCGCCGTCGGATACCCACGCTCCTCGCCACCCTCGCCCTGGTGGCGTCGGCCGCGACCGCCGTGGCCGCCACCCCGCCCACGAAGGCCGCTCAGGCAACCGCCCTCCCCACCGGCTGGGCCACTGTCGTGAACGCGGGCGTCACCGCGGAGCACGCCATCGAGGCGCCCAACAACGCCAATGTGCGCTTCCGCAACATGGTGGCGGTCTCGCTCGGTGGCACCGGCACGATCCGGCACGTCATCAACGACCGCGGAGGCCCGTCCAACTCCGCCACCAACGCCACCAACCTCGTCAGCCACCCGTGACCGTGAACAGGCCTGTGATCGTGAGAAGGAAGGGACGTTCCATGCTCGGAATCAGACCCTCCGGTCCGGTGCGCGTCGCGCTGCGGGTCCTCGTACTGCTGGCGACTCTGCTGGGTCTCGCCGCGCCGCCCGCCCAGGCGGCCTCCACAGCGGCCCCGTTCAAGGTGCTCGCCCTCTACAGCGGTACGTGGGACGCCGCGCACATCAGTTTCGTCCGTGAGGCCAACCAGTGGTTCCCGACCCGGGCCGCCGAGAACGGCTTCACCTACACGTCGAGCACCGACTGGAACCTCCTGGCCAACGGGGGCGTGAACGCGTACCAGGTCGTGCTGTTCCTCGACGAACTGCCGCAGACCGCCAACCAGCGGGCGGGATTCGAGCGGTACATGCGCGGGGGCGGCGGCTGGCTGGGCTTCCACGTCTCGGCGTTCACGACCCAGGCGCAGAACTGGCCCTGGTACCACCAGCAGTTCCTCGGCAGCGGGAACTTCAAATCCAACACCTGGGGTCCGACGACCGCCGTCCTGCGGACCGAGGACCGCACGCATGCCTCGACCAGGAACCTGCCCGCCACGTTCACCTCGTCCGTGAGCGAGTGGTACAGCTGGTCCAACGACCTACGGCGGAATCCGGACATCAAGATCCTTGCCTCGGTCGACGCGAGCAGCTTCCCGCTGGGCACGGATCCCAACCAGACCTGGTACAGCGGTTACTACCCGATCCTGTGGACGAACGCGAAGTACCGCATGCTGTATGCAAACTTCGGCCACAACGCAATGGACTACGCCTCCAACACCCCGCTGTCGTCCACGTTCGCGAGTGCGACCCAGAACCGCTTCCTGCTCGACGGCCTGAAGTGGCTCGGCACCACGTGAACCGCTCTTTCCCGAAAGGACATCAAGCCAGGCGTTCGACGGTTCGTGCTACACCCATCGCCGCTGTGGGCTAGATTTCGAACGCCTCGATTCCGGACTCCATCGGAGGGGCGCTCTGCGCGGAATTTCTGGAGCGGCACATGCACCCCTTGGAAGTTGTCAGACCGGCTCGGCCTTTGATGCAGGGAGGGCTCGCGGACAGTCTCTTCGAGACGGCTGAACGCGATCCCACCCTGTCCCAACTGGCCCGTCGTTCGGACGCCGCTCCGGGGGCCTGGGAACCGGTGTCCGCGGTCGAGCTGCGGGACGAAGTCGTGGACGTGGCCCGGGGTTTCATCGCGGCCGGGATCTTCCCGGGCCACCGCGTGGCCGTCATGGCGCGCACCCGCTACGAGTGGACCGTGCTCAGCTACGCGCTCTGGTCGGTGGGCGCCGAGATCGTGCCGATCTACCCGACGTCGTCGCACGAGCAGGTCGGCTGGATCCTCGAGGACGCCGGCTGCGTCGCGGTGGTGGTGGAGGACGAGCAGGGCATCATGACGGTCGGCTCCGTGTGCGCCTCGCTGCCGACCCTGCAGCACGTCTGGCAGTTGGACTCCGGGGCCCTGACGGACCTGATGGAGCAGGGCCGGTCGGTACCGTTCACCACCGTCGAGTCGATGCGCCGGATCGTGCTGCCCGACTCGACCGCGATCATCGCCTACACCTCGGGTACGACGGGACCTCCCAAGGGATGTGCCCTGAGCCATCGCAGCCTGGCGAGTTCCTGCGACACCCTGCTGGCCGGCTGGGGCCACACGGTGGCGCCCCCCGGGCAGCAGCCGGCCATCCTCGCCTTCCTGCCCTTCTCACACGTGTACGGCCTCATGATCCAGGGGCTGTGCATGCGCGGCGGGATGCTGATGGGGCACGTGCCCGATCTGCGCCCGGAGACACTGTCCGCCGCCCTCCTGTCCTTCCGCCCCACGTTCCTCTACGCCGTCCCGTCCGTCTTCGAGAAGTTCTACAAGAACTTCCTGCGCAAGGCTCAGGAGGCAGGCCGCGGCGCCCTGTTCGAGCGCGCGGTCCGCACGGCGCGGGACTTCGCCGCGGCCGGCGAGCGGCACCGGCTGGGAACGGGTCCGGGCCCCGGTTTCGATCTGCGACTTCAACACGCCCTCTACGAGAAGACGGTGTACCGAAAGCTGCGTGCGGCGCTGGGCGGAAGAGTCTGCGGCGCGGTGTCGGGCGGCTCTCCCCTCAACCGTGAACTCGCCCTCTTCTACTCGGGAATCGGGATTTTCGTCCACGACGGATACGGACTCACGGAAACCAGCGGCGGAATTACGGCCCAGCCGGTGGGCCGGGAGAAATTCGGAACCGTCGGACGCCCCCTGCCCGACATGGAGGTCCACGTCGCCGAAGACGGGGAGATCCTGGTGCGGGGACCCGCGGTCTTCCAGGGCTACATCAACGACGAGACGAGCACCCGGGCCGCGCTGTACAACGGCTGGCTGGCCACCGGCGACATCGGCCGGCTCGACAGCGAGGGCTATCTGAGCATCACCGGGCGCAAGAAGGACATCGTCATCACGAGCAGCGGCAAGAGCGTGGCTCCCGCGGCTCTCGAAGAGCGTCTGCGGGTCCATCCGCTCATCCATCAGGCGGTCGTCGTGGGCGACAACCGGCCCTGTGTGGGAGCGCTGATCACCCTCGATCCGGACTTCCTGGCGCACTGGCGCTCGGTCCTCGCCATACCGGGCGAGGTGCACGACCGCGAGACGCGCGAGGAGAACGCCCTGCGCGAAGAGGTCAAGCGCGCCGTCGCCGCGGCCAACAGCACCGTGTCGCGCTCGGAGTCGATCCGCGTGTACCGCGTGCTCTCCGAACCGTTCGACCTCGCCAACGGCATGCTCACCCCTTCGATGAAGCTGCGCAGGGATGCCATCGCGCACCGCTACGCCGCCGAGATCGAGGCCATGTACCAGTCGTCCTCGCGAGCCCCCCGTAACCTCTCGACCGTCGATCCCTACACCTGGGACGACGCGGACAATGTCTTCAGGTGAGCCGTCGTGTTCACCTGTTTCTTGCGAGGAGGCCCCGGCGTTCACGCCGGGGAGGAACCGCATCCGGGTGTCGTGACGCGGAGCGTCGCCGCATCCGGTTCAGGGCGCGGAGCGCCCGTACCGCTGTCGGCACCGCAGGGTGATGCGAACGCGTGTGCGTGTGGTCGCCGGTCGGGGTGGTGGCCGTGGGATCGGGGTGCGTTTGTGCGGCTGTCGTACATACGGTCCTTCAAAGGGTTCGGGACGCACGGTGTCTGGGCCGGGACACTGTGAGGGGGCGAGATGGTGCAAGTGGGGGTGGCTGCGGAGGGCGGGCATGCCCGCTACACCTACCGGCTGCGCGTGCCGTCCATGGCGCGTACCGCCCTGGCGGCGGAGTGGGACCGGTGCCGCTGGGTGTGGAACGAGTGTGTCGCCAAGTCCAGGGTCGTTCACCTGCACAACAAAGCAACCGGCCAGAAGGCCACGTGCGGCCCCGCGCAGCTCGACAGGATGCTGACCGAAGCCCGCGCCCGTACGCCGTGGCTGCGTGAGGGCTCGTCGGTGGTCCAGCAGCAGGTCATCCGCGACTTCGGCCGCTCCCGCGCCAAGGCGCACAAAGACATCAAAGAGCGCTTGCCCATGGCGCGCCGGGCCGGGATGCCGGGGTGGAAGACCAAGCGCGAGGCACTGCCGACCCTCAACTACACCAGGCGCGGGTTCCGGTTGAGGGACGGCCGCCTGCACCTGGCCGGGGACGTCGTGGTGACGGTGGTGTGGTCGCGGGAACTGCCGGCCGAGCCGTCCTCGGTGCGCCTGTACCAGGACAGCCTCGGGCACTGGTACGCCTCGTTCGTCGTCCCCGCCCAGATTGAGCCCCTGCCGCAGACCGGCCGCGTACTCGGTGTCGACTGGGGCGTGAAGGAGACCGCGACCACCACCTCCGACGCGCACGACCTGCCGCACGCCGGGCATGGCAGGAAGGCCCGGACGAAGCTGACCCGCTACGACCGGATGATGGCCCGCCGCAGGCCGAAGAAGGGCATGCCCGGATCGAAGGGCTACCGCGAGGCGAAGAAGCTGCGGGCGAAGGCGTACAAGAAGGCCGCGAGGCAGCGTGAGGACACCAGCCGTAAGTGGGCCAGGAAGGTGGTCCGCGACCACGATGCGATCGCGGTCGAGGACTTCCGCCCGAAGTTCCTGGCCAGGACCACCATGGCCCGCAAGGCTGCTGACGCCGCCATCGGCGCCACCAAAGCGGCTCTGATCGAGATGGGCCGCAAACACGGGCGGGACATCCGCCTGGTCCACCCCGCGTACACCACGATGGACTGCGCGCACTGCATGACGAGAGCCAAGCATGCACTGCCACTGGGTGAGCACACCTACACCTGCACCGCATGCGGAACCGCATCCCCACGGGACAAGAACTCCGCACACGTCATGCTCGCCCGGGCTGGTCTCAACCCGGCTGGTACTGATGGCGCAAGACCTCCTGGAGCGCTGCTCCAGGAGGCAGCCTGAGCCAGGAATCCCCTCCCGTCAAGGGAGGGGAGGATTCAACTGAGCCATTCGTACGACGCCTGACGTGGTCAGGTCCGGGAGACAGATATGCGACGAGTACACGGGGTCCGGCTGCCGGCGTTGGCCGGGGTGACGGCCCTCCTCGGGGCCATCGTGGCCTGTGGGAGCACCGACGCGGGGGCCGGGGACGCCTCGCCCGGCTCCGACACCGCCCAGGCCTCCCCCACCGCCCGCCCCTCGCCGTCGCACGCCCGCTTCGTCGAGGAGATCGAGTGGGCCGACGGGCGCCGCGTGGGCATGTACTACGCCGCGAAGCGCGGGCTCATGGAGCAGCACCAGGACACCGCGGGCGGGGCGTGGAGCAAGCCCCGCCTGGTCCACGCGACCAAATCCGACCCGTGCCAGAGCATCACGCTCGAGGCGTTCGACGGCCGTACGGTCGCGGCCATCGCGAACTGGGGACCCTACTGCTCCGACGGTGAACCGCCGATGGAGTCCATCGCCGCGGTCGGCACCAAGAGCCTGTCGAAGTGGGACACGAAGCTCAAGGAGAGCTTCGACGGCTGGGCGAAGGTCGAGGCGTCGAACGGCGCCGAGCGCCTGACGTTCACCCGCTCGTCCACCGAATGGCTGACCCGGCTGCGCTGGACCCGGACGGACGGCTTCGGCGAGGTGGAGGACATCCGCCGGTAGTTCCAGGGGCCACGGGCAGTGCGCGCCGCGGTCTTCGACCGTACGGAACCGAGGCCGCCGGCGACCAGGTCACGAGCGACGGCCTCGCCGCCCCACCGGCTCTCCTCAGGAATTTGCGTCGTGCACGCTTCTTGACGCCTCTTGATCGAGAGACTTACTTTCGCAGCGATTAAAACGATTCAACCACCAGGCCCCTCAGGGGGTCTCTTCGTGCTGCCCTCCGGGAGTGACAGGAACCATGGACGACCTCACCGCAGTTCACCGGCCGGGCATTCCACGCCGTACGCTGCTCGCCGCCGCCGCGGCCACGACAGCGGCGGCGGGTGCGCTGACCTGGGCGAGACCCGGGAGCGCCGCGGCCGCATCCACCGCCGGGGCCTCCTCGGGTTTCGCCGAGCCGGGCCGCGCGGTGGGGCCGAAGTTCCGCTGGTGGTGGCCCGACGGTCTGGTGCGGCCCGACGAGATCAGACGGGAGGTCGACCAGATCGCCGACGCGGGCTTCGGAGGCGCCGAGATAGCCGCCGTGCACCACAGCGTCTCCGACCCGTCGGTGCTGGACACCGAGCGCCACGGCTGGGGCAGCCCCTCCTGGGTCGCCGGTGTCGAGGCCGCGCTGAGCCAGGCGGCCCGGCGCGGCCTCACCATCGATCTCACCGTCGGCCCCGCGTGGCCCGCGGCGGTTCCCGGCATCACCCCGGACAGCGAGGCCGCGGTGAAGGAACTCGCCCACGGGGCCGTCACGTTGGCCCCCGGTACCGCCTACTCCGGCCCGGTCCCCGAGCCCGTCCACGAGGCGGCGTCCGGCGTCACCGAGCGACGGCTGCTCCTGGTGCAGGCCGCGCGGGTGAACACCGCGAACTCCACCCGCAAGGAGACCGGCCTCGACCAGGACTCGGTCCGCGACCTCACCTCCACCGTCTCCGACGGCACGATCGGCTGGACCGCGCCCGACGACGGCACCTGGGTCCTGATCGCGTACTGGGTGCGCGGCTCCGGCCAGACACCGGAGGCAGGACCGCACACCGACCCGCCCTCCTACGTCGTCGACCACTTCAGCGCGGCCGGCACCCGAGCGGTGACCGACTTCTGGGAGGCCCACCTCCTCACCCCGGCGATCCGCCGCCTGCTGAAGGTCTCCGGCGGCGCGCTCTTCGAGGACTCCATCGAGCTGGAGACCGACGGCCTGCAGTGGACGCCCCGCCTGCCCGACGCGTTCCGGGAGCACACCGGCCGCTCCCTGCTGCCGCTGCTGCCCGTCGTGATCCTCGACAACAGCAACCAGGTCTTCGCCTTCGAGGCCGCCGCCACCCGCCAGATCCGGCACGACTTCTGGGAGACGGTCTCCACTCTCTTCAACAGGCACCACGTCGGGGCGCTGCGCACCTGGGCGCGCTCGCTCGGCCTCCAACTGCGCTCCCAGCCCTACGGGTTGCAGACCGACGCCATCGCCTCGGCCGCGCTCCTGGACATCGCCGAGGGCGAGTCCCTGGGCTTCAAGAACCTCGACGACTACCGCTGTCTGGCCGGCGGCCGTGACATGGCCGGGCACACCGTGCTCTCGTGCGAGGCAGGCGCCTACTCCGGCAGCGCCTACAGCACGACCTGGCAGCGGTTCCTGCGCACCATGGGCGGCGCCTACGCGGCCGGCGTCAACCAGACCGTCGTACACGGCTTCTCCTACGCCGAGCTGCCGGGCGTCAACTGGCCGGGATACGCGGCCTTCACCCCGTACAAGGGCACGGCCGGCTACGGCGAGTCCTGGGGTCCGCGCCATCCGACCTGGAAGCACGTGCCGGACGTCTCCGGCTACCTGGGGCGGGTCCACCAGGTGCTGCAGACCGGCCGGCCACGAGCCGATGTGGCGGTGTTCCGGCAGACCGGCTACACCGCCACCGGCATCGGCGCCTCCTGGTTCACCGCCACGGGCATCACCCTGGGCTGGACCCACCAGTTCCTCAGCGGCCCGCTGCTCGACCTGCCGACCGCCACCGTGCGCAGGGGACGGCTCGCACCCGACGGCCCGGCCTACAAGGCCCTGTTCGTCGAGGGCGACTTCTTCTACGGCTCCACAGTGACCCTCGCCCTGCGGGACGCCCGCGCCCTGCTGCGGCTCACCCGCGCCGGACTGCCGATCGTGCTGCTCGGAGCGTGGGACACCGTCGTGCCGTCCGGCATCCCCGACAGCGGCGAGACCGACGAACTGCGTTCGGTCGTCCGGGAGTTGCTCGCCCAGCCGCGGGTCCGTCGCGTCACCGACAAGACAGCGGTGCCGGCCGCGCTCACCGAACTCGGCGTACGGCCCGACGCCGGGTACGCGTCCGCCTCCACCCTCCTCAACGCCCACCGGGTGGCCGACGGCGTCGACTACTACTACCTCTGCAACGGCAAGCACGCCGAGACCGTGAAACCGCCGGTGGCCGCCATCGACCACGAGGTCACCCTGCATCGCTCAACGGCCAAGGGAGTGCCGTATCTGCTGGACCCGTGGACCGGCGGAGTCGAGCGCATCGCCCGGTACACCGAGGAGGGCGACACGGTCACCGTGCGGGTCGCTCTCCAGCCCGCGGAGACCCTCGTCGTGGCGATCGGCCGCCCCGGCCTCTTCGGCGACCGCAACGGTGGCCGTCGCCACGCGGTCGCCAGCGAGGCCGAGGAGGTGCGCTTCACGGACGCCGGACTCACCGTCCGCGCCACGACGGCGGGCACGTACCGGACCGAACTGTCCAACGAACGCATGGTGCGTACGTCCCTCAAGGACGTGCCCGAGCCGACGGAACTCACCTCCTGGCGCCTGCGCGTACTGGACTGGCGGCCCGGCGCCACGGCCACCGGAACCACCGTCGTCGAGCACGACCTGACCCTGGACGCCCTGGTGCCCTGGTCGCAGATCCCGGAACTCGCCGACGTCTCGGGCATCGGCCGCTACCGCACCACGGTCACGCTCGGCGACACCTGGACGGGCGGCCGCGGCGCACGCCTCGAACTGGGCGCAGTCACCGACACCTGCCGCGTCACCGTCAACGGCCACCGCCTCGACCCGGTCGACCAGATCCACCCGGTGGTGGACCTCGGTGGCCTGCTCCGCCGCGGGCAGAACGTCATCGAGGTCGAGGTGGCGACCCCGCTCGCCAACCGGCTGCGGGTCAGCGATCCCGGGGTGTACGGCGGCCTGGCACGGCAGGCGTACGGGCTGATGGGGCCGGTACGCCTCGTGCCGTACGGAGAGGCCCGCGTCGGCACGCCCACTCGCTAGAAGCTCGCCATGGCGTCCCGGAAGGCCGGGCTTCCCCCTGACCCGGCCTCCCGGAACCCCACTCGCCCGGCACTGTCCCCCGTCCGGCGTCGGCGGGCCGGCACCGCGGAACGCTCCCCCGTTGTTCCCCCGTGCTCCCCCGTACGCCCACGTCGGTCGCACCGGCCCGCCATGACCTCAGCCTTCACGGTCGGGCCATTGTCCGGCAGTCCCCTGTCGCCACTTCAGACAATTTCGCGGCGCGAGTGGTGCGTTCTCGCCATGCCCCTTTCCCCACCGCCACCAAGATTCGTAGCGTGCGGGGCGACAGGCGTACGCAGCGACGGAGGATGCGATGGGACGTCGTGAGCGGCCGCTGGACCCGGCCGAGGGACCTGTCGCGCAATTCGCGTACGAGCTGCGGAAGTTGCGTCGGGAGGCGGGCGGGATCACCTACCGCGCGATGGCCCGGCAGGCGCACTACTCCGCGGCCACGCTCGCGCACGCGGCGGCCGGGGAGCGGCTGGCCTCGCTGCCGGTGGCCCTCGCCTATGCCGAGGCGTGCGGAGGGGACCGCGACGAGTGGGAACGACGGTGGCACCAGGCCTCCCAGGACACGGCCGAGGAGAGCCTCGCCGCCGACGACGACGCGGAAGCTCCCTACCCCGGTCTGGCCCGGTTCGAGGCGAGTGACAGCGAACGCTTCTTCGGCCGGGACCACCTCGTCGGCCAACTCGTCGACCTGGTCCGGGACAAGGACTTCGTCGTCCTGACGGGCCCGTCCGGCAGCGGCAAGTCCTCACTGCTGCGCGCCGGTCTCATCCCCCGCCTCCAGAAGACCGACCCACCGCGCGTCCGGCCCGCGACCATCCGGATCCTCACCCCGGGACCGCACCCGGCGCGCACCCACGCCGACGCCCTGGATCCGGGCACCACCCGCTCCGGGACCGTCATCGTGGTCGACCAGTTCGAGGAGCTCTTCACCCTCTGCGCCGATCCCGCCGAGCGAAAAGGCTTCCTCGACCTGCTGTTCACCGCCGTCCGACCCGAGCACGGCATCCGCGTCGTCGTCGCGGTCCGCGCCGACTTCTACGGCCACTGCGCCCGGTACCGCCGACTCGCGCAGGCCGCACAGGAGGCCACGCTCCTGGTGGCTCCCATGAGTACGGAAGAGCTGCGCGAGACGATCGTGAAACCGGCCGCGCTCGGCGGGCTGATCGTCGAACGGACGCTCACCTCGCGGATCGTCGCCGAGATCCAGGACGAGCCCGGCGGCCTGCCCCTCATGTCGCACGCCCTGCTGGAAACCTGGCGCAGACGCCGGGGCAGAGCACTGGGCGAGGCCGCGTACGACGCCGCGGGAGGCATCCACGGGGCGATCGCCCGCACCGCCGAGAAACTCTACGAGAGCCTCACCGGCGGGCAGGCCGGCACCGTCCGTCGCATCCTGCTCCGCCTGGTGAGCCCGGGTCAGGGGACCGGGGACACGCGCCGTCCGACCCGGCGCACGGAACTCACCGCGCTGGGCGGCGGTACGGACGCCGACACGGATGTCGTACTCGAACGGCTCGCCCGCGCCCGTCTCATCACGCTCGACGAGGACACCGTCGACCTCGCCCACGAGGCCGTGCTCACCGCATGGCCCCGCCTGCGCACCTGGATCGACGAGGACCGTGAGCGGCTCAGGTCCCAGCACCGGCTCACCGAGGCGGCGGCCACCTGGCAGGACCTCGGACGGGACTCGGGCTCCCTCTACCGGGGCGTGCGACTGTCCACCGCCGAGGAGCAGTTCGGTGCCACGGACGATCTCACCCCGCTGGAACGGGAGTTCCTCGACGCCGGCCTCGACGCCCGCCGGGGCGAGCAGCGAGGCCGCAGGACCCGTACGGTCGTCCTGTCCGTTCTTGTGGTGCTCAGCCTCGTCGCGGCGCTCGTCGCCTGGCAGCAGAACCAGTCCGGCGAGCGGCGGCGGATCGAGGCGGAGGCCCGGCGGCTCGTCGGAGTCGCGGAGAGTCTGCGCCTGTCCGACCCGGTCACGGCGATGCGGCTCAGCCTCGCCGCGTGGCGCGTCGCCGACCTTCCCGAGACGCGCTCCGCGCTGCTCGGCGCCGCGGCGCAGCGGAACCAGGACGTGTTCACCGATCCCGACGGCACCGACGAGACCATGAGGCATCTCAGCGCCGACGGCCGCACGCTCCTCAGCGTCGGCACGGATCAGGTGACCCGGTGGGACGTGGGGGCGGGACGGCGTACGGCCACCTGGCCCGGGCTCGGCGGGGCCGCGAAGGACGTGGGGTTCATCCGGGCGGACGCGTCGTGGATCCCCGAGTTCGACAAGGGAAGGGCCGTCCTGCGGAACCTCGCCGCGGGGCGCCGGGACGGGACGCCGCTGGCGGTCGCCGACGGCGGTATCGAGATGGGGACGAGCGGTCGCAGCCTCCTCGTCTACCACGCAGAGGGATCCGAGCGCCGGGTGCAGCTCTGGGACGCCCGGTCCCGGCGGAAGCTCCTGGAGATCGCGCGCGACACGGACGCGAAGGTGGACGGGGCGACCGGCGCACAAGTGGAGTGGGCGAGGCTCACGGCCCACATGAACCGGCAGCGGAAGGATGGCCGAGGCACGGCCCTGACGGACGACCCCGCCTTCACGGATGCCACGGTCAGCGCGGACGACCGTCTGCTGGCCCTGTGCGTTCCGGGTGAGCGCTTCGAGTTGTGGGAGGTCACCGACAAGCGCCGCCTGCCCGCACCCTGGCTGCCGAAGGCGACCATCGAGCAGTGCGTGAAGGAGCGGATCGAGTTCACGCCCGACGGCAGGTATCTGGGGCTGATCGACGCCACCGGATTCCGGGCGTGGGAGGTCTCGTCGGGCAAGGAACTGCCTGCGGTCGCCTACTCCGGCCTGAAGGTCGCTCAACTCAGTGCGGACGGCGCGTTCTTGGTGGCGTCGGACGGCGAGGAGATCCTGGTCTGGCGGATGGACTCACCCGACTTCCCTGTCGTACGGCACCAGTTGGCCGGCGAGACCGTCCAGGAGATCAGGATCGACACGGAGGCCGGCATCGTCCGCTACCTCGGCGGCCCGGAGGGCTCATGGGGACCGGCCGTCCACACGCTGAACGTGGGCAGCGCGGTGCACACCCGTTGGGAGCAGTCCCCCGCCCTGGCCGTCGAGTTCGGCCCGGACGGCAGGACTCTTGCCGTCGCCCGCGCCGACGAGGACGGGAAGCGCCTTCGGTTTCGCCTGGTCGACGGGCGTACGGGACGGCTGCTGGCCGAACCTCCGCCGCTACCGTGCCGGGTCCCCTCGGGAGCTGCGGTGTACGGAGAGTGCGATGCCCTGCTCGCCTTCGATTCGTCCGGCGGAGAACTCGCCTACGGCGTGGCGAACTACACGTCGCCGACCGCCGCGACCGAGCTGTCGCTCTATGACATTCCACGGCGGCGCGTCACCGGCACCCTCGGCTCCGGCGAAGTCGGCCCGGAGCCACTGACCGGTATCTCCTTCGGCACCGGCGACCGGACGCTGCTCCTCTCCTCGCTGCCCGGGGCCATGACCGAGGCCACCCGTATCTGGGACCTCCGTCGCCGGACCGTCGTCGGCACGCTCCCGGGCTCCGTCGGCGCGGTGACCTCGCATCCCGACGGCGACCTGCTCGTCACCGAGCGCGGGCAGGCGTACCGCCTGCCCGCGGGCACCCGGCTGCCGTCCGTCAGAAGCCCCGGCAAGTCCACCGCTCTGGCGTTCAGCCCGGACGGTGACCATCTGGCCGTCGGTGACGGCTCCGGCCGGGTCGTCCTCTGGGACGGGCGACTGAACCGACGGCTCGGAGTCCTCGCCGACCCGGACACGACCACCTACCAGTACGTGTCGGCCCTGGCCTTCTCCCGCGACGGCCGCACGCTCGCCGTCGCGGGTGACGAGGGCACCCTGCAGCTCTGGGACGTCCCCTCCCGCCGACGGATCGGATCCACGCTCGTCACACCGGGCGACACCGTCCGCGCGCTGGCGTTCGGCCCCGACGGCGGCACGCTCTACGCCGCCGGGGACCACGCCCCCTCGCAGACGTACGAGATCACCCCGGACCGTGCGGCGCGGACCGTCTGCCGTCGCGTGACCACCGGGCTGTCTCGGGACGACTGGGACCGCTACGTCCAGGACGTCGCCTACAGACGGAGTTGCCCGAAGGCCTAGACGGACCGCCGGGCCCACCTGGGCGGACCGCGGCGATCCCCTCTCCTGCCGGGGCCGCGGCGCCCCGGCGAGGAACGCCACCGGCCCGCGACCGACTGAACGGTCGCGGGCCGGTGCGGCGTTCTCCACGGAGACCGGATCTACCCGGAGGCCGCCACGACGACCTCGCCTTCGAACGAGCCCACGGGCGTGGAAAACGCCATCGCCGGTACGGGCATCTCGCGGGGCGTCCGACGGGCCTCGCGCAGACTGGGCGCGGGGCCGGCCGGGACCAGCGGGGCGCGCTCGATGGCCCGGGCCCGGCGCGAGAACCAGACGATCTTTCCGCCGGTGTCCGTGCCGCAACAGCCCCAGCCGTCGCTCAGCGCGGCGATGCGGGCCAGACAGCCGGGCGTGGCGGACTCCGGGTGGAACCCGCCGTCGTTGTCGGCGATGGCGGTGATGAGGTGCTGGCCGTTCCACCACATCTCGATCGTGGTGTTCTTGTCGGCCGCGTGCTCCCCGATCGAGCGGAGCAGCACATCGGCGCAGTGACAGACGGGCTCGACGAGGTTCTCAAGGTTCCAGTACCGGAGATGGGCGGCCAGAATGCGCCTGACCTGGTCGACCCGCTCCGAACTGACTTCCACGTCGAGGTGGTAGTAGCAGGGCACTACGGTCTTCATCGTCGTTGGCTCCTCACCGGCGAAGCTCTTGCTCCTCCTCGCCCCTGCGGGCCGAGCCCCGAACACGAAGCGTGAGCAGTGATCGCTTCTGAGTCAGTCCCAGAGTGGGAGCGGTACTCCATTCGTGCAACACGAGGGAGCGCCGGATGTAGTTGAAGCGACAACAGGACGTTGGCTGTCACCGCGTGCACCATGGGTGAGGGCGTCGGCCGTTGTAGTCGGTCGATGCCTCTCCGCGCACGGGCTTCACGCACGATCCGGGCGAACCGTGCGCTTTCGAGGGAGTGGAAGGTGACCAGTGAAATGCTGCTGCCTGCCAAAGCCGAGGTCGCCAGGCATCTTGAGCTGTACCGAGCCTGGGAACGCATGATGCTCGCGGCCCCCGCCGACCGTGCGGCGCGGGGCAATTTCGAGGACACGGGATACACGCTGTGCGTGCTCATGGGCAAACGCTGCGCGCGGGAGGCCGTGCACGCCGCCGAGCGTTATCTGTCGGCCGGGCCGGGCGCCCGCCGCCGCGACCGGGCCAAAGGCGGCTCGGCCAACGGCAGGCGCCCCGCCAAGTCCGGCAGGCCCGGCCGTTCCGACGGTCTCGCGGCAAGCCCTGTGGCGTAACGGGGTCTCCGACGCTGCTGCCCGGCTCGGACCGGGCGCGAGAACGGCGAGGAACGCAAGCACAGCGAAGTAGGCGCAGAAGTTCGCAGTAGACGACGGAGGTGAGATCCATGACCGACAACCCGGCCGACGGCCGTGTCCCCCCTGTTGGCCGCGTGCCCATCGTCCCGATCGGCCGCGTCCCTGTGGTGGATGTCCGACCGGCCGTCGACCGCGGCACCCGCCCGGCGAAGGCAGTCCCGGGCGAAGCCTTCCAGGTCACCGCCACCGTCTTCGGCGAGGGTCACGACGCGGTCGCCGCGAACGTCGTCCTGCGCGATCCGCAGGGCCGTACGGGCCCCTGGACCCCGATGCGCGAACTGGCCCCCGGCACAGACCGCTGGGGCGCCGACGTCACCCCCGGAGCGGTGGGCGACTGGGTCTACTGGGTGGAGGCCTGGTCCGACCCCGTGACCACCTGGCGCCGGGCCGCCGGCATCAAGATTCCGGCGGGCATCGATGTCGGACTGGTCCTGGAGGAGGGCGCCGAACTGTACGAGCGTGCCGCCTCCGGGGTCCCGCACGAGGCGGGGCGAGCGGCGGTACTGACCGCCGTGGAAGCCCTGCGCGACGAGTCCCGGCCGCCGATCGCCCGTCTCGCCGCCGCCCTGACCCCGGACGTGGACACGGCGCTGGCAGGCCACCCCCTGCGGGAACGGGTCTCCCGATCGGCCCCGCTGCCCTTGCTGGTGGAGCGGGAGCGGGCGCTGTACGGCTCCTGGTACGAGTTCTTCCCGCGCTCGGAGGGCGCGGTGGTCGAGCCGGACAAGCCGCCGGTCAGCGGCACCTTCCGGACCGCCGCGCGGCGGCTGCCGGCGATCGCGGAGATGGGCTTCGACGTGGTGTACCTGCCACCGATCCACCCCATCGGTACGACCTTCCGCAAGGGCCCCAACAACAACCTGTCGGCGGGCCGTCGGGATGTCGGGGTCCCCTGGGCGATCGGCTCACCGGAGGGCGGGCACGACGCCGTCCACCCCGACCTCGGCACGATCGACGACTTCGCCGTCTTCGTACGCACCGCGGGGGAGCTGGATCTCGAAGTCGCCCTGGACTTCGCGCTTCAGTGCTCACCGGACCACCCGTGGGTGGAGAAGCACCCGGAGTGGTTCCACCACCGCTCCGACGGCACGATCGCCTACGCGGAGAATCCGCCGAAGAAGTACCAGGACATCTACCCGATCGCCTTCGACAAGGACATGCCGGGTCTGGTCCAGGAGACGCTCAGGGTTCTGCGGTTCTGGATGAGTCACGGGGTGCGGATCTTCCGCGTGGACAACCCCCATACAAAACCGGTCATCTTCTGGGAGCAGGTGATCGACGACATCAACCGCACCGACCCCGATGTCATCTTCCTGGCCGAGGCGTTCACCCGCCCGGCGATCATGCATGCCCTGGCACGCGTCGGTTTCCAGCAGTCGTACACGTATTTCACCTGGCGCAACACCAAGGAAGAACTGACCGAATACCTCACCGAACTATCCAGTGACGACGTCGCCGCGTATATGCGTCCAAACTTCTTTGTGAACACGCCCGACATCCTGCCCGGGTACCTCCAGCACGGCGGCCGGCCGGCCTTCGAAGTACGGGCCGTTCTGGCGGCGACCCTTTCGCCGGCCTGGGGAATGTACGCCGGATACGAGCTGTGCGAGAACACCCCGTTCAGGGCGGGCGGTGAGGACTATCTCGACTCGGAGAAATACCAGCTGCGGCCCCGGGACTGGGAGTCCGCCGAGCGTGACGGACGTTCCATCGCGCCTCTCATCGGTTCCCTGAACCGGATCAGACGGCAGCACAGCGCACTGCGCCGGCTCAGGAATCTCCACTTCCACGACACCGACAACGATGCGGTGATCGCGTACAGCAAGCGCGACGAGTCCGACAGGGTTCTGGTGGTGGTGAATCTCGACCCTCACCACACCCAGGAGGCCACGGTCTCGTTGGACATGCCACGACTCGGCCTCGACTGGCACGAGTCGATGCCGGTGCGCGACGAGCTCACCGGCGAGACCTACCACTGGGGCAGGACCAACTACGTACGCCTTGCGCCCGGGCACCGGCCCGCGCACGTACTGACCGTCCTGCGACCGTCCTCACCGCCAACCGGAGGGTCACCCACACCATGATCGTCAACGAGCCCGTCCCGGACACCTTCGAAGACACCCCGCAAAAAGACCGGGACCCCGAATGGTTCAAACGCGCCGTCTTCTACGAAGTCCTCGTCCGCTCCTTCCAGGACAGCAACGGCGACGGCATCGGCGACCTCAAAGGCCTCACCGCCAAACTCGACTACCTGCAATGGCTCGGCGTCGACTGCCTCTGGCTCCCCCCCTTCTTCAAATCCCCGCTACGCGACGGCGGCTACGACGTCTCCGACTACACCGCCGTCCTCCCCGAATTCGGTGACCTCGCCGACTTCGTCGAATTCGTCGACGCCGCCCACCAACGCGGCATGCGCGTCATCATCGACTTCGTCATGAACCACACCAGCGACCAGCACCCCTGGTTCCAGCAGTCCCGCAACGACCCCACCGGCCCCTACGGCGACTACTACATGTGGGCCGACGACGACAAGCAATACCCCGACGCCCGCATCATCTTCGTCGACACCGAAGCCTCCAACTGGACCTTCGACCCCGTCCGCAAGCAGTACTACTGGCACCGCTTCTTCTCCCACCAGCCCGACCTCAACTTCGAAAACCCCGCCGTCCAGGAAGAAATCGTCTCCGCGCTGCGGTTCTGGCTCGACCTGGGCATCGACGGCTTCCGCCTCGACGCCGTGCCCTACCTCTTCGCGGAGGAGGGCACCGACTGCGAGAACCTCCCCGCCACCCACGAGGTCCTCAAACGGGTGCGCGCCGAGATCGACGCCCACTACCCCGACACCGTCCTGCTCGCCGAGGCCAACCAATGGCCCGAGGACGTCGTCGACTACTTCGGCGACTACAGCGCCGGCGGCGACGAATGCCACATGGCCTTCCACTTCCCCGTCATGCCCCGCATCTTCATGGCCGTCCGCCGCGAATCCCGCTACCCGGTCTCCGAAATCCTCGCCAAGACCCCCGCGATCCCGTCCGGCTGCCAGTGGGGCATCTTCCTGCGCAACCACGACGAGCTCACCCTGGAAATGGTCACCGACGAGGAACGCGACTACATGTACGCGGAATACGCCAAAGACCCGCGGATGCGCGCCAACATCGGCATCCGCCGCCGGCTCGCCACCCTGCTGGACAACGACCGCAACCAGATCGAACTCTTCACCGCCCTGCTGCTCTCCCTGCCCGGCAGCCCGATCCTCTACTACGGCGACGAGATCGGCATGGGCGACAACATCTGGCTCGGCGACCGCGACGCCGTCCGCACCCCCATGCAATGGACCCCCGACCGCAACGCCGGCTTCTCCTCCTGCGACCCCGGACGCCTCTACCTGCCCACGATCATGGACCCGGTCTACGGCTACCAGGTCACCAACGTCGAAGCCTCCATGAGCTCCCCCTCCAGCCTGTTGCACTGGACCCGACGCATGATCGAGATCCGCAAACAGAACCCCGCCTTCGGCCTGGGCTCCTACACCGAACTGCCCTCCTCCAACCCCGCCGTCATCGCCTTCCTGCGCGAACACGGCGACGACCTCGTCCTGTGCGTCCACAACTTCTCCCGCTTCGCCCAGCCCACCGAACTCGACCTCCAAGCCTTCAACGGACGCCACCCCGTCGAACTCATCGGCGGCGTCCGCTTCCCCGCCATCGGCGAACTCCCCTACCTCCTCACCCTCGCCGGACACGGCTTCTACTGGTTCCGACTCCGCGCGGTAGCTCCCCACACCAAACAGCGATTGATGGTGTGCGCCTGAAAGGACGGGTCGCCATGCGCAAGGTCGTATCACCCCGCCCCAGCAGTCACAGCCCGGCTCTTCTGCTGACCTCTCTCGCGGGACTGCTGCGGACGTGGTTGCCGGAGCAGCGCTGGTTCGCGGGCAAGGGCCGCCGGGTCACGGAGCTGGCGCTGCTGTCGGCGACCGAGCTGCATCCGGGATGCCTGCATCTCCTGGTCAGTACACGGCACGACACCGCCGCTCATCTGCCCGGGGACTGCTACCAGTTGCTTCTCGGTGTCCGGGAGGTCCTGCCGCCGCGGCTGGCCCACACCTGTATCGGCCGGGCGAGCGAGGGACCGCTGGCCGGAATGATGGTGTACGACGCCCTTCAGGAGCCCCGGTCGGCGGACCTGCTCCTGGAGCGGCTGCGCACTCCGGGCACGGTGGGCCCGCTGCGGTTCGAGCGCGAGGCCCATGTGGCGATCCCCGCCGGTCTCACCCCGCGCCTCCTCGACGCGGAGCAGTCCAACTCCTCTCTGGTGTACGGGGATTCGTACATCCTGAAGATCTTCCGGCGCGTCCAGCCCGGCATCAACCCGGATCTCGAGGTGCCCTGGGCGCTGGCCCGGCAGGGCTGCACCCGCGTACCCGCACCGGTGGCGTGGTTCCGGACCTCGCAGCCGCAGGCGGCGACGCTCGGTGTGCTGCAGCCGTTCCTGCGCGATGCCGACGACGGGTGGACCCTGGCCCTTGAATCGCTGACCGCGGGACGGGACTTCACCGAAGAGGCATACGAACTGGGGAAGGCGACGGCCGAGGTTCACCTCGCGCTGGCCGGTGCGTTCGCCCTCGGCGTCCCGGTCGGACGCCGGAGCAGACGGCTCGCCGCTTCGATGAACGAGCGGCTGGACGCCACGAGCCGGTCGGTGCCGGACCTCCTGCCGTACGTGGACGGACTGCGGGGCGCCTTCGACGCGCTCGCCGCCCTCGACTCGGGCCGCCCGGTGCAGCGGATCCACGGCGATCTCCACCTCGGTCAGGTGCTGCGGGCCGGGAGGCGGTGGTTCGTCATCGACTTCGAGGGCGAACCGGCCCGGCCGGTCGCCGAGCGTCGGCACCCGCAGCCTCCCGTACGCGATGTCGCGGGCATGCTCCGCTCCTTCGACTACGCCGCCCGCAGCCGTCGCCCGTGGCGTCCGGAGTGGGCGCGCCGCTGCCGGGACGCGTACTGCGCGGGGTATGCCGCCCACGCACGCTGGGACCCGCGCGCCGAGCCGGAGTTGCTGCGCGCATACGAGACGGACCGGGCCGTGTACGAGGTGCTGTACGAGGCCCGGCACCGGCCCGACTGGCTGCCCGTACCGATGGCGGCGATCGCCCGCCTCGCCGAGCTCGCCCCCGCATCCTCCGGCCCTGGTTCGCAGAAGCCGGTCCCGTCCTTCCACAGCGCTCAAGGAGGCTGAACCCGTGGCCCGCAACATCACCGCAGCCGTGACTCTTCCGGTGACCGAGGACGTCCGGCCCGCAGTGCGGCCGTCGGCGTTCCCCATGGACGTGACGGACCGGGAGCGCCTGTTGTCGGGCGCCCACCACGATCCTCACGCGCTGCTGGGAGCCCATCCTGTGCAGGACGGGGTCGTCTTCCGCGCGTTGCGGCCGTTCGCCACGGCCGTGGCCGTGGCGTTGGCGGACGGGCGGCGCATTGAGCTGGGCAGCGAGGGGGACGGTCTCTTCTCGGGTGTACTGCCGCTCGATTCGCTTCCCGAGTACACCTTGCTGGTCAGGTACGAGGGCGGCAGCGAGCTGGTGGTGCAGGATCCCTACCGGTTCCTGCCCTCGCTCGGTGAGTTCGATCTGCATCTGTTCGGCGAGGGGCGGCACGAGCAGTTGTGGAAGGCGCTCGGTGCCGAACCGATGGCTCACCAGGGCGTGGCCGGCACCCGCTTCACCGTCTGGGCACCGAACGCACGGGGCGTCCGGGTGGCCGGGGACTTCAGCCACTGGGACGGGACCGCGTTCCCGATGCGGTCCCTGGGCTCGTCCGGGGTGTGGGAACTGTTCCTGCCCGGCATCGGCGAGGGCGCCCGGTACAAGTTCGAGATCACCTCACGGCACGGGCATCGGTTCCTCAAGGCCGACCCGATGGCACGCCGGACCGAGGTCCCGCCCGCGACGGCGTCGATCGTGACGGCGTCCCACCACGACTGGGACGACCAGGAGTGGCTGGCGCACCGCGGGGACATCGCCGTGCACGAGGCGCCGTTCTCCGTCTACGAGATCCATCTGCCGTCCTGGCGACCGGGACTGACGTACCGTCAACTGGCGGAGGAGCTCCCGGAGTACGTGAAGGACCTCGGCTTCACGCATGTTCAGCTGATGCCGGTGGCGGAGCACCCCTTCGGCGGTTCGTGGGGCTACCAGGTCACGGGCTTCTACGCACCGACCTCCAGGCTCGGGACGCCGGACGACTTCAAGTACCTCGTCGACGCGCTGCACCGGGCCGGCATCGGCGTGATCATGGACTGGGTGCCCGCCCACTTCCCGAAGGACGACTGGGCGCTGGCCCGCTTCGACGGGGAGCCGCTGTACGAGCCGGGTGACTCGCGCCGCGCCGAGCATCCCGACTGGGGGACCTACGAGTTCGACTACGGTCGCACCGAGGTACGCAACTTCCTGGTCGCCAACGCGGTGTACTGGTGCGAGGAGTTCCACATCGACGGCCTGCGGGTCGACGCCGTCGCGTCCATGCTCTACCTCGACTACTCGCGCGAGCCCGGGCAGTGGGCGCCCAACGTCCATGGCGGGCGGGAGGATCTCGCCGCGGTCGCGTTCCTCCAGGAGATGAACGCGACGGTGTACCGGCGGGTGCCGGGTGTGATGACCATCGCCGAGGAGTCGACCGCCTGGGAGGGGGTGACCCGCCCCACCGACAGTGGTGGCCTGGGGTTCGGTCTGAAGTGGAACATGGGCTGGATGCACGACTCGCTCGAGTACATCGCGCACGAGCCGGTCCACCGCAAGTACCACCACAACGAGATGACGTTCTCGATGGTGTACGCGTACAGCGAGAACTACGTCCTGCCGATCTCCCACGACGAAGTCGTCCACGGCAAGCAGTCGTTGGTGTCCAAGATGCCGGGTGACTGGTGGCAGCAGCGGGCCACGCACCGGGCGTATCTGGGCTTCATGTGGGCACACCCCGGCAAGCAACTCCTCTTCATGGGGCAGGAGTTCGCCCAGGGCGCCGAGTGGTCCGAGGCGCACGGTCCCGACTGGTGGCTCCTCGACCCGTCGTACACGGCCGCCGCCGATCACCGGGGTGTCCGGGACCTCGTCCGGGAGCTCAATCGTCAGTACGGGGTGACGCGGGCGCTCTGGGAGCGGGACTGCGATCCCTCCGGGTTCGCCTGGGTGGCGGGGGGTGCGGCGGAGGACAACGTCTTCGCGTTCCTGCGGTTCGGCGCGGACGGCTCGCCGTTGCTCGCCGTGTCCAACTTCTCGCCGGTTGTCCGGCACGAGTACCGGCTCGGGGTTCCGGATGACGTGCCCGCCTGGGGGGAGGTTCTGAACACCGATGCCGTGTGCTTCGGCGGCAGCGGTGTGACGGAGCCGGGCCCCGTCAAGGCTGAGGCTCAGGGGGAGCAGGGGTGGGCGGCGAGCATCCGCCTCACGCTGCCACCCCTGGCAACGGTGTGGCTCCGCCCGGCATAGCTTTTCTCGCCCCCGCCGCCCCTACCCTCCCCCACTCTCGGCTTCGCTCGAGCGGGGGGACCCCCATCGTCACTAACTCAGGGGCTCCGCCCCCGAACCCCCAAAAGACTGCGCAGTTCCCCGCGCCCCTAGGTTTTCAGGGGCGCGGGGAACTGCGCGATCAGCCACAGCCGGGCCCGCACACACATCCCAACCCGCACACCCCACCCTCCCAGCAGGGGTCTGGGGGCGCAGCCCCCGGAAAGGGACGGGAATGGGTAGGGGCGGCGGGGGCGAAAAAAGACCTACACACTCCCCCGGTACCGCCGCAACGCCGGCATCATCGCCGCCAGAACCAGCATCGTGACGACCACAAGCAACCCCCCACCGGCGACAGCCGTACGGGCGCCCAGGGCGGAGCCGGCCGTCCCGTGGAGGACGTCGGCAAGGCGCGGACCGCCGGCGACGACGACCGTGAAGACGCCCTGCATACGGCCACGCAGTTCATCGGTCACGGCCGACAGGAGGATAGCCCCGCGGAAGACCATCGAGACCATGTCGGCAACCCCCGCGGCAGCGAGGAACGCCACGCCCACCCACAGATTGGAGCTCAGGCCAAACCCCGTGATCGCCACTCCCCAGGCGACCACCGCGGCAATGACCATGAGCCCGTGCCGCCGCGCACGCGAGAACGTACCGGACATCAGTCCGCCGAGCACCGCACCGATGGGAATCGCCGCGAAGAGCAGCCCAAGGGCGAGCCCCTCGCCGTACGGGGCGTACGTCTGGGCGGCGAGCTGCGGGAACAGGGCGCGCGGCATGCCGAAGACCATGGCGATGATGTCGGCGAGGAAGGACAGCAGGAGCACCTGGTTGAGGGAGATGTAGCGGAAGCCCTCCGCGATCCCCCGTAGCCCTGCCCGCCCGGCGGCCGCCGTGGTGGTGCCCAGGGGCGGCAGCGCGGGAAGCCGGTAGACCGCCCACACCGTGGCGCACAGGGCCAGGGCGTCGATCAGGTACAACTCGGCGAGACCCACGACGGGGATGAGCGCTCCGGCCAGCAACGGCCCGGCGACGAGCCCGGTCTGCATGACGGTCGAGCCGAGGGCGTTCGCCGCGGCCAGTTCGTCCTTGGGGACAAGTCGGGCGATGGAGGCCTGGCGGGCCGGGGAGTTGAGGCCGAAGAACGCCTGCTGGACGGCGAGCAGCGCCATCAGGACGCCGACCGATTCGAGTCCGGTGACGGCCTGTATCCAGAAGAGCAGGGACGTGACTGCGATCCCGATGTTCGTGACGAGGAGAAGCTTGCGCCGGTCCACGCTGTCGGCGATCGCACCGCCCCACAGCGCGAAGACGACGAGGGGCAGGAGCCCCGCGAAGCTGGCGTAGCCGACCCAGGCCGAGGATCCGGTGATGTCGTAGATCTGCTTGGGTACGGCGACGGCGGTGAGCTGGCTGCCCACGGCCGTGACGATGGTCGAGGACCAGAGGCGGCGGTAGGCGGGGCGGCGCAGCGGCCGGGTGTCCATGGCCCAGCGGCGCCAGCCGCCGTTTCTCTCCGGTTCTGCCGGCTCCGCGGGTTCGGCCGGCCCCGGTGCCCCGGTCTCCGATTCCGCGCTGTTTTCGGCACCGCTCTTGCTCGTGTCCACGCCCGTCCTGGTTCCTCGACCTGATTGCTCAACCTGATTGCTCGATACATCTTTCGATTCGAGGATCACTATCGCCGATCCGGGGCCGCTTTCGCCCGGCGGACCGATCCGTGGACGGGACGGCACGAGACGGTAGGCGGACAGGCAGGCGCGTCAGCCTTTCGCACGCGAGTCCTCGACCTTCGCCAAAAGCGATACCGCCTGCTCGCGGGCGTGGTCGAGGGCGCCAGGAAAGATGCGCAGACCGTGAGCGACGAGGGCCCCCTCGTGGAGCAACATCAGAGTGCGGCCCAGGGTGTCGGCCGAGGCGGGCGCGAGGGAGCGTACGAGGTCGGTGAACAGGGTGAGCATCCACTGCTTCTGGCCGGTGATGATCGCGTACGCCGGGTGGGACGTGTCGTCGATCTCCGCGTGGGCGTTGACCATGCTGCAACCCCGGGGGCCGGCCGCGTCCATCCAGTCGCGTGAGGCCTCGAAGACTGCGAGAACGCCGTCGCGAGGGGTACGGGCCGCGTCGAGCCGGGGTGCCAGGAAGGCCCGCCAGCGCTCGTCGCGGTCGGCGAGGTACTCCACGACGATCTGGTCCTTCGAGCCGAACCGGTCGTAGAGCGTCTTCTTCGTGACACCGGCCTCGGCGGCGATGAGGTCGACGCCGACGGCGTGGATACCCCGGTCGTAGAACAGCCGCCCGGCCGCCTCCAGTGCCCGGCGGGCGCCGGGGGTCAGGGGCACTCGGCGCGGCCCGTTCGAGGCGATCGACGGGCTCTGCGGGCTCTGCGTCTTCGAGGTGCTCATTCCTCCAGAGTAGACCGATCTGTATACTCGACGTCAGGTATACAGATCGGTCTACTTCTGTCGGCCACCCGCTTTGGAGGTGTGTGGTGTCGTGAACATCCTGTTGTCGATCGCGTTCGTCGGGGCCTGGAGCTCCGGTTTCATCGGCGCCAAGCTCGGATCGGGCAGCGCCCCGGCCGTCACGCTCCTCATGTGGCGCTTCCTGCCGCTGGCCCTCGTCCTGGGCATCGTCGCGCTGACCGCGACGCGGGCTTCGTGGCGTGGGCTCACTCCCCGCGATCTGCTCAGGCAGGCCGCCGTGGGGGCGCTGTCGCAGAGCGGCTATCTCCTGACGGTCTACTACGCGATAGAGCTGGGCGTCTCCAGCGGCACCACGGCTCTGATCGACGGCACGCAGCCCCTGGTGGCCGGAGCGCTGGCCGGGCCACTGCTGGGCCTGCCGGCGTCCCGTACGCAGTGGCTCGGACTGGGGCTGGGCGTGACCGGAGTCGCCGTCGTCACCGCGGCCGACGCGGGCGCCGGGACGGGCGTCGCGTGGTGGGCGTATCTCGTGCCGTTCCTCGGCATGCTGTCCCTGGTGGCGGCGACCTTCCTGGACCGCCGGTCCCGTACGGACGTCCGCCCGATGGTGTCGATGACGGTTCACGCCGTCACAAGTGCCGTCGTGTTCACGGGACTCGCCGCGGCCACCGGAACGGTGGCACCGCCCGCGAGCGGCTCCTTCTGGACCGCGGTGGTGTGGCTCGTGGTGCTCTCCACCTTCGGCGGGTACGGGCTGTACTGGCTGATCCTGCGGCGCTCGGGGGTGACCAAGGTCAACACCCTGATGTTCCTGATGGCCCCCGTCACGGCCGTGTGGGGTGCGCTGATGTTCGGCGAACCCTTCGGGACGCAGACGGTGGTGGGACTGGCACTCGGCCTCCTGGCCGTCGCCGTCGTCCATCGAGGAGACCGCGACGACCGTCACGACCGCGTTCGCGACCGACACGGCCACCACCGCGACGACCAGGACGGCCAACAGCCTGCGGACCCGGGGCCGTTCACGCCCCGGCGATCAGCGTGGCGCCGAGCGCGGTCATCATCGCCGCGACCAGAGCGTCCAGTACGCGCCACGCCGACGGCCGGGCCAGGAAGCGGCTGAGCAGCCGGGCGCCGAAACCCAGCGCGGCGAACCAGACCAGGCTGGCGAGGACGGCGCCGAGGCCGAAGGTCCAGCGCAGCGGGCCGCGGTCGGCCGCGATGGAGCCGAGCAGGAACACGGTGTCCAGGTAGACGTGCGGGTTGAGCCAGGTCATCGCAAGACAGGTGAGTACGGCCCGCCGTCGCGAGCCGGCCGTCCCCGCCTCCACGAGCAGCGCCGAGGGCCGGAACACGCGGCGTACGGCGAGACAGCCGTAGCCGATGAGGAAGACACCGCCGATCAGCGCGACCGCGGTCAGTGCCTCCGGCCAGGCCACCACCACCGCGCCGACACCGCCGACACCGAGGGCGATGAGTGCCGCGTCGGACAGGGCACAGATGCCCACCACCGCGAGCACGGCGTCCCTGCGGATGCCCTGCCGCAGGACGAAGGCGTTCTGTGCGCCGATGGCGACGATGAGGGAGAGGCCGGTGCCGAACCCGGCGGCAGCGGCGGTCAGAGTGCTGGTCACGGCATCCACGCTAGGAAGGCCGCCGTCAAGAGTACAGCTAAAGATTCTTACGTATCATTAGCGCTCGTGATGACGGAGCTTCCCCTCGACCAGGTGCGTACCCTGCTGGCCGTCGTGGACGAGGGCACGTTCGACGCGGCGGCCGCGGTGCTGCATGTGACGCCGTCGGCGGTGAGCCAGCGGGTCAAGGCGCTCGAACAGCGCACGGGGCGCGTCCTGTTGATGCGTACGAAACCGGTCCGGCCGACCGAGTCCGGCGAGGTCGTCGTGCGGTTCGCGCGCCAACTGGCCCGCCTTGAGGACGAGGCCAGGACCGAGCTCGGCATGTCGGGCTCCGACGAACCGACACGGCTGTCGATCGCGGTCAACTCCGACTCGCTGGCGACCTGGTTCCTGCCCGCCCTCGCCCGCGTACCGGAGGAACTCGGGCTCTGCTACGAGTTGCGCCGCGAGGACCAGGACCACACGGCCACGCTGCTGCGCGAGGGGCTGGTGATGGCGGCGGTGACCTCGTCGCCGGAGGCGGTGACGGGTTGTTCCGTCCGGAGCCTCGGGCGTATGCGGTACGTCCCGGTGGCCGCCCCCGATTTCGCCGCGCGACGGCTCGGCGGGTGGCCGGACACCCCGCTGCGGGACGTGATCGGCGACGCGCCCGTGGTGGCCTTCGACCGACGTGACGATCTCCAGGACGCGTTCGTCCGGGGGCTCGAACGCGGTCGCGGCGCGGCGAGTTCACCGCGGCATCTCGTGCCGACGTCGGAGGGGTTCGTCGACGCCGTCGCGGCCGGAATGGGGTGGGGCATGGCTCCCGAGGTACAGGCGGCGCCGCTGCTCGAAGCGGGACGGCTCGTCAATCTCGCCCCGGACTCGAGGATCTACATCCCCCTGTACTGGCAGCAGTGGAAGCTCGACTTCCCGGCGCTCGCCGCCGTGTCCGAGGCCGTCGCGTCGGCGGCCGCCGAGGCTCTGGACCCGGTGCGAGGCGCCTGAGCCACGACCGGAGCGGCTCCGCCTTTCCAGTCGTCAGGAAGCCGGGCCCTGGCCCGCTTCCCTCTCCAGGAAGCTGATCACCTGGGCGGCGAGACCGTCCGCGGCGGATTCGGGGCGGGCGCCGACACCGACCGCCGACTCGTGCAGGCCGATGCCGCCGGACCAGAGGTAGCGCTCGGTCCACTCGTCGTCGACCTTCAACTGGACCTGGATGTCCACAGCGGAGAGGCCGCTTTCGGGAGCCGCAGCGAACAGGACAGCGGTGGCCCGGCGCAGGGGATAGACGTCGAAGCCCTCGATGAACTGCGAGTTGCGCCAGTCCAGAAACGCGCTCTCGCCGTCGGTCCCGATACGGATGTCGAGCTGGCCGTCTTCGAGATGAATGCCGAAATGCTCGGTCGTCCGGTTTTCGACGGTCACCCGGAATCGGAAGTAGATCAGGCCCTCGGCCGCGTCGTCACGACCGCGCGGCGGCTCCGCCTTCTCCAAGCCATGGACGCGAATGCGCAGGCCGGCATGCTCATCGTCGTACTCCTGCCAGTCCCCGACCACATTCGGCTCGTACACGGTTCACCTCTCGACCTCAGAGGGCTGCTGTCTATCCCTGAGCGCGACGAGGTGTCAAATGAGCAGAATGGGCGTTGGCCAGGGATTTTACCGGGCTTGATCACTGATCAAGCCGTGCCCAGCCAGAACCCCCCTCACAGGCGTCACGGCCGCCGCCCCGGCGTGCTGCACATCACGTCCCCCGGCCCGGGTCGCCGGCGAGGAGCCCGGCGGTGCCGGTGCCGGCTCCGGGGCCCGATGCTGTGCGGTGCATTTGAGCCAGCCCAACGGGCTTCGCAGGCCGAATAAGGCCGCTCGCATTTCCCTCACATTTTCGCTGTTGATTATTGAATCGATCGAATGCCAGAATCCGTTCAGCCTCGCCGACATACCCCATCGACCGGGCCGCTCCGGGTTGGCCCGGTGAGGATTTCAGTGGCAATTCGGGCCGATTCCCGACCCGCTCGATCCAGAAACTTGAGCCGCGTTCAGCAATGCCTCTTGAGCTGCACTCTTATTTGATAAGGCACGGTATGCCACAACACCCAAGCCCGTACTACGGTTCCCCTCCGGACAGCACGCAGTCCGAAACCGTGGCCCGGAACATGATCGGTTCGCATCCCGACTTCCGCTCCATCCGCGGCGCCCACCGCAGATTCGGGGCGGTGGCGCTGTCGATCTCGGTGGGTGGGTTCCTGCTGTTCGTGCTGCTGTCGAGTTTCCTGCCGGACGTGCTCAATCGGCCGCTGTTCGGTCATGTGACGCTGGGACTCGCGGGCGGGGTGGGTCAGTTCGCCGTGATGGCCCTGACCGCCTGGCGGTACACGGTGCACATGGAGCGGCGGGTCGATCCGGCCGCCGACCGTCTGCGCGCCGAGCTGCATCGCGACGCGGCCGCGCGGGCCCGGGTCCCCCAGCAGCAGAGGCGGTTCGGCGGATGGTGACTCTCCCCCAGGACCACCTGGTCACCCTCTCCGCCGGTGTCGTCGGCGGCTTCAGTCTGAAGCTGACCTTCATCCTGTTCGTGTCGGTCGTCGTGGTCAGCATGTTCACCGCGCTCATCACCGCGCCGCAGGGTGACGAGATCAGCGAGTTCTATCTCGGCAACCGCACGATGACGCCGCTGCGCAACGGCCTGGCGATGTGCGGGGACTATCTCTCCGCCGCCACCCTGCTCGGCAGCACCGGCCTGGTCGCACTGACCGGGTACGACGGCCTGCTGTACCTCGTGGGCACCAGCGTGGCCTGGGTGATGGTGCTGCTGCTGATCGCCGAACCCCTGCGCAACTCCGGCAAGTTCACGCTCGGCGACACCCTGGCACTGCGTCTTCCGCGCAGCCGGCGCTCCGTCCGCCTCGCCCTCGCCTTCTGCACTCTGACGATCACCGTGCTCTACCTCGTCGCCCAACTGGTCGGCAGCGTCGCCCTGCTGACGCAGTTCCTCGGCGAACCGTCCAGCGCCACCCGCACTCTGTGCATCGTGGCCATCGGCACCCTGGTCGTGCTGTACGTGGCGCTCGGCGGTATGCCCGGCGCGACCTTCATCCAGATCGTCAAGGCCGTCATGCTGGTCGTCGGTGTCGCCGTGACCGCCGTCATGGTGCTGCACCGCTACCAGTGGAACGTCGACGATCTGCTCGGCGGAGCGGCCTCCGGCAGCGGGATCGGCCAGCGGTTCCTGGAGCCCGGGCTGCGCTACGGCGGCAGCACGACCAACAAGCTCGACTTCTTCAGCCTGCAGATCGCCATCGTGCTGGGACTGGCCGCGCTCCCGCACGTGATGATGCGGCTGCTGGCCCCGAGCGCCACCCGGGTGCTGCGACGCTCCATCCTGTGGGCCATGGGCCTGGTCGGTTTCGTGTGTCTCGCCGCCGGCGTACTCGGCCTCGGCGCGACCGCGATCGTCGGGCGGGACGTCATCGCGGACATCGACGCGAAGGGCGACGCCGCGGTGCTGCTGCTCGCACAGGACCTCGGCGGCGCCCTGCTCACCGCACTCATCTCCTGTCTGGCGTTCGTGACGCTGCTGGCCGTGGCCGCGGGCCTCACCCTCGCGGCTGCCTCCTCCCTCGCGCACGACCTGTACGCGGAGGTGATCCGCAAGGGCCGGGCGAGCCAGCGGGAGGAGCTGACCGTGGCCCGGCTGTCCGCCGTCGTGATCGGTGTCCTGGGGATGCTGCTGGCGCTGGTCTCCTGGGGGACGAACACCGCCACCCTGGCGTTCCTCGCCTTCGCCATCGCCGCGTCCGCGATCCTGCCGACGATGGTCTACAGCCTGTTCTGGCGCCGCTTCAACGCGCGCGGGGCCCTGCTCAGCCTGTACGGCGGCCTCGTCACGTCCGTACTGCTGGTCATCTGCTCGCCCGTCGTCTCATCGAGGCCCGCCTCGTTCTACCCGGACGCGGACTTCGCCTTCTTCCCGCTGCAGAACCCGGGCATCGTCTCCGTGCCGGCCGGGTTCCTGCTGGGCTGGCTGGGCACCGTCCTGGCCCGTCGCCCGGAGGACACAGAGCCGGCCGAGACGTACGAGAAGTTCGAGGTCCGCGCGGTGCTGGGGGTGGATCAGCCGGTCTGAGCCGAGGAGCGGGCGCATCTCCCACCTCGTGACGAAACGGACGTCCATGTTGACGAAGGGGACGTCCAGGTGCGGAGATGCTCCTGCGACATGACGGCCGACCGTAAGGGCAGGGCAAGCGAGCGATGGCTTTGCAGATCAGCGCCACCAACCCGGAGCATCCCGCGCTCCTGCTCGACCTGCCGTGGCAGCTGCCCCTGGAGGAATGGCCCGAGCACTACCTCGTACCGCTGCCGCGGGGCATCTCGCGGCACGTGGTGCGCTACGCGCGCGCCGGTACGGAGGTCGTGGCGGTCAAGGAGCTCGCCGAGCGGCCCGCCCTGCGGGAGTACGAGCTGCTGCGCAGTCTCGACCGGCTGAACATCCCGTCGGTGGACCCGCTCGCCGTGGTCACCGGCCGCACCGACGAGGGCGGCGAGCCGCTGGAATCCGTCCTGATCACCCGGCATCTCGGCGGCTCGATGCCCTACCGGTCGATGTTCGAGACCACCATGCGGCCCGCCACCATGCACCGGCTCATGGACGCGCTGGCCGTGCTCCTCGTCCGGCTCCACCTCGCCGGGTTCGCCTGGGGCGACTGCTCGCTGTCCAACACGCTGTTCCGGCGGGACGCGGGCGCGTACGCTGCGTATCTCGTCGACGCCGAGACCGGGGAGCTGCATCCGCAACTCAGTCCCGGGCAGCGCGAGTACGACCTGGACCTCGCGCGCGTGAACATCAGCGGGGAGCTGCTGGACCTGGAGGCGTCCGGCGCCCTCCACCCGTCGGTGGACCCGATCGAGTTCGGCATGGAGATCTGCGCGCGCTACAACCGGCTGTGGGAGGAGCTGACCCGCACGTCCGTGTACCCGGCGGGCAAGCACCACTACATCGACCGCCGCATCCGCCGCCTGAACGACCTCGGTTTCGATGTCGCCGAGATGCAGATCGCGCACTCCTCGAACGGTGACACCGTCACGTTCGTGCCGAAGGTCGTCGACGCGGGCCACCACCAGCGCCAGTTGCTGCGGCTGACCGGGCTCGACGCCGAGGAGAACCAGGCGCGGCGGCTGCTCAACGACCTGGAGGCCTGGATGGCCACCCAGGACGACTACGCGCCCGGTGACCCTCCCCCAAGCTCTCGGCTTCGCTCGAGCAGGGGGGACCCCCACGCCGCCCGTCCGGAAGTGCTGGCCCACCGCTGGGTGCGGGACGTCTTCCGGCCGACCGTGCGTGCCGTGCCGCGCGAGCTGCGCGGCTCGATGGATTCGGCCGAGCTCTACCACGGGCTGCTCGAACACCGCTGGTACCTGTCGGAGCGGGCACAGCACGACATCGGCCTGGACACGGCGGTCGAGGACTACGTCAAGAACATCCTGCCCCCGATGCGGGACGCGCTGCCGCCGCCGACGGACGACACCGCGCCCTCGGTCTGAGACGGGCGGTCAGGCCGGCGGGACGACCGCCACCGGGCAGGGCGCGTGGTGCATGGCCGCATGGGCCACCGAACCCACCCGTGCGCCGACGGCGGAGGGGTGCGCGCGCCGGCCGACCACCAGCAGCTGGGCCGGCGCGGCCGCCGTGAGCAGTACCTCGCCCGCGCTGCCCATCTCGACGTGCTGTGTCACCCGCACCTGGGGGAACCGCTCCTCCCAGGGCCGCAGCGCCTCCGCGAGCGCCTTGTTCTCGTACTGCTCCAGTCCTCCGGCCTCGTCGGCGAGCTTCAGCGAGGCGGGGCTGAAGGTGAAGACGGTGGGCAGGCTCCACGCTCGTACGACGCGTACGCCGGCGCCACGTGTCGCCGCCGTCTCGAACGCGAACTCCAGTGCCGCCGCGCTGTCGTCCGGGCCGCCCTGCTGCCCGACGACGATCTCGCGCCCGGCCGCCTCGGACTCGGCGAGATCCCCGGCGCGTACGAGGACGACGGGCCGCGCAGACTCGGCGACCACCTGCTGGCCGACGGAGCCGAGCAGGAAGCCGACGATCGCTCCGTGCCCGCGGGTGCCGAGCACCAGCGTCTCGGCCTCCGCCGCCGCGGCGACCAGTGCGTCGACCCGGTCGCCTTCGAGGAGGTCGGTGGTCACCGGCAGGTCCGGGTGCCGGTCGGTGACCTCGCGTGCGGTCTCCGCCAGCGCGTCCCGCACGTCCCCGGTCCGGTCCTCGCCGTCGGACTTCTCCCAGGCGTGCACCACACGCAGCGCCAGTGAACGGCGTACCGCCTCCCTGGCCGCCCAGTGCACGGCGGCCAGGGATTCGGCGGAACCGTCTACTCCCACGGTGATCGGGCGGGTCATGTGACAGCCTCCGTCGCGTTGGTTGATGTGCCCACGCTACAGAGCCATTACGCCGGCCCGCACGGCGGTGCTGTCAGCTCGTCAGAAGGGCGAGTTCGGTGCCGCCGAGCAGGAAGGCACCCACACCGAAGTCCGAGGTGCTGTCGTACGTGACCGGCTGACTGGACTCCGGGCGGTCACCCACCTTCTGTACGTAACCGAGGAAGCCGTCGGGATGGACGGCCGTGGTGACGAGCCCCTGCCATGCCCGGTCCGCCACCGGCAGGAACGCCGCCCGGCGGACGAGGCCGGCACGGATCGCGTACGCCGTGCCGTACAGGAAGAAGGACGTGCCGCTCGTCTCGGGGCCGGGCAGATGCTCCGCGTCGGCGAGGTTGACGTTCCAGAAGCCGTCCGTGCGCTGCGCGGCGGGCAGGGCGGTGACCAGCCGGGTCAGGGTCTCCCGGTACTCGGCGGTGTGCCGCTCCGACCGTGGCAGGGCCTTGAGCGTCTTGACGTGCCCGCCGGCCACCCAGCCGTTGCCGCGCGACCAGACCACCGGTTTGCCCGTGGGCGAGACGATCGCGCCGGGCAGGAATCGCTTGTCGCGGTACCACAGGCCGGTGCCCGGATCGAGGAGACCGGGCCCGCCCTCGACGCGCTTGGTGTGGCCGTAGAGGGCGTACAGCTTCTCCCAGTACCGCGGGTCCCTGCGGAGGACACCGAGACGGGCGAACGGCGGCATGCCCATGTGGAGGGCGTCGTCCCACCACCAGTCGTCGTTCTTGCCCGGCTGGTCCGTGAGAACCATGCGGCGCAGGGACTCCTCGATCGCGGCGAGTTTCCCCTCCTCCGGCTCGATCTCGTAGAGGTCCAGATAGGCCTGTCCCGCGTTGTGGTTGTCGGCGTGACGGGTCGTCACGCCGCCCCGCAGGCCGTACGCGTGCTTCTCCGCCCAGCCGCGCGCGTACGCCAGGTAACGGGGGTCACCCGTCAGCCGGTGCAGCGCGAGCAGACCGCTGAAGAACGTCGCGTTGGCCCAGCCGTTGTCGCCCGGGTCCGTGTGCGTGGCGATCCAGTGGTCGGCGACCCGGCGCAGAACGGGGAGGATCTCGGCTCTCGACGGCACCGCCCAGGCCGTCCGGGCTGTCGCGGTCGGAGTGGTGAGAAGGGTGGCGGAGGCCGCTAGCGCGGTCCCGCCGGTGAGTAGGCGACGTCGGTTCACTGGGTCAACTCCTCTGTGTGTGGGGCACATTGGGGCGATGTATCAGTGCGATGCGTCAGTGCCGTGCGTCATGCGTTGCCGCGGTGCTCCACCTCGGCGCGGTGCTCAGGCGGAGCAGTCGAGGCTCTTGAGGTCGACGGCGTCGGCCATCGCCTGCATGCCCTTGTCGTTGGGGTGCAGACGGTCGCCGCCGTCGAAGACGGGGAGGATGCGCTCGTGGTCGTAGGGACTGCGGAGGATGCGGTCGAAGTCGGTGACGGCGTCGAACTCCCCGCTGTCCCGGATGAATTGGTTGACCTCCTGGCGTACGGACTCGGCGGCGGTGTCCCACTCGTACCAGCCCTTGAAGGGCGCGACGGTGGCTCCGACGACGCACTTCCCGGCCTCGTGGGCGCGGGAGATGATCTCGCGATAGCCCTTGATCATGTCCTGGGCCGTCACGCCGGAGTGGGCCTTGATGTCGTTGACGCCCTCGAAGAGGAACACCGTGCGGACGCCCGGGAGGGAAAGGACGTCACGGTCCAGCCGGTTGAGGGCGCTCTGCCCCGCGCCGTCCGCGAGGACCTTGTTCCCGGAGATGCCCTCGTTGGCAACTCCCTTGACCTGACCGGTCGTTGCCCGCAGCCGACGGGCGAGGTAGTCGGGCCAGCGGCGGTTCAGATCGCTCGTGGACTGCCAGCCGTCCGTGATGGAGTCGCCGAGCGCGACCACGGCCCCGGTGGCCGAACTCGTCCGTACGGACACGGCGTCGAGGTAGAACCAGGAGCCGATCGGCTGGGTCCAGGAGGCCGCGGCCTCCTCGCCCGTGTGGTCGCCCTCCGCCGCGTACGAGGACTGCATGGCCATGGAGTGCCCGGTGGCCGTGCCGCTCGCCTCACTGGTGTGGATGCTGACGGCCAGGTCGGTCGCGGCGGGCAGCCTGCCGGGGAGCGGGTCGCTGTACGCGGGGGCGCCGGCCGGGACCGTGACGGAGCGGGAGCCGCCGAAGGTCAGCCGCTTGTTGGTGCCGCGGACCACGCTGGCGCCCTCCTTCCGGATGCCGGCGTAGACGCTGTCGAAGGTCAGCGGCCGGTCGCCGAAGGCGTTGGAGAGCCGGATGCGCAGATCGTCCCCGGCGACGCTGGTGCGCACGATCAGGCGGTAGCTGCGGTCGTTGACGGCGTCACCGATGCGGTCCGCGCTCGCGCCCCAGGTGACCACGTCGTGCCGCCGCTCGGCGGCGGCAGCCTGGGCCGTGGACGCGTGCGTGTCGGCCGGCTGCGCCGCCGCGGGCGTCATCTGGACGGCCGCGGCGATCAGCAGCAGGGCGGCCAGGCGGCCGCCTGCTCGGGCGAAGCGCGCCGTCATCGGGCGAAGTCCCGCAGCGTGACGGACCCGCCGGGCTTCAGCGTGACCGTCCGGGACGTGTTGCCGTACGCCACTGTCGTGGTCCGGCCGCCGACGCTGTGGATCCGGGCTTCGGTGGGCTTCCCGTCGCGCCAGCGCAGGTCGACGGTGAAGCCGCCGCGGACGCCGACTCCCGTGACCGAGCCGGACTTCGCCCAGGCGTCGGGGAGGGCCGGGAGCAGCTCCAGGTGGCCCGGGCGGGAGTACAGGAGCATCTCGATCATCGCCGCGGGTGTGCCGAAGTTGGCCTCGATCTGGAAGATGCCGCGGCCCTTCTCCACTTCGTAGATGTCGAAGAGGTTGGGGGCGGTGCCGTTGCCGCCGTCGATCGACGGGCGGAGGTTGTTGACGATCAGCTGGTAGGCCTTGTCCGCGTCCTTGAGCCGGGCCCAGCACAGACTGCGCCAGGCGTTCGCCCAGCCGAAGCTCTCCATGCCGCGCGCGGTGAGCAGGTCCGTGGCGCCCTCGACGATCTCCGGCGGGGTGGAGTCGTCGGGACGGATGCGGTCCCCGGGGAAGAGCCCGATCAGCGGGGACAGGTGGCGGTGGGTGGTCTCGCCGAGGTTGTCGGGCGACATCCACTCCTCCAGCCAGCCCGTCTTGGGGCTCACCTTCGGCAGATACAGCCGCTTCTGGAGGCCGCCGATCTTCTTCGCGTAGGCGGAGTCCTTCTTCAACTCCTTGGAAGCCGTGAGGAAGTGGTCGAACAGCACCCACACCAGTTCCTGCGCGTAGGTGATGCCCTTGGCGTCCTGCGGGCCGTGCTCGGGCGACCAGTCCTTGTCGTCGATGAGCACCTCCTGCGAGGTGCCGGGGAGCGTCGTGGTGATCAGCCGCGCCTCCCAGAACTCGCAGGCACCCTTCAGGAGCGGGTAGATCCTCGCCAGATGGGAGCGCGACCGGGTGAATTCGTAGTGCTCCCACAGGGTCGTGCACAGCCAGGCGTTGCCCGCCGGATGCCACCACCAGCCGTTTCCGCCATGGATGTTGGTGGAGAAGGCGACGGTCCAGCCGGCGACCTTCCCGGTGGAGTTGCGGTAGCGGTTGCGCGGGTCGTTGAAGAGGTCGTTGGTGAGCTTCGTCCAGGACTGGAACTGGTCGAGGCAGTAGTCGGTGAGCGCGTCGAAGCACTGGGACAGCCCGGCGCGGTCGGCCATCCAGTAGTTCATCTGGATGTTGATGTCCGTGTGGTAGTCGCCCATCCAGTCCGGGTCGTTGCCGTCGAGCCACAGCCCCTGGAGGTTGAGCGGGAGGCTGCCGCGGGACCCGGAGATCATCAGATAGCGGCCGAACTGCAGGTAGGCGGCCTCCAGTTCGGGATCGGGCTCACCGTCCCGGGCCCGCGCCCCGAGACGTTCCCAGGTGTCGAGGGAGCGCTGTTCGTCCGACGACGTACCGAGCGAGATGTCCAACTGCTCGAACAGGTCTCGATGGTCGGCGACATGGGTGCGCAGCAGGGTGTCCGCCGAGTGGGCCGCCGCGTCGCGGACCTTCGTACGGGCCAGCCGCTCGGGGTCGAGGGACGGATCGCGGTAGCCGTTGGAGGCGTCGGGCGCGTAGTTGGTGCCGCCGCTCACCACGACGGTGAGTTCCCTGCAGCCGGAGAAGTCGATCCGCGGTCCGTTCACCCGGACGGTGCCACCACTGCCGGACGCCTTCACGGCGGCGCCGTAGCGCAGACCGTTCGGGAAGGCGGTACCGAAGGAGGTGCCCGTCACGCTCTCCCCGTGAGTCCCGTCGAGGGCGATGCTGCCGGTGTAGCGGCCGCCGCCGCTCTGCGTGAAGTGCAGGACGATCGCGTCGTCGGGGCGGCTGGCGAAGATCTGCCGCTTGTACGTCACTCCGGAGCGGACGTACGACGTGGTCACCACGCCCTGCGCGAGGTCGAGGGTGCGGCGGTAGCCGGACACGGCGCCCAGGTCGTGGTCGGGGATGTCGACGGTGAGGCGGCCGAGGAGCGTGAACGAGCCGAAGTTCTCGCGGCCGTAGGGGAACTGGCCGTCGGAGTCGAGCTTGTCGTTGAGGCCGCCGGTCCACATGGTGGCGTCGGTGATCAGGAGGAGTTCACGGCCGGGGTCGTTGCTCGCGAGGGCGCCGAGGCGGCCGTTGCCGATGGGCAGGCCCTGTTCGATCATCGAGTGCTCGTCGGCGGGCGACTGCCACCACAGCTGGTTGCGTGAACTCCCCTTCGGGAGCGGGGCGTCGGCGGGCCGCTGGGGTGCGGCCGATGCGGTGAAGGCGGGCAGGCCGCCGAGGGCTGTGGCGACGCCGGCCGCCGCGGCCAGTGAGAGGAGTCTTCGTCTGCTGGGCTCGGTCGGGTTGTTGTCCATGGTGCGGCTCCAGGGGGATGAGAACGGCGGTCAGGACGACTTCGGGACGTCGATGCGGTCGATGTCCGGGGCGTAGCCGGTGCCGCTGTCGAAGGTGATGGTGTTGGCGCCGGCCTTGAGGGTGACGGGCACGCTGACGGTCTCGGCGGTTCCCCAGTCCCCGGTGGAGGGGAACTTGTGGTGCCTGGCGCCGTTTCCGTTCGCGGAGACGGCGATGGAGCGGGCGTCACCGCTGACGTAGCCGACCTTCACCATGTACGTACCGGCCTTGGCGACGACGACGTCGTTGAAGCGGAGCTTGCCGCCGACGTAGAGGTTGCCGACCTTCTTGCCGCCCGAGCAGGCGGAGCAGTCGGCGACGGAGGCGTCGCCGCTGAGGGTGTTGGCGGTCGACTCGGCCTCGTAGCCGGTCGAGGCGAGCGCGGCGCCGCGCGGGGTGACGGTGAACAGGCGGGAGCCGTGGGCGGGCAGGGCCTGCGTCACCTTGCTCGTGTGCGTGCCGAGGTTCTCGCGGTTCCACAGGTCCCGTACGGAGGCCTTGCCGGTGAAGCCGAGGGTCGACCAGTCCGCGGTGACGGCGGCGGGAGAGTCGGAGAGGTTGAACAGGGCGACGGTGTAGCTGCCGTCGGCGTTCTTGGCCGCCCACACCTGCTGGGGGTCGGACGGGGTGACCGGGCGGGCGGGAGGGGTGCTGCCCTGGTTGAGGGCGATGACCTCGCGGTTGGTCAGCAGCGACACGCCGTAGGAGTCGAGCTTGGTCAGGTCGTCACCGGTGTAGAGCGGGGACTTGGCGATGGCCCACAGGGTCGCGTAGCTCTGCCGCTCGGCCTTGGTGAGGCCGTCCATCTGGCCGTTGCCGACGTCCAGGGAGTCCAGGTCGTTCCAGCCTCCGGCGCCTGCGTGGCGGGTCCAGCCGGGGGCGTCGTCCCAGCGGTCGTCGACCGAGTTCTCCCAGCTGACAAGGGTGTTGCAGTAGCACTCGACGTCGGTGTCGATGCGCCAGCCGTTGGAGTACTTCTTCCAGTCGGCGACCCGGCCGATGTCGAGCGACCAGGAGATCTCCAGGTGGATCGAACGGCCGGTGGCGGCGATGGCCTTCTGCCAGGCGGCGACGTCGGCAACGTTGTCGTACTGGTCGCCGTTCTTGCCGGAACCCGGTCCGACCCCGTCGAGCTTGAGGAAGTCGTAGCCCCAGTCGGCGAAGAGCCGGGCCTGCGAGTCGACGTACTTCTGGGCGCACGAGTTGGAGAAGTCGAGCTTGTAGGCGCTGTCCCAGCCGTTGGTGGTGCGCAGGTCGCTGTACACGATGTCGGCGGTCGTGCAGCCCTCGGCGTTCCAGATGGGGGTCTTGCCCTCCCCGTACGCCTCCTTCTCCAGGCCGACGGGCAGGTAGATGCCCGCCTTGAGTCCCTTGCCGTGGATGTGGTCGGCGACGGGCTTCATGCCACGCGGGAAGCGGCCCGGGTCCGCCTTCTGGCGGGCGTACTCGTCGAACCCGGGCTTCCAGTCCTTGGCGCGCCACCATCCGGCGTCGAGGTTGACGTACTCGTATCCGTACGGCTTGAGCTTGGCCGCGAGGGCGTCCGCCTGCTTGAGGACGTTCTTCTCGGTGAGGTAGCTGTAGTCGCCGTCCGGGTTGAGGCCGGGGTACTTCGAGGACTGCATGCTCCAGCTCGACCAGCCCATGTAGGGCTTGGCCGCGACCGCCTCGGCGCCGGCGTCGGCGGTGGACATGGTCACGGGAGTGGTGGCAGTGGGGGTGGCGGCCTGGGCTGCCGGGAGGGTCGTCGCCATGGCCGCGGTGAGGGCCACGACGAGCACGGCTCTTGTGGAGCGACGGGCGGGGGTACCGGGAGAGTACGAGGATGACCTCATGGGTCGGACCTCCAGTGATGGGTTCGGCTCTGCGCGGGTGCGGTGATGCGTTGGTGCGGTGGGGCAGTGATGTGTCGGTCCGGTGGTGCAGGAACTTCCTCGGAGGCCAAGGAGCTTGACGGTTCGTCAGGAGGTGCGGCGGCTCATCCCTGGCCGCGGGTCGGACCGCTGATGAAGGACTGGATTGCGGTGGCCGCGGCTCCGCGCGCCCACTCGTCGAAGGGCAACGGGCGTGTCAGCAGGTCGCACTGCGCGGCCGTGCCGAAGGCCGACGCGGTGAAGGCGTCGCGGATCTGCTCGGCGAACAGGTCGTAGGCGGCGAGGCCCTCGCCGGAGATGATCACGCGCTGGGGGCCCATGAGGTTGGCGACGGTCGCGATGGCCCGGCCGATCGCCTCCCCGGCCCGCGCGTACACCTCGCGGGCTCCGGGGTCGCCCCGGCGGGCCAGGTCGACGGCCTGCGCGGCGTCGGCCACCGGCAGGCGGGTCGCCTCGCGCACCGCGGCGACGATCGCGGGGTCCGCGGCGATGGCCTCGGCGCACCCGCGGTTTCCGCAGTGGCACGGCGGTCCCGTCGGGTCGATGACCACGTGCCCGATCTCGCCGGCCACTCCGTGCGCGCCCGAGACGACCTTGCCGTGCACGACCAGGCCGCAGCCGATGCCCGCACCGACCGTCACCACCGCGAAGTCGGAGAGACCGACGCCCGCGCCGAACCACTGCTCGGCGACGGTCAGGGCCCGGACGTCGTTGTCGACGGTGACCGGCAACCCGGTCGTCATCTCCATGAGTTCGGCGAGGGGAAGGTCGCGCCACTCCAGGAAGGGTGAGAAGCGCACCTCTCCGGCGGCGCGGTCCACATCGCCGGAGACGGCGACGCCGAGCCCCTGGACCCGGACGCCGAACCCGTCGGCCTCCGCGAGGAGTTCCTGCGCGAGAGCTGCGACCGAGGCGAGCACGGCCTTCGGTTGGCGGTCGACCAGGGGCACGTGCCGGGCGACGCGGATCCGGCAGCACAGGTCCGTCAGTACGGCGATGATCTCGTCGCCGGTGATCTTGACACCGATGAACAGGGCCCGTCCGCCGTCCACCCGTACGGGGTTGGCGGGCCGTCCCAGGGACGGGCGTGCCTCGTCTCCCGCGTCCTCCACCAGGTACCCGGCCTCGATCAGCGGCCGGACCGCCTTCGTGACCGCGGCCGCCGAAAGGCCGGCGCGGCCGGCCATGTCCGACCGGGTGAGCGGGCCGTGGGACAGCACGGTGGTGAAGATCTGGGCAGCGGCCGGCGTGTGTGCCGGGAACGCCTCCGTACCAGGAGTCGAGCGCATGCCCGGAACCTAGGTCCGTTCTTTTCCGCCGTCAATAAAAGAAGCAAGGATCCTTTGAAGAGGGGGGATTTGACGCTTTGGCCCTACGGATGCACCCCATCACCGGATATCGCACCGGCATTTGCCGGGCACCGCTCCCACTCATGCTTGAAGTCCATGGTCGCCTGGCATGCTGCCTCCATGCCGATACCGACAGGGCCCCGCCCGCCCGTTGCCACTTCCAGCGACCCGGTCGACGGTCTGCGGATCCAGGCGCGTCGGCTCACCCAGGAGGTGCGCGGGGCGGGGCGCGTGCTGGACGACGTGTCCCTCGACGCCGCGCCCGGGCGGATCGTCGTGATCGCCGGCAGCAGCGGCGCGGGCAAGACGGTACTTCTGGAAACGCTCGCGGGACTGCGGTCGGCCGGCGAAGGTTCCGTTCTGCACGACGGGGCCCAACCGTGCCCGCCCGGGCCTGAGTTCGGGTTCGTGCCGCAGGAGGACATCCTGCACCGCGACCTCCCGCTGCACCGGACGCTGGTGTACGCGGCGGGTTTGCGGATGCCACCGGGGACGTCGGTCGAGTCGGTCACCGCTGCCGTCGACCGGGTCCTGGACACGCTCGGGCTGGCGCACCGGGCCGGTACGCCGGTCCGCGCGCTGAGCGGCGGCGAACGCAAACGGGCAAGCATCGCCGCCGAGTTGCTCACCAGACCGCGGGCTCTCTTCCTCGACGAGCCCACCTCCGGGCTCGATCCGGTCACCGGGGCGGCCCTGTTGCGGACCCTGCGTGCCCTCGCGGAGCGAGGCACCACCATCGTCCTGACCACCCATGTCCTCGCGGACCTCCTCCGCGGCGACGACGTCGTGTTCCTGGCCCCGGGCGGACAGGTCGCGTACACGGGTGAACCGAACGCCCTGTGCCGGGAGTTCGGGGTCGGCACGGTCGAGGAGGTGTACGAAGCGGTCGCCGACGGCGCGCGTGCCGAACCCGCGGCGCCCCCTGGACCTGGAGAGCCCGCGGAGTCCGAGGACGGCACGGCTCACCCTGAGCGTCCGGGGCCACGGCCTCACGTCGGCTCCGTACGCCAGTGGTCGCTGCTCACCCGCCGCGGAACGGCTCTGCTGCTGCACAACCGGCTCTCGGTCGCCGTGCTGGCCGGTTCGCCCGTGATGATCGTGGCGATGTTCGCGGTGCTGTTCCGCGCGGGAGCCTTCGATCCGGCGGACCCGGATCCGGGGTCGACGGCGATGATCATGTTCTGGATCGCGTTCGGCGCGTTCTTCTTCGGGCTGACGTACGGCCTGTTGCAGATCTGTACGGAACTGCCCGTGCTCCGCCGCGAATGGCTGGCCGGGCTGCGGATCGGCCCGTACGTGGCGTCCAAGCTCACCACCATGCTCCCGGTACTGGCCGCGGCGGACGCCCTGCTCCTCGCCGTGCTGCGCGCCCTGGACCGGCTGCCCGCGGCGGGCTGGGACACGTACGTCTCGCTGTTCGTGTCGAGTGTGCTGGCCTCGGCGGCCGCGCTCGCCCTGGGGCTGCTCGCCTCCGCAGCCGTGACGGACCCGGGGCAGGCGACCCTGATGCTGCCACTGCTCTGCTTCCCCCAAGTGCTGTTCTCGGGGGCGTTCGTGCCGGTGCCCCGGATGACGGCGGCGGGAGACGCGATCAGCTGGGCGATGACCAACCGGTGGGCGTTCGAGGCGCTGGGCAGCGGTATCGGCCTGGAGTCGCTGTGGCGCGACGGGGCCTCCCGGCTGGGACCGCCGCTGCTGGACTCGTACGGCGAGTCGTTCGCCCATCCCGCGAGCCGGGGCTGGCTGATCCTGGCCGGGTTCGCCCTGCTGTTCCTGGCGGCGACGTGGGCCGTGCTGGTGCGCAAGTGCCGGAACGGGGTGGTGCGCGGACGGGCGGGAAGGTGAACCGGCGCCCGTCGATCGCTCAGCAGCCCACCCTCGCCTCCAGCCCGGCCGCCCCGGGCACCCGGTCCCGGTAGGTCTCCCGTACGAACGTCAGGAACGTCTCGATGTCTCTGGACTGCGACGACAGACCGAGCGAGATCCGGACGGCGCCCGCCGACGGCAGGCGCAGCAGCTCCAAGTACTCCTCCAGGGAGGCGACTTGGTGGCGTGCGGCCGAACGGAGTCGGCGCGGTGGCAGGGCGAACGCCGCCTCGCCCGCGCCCGGGTTGCAGAAGCAGCCGGTGCGCAGCGAGATCCCGCGCCGGGCGCTGTCGCGGGTGACGACCCGTTCGTCGATGACACGGCCGTCGGCACCCAGCAGGTTCAGCGCGACCGTTCCGCCACGGGCCACAAGGTCGACGGGGCCGTACGTCCTGACCAGTGGCGAGCCGTCGCTGTGGCGCAACTCCCGTAACCCCGCGAGAAGTTGACCTGTCAGCGCGGTGACGTGGGCGTGCACGCGGTCCATGCCGATGTTGTCGATCCACTCCAGCCCGGCCGTCACGTCGGGGACGGACAGGAAGTTGACCGTGCCGTCCTCGAAGGCCGCCTCGTCGTCCGCGAGGACGTGCCACTGCGCCTGCGCGCTGACCGCGTAGATGGTGCCGCCGGAGAACCAGGGGCGTCGCAGCCTGGCGAGCGCGTCCCGGCGGGCGATCAGGCTGCCGACGCCGGTGGGGTGGCCGAAGACCTTGTACCAGCTGACGACCGTGAAGTCGGGGTGGTACCGGCTCAGGTCGAGGGTGTTGGCCGGTACGTACGCCGCCGCGTCGAGCAGCACGTCGTAGCCGCGTGCCTGGGCCGCCGCGATCCAGGTGAGCGGGTGCTGGACGCCGGTGAAGTTGCTCTGCGCCGGGTAGGCGAGCAGGCCGTGCGGGCGCTCGCCTGCGCGGCCCCGCCGCAGGCCCGGTCCGTGGCCTAGTCCGGGGCCGCGTTCGCGCGCGGGCAGGGCGGCTCTCAGCCGCTGCTCGTCCATCCGCAGCCCGGGGCCGCTCACCGGTACGTACACGGTGGTCGCGCCGCGCGAACGCGCGTACTCCCGCAGGCCGTTCACCGAGTTGTGGTTGTCCAGCGACATCACCAGCCTGCTGCGGCGGGTGAAGGGGTAAGCCTCGCCGACCAGTCGCAGCGCGCCGGTCGCGTTGGCGGTGAAGATCACGGCGTACTCGGCCGGGTCCGCGTTGAAGTGGCTCAGCACCGCGCGGCGGGCCTGGGACAGCAGTTCTCCCGAGGCGCGGGAGGCGGGGCTCTCGGAGTGCGGGTTCCCGAAGAGTCCGCCGGTGATGCGGGCGGCGCTTCCCCGCACCAGCGAGGTCGGCGGAAGGCCCGCTCCTGTGTGGTCGAGGTAGGTGTGCCCGCCGGCGTCGAGGTAGTCGAAGTCCTCGTTCCGTAAGTCCGCCAAGTCCCCTGCGTGGGCGTCGTCTTCGGGTATGTGGCCGGTGGTCTGCGCCTTGTCCACTGATCCTCCCGCATGAGAGGCCCGGCCCGTCCCCGAGTCCTGGGCCGGGCACGGTCTCCCAACATCATGCTGCTATTCGTCCCGGTGGGAAGGGGTTGCCGGGAATCGGCGCGATCGTGCCGTTCGGGCCGGAGCGACCCGGTCAGAGGGTGCCGACGGGCTCGGCCAGGACGGTGGTGACTCCGCGTGCGCGCAGTTCGGCGAGGATGCCGGGGTCGGCCGTGCCGTCCGTGACCAGGGTCCAGCCCTCGGGGAGGGTGGCCCAGGCGTGGAAGGGGCGGCGGCCCAGCTTGGCCGCGTGGGCGAGTACGTAGACGTGGTCGGCTCGGCGGGCCATGAGTTCCTTGAGGCGGGTCTGGCGCAGATCGGCCTCGCAGATCCCGTGTTCGGGCGAGACTCCGTCGGTGCCGAGGAAGACCCGGTCGAAGGTGAGCCGTTCGAGGGCGGCCTCGGTCAACGGGCCGACGAAGCCCTGACTGAGTGGTCTCAGGGTGCCACCGAGGCACTCGACGTGCACCGTCTCGACGTCGGCGAGTTCCTGAAGCGCCGTCAGTCCGGTGGTCGCGATGGTCACGTCCTTGGCCGTACGCAGTTCGTGTGCGAGCGCGCCGACCGTGGAGCCCGCGTCGAGCAGCAGCGTCTCGCCCGGCTGGACCTGGGCCGCCGCCCAGCGGGCGATGGCACGCTTGGCGTCGTAGGCCTCGCCGGTGCGCTGGCGCAGCGAGGCCTCCGGGTGCGCGGACAGGGCCATCGCGCCGCCGTATGTACGGGCGAGCCGTCCGTCGGTGGTGAGCTTCGCGAGGTCGCGGCGGATGGTGGAGGCCGTGACGCCGAACAGCTGGGAGAGTTCCTCCACGCTGGTCAGGCCGGTGGTGGTGGCGAGTTGGACGATCCGGTCGCGCCGGGCCTTGGAGCCGATCGCAGACATCAGTCTCTGTCCTCTGGTGTCCTGTGGTGCCGACGGGCCGGGGTCAGCGGGCGGCGGCCGGAGCGGATGACATCTCGGCGGCCTGGCGCAGCGCCTCGACCATGCTACCGGCCTCGGCGCGGCCGGTTCCGGCGATGTCGAAGGCGGTGCCGTGGTCGACGGAGGTGCGGATGACCGGCAGGCCCACGGTGAGGTTGACGCCCGCCTCGATGCCGAGGACCTTCACCGGGCCGTGGCCCTGGTCGTGGTACATGGCGACGATGAGGTCGTAGTCGCCGCGTCCGGCGAGGTAGAAGGCCGTATCGGCGGGGAGCGGTCCGCGGGCGTCGATGCCGTCGGCGCGCAGGACCTCCAGCGCGGGGACGATCTTCGTCTCCTCCTCGCCGTAGCCGAACAGACCGTTCTCGCCGGCGTGCGGGTTGATTCCGCACACCCCGATCACGGGCGCCTCGACGCCTGCGCGCACCATCGCGTCGTGGCCGCGGCGCACGGTGCGCTCGACGAGTCCGGGCTCGATCCGGTTGACGGCGTCGATCAGACCGATGTGCGTGGTGACGTGGATGACCTTCACCTTGGGCGTGGACAGCATCATCGACACCTCCTCGACGCCGGTGAGATGGGCGAGGAGTTCGGTGTGGCCGGGGTAGAGGTGTCCGGCGGCGTGCAGGGCCTCCTTGTTGAGGGGGGCGGTGCAGATGCCGTGGACGTCGCCGTTCAGGGCGAGTTCGGCGGCGACGCGGATGTACTGGTACGCGGCGTCGCCCGCCTTCGCCGACAGGGCGCCCCAGGGCAGGTCGGCCGGGAGCAGGCCGAGGTCGACGACGTTGATGCGCCCGGGCGTGAACTCGGCCTGGGCGGGGCTGTCGACGGGCACGATGTCGCAGGTGACGCCGAGGATGCGGGCCGCCTCGCGGAGGCGTTCGGCGTCACCGATGACGACGGGGCGGCAGCCGCGCAGGGTGTCGGCGTTCAGCAGGGCCGGGACGATGACCTCCGGTCCGATGCCGGCGCCGTCGCCCATGGTCACCGCGATGATCGGGAGCGGACGTCCGGCGGTACCGGACTGCTCGGCGGGCGCGGCGGTGGGGGCTGCGTTCACGTGGGTTCTCCTAGCGGGGCGGACGGGACGGGTGGGGCGACCGGCTGGTCGGAGGGCGGCGCGAGACCGGGGCGCAGTGCGCGGGCGATGCGCAACAGTGAGTCGGTGCCGCCGTAGCTGCCGGGGCGGGTGACGACACGGCGGCCGTCGGCGGTGCGGCAGCGGACGGCGCCGTGGTGGATCTGGTCGAGCGGCAGGAGTTCGCGGATGCCGAGTACGTCGAGGACGCGGCGGGCGGTCTCGCCGCCGGTCAGGACGAGGTCGCTGTCGTGCGCCGCCTCGGCGACCGCGTGGGCCAGACCCGCGGCGAGGCCGCGGGCCGCGCCAGGGTCGACGGCGTGGGTGCCGTCGATACTGACGACGGTGACGCCGTCCGGCGTGCGGCCGCCTTGTGTACGGATGTTCAGGGGCGGCCGGGTCGAGTGGTCGGTGAGGGTGTGCGCGGACAGCGGGAGGTGGCGCGCACCGGCCGCGACGAGTTGCGCGATCTGCGCAACGGCGGCGGGTGCGGCGGTACCGACCACCACCAGCAGGGGTCTGGTCGGGGTGCCGTCGGGGGCCGGTGACACCTCGTCGGCCGGTGCGGGACCGGCCGTGTCCGTCCTGGTGGAACGATCCCGGTCGGCTTCCGTGGAACGGTCCTGCGCGGTTCGCGCGGAGTGGTCCCTGGCGGCCTCCGTGGGACGTTCACCGTCCGTTCCCGGGAACCCGGCCCCGCTGGCATCCGCTTTCGCAAGCCTGCGTCCGAGTGCCGCCGCGAGCCCGCCCGTGCCCATCAGCCGTATCCCCGGGCCGAGTCGGAGTGCCGCTTCGGCGATCACCTCGAGGTCGGTGTCCGTCTCGGCGTCGCACACCGGGTGGTACCCCTCGGCGACGAGCGCCCGAAGTCGGTCGTACAGCGCGGGCTCGGGCGCGCGCACCGTCGCCAGTGGCACCACCCGTGTCGGTACGCCGCCCAGGGCGGCCCCCACCGATACGGGTGCCGCGCCCCGCTCCGCACGCCAGGCGTCGGTCGTGTGCAGGGCGGTGCCGTGCAGGTTGACGACGCCCTCGCGGACGGTACGGCCGGCCACGGGCAGAGCGGGCGCGATCACGACACCCCTGGCGCCGGTCGCGTAGGCGGCCGCCTCGGCGGCGAGGTTGCCCCGCAGCAGCGAGTCGATCTTCTTCAGCACCACGCCTCCGTCGGCGTACGCCAGCGCGGCCCGTACCGCGCTCGCCGCGTCCTCCGGGGCCAGCTGCCTGGTGTCCAGGTCCAGGACGACCGATTCGCCGTCGCACGGCGGTGCCGTGGTGGGGCCCAGCACGATCCGCCCGCGCAGGCCGAGCGCGGCGGCGGTCTCGGCGGCGCCGGACAGATCGTCCGCGAGAGCGAACACGCGGGGCAGGAGCACCGTGCGGGTGGTGCGGGACACGCGGACCTCCTTCGGCGGGTACCTGTTCGGACGGTCCGGGCAGGCGGACGGTCTCGGCGCCGATGATGACACAGCTTGCGCGAAGTGCGCGAGACCTCTTGCGCACTTCGCGCAGTCGTGCCACCTTTTCCGGCGCGACACCTGTTCGTCGCCCGGTGTCCGGGCGACGTCAGCGAGAGCCGGTCGCCCTCCAGAATCCGAGAAGGTCGACGATGACCCCAACTCCTCACCTCCTTCCCCCGCCCGGACCGCCCAGCCGCCGGACCGTACTGCGCTGGGGCGCCCTCGGCGGCACGGGCGTCGCGCTCGGTCCGCTGTCCGCCTGTGCAGGACCCACCGGAGCACCCGGCCCCGGCACACTCACGCTCGGCCTGAACCGATCCCTCGTGAGTCTCGACAACAAGCTGAACCAGTTCGACGCCGCGGTGACCGTGCAGCGCGCCGTACGTCAGGCGCTCACCTGGATCGGCCCGGACCTGCAGCCCCGGCTCGTGCTCGCCGACCGGTTCGAGATGACCGCTCCGACGGCGTGGAGCGTGCGACTGCGCGAAGGCATCCGCTACTCGGACGGCAGCCCCGTCACCGTCGAGGACGTGGACACGGCCCTGCGTATGTACGGCAAGGTCAACGGCTCGTTCCTGCTCGGCCTCTTCCCCGAGATGCCGACCGTCGAGGCCACCGGCGAGCGGACGTTCCTCCTGCGTACCGAACGCCCGGTGCCGGTGCTCGACCGGCTCATGGCCAACATCCACATCACCCCGGCCAGGGCCAACAAGCCCGAGGAACTCCCGTCGGGGCTCGGCTCGGGCCCGTACCGCGTCGTCAGCGCGAACGGCGGTGCCGGCGAGTACACGCTGGCCCGCAACACCGACTACTGGGGGAAGCAGCCGCCCGTCGACAAGGTCCGGGTGCGGTTCGTGCCCGAGGAGTCCAGCCGGGTCATCGCCCTGCGCAGCGGCGAACTGGACGTCGTGGACACCCTCACCCCCGACTCCGCCGAGCAGCTCGCCGGACTGCCCGGCGTCGCCGTCCAGGAGACCCCCGGCGTCCGGATCTGCCAGCTCTTCTACAACTTCCGCAAACCCAAAGGACATCCGCTCGCCGACGCGCGCGTGCGCCACGCCCTGACCTACGCGATCGACGGCGAGTCCCTGATACGCGACGTCCTCATCGACTCCGCCGAGGCGGCCGAGGGAGTGGTGCCGCTCGCACTCCAAGGGGCGGTGCACACCGGCACGTACGCCTACGACCCGAGCAGGGCCAAGGTGCTCCTGAAGTCGCTGGACGCCGAGGACCTGCGGATCACCATCATGTGGGAGTCGGGCGAGTTCGCCGGCGACACCTCCGTCATGGAGGCCGTCGTCGACATGCTCAAGGACGTCGGCGTACGCGCCTCACTGCGGCAGTTCGAGCCCGGCGGCGACATCCTGAAGTGGCGGCAGGGACGCGGCGGCGACTGGGACGTCATCGGCAACGGCTTCCCCGGCACCACCGGCCAGGCCCTCACCTCCCTCCAGGGCATGTACGGGGGCACGGCCGAGAAGGAACGCACCCGGGACACCTACATGGGCTACGTCGTCCCGCGCATCGAACGGCAGCTCTCCGACGCCGCGACCGAGACGGACGCCGCCGAACGCGACAGGAAACTGGCCGCGCTCCAGCACGCCGTCTGGGACACCTGGCCCAGCCTGTGGGCGTTCGCGCCCAAGACATTGCTCGCGCGCCGCGACCGCGTCCAGGGCCTGGCGCTCCAGCCGGTCAACTCCTATGACCTGACCGCCGTACGGCTGGAGGGCTGAGCCGTGCCGACGTATCTCGCCCGCCGCATCGGGCAGAGCCTGCTGACCGTGTTCCTCACGCTCACCACCGTCTTCCTGCTGGTACGGCTCGCGCCCGGCGATCCCGCCTCCGCGTACGCCGCGCCCAGCGCGACCAGTGCCGATCTCGCCCGCATCCGCGAGCAGTTCGGCCTCGACGAGCCGCTGTTCGTCCAGTACGGGTACTTCGTCCGCGACCTGTTCACCGGGGACCTCGGTACGAGTTACTCCTTCCGCTCCCCCGCACTCGACGTGGTCCTGGACCGGATGCCGTACACCATCACGCTGGCCGTCTCCGCCATCGCGGTCACGACACTGGTCGCCGTGCCGCTCGGTGTGTGGATGGCCCGCCGCGCCGACACGCGCAGGGAGTTGGGCGCGAACGTGCTGACCATCGCCGGTCAGTCGATGCCGGACTTCTGGACCGGAGTGATGCTGCTGACCGTCTTCGCGGTGCTGGTGCCGGTGCTTCCCGCGTCCGGCTTCACCTCGTGGAGCGGTCTGGTGCTGCCGACGGTGACCGTGGCCGTTCTCCAACTCGCCCTGATCTCACGGCTGGTGCGCCGCGAGATGTCCACCGCCCTGGCTTCTTCGTACGTCACCGTCGCCCGCTCCCGGGGCGTCTCCGAGTCCACGCTGACCTGGCGCTACGCGCTCGCGAACTCCTCGGTGCCACTGGTCACCGCGCTCGGTACGCGCTTCGCGGCCCTGTTGAACGGTGTGGTGGTGGTCGAGGTCGTCTTCGGCTGGCCGGGGGTCGGCTCTCTCGTCGTCCGCGCTCTGGAGACCCGCGACTATCCGCTCATCCAGGCCACCGTGCTGGTCACCGCGACCCTCGCGATTCTCGTCCAACTCCTCGTCGACCTGGCCTATCCGCTGCTCGATCCGCGGGTACGCCTCGGAAAGGCGGCCTGAGCCATGAGTACCGCCGTAGGCACCGGGCGGCCCAGTGCCGTCACCGCCCGCGACCTCGCCCGGGCCACCGCGACCCGGCAGCGGCGCGGCGCCCGTTTCAAGCTGTGGGCCGGAGGCGCCTGCACCGCGCTCGTCGTCCTGCCCGTCGCCCTCGCCGGACTGCTGCCGCTGCCCGGGGCGAACGCCCAGGACCTCTCGCGGCGCAGGCTGCCGCCGCTGAGCGAGGGTCATCTGTTCGGAACCGACCAGTTGGGCCGCGATCTGCTGTCGCGGGTTCTGCACGGCGGCCAGGTCTCCCTGACCGTCGGCGTACTCGCCGTGCTGGTCTCCGGTCTCATCGGCATCGCGGCCGGCTCGGCGGCCGGGTTCTTCGGCGGCTGGGTCGACGCGCTCGTCTCCCGGTTCCTGGAGGCCCAACTCGCCCTGCCCCTGCTGATGATGCTGCTTCTCGTGGTCGCCCTGTTCGGGCCGTCCGTCACCGTCATCACCTGTGTGATCGCGGTCGCGCAGTGGCCGGAGGTGGCCCGGCTGACCCGCTCACTCGTCCTCGTCGAGCGCGAGAAACCGTACGTCGCCGCCGCGCGCGTCCTCGGACTGCGCTCCTGGTCGGTCCTCGTACGGCATGTGATCCCCAACGTCGTCCGCCCGGCGAGCCTCGTCGTCCTGCTGCTGCTCGCGCAGGCGGTGCTGCTGGAGAGCGCGCTCAGCTTCCTGGGTGCGGGCCCGCAGCGGCCGTTCGCGACCTGGGGCCGGATCATCTCGGACGGCCAGGACTACATCACCACCTCTTGGTGGCTCGTGACTCTGCCGGGACTTGTCATCGTGGTGCTGGTGGTCGGGGTCAACCTGCTCGGGGACGGGCTTCGGGACCGTACGCGCACCGGGTCGCGTGCCCGCCTGCGGAAGGGAGCCTGAGCCATGGCCGAGGACACACCGCTGCTCGACGTGGCGGACCTGCAGGTCGAACTCATCACCGGCCAGGGCGTGGTGCGCGCTGTCGACGGGGTGACGTTCACCGTCCGCCGGGGCGAGACCGTCACCCTGATCGGTGAGTCGGGGTCGGGGAAGTCGACCACGGCGATGGGCGTGCTGCGGCTGCTGCCCGAGGGCCTCGCCGTGCTGTCGGGGAGCGTCCGGATCGCCGGACGGGACGTCGTGGCCGATCCGGACGCCGCGCGTGCGGTGCGCGGGCGAACCGCGTCGCTGATCCCGCAGGATCCGATGACAGCCCTCAGTCCCGTGCACACCATCGGCCGTCAGCTGGGCGACGCACTGCGGCTGCGCCACCCGGAGCTGACCCGAACCGAGGCCCGGGACAAGGGAGTCGAGCTTCTGGGGCGGGTGCGCATCTTCGATCCTGAGACCCGCTGGAAGGCGTATCCCCACCAGTTCTCCGGCGGCATGCTGCAGCGCATCCTCATCGCGACCGCGCTCGCCGCCGAACCGGAGCTGCTGGTGGCGGACGAGCCCACCTCCGCGCTGGACGCCACCGTGCAGGCGAGCGTCCTCGATCTGCTGATGGAGCTTCAGGAACACACCGGCATCGGGATGTTGATGATCACGCACGACCTCGGGGTGGCACGGCTCGTCTCCGACCGTATCCATGTGATGAAGGACGGGCGGTTCGTCGAGTCGGGCTCCGCCGAGGAGATCGTCGAGCGGCCGGCCGAGCCGTACACCCGTGAGCTGCTCGCCGCCGTACCGCGTCTCGGCGCGTGGGACGAGGACGAGGACGGCGACGGGCGGACCGAACCCCTGGCGCAGGGAGCAGCATCATGACCGACAACACCGCCGTGGCCGACGGAACCACCGATGGCAGCGCCTCGGCGGCCGGGCCGCTGCTCTCCGTCGAGGACCTCGTCGTCGAGTACGCCACCGCGCGGGGCCCGTTCAAGGCTGTCGACGGGGTCGACTTCCAGGTGTCGCGCGGAGGTTCGCTCGCCGTGGTGGGCGAGTCCGGCTGCGGCAAGTCGACCCTCGCCCGGGCCCTCGTCCGGCTGCTCAAGCCGGTGAGCGGCCGGATCGTCCTGGACGGCACCGACATCGCGGCGCTCCCCGAGCGGCGACTGCGTCCGCTGCGACGGCGGGTCCAGATGGTCTTCCAGGATCCGTACGGCTCGCTGGATCCCCATCTCACTGCTCAGCAGATCGTCGCCGAGCCGCTGCGGATGGCCGGAGTCTCCGACCGGGCCCAACGCGCCCGTCGTGCGGCCGAGTTGATCGACCGGGTCGGCCTGCCGTCCTCGGCCCTGGAACGGCGGCCGCCCGAGTTCTCCGGCGGACAGCGGCAGCGCGTCGGCATCGCGCGGGCCCTCGCGTCCCGGCCCGACCTCCTCGTCTGCGACGAAGCGACGTCCGCCCTCGATGTCTCCGTACAGGCCCAAGTGCTCGATCTGCTGCGGGAGTTGCAGGCGGACACCGGTATCGCCTATCTCGTCATCGCCCACAACCTCGGTGTCGTCCGGGAGATCAGCACCGAGGTGGTGGTGATGCGCGCGGGCCGGGTCGTGGAGACGGGACCGACGGCCGCCGTGCTTGCCTCGCCCGCCGACCCGTACACCCGCGCGCTGCGCCGCGCCTCCCTCGACCCGACCACGATCCGGGGTGTGAAGCCCCGGGCCGTGCTTTCTGCCGTGCCCGACGCGTCGTCCCCGTCTTCCCCATCTCCTGTGGCTCCCGCTTCTCCTGCTTCACCTGCCTCTCCCGTTTCTCCCACGTCTCCCGCATCGGAAGGAAACCGCACGTGACCACCGGCATCACCCTGCCGAACATCCCTGTCCCGCTCTCCCGGCTCGTCCTCGGCACCATGACGTTCGGCGACACCGTGGACGCCGCCGGAGCGGCGGCCATGCTCGATGCCGCGCTCGACGCCGGCATCACCGGCGTCGACACGGCCAACGGCTACGCGGGCGGCGAGAGCGAGCGCATCCTCGCCGGGCTCCTGCCGGGCCGGCGCGACCGGATGGTCCTGGCGACCAAGGCCGGGATCCCGCATCCCGACCAGGGCGAGCACGCCCCGCTCTCCGCCGCCGGGCTACGGGCCGCCCTGGAGGGCAGTCTCAAGCGGCTCGGCACCGACTCGGTCGACCTCTTCTATCTCCACCAGCCCGACCGCGCGACACCGCTCGTCGAAACCCTCGCCACCGTCGCCGAGTTCGCCGCCGAGGGCAAGATCCGCGCCCTCGGCGTCTCCAACTACGCGGCCTGGCAGATCGCCGAACTCGTGCGCATCGCCCAGGACGTGGGCGCGCCGCGTCCCGTCGTCGCCCAGCAGCTGCACAATCTGCTCGCACGCCGCATCGAGGAGGAGTACGTCGAGTACGCCTCCGTCAGCGGCCTGCGCACGATGGTCTACAACCCGCTCGGCGGGGGCCTGCTCACCGGTCGACACCGCTTCGAACAGGCCCCGGAATCAGGGAGGTTCGGGGACTCCCGGGTCGCCGCGATGTACCGGGAGCGCTACTGGGACGAGCGTCTTTTCTCCGCTGTCGACCGGCTCGCCGCCGTCGCGGAAGCCGCGGGTATGCCGCTCACCGACCTCGCGCTGCGCTGGCTCCTGAGCCGCGACTCCACCGACGCGTTGCTGCTCGGCGGGTCGAAGACGTCGCACCTGCTCGCCAATATCGCCGCCGCGCAGGCCGGTCCGTTGCCGGCCGATGTGATGGCGGCCTGTGACGAGGTCGGGGTGGGGTTGCGTGGGCCGATGCCTGCGTACAACCGGTGACGGTTCCGTGGGGCACACCGGCCGCCACCTGAAAGCTCCCGCCGGAAGTGCGGTACTCCGGCTGCGGGCCGTCCGTGGCCGGTCGCGCAGTTCCCCGCGCCCCTAAAGGGCGCGTCCCCGCCCCTCTCCACATCAACTCTCTACATCGACCGAACACCTCACCGCCCGCTCTCCCCGAAGGAGTCTCAATGACGAAGTCAAGCCGCCTGCGTGACCGGCGGAGCGGAGGTGAACACCCGTCCGTCACGCAGCAGAGCCCACAACACACTCGCTCGTCGGCGGGCCAGGGCGATGACGGCCTGGACGTGTTTGCAGCCCTCGCCCCGCTTCTTGAGGTAGAAGTCCCGGTTCGGTCCCTCGCGGATGATGCTGGTCTGCGCGGACATGTAGAACACCCGTCGCAGGCGGCGGCTGTAGCGTTTGGGCCGGTGAAGGTTGCCGGTGCGCCGGCCGGAGTCACGCGGGACGGGCACCAGCCCGGCCGCCGACGCCAGGTGGCCGGCGTCGGCGTAGGCCGACAAGTCGCCGGCGGACACGACGAACTCGGCCCCGAGTATCGGGCCCATCCCGGGCAGGGATTCGATGATCTCCGCCTGCGGGTGACCGCGGAACGTGTCGCGGATCTGCTTGTCGATCCGCTTGAGCCGGTCGTCCAGGGCCAGGATCTGCCCGGCCAGGTCGGCCACGATCTGCGCGGCGACGTCCTCGCCGGGCAGCGCGGTCTGCTGGGCTTGTGCCGCCTCCAGTGCGGTCGCGGCGACCTCGTCGGCGCTGCGCACGCTGCGGTTGGCCAGCCAGGCTGTCAGCCTCGCCCGGCCGCGGCGGCGGATGGCGGCCGGGGTCTGGTAACCCGTCAGCAGGACCAGCGCGCCTTTGTGCGAGCTGTAGTCGAAGGCCCGCTCCAGCGCGGGGAAGACGCCGGTCAGCACATCGCGCAGGCGGTTGATCATCCGCACGCGGTCGGCCACCAGGTCGGAGCGGTGGGCGGTCAGCAGCGCGAGGTCGGCGGCCAGCTGGGCGGGCACGTCGATGGCGGTGAAGTCGTTGCGGTGGCGGGCGGTCTCGGCGATGACGTAGGCGTCGCGGGCGTCGGTCTTCGCCTCACCCCGGTAGGCACCCGACATGCGGTTGACCGTGCGGCCAGGCACGTAGACGGCCCGCTGGCCGTGGGCCGCGAGCAGGGCCAACAGCAGAGCCGAGGACGTGCCGGAGATGTCCACCGCCCAGTGAACCTCGTCCGCCAGATCGAGGATCTCGCCGAGCGCGGCCAGGATCGCCGACTCGTCGTTGTCGATCTTCTTCGACCACAACGTGGCGCCGGTCTCATCGACCACAGCCGCCCAGTGGTGGCCCTTGCCCGCGTCGACACCGGCCCAGAGCTGGGCCCTCCGCTTGCTCACTCGCCCTCCTCGCGCCGTTCGGCATGCCGTCGGCCCGAGGAACACCCCGCTGTCATCTCCGTAATCAGCGACCGCACGAAGCGCGCACATCTCAATCAGCAGCCAGGGCGCCCCGGAGAGCCGGGCGGCCACTCCTTCGAAGCCACTGAAGGCAAGAACCCATAAGCCACACCCGGCCCTCCCGGGCCGCCTAACAACTTACGGAGCCCCCATGTCCACCCCCTTCCCCGGTACCCCCGCCGCGTTCGCGGCCGCCTTGCGTGCCCGTGAGCCGCTGGTCGGCTACTGGTCCGTCCTCGACTCGCCGGTCTCGACCGAGCGCATCGCCCGTCTCGGCTACGACTATGTGGCGCTGGACGCCCAGCACGGGCTGTTGGAGTACGCGGGCGTGCTGGCCTCGCTGACCGCGATCGACACCAAGGGGTCGACCGCCGTCGGTCTGGTCCGGGTCGAGGCCAATGACCCGATGCCGATCGGCAAAGCGCTGGACGCGGGCGCGGCCGGTGTCATCGTCCCGCTCGTCGACAACGCGCGGGACGCCGCCGACGCGGTGGCCGCCGTACGCTATCCGCCTCTCGGCAGGCGCTCGTACGGGCCCATGCGTTCGAGCCTGCGCATCGGCCCCAACCCCGCCGACGCCCACGCGCAGACCGTGGTCCTCGCGATGATCGAAACCGCCCAGGGCCTCGCCAACGTGGACGAGATCTGCGCGACCGACGGGCTCGACGGGGTCTACATCGGCCCCTCCGACCTGCGCATCGCGCTCGGTGGTGCCACCTCGACCGACCCCGCGATCGCGGACGAGTTCGAGGCCGCGCTGGTCAGGGTGCGGGAGGCCGCCGCGGCCGCCGGAATCGCCGTCGGCGTCCACAACGCGGACGGCGCGAGCGCCGCCAAGCGGCTCGCCGAGGGCTTCACGTATGTCACCGTCGCCTGCGATCTCGTCCATCTGGAGCAGGCCGCGGGTCAGCACCTCACCGCCGCGCGTGCCTCGGGGCTGGTCCGATGACGTCGCAGCCGACGCTCGCCCCCGACGGCGTCGTACACCCGCATCCCACCGAACCCGGCTGCGCGGAGGCGCAGTTGTCGGCGCCGGCCGTGCAGAACCACGCCGCCAATCTCACCGTGCTGCCGGGCGGCGGGCTGGGCTGTGTCTGGTTCGCGGGCACGCAGGAAGGTGTCGCGGACATCTCGGTGTGGTTCTCACGGCTCGACCCCGATGGTGACGTCTGGTCGACACCGGTACAGCTGTCCCACGACGAAGCCCGGTCCGAGCAGAACCCGGTGCTGTCCATCGACCCGTCCGGCGACTGGTGGCTGCTGCACACGGCCCAGCGGGCCGGACACCAGGACACCGCCGAGGTGCGGCTGCGCGTCAGCCGCGACGAGGGTGTGACGTGGGGCCCGTCCCGGACGCTCTTCGACGGCGGTGTCTTCGTCCGGCAGCCGGTGACCGTGCTGCCCACGGGCCGCCGGCTGCTTCCCGTCTTCCGCTGCGTGGCCGCGCCGGGCGAGGCGTGGTCCGGCGACCGGGACACCAGCTCGGTGATGATCAGCGACGACACCGGGACGAGCTGGCGCGAAGTTCCGGTGCCGGGCTCGACCGGACTCGTACACATGAACATCCGCCCGCTGCCTGACGGTTCACTCCTCGCCCTGTTCCGCAGCCGCCGGGCGGACGCCGTGCACCGGAGCGTGTCGTACGACGACGGGGAGAGTTGGACCGAGCCGCGTCCGCTGGACGTGCCGAACAACAACTCCTCGATCCAGTACGCGCCGTTGGCCGACGGTCGCCTCGCCCTCGTGCACAACCACAGCAGCGCCGCGGACGCCGTCGCACGCCGCGTCTCCCTGTACGACGAGATAGGCGAGGAGGGATTGACGGAGACCGGGGGCCATGAACCCGGTGACGGGACGGCCCGCGACCACGAACCCCCTCCAGCCGCCTCGACGGGAGCCGCCTTCTGGGGCGCCCCCCGTGCCCCGCTCACCCTCTCCATCTCCTCGGACGGCGGGGTGACCTGGCCCGTACGCCGTGACCTGGAGACCGGGGACGGCCACTGCCTCACCAACAACTCCCGCGACGGGCTCAACCGCGAGCTCTCCTACCCGTCCGTCGTCCAGACCCCGGACGGCACGCTGCACATCGCGTTCACCCGGCACCGCCGCACGATCAAGTACCTCCGCCTGAGCCCCACCTGGGCGGACCGGGAGCTCCCCGTATGACGACGACGCTCATCACCACGCCCACCTTCTCCCGCCACTCCCCCGAGCCCTGGCGGATCCTGGAACAGGCGGGCGCGGGCCCGGTGCGCCCGTACGACAACACCGCGCTGCCGGGCAGTGAGTTGCGTGAGCGGATCGGCGCGGCCGACGCATTGGTGGTCGGCATGGACGCCGTCACCGCCGACGTCATCGACTCGGCCGGCCGGCTCAAGGTCATCGCGAAGCACGGTGTCGGCGTCGACACCATCGACGTGGCCGCCGCGCGGGCCCGTGGCATCCCCGTGGTGTGCGCGCCCGGCAGCAACTCACGGGCTGTCGCCGAGTTCACCTTCGGGCTCATCCTGGACGCCAACCGCCGCATCACCGCCTCCCACCAGCGGGTGGCGCACGGCGAGTGGCCCAAGCTGTTCGGGCCCGAACTCGCCGGAAAGACCCTGGCCGTGGTGGGCTTCGGCCGCATCGGACGCCTGCTCACGAACTACGCCCTCGCCTTCGGCATGACCGTCCTCGCGCACGATCCGTACGTCGACGACGCCGGCATCCGCGCTCTCGACGCCACGCCGGCCTCCCTGGACGACTGCCTGGCCCGTGCCGACATCGTCAGCCTGCATCTGCCCGCGACGTCCGGCGCGGGCCCGCTCCTGGACCGCCGCCGGCTCGCCGCCATGAAGCCGGGCGCGTTGCTCGTGAACGCCGCCCGGGGCGGGCTCGTCGACGAGGAGGCACTCGCGGCGCTCCTCGTCGAGGGCCACCTGGGCGGAGCCGCACTCGACGCCTTCACACACGAGCCGCTCGGCGACAGCCCGCTGCGCACCGCCCCGAACGTCCTGCTCACCTCGCACATGGCGGCGTGCAGCCACGAGGCCAACCGCACCATGGGCGCGATGATCGCCGAAGACGTCGTACGGGTCCTCGCGGGCCGGCAACCCCTGCGCCCGGCCCACTGAACCGTCCCCCCTCCCCCGTCCCCGAGTCCGGGCAACGACGCCGGACACCTCGAAGGACCCCGCCATGCCTGAAACGACTGCCCGGACGGCATCCGCCGCCGTCCCGACCGAGCCCGACCCGTACGCCCTGCGCGCCGAGGACGTCCGCGAGGCGCCGACCACCTTCACCGGGCGGCTGCGCCATCTCGGCCCCGGTTTCGTCCTGTCGGCCGCCGTGGTCGGCTCGGGCGAGCTCATCGTGACCACCTCGCTCGGCGCGCGCGCCGGGTTCGTGCTGCTGTGGCTGGTCGTCATCAGCACCGGGGTGAAGGTGTGGGTGCAGATGGAGCTGGCCCGCTGGACGATCCTCAACGGCCGTACCGCGCTTGAGGGTTACCGCGAGGTCGGCCCGCGGATCGGTCCCGTGAGCTGGATCAACTGGCTCTGGATCGGGATGGACTTCGCCAAGATGTTCCAGCGGGGCGGCATCATCGGCGGCACGGCGGCCGCCTGCTCCGTGATGTGGCCGATCACCGGCGAGGCACTGAGCTACCGATCGCTCGCGGTGTGGACGGTCGTCGTCACCGCCCTCGCCGTGACGCTGCTCAGGACGGGCAAGTACAACGTCGTGGAGCAGTTGTGCGTGGCGTCCGTGGTTGTCTTCACCGTAGCCACGGTGGCGCTGGCGCTCGGGCTTCCGCTCACCGAATTCGGTTACGGGACGGGCGAGTTGGGCGAGGGCTTCAGCTTCCTCATACCCGCGGGCACGGCCGGGGTGGCGCTGGCCATGTTCGGGATCACCGGCGTCGGCGCCGACGAGATGACGACGTACACCTACTGGTGCATCGAGAAGGGCTACGCCCGCTGGACGGGTCCGGACGACGGGACCGAGGAGCGTGCGCGGCGGGCCGAGGGGTGGCTGAAGGTGATGCGTCTTGACGTCGCCGCCGGCTGGCTGGTCTGCACGCTGTGCACGCTCTCGTTCTACGTCATCGGGGCGGCCGTGCTGCATCCGCAGAACCTGGTGCCCGAGGGCAACTCGATGATCACCACGCTGTCCCGCATCTACACCGACACGATGGGTCCCTGGGCCGAGTATCTCTTCCTGATCGGTGCGTTCACCGTGCTCTTCTCGACGCTCGTCGGATCGACGGCCAGCGTGCCACGGCTGTGGACCAACACGCTCGGCCTTCTCGGCGTGATCGACTGGCACGACGTCCGCGTACGGCGGCGCACGATCCAGATCCTGACCTGGTGCCTGCCGTCGGTGTGGGCGTCGTTCTTCCTGTTCGTGCAGTCGCCGGTACTGATGGTGCAGATCGGTGGCATCGGCGGCGGTGTCTTCCTGCTCGCCGTGGTGATCGCGGCGTGGCGGCTGCGGTCCACCGGCGTCGAGAAGCGCTTCCGGGGCAGCCCATGGCTGACCGTGGCGCTCGCCGTCAGCAGCGCGGCGATCGTGTTCCTCGGTGTCTACGGCGTCCTGGACGTCTTCGGCATCAGCCTCACGGGATCCTGAGCCGACCGGATCCGTACGGAGCAATGCGCAGGACGGACGGCCGGAGCTCCCGATGGCCGCCGCTGACCAGGGGAAGGAGAATGGGTTGGTCGGCGCGCGGCGGCCGCGTCCTGCAGCAGATCGCGGGAGAGAGCGGCGGGTCGCGGGAGAGGTGAGCGGCGATGACCGACCTCCTGGGCTCGTTGCCCGACCACCACAGACGGCTGCTCCGTGACGCGCCCCCCGGTGTCGAGCTGGCCTCCCGGCCGATGCTCGCCACGCTGAGCGACCGGCGCGACTTCCCCGGCGAGTGGCTCTTCGAACGGAAGCTGGACGGGGTCCGGGTCCTGGCGGTCCGGGAGAACGGGCGGACGCTGCTCCTCTCCCGCGCCGGCAACCGCCTCGACGACACCTACCCGGAGATCGTCGAGGCGCTCGCCGCACAGTCGTGCACGGACTTCACCGTCGACGGCGAGATCGTCGCCTTCTCCCGCAGCCGCACCGACTTCTCCCGCCTCCAGCAGCGCATGGGGCTCACCCGGCGCCGGGACATCGAGGCGAGCGGCGTCGCCGTGACGTACTACATGTTCGATGTGCTCCGTCTGGAGGGCGCGGACCTGACACGGCTGCCGTTGCGTGCGCGCAAGTCGCTGCTCCGACGGACCCTGACCTACCGTGCTCCGCTGCGCATGACGACGCATCGCAACGAGGGCGGGGCCGAGCTGCTGGCCGACGCGTGTGCCCGGGGCTGGGAGGGGCTCATCGCGAAACGGGCGAAGAGCCTTTACCAGCCCCGCCGTTCACCGGACTGGCTCAAGCTGAAGTGTTCCCGGGCGCAGGAGTTCGTGATCGGCGGCTTCACCGAAGGGGGTGGCACCCGGGCCGGTTTCGGCGCGCTGCTGCTCGGCCACTACGAAGCGGACCGGCTGCGGTACGCGGGCAAGGTGGGCACGGGCTTCGACCGTCGTACGCTCCTCGGGCTGCGCGGAGTCCTCGACGAACTCCGCGTCCCCGCATCGCCGTTCAGCGACCGGGTGCGTGAGGCGGGCGCCCGCTGGGTGGAGCCGAGGCTGGTCGCGCAGGTCGCGTTCACGGAGTGGACCCGGGACGGCATGCTGCGGCATCCGCGGTTCCTGGGGGTGCGCGACGACAAGAGGGCACGGGACATCGTGCGCGAGCGGCCCACCGCCTGAGCGACCGGAACACGGGACGCCCCCGCCGGGCGCAGGGCCGGAGCCCTGTGCGGCCGTCCGGGGGCGTACCAACGCGTGGGGTCCGCCTACCGCTCGGACTTCTTGACGCGCTCGGAGGCCTTCGCGGCGAGCTCCTGGGCCCGGCCCGTCATCTGCTCGCCCCGGCCCTCGTTCGCCATGGGCATGTCGCCCATCGCCCGGCCGGCGGTCTCCTTCATCTTGCCCTTCATCTGCTTGGCCTTGCCCTTTGACTTACCCATGGTTTCCGTCCTTCGATGAGGGTTGGACTGGCGTAACCACCCTGCGCCCTACACTCACCCTTCGCAATCCGTGAGCATTCCGTCACCACGTGTATTCAGGTGGATGCTGGGTAGGCGCCGCGCTGGCATGCGCCCGGTCGAGTGGTGACGATGGACTGGAGCCACGCAGTGACACAGAGAAGCGACGACGTAGAGCCCTTGTACGTGTTCCGACCTCGGAGGGGAACGGATGACCTCGGACGCCGGCTCGAAGGCGGAGGAGCCGGGGCGCGACCTGCCCGACCGGGCCGCGCCCGATGAGGACGCACCCCGGATCGCCGAACTGCAGGAGGAGATCGGCCAGTTGAAGGAGGCCGTGACCTCCCATGCCGTCGTGGACCAGGCGATCGGCATGATGGTGGCACTCGGGCGGGTGACGCCCGACGACGGCTGGGCCGTGCTTCGGGAAGTGTCCCAGCACACCAACATCAAACTGCGGAATGTCGCGGAGATGATCCTTGTCTGGGGGCAGAAAGGCGATCTCCCGCCGGATGTCCGAGCCACGCTGGAAGACACGCTCGACCGCTATGGGCCCACATCACTTCCAGAAGATTCTCCGCCACTGCGATGAGGGTGTTTTATTCAGCTCGCACTGGTTAGTTCGAGAGGTGGCAGTTGACTGGCAAACCGCTCCCGGGAGGGTTCGGCAGTGAGCTCGCCACTCAGCCGCCCGGCCCGGGAAGTCCCGTGACGGGCGGTTGAGTCACCAACTCCGCCTCCATCCGCCGCAACGACTTCTTCCGCTGCCACCACGGCCTCCGAGAGAGCTTCCTCGCGCACCTTGGCGCAGCAACCGTTGAGCAGCCGGGAGACGTGCATCTGCGAGATGCCGAGTTGCTCCGCGATGCGACTCTGGGTCATGCCACGGAAGAAGCGCAGGTAGAGGATGGTTCGCTCGCGTTCGGGGAGCGCCGCCAGGCACGGTTTCACGGCCTCCCGGTCGATGACGAGGTCGAACCCGGAGTCGGACTCCCCCAGGGCGTCCCCGAGCGCGTAGCCGTCGTTGCCGGGTAGCTCGGCGTCCAGGGAGAGGGCGGTGAAGCTGTCGAGGGCCTCGAATCCGGCGCGTACGTCGTCCTCGGTCATGTGCGCGTACGCGGCGATCTCGGCGATGGTGGGGTTGCGGCCCGGTGCCGTCTGTGACAGCTCCTTCACGGCGGCGCGGACCCGGTTGCGCAGGTCCTGGACCCGCCGCGGCACGTGGAGGACCCACATGTGGTCGCGGAAGTGGCGCTTGATCTCACCGGTGATGGTCGGGATCGCATAGCTCTCGAAGGCGTTGCCACGCTCGGGGTCGTAGCGGTCGACGGCCTTGACCAGGCCGAGAGCCGCCACCTGTCCGAGATCCTCGACGGATTCGCCGCGTCCCCGGTACCGCAGGGCGATGCGGTTCGCCATGGGCAGCCAGGCCTGGACCAGCTCGTCACGCAGGGCTTGTCGCTCGGGCCCGTCCGGCAGGGCGGCGAGGCGTACGAATTCCGCGGCCGAGTCGGGGGCGTCGTCGTGCGGGTGCTGCTTCGTTCTGACGGTGATTCGCATGGTGCGTCGCATCTTCCTCAGAGGGTGCTGACGGGACAGTCACCATGGGAGTGAGCGCGCGCACGGACCGTTCTGGACACACCCGCGATCTGGCGGAGCCAGCTCCCACGGACGTGCCTCCTGTCCGAAGCACTAATAAACAACTTCCCGCACTCGGACATTTCAAAACGAAGCACCGAATATTGGGGGCCCACAGCGACAATCAATAATCGACTGGTCGCGCAAAGTGACAAAGCGGCAGGTGGCGAAGCCGCGAAGTGAACCGCATCGGCGGGATACGAATTTCGGCGGGGTGCCGACGGAGTCGCCATGAAACACGCTCCCGTGAATTTGCCCCGCAGATATCAAAAACCGATTCGGGAAGGCATGCGACACGCGCGTACGGGCGGCGGCCGGGACCCTGTTTCGGTCGGCGGCGCCGGGTACTCGCCGGGGATGGACAACGACACGACACAACTGGCCCTCTCCGGCGCGGTGGTGGGCGGAGTGGTGCCGTTCCTGGTGGGCGTCGTCATCGTCGGCGCCCTGATCTGGGCCGTGTGGTGGGGCCGTCGGATCCGTGCCCAGGAGCCCGGCCCGCCCCGCCCCGAGGAACAGCCCCGGCTGCCCGATTCGGGCCCCGTGGGCGAGGTCCGCGAACGGCGCGACCCCGCCGAGATGCCCCGCGGCAACCATCGGCTGACCGCGCACCGGCTCCCGGGCCATGGAAACAGCCCGACCCGCCGCGCGGCGAAGCAGAAGCCCCCGGCCTGGAACGAGAACGACCGCGGAGGCTTCGACAGCGAAGGCCCCGGCCGAACCTGACACGGGCGACACGCAACGCACACCCCACCCCCACCCACGCCCACACGCAGCCGCAGCCGAATCGGGACGCCAAAAAAGAGAGCCCCCTCACCGGCAGACATCTGCTTCACTCGGCGCATGCTGAAGATCGGATCCGTGGTGTTGGGCGTGTGGGATGTGCGGCGTGCGACCGCGTTCTGGATGGAGGCTCTCGGGTACGTCCCGCGCGACGAGCCGGAGGACGACTGGGTGGTGCTGGTGCCCGCCCAAGGGACCGGCCCCCAACTGGCGCTCGGCCTGAGCGGGACACCGGTACAGGAGCATCCGCGCGTCCATCTGGACCTCTACGCCGGGAACGCGGCGGATCGGGCCGCCGAGGTCGACCGGTTGGTGTCTCTCGGCGCCCCCAACGCGTCGACTGGGACCTGTATCCCGACGACCCTGATTTCGTGGTGCTGGCCGACCCCGACGGCAACCGCTTCTGCGTCATCGACACCAGCCGGGAGTGACATCCTCGGCCGCTCCGAGTACAGGGCGAGGGCCGGCCGCCGGCAGGGTCGCCGAGCTGCTCAGTCCTCGTGGATGCCCCGGAGGATTCGGGCGACGAACTCCGCGGCCCGCTCCGGCTCCTCCTCGAACCAGATTCCGAGGTGTTCCCGGACAGCGTCCCCCACACAGTCCCGCACCTCGCTGTTGCCCAGCAGCCCGCGTGTGGCGCCGAGGAATTCGGGATGGTCGAGTTTCACCGACACAACTGCCGTGAGGCTCCTGCAGATCCGGTCGTCGCGGGGGTCAAGGTCCCTTGTCGGCAACCCTCGCTCCCGTGCGTACGCGATGACCGCGGCCGCCACTCCGTCGCGGAAGCCGTCCACGTGCGTGCCGCCCTCGCGAGTGGCCCGGCTGTTGGCGAAGCCGAGTATCCGTTCCTTGCGGGAGCCGGTCCACAGCAGGGCCACTTCCATCGTCCCCGCCATCCGCGGGTCCTCGTGCTCGAAGCCGATGACGTCCGGCTGGACGCCCGACCCCGTCTCCGCGTCAAGGGCGGCCACGAAGTCCCGAACTCCCTCCGGGAACCGGAACGACACCGCCCGGGCCCCGCCCGCCGGGCGTTCGTCGGTCAGCGAGATCCCCAGGCCCCGGTTGAGGAAGGCCACCTGCCGGAAACGCTCCGCCAGCACGGCGAACGAACACTGCGTCGTCTCGAAGATCTCACTGTCGGGCCAGAAGGTGATGGTCGTCCCGCTGCCGGTCGCCGGCTCCATGGCGGCTGGCGGGGCGACCTCGACGCCGCGCGCGTACTCATGGACCCGGCGGGCCTCCTCGCCCCGCGCCTCGGCCGTCAGCCGGCTCGACAGGGCGTTGACGACGAAGAGCCCCGCCCGGAACTGACCCACGTCCGTGATCTGCCGGCCACTGAGCTCTGGCCCGGCGTGGAAGCTGGTCAGCAGCGCTTCGAGGTCCGGGCCGCGTGCGTCCCCGGCGGCCTCGAAGGGACCCGCCGGCCCGTCGTCGGCGACCCGCACGCCGCCGTCGGGCGTGAGAGTGACATCGACGAAGCCGCTCCCACTGCCGCTGCCGCTGCCGCCGACCAGGACCTGGTTCACCGCCCGGCCGACGACCTCGAACACCATGTGATGCGGACCGCGTTCACCGGTCGAGCCGACCCACATCCCGGGCCGCTTCCGAACGGCTTCCCGCCCCTCCAGCACCTCGATGTCGGCAGCGTCGTACCCCGTGTTTTCCCCACTCACAAAGACCCCTCCCATGGCGTCCGGCTGACCTCCCCAGCGTAGGCGGAATCCAGGAAAACGCCAGGTCAGAGCCTTTCTGCCAAGGCCGCGGGCGGGCTGGTGAGGGCACATCCGGAGGCGGTCGACCCAGGGGCCGCGCACTACGCCCGGAACGCACCCGAGGGCTCACCGAAGCCGCGTACGACCCCGTTCACGGCGCCTCTGAGGCCCTCAATTCCGGTACGCGGGAAAGGAACTTGGAGCCCTGCAAGCCGGGGGGGATGCCCCACGTCCGAGGCTGCGTCAGCCGACCATGTCGAAGTGGGCCCGGGCCCGGTCGAATTGGCGGTCGGCCAGGTCGTCCCGGCGAATCACCCAGTGAACGACGCCCAGGTCGCCCTCGGTCACGCCCTCGCCCCCGACCTCCGCGAGCAGCACCCAGTCACCCGGTCCGTGGTCGTGGTCCGTGAGGGGATCCGCGTTCCAGACCCAGGGGCAGCCGCCCAACTGCACAGGTCCGTCCGTAGTCATCTCGCCGCAGGTCTTCCACCACACGGAGCCCAGCTCGCTGCCGTGCGGAAACTCCTCGGTGTCCGAACCGCGGTTGGGCAGCGAGGGCGTGATCGTCAGATGCAGATCCCGGGCCGGGCGGACCTCCGGCAGCCACTCGCAGCTCGAAGCGCGTTCGGAGACGGGCGTGCCGACCGGGACGTGGACGAGCCGGTGCCAGTCGTCGTCGCTCCACGGGTCCTCCGTGTCCGCGAAGAAGAGCAACGTGCCGTCCTCGGGCAGCGGGAGGTCCGTCGCACCCGGCGGGACGGCCGCGAGGTCGACCGAGGCGAGGAACGGCAGGTCCGGAACGGGCTCGTCATCGGGCATCGGCGGCAACCCGCCGAGCCGTCCGGCCGGCGGGTCGTCGGGCGGTGTCTCACCGGCGAGGTTCAGCATCGCGCTGCGACGGGCGGTGTCGAGCCACCGCTCGACCTCGTCCTCGGGTAAACCACGGCTGCGGGCTTCGTCGCGGAACGGATCCATCGATGTCATTCGCGGAGTATGCCAGGGTCGGTCAGCACGCCGGAGGGCTGCCAGGGGCCGCCTTGTCCGCGCCCGGTCACTTCACGAAGCGGTACTTCAGGTGGGTGGCCAGTGGCGTGGCGACCACGCTGACGGGCTCCAGGCGCCGCCCGGCACCCAGTCCCTCGAAGAGCCGCAGTCCGTCCCCGAGGAGCGCCGGCACCACGTGCAGCTGCAGCTCGTCGATGAGCCCCTCCCTGAGGTACTGCTGCACGGCGCCCGCCCCACCCGCGATATCGACGTTCCTGTCCCCCGCGGCTGCCTTCGCCCGGTCGAGCGCGCTGTGGATACCGTCGGTGACGAAGGTGAAGGTGGTGCCGCCCTCCTTGACGAGGGTCGGCCGGGGCCGGTGGGTGAGGACGAAGACCGGGGCCCGGAACGGTGGGTTGTCACCCCAGAACTCCTCGCCGGTGTCGTACATCATCCGGCCCATGACCACCGCTCCGGTGGCGTCGAACCACTCGCGCATCAGCTCGGAGTCGCGGTTCTCCTCCCCGCCTGTCATGCCCTGGCGCTCCCGCCAGCTCGCCAGGTTGTGGATCCACTCGAAGAGCGGCTCGGCGCCGTCGCCTCCCGGGTTGTCGATGGCGACGCCGGTGCCGGCGACGAAGCCGTCGAGGGAGATGGCCATATCCGCGGTCACGGTCACGATGGGTGCTCCTGAGTCCTGGAGGTGCTGCCTTCACCCTTACGTCGATCAGGGCCCGGCGCATTCGACAAGCTTCCAAAAGTCAGCGCGAGACACCCTGACACAGCCCGGCCACGAACCCACATAGCACACACATTCGAATATGTGGGTACCCTGGAAGCATGTCCACGCACCTCCAGGGTTCACTGTTCGACCAGACCGACGAGATCCGCCTCGGCCCGCTCGACGGGCGGCGCCGGACCGTGCTCGGCGACGGGGCGTGGATCGATCTGCTGCCCGGCTGGCTGCACGGGGCGGACGCGCTGTTCGCACGGCTGGCCCACGATGTGCCCTGGCGGGCAGAGCGGCGGCAGATGTACGAGCACATGGTGGACGTACCGCGACTGCTCGCGTTCTACGGTGCCGACGACGCACTGCCGGACCCCGTCCTGGACGAGGCCCGTGATGCCCTGTCCGCGCACTACGCCCACGAGCTGGGGGAGCCGTTCACCACCGCCGGGCTCTGCTTCTACCGGGACGGCCGGGACAGTGTGGCCTGGCACGGGGACCGGATCGGCCGGGGCGCCCGCGAGGACACGATGGTCGCCATCCTCTCCGTGGGCGCTCCGCGCGACCTGCTGCTACGGCCCAGGCGGGGCGGCACCCCGGTGCGGCGCCCTCTCGGTCACGGCGACCTGATCGTGATGGGCGGCTCCTGCCAGCGCACCTGGGAGCATGCGATCCCCAAGAGCGCCCGGGCGGCGGGTCCCCGGATCAGCGTCCAGTTCCGCCCGCACGGCGTGCAGTGACCCTCCGCAGGGGCGCCGCCTGTCACGGCGCCCCGACGCACTACGGATGAGGGACCGGCTCCTGCCGGCGACGCCGCCACGAGCGGGCGCGCCGCGGTTCCTGGTCCGGCAGCCAGCCGAAGGCCAGGCAGCTGCCGACGACTCCGAGGACGAGCCCGATGAAGAAGCCGCCCAGGTTCGAGGTGACCCAGGTCCCCAGGGAGAGCAGGGCACCCAGGATCGAGTAGAAGAGGCGCTGTGCGGGGTTGAAGAGGATCAGCAGGCCGAGGATCAGCATCAGGGTCGGCAGGAGGTAGCCGGCCAGGCCCTGCATGCCGATGTGCATGACGACCTTCAGTGACGCCTTCTCCGTGACCAGGATCTCCGCCCCGCCCAGGGCGAGCAGCAGCCCGCCCCAGAAAGGACGGGCCGCACGCCAGCGCCGGAAGGCGAGCATCAGCAGCCCTTGTCGCTGAAGCTCAGCTTCAGACCGGGAAGCTTGAACACCGCCGCCGTGGTGGCGTAGTTGGTCTGCCGCAGGTTGCCGATGTGGACGGTGTCGGCCTGCTGGCTGAAGACGCCCTTCGGGCCCTGCGCATGGGACTTGTCGAGCGTGCTGGCGTCGTTGCCGATCTCGATGTTGTCGAAGGACGCGTCGCCCGACAGTTCGGTGGAGTCGGTGGTGAGGTTGACCGCGGACACCTTCTGGCTGCCCTCGCCGGCCCTGATGAGCAGGTTCGTGCCGCCGAGGTCGACGCTCTGGCAGAGCTTGGTGAGGGTCGCCTTCTTGATCGCGGAGACCACCACCAGGACCTGGCCGCCGGTGTCACCCTCGTTGGGGCTGCCCGGGGCCATCTGGTCGAGACCGCCGAACTGTGCGAAGCCCTCGCCGTCGAGGTTGGTCGCGGTGACGGTGAACGGCATGCCGGAGATCGCGAACTGCACGCCCAGGGCCCCCTGAGCGGTCAGGATCATCAGGCCGGCCGCGACCGCGGTGGCAGGCACCGCCATCACCGCGGCGCGGCGCAGACGGACCCGCCCGCGTCTCTCGGAGCCGTCGGGGCTCTCCGGGATGGAACCGCTTTCCGACACTTCGGAGGGCTCGGGGGTGGAACCGGCTGACGAGGTGGCGTCCGAGGACGAGGCCATTTTCTGCTCCCAGGGGCATGTATCAGTGCGGGTAGGGCTTCAGTGGCACGTTGTCCTGGCGCGGACAGCGCATACGGCGCACGCCTCCTCACACCTCCCGGCGGGTGCAAGGGCTTTCTCGTTACGCAGCAGTAACCGCGACGGAAGTTACCCCCGGTAAGTGATGAGGGTCAAGCACCTTGTGGAAAAAGGAAGTCGGAGATGTGACGGAGCCGTGGAGGGCGGTCCCCACCGCCCGACCCAACGTCAACTGCCTTGCTGCGCAAGGGCATTGAATATTAGTCAACTTCCTTGCTGCACCTTGACGTTGAACATCACTCAGGTCTACAACTCTCCCTGGCTAGCACGGATCCGTGGCGCCGGATCCGTCCTGCGGCGCACGTCGACTCCCGGGCTCCATCCCGTCACACGGTCGGCAGGCCGGTCACGTGGTCGACAGACCCGACACACGACCGGCCGACCGCACGTGCGGTCCGCATCCACTCCTCCATGGCACCGGCACGGTCGCATCCCCCCTCCTGGGCCGCGTCCGGTCGCCCTACCGCCGGTCCCGCGCCGGAGGCCGTCCATCGACGCCTCCGGCCAATCTCCCGGCAGCCACCGCCGGTCCGTCGCGTACGGAGAAGGCGCGACGGGCCGGTGGCGGCCCAGCTCCCCCACCCCACTCTCGGAATGAGGCACCCGCATGCGCACTCGGACTTCCCTCGCACTGGCCGCCGCCGTCACGGCGCTCGCGCTCTCGGCGGCCGGCCCGGCCTCCGCGGCCGACGGCTCGGTCCTGACCACCGGCGGCGCCGGCGGCACGGCCGTCGCGAACGGGGCCGTACTCAACTCCTCGCTGGCCGCCGGCACCAGCGCCACGCTCTACTCCAGCAGCACCGGCACGAGCGGCCTCTCCTGCACGTCGTCGAAGTTCGTCGCCTCGGTCGTCGACAACCCGACGGCGCCCGGTACGGCCACCGAGTCGGTCACCGAGCACACCTTCGACAGCAGCAGTTGCACCAGCAACGTCGTCGGCGTGCTCGGGGTCACCAGCATCAAGGTCGACAACCTGCCCTACACCTCGGCCGTGGGCTCCGACGGCTCGGTCACCATCACGCCGGCCGCCGGCTCGTCCATCCAGACAACCGCCGTGCTGCGTACGCTCCTTGGCAGCATCACCTGTGTCTACCGGGCACCCAGCCTGTCCGGCACGGCCGACAACGCCGACAACAGCATCTCGTTCAGCAAGCAGCAGTTCACGAAGTTCTCCGGCTCGTCGCTGTGCTTCAGCAACGGCTACTTCACCGCCAAGTACGCCCCGGTCACGGACACGACGCAGGCCGACAGCCCGGCGGTCTTCGTCAACTGACGCCGGCCGGCAGCCTTCACACGAACGCCTGTGGGGCGGGGAGATCTCTCCCCGCCCCACAGGCGTTCACGGTTCACTTCAGGTCGCTCTTCTTCATGTAGCCCGAGTCGATGAGCACCTGCTCGTAGTTGCCCTTGTCGACACTCACGGGCTCCAGGAGGTACGCGGGCACGACCTTCTTGCCGTTGTTGTACGTCCTGGTGTCGTTGACCGCCGGCTTCTTGTCGTGGACGACGGAGTTGACCATGTACGAGGTGACCAGTGCCAGCTCGCGGGTGTCCTTGTAGACGGTCTGGGTCTGCTCGCCCTCCACGATCGACTTGATGGAGGGCGCCTCGGCGTCCTGGCCGGTGACGATGGGCAGCGGCTTCCCTGCACCTCCGTACCCGTGCTCCTTCAGCGCGTTGAGGATGCCGATGGACATTCCGTCGTACGGCGAGAGGACCGCGTCGATGGTCTGGCCGTTGTACTTCGAGTCGAGAATCTTGTTCATGCGCTTCTCCGCCGTGGGGCCGTCCCAGCGGAGGGTGGTGACCTGATCGAGATCGGTCTCCCCGGATCTGACGATCAGGTCGCCGTTCTGGATGTACGGCTTCAGCACTTCCATCGAGGCGTCGTAGAAGTAGCGCGTGTTGTTGTCGTCGGGCGATCCCGCGAAGAGCTCGATGGTGAACGGGCCCTTGCCGCTGCCGTTGACGAGTCCCAGCGACTCCACGATGAAGTCGGCCTGCTGCGAGCCGACCTTCACGTTGTCGAAGGACGCGTAGTAGTTGACGGCGTCGCTGCCGAGGATCAGCCGGTCGTAGGAGATCACGGGGATGCCGGAGTCCTTCGCCTTGCTCAGGACCTTGGTGAAGGCACGCCCGTCGACCGAGGCGATGACGAGGGCGTCCACGCCGTCGTCGATCATGGCCTCCACCTGCGCGACCTGGTTCTTCGGGTCGTTGTCGGCGTACTTCAAGGTGGTGTTGTATCCGAACCCCTTGAGCTCGTCGACCATGTTCCGACCGTCGTCGATCCACCGCTGCGACGTCTTCGTCGGCATGGCGATGCCCACGGATGCGGTCCCGTCACCGCTGCCGGCGTCGGAACCCTCACCGCATGAGGCGAGAGAGAGGGTCAGGACCGTGGATATGGCCGCAGCTACGGTGGTGCGGGCGCGCATGCTCATTGTTCCTCACTGGGTGACAGGCAGTCGGTGGGACTCGGCGGCCGCGTGTGCACCGGGCGGCCGCCGTCGACGCCTGCCGGAACGGCAGATCGTGAGGGAGACGTCCGCTGCGCACGGTTCCAGGGCGGAGGCCGTTGTGCGTTGTTCGGTGCCGAGGTCGCGCCGAGGCTGCCTTGACAAGGGGGTTCGGGGCGCCGCACCGGAAGGGCTCGTACTACGCGTACGTACCGGTGGCGGACGCCGGGGGTCGGCCGGTGCCCGGGCGCGTGGAGCCTTCCGGGATCGGCTGGTCTCACCGGGTCGCGGTGAGGGGTGGAGCGTCAGACCGGACGGTATGTCTCTCGCGTTTGGGCTCCGTTGAACCCGCACACGACAGACCGGGGATGACCGGCCTCCACGGGCGCGGACTCGAACGTGGGTGCGCGGGGAGCGTATCCCGGCGTACGCCCCCTGTGGCGCTCTTTCAGCACATTAGTTGCGACGGCGCACGATCGGCCTGGCCAGGCTTATCGCCACTTGCGACCTTATGTGGACGATCCGGTTCCTAGTGGCCGTCGCGCGCGGCTAGTTGCTCGATCGCGCGGACAACGAGATCGGCGTGCCCACGGACCTCCAGCATCTCACCGTCCCACGATTCGCTTCCGGGTGCTACGGAATCAGCGGGCTCCGCGAGGCTGTCCCGGCCCCCGAGATAGAGAGAACGCGCACGGGCCAGTACGGGCCGGTGCCGGGCGGGGAGGCGGTCGAGCGCCCAGGAGGCCGCCGCATCCTTGGAGGTGACGGTGCCGGTCGCGAGCGTCATCCAGACGCGGGCGAGGGTCAGCAGGACGTTGCGGGTGTCCGACTCGAGGCCGGCCAGTAGCTCTGGCACCCCGGCGACGGTCGCGCGCCGGAGGTCCTCGTGCGGCACGGGGTCGAGGAGTCGCGCGGGCGGCGGTCCGAAGAGCGGGGTGTCCCCGAGGAGCACCATCGTGATCACCGGCGCCAGATCGGGCATGACCGCCGGGGCGGGCACCTCTCCCCGCTCGAACTCCTCACGCAGCCACTCTCCGTAGAGGAACTCGCAGCGCGGCGGGTACCGCCAGGGCCGGACGTCACCCTGGGCGACGACGATCAGTTCGACCGGCCGGGCCGGCTCTCCGTTCCGGGCGCCGCGGCCGGAGATCCCCAGCAGGCCATGGAGCAGGTTCCGTCGCTCGCGGTCCGTCATGCGTCGCCGGGCGACGACGAACACATCGAGGTCACTGTCGGGCCGCAGGCCGCCGAGGACGGCAGAGCCGTGCAGACAGACGCCGGCGACCTCCGCGCCCAGCACGTCGTGCACCAGGCGGAGGACCTGGTCGAGCTGGGCTTGGTGGTCGCTCACGGCACGGATCGTAGACGGACCGAACGTGGGCATTCACGTCAGTTTCCGGGCGTGATCGACACCACGGGATGTGCGGGAACCCGCAAGATCGCCACCACAGGCCCCGTCGAGGATGCGAAGTTCCCTGGCACGAGCTTCCACAAGCCCTTTCCCCAGCAAGATCACCCTTGTTCAACCTTGTATGACATGTAGTCAATTGTCCGGATCACGGCCAACCAGGTCGCTGCGGTTTCCCCGCTCCGCCAAGGGCCCGATAGGCATACGAACCGTCAATTGATCCAATTCCGGCGGCATATGCGACACCGCATGCCGCAGGACCGAGTACGAGGACGTATCCGCATGCCCGATCCCACTCGCCGCCTCGCTCTGCGGGGCGCGGCCGGACTGGCCGTCACCGCCGGCGCGTTCACCGCGCTCTCGCCTTCGCCGGCCTCCGCCGCGGACCACCACGGCGGGCCCGCCCCCGCGCCCTTCGACTTCGACGAGGTCTACCGGGGTCGTCGAATACAGGGCCGGCCGTCCGGCGGAGGCCATCACCACGGCGCCGGTTACTCGGTGTTCGTGGACGGCGTCGAGCTGCACGTGATGCGCAACGCCGACGGGACCTGGATCAGCGTCGTGAGCCACTACGACCCGGTGCCGAACCCGCGCGCGGCGGCACGTGCCGCCGTGGAGGAGCTCCAGGGCGCACCCCTTATCCCGTTCAACTGACCTACACAGCACCGGAGTTCATCCGCAATGACCGTACGCAAGAACCAGGCGAACCTGACCGCAGACGAGAAGCGCAGGCTGGTCGCCGCACTGATCGAGCTGAAGCGCAGCGGCCGGTACGACGGCTTCGTCACGACCCACAACGCGTTCATCCTCGGCGACACGGACAACGGGGAACGGGTCGGCCACCGTTCGCCCTCCTTCCTGCCCTGGCACCGCAGATTCCTCCTGGAGTTCGAGCGGGCACTGCAGTCGGTGGACGCCTCCGTGGCGCTGCCGTACTGGGACTGGAGCACCGACCGCACCACCAGGGCCGCCCTGTGGGGGCCGGACTTCCTCGGCGGCACGGGCCGCTCCGTCGACGGACGGGTGACCGACGGTCCGTTCGCCGCGTCCACCGGCAACTGGCCCATATCCGTACGCGTCGACACACGCACGTATCTGCGCCGCTCGCTCGGCGGCAGCGGCCGGCAACTGCCCACCCCCGCCGAGGTCGAGTCCGTACTCGCCATGTCCACCTACGACATGGCGCCGTGGAACAGCGCCTCCGACGGCTTCCGCAACCACCTGGAGGGCTGGCGGGGCGTCAACCTCCACAACCGCGTCCATGTGTGGGTGGGCGGGCAGATGGCCACCGGCGTCTCCCCGAACGACCCGGTCTTCTGGCTGCACCACGCGTACGTGGACAAGCTGTGGGCCGAGTGGCAGCGCAGACACGCTGGCTCCGGCTATCTGCCCCTCGCGGGCACCCCGGACGTCGTCGACCGCGGCGAGACCATGAAGCCGTGGAACGACTCGACGCCCGCCGACCTGCTGGACCACACGAGGCACTACACCTTCGACACGGCCTGACCGCCGCAGCCTGACGACAGCGCGGGCCCGCCTCAGGCCTCACGGCACGGGCGGGCCCGCCGCGTCGGTCAGAAGCCCGGGTCGCAGCACCCGTCCCGGCGCATCAGGCGTCCGACGTCCAGCCAGTCGTCCTCGCCCGCCGCGTGGCGTGCCGCGCGCTCGGGGACCGGCTCGTATGCGGCGACGAGGTCGTCGGTCGTGTACGGCATCCCGCCCCGGAGTACGGAGACGGTTCGTACGAGCGTGTCGAAGTCCTCGAACGGGTCGCCGTCCACGATGGTCAGGTCGGCGAGTTTGCCGGGCTCGACCGTGCCGAGGTCGTCCTCGACACCGAAAAGGCGGGCGGGCAGCACGGTCACGGTGCGCAGGGCCGCCGCCGGGGACAGGCCGCCCCGGTGCAGCGCGCGCAGACCGATGTGGAGGGAGAGGCCCACGGCGACGAGCGGCTGGTCGGTGCCGAGGGCGACGATGCCTCCGGCGGCCAGGATCCGCCGGTAGATGTCGGTCTCCGTGCGCAGCGTGGCGAGTTGGGCCGGAGTCGGCGGCACGCCCGCCCCCTGCCGGACCAGAGCGGCGTCCCAGGGCGGCATCACGGCGGTGACCCGGGGGTCGTCGGCGAGCCCGGGGTCCGCGCCGAGGAGCGGTGCGGAGGTGAACGGCGTGGCGATCAGGCCGAAGTTGACGCCCCGCGCCGTGTAGATCTCCAGCAGGTCCTGGTAGGCACGCCCGGACGCGGTGATCGCGTGCCCGGACTCGTAGCGCTGGGTGGCCTGCAGATGGGTCGTCAGATCCTGGCCCAGTTGCACGCCGGGCGAGAGCAGATGGCTGCCCGAGCGCACGCCGAGCCGCTCGTGTCCGAACCGGGCCGCCTCCTCCATCACCCAACTCGGCGCCCGTACATAGGTTTTGACGAAGTCCCAGTCAAGTGCGGCACCCCGTTCCAGTGAGCGCCGCAGCCCGTCCCTGGTCCGGTGGGCGCGTCCCATGCTGTACGCGACCCGGGAGCCGTCGAGCAGTTCGCCGGTGGTCAGCAACCGGGGTCCGGCGAGCTGACCCGCCGTCACCGCCTCGCGGATCCGGGCCTGTTCGTAGGCGAACCCGCCGAAGGACACGGCGGTCGTGATGCCGTACGTGAGCTGGCCGACGGTCTGCCGGCCGCCGTAGGTGACCTGCCACGGGTGGGTGTGCGTGTCCCACAGCCCGGGCACGACGGTCCGCTCGGAGGCGTCGATCAGGCGGAACGCCGTGCGTCGGCGGTGCGGTTCGACGGCGGTGACGCGTCCGCCGCGTACGACGATGTCGACGTCGTCCCGTACGGACTCGCCCGTGCCGTCCCACAGTCGCCCGGCGTGCACCACCGTGTCGGCCGGTGCGGGTCTGCGCTGGTCGAGCGGCACGCGGACGGTACGGGCCGGGCCGCCGTCGACGCCGATGAGCCGCAGCTTGGTACCGGAGAGGTACAGCAGGGTCTTCGAGTCACCGGACCAGGACGGATGGTCGGCCGGTTCGGTCGTGAGGGTGCGCAGGGCGCCGCGCGGGGTTCCGTCGGGAGCGACGGGCAGCAGGCACAGCGCGGACTCGACGATCACCGCCATCCAGCGCCCGTCGGGCGACCAGACGGGCCCCGAGTCGTACCGGTCGGAGAGCGAGACATGCGAGCCGACCGTGTGCAGACGGTCCGTGCCGGTCGTGGTGTCGACGACACGGACGAGGTTGTAGCCCTCCCGGAAGCGGAGGTTGAGGCGGTTGCGGTCACAGAGGGCGAGGTAGCGGCCGTCCGGTGACCAGCTGGGCCGGCCGGGCAGACCGCCCCCTCCGAGCGGCGTCGCCAACACCTGTTCCGTACCGGCCGCGAGGTCTCGGACGACGAGCCGCCCGCTCATGTCGAGGCAGGCGAGCCGTCCCCCGTCCGGCGAGAGTGCCGGATGGACCCGGCCGCCGGTGGCGAGCGCAGTCTCCTCGCCGGTGGCCAGATCTCGCCGGTACACGCCGAGCAGCCCGTCACGGTCGTCCGCGTACAGCAGTGAACGTCCGTCGCGCGCCCACGAGGGGCCGAGCAGGTAGCCGGTGGGTGCCATCCGGCGCAGACGCTTCGGCGCCCGGCCTCCCGAACTGTCGGCCAGCCAGAGAGAGTTGAGGGCGGCGAAGGCGATCCTCCGCCCGTCGGGCGAGAGCGCGGGCAGATGAATGCCCTGCACCGGCCGCGCCCGTCCCGCCTCCCCCAGGTCGTACTCCTTGACCTGGTAGCGCGGCCGGTCCACGGGCAGTACGCCCTCGAAGGGGATCGCGTCCGCCTCGGCCGGCTTCTCCGGCCGCACGACGGTGAAGCGGCCGTCCACGGTGAGCAGCAGCTCGCCCTCCGGCGTCCAGCGGTGCGGCACCGGCGCGATGTCCCCGGCGACCGCGACGGGTTCACCGTCGACGACGAGCGTGCACGAACCGTTGGGTGACGCGGTGGTCCGCAGATACGCCAGGCGGCGGCCGTCCGCCGCGAGGGCGGGGGCCAGGATCTGGGCGGCCGCGGTCTCGGTGTGCTCCACGACGACCGGGCCCGCGCCCGAGGCGGGGACGGCGGCGACCGTCCGGGCGTCGAGGCCGAGGCCGTTTGCGGTGGTGACGCCCTTCGCCCGGACGAAGAGGATCCGCTTCCCGTCCGGCGACCAGGTGGGGTCGAAGTCCTCCCACACCCCGTCCTGCGAAGGACCCTCCTGGCCCGGCAGACCGGTCACACGGGCGATGTCACCGGTGCGCAGGTCCAGTACCTGGATGCGGTACGGACTGCCGGTCACCTGGTCGCCGCCGCGCTCGGAGGCGAAGGCGATCCGGGTGCCGTCGGGCGACCAGACAGGACCCCGGTCGTCCCAGGGCCCGTCGGTGCGCTGTCGTACGTCCGAGCCGTCGGGCCGCATCGTCCAGATGTGGAAGCCGCCGCCCCGGTAGGCGCAGAAGGCGACGAGCTTGCCGTCGGGGGCGTGCACGGGCCGGTTCGGTTCGAGGTCCGCGGAGGTGAGCGGGACGGCCTTGCCGCCGGTGCGCGGGAGGGACCAGAGCACGTTCTGGACCTCGGCGATCAGCCGGTCCCCGCCCGGCGCGAGGGTCGCCGAGCCGTTGGTGGCCGCCGTGAAGGACAGCGAGAGCTCGCCGGGCGGCTGCGCGGCGGCCGGCGCGGCACCTACGGCGGTGACGGCACCGGCGGCGCCCGCGGCCGCGAGGAGTTGACGACGGGAAAGGGAGAGGGGGAGGGAGAAGGCAGGAGTGAAGGCGGCGTTGCTCCGGTCACGGTCCATGACTCAGAACGCTCGCGCATCTCCCGGCGCGTGAGCAACACCGCCATTCTCGCCAAAAAGGTGGGATGTTGACGAGGCGTCAGCCCCGCTTGGCGTGCAGGGTCCGCGCGACCTTCGGACCCAGCCAGCGCTTGAGTCTGCGCAGCGCCTCGAGCTGCCCTGCCGCCCGGTCGATCCGGTAGTAGAGCTGCGGCGGGATGTACGGCAGCAGCGGGGAGTGCCGCTGGCCCAGGAGCGCGAACATCTGCGCCGGAGGCAGACCGATGTAGCGCGGCAGGCTCTCGTACCACTGGGCGCTGTGCCGGGCCGCGCTCTGCACGGACAGCAGCTCCGCCTTGCGCTTCTTCTCGTACGCGACGAGTGCGGGGGCCAGTTCGGGCTCCGCGCGCAGCGAGTGCGCGAGTGCGATGGCGTCCTCCAGGGCGAGGGTGGTGCCCGCGCCGATGGAGTAGTGCGTGGTGTGGGCTGCGTCGCCCAGCAGGACCACGTTGCCGTGGGACCAGGCGCGGTTGGTGAGGGTGCGGAAGTTCAGCCACTGCGCGCTGCCGCCGGTGTTCGCCCGGCCGATCAGCCGGTGGCCGTCCAGCAGCTTGACGAAGAGCTCTTGGAGGCGGACGAGGCCCTCCGTCTCGTCGGCCCGGTCGAGGCCGAGGCCCGTCCAGGTCTCCGGGGAGCACTCGACGACACAGGTGCTGTGGTCCGCGCTGAACCCGTAGGCGTAGCACCAGATCCAGCCGTGCGGTGTGTCCACGAAAGCGAAGGTGAACGCGTCGAAGACCTTCGTGGTGCCCAGCCAGATGTACTTGTTCCGGCCGAGCCCGACCTCCGGGCCGAAGTGGTCCGAGTGCCGCTCGCGCACCCCGCTGTGAACGCCGTCGCAGGCGACGACCAGGTCGGCGTCGGGCAGCCGGTCCCCGTCGGCGATCTCGTTCTCGTACTCGACGCGTACACCCAGGGACCGGGCGCGCTCGGCGAGGAGGTCCAGCAGCTGCCGGCGGCCGATGCCGAAGCCCTCGTCGCCGTGGTGCGTCGTCGTGCGGTCGCCGACGTGCGCGACCCCGTCGCTCCAGCGGACCGAGTTCTCCTTGACGGCGCGCGCCGACTCCGGATCACCCTCGTGCAGTTTGTCGAGCAGGCTCCCCCAGTACGTCACCCCCCATCCGTAGGTCGAACCGGCCGGGTTCCGTTCATGGACCGTGATGTCGTGGTCCGGGTCCTGAAGCTTCATCAGGATCGAGAAGTACAGACCGGCGGGCCCACCGCCGACGCAGGCGATCTTCACACGCGCACCCCACTGTTCACTCTGTTCGCTCCGTTCACCTGTTCGCTCAAGGTGATCAATCGACAGCACAGAGTAGGGGTCGACCGGACACGTCGGCGTCCCGCGCCGCGTGTCGGACCGGCTCGCCGGTGGTGAAGCGGGCGAACCTGGGCATTCGAAGAGGAGCAGCGGACGAGTCGGGGAAGGGCTGATGGACACCAACACATGGATTCTGGTTCTCGCCGTCGCGGCCGTGCTTGCGGTGGCCCTCGGGGCGGCGGTCGTACTGCTGGTCCGGCTGGTCCGTACGCGGCGGGACCTCCGCCGGGCCGGGCTGCCGACCGGTCCCCGCTGGGTCTTCTGGGGAGCGGTCGCCTATGTCGTGCTGCCGACCGATCTCATGCCCGACCCCGCCTATTTCGACGACATCGCCGTACTGCTCCTGGCACTGCGGTCGATGCGCGCTTCGTCCGACCCCCTGCGCTGAGGTGCCCGCGGATCTGCTTGGCTGTGTCCCATCAGGCAGGGACCTCCAGGTCGGGACGACCATGCAGGCAGACATCCATCAAGTCGCCGACGGTATCCATCTGGTACACGGCAGCAACACCAACTGGGTGATTCTCGCGGAAGGGGACGCCGTCACCCTCGTGGACACGGGCTACCCCGGAGACCGCGAGAGCGTCCTCGCCTCCCTGTCGGCCGTGGGCAGTACGCCCGAAGCGGTCGCGGCCGTACTCGTCACGCACGCCCACAACGACCACATCGGCTCGGCGGAGTACCTCAGCCGTACGTACGGCACGCCGGTCTACGCCCACGAGGCCGAAGTCCCGCACGCGCGCCGGGACTTCCTCCATCAGGTGACCATCGGCAAGGTGCTGAAGAACGCCTGGCGGCCCGGTGTGGTGACGTGGGCCCTGCACGCGCTGCGCTCCGGCGGCACCGCCCACGTCCCGGTCACCGAACCGCGGCCGTTCCCCGGTGAGGGCGCTCTCGACCTGCCCGGCCGCCCCGTTCCCGTGCACACCCCCGGCCACACGGCGGGCCACTGCGCCTTCCATCTGCCGGACGCGGGCGTCGTCATATCGGGCGACGGGCTGGTCAGCGGACACCCCACCTCACGCGCGAGCGGCCCGCAGTTGCTGCCCACGATGTTCCACCGGGACCTCCCCGGTGCGCTGTCCTCGCTGGACGCCTTCGAGGCGCTCTCGGGTGACGTCCTGCTGCCCGGTCACGGTCCCGTGCACCGCGGTTCCGTAAGCGAGGCGGCCCAGCGGGCCCGGGAACGGGCGGCCTGACCCGATCAGCCGTCTACGGACGACCGCCCGTCGTCCACGGACCGACCGTCGCCGCGTACCACTTCGAGGTACGCGGCGATCGCGTCCCGGTTGCGGGCGAGGCAGTCGATGCGCCGGGTCATGCGGTCGAGTTCGAGCTCCAGCGTGGTCAGCATCTGCGGGGTCGGATCGGGGAAGTGGATGGTGCCCGGTCCGTCGAGGCAGGGCAGGATCTGCTTGATGATCCGGGTCGGCAGTCCGGCGTCGAGCAGTCCTCGGATCTGCTGGACCCGGTCCACGAGGCGTTCGTCGTAGGAGCGGTAGCCGTTCTCGCAGCGCTCGGGCGTGATCAGCCCCTGTTCCTCGTAGTAGCGCAGCAACCGCCTGGGGATGCCGGTGCGCTCCGACAGCTCTCCGATCCGCATCCGACCGACCTCGCACTTCGCCGCTTGACCTTCACATCAATGTGAGGGTTCGAGCATACGCGGCATGAGCACCCACACCACAGAACCGACCGGTTCCTCCAAGGCAGCCGAGAGCCGCGGGCTCCCTCTCGCCGCGCTCCTCGCCCTGGCCACGGCCGTCTTCGTCACGAGCCTCGCCGAGACGCTGCCCGCGGGCGTCCTGCCCGCGATGAGTGCCGACCTCGGCGTCGGTGAGTCCGCGATGGGGCAGTCGGTCACCGTCTACGCGATCGGCACCGCACTCACCGCGATCCCCTTGTCCGCGGCCACCGCCGGATGGCGGCGCAAACGGCTGCTGCTCACGGCGATGGCGGGGTTCGCCGCCGCCAACACGGTGACCGCGGTCTCCACCGACTACTCCCTGACCATGGCGGCCCGGTTCGTCGCCGGTGTGGCCGCGGGCCTGGCCTGGGCGCTGCTCGCCGGGTACGCCCGCCGACTGGCGCCCGTCCGTCTGCAGGGCAGGGCGATCGCGATCGTGATGACGGGCATCCCAGTCGCATTGTCGCTGGGAGTGCCCGCGGGGACCTTCCTCGGCGAAGTACTCGGCTGGCGGGTGACGTTCACGCTGATGACCGTGCTCGCGGTCGCCCTGCTCGGCTGGATCGCGGCGGGCGTTCCGGACCAGCCGGGGCACCGGCGGGAGGGCCGGGACCCGATCCTGCGGGTCCTGACGGTTCCGGGGGTGGCACCGGTCCTGTTCGTCACACTGGTCTTCGTACTGGCCCACACGATCCTGTACACGTACATCGCCACGTTCCTGGACGGGCTGGGCATGGGCGGATCGACGGATCTGGTGTTGCTGGTGTTCGGCGTCGCGTCCCTGGCCGGCATCTGGTTCGTGGGTGCGCGCGTCGACCGGCGCCTGCGCGCCCTGACGCTCGCGAGCGCGCTGCTCGTCGCCGTGGCGGCCGCGCTGCTGGCCGTGCCGGCCGACAGCCCCGCACTCGTCTACACCGCGGTGGCGCTGTGGGGGCTCGGCTGGGGAGGCGCCCCCACGCTGTTGCAGACGGCCGTGACCGACGCGGGTGGTGACGCGGCGGACGCCGCGCAGGCCGCGCTCGTCACGCTGTGGAATGTAGCGATGGCCGGCGGCGGGGTGGTTGGGGGCGTCCTGCTCGACCACCTCGGCACGGGTTCGCTCCCGTGGAGCGTGCTGTTGCTACTGATTCCGGTGGTGATGGTGGTGGCCGCCCGGACCCAGGAGTTCCCTGCCGGGGGCGAGCGGTAGGTGCCAGACTGCGGGCCGTCCTGGGCTTGTCGCGCAGTTCCCCGCGCCCCCTACGGGGGCGCGTCCGCCGAGCCCCCTCAGGGGCGCGGGGAACTGCGCGACAAGCCACCGACGGCCCACAGCCGACAACTACCAGCGGGATTCCACCTGCTCCTTGATCCGCCGCTCGTAGAGGTCGGAGATCGCGGCCAGCGTCTCCGCGGAAAGCGGCGCCAGCTTGCCGGCCGCCGCGTTCGCGCGGGCCTGCTCGGGCGAGCGGGCGCCGGGGATGACCGTGGTCACGCCGGGCTGCTGGACGATCCAGGCCAGCGCCAGCTGGGCCGGAGTGACGCCCTCGGGGGCGAGCGCGGAGAACTCGGCGGCAGCCTCGACCCCGGTGGCGTAGTCGACGCCGGAGAACGTCTCGCCCTGGTCGAAGGCCTCACCGTGGCGGTTGAACGTACGGTGGTCGTTCTCCGCGAAGACCGTGTCCTTCGTGTACTTGCCGGAGAGCAGCCCGGAGGCGAGGGGTACGCGGGCGATGATGCCGACGCCGGCCTCCCGCGCCGCGGGCAGGACCCGCTGAAGGGGCTTCATGCGGAACGGGTTGAGGATGATCTGGACGCTGGCCACACCCGGCCGGGCGATCGCGGTCAGCGCCTCGTCACAGGTCTCGACGCTCACGCCGTACGCGGCGATCCGCTCCTCCTCGACCAGGGTGTCTAGGGCGTCGAACACCTCGTCCGACGAGTAGACGGGGGTCGGCGGGCAGTGCAGCTGCACCAGGTCGATGCGGTCGACACCGAGGTTGCGGCGCGAACGGTCGTTCCAGGCGCGGAAGTTGTCGAGTACGTAGTTCTCGGGGACCTGGTCGACCCGGCGGCCCATCTTGGTCGCGACCAGCACATGCAGGTCGGGCCTGCTCTGCACGAAGGTGGCGATGGTCTCCTCGCTGCGCCCGTCCCCGTACACGTCGGCCGTGTCGAAGAACGTCACGCCCGACTCGGCCGCGGCCTCCAGGACCGCGAGGGCTTCCTTGTCGTCCACGTCGCCCCAGTCGGCACCGAGTTGCCATGTGCCGAGTCCCACGACCGATGCCTGCTGTCCTGACCTGCCGAATACGCGCTCATCCATGGGGGCAGTCTGGCACCCGGTTCCGGATTCCTCGGACTCAGCCCCCGTACGGCGGACCCGTTCAGGCGACGGCCGCGGTGAGGGCGACTCCGGTGAGGCGTTCGGACTCGGCCCACAGCCGGCGGTTCGCCTCGGCGTCGAGGGCGCGGCGTGCGATGCGGGCGGTGATGGTCGGGCCGACCAGTCCGAACCTGCCGCCCGGGCCGTAGTACGCGCCCGCCGTGGCCTCGGGGCTCGTGGCGGCGTACAGCAGCGGTTCGGCGCCCTCCTCGACCTGCTGCTTGGGCAGGAAGTCGAGCGCGGTGAGCAGGGATCGCTTCGGCTTGTCACGGCCTAGGCTCGCGCCCGCGCTCTGGAGGTTGGTCACGGTGTAGCCGGGGTGGGCGGCCGTGCTCAGCAGGTTCCAGCCGCGCTCCGCGGCGATGTCGGCCAACTGCCGGGCCATCATCAGGTTGGCGAGCTTGGACTGGGCGTACGACAGGTTGGAGCTGTAGCGGCGACGCTCCCACTGGAGGTCGGCGTAGTGGATGCGGCCGTAGTTGGCCGTGCCGCTGCTCATGGTCGCCACGCGGGGCGCCGGTGCGGCGAGCAGGGCGGGCAGCAGCCGGACGGTGAGGGCGAACGGGCCGAGGTAGTTGCTGCCCATCTGGAGTTCGAAGCCGTCGGCGGTGGTCATCCGGGTGGGCGGAGCCATCACTCCGGCGTTGTTCACGAGCAGGTCGAGCGGGGTGCCGTCTGCCAGGATCCCGTCGGCGAACGCCTCGACGGAGGCCAGGTCCGCCAGGTCGACACGCCGGACCTCCAGCTGTGCGTGCGGGTGCCGGGCCAGGATCTCGGCGCGGGCCTGCTCGCCCTTGGCGACGGTCCGTACGGCCAGGACGACACGGGCGCCGGCCTCCGCGAGGCGACGTGCGGTCTCCTTGCCCGTGCCGCTGTTGGCGCCGGTGACGACGGCGAATTTTCCTGTCTGGTCGGGGACGACATATGAGGTGGCCACGATGACTCCTTCGGTTTGCGCACGGCACTCCCAGGGATAGGAGACCGGCGGTCTGTTGTATTTCAAGCTAGCAGACCGCCGGTCCGATAACAACAGACCGGGGGTCTGTAGACTGTGTGCATGGCAAACACCTTCCAGCGCGCCCGCAGCGAGGAGCAGCGCGCCGTGCGCCGCACGGCGATCCTGGACACCACGGCCGCGATGCTCGGCGAGATGCCCGTGGCGCAGGTGAGCCTCAACGAACTGAGCCGCCGCGTGGGGCTCGCGAAGTCGAACGTGCTGCGTTACTTCGAGTCCCGCGAGGCCGTCCTCCTGGAGCTGCTCGGCACCGCGTCGCAGGAGCTGCTGGAACACCTCGACACCGCGCTTCCCGAGGCCGTCGACGCCGACGCGCCGGTGACCGAGCGGGCCGACCGGCTCGCCGCGGTCATGACGGACGCGTTCGCCGAGCGTCCGGTGCTGTGCGACCTGATCAGCGCACAGGCCGCGGTCCTGGAGCGGAACGTGTCGACGGAGGTCGCCGCCCAGTACAAGCGCTCCTCCATCGCGCACGTCTTCGCCCTGGCGCAACGAGTCCGCACCCATGTGCCCGAACTCGACGAGCGGGACGCCGTACGGTTCGTCGCCGCCGCGCTCATGGTGGTCACGGCCGCCTGGCCGCACGCGCACCCGTCGCCCGCCGTGCTCGCGGTCTACGAGTCCGACCCCGAACTGGCGGTCCTGCGCCTCGACTTCGCCACGGTCCTGCGGGAGTCGCTCGAGGTCCTGCTGTCCGGCCTGCTGGCACGGGCGGCAGGCTGACAGAACCGGGGGCCGGGGCTCAGGAACCCGCGCGCACCCGTGGGACGTTGTCCGTGCAGCGCCCCTCGGGGCGGGCACAGTGACCAGCACCCCGACAGGCGGCACGATGAGCGAGTTGGTTCCCGGCGGCAATCTGCCCCTGCCCGGCGGCACCCTGACCCTTCATGTGCCCGGCCCGTTCGACGTGTCCGCGCTCATCACGGACGACAGCGGCAAGGTGCGCGGCGACGGCGACTTCGTGTTCTACAACCAGCCGACCGCACCCGGTGCGCGGCTGCACGGCGAGACGCTCACCGTGGATCCGCCCGCGCTGCGGACCGGGGCGAGCCGCGTCACCATCGTCGTCAGCCCCGCCGAGCCCGGCACCGCACTGGGCCGGCTGCCCGCTCCGACCCTGCGCGTGACCGGCCCGGGCGGCGGTGTGCTCGCCCGCTTCACCCCGCCGCGCCCCCAGCAGGAGACCGTGCTGCTGCTCGCCGAGATCTACCGCCGGGGGACCGCCTGGAAGCTGCGCGCCCTGGGTCAGGGGTACGCGGACGGCCTCGCCGGGATAGCGCGGGACTTCGGGGTCGAGGTGAGCGAGGACGCCGGCGCGGGGGCGGGGCCGGGCGGCGGGGCCGTTCCCGGGAGCGCTGGTGTCCCGGGATCCAGGGGTGCCGGTGTCTCGACGGCCCTGAACGCAGCGCGTGCCGGGCTCGGACGGCTCAGGGGCTCGGGTCGCACTCCGGCCGGGAGCTCCGGTCGCGCTCCGGCCGGGACCACGGGTCGTCCCCCGGCCGGGAGCACCGGGCGCACGCCCGCCGGGAACACTGCCTGGAACAGCGGCAGCGCTTCGCACGGAGGGGCCTCTGCCGCCGCTCCCGCCGTCGCAGGGCCCGCCCCCGACGGCTTCCTCCGTCTCGTGAACTCCGCGCGCGCCGCCGTCGGCGCCCCGCCCGTGTCCCTCGACGCCCGTCTGACCGCCGCGGCGCACACGCATGCCGCCGGCATGGCGGCGCGGGGCAGCCTGGGCTCCGAGGGCGCGGACGGGCTCTCGGTCTACCAACGCCTCACCGCCAGCGGCTACGCGTACCTCACGGTCGGCGAGCACCTGGTCTCCGGGCCGCGCGACGCCGCGGAGTTCGTGGAGTACTGCCTGTCCGGAGAGCAGTCCCGGCGCACGATCCACGACCCGGCGTTCACCGAGGCCGGTGTGGCGTACGTGCCCGACGGCCGCTCCGGCACCCTCTACTGGACGGCGCTGTGGGCCCGGCCCCTCACTCCCGGCGGGCTGGCGCAGACGGCCGCGGAGGTCGTGGCGCTCACCAATGCCGAGCGGACCCGGGCCGGTCTGCGACCACTGGCCGTGGACACCCTGCTCACCAATGCGGCGCAGGCGCACAGCGCGGACATGGTGACGCGCGCGTTCTACTCCCACACCTCCCCCGACGGCAGCGAGCCCTGGCACCGGGCCGCGGCCGCGGGCAGCACCCGCCGCACCATCGGCGAGAACATCGCGTGCGGCCAGCGCTCCGCCGCCGAGGTCGTGCAGGGCTGGATGGACAGCCCCGGCCACCGCGCCAACATCCTCAAGCCGGCCTTCACCCACATAGGCGTCGGCTTCGCGGGCGGCGGCTCGGCGGGCACGTACTGGACACAGCTCTTCGGCGCCTGACCCGACCCCGCCGCACATTCTTCGCCGCAGGTCAGAGGCCTGTTAACGATGATGACAACGGTCACCGGTGCAGCCTTTGCCGATCTCCGCGAGGTGCGCTTCACTGCGGGAGTCGGACACCGCATCGAGGGGGACACACATGACCAGCGCGCACCACGACCACCACGAGTCGGACGGGCACGCGGGGCACTCGCACGGTGTGTCGGCGGACGCGGACCGCCGCTGGCTCGCGATCGCGCTGACGCTGATCACCACGTTCATGGCGGCCGAGGTCGTCATCGGCATCCTCGCCCAGTCGCTCGCCCTGATCTCCGACGCGGCGCACATGCTGACGGACGCCGTGTCCATCGTGCTGGCGCTCATCGCGATGCGGCTGGCCGCGCGGCCGGCCCGCGGCGGCTTCACGTACGGCCTCAAGCGCGCCGAGATCCTCTCCGCGCAGGCGAACGGGCTCACGCTGCTGCTGCTCGGCACCTGGCTGGCGTACGAGGCGGTGCGGCGGCTGATCGACCCGCCCGAGGTGGAGGGCGGGCTGGTGTTCGGCACAGCCCTGGCGGGGATCCTGGTGAACATCGCGGCGGCCTGGTGCATCTCCAAGGCCAACCGCTCCTCGCTCAACGTCGAGGGCGCCTACCAGCACATACTCAACGACCTGTTCGCGTTCATCGGTACCGCGATCGCCGGTCTCGTCGTGGTGCTGACGGGCTTCGCGCGGGCCGACGCCATCGCCACACTGGTCGTGGTGGTCCTCATGTTCAAGGCCGGCTACGGGCTCGTACGGGAGTCGGGGCGGATCTTCCTGGAGGCGGCGCCCGCGCACCTCGCTCCGGACGACATCGGCGACCAGCTGGTCGCGCACCCCTCCGTCTCCGAGGTGCACGACCTGCACGTATGGACCATCACGTCCGGACAGCCCGCACTGTCCGCGCACATCCTGGTCGAGCCCGTCGCGGACTGCCACACGGTGCGCCGGGACCTGGAGAAGATCCTGCAGAGCGACTACGAGATCAGCCACACCACCCTCCAGGTCGACCACGCCCCCGCCGAGGTCCTGGAGGTCCGCACCGGAGCCGCCTACGACGACGGCTCCCACTGCGAGGCCCCGCACGGCCCGGTACACCGCGACGAGCCACACGCCCACTGAACACCGGGGGCGCGGGCGGGAGTTCACGAGGGCGGTGCCCCCGCGCCTGGGAAATCCGGTCGCGCCCGGCCGACGTGATCGTGCACGATGCCCGCATGACGTCGACCCGAAAGGGCCGTGCCGCGTAGGCGGCCCGGTGCCGTCCGCGCCGAGCGGTGGCAGCCCTCCAGACATGTGACCGTCCGCCGGATCGGCGGTGTCTCCTCGCGCACCCGGGCGGCCGTCCGCCGGGTGGAGGCGGAGCATCTGTGGCGCGACGCCGTCGCGAACGCGCTCGTCACATACGAGTCCGCCCTTCGCCTGCCCGGGCAGGACCTCGCCGCGTGGCTGATCGACGTGAACTGCCCCTGCTGCTGTCCGCTCGAAGCCAGGGACACACTGGAGGACGCCCTTTACCGGCTGCCGGCCGGCGCCCGCTCGGATCTCCGGCGCCGACTCGCCCGCGCCGACGAGGAGTTGGCTCGGCGGACCCTTCCCGAACCGCTCAGGCGCGAGACCCCTCAGTGGCAGCCGCCCGGAGCCTGGTGGCGGCAGCGGCTTCTGGAACGGTGAGGGGCCAGGGCTTCGCCGAGGGCAGAACGCGATGACCTCCCCGAATCGCGCCGCGCTTTCTAGGGTGGAGAGGTGAGCAGCCACGCGTCCGACGAAGCCCGTGTCATTCCCCTGCGACCCGTACCGGCCGCGCCGGCGAAGCCGGAGGAGCCGGCGCCCAAGGAGCCGTTGTGGCGTGACGTCGTGGGCGACGTCCTGCGGCGCGAGCGGCTCGCCCAGGAGCGGACGCTCAAGGACGTGGCCGACGCGGCCCGGATCTCGATGCCGTACCTCTCCGAGCTGGAGCGGGGCCGCAAGGAGGCCTCGTCCGAGGTCCTCGCGGCCGCCGCACACGCACTCGGGCTCGGCCTCGCCGATCTGCTCGCCCTGGCGCACGGCCGGCTCGCGCGACCGGCCCAGCCGCTCCGGTCCCAGCCCCTCACCTCCCAGCCCCTCAGGTCCGGGTCCCGCACCGCGCCCCGGCGCACCGAGGCGCGGTCCCGGCTGGGTGACATCCGGCTCGCCGCCTGAGGCCCGAGACTCCGAGCCCGCTGAGGCTCCGCGGCGGCGACACCGTCAGGCCGCCGCGGGCACCAGCCGTCGGCTGAGCACTTCGTCGGCCAGTCCGTACTCCACCGCCTCCCGAGCGGTGAAGACCTTGTCGCGGTCCATGTCGGCGCGCAGGGTCTCGACGGGGTGGTGGGTGTGCAGGGACAGGACCTCCTCGACCTGGGAGCGGATACGGATCATCTCCTTGGCCTGCAGGCTCAGGTCGGAGACCGTGCCCCGCGCGCCGCCGCTCGCGGGCTGGCCGAGCAGCACCCGCGCGTGTTCCAGGATGAAGCGCCGGCCGGGGTCTCCCCCGGCCAGGAGCACCGCGGCGGTCGAGGCGGCCTGGCCGACGCAGAACGTCGAGATGGGCGCGCCGACGTAGCCCATCGTGTCGTAGATCGCCATGAGTGAAGTGAAGGATCCGCCGGGCGAGTTGAGGTAGATCGCGATCTCGCGCTCGGGAGCGGACGACTCCAGGTGGAGCAGTTGCGCAATGACGACGTTGGCGACGCCGTCGTCGATCTCGGTGCCGAGGAAGATGATCCGCTCGGACAGCAGCCGGCTGTAGATGTCGTACGCGCGCTCGCCCTGCGGGGTGCGCTCGACCACGTTCGGGATCGTGTACTGGCTCATGTCAGAGTCCCATCCGTCGCTTCGAGGAGGCCGGGCGGACGTCGTCGAGGGACTCGACGACCCGGTCGACCATGCCGTACTCCCTGGCCTGTTCGGCCGTGAACCAGCGGTCGCGGTCGCCGTCGCGGCCGATCGTCTCCACGCTCTGGCCGGTGTGTTCGGCGGTGATCCGCTCGATGCTCTCCTTCGTGAACTGGAGGTTCTCGGCCTGGATGGCGATGTCGGCGGTGGTGCCGCCGATACCGGCCGAGGGCTGATGCATCATGATCCGCGCGTTCGGGAGCGAGTAGCGCTTGCCCGGGGTGCCGACGGTGAGCAGGAACTGCCCCATGCTCGCGGCGAAGCCCATGGCGAGGGTCGACACGTCGTTCGGGATGAGCCGCATCGTGTCGTAGATCGCCAGGCCCGCGTGCACCGATCCGCCCGGGCTGTTGATGTAGAGGCCGATGTCGGTGCGCGAGTCCTCCGCGGAGAGCAGGAGCAGCTGTGCGCAGACGCGGTTCGCGGAGACCTCGTCGACCTGCGTGCCGAGGAACACGATGCGCTGGTTGAGGAGTTGGGCGGCGAGGTGGTCGTCGAACCGGGACGACGGGGTGTCCCCCTCCTCGGCCCTGGGTTCCAGGGTGCTGCTGAATCGTGCCATCGCTCCTCCTTGTGGTGACGCGGCCAGGATCACCGCGGTGTCTCCACCCTCGGCCGGACGACGGCAGCGCGGAAGGAATCTCGGCCCGCAGCAGATTCGCCAACAGCAGAGCCGCCGCCGAGCCCGCCGAGGCCACAGAGCTCCCGGAGCGAGCAGGGGCTACTTCGTCACCACCAGCGAGAACTCGTACAGATCGCCACGGCACAACGACTCGCCGTACTCCACTACATGCCCCGTGTCGTCGAACGCCGTGCGTCGTACGAGCAGGGCGGCGGAGCCCTCCTTGACGCCGAGGAGGCGGGCCTGGCGGCCGGTCACGTTCACCGCCCGGATCTGCTGGGTCGCCCGGACCACCCTGACGCCGTGGGTGTTCTGCAGCGCTTCCGACAGCGAGCCCTTGAGGAGCGACTCGTCCAGGCTCGGGAAACGCTCGGCGGAGAGGTAGACGGTCTCCAGGCAGATGGGGAAGTCGTCGCCGAGGCGCAGCCGTTCGATGCGGTGCAGGGCGGTGCCGGGATCGACGCCGAGGGCCGTTGCGTGGTGCAGGTCGGCCTCGACGACCTCGGCGGCGAGGAGTTCGGCGCTGGGGTGGTAGCCGCGCGAACGCAGGTCCTCGGAGAACGAGGTGAGCGTCGACGTCTTGGTGATCTGGGGGTGGGAGACGAAGGTGCCCACGCCGCGCACACTGCGGATGAGGCCGTCCTCGCGCAGCGCCTGGAGCGCGCGCCGGGCGGTCGCCCTGCTGACGTCGTACCGCTCCGCGAGCTGCCGTTCGGTGGGCAGTGCCTCGTCGGGCCGCATCCGGGCGATGTCGGCCTGGAGCAGCCGCCGCAGCGCCTCGTGCTTGAAGGACTCCGTCTTGTAGGAGTCCGCGCCCGGGCCGTCGTCCCTGCGCCTGTCTTTGAGCGTCACAATCAGCGCCTGTCCTTGAGCATCACGATCACTCCGCGGTTCGCACGTGTCCGCTAGCCCCGAGAGGCGCGGTAACGGGGCATCAGCGTACGCACCACGGCCAGGGTCGCCCCGGCGGTGTCCTGGCCGGGCGTCGCCTGCTCACTCCGTTCGGTGGTCCAGCGCTCCTCCCATTCGATCAAGGACACCTCGAACTCCTGGGCCCGGTAAGGGGATCCGGTCTCGAGTGCCTCGGCGATGTACTCGTACCAGCGTCGCCAGCGCGGGAGGTAGAACGAACGGACCAGGCCGGCCCAGTGGCGGCCCGAGTAGTCGTGCAGCTCGCTGCGGGAGTGTCCCCAGACCGTGAGGATCCGTCGCGCGTCGGCCTCGTACAGTTCGGCCTCGGCGGGGGTGGACGCCCAGCTGCCGGTTTCGGCGAGCCAGGTGTCCAGCCGGTGCTCGGGGCGGGTGGCCAGCAGTGTGTCCAGGTCCTCGATGGTGGTGAGGAGTTCGCCGGCGGCGGCTCGGAAGCGGTCGGTGTCGCGTGCCAGGGCCGCGTCCGCCGCCCGCCGCTGCTGATCGCACGCCACGTGGGTGAGCACCTGCGCGGTGACGTCGCACAGGTCCCGGCCGAGCGGGCCCGCGCTGTCCTCCTCCGTCGCCTCACCGGCCAGGAGCGTCCACGCCTCGGCCAGACCGGGTGGCACGGACGGCGAGGGCGGCGCCGCCAGATGAACCGGCAGCTCCGGGCGCAGGTCGCCCTCCAATGTGGGGCGGCAGACGACGACGGAGCCCGGTGGTCCGGGGCCGTCCGCGTCGTAGACGGTGGCGTGGAGCAGTTCCCAGGCGCGCAGCAGGCCGGGGGTCCGGCGTCCGTACCGGGCCTCCGCCCAGTCTTCCAGCCATGCTCGTACGTCCTTGACCGAGCCGTTCCAGGCGACGTCGGCCAGCAGTTCGTACAGGACGGGGTCGCCGCCGAATGCCTCCATGCTCGCGCCGATTCCGGAGAGCGAACCGCCGCGTGCGTCGGCGCTGGCCTCGGCGGGGCCGGCGGCGATCTCGTCCAGCTTGCCGTAGAGCCCGGGCCGTCCGCCCAGGCTGTGGAGCATGCACCACACCCAGGGTTTTCCCCGGTAGCCGTCGGTCTGCCGCCAGACCGGCTTGTGCTCGGCCCACAGGTCCAGGATCAGCATGCGGTCGTCCGGGATGGCGTCGAGGAAGGCCCGGGTCCGGTCCGGTGTCCAGTAGTCGGATCGGTAGGAGAAGGGCCATGCCTGGAGCACCCAGGTGGCCTCGTCGTCCACCGCGGTCATGGCGCCGTGCACGGCGCGCGCGACCCGGGCGATGTCGGCGGGGTCGGTCACGGGCGGAATCGTCTCGATGAACGGATCGGCCGCGTAGAGGTGGTCGGTGCCGAAGAGGCGGGTCTGCTCGGTCAGCAGCGCGGCGCCGAACTCCGCGAACAGCGGGTCGCGCGGGTCCAGGACTCCGACTTCGAAGTCCCACCAGGGAAGGGTTGTCGAGCGGGTGCCCCGGTCCGCGATCAGTTCGCGGGGCACATGGCCGGAGAAGCCCTGGAGGACGGGGCGCATGCCGAGCGCGCGTTCCCGGTCCAGGATGCGGCGGCCCAGGTCCGCGTGACCGTCGATCCAGCTCTGCGGCAGTGGTCCGCCCCAACTGTCCAGCGAGGCCAGCCAGTTCCACGGGAGGTAGGCCGGGCCGCCGAGGAAGCGCCGGGCGGTCCCGTCGTCCAGGCCGGTACGCAGGAGGGCCTGTTGCCAGGCGGCCTCCGCGCCGGTCATCGCCAGCGGTGTCGTCACACCGTGCAGCGCCATCCAGTCGATGTGGCGCTCCCAGCGCGCCCAGTCCCAGAACGCCGTGGTGTAGCCGAAGGTACAGACGTTGAAGTGGTAGCGGTGGAGGTAGGGGGAGGTCGTCCGGGCGGCCGTGCCGGTGCGGGGCAGGCGGTCCGGCAGCCGGGGCACGGGGGCGTCCCAGGTGATCTGCGTCCGGCAGGCGGTCCGCAGGTACCAGCGCAGCGCCGAGGCGACGGCAACGCCGCTGGACCCGCGCAGCGCCACTCCGCCCGGCCCGGCGTCGACCTCGAACCAGTCGGGCCCGCCGACGTCGTGCCCGTCCCCGCCGGGCACGACGTCGGCGGTGAACTCCGCGGCCCTGTCCCCGAGGAGCCGCTGGAGGAGTTGTCGGGCGGTCTGGTTCTCCGATGCCTGTGGTCCGTACCACATGCGGCTCAGGTTAGGACGGGTGTGCGGGGTGGTCAAGGAACAAAGCTGTTGTGACAGCACACTTGTCCGGAGGGCTGGGCAGTCGCACGGCCCTCTGGTACGGTCCACAGCCACGCAGACGGCCCCACAGCCGTGCAAACGGCTCCCGCTCGACACCCCAGGTGGTCTCGACACGATGAACGCCGATCTCGCCTACTTCGCCGCTCTCCAGGAGAACCTCACCGCGCTGGCCACCGCCGAGCGGCCCGCGATGGAACGCGCCGCCGCTGCCATCGCGGACAGCATCGCCGCCGGGGGCGTCGTCCACTACTTCGGCAGCGGCCACTCGCAACTCGTCGCGATCGAACCGCTGTTGCGCGCGGGCGGCCTCGCGCCGGTCAACGTGATCGCCGACCCGGCGCTGTCGCCCGCCGCCCCTCGGCACGCGGGCGCGGCCGAGCGCGTCGGCGGTTACGCGGCGGCGATCCTCAGTACGACGGACATCCGGGACGGCGAGGTGGTGGTCGTCGTCTCCAACTCCGGCATCAACGCCGTGCCGGTCGAATTCGCCCTTGGCGTCCGAGCATTGGGTGCGACGGTCGTCGCCGTCACCAGCCGAGCCCACTCGCTGAGCGCCGAGTCCCGGCACACCGACGGGCGGCGCCTGCTGGACGTTGCCGACATCGTCATCGACACGCACGGCCGCCCGGGTGACGCGGTGGTGCCCCTGGGCGACCTCACCGTGGGCGCCCTGTCGACCGTCGTAGGGGCGGCGATCGTGAACGCCCTGACCTGCCGGGCGGCCGAGCTGCTCGTCGAACTCCACGGCCAGGCACCGCCGTTGATCGTCAGCCAGAACACCGGCGACGACGCCGAACGCCACAACAGCGCCCTGCTGGAGAAGGTCAAGGACCGCTGTCCGCGGGGCTGACGCACCGATCCGCACACCGAGACGCCGAGACGCCGAGATTACGCAAGGAGGCCGATGATGGAGAGGACACACCGGGTGCGCCGCCGCGTCGCGGCGACGGTCTGTGCCGCCGCCCTCGTGTTGCCACTCACCGCCTGCGACGCCCTGACCCCCGGGAGCGCGGCCGCGGTGCCCGGTCCGCGCAGTGTGCCGTCGTCGACCGCCGTGCCGGACGGGGACATCACCCTGCGTCTGCAGTTCGCCGACGCCCCGTTGATGGTCGACGCGCTGATCGCCGCGTTCGAGAAGGGCCATCCGAACATCACGGTCGAGCCGCAGTACAAGACGTTCTCGGACTACGTGCAGAACCTGAAGCTCACGATGACCTCGGACACCGCCCCCGACATCGCGCAGTACGCGGTCGGGATGACGGATCTCGCGGCGGACGGCCACATCCTCGACCTGGCGCCCTATCGGGAGGCGTACGGCTGGGACAAGGCCATTCCCCCGGTCAGCCTCGACCAGTTGACGGCGGGGCAGACCAGCGAGGCCACGGGCGGGCGTGCCCTGTTCGGGGTTCCGGCGGGTCTGTCGATGACCGGCATCTACTACAACAAGGAGCTCGCGCAGAAGGCCGGGATCGACGGTCCGCCCAAGACCATGGCGGAGTTCGAGGACCAGCTCGCCGCGGCCAAGGACGCGGACCTGACGCCGCTCGGCGTCGGTGCGCTCGACTCCGGTGGCCTGCACCTGTGGGCCGCGCTCCTCAACCAGCTGATGCCGACGGACGACTACTGGGACTGGGTCAACGGCACCAACGGCGCCACCATCGAGACGCCGGCCGCCGTCAAGGCCAGCAAGCTCGTCATCGACTGGGGCCGCAAGGGCTACTACAACGACTCCGCGAACGGCACCGCGCAGGTGGACTCCACCGCCCAGTTCGCCAAGGGCGACAGTGTCTTCCTCATCAACGGCAACTGGGCGGCCGGGCAGTTGGCGACCGTCATGGGAGACAACGTCGGCTTCTTCCCGATGCCGGGCGAAGAGGCCTCCGCCCCCACCGTGGCCTCGGGCTTCAGCGTCTCCTACGCCGTCGCATCCAGGACCGAACATCCCGAGGCGGCAGGCGCGTTCCTCGACTTCCTGACCACTCCCGAGGCCGGCCAGATCATCAGCGACAACGGCTTCATGCCACCCAACCCCGACGCCGTGAAGAAGCCGGAGGGCGTGCTCGCCGACATCGCGGAGGGCCACCGCAGGGCCGTCGCCGACGACGGGATCACGACGTTTCCCGACTTCGCAGCCCCCGCCATGCTCGACCGGCTGCGCTCCGGCGTCCAGAAACTCATCGCGAACCGCATAGATCCCTCGGACTACCTCGACTCACTTCAGGACGAGTGGGAGGAACACCATGCCGAGTAGGCCGCCGGTCCAACAGCCCCCGGACGTCCGGGTCCAGACGACGGACGTCCGGGGTCCAGTCCCAGGGCCCCCGCAGGCGCAGCCCGTATCGCGGCTACGTGTATGTGCTGCCCGCGTTCGCCGTCTACTTCTGCTTCGCGGTGCTGCCCGCCCTGCACACGGCATATCTCTCGCTGTTCGAGTGGGACGGCGTGACACTGGGCGACTGGGTCGGCCTCGGCAACTACCAGGAGATCTTCCAGGACTCCATCCTGCGCCGGTCCGTGCTCAACGCCCTGGTGCTGGTGGTGTTCTTCTCCTTCATTCCCATCGTGGTCGGTCTTGCGATGACCGGTCTGCTGGCCCGTTTCCGGCGGCCCGGTATGGGGGCGTACCGCTTCCTGTTCATGCTGCCGCAGGTCGTCCCGCTCGTCGCCGTCGGCGTGACCTGGCGCTGGCTGTACGGGGACGACGGGCTGGTGAACCAGACGTTCCGCGCGGTCGGTCTGGACGGGGTGACACGGGCGTGGCTGGGCGACTTCGGCGCCGCTCTGATCGCCGTGGGTCTCGTCGGCACCTGGGTGCTGAGCGGGCTGTGCATGATGCTCTTCCTCAGCGGCGTGCAGAAGGTGGATTCCAGCCTGTACGAGGCGGCCCGGCTCGACGGGGCAGGTCCCGTCCGGGAGTTCGTCTCCGTCACCCTGCCGCACCTGCGCGGCGAGATCGCCGTCGCGATGACCGTGACCACGGTGGCCGCGCTCGCCAGCTTCGACATCGTGTACGTCACGACGAACGGCGGCCCCGGCGAGCAGACGACGGTCCCGGGCCTGCTCGTGTACCGGCTGGCGTTCTCCGAGGGCAAGGTGGGGCTCGCCGCGGCCCTGGCCGTCGTCCTCGGCTGTCTGATACTCGGGATCGTCTACCTCATCAACCGTCTGTCGAGGTCGGAGTCATGAACACCGCGACGCGCCAGGAACGCTGGTCGGGTTACGCGCTGCTGACGGTCATGGCGATCGCCGTCGTGATCCCGTTCCTCAGTGTCTTCCTCGCCTCCCTGCAGCCCGCGGGCACGCCGGTGGTGGGACTGACCTGGCCGGAGCGGTGGAGCTGGGACAACTACGAGCAGGCGTGGTCGGTGGCAGGGTTCTCCGACCTGATCGGGCACAGCCTCACCATCGCGGTCGGTGTGGTCCCCGCCTCCCTGGTCCTGGCGGCGCTGGCGGGCTACGCGCTCGGCACGATGAAACTCCCGGGCGGCAACGCGGTCGCGGCCTTCTTCATCGCCGGACTCACCATCCCGGTCGAACTGATCGTGGTCCCGCTCTACTTCGACCTGCGGGGCCTCGGTCTGACCAACTCGTACCTGGGCGTGATCCTGGTGGAGATCGCGCTGTTCATGCCGTTCAGCGTGTTCTGGATGCGCACCCACTTCCAGTCCACCCCGCCATCGTTGGTGGAGGCGGCCCGGATCGACGGTGCCTCGTCGGCCACCATCCTGCTGAGGATTCTGCTGCCACTGGCCAGGCCGTCCCTGATGACGCTCGGGCTGCTGGTCTTCATGTGGTCGTGGAACCAGTTCCTGCTGGTGCTGGTGCTCATCCAGGACACCACCAAGCACACGGCGCCCGCGGGCCTCGGCTTCTTCGTCGGTCAGAACAGCACGGACATCCCCACGCTCGCGGCGGGAACGATCATCGTGATGCTGCCGATCCTGATCCTGTTCGTGATCTTCCAGCGCAGCTTCATCGCGGGCCTGCTCCAGGGGGCGATGAAGGGCTGACTGCCGACTTCGCCATCCCCCAGGCACGGCGCTCGGGAGGCGGCTCACCCGGTCAGACCGGTCAGGCGGCCTTCGACGAGTCCGTGCGCGAGTGGGCGGAGTCCGTGTGCGAGTGGGTGCGCGGAGAGGCCGCCGCCCACTCCAGGACGAGACGCTGGTACACCCGCCGCTGCTCGCCGCTCAGCGTCCCACCGCTCCGCAGCCACAGGGCTCGGATCTCCTCGTTGACCTCGGCGGCCGATCGCTTCGGCGCGACCGGTGCACGTCGGTGAGTGGTGGACATGCCGTGAATCATACGGGCCCCGGCGTGAAGACCATGTGAGGAGTCACTGTCAGCAGGACTACTTACCGGTAGCCATTCCATGACCCTGTCCGGCAGTCATCCAATAGCCATGTCCGACAGCCCTTCCACAGCCAGGTCAGGCCGCCCCCGCGCCGAGGACGAGCACCTGGATCGCCAGTACGGCGCCGCCCCGCGCCCAGTCGTGGAAGTCGGACACCTTGGTCTCCAGGTTGACCGGCTCGGCGTGCGGGTGACGGTTGGCGAGGATGGCCTCCTCGACGACCGGTCCCGCAACGTCCACCAGGCCCACGCCCTCGCCGGCCAGGACGATCTTCTGAGGGATGGCGAAGTTGGCGATCTGCGCGACGAGGGTGCCCAGGGCGCGGGCCGCCTCGCCGACGACGCGGGCGGCCATGGGCTCGCCCTCGGCGGCCAGCGCGAGGATCTCGTCGTACGCGATGTCGCGGCCGGTGGCGGCCCGGATCTGGTAGCGGATGCTGGGGATGGACAGCAGGGAGATGGCACTGCCACGCTCGCCGTCGGGGGTGAGCGGGCCGCTGGAGTTCACGATCCAGAAGCGGCCGACGCCCAGTCCGTCCTCGGGGGTCCCGACCCGCTTGCCGCCGCTCACCAGTCCGTAGCCGATTCCCGCGCCGATGGTGAGCACCGCGAACCGCTCCAGGCCTCGGCCGGCACCGAACCACCGCTCGGCCTCGACGAGCGCGGCCACGTCGTTGTCCACGACGACGGGCAGTCCGGTGCGCTCCTCGACGAGCCGGGCCAGGGGGACGTCGCGCCAACCGAGGAAGGCCGACTCGTCGACGACGGACCGGTCCGAGGCCCGGCCGCCCAGGCCGATGCCGATCCCGGCGAGACCGGGGAAGTCACGCCCGAACGCGCCGGTCAGCTCCCCCAGCACGTCCACCACATGGGCCGGGTCATGGCTGGTGATGGGCAGGTCGCGCCGGGCGACGATATCGCTCTTGAGGGTGGTGACGACGCCGTACACCATGTCCTGGGTGATCTTGAACCCGGCGAAGGTGCGGGACTCGGCGACGATGTCGAGCGGCTGTGACGGGCGGCCCTGGCGCACCTCTGGCAGCGCGGCACCCTCGGGGACCTCGATCAGCAGACCCGACTCTATGAGCGGCTTCGTCAGCCGGGTGAGACTGCCGGCGGAGAGGTCGAGCCGGCGGGCGATGTCGCTGCGCGACAGGGGGCCGTGTGTGAGCACCTCGATGGCGACGGCACGCTCACCGGGACTGAGCGGCAGCCAGCTGGCGGCACGTGCGGTCATGAACGAACCCCCACATTGTTTCTTTCGACGCAGAAGTAATGACACCACCCTATGTCATCGAACGTCCTCAGGAAAAGATGCGCGCACACCTCTTGACGGCCGGATTCTTTCGGCCCAAAAGTAAGTGGGGCCCGAGGACGAGCCGCAGACGAGGGAGTCTCCTGATGACCGTCGCCTCCAGCCCTCCGTCGCGTCTGCCAGTGCGCGACATCGAGGGGACACAGCCGAAGCCGAGAATCCGCGAGAAACGAGAACGTGACGGTGGCGGACGTGGTGACGGCGCCCTCGCGGCCCTGTTCATCGCTCCGGCCATGCTGGGCTTCCTGGTCTTCCTGCTGTGGCCGACGCTGCGGGGCATCTATCTGAGCTTCACCCGCTTCAATCTGCTGACCCCGGCGGAGTGGGTGGGCCTCGACAACTACGTCCGCATGGTCAAGGACCCGATCTTCTGGGACTCGTTGACGGTCACCGTCGAGTACGTCTTCATCAACATCGGCGTCCAGACGGTCTCGGCGCTCGCCATCGCGGTGCTGCTCCAGCGGCTCACCCAGTCGGCGATACTCCGCGGGATCGTCCTCACGCCGTATCTGATGTCGAACGTGGTCGCCGGCATCGTCTGGCTCTGGATGCTCGACACCCAGCTCGGCATCGGCAACGAGATCATCGCCGGGCTCGGCTTCGACCGCATCCCGTTCCTCGCGGACGAGACCTGGGCGATTCCCACGATCGCCCTGATCAACGTCTGGCGGCATGTCGGCTACACCGCCCTGCTGCTCTTCGCCGGGCTCCAGGCCATCCCCAGCGACATGTACGAGGCGGCCAAGGTGGACGGCGCGAGCGAGTGGCGGATGTTCTGGCGGATCACCATGCCGCTGTTGCGGCCGGTGCTCGCGGTGGTCCTGATCATGACGGTGATCGGTTCGTTCCAGGTGTTCGACACGGTCGCGGTGACCACCGCGGGCGGTCCGGCCAACGCGACCAACGTCCTGCAGTACTACATCTACGGCGCCGCCTTCGGCCGCTTCCAGTTCGGCTACGCGTCGGCGATGTCCGTGGCCCTGCTCGTGGTCCTGAGCGCGATCACCTTTGTCCAGTACCGGCTCACCCGGGCCGGCCAGACCGACCTCGGCTGAAGAAGGGAGCGACCGACATGACTGCCGTGACGGCAACGACGACGAAGGTACGGCGCACACAGCGCCCAAGGATCACCCCCGGGAAGGTCGTGGCCTGGACGGTGATGGCCGCGATGGTCCTCATCACCCTGCTGCCGTTCTACTGGATCCTGCGCACCGCGCTCTCCTCGAACACGGCGCTCGCGGCCCACCCCGGCGATCCGCTGCCCGTGGACCTGACGACCGGCGGTTTCGAACGGGCCCTGGGCCTGCAGTCCACCGAGGAGGCGATCGCTCAGGGCGGCTCGGGCGGCGGGCTCAAGTTCTGGCGCTATCTGATCAATTCGACGGTCGTGTCCACCCTGATCACCGTCTTCCAGATCCTCTTCTCTGCCATGGCCGCGTACGCCTTCGCACGGCTGCGGTGGCGCGGCCGGGACACGGTGTTCGGGCTGTTCCTGGCCGGGCTGATGGTGCCGACGATCTTCACACTGCTGCCGAACTTCGTGCTCATCAAACAACTCGGCCTGGTCGACTCCCTGTTGGGCATCTCCCTGCCGACGATGTTCATGACCCCGTTCGCGGTGTTCTTCATGCGGCAGTTCTTCATGAACGTGCCCCGGGAGGTCGAGGAGGCGGCCCTGCTCGACGGGGCCGGGAAGATCCGGATCTTCTTCCGCGTCATGCTGCCGATGGCATCCACCCCCATCCTCACGCTGGGCGTGCTGACGTACATCACCTCCTGGAACGACTACTTCTGGCCGCTGATGGTCTCCTACAGCGACAGCTCGCGCGTGCTCACCGTGGCACTGGCCATCTTCCGGGCGCAGACCCCGCAGAGCGGCTACGACTGGTCCGGCCTGATGGCGGCCACGCTCATCGCCGCGCTGCCGATGCTCGTGCTCTTCGGCTTCTTCGCGCGCCGCATTGTCAGCAGCATCAGCTTCACCGGCATCAAGTAAGGGGACGGGCATGCGAATTCGTACACGTACGGTCGTGGCACTGACCGGGGTGCTCGCGCTGTCCCTGGTGACGGGCTGCGCGCAGGGCGGGGCCGCCGGAGCGGGCTCGAACACGGTGACGTACTGGCTGTGGGACGCCAACCAGATGCCCGCCTACCAGGCGTGCGCCAAGGGCTTCGAGAAGCAGAACCCGGGCCTGAAGGTGAAGATCACCCAGATGGGCTGGGCCGACTACTGGACCAAGCTCACCGCCAGCTTCATCGCGGGCACCGAGCCGGACGTGTTCACCGACCACATCCAGAAGTTCGGGCAGTTCGCCGACCTGAACGTGCTCGAACCACTGGACGACCTGGACATCGACGACTCCGCCTACCAGCCGGGGCTCGCCGCCAACTGGACCGGCCAGGACGGCCACCGCTACGGCGCCCCGAAGGACTGGGACACCGTCGCCCTCATGTACAACAAGAAGATGGTCAAGGAGGCCGGGCTCTCCGCGGAGGAGCTCAACGGCCTCTCCTGGAACACGAAGGACGGCGGCACCTTCGAGAAGACCATCGCGCACCTGACCGTCGACAAGAACGGGAAGCGCGGCGACGAAGAGGGCTTCGACAAGAACAACGTCAAGGTCTACGGGCTCGCCACCGGCGGCGCGGGCGACAGCGACGGGCAGACCACCTGGAGCCCGTTCACCGGCTCGGCGGGCTGGAAATACACGGACAAGGCACGCTGGGGCTCCAAGTACCAGTACGACAGCAAGACCTTCCAGTCGGTGGTCGACTGGTACTTCGGTCTGGCGAAGAAGGGCTACCTCGCGCCCTTCACCGACTACACCGACGGCGCCAACCCGGCCAACGCCCAGGTCGCCTCCGGCCGGGCTGCAACCTCCTTCGACGGGGCCTGGATGATCTCCACCTACTACGACACCAAGGGCCTCGACGTCGGCACCGCCCCCACGCCGACCGGCCCGACCGGCAAGCGGGCCACCATGATGAACGGCCTCGCCGACTCCATCACCAAGAACGCCCCCAACAAGGCGGGCGCCAAGAAATGGGTCCAGTACCTGGCCTCCAACGAGTGCCAGAAGACCGTCGGCAGTTACGGCATCGTCTTCCCCGCGACCCCGGACGGCACCGAGGCCGCCGTGGCCGCGTACAAGAAGAAGGGCATCGACGTGTCCGCCTTCACCGAACCGGTCACCGACAAGAAGGATTCCACCACCTTCTCCTTCCCGATCACCGACTACGCGGCGGACGTGTACTCCCTGGTGCGCCCCGCGATGCAGGACGTCTACGCCAACGGCGCCCCGGTGAGCGATCTGACCAAGACCAACGACCAGGTCAACTTCATCCTCGGACAGTGAACCCCCGGACAGTCAGTCCCCGGACAGTGAAAGGCACACACTCCATGACGTTCTCCCTCGGCATCGTCGGCGCCGGCCAGTTCTCCGGCCAGTTCGCGAAGCTGTTTCTTGCCCACCCGGGCGTCGGCGAGGTCCACGTCACGGATCTCCTGCCCGAGCGAGCGGAGCAACTGGCCGCCGCCGAAGGCCTGACGGGAACCTTCCCCTCGTACGAGGCGATGCTGGAGTCGGAGGCGATCGACGCCGTCGCGATCTTCACGCAGCGCTGGACCCACGGCCCGCTGGTGCTCCAGGGGCTCAACGCGGGCAAGCACGTCTACTCGGCGGTGCCCATGGCGATCACCCGCGAGGAGATCGCGGCGATCATCGACGCGGTTCGGGCCACCGGACTGACGTACATGATGGGTGAGACCAGCCAGTACAACCCGGCGACCGTGCACGCCCGCAACCAGATCGCCGACGGCGCGTTCGGGCGGCTCTTCTACGCCGAGGGCGACTATGTGCACGACATGGACCTCGGGTTCTACGAGGCCTACCAGTACAGCGGCGGCGAGAACTGGAAGGAGACCGCCAGCTATCCCCCGCTGCTGTACCCCACGCACTCGGTGGGCGGGGTCCTCGGTGCCTGGCAGACTCACGCGGTGAGCGTGTCCGCGATCGGGGTCAAGGACGATCGCGGGGACGGGGTCTTCGACGAGGACGTCAGCCAGTTCGGCAACGACTTCTCGAACGCGACCGCGCTGTTCGAGGTCGCGGGCGGCGGCTCGTTCCGCACGAACGAGTTCCGGCGGGTGGGCTATCCCTCGCACATCCGGGAGTCGCGTTTCCGGTTCTTCGGGACGGACGCGAGCATGGAGCAGCTGGCGACGGTGGCCTTCTGGCAGGACAAGAAGGGGGTCAAGGACATCAGTGAACTCCTTGAGCCCAAGCCCACCATGTCTCCGGACGACCCGTCCCTCCAGCACATCGCGCCGGATCTGCGGGCCGCCTTCACCTCCGGCTCGGCACCGGTCCACGACCGGGCGAGGCTGCCCCGGGAGTTCGACAACCTGCACAACGGGCACGAAGGGAGCCACCACTTCCTGGTGGACGACTTCGTCACCGCGGTGAACACGCGCACACTGCCGTCGGTGAACGCGTGGGTGGCCGCCCGCTACACCCTGCCGGGCATCGTCGCGCACGACTCGGCGCGGCAGGGTGGGGCGAGGCTGGAGATCCCGGACTTCGGGGACGCCCCGGAGGCGTGACGTTTCTGCGCCGTCCGGTCGTTCTCAGGAGCGGCCGGACCGGCCGGCCCGGTCAGGTGCCCGGCTTGCGGCCGTACACGTAGACGTCGTCGTTCTTCTTCAGGAGCGACCAGTACTTCTTGGCGTCCGTCTTCGTCATGTTGACGCAGCCGTGCGAGCCGGGCGGGTTCCACATGCTCACGCCGACCGAGTGGAAGGCCTGGCCACCGTCGAAGAACTGGCTGTAGGGCATGGGCACGTCGTAGATCGTCGAGACGTGGTCGATGTTCCGCCAGTAGATCTTCTTCAGACCGGTGCGCGTCTCGTACCCGTTGCGGCCCGTACGGACCGGCACCGGACCGTACACGAGGGTGTTGCCGTCCTGGATCCAGCTGAGCTGGAGCGTGAGGTTCACACAGGCGATGCGGCCCTTGTTGACTGGGCATTTGCCGTCCTTGTTGGGGTTCTTCCCGACGGCCTTCTGCTTGTTCATCAAGTCCATCACGCCCCAGGTGACGGACCCGGCGTAGCCGATGTTCGGGGTGATGCCGTGCTTGGTCTGGAAGGCCTTGATCGCCTTGCAGTCGGCGGCCGACTGCCTGCCGTCCACCGGCCGGCCGAGGAACTTCTCGACCTTCTTCTGGTACGGGCCGGTCTGCGTGGTGCAGCTCGCCGCCTGGGCCGGACCCGCGCCCAGCGCGACGGCCAGCGGCGCCATCAGTCCGGTGACCCCCAGTACGACGGCTGCCCGTCTGCGTATGTCCCCCATGATCAGGCCTTTCTCGTTCGTTCCGGTCAATCTCTGCCAGCTAGACCCGCGCGGGGCGGCATGGGTTGTGGGGGTGGCCGGGCTGAGACGAAACGATGACATTCCATGCCTGGAGTACTTGACAGTGAGTAGCCGGGAGGTTCGACGCGGACGACGACGGGACAGGGCCCGTCCGGAAAGGGCGAGTGGTTCCCCGGGACCGAGGCGGCCGACGGACCGCAGGTCGCGGAGGTGGTGAGCCCCTTCGACGGGCGCGGGGTCGGCAAGGACGGGTCCACGGCGTACGCCACCGTCACCTACGGCGTGAAGGCCGACGAACTCACCGACGCGACCAAGATGAAACTGGGCGCCCGCGACCGCGCCCGACTGGTCGTCTTCGCCTACCGGTCCGGGCTCGTGCGGGCTCCGCGCTGAGACGTGACGGCGGGCCGATTCGTGACGGCGCCTTCGGGCTCGGTTCCGCACGGGGAGCCGCGCCCGGACCCCCTTGTGGTGGGCGCCACACTCGGGCCGTGGCGCTCCACCCGGCTGACGCCCGCAGCGGTCGCCGCCAGCCCTTTCCGCGCGCCGACACCCACGGCATCGGGTGCGTGGACGGCCCCGTAGCTGCCCAACTGCCGTATCAATCGGTCAAGTTCGGCCATTGTCGGGTGTGGCGGCGGCATGATGTGCGGCATGGACCAAGCCAACACGGTCATATGGGCGACCGCCCTCGGCATCGGGGGGACCTTGACCGCCGGGCTGACCGGACCGCTTCTCCATGCCAGGTCCTCGCGTCGGCAGGCACAGGAGCAGGAGACCATCCAGGTCCGGCACCGGCTGCGTGACGAGCGGCGTGCCGCCTTCGCGACCGTGCTCGACGAGTGTGAGGCGTTCCGGCAGAGCATCAACGCGGTGATCGAGGCCCGCGTGGCTCTGGAATGGCGGAGCGAGGACGAGCATCGGGGGCTGTGGGAGCCGACCATGGCCGCCCTGGGCGGGCTGAGCCGGGCGGCCACGAACGTCGCCATCACTGGCCCCGCGCCGATGGGCGAGCTGGCCGACACCGTCCACGCGGCGGCCGTCCGGCACGCGGACGTCTGGCGCATGCGGCTGGATCTCGACGACCGTCTCGTGCGGAACGGTCAGGCGGACAGTGACCTGATCGACGCCCGCAGACAGTTCATCGCCGCGGCGGAGAAGGTCCTGGCCCCGCCCGGCCGGGGCGCCCGGCAGCGGGGAGCGCTGCGGCGTTCGCGGTGACGGGGGTCCGACGAGGAGCCGACAAGGGGCCAGTCTCCCCCGACTGGACCGGGATTTCCGTGCGGCCGCCCGCCTACGCTGCGGCGCATGGACCGCGTACTCGCCGACGATCTCTCCCGGCTCCCCGAACTCCTCCAGTCCGCCCGTGACTTCGCCGCCCGTGAGGTGTCGGGGCTCGAAGCACGGCCCGTGGCCCACCTGGGCAAGGCTCCGGACGCTGAGCCGCTGCCGGCCGGGGGCGCGGGCGCAGAGGGCGCGCTCGCTCGGTTCGCCGAGCGGTGGGCGCCGGGGTTCTCCGCCTCCGCGGGCCCGCGCTATCTCGGCTTCGTGACCGGGGGCGCGACCCCGGCCGCGCTCACCGGGGACTGGCTGACCAGTGCGTACGACCAGAACGCCACCGGCTCCGGCGACTCGTCGGCGACCGCACTGGAGCACGAGACGCTGGGCTGGCTGCGCGAACTTTTCGGGCTGGGCGAGACGCACAGCGGCGCGTTCGTGACAGGTGCGACCGTCTCGAACACCGTCGGGCTGGCCCTCGCTCGGGAGTGGCTGGGCGAGCGTCTGGGCGTGTCCGTGTCCGAGGCGGGAGCCGCCGCCCTCGGACCGGTCGACGTGTTGTCCGGCAGCCCGCACTCCAGCATCCCCAAGGCCCTGTCCGTCCTGGGCATCGGCCGCGACCGGCTGCGTACGGTGCCCGTGCTGCCCGGTGGCCGGGAAGCCGTCGACGTGGCGCGGCTGGCCGAGGCGCTCGACGAGCTGGACGGGCGGCCTGCCGTCGTCGTGGCCAATGCCGGGACCGTGAACACCGTGGACTTCGACGATCTGCGGGCGATCGCGGCGCTCAAGGAGCGGTACGACTTCTGGCTGCACGTGGACGCCGCCTTCGGCGGTTTCGCCGCGCTGTCCCCCGAGCACGCGCATCTGACCGACGGCCTCGACGCCGCCGACTCGGTCTGCGTCGACCTTCACAAGTGGCTCAACGTCCCCTACGACGCGGCCGTGCAGTTCACCCGTCACCGGGACCTCCAGGTGCGGGTCTTCCACAACGCGTCGCCGTATCTCGGACTGCCCACCGGCGAGCCCGACTTCGTCCACCTCACACCCGAGAACTCACGCCGGCTGCGCGCGCTCCCAGCCTGGTTCTCACTCGCCGCGTACGGCCGCGAAGGACACCGGGAGATCGTCGAACGGAACATCGCGCTCGCCCGGCGCCTCGGCGACCGGATCACCGACGCACCGGGCCTGCGGCTGCTCGCGCCGGTCCGCCTCAACGTCGTCTGCTTCACGCTCGACGGGGACCCCACCCAGGAGCGGGTGCACGCGCTGGGCCGTGCCGTCGCCGAATCCGGCGAGGCGTTCATGACGCCGACCTTCTACGAGGGGACGCACGCGCTGCGGGCCGCGTTCAGCAACTGGCGTACGACAGAGGCCGATACGGACCGGGTGGCGGATGCCCTGGAGCGCGCGGTCAGCTCTTTGTGACGGCTACTGCCCTCAGGGGCTGCTCCTGGGGCAGTTCGCGGCGTCCGCGGACCGGCGAGAGGAACACCGGCAGGAAGGCCATGGCGAGCAGTCCGGCGCCGACCCACAACGTGGCGCGCACACCGGCCAGTTCACCGATCAGTCCCGCCACGGCCGCGCCGACGGCGAGGGCGCCGGTGAGGACGAACCTGAACGTCGCGTTCATTCGGCCGAGGAGCGCGTCCGCGGTCATCCGCTGGCGCAGGCTCACTCCGAGCACGTTGTCCACGCCCGTCTTGAACAGGACGAGGACTCCCCCGGCGCCCGCGAGCCACAGCCAGGGTCCGCGATCGATGAGCGGGACGAGCAGTCCGGCGGGCGCGAGGCACAGGCCCATGACGCCGAGGGTGCGGCCGTATCCGAGGCGCCCGGCGAGGGGGCGGGCGCAGCGGGCGCCGAGCAGGAGTCCGATGCCGCCCGCCGCCCAGTACAGGCCCAACGCGCTTGCGGGCAGGCCGAGTTCACGCACGAGCAGCACGGGGAGCATGGTGTTGATGATCTGCGAGCCCAGGTTGGTGAGGGCCGCGGTGAGCGCGAGGGCGCGCAGCTCCACGTTGCCGAGGACGTGGCGGACTCCCTCGCCGATCTGCTTGCGCAGTCCGACCGTCCGGCCGGGTGCGGGCGGCGCCTGATCGGGGCGGACCCTGGTGAGCTGGAGTGCGGAGGCCAGATGGCTCGCCGCCGTGCAGAGAACGGCCACCGGTGCCGTGAGGAACTGGACCAGCGCGCCGCCCGCGCTCCGGCCGGCCACGTTGCTCACGGCCATGAGGCTCATCATGGCGGTGTTGGCCTGTACGAGGGCGTCGCGTCCGACGAGTCCGGGCAGGGTGCTCTGCGAGCCGACGTCGAAGAAGACGGTGGCGCAGCCGTTCAGCAGCACCACCGTGTACAACTGGCCCAGCGTGAGCGCGTCCAGCCACCAGGCCAGCGGGACGGAGGCGAACAGCGCGGCCCGCGCCAGGTCGGCCACGATCAGCACCCTGCGGTGAAGCATCCGGTCCACCCAGGCCCCGGCGGGCAGGCCGATGAGGAGGAAGGCGAGCGTGCTCAACGTGGCCAGGGCGCCGACCTGGCCGGGGCTCGCGTCGAGTTCGGCCACGGCGATCAGCGGGACGGCGACATAGCTGACGTTCGTTCCGAGCTGGCTGAGCGCGGTCGCGCTGAAGAGCGTCCTGAAGTCGGCCGTCCGCCATGGGGAGTTGGGCTGCATGATCCACAACCGTGCCCGACCTCGACAGCGCAGCACAAGTGAAGAGTTCTCCACATTGCCTTAAGCAGAGCTACATTGTTGCGGTCCGGTGCAGTCAGTGTCCGGGCGGGCCGAGGCCTGAACGGCCCTTCCCCCTTGCCTCCCGCTGTGCTTGTCTGGGGGCCGTTTTCGGTGGCCGGGGCGGGAGTTGCCGTATGCGCAAGCCGTGGATGGTCGGGGTGGTGGCCGGGTTACTGATGCTCGGCGCGTGCGGGGACCCCTCGTCCGGACCCGGGTCCGGGGCGCCCGTCCCCTCGGCGCCCAAGGCATCCTCGACCACTCATCAGCGGCCGGCCGCCACGCCCGAAGCAGAAACCGACACCGAGGTCGAGCCCAACACCGAGGCCGACACCGGTACCGGGGCCGAGGCCGAGGCCGGGGTACCCTCACAGCGTTCCCGCCCCACCGTCCTCTATCTCGGCGACTCCCTCGCCATGGAGAACCAGAAGGTCCTCGGCGGCCTGATGCGCGACGAGTTGAAGGCGCGCTACACCAGCGCCCCCTACTCGGGAACCACCCTCTGCGACTACCTGGAGGGCACCGGCGAGGACTCCCTCGTTCCGCCGAAGGACAAGGCCGCCGCCCTGGTGCGTACGCTGCGGCCGGACTTCGTGGTGCTGCAGTTCTGGGGCAACGCGTGGGGCTACACGCCGTGCATGGACGGCATCACCCATGACAAGGCGCAGGACAAGTACTTCGCGCGGTACACCGCCGACGCACGGCGGCTGACCGACCAGATCGCGGGCGCGGCGGGCGGGGACCGGCCGAAGGTCGTCTGGGTGCTCCAGGGCCCCGACCCCATGACGCCCGACCGGGTCCGCCGCGTCAACGCCATCTACGAGCGGCAGGCCGCCGCCTCCGGGGACCTGCTCGCGGACGCCGGAAAGGCGGTGAGCCCGGCCTCGGCCCGCTACACCTGGAGCCAGTACCTGCCGTGCACCGCGTACGAACGCGAGCACACGGCGTACTGCACCCAGCCGGGCAGCGGCCGGACCGCCCTGCACATCGACGACGACTACCTGCACTTCTGCCTGGTCCCCACCACCACGACGCCCAGGCCCTGCCCGGTCCGCTCCCCCGGCATCCTGCGCATCACCCGGGCGATCACCCGGGCCGTGGCCGCGCAGCTGGACTGACCCCTGCGGTCCGGTCCCAGGTCGCGGCGGTGACGCCCCGTTCGCGCAGTACGGTCTTGCGGACCTTGCCGGTCTCGGTGAGCGGCAGTTCCGGGACGGTCTCGATGAAGCGGGGCACGGCGAAGGTGGGCAGCTCACGCTCGCAGTGACGTACCAGGTCGTGCGGGTCCAGGACGCTCCCCGGTCGCGGGAGCACCGCCACCATGACCTCGTCCTCCGCCAGTTCCGAGGCCACCGGAAAGGCCGCGGCATCGGCGACCGCGGGATGCGAACGGACCGCGGACTCCACCTCGAACGAGGAGATGTTCTCGCCGCGGCGGCGGATGACGTCCTTGACCCGGTCGACGAAGCGGTACGAGCCGTCGGGCTCGCGGATCACGCGGTCGCCCGTACGTCGCCAGGAGGCGGGGTGCCGTTCGGGATCTCCCAAGTAGCCGGTGGAGAAGGCGAATTGCCGATGGCTGCGGACGACCAAGCTCACCGGCCGTGCCGTCCGGGACGGGAGCGAGGTGTTCGTCGACCACGCGGGCGGAGAAGCCTTCACGCAACGTGCCGATGCGGCCCGGGCGTTGGGCTTCCGGGGTCGAGCCGATGACGAGGTTCGTCTCCGTGGAGCCGAAACCGTCGACGAGGGTGACGCCGAAACGCTCGCGGAACGGCTGCCACGCGGAGGCGGGCGTGGCCGGTGAGAGGCCGCGCCAGGCGCGGTGCACACGGTCGTGTCTGCCGGGTGGCTGCGCCAGGAGCATGGGCGCCATCGCGCCGAGCAGATACACGGCGGTGGCACCGGCCTCGGCCACCTGGTCCCAGTACCGCGTGGCGGAGAACCGCTCCCCGACGACGCAGGTGGCGCCCACGGTCATGGCGTGCGCGAGCGTGTTGAGGGCGTTCGTGTGGAACAGCGGGAGGCACGTGTGGAGCACGTCGTCGGCTGTGAGGCACAGCGAGTCCGCGACGTTGCGGCCCCACCAGACGGTCTGCGCGTGGGGGCAGAGCACGCCGCGCGGGGTCCCGGTGGTTCCCGAGGTGAACAGGACGAAGACGGTGTCCTCCGGGTGGGCGGGTGACGGCGGTACCGCGGGTGCCTCACCCGGACCCGGGACGTCGTCCCCGCCCACGACCCACAGCGTGCCGCGGAAGCCGGCCTCCACTGGCCGGTCCGCCGACTCGGCCTCCGCGAGCAGGAAGGACGGCTCCGCCTCGCGCAGGATGTGCCGGAGTCCCTGGCCGCGCAGGCCGGTGTTCAGCGGTATCAGGACCGCCCCGAGCCAGGCGCAGCCGAGGATCAGGTCGACGAACTCGATCCGGTTGCCGGCCATGACTGCGACCCGGTCGCCCGGCCGACAGCCGCGCGCCACGAGGGCTCCCGCCGTCTCGGCCGCCGCCCTCCGGGACTGCCGGTACGTCCGTGTCACGTCCCCCACACGCAGGAAGACCCGGTCACCGAACTCCTCGGCTGCCGCGGCCAGGAGCCCCGGCACGGTCATGGCATCCGCTGCGGCACCGGGGTGTCCGATCACCTCAACACACCGTCGGCGCGCAGGTGTTGGATCCGCTGCGGGGTCAGTCCCGCCACGTCGCGCAGTACCGCGTCGGTGTCGGCGCCGAGTACGGGCGCGGGCTCGCGGATGCCACCTGGTGTACGGGTGAGGGTGATCGGAACGCCCTCATGGAGGAAGGCTCCCGCGACCGGATGCTCCTTGCGCACGTAGAAGCCACGGGCACGCAACTGCGGGTCGTGTTCCACGAGTTCGCGGCCGTCCTGCACGGCTCCGGCGGGGATGCCGCGCGCCTGGAGCAGTTCGGCCGCGGAGTCGGCGGACATCGTGCGGGCCCAGGTGCCGAGTGCGGCGTCGACCAGTGCGGACTCACGCCTGCGGGCCTCGGCGGTACGGGTCCGCTCGTCGGTGGCGAGTTCGGGGCGGCCGATGACCTCGCAGAGGGCCGTCCACTCGGTGTCGTCGCGCACGCTGACGGCCAGCCAGCGGTCGGCGCCCAGGGATCGGTACACGCCCTGCGGGCTCCACTCCGAGTGGGTGTTTCCGGCCGGACCCACTTCCGTCCCGCGCAGGAGGCTGGTGCCCATGTGGGCCGCGATCGCCTCCAGTTGGGACAGGTCGATGTGCTGGCCGCGCCCCGTCTCGGCACGGTGTTCCAGCGCGGCGATCGTGGCGAGCGCCGCCTGGAGGCCCGCCACGATGTCTCCGTGGCCGTAGATCACCCCGACCACGTCGTCCGGTCCCCAGCCGGTCAGCCCGGTCAGCCCCGAACTCGCCGACACGGTGTCCGCGTACGACACCCAGCCGTTGCGCGGGCCGGTATGTCCCATGCCCGACATGCTGACGTACACGATGTCCGGGTTGATCGCGCGCAGTGCCTCGTATCCCAGACCGAGCTTGGTCATGACCGTGGAGCTGAAGTTCTCCACGATGACGTCGCTTTGGGCGATGAGGTCGCGGAGTACGGCGACGCCCTCCTCGGTGCGGGTGTCCAGGGCGATGCTCTGCTTGTTCCGGTTGACCTCGTTGAAGTAGCCGTTGGTGTTCGGGGCCGTGTGGGGGCCTCGGGACAGGTGCATGAAGGGTGCGAACCGCGTGGCGTCCGGTCGGCCCGCGGACTCGACTTTGATCACTTCGGCGCCGTGGTCGGCCAGGATCTTGGTGCAGTACGGGCCGGCCAGCACCCAGGTCAGGTCCAGGACGCGTACGCCGTCCAGGGTGGGCCGTACGGGTTCGTCGGCCGCCGGTTCCGGTTCCGGTGCCAAACGCTCCGCGCGGGGCGGGTCGTCGAGCAGGCCCTGGTCGTCGCCCAGGCCTGGTGCGACGAGTTCGGTCCTGCGGCGGCCCTCGGGGAACGCGAAGGGGAAGCCGAGGTCGGTCCGCTCCCCCTCGGGTGTCGTGACCCGGGTGAAGAAGTCGCGGGCGGCGAGCTGCGGGTTGTCGGGGAGTTCGTGGGGCAGGTCGACGGCGGCCCAGGGCAGCTTTCTGGCCTGTGCCTGCCGGGCGAACTCGGCCTTCGGCCGGGTGCCGACGAAGTCCTGGACGACCTTGAAGACATGGTCCTGGTGCTTCTTGCGTTCGACCGGGTCCTGCCAGCGCGGCTCGGCGAGGTCGGCGTCCGCCTTCTCCTCGCGCAGCCAGTCGAGCAGCACGTCCCACATGCGGGGACTCCCGCCGAGCCCTCCTCCGAGATGGCCGTCGGCCGCGCGGAACAGCCCGTGCGGCACCAGTGGATGCACGCTGCCCGGACGCGGCGGGACCCGGTCCTCGTGCAGGTAGGCGAGGGCTCCGGCCTCCAGAGCCGCGGCCACGCACGCCTGCGCGGAGACGTCGATGAGCTGCCCCGGTCCGCGGCGCCGGGCGCGCAGGCCGAGCAGTGCGGCGATCGCCGCGTTGACGCCCGCGAGTTGCTCGGCCTGGTTCTCCGGGAGCCGCAGCGGTGGGCCGTCGGGGTCGCCGACCTGCGCGAGCATCCCGCCCAGCGCGGCCACCACGAGGTCGGTGCCCTGCCAGTCGCTGCGGGGGCCCAACAGCCCGAACGGGGTGACGCGGACGTGCACGAGATGGTCGAGTCCCTCGGTGGCCGCCTCCGCGCCGTGCTCGGTGCCGTCGAGCAGGATGTCGGCGTCCCGCAGCAGTCGGCGCAGCTGCGCGGTTCCGTCGGGCGCGGCGAGGTCGACGGCCACCGAGCGCTTCCCGGCATGCCAGTGGACGAACGCGTCACCGCCCTGCTCGCGGCGGGTCTCGTCGCCTTCCGGGGGCTCGACCAACACGACCTCGTGACCGAGCCCGACGAGCAGCCGGCCCGCGAACCGGGCGAACGGGCTGGACAGTTCAACAACACGCGGAGCCGGCTCGGTCACGTTTCCTCCGGGAGAGTCTGTCGGATACAAAGCGGCCTGAGTGGAGTCGGCGCAGTGCCGGGCGCGCCCCGTCAGGGGCGCGGGGAACTGCGCGACCAGCCCCACCGGCCCGCAGATTCATCACTTCCCTTCCAGCGGAGCGCCGTGGCCCTGGTCGAGGAAGCCCGTGACCACGCTGTGGTAGTCGTACGGCCGTTCCTCCTGCGGATGGTGGGAGGCCTCGCTCATGACGTGCAGACTGCCCTTGGGGATCATGCGGGCCAGCATCAGCGGGTAGTCCGGGGTCAGGAACGCGTCGTACATGCCCCACAGGAAGAGTGTCGGCGCGGCGATGCGGCCGAGTTCGGCGGTGAGGTCCTGCCAGTCGCCGCGCGGGTTGTCGGAGGCACCGGCCAGCGCGGTCTCCTCGGGGTCAAGGCTCTGCTCGAAGCGGAGCGTCACCGTGCCGTCGGGGACGGCGTCGGCGTCGTACCACTCCAGGCGCGCGATCAGCTCACGCATCTTCTCCCAGGAGGGGCCGGTGCCGCCGTAGTAGCGGTCGCGGGCGTTGCGTCCGCGGCGGCCGCCTTCCGGGAGGGGGGCGAGCGGGCCGTGGAAGACGGGCATGCTGCCGGTGATCACCAACGACCGTACGCGCTCGGGGTACTTGGCGGCCAGGTTGAGCGCGATCGTGCCGCCCCACGAGTTGCACACGAAGTCGGCGCGCTCCACGTCGAGGGTGTCGAGAAGCGCCACGGTCTTTGCCGCGTGGTAGTCCCACATCGGGCCCTCGATGACGGGCTTCCCGGACTTCCCGTACTGCAGGATGTCGACCAGGAGGCACCGGCGGTCGGCGGCGAACAGCGGCGCCACCTGCCCGAAGTCGGACCATCCGGTGCACCCGGGGCCGCCGCCGTGCAGGAAGACGGTGGGACTGCCCTCCCCCAGTTCGACGTAGTGGTATTTGACGCCGTCCGCTTCCGCGTAGGTGCCCTCCGGGGGCGCCTGGATGTCCATGAGGTCCATCCCTCGATGGTGGGACAGCGGTGATGATCCGGCCACCATCAACGCGAGGACGTGGCCGAAGGAGACGGCGAGCCCCCCAAGACGGTCCTCGGCAAGGTCGGGCTCATCCTGGGCGCCTTCCGGGACAACGACTTCTCGCTCAGCCTCACCGAGCTGACGGCCCGCACCGGGGTCGCGAAGGCCACCGTCCACCGCCTCTGCCAGGAACTGGTCGCCGGCGAACTCCTGGAGCGCGAGGGCTCCCACTACCGCCTCGGGCTGCAGCTGTACGAGATCGGCCTGCGCGCACCCCGCCAGCGGACCCTGCGCGAGGCGGCACGGCCCGTCATCGAGAACCTCGCGCAGAGCCTCGACAACGCCATCACGCTGTCCGTGCCGAACGCGTCGGAACTGCTGTGCATCGAGAACGTCGGCGGGCACCGCAACCGGGCCAGGTCCAGCCTGACCGGGCGGCACATGCACCTGCACAGCACCGCCGCCGGAAAGCTGACCCTCGCCATGCTACCGGAGCAGTACCCACTGTCCGCGGTCGTGCCGCTGATGCTCCGCCGCACACCCCGCACCCTCACCGCCGCCCAGCTCCCCGACGAGCTGGCCCGCATCAGGGAGCAGGGCTACGCGACGGAGATCGAGGAGCACCGCCAGGGCTATCTCGCCGTCGCGGTACCCGTGCGGAGCACCGACCATCCCTATGTGGGTGCCCTGTCGGTGATCGCCCCCACGGCGGGCAGCAACATCGCCCGAATGCTGGTGGCGCTGACCACGGCATCTCACACGATCACTTCTCGGCTCACCGTCTTCCAGGCCTACCGCGCCCCGCTGTGACGACGTCGGTGCGCCGACGGGTCTGTTCCCGGCCCCGGCCCCGGACCCGGACCCGGACCCGGACCCGGACCCGGACGACAATGATCACGTGGACGAACAGAACGCGGCCTCGCGGGCGGACAACGGCATCGCCCGGCTCATCGACCCGCTGAAGACGAACATGCCCGAGGCCGGGGACTTCGGCTTCGAGGCGATCCAGCGGCTGGGGAACCCGGTGCCGATGCTGGTGCAGAACAGCGGCACGGAGCAACTGCAGCTGTGGCTGGAGCCGTTCGGGCAGGACTACTGGCTGAAGCCCGGAGAGGCCCTGACCGTCACCTCGTACGGGACATGGAACGACCACCCGTTCGAGACCGTCCACGAGGCCGACTGTCTCACCGTCTGGGCCACATCCTGGTTCACCACGGTCTCCGACCGCGACGGGAACGAGTTCCCGCCGGGCCGCAGGGACACCGCCTGACCTGCGGCCGCCTCCCCTGACGCGAACCGGAGTCAAAGACGCGCAAAGCGCCTACTGGCCGTCCTTCCGCAGCTCGGACTCGACCAGTCGGTACAGGTGCCGACGGGCGTCCTGCGTGCTCAGTTCGGGTGACTGGCGCAGTCGCTGGAGGGCCAGTCCGTCGGAGAGGGCGGCGAAGCGGACGGTGAAGCCGGCCGGGTCGGCGCAGACGAACTCCCCATCGGCGACGCCCCGTTCGACCAGGGCGCGGATCTGGCTGTGCCAGTCCTCGTACCGCTTGGCCTGGCCGCTCGCGAAGGCCTGCTCGGGGTCCTGGTCGCGGTCGCCCGCGCTCCAGTAGTCGAACCACATGCGCCAGTGCCGGTCGGTGTCCTCCGTGAACAGCGCGTCGATCAGCAGCCGCAGCGCCTCACCGCTGCCGGCCGCCTGCTCGGCGGCCTCGTTCAGCGCCGCGTAGTAGCGCTCGATGTGCAGCACCATCGCCTCGGAGAGGATCTCCTGCACACTGCCGAAGTGGTACGTGACCGTACCCACCGACACCCCGGCCGCGGCAGCGACGTCCCGCACTCCCACGGACGTGTACCCGCGCTCGGCGATGAGCGGGACGGCCGCCTCCACGATGAGCCGCCGGCGGACCTCGGTGGGCTGGCGGGTGCGGTCGGCGGCGGCGACGGCACGTCGGGGCGTCTTCGCGGCCTTCACGCCGACGTCCTCGGGGTGGTGCGGTGCCATGCGCGCTTGACCACTGTCTCTCCGTCCGCCCGTGTTTCCATGCGACTGTCCATGATGAACTCCGTGGCCGTGGCCCGCAGCTCCGTACGCGTCATGATCTCAGCGTCCCAGTCGTCGCCGCGCCGCAGTCGGATCGTCCACTCGGAGACGGCCCGCGCCGACAGCGGATCGTCGGCCCGTATCCGGTACGTCTCGCGGGCGCTCTCCTCGTAGCGCAGCCCGTCCGGGTAGACCCGCGATCCGCCGTAGTTTGGGGTCGACCTCCAGCGTCCACTCGCCCTTCGCGACATCGCAGGTGACCAGCCGCTCCGGTGTCGCCTCGGCGGACCGCTCGTAGGTGACGGGCAGCGGCGGGGCCTGCTCGGGCTCTTCGAACCGGATGGACCCCCGGCCCTCGCTCTCGTCCTTGTCCTCGTCCGACGCGGGATCCCGTACGGGCAGGAGCAGCGCGCTGTCGGCGGGCAGCACGGCCAACCGGCCGCGCTCGCCGTGCGGCCACACCCAGGGCCAGTACGTGTCCGAGACGGCGACCCTGATGCGGTGGCCGGGCGGAAAGGCGTACCCGATGCCGTTGAGCTCGAACTCCACGGTCTCGTACGTGCCCGGGGTCCACTCCACGGCCCGGTCGCGCCCGTGCCTGCTCAGCAGGTTGAGGACGCCACGGGTGACAAGGGTGGACGAGCCGTCGGGCGCGACGTCGCAGACACGGGCGACGACGTGGGCGCGCGGAGTCGCGCTGTCCAGACGGAGCCGGACGCGCGGACGCCCCAGGATCTCCACCCTCCCGTCCAGCGGCGCCGAGTCGAAGCAGACCGAACGGCCGTCCTCCTCCCGCTGATCGGGCGGCAGATCGCTCTCGTTGCCGAACGGGAAGAAGCGGCCGGCGTCGAGACCGGTGTGCTGCGGAGACCGTACGAGGACGGGGGTGCCACCACTCCCGAGCGGCCGCGCATCCCAACTGACCGAAGGCGAGGGCCAGTTGTCGTCGCCCACCCAGCGTCCGGGCATCTCGTCGTACGAAGTGGCGGGCGGGACCGGGTCGTTCAGCCAGGCACGGAGTTTGGGCTCGCGCATGACGCCGGTGTCCTCGCCCTTGAGGTGCTGGTCCCACCAGCGGAGGGTCTCCTGGAGGAACCCGATGGCCGGGCCGGGCGGCAGGCCGCGGTCCGGGTACTGATGCGACCAGGGCCCGACAATCCCCCGTACGCGGTCGTCGGGCAGGTGTTCCACGAGCCGCAGCACGGTGTCGCGGTAGGGGTCGTTCCAGCCGCCGACGGCCAGGACCGCCGCGTCGATCGCCGTGTAGTCCTCGCAGACGCTGCCGTGCCGCCAGTAGTCGTCGCGTTGCTGGTGTGCCAGCCAGGTGTGCAGGAAGGGGTCGAGCGCTTCGAGGCGCTCGCGCCACAGCGGCAGCCAGCGGTCCTTCCCGACACTCGTCGGGTCCGGCGGGCGGGCCGCGAACGCCAGCATCGTGCCCGCCCAGGCGAGCATGTCGATGCCGAGGACTGCGCCGCCCGTGTAGTGCACGTCGTTGTCGTAGCGGTCGTCCGTCGAGCAGACCGTGACGATCGCCTTCAGCGGTTCCGGGGCCAGTGCGGCGATCTGGAGCGAGTTGAAACCGCCCCACGAGATGCCGAACATGCCGACCTTGCCTGTGCACCAGGGCTGCTCGGCAAGCCAGTTGACGACGTCCACGCCGTCCGCGAGTTCCTGTGCGTCGTACTCGTCGCCGGGGGTTCCCTCGCTGTCGCCGTGGCCTCGGATGTCCACGCGTACGGAGGCGTAGCCGTGGCCGGCGTACCAAGGGTGGCGTTGGGCGTCGCGGGGCGCTGTCCAGTCGGTCTTGCGGTAAGGGAGGTATTCGAGGAGGGCGGGCACGGGGGTTGTCTCGGCGTCGGTGGGGCGCCAGACGCGGGCGTGCAGGTGCGTCCGCCCGTCCCGGGTCGGGATCCAGACATCCTCACGCGTGACCTGCCGGTCGAAGTGCTCGCGGTATTTCACGGGGCTCCTTGTATTTACGGCTTGCGGCGAGCGGTGGGTTGGGGTGGGGTTTTCGCCCCCGCCGCCCCTACCCGTTCCCGTCCCTTCTGGGGGCTCCGCCCCCAGACCCCCGCATCGGCCTGAACGGCCTCGTCCTCAAACGCCGGACGGGCTGGTAATTAGCCCCTCCGGCGTTTGAGGAGCGGGGGTTCGGGGGCGAAATCCCCTACCCCACCCCCTCCCACCGCCGAACCCGATGCCCATCCCCCCGGTCGATCCACAGATCGTCCGGCCCGGCGGCGTCAACCCAGTCCTCGACCCCGTCGACTACAGAACCCGCCCCCGGCGAAGGCTCAAGCACGGCAGCCATCAACTGCCTCGTATACGGATGCCCGGGCGCGGAGAACACCGCATCCGTGGGCCCCTCCTCCACCACAACCCCGTGCCGCAACACAACAACCCGATCGGCAAGCCCCCGCACGACCGCCAGGTCATGGCTGATGAAGAGACAGGCCAACTCCCGCTCCCGCCGCAGATCATCGAGCAGCCGCAGCACGTCGGCCTGAACCGACACGTCCAACGCGGTCGTGATCTCGTCCGCGATCAGCACATCCGGCTCACCCGCAAGCGCCCGCGCGATCCCGATCCGCTGCCGCTGCCCGCCGGAGAGCTGCGCGGGCAACCGCTCGGCGAGAGCAGGCTCCAGACGCACGTCGGAGATGAGTTGCCGAGCCCGGTCGACGGCCTCCGCCCGAGAACCCACGGTCCCGAAGAACCGCAACGGCCGCCGCACCGCATCACCCACCGAGCGACGCGGATTCAACGACGTATCGGCGTTCTGGAACACGAGCTGAACCCGCCGCCGGAGCGCCAACGGCCGCTTCCCGGCGGGCCGGGCGAGGTCGCCCGACTCACGATCACCGGACTTGAGGCCGCCCGAATCGTCGTCACCCGACTCATGGGTCATCGTGCCGCCGGACGGAGTCCGCAACCCCGCGAGGGTCCAGGCGAGCGTGGACTTGCCGCTGCCCGACTCCCCCACGAGGGCGAGGACTTCACCGCGCCGGACGTCGAAGGAGACACCGTCCACGGCACGCGCGGACCCGTAGTCGATCGTGACGTCCCGCGCGGAGACGGCGACGGGCGCCTCGTCGGACACGACGCCCTTCGGCCGCACCTCCCGCTCCCCCGCCGCACCCACGAGCGCCAGCCCCTCGTCATCGAGCCGCGGCACACTCGCCAACAGCCGTCTGGTGTACGGGTCCTGGGGCGCCGCGAACAACACAGCAGTGGGCGCGGCCTCCACCACCCGCCCTGCCCGCAGCACGGTCACCTCGTCGGCCATGTGCGCGACGACGCCGAGGTCATGGCTCACCAGCACTGCGGCGAGGCCGAGTTCGTCTCGGAGCGCTCCGATCAGATCGAGGACGCCACGTTGGGTGATGACGTCGAGTCCGGTCGTCGGCTCGTCGAGGACGAGGACCTTCGGACGGGCCGCGATGGCCATGGCGATGGCGACGCGCTGCTGCTGGCCGCCGGAGAGCTCGTGCGGGTAGCGGCGGGCGAGTTCCGCGGGGCGGGGCAGGCGGACCTGTTCGAGGAGATCCACGACGGGGACGTCGCCGCCCGCCTCCGCGATCTGCCGTCCGATCCGCATGGAGGGGGTGAGCGCCTGCCCCGCGTTCTGCGCGACCATGGCGACGGTCCCGCCCCGCAGGCGCCTCAACTCCCGGGCGGGCAGGGCGAACACGTCGGCCCCGTCGACCCGCACCGAACCGCCCGTCACGCGCGAGCCGTGCCGCAAGTGCCCCAGCAGCGTCGCCGCGACCGTCGACTTGCCGCTGCCCGACTCACCGACCAGCGCGTGGGTCTGCCCGGGCAGCACGTCGAGGGACACTTCACGCACCACGGGCACATCGCGTCCGCCGGAGCCACCCGAGCGATAGGCCACCGACAGCTCGGTGACGGAAACGATCGCGGTCATCAGGACCCCTCCCTGATCCGGTCGACGCCCCACGCCTTGGACAGGCCGTCGGCGGCGAGGTTGAGCCCGACCACGAGGGTGGCCAGGGCGATGATCGGTGCGAGGCTCGCCATCGGGACGACGGTGATGGCGGTGCGGTTCTCGGCGACCATCAGGCCCCAGTCCGGGGTGGGCGGATCGGCACCGAAGCCGAGGAAGGACAGCGAGGAGATCAGCAGCACGACCCAGGAGGCCCGCATGGCGAACTCGACGCAGACGACGTCGGTGATGTTCGGCAGGATCTCGCGCCGCAGGATCGCCCAGGTGGACTCGCCCCTGGCCCGCGCCGCGGTCACGTAGTCGGCGGGCACGACTGCCAATGCCGCGCCCCGCACGACGCGTACGACCTGGGGGACGTACACGACGGCGATCGCGAGGACGATGACCGAGGGGCCGGTGCCGAGAGCCGTGACGATGACCAGCAGCGCCAGCACCGACGGCACGGACAGCACCGCGTCGAGGACCCGGCCCAGTACGTCGTCGAACCAGCCGCCGCGCAGGGCCGCGGCGCATCCCACGACCGTGCCGATCAGCAGGGTCACGAGGGTGGCGGCGACGGAGACGCCGAGTGCGTAGCGGCCGCCGTACAGGACGCGTGCCAGGACGTCACGGCCGTACTGGTCGGTGCCCGCCCAGTGCTCCCAACTCGGCCCGAGCAGCGCCTGGTCGGCGTTGTTGGCGATGGGGTCGTGCGAGGTGAGGACCGGTGCGAGGAGTGCGATCACGACGTGCACGGCGACGATCGCGAGGCCGATCGTGGCCGCCCGCGAGGAGCGCACCGTGCGCCAGGCCCGGGCCGCTGCGGAGGGTGGTGCGACGGGGACGGCGGGGGCAGCCGCCGGGGTGTCGAGGGTGGTCATCGGGTCCTCCCGCGCGTACGGAGCTTGGGGTTGAGGGCCATGGCGCCGAGGTCGGCGGCGAGGTTGCAGACCACGTACACGACCGCGCTGATCAGTGCGATGGCCTGGATGACGGGCAGGTCCCGGTTCTGCACGGAGGCGAGCATCAGCTTGCCGATGCCGGGGTAGTTGAAGACGTTCTCGACGACCGCGACTCCGCCGGCCAGCCAGGCGACGTTCAGCGCTATGACGTGCAGCGTCGGGAGCAGGGCGCTGGGGAGCGCGTGCCGGGTGACGACGCGCCAGGTCGACAGGCCCTTGAGGCGGGCCGTGGTGACGTACTCGCTCGCCATGACGTCGATGACGGATGTGCGGGCCATCCGGACGATGTACGCGGCCATGACGACGGCGAGCGCGAGCGCGGGAAGCCATACGGCGGGCATGAGTTGGCCGACGCTCGCCTCGGGGCCGTACAGGACGACCGCCGGGAACCATGGCAGGGCGACCGAGAAGCAGAGCACCAGGACGGTGGCGACGACGAACTCGGGAACGCTCATCCCGATCAGGCTGACCGTGGAGATGAGGTGGTCCGGCCAACGGTCACGGTAGAGGCCCGCGAGGATGCCGAGGACGATCGAGCCGGTGACGGCGAAGAGGACGGTCACCAGGGCGATGAGTGCGGAGTTGCCGAGGTACAGGCCGACTTCGCCGCCGACCGCCTTGCCGGACACGAGGGAGAGGCCGAAGTCGCCGTGCAGGGCGCCGCCGATCCAGTCGATGTACCGCTCCCAGGCGGGCTGGTCGAGTTTCAGCTTCTCGCGGAGGGCGGAGACCGCGTCCGGGGTCGCGTCCTTGCCGAGGACCTGGGTGGCGACGTCGCCGGGCAGGGCCTGTACGGCGAGGAAGACGAGGACGGAGGAGAGGAACAGTGTGCCGACGGCGGCGCCCGCTCTGCGGGCTATGAAGGAGAACATGTTCAGGCCCCCTTCAGGCCGATGCCGAGGTAGTCGAACTCGAAGCCGTGCTCGGCGTATCCGCGTACCTTGCGCGATATGCCGACGAGCCGGTCGGCGAACATCGGGGTCATCGCCCCGCCCTTCTCGACGACGAAGGTCTGCGCCTCGCCGTACAGTTCGCGCCGCCGCTCGTCGTCGGTCTCCTGCCGGGCCCGGTCGAGCAGCGCGTCGAACCCCTTGTCCGACCAGGCGGTCTCGTTGTACGAGGAACCGCTGCGGAAGACCTGGGTGAAGAGCTGGTCGACGGGTCTGCCGGTGTACCAGTAGGTGGCCATGAGCGGCTTCTTCATCCAGATCTGCGTGTAGTACGAGTCCGCCGAGGCCGTCTTCACCCGGATCCGGATCCCGGCCCGCTTGGCCGAGTCCTGGTAGGCGAGGGCCATGGGCGTGAAGACCGGGTCGTACGAGGACGTGTAGAGGTCGACCGTCAGACCTTCGTGGCCCGCCTTCTTCAGCAGGTGCCGGGCCTGTTCCGGGTCGTGCTTCGGGTGCGCGGTGATGTGGGCGGGGTCGCTCGGCGGCACGGGGTTGTCCCAGCCGGCCGTGCCCGCGCCCTGCAGCGCGACCTTCACGACGTGCTCGGGGTCGTAGGCGAGCTTCATCGCCTGCCGGACACGTACGTCGGTGAAGGGCTTCTCCGTCGTCAGCATCGGCAGCACGTACCACTGGGCGTTCTCGACGCGGGCGATCGTGGCGCGGTCGGAGGCGGCGACGACACGGGCGGTCGCGAAGTCCAGGTTGGTCTGTGAGAGGAGGTCGACCTGCCCGGCGAGCAGGGCGTTGGAGCGGGCGGACATGTCGGCGACGGAGTAGAAGTCGATGGCGTCCAGGACCGGGCGGCCCGCCCAGTGGTCCTTGTACGCGGTGATGCGTCCCGGGCCCGCCGGCGTGAACGACTCCAGTTTGAAGGGGCCGGTGCCGACGCCCGTGCGGCCGATGCCGCGGGCGCTGCCGTCGGGGATGACGTAGCAGTTGTAGTGCGTGAGGAGGCTCGGGAACTCCGCGTTGGGGGTCTTGAGCGGCACCACGAGCGTGTGGGCATCGGGAGTTCGCAGCTTCTTCGTGTCGATGAGCGGGGCCAGGACGGCCGCCTGCGGGGACGCGGTCTCCTTGGCGAGGATGTGGCGCAGCGTGTACGCGGCGTCGGCGGAGGTGAGTTTCCGGCCGTCGTGGAAGGTGACGCCCGCGCGGATGCGGAAGGTCCAGGTGCGCGCCTTGGCGTCCGGCTCCCAGGACTCGGCGAGGTCGGGGACCAGGTCGCCGTTGGCGCCGACGCGGACCAGGCGGTTGTAGAGGGCGCCCAGGTACTCGTACGCGGACAGGGCACTCGCCGGGTCGAGGGTCTCGGCGTCGGAGGCGGGCGGCCGGGCGATGCGGAGGGTGCCGCCGCGGTCGGGGCTGCCACCCTTCGCGTCCATGGGCAGCGCGGGGGCGGCCGAGGCACCCGTGCAGCCGGTGAGCAGCCAGGACGCACCGAGCGACGCGGCGCCCGCCGTGGCCGCGGCGAGGACGGAGCGCCGTCCTGGGTGGTGGATGTCGGGCATGGACCGACCGTCCTTCTCGCTATTCGTTCAGTGGAACGATTGAGTGAAGTGCGTGAACGATAACCAGCCGACGGCTCCGCGCCAACCCTCGGAACGCGGAAATTAACCGGGGAAACCGAGCCGTTACGCGGCCCGGGGAAACCCGGCTGTGCCGGGTGTAGGCGATCGGGGCATGGGGAGAAAGCGCTTGCCACATCCGCCACTCCCTGGGGAGGGAAGGCCACCATGGCCTCGTGGGAGAAACCGCTCGACCACCGCTATCGCGGCGAGCACCCCGTCCGTACCCTCGTCTACCTGTTCCGCGCCGACCGCTGGAAGGTCGCCGCCGCGTTCGCCGTCTTCACCGTCAAGCACAGTCCGATCTGGCTGCTGCCGCTGGTCACGGCGTCCATCATCGACACGGTCGTCCAGCACGGACCGATCGGCCGGCTGTGGCTGAGCGCGGGATTCATCCTCTTCATCCTGCTGATCAACATGCCTTTGCACCTGCTGTACGTGCGGCTCCTCTACGGCAGTGTGCGCCGCATGGGCACGGCCCTCAGGTCCTCGCTGTGCACACGCATGCAGCAGCTCTCCATCGGCTACCACTCACGCGTCAGCGCGGGCGTCCTCCAGGTCAAGGTCGTGCGGGACGTGGAGACGGTCGAGCAGATGGTGCAGCAGACCGCCGAGACCGGGCTCGGCGCGGTCACCGTGCTCGCGGGCGGGCTCGTCATCATCGCGATCCGCACGCCCGAGTTCGTACCCGTGTTCCTGCTCGTGGTCCCCCTGGCCGCACTGCTCGTCGCGCGGCTGCGGACCCGGCTGCGCACGCACAACGAGGACTTCCGCCACGAGGTCGAGCAGCTGTCCTCACGCGTGACCGAGATGACCCGGCTGATCCCGGTCACGCGCGCCCACGGTCTGGAGGGCAAGGCCCTGCGCCGCATGGACGGCACGCTGCGGAAGGTGCTCAACTCCGGGCTGCGGCTCGACCTGCTCAACGGGCGCTTCGCCTCGCTGGCCTGGGTGTTCCTCAACGTGATCGGGGTGCTCTTCCTGACGGCCGCGGCGCTGGTCTCGTACTACGGCGTCTGGGGCGTCTCCCCCGGTGACGTCGTCATGCTCAGCGCGTTCCTCACCACGCTCACCAACTCCACGACCACCCTGGCGGGCCTCGCTCCGGTCATCACCAAGGGCCTGGAGTCCGTGCGGTCCGTCGGCGAGGTCCTCCAGGCACCCGAACTGGAGGAGAACGAGGGCAAGGCACGGCTCGACTCACTGCGCGGTGCCGTGGAGTTCGAGGGCGTGGGCTATGCGTACGAGGACGCCGGCCGCCCCGCCGTACGGGACTTCGGCCTGTCCGTCGCGCCGGGCGAGACCATCGCCCTCGTCGGTGCCTCGGGGGCCGGGAAGTCCACGGTGCTCAGTCTCGTCATCGGATTCATCCGGCCGACCTCGGGCCGGGTGCTGCTGGACGGGGCCGACATGAACACGCTGGACCTGCGGACGTACCGGCGCTTCGTGTCGGTCGTGCCGCAGGAGTCGATCCTGTTCGACGGAACCGTGCGGGAGAACGTGGCGTACGGCATGGACGACGCGGACGCCGACGAGGCGACCGTGCGTGCGGCGCTGCGGGACGCCAACGCGCTGGAGTTCGTCGACCGGCTGCCGCTCGGCCTCGACACCGTGGTGGGCGAGCACGGGGCGCGGCTCTCGGGCGGACAGCGGCAGCGGCTGGCCATCGCACGGGCCCTCATCCGCAATCCGCGGGTGCTCATCCTGGACGAGGCGACGTCCGCGCTGGACACGCGGTCGGAGGCGCTCGTGCAGCAGGCACTGGCCCGGCTCATGCGCGGGCGCACCACCTTCGTGGTGGCGCACCGGCTGTCCACGATCCGGAGTGCGGACCGGATCGTGGTGATGGGGGACGGTGCCGTACGGGAGATCGGGTCGCACGAGGAGTTGCTGGACCGCGGGGGTGCGTACACCGCTCTGCACAGCGGCCAGCTCACCTGAGTCGGTGGGGCACGGGGACTCACCGGAGCCGGTGGGGCGGGAGACCCCACCTGGGTCGGTGGGGCGCAAGGCCTCACCTGGGCCGGTAGGGCGTGAGGTGGCCGGCCGCCGTGCCGGTCGCCTCACTCGCCCGCGTAGGCCTTCTCCAGTTCGGCGACGTCGATCTTGTGCATCTTGAGCATGGCCTGCATGGCCCGATCCGCCTTCTGCTGGTCCGGGTCGCTGATCATCTCGACCAGCCTGGCGGGGGTGACCTGCCAGGAGACGCCGAACCTGTCCTTCAGCCAGCCGCAGGGGCCCTCCTCGCCGCCGCCCTCGGTCAGCGCCTTCCAGTAGTGGTCCACCTCGGCCTGGTCGTCACAGCGGACCTCGAAGGAGATGGCCTCGTTGAACTTGAACTGCGGGCCGCCGTTGAGGGCGTAGAACTTCTGGCCGTTGGCCTCGAACTCGACGGTCAGTACGGTGCCGGGCTCGCCGTGCCCTACCTCGCTGTAGCGGAGGATCGTGCCGATGCGGGAGTTCTTGAAGACCGAGACGTAGAAATTCGCGGCCTCCTCGGCCTGGCCGTCGAACCAAAGGCACGTGGTGAATCCGTCGGTGGTCATGGGTACCTCCTGGGGCGGGAACGCTGTCACCTATGTAGACGGATCCTCGTGCGAAAACTCATCGGTGGCCCGGAAAGCCGGTCCGGGTGGGTGACTCCGGGGGCCGGCGCCCGGCCGTCGCGGGCGGCCTTCACACGGGCGGCCCTGGCACGGAAAGGCCGGCACGGCCATGCCGCGGGAGTCGGCGCGGCCGTCACGACGAGGACAGGCGGGCGGCCCGCACGGCGAACCCGACTGCCTCCCTCGTGACCGCCCCACCGGCCGGTGACCACGGCTTTTAATCACGCGACCGGATGCCGGTGCCGAACTAGCATGGCCCGCCATGACCTCCCCGCACGACGACACGATCCGGCCTTTCGTCCTCGACATCCCCCAGTCCGACCTCGACGATCTGCACGCACGCCTCGACCTCACCCGCTGGCCGGACGAGCTGCCGGGCGTGGACTGGGAGTACGGGGTCCCGCGCGACTATCTGAAGGAGCTCGTGCGGTACTGGCGGCACACGTACGACTGGCGGGCGGCCGAGGCCCGGCTCAACGAGTGGCCCCAGTTCACGACGACGATCGACGGGACGAACGTCCACTTCGCGCACATCCGCTCACCCGAACCGGATGCGACGCCGCTGATGATCACCCACGGCTGGCCGGGCTCGATCGTCGAGTTCCTCGATGTGGTCGGGCCGCTGACCGATCCGCGCGCCCACGGCGGTGATCCGGCCGACGCGTTCCACGTGGTGCTGCCGAGCATTCCCGGGTTCGGTCTGTCGGGGCCCACGCGGGACACGGGCTGGGAGCTCAGGAGGGTCGGCGCCGCGTTCGCCGAGCTGATGGACCGGCTCGGCCACCGCCGCTTCGGCGTACAGGGCGGCGACTGGGGAGCGGGGATCTCCCGTGAGCTCGGCCGTGCCTTCCCCGACCGGGTGATCGGCGTCCATCTGAACCTCCTGCCGGGCGCCCACGCGAGCACCGAGCCCACCCCCGAGGAGCTGGCCGCGCTGAGCCCGCGGGAGCGTGAGAAGACGCTCGCCTCGTGGCGGCGCAACGAGGAGTGGACCCGCGAGCGGCTGGGGTACGCCGCCGTCCAGATGACCCGGCCGCAGACCCTCTCCTACGGGCTCACCGACTCGCCCGTCGGCCAACTCGCCTGGATCGTCGAGAAGTTCAAGGAGTGGACGGACTCGCACGAGCGCCCCGAGGACGCCGTGGACCGGGACCAGCTGCTCACGAACGTGATGCTGTACTGGCTGACGGGGACGGCGGGTTCGTCCGCGCGGATCTACTACGAGCGGGCGCACGCGGCCGGTTGGGGCGAACCCGTGCAGCCGTCGACGGCACCCACCGCGCTCGCCGTCTTCCCCCGGGACAACTTCATCCCGCTGCGGCACGTCGCGGACCGCACGGAGAACATCGTGCGGTGGACGGAGTTCGACCGGGGCGGGCACTTCGCGGCGATGGAGGAGCCGGATCTGCTCGTCGGGGATGTCCGGGCGTTCTTCCGCGGGCTGCGGCAGCACCGAAGTGACGGCGGCGACCGGAGCGTTCGGGTCGGCGGCACCGCATGACCCGTTCGCTGCGTGGCATCTTCGACGAGGACGCCGAGCTGTACGACCGGGCCCGGCCCTCCTATCCACCCGCCCTGGTCGAGGCGTTGGCCACCCGCGCGGGCCTCGACGCGGACAGCCGGGTCCTCGAATTCGGCCCCGGGACCGGCCAAATGACTGTGCCCCTCGCCGAGTTGGGCTGTCACATCACCGCCGTGGAGCTCGGTCCGTCGATGGCGGCGGTGGCGCGGCGCAATCTGCGAGCCTTCCCGCGAGCGCACATCGAGGTGGCCGAGTTCGAGCAATGGCCGCTGCCCCAGGAGCCGTTCGACCTGATGGTGGCCGCGACGTCGTTCCACTGGCTCGACCCCGCGACGCGCCTCACCAAGGTGGCGGACGCGCTTCGCCCGGACGGAACGCTCGCTCTCGTCATCACGCACCACACGGCGGGCGGCAGCCGTGACTTCTTCGTCGAGGTCCAGGACTGCTACGAGCGCTGGGATCCGGCCACACCCCCTGGTCTGCGGCAGTCGACCGACGCCGAAACGGCCACGGACACAAGGGAGTTCGAGGTGCTCGGCCGGGTCGAGTCGCTCCGGTTCCCACAGGAGATCACGTACACCACCCAGACGTACATCGACCTCCTGCTGACGTACTCGAACCACCGCGCACTGGAACCGACCGCCCGCAAGGGCCTGTTGGACGGCATCCGCAAGCTGATCGACACCCGCCACGGAGGCAGCGTCACGAAGCGGTACCTGCACGAGCTGATCCTGGTGCGGCGGGGCGGGGGCTCGCGGCGGGGCGGGCGCTACTGACCGACGCGTCCGTCGACGCGCGCGCTGGAGATCCGCCACCGCTTTCCGCTCACCGCGGTGAGCCGTCCGCCCGCTTCAACCCCAGCCGATGGTGCAGGGCCTCAGGGTCGGTGCGTCGCGCGACGGCGTACGCGTCCTCGAAGAACGGAAAGACCACGCTGCCACGCCGGGCGCACTCGGCCTGGATGTACGGCTCCAGAACCTCCCAGGTCCGCATCAGGCGGTAGTGCGTCAGGCTGGTCAGAATCTCGGAGTTGACGATCTCGAAGCGCATCATGACGGAGACGGCCTCGAAGACGAACGCGACGTTCCACGCCCGGTACTTGGCATCGTCCGGCAGCAGGTCGATCCCTTGGTCCGGGCTGTGCGCCGAGGCGAGCTCGAACAGGACCCAGCGCTGATCCCGCTGAAACTCGGGGTCGCGGATGTGCGTCAGCAGCAGTTCGGTCGTCATGGCGAGATCGCTGTCCGCCCGGGCCCGTCCGATCTGCCGGCTGACGCCCCACGTCGAAGCCGCCAGAGCCATGACCGACATCACGAGCGAGATGATGTTGAACACCATGAGCCGCCTCCCCGTGGCAGACCACACGGACACGCGTTCCTCCTTGATACGGCGGTCGGTCGGGCGCGTCCACCTCGTCCGGCACCTCCGCGAAATCCCCGTACAACCCTTGAGCCCCATCCGGTGTCAAACACGGCGCCGGACAAGGAACGGGCCCTTTCCGGACACCCCCGCGCTGCCCGGCCGTCCTTTTCGTCAGGAGCCGAATCATGCGCAAGAACCGTTCCGCCGCTCTGGCCGCGGCGTCATTTCTTCTCGTGGCCGGTCTGGGGATCGCCGCCGCCCCGTCCGCGTACGCCGGAACACCGGGCGGTACGCACGCCGACGACCGAAACAGCGACTTCAACGGCGACGGGTACGAGGACGTGCTGGTGGGTGCGCCCGGGGCGACCGTCAGCGGCAAGAAGGGTGCCGGTCTCGTGACCGTGCAGTACGGCTCGTCGACAGGCATCGGGACGAGCAAGGTGGCGCGGTTCAGCCAGTCCACGGCAGTTGTCGCGGGCGCCGCCGAGGCGGGTGACGGGTTCGGCAAGGCGGTCGCGACCGGTGACCTGGACGGGGACGGGTACGACGACGCCGTCGTCGGCATTCCGGGCGAGGACCTCGGGACCGTCGCCGACGCGGGTGGCGTGGCGGTCCTGTGGGGCTCGAAGGCGGGGCTCACCGGCGCCGCCAGCGACTGGCTGGAGACTCAGGAACCCACCGCGGGCGAGCAGTTCGGCGTCGGGCTCGCCGCGGCGCACTTCACGGACGAGACGCCGGGCGACCTGCTCGCCGTACTCGACCACGACGACCTGGAGCTGTTCGCCTACGACTCCGCGGCCCCCAGCTCGCTCAAGGAGCGGTCGTCGACCCGGCTCTCCGCACGGGCCGAACAGCGCCACATCCTGCCCAAGTCGCTCACCACGGGCGACTACGACAACAACGGCTACGCCGACCTGGTCGTCTCGGGGGTGACGATCGGCGAGGAGGAGCCCGGTCACGGCTGGTCCACGTACCTGTCCGGAAACGCCGACGGGCTGAAGTACGAGCGGGATCTGCGCGGCGGCCCGGTCACCGCCTCCGGGGACATCGACAACGACGGCTACGACGACCTGGTGACCGGCGAGCCCAACTCCCCCGACGACGGCGGCGAGACTCTCACCGGCGGGCTGGTCGGCGTGCGCTACGGCGGCGAGAACGGCCCCGCGGACGAGGTCCAGTGGTGGACGCAGGACTCACCCGGCGTCCCCGGCACCGCCGAGCGCGGCGACGGCTGGGGCACGGACCTCTCGGTCGCGGACACGGACGGCGACGGGTACGCGGACGTGGCGATCGGCGCCGCCGGCGAGGACATCGGCACGGTCGCCGACGCGGGCGCGGTGTGGGTGCTGCGCGGCGCGTCCGCCGGGCTGACCGCGACGGGCGCCAAGTCCTGGGACCAGGACTCCGCCGACGTGTCCGGCGTCCCCGAGAAGGGCGACAAGTGGGGCGGCCAGGTCCGTCTCACCGACCCCAACAGGGACGGCCGCTTCGGACTGCTGGCCTCGGCGCCCGGCGAGAACGCCGGTGACGGATTCGTCTGGGTGCTGTCGGCCGGCGCGGGCGGCATCACGGCCACGGGCTCGTGGACGTACGGCGCCGAGACCCTCGGCGCCCCCTCCCCGGGCGCCGCCTTCGGCGCGGCGATCGACGAGTAGGCCGTCGGAACGGACCGGCGCTCAGAGCCCCGGGGAGGTCGCGGCCGACTCCGGGGCACTGTTGCTGGCGGCCGACTCCGTCGTGATGTCGGCCGATTCCGAGTCGGAGGTCTCCGCCGACGGGGGCTCGGACGAGGGCGACTCGGTCTCCGGGGACGGTGACGAGGGTGTCGCCGAGGACGTCTCCGGGCAGGGGCTCGCCGAACCGTCGGGCGGCGCGGTCTCACCGGGAGGCACGGACACGCACGGCGACGCGGAGCTCGGCGACAGCGAACTCTCGGACGGCGAGGGCCGGTCCGTCGGCGGATCCGTCTTCTGGTCCTTGACCCCGGTGTCGCCCTTGTGCCGCTTGAACCAGTCGCCGCTGTCCGGGTCGTAGATCACGAAGACGTTGATGACCTGGGTCGCGGGCGCGACGACCACGACGTTCGACGCCCGGTACGACGGCCAGGAGTCGCCGGTCTGCTTGGGCGTGGACTTCAGCGCGACCGGCGGCGTCAGCGGGTTGCCGCACGCGCACCGCACCCTGGGCACACCGCGGTCGTCGACGAGTACGGCGGTGCCGGCCTGCAGGACCGCCTGGTAGCTGGTGGCCTTGCCGTCGCGGTAGCCGTGGTTGGTGACGCGGGTGTCCATCCGCAGCTGCACGGGGGTGAGTGAGCGCAGATACGCGGGCACGCCGGAGGGCTGGAGGCCCAGGACCGAGGCGAACGCCTTGTTCTTGGCCGGGGCCTTCTGGAGTGCGGAGATCTGCTTCTCGACGTCGCAGCTGGCCACCTTTTGCGTACCGCCGTAGAGGCCGGGCGCCGAACCCTCCACGCCGCGCGTGACGTTGCCGGACTCGGCGGTCTCCGTCGGCGAGGGCGTCACGGGCGGAGCGGAACTGTCCTCCGCGGTCGACTCGGTGAACGGGTCGGGGCCCGACTTGCCCGCGGCCTGGAGAAAGACCTCGCCGCCGCCCGCGCCCGAGGTGCCACCGTCCGAACGGGTGAAGACGACGACCAGGGTGACGGCGACGACGATCGTGGCGGCGATGACGGCGACGCGCGGGGCCGACTGCCACCAGGCCCGGTCGGGCCCCTTTCCGGGGCCCTGACCAGGTCCGTCCGGACCGGACGGACCTCCGGGACCACCTGGACCGTCACCCGACGGACCCGACGGACCTGAGGGACCCGACGGACCGCCGCCCGATCCGCCGCCCGAAGGACCCGAAGGCCCCGAGGGGCCCTGGTCGCCCGGAGGCGGCGGCGTGGAGCTCGGCTGGGTCGGCCCCGACAAGGGGCCGGAGGGCGGTCCTGTGGGGCGGCCGGACGACGGCGGTTCGACGCTCACGAGCTCTTCTTCCCGGCGTAGGGATCCCGCGGCACTTCTTACGTTTCATGCCGCTTTCTTCCACAACGTGCCCATTGTGTGCTCCTGTCCCGTACAGCTCGCAAGCCGACGCGGTCGGCCCTCTCGGCGGGCGCACCGCCGAAGGCCTGCTTAGCGTGGGCAGGGTGAGCCTCCAGACAGTCCCCGACCAGGCAGTGGCCCGCCACGGCTGGGTCCACGCCCTGGTGACGGTCCTGGCCGGGCTGATCGCCATGATCGTGGTCGCCGCGCTCGGCCTGTGGGCCGCCGGGGCCGCCGACCTGCCGGACGGCGCGTTCCCCCGGGTCGTCGCGGCCACTGTCGTGGTGGCGGTCGGCGGCTCGATCGAGCTCACGGGAGACGCCGGAGCGATCGCCGAGACCAAGGCGGGGATGTCGGTCACTCCCCTGTCGGTCACCCTTGCCGGAGTCCTGGTCGTCGCCGCCGGATTCCTCCGGCCACTGCGCCACCGGGCCGTCGCGGGCGCCCCCGAACTGGCCGGCTGGGCCGCGAGAATCGCCGTCCTGTGGCTCCTCGCGCTGGCCGCGCTGGCGCTGTCGGCCCGTCAGACCTTCGCGATCTCGCTCGGCGAGGGCACGCTCTCCGACATCGGTGACATCTTCGGGGCCTCGTCGCCCCGGGTCGGCTTCAAGGCCGACGTGCCCGTGACGCTGGCCTTCGGCCTGCTGTGGCTGGCGGGCGTCCTCGTCATCGCGCTGCTCGTCTCGCCCAGGGCCCCGCTCCCGGCCCGGCTGCTGCGTTTCCAGGAGTCGGTACGGCCGGCCGCGTACGCCATGGTCGTGCTGCTCCTCTCCTTCGTCGCCCTCGGCGTGGTGATCGCACTGGTGGTGGCGGTGACGCGCGGCCGTGCGCCGGAGACGCTCGCCGTGATCCTCCTGGGGCTGCCGAACCTCGTCTGGCTGGTCTTCACCATCGGTCTCGGCGCCTCCTGGGAGGGGCGCGTCGAGGGGCCGTTCGGGCTGCCGATGCCGCGCGTGCTGGACAGCGTGCTGCGGACGCCCGACCTCTCCACCCTCAACCTGCGGACGCTCTCCGAACAGGACGGCAGGGTGTGGTGGCTCGTGGTCGTCGACGCCGTGCTGCTGCTGGCCGTCGCGTTCCTGATGGCCAAACGCTCACCGGCCCGGACACGGGCCTGGCAGCACGCCGTGCACATGGCCGTGGCGCTCGCCCTCACAGTGCTCACGGTCTGCCTCATCGGCCGGATCGACGCGCACTACGGCTTGTCGCTGCTCGGTATCGGCGACGTCGGCGGCGGCCTGTCCGGCGAACTCTTCCTGCGGCCACAACTGTGGGGGGCGATCGGCTTCGCCCTGCTCTGGGGCCTGGTCACGGGCTTCGTGGGCGCACTGCTCGCCACTCGCGTACGCCACCGCGGCGAGGTGGAGAACCCGAAGGCCTGATGTCAGTGGGGCGTACTACGGTACGCACCCATGATCGAACCAGACTTCCTGCGCACCACCCGAACGGCCTACGACTCCATGGCCGCCCTCTACGCCGAGCTCTTCGCCAACGGTCTGGAGGAGCATCCACTGGACCGGGCCATGCTCATGGCGTTCGCCGACCTCGTGCGGGCGGACGGCGGCGGTCCGGTCGCCGACCTCGGCTGCGGACCGGGCCATGTGACCGGGTTACTCCACTCGCTCGGCCTGGACGCGTCCGGCGTCGACCTGTCGCCGGAGATGATCGCAATCGCCCGGGCGGCCCATCCGGAGCTGCGGTTCGAGGTGGGTTCGATGACCGCCCTGGACCTGGCGGACGGCAGCCTCGGAGGTGTCCTGGCCCGTTACTCGATCATCCACACCCCGCCGGAGCAACTGCCGCGGGTATTCGCCGAGTTCCACCGGGTCCTGGCACCCGGCGGCCGCCTGCTGCTCGCCTTCCAGGCCCACGACGACCCGTCGGAGCTCGCCGAGTCCTTCGACCACAAGGTGGCGCTCGCCTACCACTGGTCCCCCGACCGCGTCGCCGCCCTGCTGAGTGAGACGGGCTTCACCGAGACGGCCCGCCTACGACAAGTAGCCCCGCCGGATGCCAAACGCGACTTCCCGCAGGCTCACTTGCTGCTCAGCAAGGTCTGACATCGGTGCCCCGTCAGGGGCGCGGGGAACTGCGCGACCAGCCCACTACAACCCGCACGAACCCACCGGTCCAAGCAGACCCTCACCCCGCCGAGCCTGGAAACACGGGCCGGGCCCACCTCGGCGGCCCGGGCGGGGGCCCCGGACGCCGAGGCCCGTCCACGGCACGCATATCCACCTGCGTGGGCGCATGACCGACGGCCACGCCCGTCGCAGCCGCACGCAACGCGGTCACAAAGGCAAGACACGACTCGTACCGGTCATCGGGACTCTTGGCGAGGGCCTTCGCCAGGACCCCGTCGACCGGTTCGGCGAGTTCGGGCCGCTGCGAGGTCAGCGTGGGCGGCTGGTCGTACTGGTGGGCCCACAAGAGCGCCATGTCGTCGTCCCGTTGGAAGGGCGGATGACCCGTCAGGGTCTCGTGGACCACGCAGGCGAGGCTGTAGACGTCACAGCGGCCGTCGACAGGACGGCCGGAGATCTGCTCGGGCGCCACATAGTCGAGCGTGCCGACGAACTGGCCGACCGTCGTGAACCCGGTCAGGGACAGCGACTTCTTGGTGAGGCCGAAGTCGGTGAGGTAGACGTGCTCGGGATGGTCACTGTCCGTGCCCGCCGCGACCAGGATGTTGCCCGGTTTGACGTCCCGGTGGACCAGGCCGTGGTCGTGGGCGGCGTCGAGCGCGGACGCCACCTGGATGGCGATACGGGTGGCGTCCGCGATCGCCAACGGGCCCTCGCGGTCCAGGAGATGGCGCAGGTCGCGACCGGCGACGTACCGCATGGCGATGTAGAGGACGCCGTCGGTCTCGCCCGCCTCGAAGACCGGCACGATGTGCGGGTGGTCGATCGCGGCGGCCACCCGTGACTCGTGCGTGAAGCGTTTGCGGAAGGTGTCGTTGCGGGCCAGTTCCGGTGCGAGCAGTTTCAGGGCTACCGTGCGGTCGAGGCGCAGGTCCTTGGCACGGTAGACGACGGCCATGCCACCGCGGCCGACCTCGCGCTCGATCCGGTAGCCGGCGATCTGCTTGCCGATCAGGTCGGAGGGCCGCCCCGCGTACAGGCTCGTGTCGTGCGGCATCAGCCGTCACCGTCGCCCGTGACGAACCGGGTGGGGGCGTGACTGCGGTCTTCCCCGGGCTCAGGAGGTTCCGCACCCCTGTCGCCCACGATCCGTGTCGGTTCCGGATCCGTGTTGCCCACGACCTGCGTCGGTTCCGGCCCGATGCCCGGCACGATCTGAGTGGGCTCGGGGTCGCCCGCCGCGGGCGGCTCGGGCCGGGCCGCGGCGGGCGGCTCGGGGCCGGCCTCGTCATTGGGCCCCGGTCCGTCCTCGACCGGCTTGGGTGTCGCGTACGTGCTCAGCCGAGTGCCGTCGCAGTACACCCACCGCTCGTGCTCGGCCTCGTACAGCCACACGGCCTCCCCGTCGACGACAATCCCGACCCGCATGCCCTTCGTACGGCCGTGGAACTCCTCCCCGTCGAGGCGTCCGGCCGCCAGTTCCTCGACCGTCTGCCGGTAGCGGCCGACCGTCTCCTCGACGCGGGCGAGCAGGGGGCGCGGGTCGGCGGTACGGGCGAGAGGCTGTCCGGCGGCAGGCGGCTCCTGCGGTACGGCGAGCAGCAGACGCCCGTCCACCCACGCCGACCAGCCGTTGGCGCACAGGACGTGCCCCCAGTCACCGCGCCGCTCGACGAGACGGACCGGCAGGAGGGCGTCGAGCGGCACGGTGGGTCTGGTCGGGTCCGGGGCCTCCCAGGCCGGCAGGCCGTCCTGCGGGACCACGTGGGTGGGGCGGAAGTCCTCGGTCGTCGTCATCGCGCCTGCTTCCTGCGGGCTACTTCCGCATGACTTCGGGTTCGTGCCGCCTCAGCAGCCGGGCGACCAGATAGCCGAAGACGGCCGAGAGGACCACGAGCATGCCCATGTTGAGCAGCCACACGCCCGCCGAGTGCTTGAACAGCGGGTCGGCGGTCAGGTCGCCCGGGACGAGCCGGGCCAGGCCGATGGTGCCCGCCATGGCTCCGAGCGCCCAGCGGGACGGCACCAGCCAGGACAGCTGCTCGATGCCGGGGACGCCGTCGAGCTTCAGCAGCGCGCCGCAGAACACGACCTGGACGATGGCGAGGAGCACGAGCAGGGGCATCGTGACCTCCTCCTTGCGCACCAGGGCGGAGACGAGGAGGCCGAGCATCATCGCGGTGAAGGAGAGCAGGGCGACGGCGACCGTGATCTCGACGAGGGGCGGCATGAGCACGCCCTCGCCGCCGGGCGCGTTCAGGTCGACGCCGAGCAACGCCACCAGGGTCAGGACGACGGCCTGGAGGACGGTGATCGTGCCGAGGACGACGACCTTGGACATCAGGTACGCCGATCTGGACAGACCGACGGCCCGTTCTCGCTGGTAGATCACCCGTTCCTTGACCAGTTCGCGCACGGCGTTGGCCGCGCCGGTGAGGACTCCGCCGACGCAGAGGATGAGCAGCGCGTTCATCGCCGTCTCCTGCGTCAGCTTGCTGCCGGCCAGGGCCCGGGCCATGGCGCCCATCACGAACGGCAGGGCGATCATGATGGCGAGGAACGTCCGGTCGGCGCTGAGCGCGGCCGCGTACCGGCGCACGAGCGTGCCCAGCTGGGAGCCCCAGCTCTGCGCCTTGGGCGGGCGGGAAACCGCGCCAGGGGCCGGGGCGGCCTGGCCCATGTGCGGCTGGGCGGTGGAGTTGACGATGTACTGCCGGTGCTGGAGCGACGCCAGGTAGTCGCCGGCCCAGTCCCGTTCGCGGTCCCGCTCGAAGGCCTCGAACGCCTCGGGCCACTGTTCGTAGCCGAAGAAGGCGAGGGTCTCGTCGGGCGGCCCGTAGTAGGCGACCTTGCCGCCTGGTGCCAGGACGAGCAGCCGGTCGCAGACGTCGAGGCTGAGGACGCTGTGGGTGACCACGATGACGGTCCGCCCGTCGTCGGCGAGGCCGCGCAGCATGTGCATCACGGAGCGGTCCATACCGGGGTCGAGGCCGGAAGTCGGCTCGTCGAGGAAGAGCAGCGAGGGCTTGGTGAGCAGCTCCAGGGCCACGCTGACGCGCTTGCGCTGGCCGCCGGAGAGGCTGTGGATGGGCTGCCCGACGCGCTGTTCCAGTCCCAGCTCGCGCACGACCTCGTCGACCCGGGCCCGGCGCTCGGCCTTCGCGGTGTCCTGCGGGAAGCGCAGCTGGGCGGCGTAGGTGAGGGCCCGCCGCACGGTCAGCTGGGCGTGCAGGATGTCGTCCTGCGGTACGAGTCCGATGCGCTGGCGCAGCTCGGCGTAGTCGCGGTACAGGTCGCGGCCGTCGTACAGGACCGTGCCCCGGTCGGCGGGCCGCTGGCCGGTCAGGGCGTTGAGCAGCGTGGACTTTCCTGCGCCGCTGGGCCCGACGACGGCCAGCAGGCATTTCTCGCCGACGGGGAAGGAGACCCGGTCGAGGAGCGTCTTGCGGCCCTTGTCGACGGCCACCGACAGGTCCTGCACGTCGAGCGAGACCTCGCCGGTGTCGACGTACTCCTGAAGCTGGTCGCCGACCAGGCAGAACGCCGAGTGGCCGATGCCGACGATGTCGCCCGCGTCGATGGAGGCCCGGGTGACGGGCTGCCCGTTGAGGAACGTGCCGTTGTGGCTGCCCAGGTCGACGATCTCGTACGTCCCGTCCGGCTGGGCGCGCAGTTCCGCGTGCCGTCTGGACACGATCAGGTCGTCGACGACCAGGTCGTTGTCGCCGCCGCGGCCGATGCGGACCATACGGGCGGGCAGCGGGCGCACGGTCGTGGGCTGCCGGAAGGTGCCGGTCGCGGCGGGCAGGGAGACGGAGGAGGGGCGCTCGGGGGCTGGCGGGGGCCGGCCGGCGAGCACCGCGCTCGGGCCGTCGGCGGGGTTGCCGAAGCGGATGACGCTGCCGGGGCCGACGTCCCACTCGTGGACGCGGCGGCCGTCGGCGTACGTACCGTTCGTGCTGTTCTCGTCCCAGAGCGTCCAGTGATCGGCATTGGGCCGCAGGACCGCGTGGTGCCAGGAGACCCGGGCGTCGTCGATGACGATGTCGCTCAGCGGGTCGCGGCCGACGTGATAGTCGTGGTTCGGGGTCATCACCGTGGACCCCGTCTCGGTTTCGAGGACGAGTTCGGGCGCCACTGAACGCTCTCCCATGCCTGAATTCTAGCTATTCGTCCACATGTGCGCCTGCTGCGGGTCGGCGGGGGCCACGCCCGAGCGGTTCCGCCGGGATCGGGGATCAGGCGGCCGGCATGGACAGGAAGGGGAGGGTGCGCTGCATGCGCAGGGCGTCGACCGACTCCGCGAGCAGCTCGTACTCGGTGGTGTCGTCACTCGTGGCGATACGGACCAGATGCCCCGCGGCCAGCTCCTCGGCGGCCAGCTCCTGTTGGAAGATGTCGCCGCACCACGCGCGCAGCACGCCGGGCACGTCGGGGGCCGTGGCCGAGACGGGCATCATCGAGTTCGGCGGGAAGTACGGGGCGTCGGGGTTCGGATCGAGGCGCTCGGCCATCCATGACGCCCGGTCCCGTAACCACCACATGGCCAGCGCCAGGGTGGGCGCCCGGTAGGTGCCGAGCGGTACACCGACCCACATGCCCCCGCACACTCCGTACGCGGTGACATGGCAAAGGAATTCGTCGTGCACGATCGCTCCCCCATTGCATCCGCTTGCTGCCGGTCCGGCCTCTCTTTCCTGCGGCTCGCTGGTGGTGCACGATGGCGCTGTTCTTCGGTCGGTCCGCCGGGTGATCCCCTGGCAATTCCCGAGCCGTTCTCAGGGCTGTGAATAGCCCTAGCATTCAAGTATCGCCACTCCTGACACACTGTCACCATGCCATTCCAGCCAGTCTCCTGGCATATTCACCGCGGTGACTGGCTGAAATGACTCGGCCGTGGAGATCAGGGTCATCCGGGGGCATCACCCGAGAGGTGTCCGCGGGCATTACCCGAGGGGTAATCGACGGTTCCGGCGACGCCCGGCATGGTTGCGGTACCGGATCCCGACGACGTCCGATCCGGGCCCTGACCAGTACGTACGAGCACGTACGACCTCGATGGAGGCTGATCGCCCATGTCCGCGAACCAGGACCGCTACGAAACCGCCGTCGCCCGCTACTTCGAGGCCTGGAACGCGGGCGGGGAGGAGGCCCTGACGAAGGCCGTGACCGCCGCCTGGACCGCGGACGGCACGTACACCGACCCCCTGGCCGACGTCCGCGGGCACGAAGGGATCGCGGCTGTGATCGCCGGGGCCCACGAGCAGTTCCCCGGATTCGAGTTCCGGCTCACCGGTGCCGTGGACGGCCACCACGACCTCGCCCGCTTCGGCTGGGAGCTGGTCGCCGTCGCGGACGGCTCGGCGCCGGTCGCCGGCTTCGACGTGATCACCCTGAGCGACGACGGGCGGATACGGAGCGTGCACGGATTCCTGGACCGGATGCCCGCCGGGGCGTGACACCACGGCTGTCGCGATGAGTTTTGCCGCGCCCGGTGGTCTCGTATAGGAGAGACCACCGAGTGGGAGAGACCACCGGGACAGCGGAGGACATCATGAGCACGGGCACCGAATTGGACCAGCAATTCACCGCGGTACTTCTGAAGAGTCCCGAGAAGGGCGGCTGGACCTATCTCGTCTGGCCGGAGTCCGTCGGATTCTTCGGCACGCGCGGACTGGTCAAGGTCCGCGGGACGATCGACGGCCATCCCTTCCGGAGTTCGTTCATGGCCCTCGGCGACGGCACCCACAAGCTTCCCGTGAAGGCCGACGTCCGCAAGGCGATCGGCAAGGAGGCCGGGGACACCGTGACCGTACGACTGGAGGAACGCGTCACGGACTGACCCCCTCGCCCACGGCTCGGGGGTCGGTCCGTCGGTCCGTACCCGGCACTCAGGCCTTGGACGCCTGCCGCACGATCTCGTCGATGCGGGTGAGCTCGTCCTCCGAGAAGTCCAGGTTGCCCGTGGCAGCCACGCTGTCCTCCAGCTGCTGCGGGCTGCTCGCGCCGATCAGGGCGGAGGTGACCCGGCCGCCGCGCAGTACCCAGGCGAGCGCCATCTGGGCCAGGGACTGACCGCGGGACTTGGCGATGTCGGCCAGGGCGCGCAGGTTGCCGACGAGGTCCTCGGTCACCGTGTCGGCGCTCAGGAAGGGGCTGTCACTGGCGGCCCGCGAGCCCTCCGGGATGCCGTCGAGGTAGCGGCCGGTGAGCAGGCCCTGCTCCAGCGGCGAGTAGGCGATCGAGCCCACCTTCAGCTCGTCGAGCGCGTCCAGGAGCCCCTCCTCCGGGCGCCGGTCGAGCATCGAGTAGCGCGGCTGGTGGATGAGGAGCGGGGTGCCCAGCTCGCCCAGGATGCGGGCGGCCTCGCGGGTCTGCTCCGGCGAGTAGTTGGAGACACCGACGTACAGCGCCTTGCCCTGCTGGACCGCCGAGTGCAGCGCGCCCATCGTCTCCTCCAGGGGAGTCTCCGGGTCGGGGCGGTGGGAGTAGAAGATGTCGACGTAGTCGAGGCCCATCCGGCCCAGGCTCTGGTCGAGCGAGGACAGCAGGTACTTGCGGGAGCCCCATTCGCCGTACGGGCCCGGCCACATCAGGTATCCGGCCTTGGTGGAGATGACCAGCTCGTCGCGGTACGGGCCGAAGTCGGCCTTGAGCGCCTCACCAAGGGCCGACTCGGCGGCGCCGGGCGGAGGCCCGTAGTTGTTCGCCAGGTCGAAGTGGCTGACGCCCAGGTCGAACGCCCGGCGCAGGATCGCACGCTGGGTCTCCACGGGACGGTCGGGGCCGAAGTTGTGCCACAGGCCGAGGGAGAGCGCGGGGAGTTTCAGGCCGCTGCGTCCCGTGCGCCGGTAGGGCATGTCCGCGTAACGGTCGGTGTGTGCGGTGTACAACGCGTTCTCCAGAGGGGTCGGTACGGAGTGGACCGGTGTCCACTCTCGCCTGCCCGCTCGACAGCGGTCCAACAGGAGAATCGGATGGGATTCAGCGGATACGCTTCTCAATCATGGAATTGCGCCACCTGCAGCACTTCGTCGCGGTCGCCGAGGACCAGCACTTCACCCGGGCAGCGGAACGCCTGATGGTGTCCCAGTCCGGTCTGTCGGCATCGATCCGCGCGCTGGAGCGGGAGCTGCGGGCCCCGCTGTTCGTCCGCACGACCCGCCGCGTCACGCTCACCGAGGCCGGCCGGGCCCTGCTGACCGAGGCGGAACGGATCCTCGCGCAGGTCCGCGCGGCCCAGGACGCCGTGGCCGCCGTACAGGGCGTGCTGCGCGGCACACTCTCACTGGGCACCGAGCAGTGCATCGCCGGGGTGCCCGTCGCGCAACTGCTGGCCGCGTTCCGTCGGCAGCATCCGGACGTGGAGATCCGGCTGCGGCAGGCCGGCTCGGGCGCGCTCGCCGAGGACGTCGCCGCCGGCCGCCTGGACCTGGCCTTCGCCGTGACGACCCGCGCCGACACGGAGCAGCTCCGCTGTCTGCCCCTGACCAGCGAGCCGATGACCGTGCTCTGCCACCCCTCGCACCGGCTGGCGACCGGAGGGCCCGTCACCCCGGACGAACTGGGCGGCGAGTCCTTCGTCGACTTCCACCCCGACTGGGGGCCGCGCCGCACCACAGACGCGGCCTTCGCGGCGGCAGGTGTGCACCGCACGGTCGCCCTGGAGGTGAACGACGTGCACAGCCTCCTCGACCTCGTCGAAGAGGGCCTGGGCATCGCCGTCGTACCGCGCCACTTCGCCCACAAACGGCGGGCCCTGCCCGCACTCCCCCTCAAAGCCGACACCGAGACGCCGTACGAGACCGTCGCCATGCTCCCGCCCCCGGAGGCGACCAGTCCGGCCGCCCGGGCCCTGATGTCGCTGCTCGAAACAGGGGGCCTGGCACCACCCCAGGAGGGGCTCCAACACTCCTGACCCGGCCCGCTCCCCCGCCGCAGACTCGTGCACATCGATCACGACAACTGCGGCACGGGAGTGCGGAGATGACTGAGCACAGCCGACGGAACGTACTGCGCGGGGCGGCGGCCATCGCGGCGGCGAGCGGACTCGTAGGGGCGACGGGAGGACTCGCCGCAGGTGCTCCCGCCGCCTCGAAGGGGCGCCACTTCCCGTTCCTGGAAGGGGCGTTCGCACCGGTCACCGAAGAGCTGACCGCCTTCGGCCTCCCCGTCACAGGACGGATCCCGCGCGAGCTGAACGGCCGCTACCTCAGGAACGGGCCGAACGTCCTTGGCCTGGAGGACCCCCGGGCGCACCACTGGATGCAGGGCGACGGCATGGTGCACGGCGTCCGGCTGCGGGACGGCCGCGCCGAGTGGTACTGCAACCGCTGGGTCCGCTCCTCCCGCGTCGCCGAGAAGCTCGGCGAGCCCTACCCGGGACCGGTGCCGCCGGACGACTTCCCCTGCAACACCCACGTCATCGGTCACCGCGGACGGGTCCTGGCCCTCCAGGAGAGCGGTCCTCTGCCGTACGAACTCGACTACGAGCTCAACACGGTGGGCACGTACGACTTCCGCGGCACCCTGGAGGGCGCGTTCACGGCGCACACCAAGCTCGACGCGGAGTCGGGCGAGCTGCACGCGATCACGTACTACCCGACCTGGAACCACATCCGGCACCTGGTGGTGAACGCGGCGGGACGGGTCGTCAGGACCACCAGGATCCCGGTGTCGGACAGCCCGATGATCCACGACTTCGCGCTCACCGAGAAGTACGTCGTCATCTTCGACATGCCTGTCACCTTCGACCCGGCGGGCGCCGAGCGGGGAGACCTGGTGCCATACGTGTGGAACGACCGGCATGCCGCGCGAGTCGGTGTGCTGCCGCGGGCCGGCGGCCGGATCCGCTGGATCGAGGCGGAGCCGACGTACTACTCGCACACCCTCAACGCCTACGACGAGGGATCGTCGGTGGTCGTCGACCTCACGGCCATTGCGGCGCCCTTCTTCGTCGCGGGACGCGGCTCAGGCGGACCGTACGGGGCCGGGACCCCGCGGCTGCACCGCTGGACGGTCGACCTCGACCGGGGCCGCGTACGCACCAAGGTGCTGGACGACCGGCCTCAGGAGTTCCCGCGAGTCAACGAGTCGCTGGTGGGGCGGCGGCATCGGTACGGGTACTCGGCAGCCTCCGCCGAGCTGACGCTGGCGTATGTGACGCCCGACGGGAACCCGCCCGACCGCGTCTTCCGCAACGAGCTGATCAAGCACGACCTGATGCGCGGTACGACTCAGGCGCACCGGCTGCCCCGGCACGCGGCGGCCGGCGAGCCGGTGTTCGTGGCCTCGGACCCGGCGGACCGGAGGGCGGCCGAGGACGACGGCTACACGCTGGCGTACGTCCACAATCCCGACCGGGGCGCGGCCGATCTGCTGATCCTGTCCGCTCAGGACTTCACAGGTGAGCCGGTGGCCCGGGTCCAGCTGCCGGGGCGGGTGCCGCTGGGCTTCCACGGGAACTGGGTGGCCGACGCGTGAGAGCACGTGAGAGGCCGGCCGCAACCGCTGAGCGGTCCGGCCGGCCTCGGGGTGCTCAGAGCTCGTAGCCCGGCAGGACGACGTCCCGGATGAGGGCGGCCCGCTCGTCGAACGGGATGAACGCGCTCTTCAGGGCGTTGACCGTGACCGTGCGCAGGTCGTCGAGGGTCCAGCCCGCCTCGTCGACGAGCAGGGACATCTCGCGGGTCATGGTCGTGCCGGAGACCAGCCGGTTGTCGGTATTGAGCGTGACGCGGAAGCCCAGGTCGCGCAGGCGCGTGATCGGGTGGTCGGCGATCGAAGTGGCAGCGCCCGTCTGGAGGTTGGACGTTGGGCACATCTCCAGGGCGATGCGGCGATCGCGCACCCAGCCCGCGACGCGTCCGAGCTTGCCGTCCACGATGTCCTCGGTGATACGGACGCCGTGTCCGATGCGCTGGGCGCCGCAGACCTGGAGGGCCTGGTGGATGCTGGGCAGGCCGTGGGCCTCGCCGGCGTGGATGGTGAACGGGACGTTCTCGACGCGCAGGTGCTCGAAGGCGCCGAGGTGGTCGGCGGGCGGGAAGCCGTCCTCGGCTCCCGCGATGTCGAAGCCGACGACGCCCGCGTCCCGGAAGGCCACGGCCAGGTCGGCCGCCTCGCGGACCCGGTCGAACATGCGCATCCCGCACAGCAGGGTGCCGACCCGGACCGGGGTGCCGGCGGCTGCCGCCTTCGCCATACCGGCGGCCAGTCCCTCCTGCACGGTCTCGACGACCTCGGAGAGGGCCAGCCCGCCGTTGACCAGCAGCTCGGGGGCGTAACGCACCTCGCCGTAGACGACACCGTCCTCGGCCAGATCGAGCACGTACTCCTCGGCGGTCCGCAGCAGGCCCTCACGGGTCTGCATCACAGCGAGGGTGTGCTCGAAGGTGGCTATGTAGCGGACCAGGTCACCGGAGTTGGCGGCCTCGTAGTACCAGGCGGCCAACTCGTCCGGGTCCGTGGTGGGGAGCGTGTGGCCGACCGCGTCGGCGAGTTCGACGAGCGTGGCGGGGCGCAGGCCGCCGTCGAGGTGGTCGTGCAGGACAGCCTTGGGGAGCCGGCGGATGGTGTCGATGTCGATGCGGGACGCGGTCATGCGGTGTTTCCTCGGCAGGTTCTCGGTGGATGTCGTCTGTGGATGGGGAGTGCTGATCACTGGGCGGTCGCGTCGGGAGCGGCGGGCCGCGGGTCGGGCGCGGCGGGCTGCAGCAGATCCCACCGGTTTCCGTACAGGTCCTGGAAGACGACGACCGAGCCGTACGTCTCGTGCCGCGGCTCCTCCAGGAAGGTCACGCCCGCCGCGGTCATCCGTGCGTGGTCGCGGGCGAAGTCGTCGGTGTGCAGGAAGAAGCCGACACGTCCGCCGGTCTGGTCGCCGACCCGGCCGCGCTGGGCCTCGTCCTTGGCCCGGGCCAGCAGGAGGCCGGTGCCGTGCCCTCCGGTGTCCGGCTCCACGACGACCCAGCGGGACCCGTCGGGTCGCGGGCTGTCCTCGGCGAGCCGGAATCCGAGAGCCTCGGTGTAGAAGCGGATCGCCTCGTCGTAGTCGTCGACGACGAGGGTGACCAGGGCGACGCGTTTCATCGGAGCCTCTCGGGGAGTGAAGGGGCAGGACACGGGGCGGGTTATACGTAACACGCGAGGATACGGCATGGCGAGACACAGGGACTCCCGCCCCGGGGAAGGAGGGGCCGCGTGCCGTCGCCGTACCGGCCTCCTGCATGCTGGAGTCAAGATCAAGCGACAGGAGTGACACACCATGTCCGAGACGCCCAGGTCGACCGGAGCCCCCACCCACCAGAACGTCACGTTCCCGAGCGGCGGGACCACCGCGCACGGTTATCTGGCGCTGCCGCCCTCCGGACAGGGGCCCGGCGTCATCGTGATCCAGGAGTGGTGGGGCCTCACCGACCACATCGCGGACGTCACCGAGCGCCTGGCGAAGGAGGGCTTCGTGGCGCTGGCTCCCGACCTGTACGGCGGCAATGTCGCCCACGACAGCGCCGAGGCGTACCGCATGATGCAGGACCTGCCCGTGGCGCGCGGCGTCGAGCTGCTCTCCGGTGCCGTCGACCATCTGCTCGCGATGCCCGAGGTCACCTCCGGGACCGTCGGCTCGGTCGGCTTCTGCATGGGCGGCGGTTTCGTCCTCTACCAGGCCGCCACCGACCCGCGCGTCCACGCCGCCGTCCCCTTCTACGGCGTCATCCAGGGCGAGACCCCCGACTTCTCCGGCCTCAAGGCGCAGATCCTCGGCCACTACGGCGAGCGCGACTCGGCCATTCCCGTCGACTCCCTCGCCCCGCTCCGCGACACGATCCGCGAGCAGTCCGGCATCACCCCGGACTTCCGCGTCTACCCCGCCGACCACGCCTTCTTCAACGACGGCCGCCCCGAGGTCCACGAGCCCGAGTCGTCGGCCCTGGCCTGGCGGAGCACGGTGGACTTCCTGCACGCACAGCTGGGCTGACCGGAGCGGCGGTACGGCGGTGCCGTGACGCGGGTCGCGCATGGACCCGCGTCACTCACGGGTGGGGCGCTCCCAGCACTCCCGGCGCTCCTGTCGCTCCTCAGGAGGACGCGGCGATCCGTACGCGATCGCCTGCGCCGTCGGAGAGGAACGCGGCCAACTCCCGCCCCTGCTCGGCCACATCGGTGCGTTCGGCCCGGGAGAGGCGACGCAGCGGGGTGACCAGCACGGTGTCCGCCTCCACGTGCCAGGTCGCGGAGACCCGGCCGTCGACCAGGACGACGCGAGCCCCGGCGACCGACAGGCCGCGGTGAGCGTCGTCGATGATCCGGCCGCGGTCGTGGTACCCGAGGATCGCGTTGTCGAACGCGGGCAGGAACCGCGCCGGGGCGGGGGTTTCGGGGTCGGGGCGCAACGCGTCGGGAAGGTCCAGCAGTTCCCGTCCTCGCTCGTCGCGGAAGGTCACCAACTCCTCGCGCACGGCGGTGATCGCGGCCGGCAGTCCGGCGAGACCGCACCAGGCGCGCAGGTCGGCCGAGGCGGCGGGGCCGAACGCTGCCAGATAGCGCCGCACCAGGTCCTGACCCACAGGGTCGGAGCCGTCCGGGGCGGGCGGGTCGATCTCGCGCCCGAGCCAGGAGGAGAGCGGGGCGTTGCGCACTCCCGCCCGGGTGCGCCACAGTCCGCGCGGTGGCAGTTGCACCATCGGGATGAGGGCGGCGACCAGCATTTCGCCCAGTGGCCGTGGTCCCGGCTTCGGCCAGCGGTCGGCGAGCGCCCGCGCGAGTTCGCTCATCGAGCGGGGCTCGCCGTCGGCCATGACGGCCCGGCCCGCAGCTGCGAGCTCGTCGAGATCCACTCCGGCGAGTTCACCGCGGTAGACCCCGAGTACCCGTTGGCGCAGCATGGCGTCGTGGCGGGCCCGCCAGGCCAGGACGTCGGCGGCGGTGACGAGATGGACGGTTCGGCGCATGAGATGGGTGCGCACCACGCTCCGTCCGGTCAACAGGTCCGAGAGCACTGCCGGGTCGAACGCGCGCAGCCGCGACCAGAGCCCGACGAACGGCTCCTGCGGTTCCTGCGCCTGCAGACCGCCGAGGTGCGCGACGGCGTCGAGCACCGGTATGTCGGCGCGGTCGAGCAGCAACTGCCGTGCCAGCGTTGCCCTGTTGAGCGCCCGGGCGTCGAGAACGGTCATCGGGTCGCCCCCGGGGCCTGGCCGAACCTCATGGTGCGCTCTTCCCTTCGAATGCGTACTTCGAATACGTACTTCGAATATGTGCGGGATTCCGAGGTCGGGACCGGGTCGGGGCGGTGGCCCGACCCGGTCCGGATCCGTCTGCGTCAGGTCGACTTCCGCCCGTCGAGCGTCTCGCGCAGGATGTCCGCGTGCCCGGCGTGCTGGGCGGTCTCGGCGATGACGTGCGTCAGCACCCGGCGCACGCTGCGCACGGCTCCCGGCTCGTGCCAAGGCGCCTCCGGCAGCGGATGCGTCGCCGAGAGGTCGGGCACGGAGGCGATGATCTTCTCGCTGTGGGCGGCGACCTGGTCGTAGCGCTCGACGACACCGGCCAGCGTCTCGCCGGGCAGCATCAGGAAGTCGTTCTGGTGGTCGATCATCCACTGCGGGAACTCGCGTGCGGTACCGGCCGCGATGTCGGCCCAGGTGACGCCGTCGGGCAGGTCGTGGCGCAGCGCCGACGGGCCGTCGACCACGAAGCGCAGCCATCCCTCCTCGATGGAGGCGACGTGCTTGATCAGCCCGCCCAGGCACAGCGCGCTGACGGTCGGGCGTTCACCGGCCTGCTCGTCGGTGAGCCCGCGCACGGTGTCGGTCAGGGCTGTCCGCGCGGTCGCGAGCGCGGCGATCAGGTCGGCCCGCTCGGCGTCGGGAGTGACAGGGGGCGTGGTCATGGCGGTCACAGTGATCGGTCCTTCTGGTCGTTCCCGTTGTTCGGTACGAGAACGACAGTCGCAGCAGAAGCGGACAGGGAGTGTCCTCTTCTCGGGCCAGTATGGGTGTCATGCCGAAGACGTCAGCCCGACTGCTGTCCCTGCTCTCCCTGCTCCAGGCGCGCCGGGACTGGCCGGGGGCGCTGCTGGCGGAGCGGCTGGACATCAGTCCGCGTACCGTGCGCCGCGATGTCGACCGGCTGCGCGAGCTCGGCTATCCCATCGTGGCCTTCAAAGGGCCCGACGGCGGTTACCGGCTCGACGCCGGAGCCGATCTGCCGCCGCTGCTGTTCGACGACGAGCAGGCCGTCGCCCTCGCCGTCGCGCTCCAGATCGCCACGACCACCGGCGCCGGCATCGAGGAGGCCGCGGCGCGTGCGCTGACCACCGTCCGGCAGGTGATGCCGGCGCGGTTGCGCCGCCGGATCGACATGCTCCAGGTCACCGCCGTCGGGCGATCCGCGACCCGGCCGGAGTCGCGGGTCGACAGTGGCGTACTCATGGCACTCGGCACAGCCGTCCATGCCCGCGATGTGCTGCGTTTCGACTACGCCTCACCTCGCGGAGCGGGCGACGACGATCCGGCCATGACCGCACCGCGCCGGGTGCAGCCCCATCACCTCGTCACCTGGGGCGGGCGCTGGTATCTCGTCGCCTGGGACCTGGACCGCGAGGACTGGCGCACCTTTCGCGCCGACCGGATCACCCCGCGCGTCCCTACAGGGCCCCGGTTCACTCCGCGCGAGCTGCCCGGCGGCGATGTGGCCGCTTTCGTGGCGGGCCGGTTCCGGGGTTCCGACGGGTCCGGCGGCTCCGGCGACTGGCCCTGCCGCGGCGAGGTGATCCTCCGTCTCCCCGCCGCCGAGGTGTCCCGCTACTCCCGCGACGGAGTCGTCGAGGAGCTCGGCCCGAACCGCTGCCGGCTCGTCCTGGGTTCATGGTCGTGGCCCGGCCTGGCCGCCGACATCGGCAGGTTCGACGCCGACATCGAGGTCGTCGGCCCGGACGAACTCCGCGACGCCTTCGCTCAGTTGGCCCGCCGCTACGCGAACGCGGCGACGGGCCCACTCGGCGAGAGGCGTCAGTACGTGTAGCCGTTGAGCGTCGACACCGCGGCCGCCGGGTTCCCGAGGTCGTACCGGTCCACGGCGAGGAAGTTGGGCTTCTTGCGGGCGGCGGGCTGGCAGAAGCGCTGGGCCCGGTCGGTGAGTTTGGTGTTGTCGGTGGTGGCCGTGGAGGCGATCGCCGCGTCACGGAAGTGGTTCATGACGAAGAGCGGCCGGAACGGCGGTGCCGTGGAGGTGAGGGGCACGTTGGAGTTGGCGTCGTACCAGCGGCTGTAGCAGGACCAGTCGGAGACGCCGAGACCGGAGCCCATGGACCAGTAGTTCTCGACGGTCCACTCGCGCTGGTACATCACGCCGAAGCTGTCGCGGGTGAGGCCGGCGGACTGGTCGGCGGAGCGGCTGTGGTCGGTGAAGATGAGGAGCCGGTCGTTGGCCGCGATGAGCTCCGACATCTTCGGCCACCCGTTCGTGCGCACGCCGGTCCGGTCGGGGCGGTACAGCACGTCGGACAGGCCGTTCACCCGGGCCAGTTCGCTGCGCAGGACGCCCGGGTCGACGTAGTCCTCCAGGAAGACGGTGACGAACTCGTTCGGGTTCGCCCTCAGGTAGTCGACCATGCGCTGGATGTCCACCCACAGCGCGACCGGCCGACTGACGAGGGTGCAGCTGTTGTGGCAGAGGATCGCGCCGTCGGAGGTCTGGTGGATGTCCAGCATGAACCCGCGTACACCGTCGGTGAGTTGCTGGTTGATTCCCCGGCTCTGGTTCGGGACGAGGTTGACGAAGGGTGGCGCGAATCCGCCGTCGACGCCGTTCGCGTACGCGTTGTGGGACGTGAGGAACGTGACCTGGTCCAGGGTGCGTTGGTCAGGGGACGGCATCGGGGAGCTCGGGGACGTCGTGGGAGTCAGGTACCAGGAGGCCAGGTTCCCCGCCGTACCCAGGGCCAGTTGGGCCGGGTAGTTGGAGCCGGACGGCTTCGCGGCCACCGTCAAGTACTGGTCGGCGCCCGGGACTTTGAGCCGGTACTGGTCGGTCCCCGTCGCCGTGATCTCCCACGGGGCGTCGCCGCTCGTACAGGCAACGGTTCTCGCCTGACCGCCGGAGCGGCCGAGGCAACTGCCCGCCGTGTCGGTGCTCTCCAGCACGTACGAGGAACCGCTCGACCGGAGCGTCCACTGCTGTCGGTCCTCGTTGCCCTTGGGGTTTCGCTGGACGACCGCTCCCCCGCTGTCGGCGGCGTTCAGGCCGGTGACAGCGCTCTGCACGTAGAACACTCCCCCCGTCGGGACCGCCGCCGAGTGGGCGGGAGCGGCCATGACGGAGGTGAGTGCCGCTCCGGCGGCGGTGAGGGCGAGCAGGGGGCGATGCATCCGCATGTCGGTAGGGGTCCCTTTCAGCAGCGCGACGGCGCCGGAAGCGGCAGCCGGGAAATGGGGGGTCTGCGCGGGACACTCAATCGGCTTGGTATGTACTGGTCAATAGCCTGGACCGGCCGGACAGGGCGGCGACATCGAGCCGCCGCCCCACGGCCGCCGGGCGTACCCGGGCGGTACCTCAGCAGTACAGGTTGTTGCCCGGCGAGACTCCGAGGATCGAGGTGAACCGCTGGTAGTTGTTCACCCGGCTCTGCACCTGGGCGGGGTTCTTGCCGTCGCACTCCAGGGAGCCGTTGATGGAGCGGATGGTCTGGCCGAAGCCGGCCTGGTTGACCATGGCGTTGTGCGGGGTCATGGTGCCGGGGCCGTTCTGGGTGTTCCAGTACCAGAGGCCGGTCTTCCAGGCCACGGCGGCGTCGTTCTGCACGAGCCAGGGGTTGCCCAGGAGGTCGATGCCCAGCGCGTCGCCCGCGGCCTTGTAGTTGAAGTTCCAGCTGAGCTGGATCGGTCCGCGGCCGTAGTACGCGGCCTGGCCTGCCGGGCAGCCGTACGGCTGGCCCCAGTCGCAGTAGTGGGGGTAGTTGGCGGTGTTCTGCTCGACGATGTGGACCAGCCCGCCGGTCTCGTGGCTGACGTTGGCGAGGAAGGCGGCGGCCTCCTGCTTCTTCACCGTGTCGCTGCCGGTGTTCGCGAAGCCCGGGTAGGCGCTCAGCGCGGCCTTCAGCCCGCTGTACGTGTAGAACGAGTTCCGGCTCGGGAACATCTGGTTGAACTGCGCCTCGCTCACGACGAAGCCGGAGGGGTTGGTGCCTCCGTCGCAGGCGTACGGCTCCCAGTACCAGGTGCTGATGGTGGGGTCGTAGCCCGGGTTGTCGTGCTCGGCTATGTAGGCCTTGCCGTCGGTGTAGCGGACGATGTTGCCGGTGACGTAGGACTTGCCGGCCACCCAGCTCGGGTAGCTCGAACAGGCCGCTGCGGACGCGCTCGACGCCGGCAGGAGCACCGGCGCGGCACTTGCGAGCATGAGCGCGGCCACGAACGCGGAGATACGACGCCTCGACACAGGACCAACTCCTTCACGGAGCACGGCCGCGCCCGTACGCGGGCACAGCGGAGCGGAACCTTGTGCGCGCAGGCCGGTGTGACCGGCCACGGCGTACGGGGCGGCCGTGGTGGGGGGTGTGGAGGCACACTCAACTCCCTTGGTCTGGACCAGTCAAGGGTGTAGACCAGTCAACCCGCCCCGCGGCCGCTCCGATTCAGCCCAGCGGCTTCTCCAGAACCGCCTTGCGGTGACTGAACGTCTCGATGGAGTAGCGACCGTGATAGTTGCCCATGCCGCTCTCGCCGACACCGCCGAACGGCAGGTCGGAGACGGTGAGATGGGCGAGCGGCAGACCGAAGCCGAGGCCGCCGGAAGACGTTTCGGCAGCGAGCCGCTCGCGGGTGACGTCGGACTCGGTGAAGACGTACAGAGCCAGTGGCTTGTCCCGGTCGTTGATGAACTCGACGGCCTCGTCGAGCCCCGGCACGGTCACGATCGGCAGGACCGGGCCGAAGATCTCCTCGCCCATGACCGGCGAATCGGGGTCCACGTCGGCCAGAACGGTCGGCGCGATGTACTTGGTGGCGCGGTCGCTGTCACCGCCGACCACGACACGACCGGAGTCGAGCAGTCCACTGAGGCGGTCGAAGTGCCGCTCGTTGATGATCCGGCCGTACTCGGTGGAGGTGGCGGCGTCGGTTCCGTACAGGCCCTCGACGGCCTTGGCCAGAGCCGGTTCCAGGGCGCGGGCCGTCTCCGGGTCGGTGAGTACGTAGTCGGGGGCGACGCAGGTCTGTCCGGCGTTGAGGAACTTGCCGCGGGCGAGGCGGTCGGCGACGACGGTCAGGTCGGCGTCCCGGTCGACGAACGCCGGGGACTTGCCGCCCAGTTCCAGGGTGACCGGGGTGAGGTGCTGGGCGGCGGCGGTCATGACGATGCGGCCGACGGTGCCGTTGCCGGTGTAGAAGATGTGGTCGAAACGCTCGGCGAGCAGGGCCGTGGTCTCGGGGATGCCGCCCTCGACGACGGCGATCGCGTCGGTGTCCAGGTACTCCGGCAGCCACCGGGCGAGGAAGGCCGAGGTGGCCGGAGCCAGCTCGCTGGGCTTGACGACGACCGCGTTGCCGGCGGCGAGCGCACCGAGCATCGGCGCGAGCAGGAGCTGCGCCGGGTAGTTCCAGGGCGCGATCACCAGGACGACGCCGAGGGGGTCGTACTGCGTCCAGGCCGTGGCGTCCTCGCCGAGGTGCGCGGGGACGGGGGCGGACTCGGGGCGCAGCCACTCGCCGAGGTGCTCCAGGGTGTGGTCGATCTCCCGCACGACGAAGTCGATCTCCGTACGGAACGCCTCGGTGGAGCTCTTGCCCAGGTCGGCGTGGAGGGCCGCGGCCAGGCCCTCGCCGTGCGTGGTGAGCAGCTCGCGCAGGCGGCGCAGCTGGGTGGTGCGCCACACGACGGGCTTGGTGCGGCCGGAGCGGAAGGTGGCGCGCAGCCGGGCCACGACATCGGCGGGCTGCTCGGGGGTGGGCTGGTTCACGGTGCCTCGCTGGTCGGAGTGGGCCGGTGGCCCGCGTGCGGTGGGGTCGAGCGGCAAGCTCGATGTATATGCCAACCATTTATACGGCATCATGATTCCGCACCACGCGCAGCAAACGGCCATGAGCGTCACAGATCACACCGAGGGCGCAACGGCGGCTCGCGGCGAGGCCCCCCGGCGGCCGACACCTACACGGAGGACTCGGCCGCCGCCCCGTCGAGCGTGTCCGCCAGCCGGTGCAGGAGCCCCCGCAGCAGTTCGTCGTCGCCGTCGCTCAGGACGGGCCACTGGGCGCGGACCTCGCGGTCGACGCGCCGCCAGTGGTCCTCGCCGCGCGGAGTGAGGTGGGCGAGGATGCGGCGCCGGTCCAGGGGGTCGACGCGTCGGTAGACGAGGTTCTGGTCGACGAGCTGGTCGACCAGTTTGGTGAGGGTGGGGGGCGGCAGGAAAGCCGCTTCGGCGACCGCCGCCATCGGGTGCCCCTCACCGTCGGAGAGCAGGGAGAGCACACGCCAGGCGTCGAGCGAGCAGCCGTGTTCGTCCAGGGCAGCCTGGAGCCGGCGCGCCGCCAGTCGTTCGGCCCGCGTCAAGAGGTGCATGAGGTCCTGAGACCGACGCGGAGGTGGGGTCGGCATCCTTCTCCTCGCTCCCGGGGGTCAGCACATCGTACAAGTCCCGCTTCCCACAAGGATCTCCCACATCTGCCGCCGCACGCGCGCACCGCATGCCAGGGTCCGGCCGCCGCACACCCATCGAGTACAGGGTCCTGCCGCCCCGGGCGCGGACCGTACCCCGAGACGGATTGGAGTTCACCGGGTGTTCCCGGAATCATGCCCCCATGGTCCGGCTCGACCCGCCTCCGCTCGACTGGTTCACGGCCGACGACTCGGTCGTCAGCGTGGCGCTGGTCTTTCCCATGCAGGGCGCCGCGGGGATCTTCGGGCCCACGTGCGAGTTGTGCGCCCGCCTTGCCGTGGAGGAGGTCAACCGCTCGGGCGGGGTACTGGGCAAGGAGTTGCGGCTGCTGCCGGTCGACGGCGGCGCCGAGCCGCACCGCATCGCCGAGAACGTCGAGGCCCTGGTCGACCTCGGCATCGTGCAGGGCGTCACCGGCTGGCACATCTCCTCCGTACGCCAGAAGCTGGCGCCGCGGATCGCCCACCGAGTGCCCTACGTGTATACGGCGCTGTACGAGGGCGGCGAGGACACGGCCGGTGTGTTCCTGACGAGTGAGACCCCGAACGACCAACTGCGGCCCGCCATGAGCCTGTTGGCCCGTGAGCACCGGGTGCGCCGGTGGTTCGTCGTGGGCAACGACTATGTGTGGCCCCGCCGTACGGCCCGTGCGGCGCACCGATACGCGCGCGAGTCGGGCGGCGGTATCTGCGCGGAGGCCGCCTATCTGCCGCTCGGCACACACGACTTCGACGGGGTGCTGCGACGGATCGAGCGTTCGGAGGCGGACGGCGTGCTGATGCTGCTCGTGGGCAGCGACGCGGTCCGGTTCAACCGGGCGTTCGCCGCGTCCGGCCTCGACGAGCGGTGTCTTCGGCTCAGCACCCTGATGGACGAGAACATGCTGATGGCGAGCGGCCCCACGGCCACCACCGGCCTCTACAGCACGGCGGGTTTCTTCGCTTCTCTCGCCAATCAGGACACCCTCGACTTCCACGGCCAGTACGCGGGACGGTACGGAGTCGAGGCACCGGTTCTCGGCAGTCTCGGCGAATCGTGTTACGAGGGGGTCCTGTTGCTGGCCGCGCTCATCGACCGCGCCAGGACCCTCGACGTATCCGCGATCGGCGCGGCGGCGGACACCGTCTCGTACGAGGGGCCGCGCGGGCTGCTCCATCTGCGCGGCAGCCATGTCCGCCAGCGCATCTACCTCGCGCGGGCGGACGGTGTGGACTTCGACGTCGTGGCCCAGCTGGATCTTCACGAAACCCGGCCTTGACATGTCCGCGCATCCGCGAAGATACTTCCCGCAGGAAGTAATTAGAATGCCTCGGGCGAACTGTGAATTCATGCGAAGAATTCCGCCCCGGGCATTTTTTGTTTCCCGGTGAGAGCCGGAAGATACCGCCGGGAAAGTACCGCGAAACACCCTGGAAACAGGGTGACTTGAGGCTGTGGACCGCACTTCAGGAGGAGGTTGTCCTCCCAGCCCGAGGGGGTTCTTTTGTCCAGCGGTTCCAGCGGTTCCAGTCGTTTCAAGGGTTTCAAGGGGTCCGGTCCTTCCCGACGCCGGGTGATGGCGGGCGCCGCCGCGCTCACCGCCGTCGTCGTGCTCTCCGCGTGCGGCGCCAAGACCGACTCGGCGGGCGGCTCGTCCGACGCGGCCGCCAAGGCCGACACGAGCGGCGACACCGTCAAGGTCGGCCTGCTCAACTCGCTCTCCGGCACCATGGCGATCAGCGAGGTGACCGTACGCGACTCGCTGAAGCTGGCGATCGACGAGATCAACGCCTCGGGCGGAGTGCTCGGCAAGAAGGTCAGGCCGATCAGCGAGGACGGCGCCTCCGACTGGCCGACGTTCGCCGAGAAGGCGAACAAGCTCATCAAGGAGGACCGGGTCACGGCCACCTTCGGCTGCTGGACCTCCGCGAGCCGCAAGGCCGTGAAGCCCGTCTTCGAGAAGAACAAGTCCCTGCTGTTCTATCCCGTGCAGTACGAGGGACTTGAGGAGTCCCCGTACATCTTCTACACGGGTGCCACCACCAACCAGCAGATCGTCCCGGCGCTCGACTACCTCAAGAGCCAGGGCAAGAAGAGCATTTACCTCGTGGGCAGCGACTATGTCTTCCCGCGCACCGCCAACAAGATCATCAAGGCGTACGCGAAGGCCAATGGCATGAAGGTGCTCGGCGAGGACTACGCGCCGCTGGGTTCCACCGAGTTCAGCACCATCGCCAACAAGGTGAAGGCGTCGAAGGCCGATGCGGTCTTCAACACCCTCAACGGCGACTCGAACGTGGCCTTCTTCAAAGAGTACAAGTCGGCCGGCCTGACCGCCAAGAGCATGCCGGTGGTCTCGGTGTCGATCGCCGAGGAAGAGGTCAAGTCGATCGGATCGCAGTATCTGGCGGGCCAGTTGACGGCCTGGAACTACTACCAGACGACCGCGGGCGAGGCGAACACCAAGTTCGTGAAGGCCTACAAGGCCAAGTACGGCCAGGACAAGCCGACCAGTGACCCGATGGAGGCCGCGTACACCTCGGTCTACCTGTGGAAGGCGATGGTCGAGAAGGCCAAGTCCTTCGACCCGGAGAAGGTGAAGGCGGCCTCCGACGGCATCACCTTCGACGCTCCCGAGGGCGAGGTCACCGTGGACGGCGCGAGCCAGCACATCTACAAGACCGCCCGGATCGGGAAGATCGGCACCGACGGGCTGATCGAGCAGGTGTGGGACTCCGGCAAGGCGATCAAGCCGGACCCGTACCTGAAGGGCTACTCCTGGGCCTCCGGCCTCTCCTGACCGACCGTCACGCAGGAGCCGGCCCTCTGAAGAGAGGGCCGGTCCCGCGTCCCGCCTCCCCGGAGCCGCCGCATGACCGTGATCCTCGGTCAGACCTTCACCGGTATCAGCATCGGTGCCGTCCTGCTGCTCATCGCGCTCGGTCTCTCGCTCACCTTCGGCCAGATGAACGTCATCAACATGGCCCACGGCGAGTTCATCATGGCCGGCGCCTACACCACGTACGTCCTCCAGAAGTCCATCTCCAGCGCGGGCCTCTCGCTGCTCGTCGCGCTGCCGGTCGCGTTTCTGGTCGCCGGTGCACTCGGCGCGCTGCTCGAGTGGGTGCTCATCCGCCGGCTGTATCTGCGGCCGCTCGACACGCTGCTCGTCACCTGGGGTGTCTCGCTGATGCTCCAGCAGGCGGCCCGGGACATCTTCGGCGCGCCGAACGTGCAGACCCGCGCGCCCGACCTGCTCACCGGGAACATCACCGTCATCGGCGGCGACGATCCGCTGACCTTCGCCAACAGCCGTTTGTTCATTCTGGGGTTGGCGATCGCGGCCGTGGTCGCGCTGTCGCTGACCCTGCGGCTGACCCCGCTCGGCCGCCGGATCCGCGGGGTCGTGCAGAACCGGGATCTCGCCGAGGTGTCCGGCATCTCCACCTCGCGCGTGGACCGGACCGCGTTCTTCATCGGGTCCGGCCTCGCGGGCGTCGCGGGCGTCGCGCTGACCCTGGTCGGTCCGATCGGTCCGACGATGGGCACCAACATCATCATCGACGCGTTCCTGGTGATCGTCGTCGGCGGCATCGGACAGCTCAAGGGAACGGTCATCGTCGCCTTCGTCCTCGGTGTCCTGCAGTCCGTCCTCGAATACTCCACCACCGTCAGCGTCGCGAAGGTGCTCGTCCTCGTGGCCATCGTCGCGTTCCTCCAGTGGCGGCCCCAGGGGCTGTACACGCTGCGTACGAGGAGTCTCGTATGACCCTGCTGCCCCTGCTCAAAGGCCGGTCGGCGCGCGCCTGGGCCGGATTCGCCGCGGCCGCGCTCGCCCTGTTCGCCGTAGCCCCGCTGGCCCTGTCCGACTTCCGGCTCGGGCTGCTCGCCAAGTACCTGTGCACCGCGATGGTCGCCGTCGGCATCTGCCTGGCCTGGGGCCGCGGCGGACTGCTCACCCTCGGGCAGGGCGTCTTCTTCGGGCTCGGCGGCTACGCCATGGCGATGCATCTGAAGATCGCCGACGCGGGTCCGGGCAACCTTCCCGACTTCATGCAGCTGTACGGCACGGCCACCGAACTCCCCTGGTGGTGGCGGCCGTTCGAGAACCCGCTCTTCGCGCTCGCCGCGACCGTGCTGCTGCCGATGGCCGTCGCCGCGATCCTCGGCTCGTTCATCTTCCGCCGCCGGGTCAAGGGCGCGTACTTCGCGATCCTCAGCCAGGCGCTCGCCGCGGCCTTCGCCATCTGGCTGATCGGCCAGCAGGCCACGACCGGCGGCACCAACGGACTCACCGACATCCAGGGCTTCTTCGGCTACGACCTCAACGACCCGGTCAACCAGCGGATGGTGTACTTCATCATCGCCGCCGCGCTGTTGCTGCTGATCGCCCTCGCCCGGCAGCTGATCCACAGCCGATACGGCGAACTCCTCGTCGCCGTACGGGACTCGGAGGAGCGCGTGCGCTTCCTCGGGTACAACCCGGCGAACGTGAAACTCGTCGCGTACGTCGTGGCGGCCGGCATGGCAGGGCTCGCGGGCGCGCTGTTCGTGCCCGCGGTCGGCATCATCTCCCCCGCGATGATCGGCATCGTGCCGTCGATCGAGTTCGTCATCGGTGCCGCGGTCGGCGGCCGGGCGAGCCTGGTCGGCGCGGTGCTCGGCGCGGTCGGCGTGGCGTGGGCGAAGACGGCGCTGTCGGAGGAGTTCCCGGCCGCCTGGACCTACTTCCAGGGGCTGCTGTTCATCGTGGCCCTCGCGTTCCTGCCGGGTGGTCTCGCCTCGCTGGTGGGGATCGTACGGCGGCGCAGGTCCTCGCGCGAGACCGGCGACGCGGCCGGCGACGGGACCGGGGAAAAGACGCCTGCCCTTCCTCTTGGAGAAGCAGCATGAGTGCTCTTGGAGAAGCAGCATGAGTGAACTCTCGGGCCTTGAGATACGCCGACTGCGGGTGTCCTTCGACGGGTTCACGGCCGTCGACGGGGTGGACCTCGACGTGCGGCCGGGCGATCTGCGCTTCCTGATCGGACCCAACGGCGCGGGCAAGACCACGCTCGTCGACGCCGTCACGGGCCTCGTGAAGGCCGAAGGCTCCGTGCTCTTCGGCGGCACGGAGCTGCTGGGGCGGAGCGTGCACACCATCGCCCGGTCGGGGATCGGCCGTACGTTCCAAACGGCCACCGTCTTCGAGGAGTTGACGGTCCTTCAGAATCTGGACATCGCGGCCGGTGCCGGACGCGGCATGCTGACGATGCTGCGGCGCCGCAAGGGCGTGCCGGAGCCCGTCGCGCGTGCGCTGGAGACGGTCGGGCTCGCGGAGCTGGCCGACTCCCCGGCCGGGACGCTCGCCCACGGGCAGAAGCAGTGGCTGGAGATCGGCATGCTGCTCGTGCAGGACGTACGGCTGCTGCTGCTCGACGAGCCGGTCGCCGGGATGAGCCACGACGAACGGCAGGCCACGGGTGAGCTGTTGGAGCGCATCAGCGAGGAGCGGACCGTGGTCGTCATCGAGCACGACATGGACTTCATGCGGTCCTTCGCGCGCAGCGTCAGTGTGCTGCACGCAGGCAAGGTGCTGAGCGAGGGAACGGTCGCCGAGGTTCAGGCCGACCCCAAGGTGCAGGAGGTGTACCTCGGACACGCGGCGGTCCAGGACGCCGAGTTGATGCTGCCTGAAGAGCCCGAGCCCGCGAGTGGCGCCGCCGCGCCGAGTGCGGCCGTACAGGAGGCGTGAGGCCGACATGAAGCTGGAGATCGACGACATCCGGGTCGGCTACCACCGCAGCCTGGTCCTGCACGGAGTCTCCGTGGAGGTGCCGGACGACGGCGTCGCCGCGGTGCTCGGGCACAACGGCGCGGGCAAGAGCACGCTGTTGCGGGCGGCCGTGGGGCTCCTCACTCCGTCGAGCGGTGCGATCCGTCTCGACGGCGAGGACATCGGCCGGCGCAAGCCCCACGAGCGCGTGGCGCGCGGCATGGCGTACGTGCCGCAGGGCCAGCAGGCCTTCCCCCATCTCACGACGGCCGAGAACCTCCAGCTCGTCGCGGACGGCCGCAGGCGCGGCAGGGCGGCGATCGACGAGGCTCTGGACCTGTTCCCCGCGCTGAGGACTCTGTCGGGGCGGCGGGCGGGGCTGCTCTCCGGTGGCCAGCGGCAGCAACTGGCCATCGCCCGGGCCCTGGTGACGGATCCTCGGATTCTCCTGCTAGACGAGCCGACCGAGGGCATCCAGCCCTCCGTCGTGGCCGAGATCGAGGAGACGATCCTCGCGCTGGCCGCCCGCGGCGGGCTCTCGGTGCTCCTCGTCGAGCAGCACGTCGGCTTCGCGATGCGGGCGGCGCAGCGGTACTACGTCCTGGAGGCCGGCCGGGTCACGTCGTTCGGCGAGGGCGGGCAGGAGGCGGAGCGGTCGGTGCGCGAGGCGCTGAGCGTGTAGCGGTTCACGCCGGGTTCACGCCGCCTGGAACTCCCAGGGCTACTCCCCCTGGAGTTCCGTCCTGCGGCGCTCCAGGGGGGCGCGCTCGGCCGGGTTCTCGGTGAGTGCGATGGCCGCTTCGTACGCCGCCGCCGCTTCCGTCGGCCGCCCGGTGCGCCGCAGCAGCTCGGCCCGTACGGCGTGGAAGGCGTGGTAGCCGTCGAGATCGAGGGCGTCGACGAGGGCGAGGGCCGTGCGCGGGCCCTCGGTCTCGGCGACCGCCACCGCGCGGTTGAGGGCGACGACCGGGCTCGGGGCGAGAACCATCAACTGGTCGTAGAGCGCGAGGATCTGACCCCAGTCGGTGGCGGCCGCGATGGGCGCGTCGCTGTGGACGGCGTTGATCGCGGCCTGGATCTGGTAGGGGCCGGGCTGGTTGCGGCGCAGGCAGCGGCGCACGAGGGACTGTCCCTCGGCGATCAGGTCACGGTCCCAGAGGCGGCGGTCCTGGTCGGAGAGGAGGACCAGGTCTCCGTCGGGGGTCTCCCGGGCCGGACGGCGTGCCTCGATCAGGAGCATCAGCGCGAGCAGCCCGAGGACCTCAGGCTCGTCCGGCATCAGCTCGGCGAGGACACGGCCGAGCCGTACGGCCTCCGCGCACAGGTCCTCCCGGCCCCCGTATCCCTCGTTGAAGATGAGGTAGACGACGGCCAGCACTCCCCTGACCCGTTCCGGGAGGTCGGCGTCTCGCGGGACGCGGTACGGGATACGGGCGTCGCGGATCTTGGCCTTGGCCCTGACCAGGCGCTGGGCCATGGTGGGCTCGGGTACGAGAAAGGCGCGCGCGATCTGTGGCGTGGTGAGCCCGCCGAGGAGTCGCAGGGTGAGGGCGACCTGGGCCCGGGTGGCGAGCGCGGGGTGGCAGCAGGTGAAGATCAGACGGAGCCGGTCGTCGCGCACGGGGCCCTCCTCGGGCGGTGCGTCGGGGGCGTACAGCTGGGCCGCCTCGGCGTGCCGGGCCTCACGCGTGGACTCGCGGCGCAGCCGGTCCACGGCCCGGTTCCGGGCGGTGGTGATGATCCACCCGGCCGGGCTCGGCGGGATCCCCGTCTCCGGCCACTTCCGCACCGCCGTGGCGAACGCGTCCTGGACCGCTTCCTCGGCGAGGTCGATGTCGCCGAGGAAGCGGACGAGGACGGCGACCGCGCGGCCGTACTCCGCACGGAAGACGGCCTCGATGCCGGCCGTCGAGGTCATCGGTCCTCAGTCCTCACTCCCCTGCCCTCAGCCCTCGGCCTCGCCCATGAAGGGCCGCACCTCGATGGGGAGCGTGGTCGCGACCGTCGCCTTGCGGCCCCATTCGAGCGCCGCGTCGAGGTCGGGTGCCTTGATGAGACAGATCCCGCCGAGGTACTCCTTGCTCTCGGTGTACGGGCCGTCGGTGATCAGTACGTCCCCCTTGTCGGCCCGCAGCACGGTGGCCGTCTCGGGCCCGTGCAGTCCCCCGGCGAACACCCAGGCGCCGGCCTCCTTCAGCTCGGCGTGGAAGACCTCGAGGTTGTGCATGATCCCTTCCAGGACCTCGGGCTCGGGCGGCTCCCCCACCGGCTGCATCACGCTCAACAGGTAGTGCTTCATGACGTGTCCTCCTTGGTGGTCTCTCACTGACTACACGAAGGGGGAACCGCCGGATCGACACACGCCACGACATCCACGGGAGATTTTTTCGGTCACCGCCCCGGCACACCCGCCGGCGTGTAGTAGTGGGCGCGAACGCGGCGCAGCCACGCCTCGACGGGAGCCTCGTCGGGCTGTTCCGGCAGGGCGCTCCGGGTCTCGTCGAAGGCCGCCTCGTACCGCTTGAGCAGGGGCAGCGCGGCCATGGCGTCGGCTGCCACCTGTTCGCCGAAGCGGTGGTACTCCTCCGGGTTCTCGACACGGATACTCACTCGGCCGGTGGCGTACAGCTCGAAGCCCTGGTGGCACAGGCGGCGCAGATGTCGGGCGTGTTTTGCGGTCCGCTTGCGGGTGTCCGCGGAGAAGGAGCTGTCGCCGCGGTCGTAGAGGCGCTTGAACTGCTGGGTGGCGTAACCGAGATAGGCGTCGCGGACACGCTTCGCGGACAGCAACGTGGTGCGGATGCCGATGAGCTCGTCGCCCAGCGGCGTACGGACCTCGTACAACTCGTCGGGCAGCCACACCAGTTCGGTGACCGTCGGATTGCCGCGCAGGGCGAGTCGGCACCACTTGGCCGCTTCGTGGAGCGTGCTGTCGGGCTTGGTCGTGACGTGGGACTCCTTCGGCGGGTGCAGGCCGTGGAGGTCATCGGTGGGGGCGGCGAACATGCCGAGGCGGTCCACGTCCGAGCCCTCGTGTGCAAGACCGTAGGCGGTGGAGCCGACGATGCCGGACAGCAGGATGTTCGAGGTCGTCACAGCCGTCCCCCTTACCTGTGTGAGTTCCCTTGTGCGAGCCGGGCGGCTCGCACAAGGTCATCACCCGGGAGGCGGCCGCGTACAGCCATTTTCCGCGGGGCGGGGCGAGGGCGGCGGCATTCCGGGGGCGCCGGGTAACGACTGCGCCCCCGGATCCTCAGCTCGCGAACGGCACCTGCGCCGCGGGGGCCGGACGCTCGGCGAACGGGTGCCGCCACAGGCCCTGCGCGGCGAGCCGGGGCAGGACGCCCTCGCCGAACCAGTACGCCTCCTCCAGGTGCGGATAGCCGGAGAGCACGAACTCGTCGATGCCGAGGCGGTGGTACTCGGCGATGCGCTCGGCGACCTCGTCGTGGCTGCCGACCAGGGCGGTGCCCGCGCCGCCGCGCACGAGTCCGATGCCGGCCCAGAGGTTGGGATGGATCTCCAGGCCGTCGCGGTTGCCGCCGCCGTGCAGGGCGAGCATCCGCTGCTGGCCCTCGGACTCGCTGCGGGCGAGACCGGCCTGTACGGACTTCACGGTCTCCGGGTCGAAACCGGCCAGCAGCCGGTCCGCCTCGGCCCAGGCCTGCTCGGAGGTGTCCCGGGTGATGACGTGCAGGCGGATGCCGAACCGGACGCTGCGCCCCTCCTTCTCCGCCAGCGCGCGGACCCACGCGACCTTCTCGGCGACCTGCGCGGGCGGTTCGCCCCACGTGAGGTACACGTCCACGTGCTTGGCCGCGACCTCGCCCGCGATGGGCGAGGATCCGCCGAAGTAGACCTCGGGGACCGGGTCGGGCACACGGGCGAGCTTGGCGTCCTCGACCTGGAGGAACTCGCCGGACAGGTCGACGGTCTTGCCCTCCCACAGGTCCCGGACGATCTGCAGGAACTCGCCGGTACGGCGGTAGCGGGCGTCCTTGTCGAGGAAGTCGCCGTAGGCGCGCTGCTCGTGGCTCTCGCCGCCGGTGACGACGTTGAGGAGGAGCCGTCCGCCGGACTGGCGCTGGAAGGTCGACGCCATCTGCGCGGCGAGCGTCGGGGAAACGAAGCCCGGCCGGAAGGCGACCAGGAACTTCAGCCGCTCGGTGTTCTGGCTGACCATCGCGGTGGTCAGCCAGGCGTCCTCGCACCAGGCGCCGGTGGGCGTGAGCGCGCCGACGAAGCCCAGGTCCTCGGCGGCGCGGGCGATCTGGCTGAGATAGGCGACCGTCGGCGGCCGGTCCCGGCCGGACACCGTGGCCGGGGTGCCGTGGCCGCCGCCGACGACATGACGGCTGTCGCCGTTGGTGGGCAGGAACCAGTGGAAGGTGAGGGACACGGGTCCGTTCTCCGATCGGGGGATGCTGGTGGGGTGCCTGGGCGCTTTTCCGGGTCTCGGAAGAGTCCGGTCTCGGAAGAGTCCGGTCTCAGAGGAGTCCGTGCCGTGGGGGCAACGTGCCGTTCAGTACATACCGGCCGATGTGCTGGATCTTCCAGCGGGCCGGGTCGTGCAGTGTGTGGGTGCGGGCGTCGCGCCAATGCCGGTGCAGATTGAGGGAGTTGAGGGCGGACCGGGTGCCGGACACCTCGAAGAGCGCGCCCGACACCTCGACGGCGGTGCTCGCGGCGTGAGCCTTCGCCGCGGCCACGGCGATGGACGCCTCGGCCGCCGACGCCTCCGTCAGGTCGGCGCGGGCCGTGTCGACCGCCCGGGCCGCCGCGCCGAGCAGCGCCTCGGTGGCCCGCACCTGAATGGCCAGCTCCCCGAAGCGCTGGATGAGCAGCGGATCCTCGACGGCGGTCTCGACACCGCTCTCGAACCACGGTCGGCTCTTCGTGCGGACGAACTCCGCGGCCTCGGCGAGTGCGCCCGCCGCGATCCCGGCGTCGATGGCGGCGTGCAGCAACTGGGCCACTGCGCCGTGGAGTTGGGGGCCCCGGAAGGTGAGGTGGTGCGGGAGGACCCGGTCGGGGGGCACGGGTACGGCGTCGAGCCTGACGGTGCCGCTGGCGGTGGTGCGCTGGCCCATGCCGTCCCAGTCGTCGACGACCGTGAGGCCTTCGGCGTCCCGGGGTACGTACGCGACGTGCAGGTTGTCGTCCTCGGCGCGGGCGAGGACCGGAATCCAGTCGGCGAAGAGGGCGCCCGTGGAGTAGTGCTTGACGCCGGTGAGGACGTACGAACCGTCCGAGGCCGGCTCCAATCGGGTGCGGATGTCCTGGACGTGCTTCGTGCCGGCCTCCGACTGGGCGTTGCCGAAGCGGCGCCCGGCCAGCACCTCGCCGAAGAAGAACGTCCGCTGCTCCGGGGTCCCCTGACGGCGGATCACATTGACATAGACGAAGTGGCTCTGCGGGATCTGGGCGAAGCTGGCGTCGGCCGAGGCGAGGAGCCGGAAGATCTCGGCGAGAGTCTCCTGCCGTACGTCGGCGCCACCGTGCTCGGCGGGCACGGTGACGGCGAGCAGGCCGGAGTCGGAGAGCCGGTCCAACTCCTCCCGGGGGAGCCCGCGTTCGGCGTCCCGCCGGGAAGCCCCGGCCCGGAACTCGTCGGCCAGTGCGGCGGCGACGGTCAGGGCCTCAGCATCGTCGGCGATGAGCTTGGCGGCGCCCCGGACGGAGGTCTGCGCGGAGACCTGGGTAGAGGCCTGTGCGGACACGGTCAGCTCGCCGCGGCCAGGACCGGCGTACGGCCCAGGGCCTCGGAGAACTGGTCGAGCACCTGGGTCAGCGCCTCGGCGGCCGCGGGTGCCACCGTGAGTCCGCCGTCCTCGCCCACCGCGATGTCCTTGTCGAGGGTGAACCAGCCCTGGACGATGTGCCGGGCGCCCATGGAGCTGAGCACCGGGCGCAGGGCGTAGTCGATGGCCAGCACGTGCGCGGTGGTGCCCCCGGTCGCCAGGGGCAGCACGGTCTTGCCGGTGAGGGCGTACTGCGGAAGCAGGTCGAGCAGCGCCTTGAGGACGCCGGAGTAGGCGGCCTTGTAGACGGGGGTGCCGATGACGATGCCGTCGACGCGGGCGAAGAGCGCGGTGGCCTCGACGATCGCCGGATGCCTGAAGTCGGCGCCGAGCAGGGCCTCGGCGGGGATCGTACGGACGTCGAGCGGGATCACCTCGTGACCCTGCGCGGTCAGCCGGTTGTCCAGGTGGCGCAGGAGTCGGTTGGTGCGGGAGGAGGCGGAGGGGCTGCCGGAGACGGACAGGACGGTGGCCATGGGTTTCTCCGTAAGTTGTTAGGCGGCCCGGGAGGGCCGGGTGTGGCTTATGGGTTCTTGCCTTCAGTGGCTTCGAAGGAGTGGCCGCCCGGCTCTCCGGGGCGCCCTGGCTGCTGATTGAGATGTGCGCGCTTCGTGCGGTCGCTGATTACGGAGATGACAGCGGGGTGTTCCTCGGGCCGACGGCATGCCGAACGGCGCGAGGAGGGCGAGTGAGCAAGCGGAGGGCCCAGCTCTGGGCCGGTGTCGACGCGGGCAAGGGCCACCACTGGGCGGCTGTGGTCGATGAGACCGGCGCCACGTTGTGGTCGAAGAAGATCGACAACGACGAGTCGGCGATCCTGGCCGCGCTCGGCGAGATCCTCGATCTGGCGGACGAGGTTCACTGGGCGGTGGACATCTCCGGCACGTCCTCGGCTCTGCTGTTGGCCCTGCTCGCGGCCCACGGCCAGCGGGCCGTCTACGTGCCTGGCCGCACGGTCAACCGCATGTCGGGTGCCTACCGGGGTGAGGCGAAGACCGACGCCCGCGACGCCTACGTCATCGCCGAGACCGCCCGCCACCGCAACGACTTCACCGCCATCGACGTGCCCGCCCAGCTGGCCGCCGACCTCGCGCTGCTGACCGCCCACCGCTCCGACCTGGTGGCCGACCGCGTGCGGATGATCAACCGCCTGCGCGATGTGCTGACCGGCGTCTTCCCCGCGCTGGAGCGGGCCTTCGACTACAGCTCGCACAAAGGCGCGCTGGTCCTGCTGACGGGTTACCAGACCCCGGCCGCCATCCGCCGCCGCGGCCGGGCGAGGCTGACAGCCTGGCTGGCCAACCGCAGCGTGCGCAGCGCCGACGAGGTCGCCGCGACCGCACTGGAGGCGGCACAAGCCCAGCAGACCGCGCTGCCCGGCGAGGACGTCGCCGCGCAGATCGTGGCCGACCTGGCCGGGCAGATCCTGGCCCTGGACGACCGGCTCAAGCGGATCGACAAGCAGATCCGCGACACGTTCCGCGGTCACCCGCAGGCGGAGATCATCGAATCCCTGCCCGGGATGGGCCCGATACTCGGGGCCGAGTTCGTCGTGTCCGCCGGCGACTTGTCGGCCTACGCCGACGCCGGCCACCTGGCGTCGGCGGCCGGGCTGGTGCCCGTCCCGCGTGACTCCGGCCGGCGCACCGGCAACCTTCACCGGCCCAAACGCTACAGCCGCCGCCTGCGACGGGTGTTCTACATGTCCGCGCAGACCAGCATCATCCGCGAGGGACCGAACCGGGACTTCTACCTCAAGAAGCGGGGCGAGGGCTGCAAACACGTCCAGGCCGTCATCGCCCTGGCCCGCCGACGAGCGAGTGTGTTGTGGGCTCTGCTGCGTGACGGACGGGTGTTCACCTCCGCTCCGCCGGTCACGCAGGCGGCTTGACTTCGTCATTGAGACTCTTTCGGGACGGGGGATGCCTCCGCGCGGGAGGCGCCCGGGGACGGGCGGTCAGGCGTGGACGGGTGCGGACTCGGGCTCGGTGTCCGGGAGTTGGGCTTCCAGTTCGCGTACGAGCGGCAGCACGCGGCGGCCGAAGTACTCGACCTCCTCGTGGTAGTGGAGGAAGCCGAGAAGCAGGAGGTCGACGCCGAGGCGCTTGTACGCGACGATCCGTTCGGCGATCTGCTCCGGGGTGCCGATCAGCCCCGTACGGAAGCCGTCGTTGTACTGGACGAGGTCCTCGAAGGAGGAGTCCTGCCACATGCCCTTGCCGTCCGCGGCGGATTGTCCGGCCTGCTTCACTGCGGCGCCGAATCCCTCGACGGCCTCGCGGTCGGCGTGGGCGACGATCTCGCGGAGGGTCTCGCGGGCCTCGGCCTCGGTGTCACGGGCGATCAGGAAGCCGTTGAGGCCGAACTTCGGTGCCGTACGGCCCACTTGGGCCGCTGATGCCCGTACGTCCGCGAGCTGTTCGACGACCCCGTCGAAGTCCTTGCCGTTGGAGAAGTACCAGTCGGAGACCCGGCCGGCCATCGCGCGGGCGGCGGTGGAGTTGCCGCCCTGGAAGATCTCCGGGTGGGGGCGCTCGACGGTGTTGAGGGGCTTGGGCTTGAGGGAGAAGTCGCGCAACCGGTAGAAGTCACCGGCGAGTTCGGTGTGGTCCTCGGTCCAGATCTGACGCAGGGCCTGGATGAACTCCTCGGAGCGGCGGTAGCGCTCGTCGTGCTCCAGCCAGGGCTCGCCGAGGGCGGTGAACTCGCCCTTGAACCAGCCGGAGACGACGTTGACGGCGAAGCGGCCGTTCGACAGGTGGTCGGCGGTGGCGCCGAGTTTGGCGAGGACGCCCGGGTGCCAGAGGCCGGGGTGGACGGCGGCGATGACCTTCAGACGCTGGGTGGCGAGCAGCAGGGCGAGGCTGAAGCTGGTCGACTCGTGCTGGAACTCGGCGCCGTAGCTGGCCATGTAGCGGACCTGGCTGAGGGCGTAGTCGAAGCCGTTGTTCTCGGCCAGGACGGCGAGTTCGCGGTTGTACTCGTAGCCCCAGTCGGTGCGCTGCTCGATCTTGCTGGTGACCAGGCCGCCGCTGACGTTGGGCACCCAGTAGGCGAAGCGGACGGGGTCTGCGGACGGGTTTTCGGCAGGCATGCGGAACTCCTGTTGCGGGGAATTCAGGCAGGCCGAATTCGGCGGGTGGCAGTGCATTGCCGAATTCGGGCGGCGGAAAGCGACTCACGGCTTTACGGCAGCCGTGGGCGTCGGAAGAAGAGGGGGTGCGAGGCGCAGCGGATCCGGTGGATCAGGCCACGGAGCAACAGGCGGCGCTGGAGACACGCGCGAGGTCGACGTGGCGTCGCCGCGTGAGGTCCAGTCGCATCATCATGTTCTCGATCGTGGCAGCCGTCGGTCCTGACCGTCAAGGAATACCCGATCGGTCTCGCATCGCGGACCGGCGAATTTCACGAAGGCGTGACAGGGCAGCCCTTGAACAGGGCGTTGCGGGCACCGCATTCTGCTGGGGTGCGAATAGAGCAGCTGGAATACATCACGGCGGTCACCCGGCTCGGTTCGCTGCGCCGCGCGGCCGAGGAACTCCACCTCTCCCAGCCCGCGTTGAGCGAGACCGTGCGGAATCTGGAGCGGGAACTCGGGGTCGACCTCCTGGAGCGCAAGCGGACCGGCGCGAAGATGAGCGCGGAGGGGCGGGAGCTGCTGCCGCACATCATCAACGTCCTCGATGCGGTGGACCGGCTGCGGGGCGCCGCGGGCGAGCAGCACCGCATCAGTCGCATGGTGCGCGTCGGCACGGTGAACGCGGCGACGGTGCCGCTGCTCATTCCTGCCGTACGGGAGTTCCGCGCCACGCATCCGGCGACGCAGGTGGAGGTCGTCGGCGCCCAGCAGTCGGAGATCCACCGGACCCTGTTGGAGGGCGGCTTCGACCTCGGTCTGGTGAATCACCTGGAGGGTGACGACGTGGCCGCCGACTTCGACTCCACGGAGCTGCTGCGCGGGCGGCCGGTGGTGTGCGTGCGGCCGGACAGTCCGCTGGCGTCGCTCCCGGTGGTGTCCGTGTCCGACCTGCTCGCGGAACCGCTCATCGCGATGCGCTCAGGCTATGTGATGCACCGCTACGTCCACCGGCTGCTGGGCGACCGCGAGCCGTCCTTCTCCTACTCCACCGACGGTGCGGAGATGGGCAAACTGATGGTGGCGGAAGGGCTGGGGGCCACGGTGCTGCCCGACTTCAGCGTGATCGACGATCCGCTGGAACGGCAGGGCTCCATCCTCTGCCGTCCGCTGGCCGACGACTCGACGCGCGTGCTGTTGATGCTGCAGCGGCGCAAGGCGGACTCGGTGCCGCGGGCCGCCCACGATCTGCACGAGGCCTTCGTGCACCGGGCGGCTGCACTCGGGGGAACGGTGACCGGCCGGCCGTGACGCGGCGCCTGTCCGGCTCGCCCCGGAGCGGCGCCCGCCCGTGCGGGATCAGTGCTCGTCGCGCGCCGGGACCACCACGAGGAAGGCGTCCGACTTCAGGTCCATCACGACCGCCGCGGGCTGTCCTTCGGCGCGACGCCGTGCCGCGTACTCCTCCGCGGGCCACGATCCGCGCGGGGCTCCCGCGGGAAACCGCTCCAGCACCTTCGCGCCCATGACGGCAGCCACCTCCAGCATCCACCAACGACTCTGCTGCACGTCGTCTGCCCCCGATCTGCGAAAACATGTGCCGACGCCCGCGACCCGGATGGCCGCAGTGGCCCGGTCGGCGCATCCAAAGGGGCCTTCACCAGGGAAGTGATCGGGAGGGGGGACACCGACACGGAAGGCTGAGAACTCATGAGCGGTGACGTCTCCGAAGGCGGACTGCGGTGCCTGGTGACGGGCGCGACGGGATACATCGGCGGCCGGCTCGTCCCGAAGCTCCTCGCCGCGGGCCACCGGGTGCGCTGCATGGCCCGCTCCCCCGGCGCTCTCCGCGACCATGAGTGGGCGGGTGACGTCGAGGTGGTGCGCGGGGACGTCACCGACCCCGAGTCCGTCGCCGGGGCGATGCGGGACATCGACGTCGCCTACTACCTGGTGCACGCGCTCGGCACGGGCAAGGGCTTCGAGGAGACCGACCGCAGGGCGGCGCGCACCTTCGGGGAGCGGGCCCGCGCGGCGGGCGTACGCCGGATCGTCTATCTGGGCGGGCTCACCCCCGCCGGGGTGCCGGAGAAGGAGCTGTCGCCGCATCTGCGGTCCCGGGCCGAGGTCGGCCGCGTCCTGCTGGACTCCGGGGTGCCGACGACCGTGCTGCGCGCGGCGGTCATCATCGGTTCGGGTTCGGCCTCCTTCGAGATGCTGCGCTATCTCACCGAGCGGCTGCCGGTGATGGTCACCCCGAGCTGGGTCCATACGCGGATCCAGCCCATCGCGGTACGGGACGTGCTGCGCACGCTGGTGGGCGCCGCACGGATGCCGGACGACGTCAGCCGGGCCTTCGACATCGGCGGCCCGGAGATCCTGACGTACCGGGAGATGATGGTCAGATACGCGGCGGTCGCGGGCCTGCCGCGCCGCCTGATCGTGCCGGTGCCGGTGCTGACGCCCCGGCTCTCCAGTCACTGGGTCGGACTGGTCACGCCCGTACCGAACTCCATCGCGCGCCCGCTCACCGAGTCGCTGCGCCACGAGGTCGTCTGCCACGAGCACGACATCGCCCGCCTTGTGCCCGACCCGCCGGGCGGGCCGATCGGCTTCGAGGAGTCGGTGCGACTGGCCCTGCGACGCGTCCGGGAGGCGCGAGTCGCCACGCGCTGGTCGTCCGCCTCGGTACCGGGTGCCCCGAGTGACCCGCTGCCCACCGACCCCGACTGGGCGGGCGGCAGCCTCTACACGGACCGGCGCGAGCTGGCGGTCGACGCCCCGTCCGAAGCCCTGTGGCGGGTGATCGAGGGCATCGGCGGTGACAACGGCTGGTACTCCTTTCCCCTCGCCTGGGCGGTGCGCGGCTGGCTGGACCGGCTGGTCGGCGGGCGGGACCCCGGCGGAGGTCAGCCGGCACATCGCCTCCAGCATCGCGACGTCCCGGGTCGTCCAGCGGCGGTGGCGCCCGTCGGCGCGGACGGCGGGGCCAAGGCCGTAACGACGGTCCCACGAGCGCAGCGTGGTCGGCGACACCCCGAGCCGACGGGCCACTGCCCCGGTCGTCATGCCCGTATCGGCCGCCTGGACCGCTTTCGGAGGGGTGTCGTCCGGGCGGTTCCGACCGCCCGTCGGCTCGTACATGGGCCGACTGTACGACGCAGAATCGATGCGGATTGATCACCTCACGGCCCTGCTCCGACGATGGCCGCACCGGGGCACGACGTGAGGAGCCATGGCCATGACCGGACATGCGATGCCCGAACCGCCGGTGGTCACGGCGGAGGGTGACACACCCTCAAGGGTTCGTTCGAAGGAGCCGCTCACCGACGAGGCATTGGCCCGCGGCCTGGCCGACGGCGACGAGGCCTGCCTGACCGCCGCCCACCGCAGGTGGTCCGCGCTGGTCCACACGCTCGCCTGGCGTGCGCTGGGCGACACGAGGGAGGCGGAGGACGTCACCCAGCAGGTCTTCCTGGGGGTGTGGCGCGGCCGTCACGGTTACCGGCCCGAACGCGGCGCGGTCGCGGTCTGGATCGTGGGCATCACCAGACGCAGGATCGCCGACGCCCTGGCGGCCCGGACGCGCCACGCGGAGCTCATCGCCCGGGCGGGATCCGTCCTGGTACTCGGCGATCCAGTGGACGAAGGGCCCGAAGCCGTCCTCGACCGGATCCTGATCCGGCGGGAGATGGCCAGGCTGCCCTCCGCCCAGCAGCGGGTCCTGCGGCTGACGTTCTACGAGGACCTCACCCAGGCCCAGATCGCCCAGCGCACCGACTGGCCGCTTGGGACGGTCAAGAGCCACGCCCGACGCGGGCTGTACCGGCTGCGTCGCTGTCTGCGTGCGGACTACGCAACTCCTGCCTCCTCCGACCCGCCCACCTCTACACATAAGGAAGAAATAAGAGCAGAATGTACATACGCGGCGTCTACCGCATACCGCACAGTCGCGGTCAGGCCTGCAGAGACAAAGGAGTCGAGTCATGGCCAACGTCTCGAACACCAGAGGTGACATAGCCAGCCACCCTGATGTGCCCGAAATGCGGGATCGCTACGCCCGCATGCTCGGTGGTCGCGATGTGGCGCTCGTGGACGGACCGGTGTTCCTGCTCGGTCTGTACTGCGCCACCTCCCCGTGGATACTCCACTACACGACAAGCCAGCCCGCGCTCGTGACGCACAACCTCATCATGGGCATCGCAATAGGCGTTCTGGCCCTCGGATTCACCACCAACCCGACCCGGATGTACGGCCTGAGCTGGGCCATGTGTGCCATGGGTACGTGGATGATCATCTCGCCGTGGATAGTCGGCGAGAGCCCTGACGCGGGCGTCGTGCTGAACAACATCATCATCGGCGTTCTCGCCGTGGTGCTGGGGTTCCTGTGCGCGGCCACGTCCGCGAAGAGCACATCACAGACGTAGCAGGACGTCTGCGCCGATGAGGACCGTCGACCGGTCCGCGCGCCCACACCGCGGGCCGGCCGACGCACGCCGGGCCGGTCGGCACTACGGCACCAGCCACGGCTCCTGCGGGAGCGGGCTGCCGGTCTCCAGCAGCGACTTCAGATTGGCCAGGACGGCGGGCCAGCCGGCCGACACCTCCTTGACCGCGGTCCCGTCGGCGAGGTCCTCGTGCGTGACGGTGAGCCGGACGATCCCGCCGTGCGGCCGGATGTCGTAGGTGACCTTGGAGTACTTGTCCTCCTGGCCCTCGTCCTCGGGCGAGGCCCAGGTGGTCACCAGCCGGGCGGGCCGCTCGCTCTCCACGACCGTGCCGACCACGTCGGCGATCCCCGATCCGTCGATGCGCCGGTGCTCCCACCGGGATCCTGGGCGCCAGTCCTCGGAAACGTTGCTGTGACCCCAGTACGAGGCGGTCAGGTCGGCGTCGGTGAGCGCGTCCCAGACCTTCTCGGGCGTGCTGGCGATGTAGGTGACGTACACGAATGTCGGCTTGTCGCTCATGTCTTCCTCGGCTCGTCGTTTGACCGCGCTCAGCGCGCGCAGGCGCGGGCGCTCGAACTTGTCGATCCAACGCTCCTGGATCTCGTGGAGCGGTACGGGGTTGAGGTAGTGCAGCTTTTCCCGCCCGCGCCGCACCGTGCTGACCAGGTTGGCCGCCTCCAGGACGGCCAGGTGCTGAGTGACCGACTGGCGGGTCATGTCGATGTGCTCGCACAGCTCCCCCAGCGTCTGTCCGCTGTGCTCGTGCAGCCTGTCGAGCAGCCGTCTGCGCGTCCCGTCGGCCAGGGCCTTGAAGACCCGGTCCGTCTCCGCGCCCCTGCCCGGCACTGGCCCACTTGGCTGTTCCTCGTCCGATCGCACACTCAACGTTATGCAGGCAATTACCTGCATGTCAACCGTCCGGGGCTGTCCGCCATCCCCGTCCGGTGCCGTCTGCCATCCGGGGTACCCCGGCGATATTCGCTGGCAGCGGCCGGGCGGCTCGCTCAGACTGTCGCGGTGAGCCGAACTTTCAGTGCGTGGGTGACGTCGGGTGAGGACTTTCTCGGCGCCGTCGGCCCCTTCTCCGTCGACGTGCCGTGGTGGTCCGAGGTCGAGCCGGTCGTCCGGCGTCTGCAACAGGCGCTCGGAGTACGGGTGTTGGTGGTCCGTCTGCTGTCCGTGGACGGCGGGGAGGGCGGGCGCGACGGCCATGTGACGTACCACGTCGAGGCGTTGGAGCGTCCAGGCATGCTGCTCCAACTCCCGGCGGATCCAGGGATGTTGTACGGACTCGATCCGCTGCGGGCTCCCTGGGCGCGGCTCGACGGACTCCGGGAGCTGCTCGACTGGTCGACCCGCACGCTGGCAGGGAGGGGCCGGCCTGTGACCGGGCCGGTGGAGCAGCGCCGCACCTGGAACCTGGCCGGGCTCTTCCGGCTGCCCACCGACCGGGGCCCGGTCTGGCTCAAGGCCACTCCGCACTTCGCCTCGGACGAGGCGGAGGTCATCGCCGCGTTCGCCCGCGTCGATCCGGGCCTGGTCCCGACCGTCCTCGGCTCGGCCGGCGGGCGCATTCTGATGGAGCACATCCCCGGCGAGGACTGCTGGAAGGCGTCGGCGGACACCGCCGCCTCCGGAGTGCGGCGCTTCGTCGCGGCGCAGGCGGCCCTCGCCCTGCGGCCGGAGGAACGGCCCGCGGGCCTGCCCGACCGTCATACGTCCGTCTTCGCCGAGCGGGTCCGGGAGTTGCTCGACGGCCCTGTCTCCGGCGAGCTGACCGCCCATGAGCTGGACGTGGCACGGGAGTTGACGGACCGTTGGCGGCTGCTCGACGAGTGCGGTCTGCCGGACACCGTCGTGCACGGCGACTTCCACCCCGGCAACTGGCGCAGCGACGGCGGGCCGCCGGTGGTCGTCGACTTCGCCGACGCCCACTGGGGCAACCCGGTCCTGGACGCGCTGCGCGTGCACGACTTCCTTGCCGAGGACGTACGCGCCGGTGCCGCCCGCGTCTGGGCGGACGCGTGGCTGGAGCAGGTGCCGGACAGCGATCCCGCCCGTGCCCTGGCCGTCGCCGAGCCTCTCGCGCATCTCGCGTACGCGGTCCGCTATCAGGAGTTCCTGGACGGCATCGAGCCGTCGGAGCGGATCTATCACCAGGACGATCCCGTGTCGGTGATCCGCGAGGCCGTGCGCCGCGCGACCGCTCCCGACCAGGGGCTGGCCGATCTGGAGCGCTCCGTCGTGCGGTGAGCGACGCTCACGCGCCCTTGGCCGCCCGTCCACGCGCGAGGCAGGATCGCCTCATGGACAGCCCGCTGACACTCGCCCCGCCTCCGTACCTGCGGCTCGAAGGAGAGGGTATTCACCTGCGCGAATGGTCCGAGGAGGACATCCCCGCCCTGGTCGAGCTGTACGACGACCCGGAGATCGCCCGCTGGACGCCGGTGGCCTCGCCCTTCGACACGATGGCCGCGCAGGTCTATCTCACCGAGGCCCAGGAGGCCCGGGCGCAGGGACGCAAGGTGCAGCTCGCGATCACCACGGACGGGGTCCTGCCCCAGGGCGAGGTGCTGCTGTTCCGCAGCAAGGCCGACGAGCGGGACGTCGAGATCGCCTACGGCGTGGGAGCCGCCCACCGGGGCCGGGGTCTTGCCTCCCGGGCCGTCCGCCTCCTCTCCGAGTACGCCGTGCGGCACACGGGGGCGCGGCGCGTGGTGCTGTGCATCGAGGAGGACAACGCGGCCAGCATCGCCGTCGCCCGGTCCACCGGCTTCACGCTCACCGACGACGAGCCCGTCCTGCGGACATCACGGGGGCGGCCGATAACCCTGCGGACGTGGAGCCTGACCGGTGGCGCCGCGTAACCCTTCGGGCGGTTCTCGATCGCGGGAGCCCGCCCCTGGCTGGCAGGCTGCTCCCATGGATCATGCGGAGGTTCTGCTCATCGGTGGGCGCGCGGGTGTCGGGAAGTCGACAGTGGGCTGGGAGGTCTCGGCCCGGCTGCGGCGGGCGCAGGTCGCCCACGCCGTGCTGGAGGGCGACTTCATGGGGCAGGTGCATCCGGCGCCGGAGGACGATCCGCACCGGGCAGCGATCACCGAACGCAATCTGGCGGCGGTGTGGGGGAACTTCGCCGAGCTCGGCCACCGGCGCCTCATCTACACGAACACCGTGAGCGTGCTGACCGAGGCCGCGGGCATGTTCGAGCGGGCGATGGGCGAGGACGTACGGCTCGTACGGGTGCTCCTGACCGCCTCCGACGCCACCGCCGCCAAGCGGCTGAAGGGGCGGGAGCTGGGCTCCGAGCTGGAACAGGAGCTGCGGGGCAGCGCGAACAAGGCCCGCCTGCTGGAGGAACGGGCGCCCGCGGACACCGTACGGGTGGTCACGGACGACCGCGAGGTGATCGACATCGCGCGCGAGGTGCTGGGAGTCACCGGCTGGACCGGAAACGGCGTCGACTGAGGAAAACCGCCCGGACTGCACTCACGCCGACGGGGCACTTGTAGAGGTAAGGAGTATGACGAAGAGGGGCGAAGAGGGGCTGAGATGGAGATCTCGGGCATCATCAGTGCCATCGTGATCGGCATCATCATCGGTGTGCTGGGCCGGCTCGTTGTTCCGGGCCGTCAGCGCATCGGCATTCTGTGGACGATCGCGGTCGGCATCGTGGCCGCGCTCATCGGTTCGGCGCTGGCCAACGCGTTCGACGTGTCCGACACCAACGGAGTGGACTGGATCGAGTGGCTGATCCAGATCGGACTCGCGGCGCTCGGTGTCACGGCCCTGGACCGGTCGAAGGCAGGGCGCCGCTGACCGGGACAGATCGCGGCGCACCGCGCACCGGGGCTCCACGAGGTGTCCACCGTCCACCGCATGGCGCGTCAAAGTACGAAAAGCTGTTGCAGGTCGTTCTCCGTCACGGCTAGCGTCTGCGGGTTTCCCCCCGCAGCCCGCACCGCACCTCAACCGTGACGGAGACACCTTGCCGCACCGCATCACCGCGCTCACCGACCCCCAGCCCAGCGCGTCGAGCCGCCGTCTGGCGTGGCTCGCGTCCGACGACGAGGGGGCGCCGGTCGGATCCGCCTTCCTTCGGCTGTTCACCAAGGGAGGGCAGGAGCATCTCGCCGAGTTGGAGATCGCCGTACACCGGGCGGAGCGCCGGTGCGGTGTGGGTGGTTGCCTCCTGGACGCGGCCGTCGCGGCGGCACGGGACGAGGGGCGCCGCTCCGTTCTCGCCCAGGCCGAGGCCGGTTCCCCCGGAGACCTCTTTCTGGCGGCGCGCGGTTTCCGCAGGGTGCTGGCGCTGACGTACGCCCGGCTCCCGCTGGCCGACGCCGACCTCCACCGCATCGACGAGATCGTCGAACAGCCCCATGAGGGCTACCGGTTGATCCAGTGGGAGGGCGCGGTGCCGCCCGAACTGGCCCTCTCCTTCGCCCACTCGCGCCGGGCCATGGACGACATGCCGATGGACGGGACCGACTACGGCACGGTCGTCTGGGACGTGGACCGGGTGCTCTCGGCCGCCGAGGCGATCGCCAAGCGGGGCGAACTCCTGCACACCGTCGCCGTGGTGGACAACGCGAACGGTTCGGTCGCCGGCTTCTCCGAGCTCGTGGTTCCCGGCGACGGCAGGGGAGACGCACAGCACTACGGGACCGGTGTGCTGCCCGAACACCGAGGCCACGGTCTCGGCCTCTGGATGAAGGCACAGGCCATCCGCCAGGCCCGCGCACACCACCCGGAACTCGGCGGCCTGCTCACGGACACGGCCGACAGCAACGCGCACATGCGCGGCATCAACGACACGCTCGGCTATCTGCCCACGCACAAGGCGGTGGAGTACCAGCTCGATCTGTGAGGCGGCGTCGTCACACCCGTGCGATGGGGTGCACGTACGGAGTGGTCGTCGTCAGTGGGGCGAAGCCGAGTCGTTCGAGGATGGGGCGGCTCTCGTCGGAGGCGTCGACCTGGAGGTAGCGGTAGCCACGGTCCGCGGCGATACGGGCGCGGTGGGCGACCAGTGCGCGGTAGATTCCGCGGCCGCGCCAGGCCTCGACGGTGCCGCCGCCCCACAGTCCCGCGAACCGTGTGCCGGGAATGAGTTCCATGCGGGCCGAGCTCACCGGCACGTCATCGGCGAGGGCCACGACGGCGACCACGGTGTCCGGTTCTCCGGCCAGCTGGGTGAGCAGCAGGTGGCGGAGCCGGGAGCTGTCCGTGCCGAAGGCCTGCTCATGGACGTCGGCCACGAGGTCGACGCCCGCGGCGTCGGCGACGGGCCGCAGCTCGATGCCCTGCGGCGGCCGGACGTCGAGGTCCAGCTCGCCGACCTCGGCGATCATCAGCGTCTCCTCGGGTTCGGCCGTGAAGCCGGCCGCGCGCAGCCGTCGGCCCAGATCGACGGGCCGGTCGTGCGCGTACAGCTTCCACTCGAACTCCAGGCCCAGGCTCCCGAAATGGCGCACCTGCTCGGCGATCGCCGCGTCCGCGTCGGCCTCCGAGAGGTCCGACCAGAGCACCCCGTTCCAGCCCTTCTCGGGTCCGACGTGCCGCACCACCGCTCCGACGCGCTCCACCACGGAGTCGAGGCCGAAGGGGCGCGCGCCCTCGCGCATGTCCCGGTCGAACAGTGCCAGTACCGCTGCGTGATCCATTACGCCACTCCAGCATCCGTCGGACGGGCGGGCAACGGAGTTTCGGGCGAGTGGGTGTTCCGGGGCGCCGACCGGGTGGTCATTTGGCGTCCTGGCCGTCATCTGGCGTCGTGGAAGACCAGCCCGAGCGTGCGTCGCCGCCCGGAGCGGACCGTGCTCACGCCGTGCCGCATGGGACCGATGGACCAGCCCCGCCTGGAGGCCACGGGCCGGTCGCGGGTGGTGAAGATCAGGCCGTGGCCCTGGGGCAGGGTCGTGGACGATCCCCTGGACTGGGCGCGCGGGCGCTGCTCGGTCATGATGAACTCGCCGCCCGTGAAGTCGGCTCCCGGGGCGTCGAGACCGATCACGACCTGGAGCGGGAAGAGCAGGTCGCCGAACACGTCCCGGTGCAGGGCGTTCCAGTCGCCGGGCCCGTAACGCAGCAGGATCTGGGCGGACTTGGACTGTCCGGCCGCGTGGCACCGCTCCACCCACTCCCCCAACGTGTCGGGCCAGGGCGCTGGTTGGCCCAGCCTCTCGGCCCAGTCGCGGGCAACGGGCAGGAGCCGCGGGTAGAACGCCTCGCGCAACTCCCTGACGGCATCCGGCAGTTCATGCGTGAAGTAGCGGTACTGGCCGGAGCCGAAGCGGTGGCGGGCCATGTCGATGGTCGCGCGGAATCGGTCGTCCTCGTCATAGAGGGCGGCGATCTCGTGGCACTGCCCGGGGGTGAGGAGCTGTCCGGTGAGCGCGTTGCCGTGCTCGTCGAGTTCGTCGGTCAGGGCGGCCCAGTCCTGCGCCTCGACGCGGGCCGCCAGATCTGTGGTGTGGTTCATGGTGAGAGGTGCCTCAGGGGTCAGAGGAGGGTGAGCTGCAGGACGCCCTCGTGGGTGAGGAGCTGGATCTTGTGCTCCACGCCGCCGGCGTAGCCGCGCATGGTGCCGTCCGCGCCGATCACCCGGTGGCACGGGCGCACCAGCAGCAGCGGGTTCGCTCCGATCGCCGCCCCCAGCGCCTGGATCCGCTCGCGGGGCACACCGAGCCGCTCGGCAAGCGCGCCGTACGTGGTCGACGTGCCGTACGGGATCTCCTCCAGCGCATGCCACACGCGCTGCTGGAAGTCCGTGCCACCCGGGGTGAACCCGATGTCGAACTCGGTGAGTTCACCGGCGAAGTAGGCCGTCAGCTGCCGGGTGACGTCCGCGAAGCGGTCGGGGTCGCGCCGCCAACCGGGCGTTATGGCAGGGGCGTTCCGCTGCCCCGGCATGGACAGCGACGTCAACATGACGCCGTCCGGGGTCTCTTCCCCGACCAGTAGCAGTGCGCCCAGCGGGCTGTCGGTCGTCGTACAGGCGGTCATCGTGGCCTCCCTTTCATGCGCTTTCGTTCCACTCCTCATACTGGGGTGTCCCGATCACGGATGCTGGCGGGATTCGGACGCCACGCTGCGCCGTCAGTGCCGGTGCTCACTTGAAGAAGCGCAGCGGCACCGCTCGTGCCATCGCCTCCCGGCCCGCGTCGTTGGTGTGCAGGTGGTCGCCGCTGTCGTAGGCGGCGAGGAGTCGCTCGGGATCGGCCGGGTCGCGCAGCGCGGCGTCGAAATCGATCACACCGTCGTACTCTCCGCTCGTGCGCAGCCAGTGGTTGAAGGTCTGCCGCGCCGCCGCGTTCTCGGGCGTGTAGAAGCCGAGCGTGTCGTTCTTGAACGGCGTGATGGTGGCTCCGTAAATCCGCAGTCCGCGCTCGTGGGCGCGGGCGATGAGCTGCCGGTGGCCGTCGATCAGGTCCTGTCCGGTCACCTTCTCGGAGAGCGGGGCGATGGTCCCGGGGTGGCCCAGGTCGTTCACGCCGAGCAGGACGAGGACATGGCGGACTTCTGGCTGGGCGGCCACATCGCGGTCGAAGCGCTTGAGTCCGCTCTCGCCGAAGTACGCGGCGTACGCCTCCGCGGGGTGGCCTGCGGGCGGGTTGGGGTCGTGGAGCAGGCGGTTGCCGCTGATGCCCTTGTTGAGGACGCCGACGGGGTGGCGGGGGCCGCCGGGGCCTTGGAGACGCTGGGCGAGGTAGTCGGTCCAGCGGTGGTTGGTGCCGAGGGTGGTGTCGGCCGTGATGGAGTCGCCGAGTGCGACGGCGGCCGATGCCCTGCCCGTGGCGGCAGGCCCTGCGGAGGTGGCTCGGACGCTCACGCCGGTCAGGAAGTACCAGCGTTCCGTGACGGACTGGGGCTCGATCTTGGTCTCGCCCGTCACATTGCCCGCCGCGATGTAACTGCGCTGAGCTGCAAAGGAGTTGACCGTCGATCCCGGAGTGCTCTCGGGCAGGTGGAGGCTCACGACGAGGTCGGAACGAGCGGGCACGCGGAGCGTGACGGGATCGCTGAGGACGGGCGCTCCGGCGGGGGTCGTGACCGAGGACTTGCCCGAGAAGGTCAGTTGGCGGTCCGTGGCGGGGTCGATGATCGGCTCGTCCGTGCCCGGCGCCCGGCGGGCGACGTGCACCTCGCCGATCTTCAGTGGCTGCTTGCCGAACTCGTTCGAGAGGCGGATGCGCAGGGCTGTTCCGGCGATGCTGGTGTGGACGACCTGGCGGATCGTCTGGTCGTGGAAGGTCGTGGTGTCCGTCTTGGGGATGGTGGTGGGGGCCGTGCCCCAAGTGCCGGTCCACGTGGTTGGTGCGGGCGCCTGGGCAGAGGCTGGAGAAGTGAGAGCGGCTCCCAGCAGGAGGGCTCCGGTGAATAACGCGGCGAGTCTCTTGCGAACAGTCAGGCGTTCCATGTGCGGCTCCTCGTCGTCCGGAGGAAGGGTTGGCACCCCTGGCGGGGGCCGTCGAGGCCCGGCCTCCGACAAGGGAGGCCGGGTCTCGAACAGGCAGGCATGTGTGAAAGTTTCGGGGAACTTTACGAATGAGCGGACGTGACGATAGAGACGGCTGTAACTCCCGTCAAGACGTGGGCGTCAGGGCGTGGAGACGTGCACGGCGGCCCTGCCCGGGGCGTCCGGTACGGCCCACGCCGCGGTGAACCCGCGCCCGGTGGCGACCAACCCCATGCGCTCGCCCAGGAAGTAGCCGCGCGGACTGGCCTCGTCGGGGATCCCCGGCGCCCGCCGCATGTCGTACGACGTCGGGGTCAGCCGGGTCTCCCGCCAGGTCGCCGCATCGCTCGTACAGTCGGCGGGCTCCGGCCGGCAGCGCACCAGCCAACGGTCCGTCAGCAGTGCCTCGCCCGTGTCGTTGTGCCGGAAGTCGGAGTGGGAGACGGCGACCGTGCCGTCGTCACCGACCGCCAACGCGACGGTGAAGGCCTGCTGGTTGGGCAGCGGAATGCCGCTCGGCGTGCGGTTCACCTTCCCCGGCGTGGACCAGGTGCGGCCGCCGTCGTCGGAGGCGGCCACGGCCACGGAGTCGACGGCGCCGTCGGTGAACCGCGAGTCCTGCCAGGCCACATGGATGCGCCCGGTGCGGCGGTCGACTGCGGTGTCGGAGAGCAGGCTGGTGGTGTGCGAGACCTGTTCACCGGATTCGGGGTCCTGGAACAGGAACCTGGTGCGCAGGTCGGCCACCTTCACGGGCTCGGACCAGGTCCGGCCGGCGTCGGTGGACCGTACGGCCTGAAGGGTGAGCCGGTTGGTGATCGGCCCCTCGCCGAAGCGGACCAGGGTGTGGACGTCCACCAGGGTGCCGTCGTCGAGCACGGTCAGCCGGTGGCCGGAGACGAGGTGCCGGTCGCCGGCGTCCACGACCAGGGTGGGCGGCTGCCAGCTGCGGCCGCCGTCGGTACTGCGGCTGATCCAGGCGTCGTTGCGGGTCCGCTCGGCCGCTGGGAAACGCGGGGTGACGACGTACAGCACGTCCGGATCGCGCGGGTCCGCGACCGCCGGGCCCGAGGCGACGCCGCCCCGCGCCGGATCGGTCTCCTCGATGATCACCGCGGGGCGTGTCCAGGTCCGTCCGCCGTCGTCGGAACGTATCGACAGGCCTGCACTGGCGGAGCCGTCGGCCATGGCCAGACCGCCGGTGACCAGCAGCGCGCCGTCCGCTGTGAACGTCACGGCGGGTTCGTCGGCGTAGTCGTAGCGGCCTCCCGAGCATCGGGTCAGGTGTGGAACGACGGTGCGTTTCCAGGACGTTCCGCCGTCACGCGTGACGGCCAGCACCACGCCGCGCTGGCGGTCCTGCGGCCACACCGCCGCGATACGACGGGGGTCGCCCGGGTCGGCGGCGAGCTGCGGCTCGATGGCACCGTCGGCCATCTTGCCGTCGAGCGCTCCTGGGGCGCAGCCGGCGAACGGACTGGCTCCGGAGAGCCGCACGGGTTTGTGTCCGTGGCCGTCGGGCGTCGCGCCGGCCGAGGTGCCGGACAGTGCGAGCGCCGGCAACAGGACAGCCGTGAGCGCGGTCAGGGAACGAAGGCGAGAGGGCGGGGCAGAGCGCACGGAAGGCCCCTTCCAGATGGTTGCCACCATCCTCGGAAGGCGCTCCTGCCCTGTCGTCGTACGCGTGGCGCTGTCGCCCCTACCTCCTCGGGAGTAGCCGGAGCGTCGCGGCGCGGGCCCGCCTCGGCCGCCCGGCGGGCTTGCCCTCACACTGATGTGAACGTTTCAGCATGGGCCGTATGACGCCCGCACCGATCGCCGAACAACCCGGCACACCCACGTCCGAACCCACGCTCCCGTCCGAGCCCACGTCCACGTCCGCCGAGCCCGGTCTGCCCCTCTCGGGGTTGCTCGCCCTGTCCACGGCCGCCTTCACCGCCGTACTGACGGAGCTTCTTCCGGCGGGTCTGCTGCCGCGGATGGCACCGGATCTCGGGGTTTCCGAGGCGCGGGTGGGCTTCCTGGTGACCGGCTACGCGGTCGCGTCGTTCCTCGCCGCGATCCCGCTCACCGCCGCCCTGCGCGGACTGCCACGGCGGCCCGTCCTCCTCGGCGCGCTGCTGGGTTTCGCGGCTGCCAACGCCGTCACCGCACTGTCGTCGTCGTACGGGCTGACGTTCGCGGCACGGCTCGTGGCCGGGGTGATGGGCGGGACGCTGTGGGCGATGCTCGTGGGGTACGCCGCCCGGATGGTGCCCGCCGAGCGGCGCGGCCGGGCCATCGCGATCGTGCTGGCGGGCATCACACTCGCGCTCTCCCTGGGGCTTCCCGCGGGCTCGGCGCTGGCCGACGCACTCGGCTGGCGAGCGGCCTTCGCCGTCCCGGCGCTGCTGGCCGTGCCGCTCGTGGTGTGGATACGACGCCGGGTGCCGGGCTTTCCCGGTGAGGCACGGGGCGAGCGCGTGCCGTTGCCTCGCGTCGCCGCACTGCCCGGCATCGGCACGGTCCTGTCCGTCACGCTGACGCTGCTCGTCGGCCATCAGGTGATGTACACGTACGTGGCACCGTTCTCGGAGCACGCGGGCTTCGGCCGTACGGGGCTGGTGCTGCTGGTGTTCGGTGCCGCGACCGTCGTCGGGATCTGGCTCACCGGACTGCTGATCGACCGGCATCCGCGCCGGACCCTGCTGGGTGCGCTCGCCCTGCTCGCGGCCGCGATGCTCGCGCTGGGCACGTACGCCGGTCATGGAGCCGTACTGATGGCCTCGGTCGCGCTGTGGGGCATGGCGTTCGGCGGCGCGCCGACGCTCATCCAGACCGCGCTGGTCGACGCCTCCGGTCCCGCGAACGCCGATGTGGCCACCTCGCTGCAGACCACGGTCTACAACGCGGGCATCGCGGCCGGTTCCCTAACCGGCGGTCTGATCCTGAGCAGATCGGGCGCAGACGCCCTCCCATGGACGACATTTCTGCTGGTCACGGCGACGCTCGCGATCGTGGCCGCGGGGCGCCGGCACGCCTTTCCCTCGCGGCGCCGCACGGAGTTGAGTACGGTCGGTCCAAGGTCGGCAGGAGGGCGGGTACGGCATGCTGAGTGAAGCCGAGCTGAAGCATCTGCGCCGCTGTGTGGAACTCGCGACCGAGGCGCTGGACTCCGGTGACGAGCCGTTCGGGTCGGTGCTGGTGGGCGCGGACGGCACGGTCCTGGCCGAGGACCACAACCGCGTGGCCTCCGGTGACCGCACCCGCCACCCGGAGTTCGAGCTGGCCCGCTGGTCGGCGGCGCATCTGACACCGGAGGAGAGGGCCGCGGCGACCGTCTACACCTCCGGCGAACACTGCCCGATGTGCGCGGCGGCACACGGCTGGGTCGGTCTCGGACGCATCGTGTACGTGGCGTCCTCCGAGCAACTGTCTGCCTGGCTCGGAGAGTTGGGCGTCCCCGCCGCCCCGGTCCGTCCGCTGCCGATCCAGGACGTGGCCCCCGGAGTGCTCGTCGAGGGACCGGTCCCGGAGTTGACGGACGAGGTGAGGGCTCTGCACCGGCGGTTCCATCACGCGGGCGGACAGGCCCCCTTGGCGGCGACCAGCCGTTCCAGTTCCTCCCAGAGTTCGGCCTCGCGGGCGGGGTCGTACGACGCGGGCGAGGACCGGACGGGACGGCCGCGGTCGAGATAGCTCCCGGACGGGGCGACCGGCTCGGCGACGGCCGCCTGGGCGAGTTTGCGTCCGGACGCGCGCGGGTTGGTCGAGCTGGGATGGACGCGGGTGAGGTGCAGCAGGCTGTTCCAGGCGAGGCGGTCCAGCGGTCCCGCCTCGCGGACGAGGCCGGTGCCCGGCATCAGACCGGGATCGAAGGTGTAGACGCCGATGCCCTCGGGGGTGCGGCGGTCCAGCTCGTGCGCGAGGTGCACGGTGGCCAGCTTGCTCGCCGCGTAAGCGGACCGGCCCGCCCTGACGGTTCCGGCGTCCGGGGTCGTCCAGGGCAGCGCCAGCTCGGCGACCGGAGCGGTGCGCGGCGGCGGAACCAGCCCCCAGGAGTGCCGGAAGTCCCCGAAGTGCGTGCCGCTGCCGACGAGGACTACGCGCCCCGGCGCCGTCAGCCGGTCCTGAAGCCGCCGGATCAGCTGATGGTGCCCGAGGACGTTGGTGCCGAAGGTGGTTTCGAAGCCGTCGGCCGTCCGATTCATGGCAGTGACGGCCTGCGTACCCGCGTTCGCCACCACGGCACGCAGCGGCGGGAGTTCTCCGGAGTCGAGCAACTCCCGTACGGAGTCGGCCGCCTGGCGTACGGAGTCGAGTGAGCCCAGGTCGCAGGCGACACCGCGCACCTTCGATGAGCCGGTCTCGGCGGCCAGCCGCTCCGCGAGTCCGTCCGGGTCCGAGCGGACTGCGACGAGGAGATGCAGGTCGGGACGGTCGCGCAGGAGCGTCAGGGCGGTGGCGCGCCCGAGACCGCGGCCCGCGCCGGTGAGGAGGACGGTTCCGGGAGAGGGGATGGCAGACATGGCTTGCTCCGGCCGTGTGAGAGGGGTGGGGCACGAGCAGACGGAGAATCGATCCACCCGCAAGCAAATCGGTTCTCGATACCAAACGGTACTCGATACCATTATGGATCGGGTACCCCGTGGCCCGATACCCTGGCCCCATGGACAACGGCAAGCCGCTGAGCAGCGACGACGAGATCCCCCTCCGGGAGCGCAAGCGGCTGCGGACCCGTGGGGCCCTGATCGACGCGGCCATGGAACTCTTCGTCGAGCACGGCTTCGAGGCGGTCACGGTCACCGACATCGCCCGCCGCGCCGAAGTCGGCCGGACGACCTTCTTCCGCTACTTCACCGACAAGCAGGAAGTGCTCTTCGCGGACGAGGACCAGCACCGCGAGGCGCTCATCTCAGCCGTCGACGACGCCGCCGCTGCCCTTGCCCCCATCGGCGACTCACTCGACCGCGCGCTGGACGCGGGCCGTGCGGGCATGAGCGCGCTCGTGGGCAGCATCGCCGAACACACCACATGGCTCGCCGAGCGCGAGCGCCTGATCAACGGGGATCCCGCACTGCTCGCCCGCAGCCTGCTGAAGCAGCGCGCATACGCGGCCGCGGCGATCGACGTGCTGGAGCGCCACGGGGCCGGCCGGGAGACGGCCGTGCTCGCCGCCGCCGTCTGCCAGGCCTGCTACGAGGCCGCCGTCGCCCTGACAGGCGCGGACCCGGACCGGCTGCCGGGCGCCATGATGGCCACTTTCGAACGGCTGTCCGCGAGGCGCGCGAACGTACGCGACGACTGAGCCGTACGAGAGGGGGCAGGCGGGACGGATCGGTTGCCCGCCCCGGAGGCCAGGAGATGTGGTGTCGCAAGACTTGTCAGCCCCCGCGCCCGTAGCTCTGCGGGAACGCCTGCCGGAAAAACGGGCCAGGCCGGCGCCCGCCCGCAGGGACCCGTACTTCGACAACGCGAAGTACCTCACCATCGTGCTGGTGGTCTGCGGTCACGCGTGGGAGCCGCTGACCCACGGCAGCAGAGCCGCGACGGCGGCGTATCTGACCGTGTACGCCTTCCACATGCCGGCGTTCGCGCTCATCTCCGGCTACTTCTCCCGGAGTTTCGACATGGCGCCGGGCCGGGTGCGCCGACTGCTGACGAGTGTCGTCGTGCCGTACTTCGTCTTCGAGACCGCCTACACGCTCTTCTACCGCTGGGCGCAGGACGATCCGGGCTATCCGTTCAGCCTGCTCGATCCCTGGTACGTGATGTGGTTCCTGGTCGCGCTGTTCATCTGGCGGCTGACGACCCCGATCTGGCTGGCGCTGCGCCACCCGGTGCCGGTCGCGCTGGGCTTCGCCGTACTCGCCGCCGTCTCACCCGACCTGGGCGGGGACATCTCGATCCAACGGACCTTGGGGTTCCTGCCGTTCTTCGTGCTCGGACTGACTCTGCGCGCCGAGCACTTCGAGCGGCTGCGCACCTGGCGCGTACGGCTGCTCGCGCTGCCGGTGGCCGCGGTGGCCCTCGGTGCCGCGTACGCGGTGGCGCCCTGGTTCAGCGCCGGGTGGTTCTACCACCGTGGCAGCGTCACGGGCCAGGGCGCGCCGGCTTGGGCGGGGCTGTTCACCACTCCGGCGCTGTTCCTGCTCGCACTGGTCCTGACCGGCTGTTTCCTGGCCTGGGTACCGGGCCGGCATCTGTGGTGCACCGCTCTGGGCGCCGGGACGATGTACGGCTATCTGCTGCACGGCTTCGTCATCAAGGCGTCCCGCTTCTGGGACTGGTACGACCACGCATGGGTACGTACGCCGCTCGGTGAACTGGCCGTCACGGCGGCCGCCGTGGGACTCATCACGGTGCTGTGCTCGGGCCCGGTCCGTTCGGTGTTCCGGTTCGTCGTGGAGCCTCGCATGGCATGGATGTTCAGCCATCGCGGCGAGACCACGACGACGGCCGACAGACGTCCCTCCGGCTAACCCAGTTCGAGTGTCGTGACCCCGAAGACCCGGTCCGTGGCGTGCGGGCGGACGGGCCCGGTGTACATCCGGGCGGTCTCGAACGACGGGGTCAGACCGTACTCCTCGGCCAGGGCGACGCCCGCCGCGCTCGTCTCGGGGATGTCGACGGAGACGGGGCGGCCGTCGGCCTCGGCGGCCAGTGCGGCGAAGAGGGCGCGGGCGTCCTCGGCGGTGTCGGCGAACAGCGGTCCGATGCGCAGCGAGGTGAGCGCGGGCCGGATCACGCCGTAGCCGGTCAGCCGCCCGTCGACGATCCGGACCAGGGCGCGGTGCCCGGGCCCGTTGATCCAGTGCTCTACGAAGCGTGCCCGGTCGGCGGGGTAACAGGCGCTGTCGTAGGCCGTGATCGCGTCGAGGTCCGCCGCCTCGGCAGCCCGGACGCCGGTTCCGGCGGGCTCCCCCGCGGCCGGGACGCCTCCGAACCGGAAGGTCTTGTAGGCGAGTTCGAACCCCGACCGGCGGTAGTTCCCCTGCTGCGCGACCACCCCGTCGAGCCCGACCGTCCGGCCGCCCGCGTGGGCGAGGGCCGTCTTCCAGGTGGTGAGGCCGTAGCCGCGACCCCGTACATCGGGGCGTACGAGGTAGCAGCCCAGGAAAGCGTAGTCGGCGCCGTAGTTGACGACGGAGATCGCGGAGACCGGCTCCCCGTCGATCCTGCCGAGGAAGAACCCCTCGGGATCCTGGGCGAAGAAGCACGCGCCGTCCGACTCCCCCGGATCCCACCCCTCGTCCGCCGCCCACCCCTTGATCACCGGCCAGTCGTCGAGCGAGGCCTGCGTGACGACGAGGCCTTCGGCGCTCGGAGGGGTCATCTGTGCGCTCCATTTCGTTGGAATGCCGGAAGGGGGGGCGGAAGGGAGTCGGAACACGGCAAGCGGAATGCGGTGATCAGCCGCGCCCGCGCAGCATCCTTCCCGATGGCCGAGGTGCGTGGCGCGGCAATGAGCCAGTGTCCTTCGCAGGGGGGAGTACACGGCCGATGGCCGCGCCTAGGGTGGCCGTTCATGGATCACGTGACACTGCGCCCGGTGGACGAGGACGGCCTGACCGTGATGGAGCGGTTCCTGATCGACCCGGAGGAGGCCTCGCCCTTCCAGTGGTACGGCTGGTGGGACACCGGACGCTGGCGACGGCAGTGGGCCGAGACCGGCCTGATAACGGATGAGGCAGGCCATCTGATCGTGGAGCTCGACGGGGAGGCGGTGGGGTTCGTGGCCTGGCGCAAGATCGTCGCCACCCGCACGTCGTACTACTGGAACATGGGGATCGCCCTGCTGCGGGAGGCCCGTGGCAAGGGGGTGGGTACGCGGGCGCAGCGGCTGCTGGTCGAGTACCTGTTCGCGCATACGCAGGTGGTCCGGATCGAGGCGGACACCGAGGTCGAGAACATCGCCGAGCAACGGGCCCTGGGGAAGGCGGGATTCACCCGCGAGGGCGTGCTGCGGAGTGCGGGGTTCCGCGATGGGCGGTGGCGGGACGGGGTGCGGTACAGCGTGCTGCGCGACGACGTGACCCCGGCCCACTCCTGAGCGCCGGACCGTGAGGTGGGACTCCCAGGCATGAGGGGCGTACGGACGCTGTCAGAAGGAGACCCCACCGGTTGTTGTGCCCGGTGGGGTCTTCCGTCCTCGGAGGTGTCACTCGGCTGAGAATCGACGCGGTCTGCTGCCGTGGCGCGACTCAGCGCACTGCCGAGGGGGCGGTACGCGGAGGACCGTGGGTACGGGTCCGTCCGCGACCGGGACCACGTCCGCGGACCCGGTCCGAGTGGGCGACCGCGGGCCGGGGCGAGGTACGGTCACCGGTTCGGGCCCGCGACTCACCGGTCCGGCCCGCGACCGGCCGAGAGCCAGGCGGACCGACCGCGGCTCGGGTCAGGAGCCGTCCGCGGACTCCGGCCCACCCGCACCGGCGTGCCCGGACCGGGGCGCGACAGCCGTCCGGAAACGCCGGTACAGTGCGGCGCCACCCAGCATCAGCGCGGCGCTGGCCGCGACCGTCGGGCCCATCAGGTCCGTGCCGGTCTGGGCGAGGGACGCTCCGGGCCCCTGCGGAACGGCCCGCGGCGCCTCGGGCTCCACCGGCTCAGCCGGCTTCGCCGGTCGCTCCGGCTTCTTCGGCGGCTCCACCGGCTTCGGGGCCGGGGGCGACACCGGGTTGTCCGGGTGGTGCGGCCGCTCCCTCGACGTGTTCGTGGACTCGTTGCCGATGGCGGGATTGCCGATGCCGACGACGCTCACCGAGTTGCCGGTGACGTTCACGGGGAGCTGGACCGGGAGTTGCACGCCGTTGCCGGAAATCACACCCGGTGAATCCTTGGCCCCTCCCTCGGCGACCGCGCCGGCGGAACCCGCATGGGCACCGCCCTTGCCGTCGCCGCCCTTGCCGTCGCCCTTGCCGTGGCCGCCCTCGTTGGCGCAGCGGTTGCCCGCTGCGGGGTTGAGGAGTCCGACCACGTTCACCGTGTTCCCGCACACGTTCACCGGAACGTGCACCGGGAGCTGAAAGGTGTTGCCGGAGATCACCCCCGGCGACTTGGCCGTGCCGCCGTCCGCCGCGGAGTCCGCGTACACCGGCATCGTCACGGCCACGGCGCCGGAGGCGGCGGCCGCGATGATCAAACCATTTCGGGCAACCCATTTCATAGGTTCCCTGCCTTCCAGACATGGACGCGGGCACTCACCCGCACCGGATAAGACACCGGTGGGCGATGCGGGTTAGTGGGTTGCCGATTTTTCACCCCATCGGGCGGTGCCCCACTCGAACTGCCCGGCGTGAGGTCGTGACACCGCGCCGTGGTGGGGCGCGCGGAGCGCAGAGTAAGGCCTCCGGCGCAGGTCCGCCCGCCCGGAGGCGTGGCCGGGGGCGCCCCCTTATCGTGATCGAGGGGGAATCCCCGGCTGCGCGCCGGGGCGTTCCGGGAGGCCTTCATGCTGTCCACGCATCAACGCCGCGCGTTCACCGGCGCCGTGACGCTGGCCCTGCTGGGAGGCGGGCTGCCGACGGTCGCAGCGGCGGACACCGACCGTCCCGATCTGTCCCGCTTCTACGACCAGCGGATCAAGTGGTCCGCCTGCGAGGGCGACAGCCTGCCCAAGGACCTGCAGTGCGGGAAGGCGACTGTCCCGGTCAACTACGCGAAACCCGCCGACGGGACACTCGACCTCGCCCTGGCCCGTATCCGCGCGACGGGGAAGTCCAGGGGTTCTGTGGTGCTGAACTTCGGCGGCCCGGGCGGGCCCGGAGTCAGCGAACTCGCCGCGGGCGGCGAGGACTTCATGGGCCTGACCGACGGCTACGACGTGGTGACCTTCGACCCGCGCGGCGTCGGCAGAAGCTCCCCGGTCAGCTGTGGCGAGGGGACGGGCGAGGCCGTGGACGAGGCGGATCCCGACGCGGACGACGGCGACGGCCCCCGGGCCGCTCTCGACCTGCTGCGCAGGGCCGCCGACGAGTGCGCCGAGCACTCCGGGCCCGTGCTGTCCCACATAGGCACGGTCAACGCCTCGCGCGACCTGGACGTGCTGCGCGAGGCCCTGGGCGACAAGAAGCTCAACTACCTCGGTTTCTCGTACGGAACGCGGCTGGGCGCGGTGTACGCGGCCCAGTTCCCCAAGAAGACGGGCCGGTTGGTGCTCGACGGCGTGGACACTCTCACCGAACCGCTGAGCGAACAGGGCATCGTCGGCGCGCAGGGCCAGCAGACAGCCCTCGAGGGCTTCCTCGACTGGTGCACCGAGGACATCAACTGCGCGTTCGGACAGGACAGGCGCACCGCCCGGCAGGACGTGGTCCGGCTGGTCGATTCGCTGGACGAGGACCCGGTGCCGGGAGACTTCGGCGAACCGTTCTCCGGCCAGGACCTGGTGGGCGCCATCGTTCAGGCGCTCTACAGCAAGGAGCTGTGGCCGGCCCTCTCGCAGGCGCTGACCTCGCTGGTCCAGGACGGCGACACCCGGGGCATCATGCGGTTCGCCGGCGGCGGCATCTCCCTGCCCGGCGGCATCACGGTTCCCGGCGACGGCGGGCTCGCCGAGGACGGGGAGGGGGACCTGGTCGACGAGGGCGACATTCCCGTCGACAACCTCCCGGCCGCGCTGATGGCCGTCAACTGCGCCGACGACCCCGACCGGCCCACCGCCGGCCAGATCACGGAGAACATCGACCGACTGCGCGCCGAGTACGAGGCGGCATCGCCGGTCTTCGGCGAGTACCGCCTCACACAGGTCCTGATGTGTTATGGCCGCCCGAAGGGCACTACGTACATCCGCGACAAGGTCCGCGACGTGGACACCCCGAAGCTGCTCCTCGTCGGCACCCGCGGCGACCCCGCGACACCGTACCGCTGGACCACCGAGACGGCGGACCGGCTCGGCTCGTCCGCGGTCGTCCTCGACAACAAGGGCGAGGGCCACACCGGGTACGGGTCCTCCAAGTGCGTGCACCGGAAGGTCGACGACTTCCTGCTGTACGGCTCATTGCCGGCCGACGGGAGCTCGTGCGGGGCGGAGGACTGAGGATCGTGACGACCACGGCGCCCACCTCGCACCATTGGCCCGATCCGATCCGATCCGGTTCCGTTCCTCCGCATGCCCGTTCACCCATTCGGTCATATGGTGCATATATGGAGCATGTTCTGAGCCCCACCACCCTCACCGAACTGCGCCGCCCGCGGCCCTATCCGGCCGTGTCGGTGCTCACTCCGACCCATCGCCGCGAGCCCGACAACGCACAGGACCCCGTCCGGCTGCGCAATGTCCTGGCCGAGGCGAAGAAGCAGCTGGAATCCGATCCCGCGGTCACCCGTGACCGGCGGATGGATGTCGTCGGGCAACTGGAGCAGGCGCTCGCGGAGGTCGATCTGGCGCACGCCGAGGACGGCCTCGCGATCTTCGCCGCCCCCGGGGAGCACCAGGTGTGGTCGCTGGCCCGGACCGTGCCGGAGCGCGTCGTCCTCTCGGACACCTTCCTGACCCGCAACCTCGTCGCCGCACAGGCGGCCGAGCGTCCGTTCTGGGTGCTGGCCGTCTCCGCGGACCGGATCTCCCTGTGGAGCGGCGGCGGGGGACATGTCGTCGAGTCCGAGGCGGCCGGCTTCCCGCTGACGCGGAGCCTGGAGGACCCGGACGCCGAGCGCAAGGAACGTATCGGCGACCTGCCGAGCACCTTCCGCGACGAGCAGACGCGCCACTTCCTGCGAGACGGCGACACCGTCCTCGCCAGCGTTCTGCGCGGCGACCCGCGACCGGTGTACGTCACCGGCGAGCAGGCCGCACTCTCGCTTCTCGACGAGGTCGGCACCATCACCAAGGACGCCGTCCACGTCGCGCACGGCGGTCTCGCGCACGCGAGTGCCGACGCCGTGTGGCAGGCGGTCAGCCCCCTGGTCACGGCCGAGGACCGCAAGAGCGCCGAAACCGTGGCACGGGAACTCGAAACGGCCAAGGGCCGACGGGCGTTCGCGGCCGGTGTCGACGAGGTCTGGCAGAACGCGACCGCCGGCCGGGTCCGGCTGCTGGCCGTCGAGGAGAACTACCGCGTGACCGTACGCGACGACGGCGGCGACCATCTCGTCCCGGCCGACACCGACGACCTGGACGCCCGCGACGACATCGTGGACGAGATCGTCGAACAGTGCCTGGACACCGGCGCGCAGGTGCGCTTCGTCCCGGACGGCGCGCTGAGCGACGCGGCGGGCATCGCGGGAGTGCTGCGCTACTGACCGCGGAAGCGGCAGACCCGGTACTGGGCGAGTGACTGCGGGCCCGGCCGACCCGAAATGCCTTGCCGGAATTTCCGACATAAGGTTCATTTCGTCGACCGACCCGGCAGTGATCGACCAGGCACCGACAGCAAGGACAGCGCGCGATGAACACACCGCCGCCCCGTGGCCCCCGCCGGCCGGGCAGGACTCGTTCGGCCGCCGTCGCACTGGCGGCGGTCGCCGCGGCCATGAGCACGCTCGCGGCGTGCAGCACCGACAGCGACTCCGGGGATTCCGACCCGTCCTTCAGTGAGCGGCCGTCCCCGCCCGACACGGCGTCCTTCTCGGGTACGGCCCCCTCCGTCAACGAATCGGCCGTCGAGTCCGCACGCGCCCGGGCCTCGGCGGCGGCTTCCTCCGCCTCGGCCGCGGCGTCCTCCTTCGAGGCGTCCGTATCGGCGGAGGTCGCCCGTGCCAACGAGGCGGCGGAGAACGAGCTCAAGGACGTCGACGGCCAGGGCAACGCGATGTCCGACGTCTCCATGACCGGCAAGCCCAGGGCCGAGACCGGTGGCCTGCCGGCCGTCGTCGTGAGCATCACCAACAAGACCGACGCGCAGGCCTCGTACGCCGTGCAGGTCGACTTCCTCGATTCCTCCGGCAAGACGGTGGAGACGAGATTCGTCGGCGCCGAGGACCTCGCCCCGGGTGAGCGCGCCCAGCCCCTCGCCATCAGCCGCAAGCCCGCCGAGCCGATGCTGACACCCAAGCTGGCCAAGGCCCAGCGATACTGACGCAGGGCAGAGCGGCACCGAGGCGGCGAAACCTCGATCGAGCACCGCACACACGCTCGCCGAACATACGATTGAGTGAGTCGCGGCCACTGCCGTCACTCCATCAACTCGCCTATCCTGTCTACGACTTGATCGACCGGTCCACGTACTGAATTCGCCCCGCCCGCATCCTCCGCGAGGACTGCGACATATGCCAGAGGCACCACCGGGTCGTGTGTTGCCAAATCCCTTACAGGGCGTCGCAGGCTGTGCGACAGTCGTAACCGGTCCTTCCTTCAGCCTTGGTCGTACCGTGCCTGTATCGGAGTACGTCATGCCGTCCCACCTCTCGGCGGACCACCCTGCCGCCCAGCCGCCCCCGCGCGGCTCGGTCGACGCGCTCATTTCGCAGACGCGCCGGCTGCGGGGCGAGGTGGACGCCGTACGGCGTGACGCGCCGGCCGACGGCACGGATCCGGAGGGACGCTGGCAGCGCGCCCTGTGCGATCTGGCGATGCATCAACTGAGCGACCTCGACGAGCACTTGGCACAGCTGAGGGACGGCCCGCCGGCCGCTCCCGTCGAGCACGAGGCGGCGGCTCCCACCGTACGAGCCGTGCCGACCGCACCCCGGCACGGCTCACTGCTCAGCCGGGTCGGCAGCGCCGAGTGGAACCTGCTGACGGACGAGGCGACCTGGTCCGGCGAGCTCTACCAGATCCTCGGCCGTGACCCCGCCGCTCCCCCGCTCACCCTCGACGAACTGCCCTCCGTGGTGCTGGAACAGGACCGGCCGAGGCTGACGGCGATGGTCACGGACTGCCTCATCGACGCCAAGCCGATCGACGGCGAGTTCCGTATCGTCCGGCCCGACGGCGACGTACGGACCGTGCACGTGATGGGCGAGCCCGTGCTCGACACGGACGGCAGCACCGCCTCGATGTGGGCGGTCCTGCGGGACGTCAGTGAGCTGCGCCGCAGCCAGCGGACCGTCAGTGAGACCCGTGACTCCCTTCAGCACCAACGGCACTTCGCGCAGACCGAGCGCCGGCTCGCGGTCGAGTTGCAGGAGGCCGTGCTGCCGCCGTGGCGCGGTTCCCTGCGCCTCCCGCGCCAGGGACCGGAGACGCTGGACCTGGCCGCCCGCTATCTGCCCTCCTCGACGAGCGAGCTGATCGGCGGCGACTGGTACGACGCACTCGAACTGACCGGCGGGGACACGCTGTTGAGCGTCGGCGACCTCACCGGCCGCGGTGTGACCGTCACCTCGGGCATGGCGATGATGATCGGCGCCCTGCGCGGTATGGCCGTGGCGGGCACCGAGCCCGGACAGCTCATGGCGTGGCTCAATCAGTTACTCGACGCCTCGGTCCAGCCGGCCCTGGGCAGCGCGGTGTGCTGCCGCTACCGGCCCGAGAGCCGCACGCTGACCTGGGCGCAGGCAGGACACCCCGCCCCACTGCTGTTCCGCAACGGGAAGGGGCGCATGCTTGCGCCGCCGGACGGCGTCCTGCTCGGCGCCACTTCCGGCGCTGTCTACGGACAGGCCGAAGAGACGCTCGAACCGGGCGACCTGCTCCTCCTGCACACCGACGGGCTGGTTCCTCGGCGATGGGTGTCTCCCCGGTCCCAGTCATGGGAGTCCCACGACTCGAGCGAGGTCGAGGGTGGAGGCGACACCGCGGCCGTCGGCCGTCTCCTGGGCCTGGCCCCCCGCTTCGGCGAGGCACGCGCCGCACAGGACTGCGTACGGATGGTCGTGGAGGAGTTCGGCGAGACGGAGCGCGAGGACGACGCCTGCGTACTCGTCGCCAGGGTTGCCACCTGACGCGGGCACAGCCCGAGCGCACATGAGCACAACCCGGCAGGGGTGAAACCAGCCGCACAGGCCCCCTATGCCCGTGCGCTGTTGCCGCCCCTGGCCTTCAACGAGCCCTTGGGCAGCGCCAGTTTGATCTCCTCACGCAGATCGTTGATCTTCGGATAACTGGAGTACTGCCCCGTCAGCCGGTACATCTCACGCAGCCGGTCCCAGGTGCGGTGGGAGGAGTTCGAGCCCATCGACGTCAGGGCCAGGCGTGCGTACCGGTCGGCCTGTTCGGGGTCGTCGGCGATGAAGCAGGCGGACGCGAGCGAGATGTGGTCGAAGATCTTCGACCGGTCCCGGCCCTTCTCCCGCAGCTCCAGTGCTTCCTTGGCGTGGCTCTGTGCGACGGCGGCCGCGGACGGGTCGTGCTCCGCGAGCGTCCGGTAGGCCAGGGCCTGCATCCCGTGCATGTCGGCCTCGTCGAACAGCTGCATCCAGCTCGGCGGCGGCACGTCACCCTTGTCCGAGACGAAGAGGTCCTCCGCCTCCCCCAGGGTGCGCCGCATGGCCTGGCCTTTGCCCAGCGACGCCTGCGCCCAGGCCTCGATGGTGTAGAGCATGGCCTGGGTGCGCGGCAGGACCTCGTCGCCCGATCCCGATTTGGCGAGCTTCATGAGGTCGAGCGCGTCGTCGGGCCGGCCCAGGTGCACCATCTGGCGGGCCGCTCGGGAGAGCGCCTCGCCCGCGCGGGGCCGGTCACCACCTTCTCGGGCCGCGTGCGCGGCGATGATGAAGTACTTCTGGGCCGTGGGCTCCAGGCCGACGTCGTGCGACATCCAGCCCGCGAGGACGGCGAGGTTGGCGGCGACGCCCCACAGGCGCCGCTGCAGATGGTCGGGGTGTCGGTAGGAGAGCATGCCTCCCACTTCGTTGAGCTGTCCCACGACAGCCTTGCGTTGCAGTCCGCCCCCGCGGGCCGCGTCCCAGGCCCGGAACACCTCGACCGAGCGCTCCAGTTCCTCGATCTCCTGCGACCCGATGGGGGCGGCCTCGTAGCGGTCGAACCCAGCGGGGTCGGCGTGCAGGGGATCGTCGATGTCAGGGGCGTCGGCCGCGAGGGCCGGATCGGAGTGCAGCCAGTCCTGCATGGCGCTGCTGATTGCGGATCCGGCGGCGAGCGCGGCGCCCGCGCCCACCAAGCCGCGTCGGTTGAGCATGAGGTCCATTCCCGTGAATTCGGTGAGGACCGCGGCAGTCCGCTCGGGCGCCCACGGCATACCGTCGGGATGTTCCACACTCCCGGCGCCCTGCCGTTTCCCCGTGCGCCCGTGCCGGACCAGACCGAGATCCTCGATGGTCACGACACGGCCGAGACGCTCGGTGAACAGTGCTGCCAGCACCCGCGGCACCGGATCTCGCGGGATCTCTCCCGTGTCGATCCACCGCCGCACCCTTGAGGTGTCCGTCGCCAGCTGGGGGTGGCCCATGGCCGCCGCCTGCCGGTTGACCATCCTCGCGAGTTCCCCCTTGGACCAGCCGGCCAGGCCGAACAGGTCCGAAAGGCGGGTGTTGGGTTGTCCGCTCACGTCAAGCCCCCAGGTTCTCGGCTGAGTTGACACTAACCGTCTGTCAGTTGCTGAGCGACTATTCGCCAGGGTTCGCCAGGGCACGCCAGATGGTGTGCCACTGGGCATCGGGTGTCAGGTAGGAAAGCGCCACCCCGACCCGGTCGCCGAAGGGACACTCCCCAGGGTGCACCAGAGCGGCCGGGGCGGGTAGCGCAGCAACTCGCAGGCACACGAAGGGATCTGTTTCGCCCATGTACGCAGCATCGTCCTCCGTGTCCGCTCCGCCCCGGTCACTGCACGCCCGCCCGGTCGGCAGCGGCCCATATCTCGACCCCGCACGCCCGGGCGCGGCTCCCGTGCTCGGTGCCGGTAGGTCACGGCGCGTGCCGGGGCTCGGCACCCAACCGCTCAGCGGGAGACTCGACTTGTCCGGCCCCCAGGGGGCGCAGCTGCGCACGGCGATCGCGTCGGTGCACCGGATCTGTCCGGAGTTCGCTCCGGTGCAGGTGCTGCGCCGCAGCGGCCGCTCCGTGCTCCTGGTCGGCACGACAGGGCGCAGCACCGCCGTCGCCAAGTGTTTACTTGACCACTCCCCGGTGTGGACCGAGCGGATCCGTCATGAAATAGCGGCGTACCGCTCGTTCGTGCGGCACCGGCCCCCGGTGCGGGTGCCGCGCCTGATCGCGGCGGACCCGGACAACTGCACACTGGTGATCGAGCGGATGCCGGGACGGGTGGCGGCGCTGCAGCGGCACCCGGCGGAGTCCCCGCCCCGCGCGGACATCAGGGCGGCGCTCGGCGCGATCTGTCGGCTCAACGCGTGGCGGCCGCCGGCGGGGACGTTCGACGCCCCGCTGGACTACGCGGCCCGGATCTCCCGGTATCACGAGCTGGGGTTGCTCACCGACCGGGACATGGGTGATCTGCAGAAGCTGGTGCACGGCATCGCGCACTCGGCGGGCCGCCAGGGCATGGGCCAGTTCTGCCACGGCGACGCTCTCCTGTCCAACATTCTCCTGTCACCGGCCGGTCCAGTGCTGGTGGACTGGGAGCATGCGGGCTGGTATCTGCCGGGGTACGACCTGGCGACGCTGTGGGCGGTCCTCGGGGACGCGCCCGTCGCCCGGCGGCAGATCAGCCAGCTCGCGCAGTCGGCGGGACCCGCGGCGCGCGACGCGTTCCTGGTGAACCTCATGCTCGTCGTCACCAGGGAGATCCGTACGTACGAGACGGCCGTGCAGCGGTCGATGCACGAGACGACCCCGGCGGCACCGGGACCGGCCCACCCGGGTGCTGCGCCGTCCGGCGAGGAACAGCGGCTGCTGCTGAGGCGGCTGCACGACGACTGCCAGATGGCCCGCAAGGCCGTCCGAGCGGCGGTCGGCACTCGCTGACGGGGATGGTGGTCCGCGGTGTGCCCGGTACAGGGCGCATCGCGGACCTTCGTCATGTCGGGCCGTCGCTCGCGCCCGGCACTCCTCCATCGAGGAACGTTCACCCGAACAGGCCACAGGTCCACTCCACTGACGCCTCGCAGGCCGGGTCGCCGTCGCCGCGAAACCCGCGACACCCGCCGCTGACGTGGGAAATCAACTGCCTCTGGGCATGATTGACGGATCGTCGGGGAGCCGGTACCACTGACGCACGCCCGGCCCCGCACGCACCATCGCGACCGATCGTCCCAGGAGGCCTGCTTTGCGAGGATCCCCCACCGACTCCAGCCCCTCCACCGGGCACAGACGCGCACGAAGGACGGCCGGTGCCGTCGCCTCGGCGGCCCTGCTGCTGCCACTGCTCGGCGCCGCCCCGTCCGACAGCGGCGCCCAGGCGTCCTCCGCACGTCTGCAGAGCGCGTTCGCCGACGCGGCCGCCCAGTACCACGTACCGCGGAATGTGCTCCTCGCCGTCTCCTATCTGCAGTCCCGCTGGGACGCGCACGGCGGGGCGCCGAGTGTCACCGGCGGCTACGGCCCCATGCATCTGACGGACGCCCGCACCGCGATCGCCCGGACGGTGGCACCGCACCACAGCGAGGGCACGGAGGACGCACGCGGCGACGACTCACGCGCGCCGCTGCTCCCCGACACCCAGGTCCCGGAGAACACCCAACTCCCCGCCCGTCTCAAGACGTTGACGAAGGCGGCCGATCTCACCGGCATCCCGGAAGAGCGGCTGCGTACGGACGCGGCCGCCAATGTGGCCGGGGGTGCCGCGCTGCTGGCCGCCGCACAGAAGCAGCTCGGTGAGCCGCTCAGTGACGACGCGGCCGACTGGTACGGGGCGGTGGCACGCTACTCGGGCGCCGACGACACGGCGACGGCGGCGACGTACGCCGACGACGTCTTCGACGTGATCCGCCGCGGGGAGCACCGCACGACGGACGCGGGCCAGCAGGTCGCCCTCGCTGCTCAGCCTGAACTGCGTCCCGTCACAGGGCAGTTGGGCGAGACGGGACTGCGGGCGGCCCGCGCGGCCGGCACCGAGTGCCCGGCGACCGTGTCCTGCGAGTGGATTCCGGCACCGTACGAGGAGTTCGGCGACGGCGACTACGGCAACCACGACCTCGGCGACCGGCCCAAGTCCCAGAGCATCAAGTACATCGTCGTGCACGACACGGAGGGCGCCTGGGAAGGCGTCCTCAACATGGTGCAGGACCCGACCTATGTGTCGTGGCAGTACACCCTGCGCTCCACCGACGGGCACATCGCCCAGCATGTGAAGGCCAAGGACGTGGCCTGGCACGCGGGCAACTGGTATGTGAACGCCAAGTCGATCGGTCTGGAGCACGAGGGGTTCCTCGCGGCGCCGGACGCCTGGTACACGGAGGCGATGTACCGGTCGTCGGCGCGGCTGGTGAAGTATCTGGCGAAGAAGTACGGCATCCCGCTGGACCGGCAGCACATCCTCGGCCACGACACCGTCCCGGGAACGACGACGGCGAACATCCCAGGGATGCACACGGACCCGGGCCCGTACTGGGACTGGCAGCACTACTTCGCCCTGCTCGGCAAACCGTTGCGCGCCGTCCCGGGATCGAACGGCGGGCTCGTGACCGTGCTGCCCCAATTCGCCAAGCACAAGCCGAAGTTCACGGGCTGCGTCACGAAGGGCGAGCCCTGCGCGGCGCACGGTTCGAGCGCCGTACGGCTGCACACGCAGCCGCGCTCGGACGCGCCGCTCGTCAAGGACATCGGGCTGCGGCCCAAGGGCGAGGACTCCACGATCGATGTGAACGACGTGGGTTCGCGTGTGTCCACAGGCCAGCGGTACGCGGTCGCCGGGCGCGACGGCGACTGGACCGCGATCTGGTACCTCGGCCAGAAGGCCTGGTTCAAGAACCCGGCGAAGCAGCCGACCGCGGTGAGCGCGACCGGGCCGGTCGTGACACCGAAGGCCGGACTGACCGAGATCCCCGTGTACGGACGCGCGTACCCGGAGAAGGCGGCCTACCCGGCAGGCGTGCCCGTCCAGGAGATCTCGCCCCTGCCGTACAAACTGCTCAAGGGGCAGAAGTACTCGGCGGGCGACAAGGTGCCGGGCGAGTACTTCTACGCGCCGACCTTCGACACGACGCCGCACCGGGTGGTGCGCGGCAAGGACATGTACTACGAGATCCAGTTCGGGCACCGGGTGGCGTACGTACGTGCCGCCGACGTACGGGTGGTGCCGTCGGCCTCGTAGAGGGTCACTTCGGCGGCTCGTGGAGTCCGAAGGCGGAGCCCTGGTCGTCGCGGCACAGCTTGAAGCGGCCGAACCGGGCGGCCGACTCCTCGCTGTCGCCCCCGTCGCCCAGGTCCTCCACTGTGCCGCCCAGTTCACGGACCCGGGCGACGGCGGCGCCGAGGTCGTCCACCCTGAAGAAGAGATAGGGGGAGGCTCCGGCGTCGCCGCCGTGCATTCCGCCCGGCACTCCGTCGGTGGTGATGGCGAAGCCGCCGCCTTCTGACGTGCCGGGTTCGAAGGTCCAGCCGAGGAGGGATCCGTAGAAGGCGCGGCCCCGCTCGGGGTCGGCCACGCCGATTTCGAAGAAGGTCGGTTCGCCGCTCATCGCGCGTCTCCTGTCGTGAGACATGTGTCGGCCGCCCTCAAGCCACCGTACGCGGGACGGAACGCGGGCGCCCGCCGTGCCGGTACCGCTCGTGCGGCGGAGAGCCGCCGTATGACGGAGTCGGCGCGTGACGATGTTCAGCCCTCCTCGATCCGGCGCAGCCGTTCGGCGTCGCAGGTTCGGGGGCAGGTGGCGCAGGCCTCGGCGGGGCGGATCGTGTAGTAGAGGCAGCAGCCCATACGGGTGCGGGTCGTGTGCTGCCGTCCGTCACTGCCGATGAGCCGGCGGAACTCCGCTCCGCCCGGGAAGGGTGCGACGGCCGAGGGCAGGAGCGCGGTGGCCGCCCGGACGGCGTCGGGTTCCTGGCCGAGCATGCGGCCGAGGTACGAGATGCCGGAGACAAGGTCGTCGGTGACCATGCCCCACAGGGCGCGCGGGCCGCGCCGGATGTGCGGGGCGATCGCGGAGAGCAGCGGTTCCATGTGATCGGCAACGGCTGCCCTCAACTCGGCACGCAGGGCCTCCTCATGAGGAACCGTAAGAGTGCCGGGAAGTGCGGCGGCCGGATCGTCCGGGAGGCACGTCAGGTCCGGGCGGGGGCTGATCTCGAACACGCCGGTCGTCAGGTCGAGCCGTACGTCTTCGGGGTGGATACGCGGCACCCGGCCCGTGAGGTACCAGACGCCGCTCATCAGCAGCCCCACGGACCAGGCGTAGTCGTGAAGGGCTCGCGAGGCGGCGACGTCCCGGCGCGGGGTGTGGTCGTAACGGTCCTGGATGCGGGCGGTCTCGGCCAGGAGGAAGGCGTCCAGGGCCTCCTGATCCTTCGTCAACTCAGCCCAACTGACGCCCATTTGGGTGACGTCCGGACCCGGGTCGGCGACTCGCACGGTCAACGCCTCGCACACCTCGCCCAGTTGCCGGTACGTGCCCACGAGCAGGTCGGACACGGGCGTGCCCGCACCGGTCGACAGAGTCTCCGCGGCCACGGTCATTGGTACTCCTGTGCATGGGGGCAAAGCGAGTGAAGCAGGTAAGGCTTACCTTAGTATAGAGATCACCGACAGCAGCGCGTGACCGCACCCCTGGAGCAACGATCAAGGGAGGCGCACGTCACAGCCCCTCCATAGCTGGTTGAAAACCAAAACATGCCTAACTTAAGCTCACGTACCGTGACTGTGTCCCAACGGGCCGCACCAATGGGTGTGCCACCGCGCGCCCTGCGGCCGCCGTGTACCGCCCTCGGGCTCACGGTGGATACCGCGCTCCCGGGCCCCGGTGCAGTCGCACAGGGCATCACGCGCGATCCACCGGCCTCGCCGGCGACCCTCGGCATCAACGCCTGTGCGGGCTTCGCGGTCGCGGCGAAGGCCACCGGCTTCGAGCTCCCGAGGAAGTAATTCCCACCGCCGGGGGCGTGCCCGGCATCTCGAGCACGCCCCTCAACACTCCACCCACGAGCGGAAGTTGTCGTCGCGCATGCGTATGTATCTACTGGCCCTCAACCCGACCGACTCCGTCACCGAAGGATTTCTGCCCGCCGCGGCGCGGCTCGGCCTGGACGTCACGCTCCTCACCGACCAGCCGGACGCCCACCGGAGCGTGTATCCGGACATCGAGATCCTGGAGTGCGACGTGCGCGACTTCCGTGCCGTCGTCACCCGGATATCGACTCATCACCGACCCGACGCGGTCTTCACCAACAGCGACCATCTGCAGACCCAGGCCGCTCTGGCCGCCGATTACTTCGGCCTGTCGGGCAAGGACTGGTGGGTCACCCTGCGCACCAAGGACAAGGCCGAGATGCGCCGCCGTCTCGCCTCCGTCGGCGCGGACACGGTGTGGTCGACCGAAGTCACGGATCTCGCGGGCCTGGCCGGCCTCGACCCTCCTTACCCGTGTGTCGTCAAGCCTCGTGAGGGCGTGGCCAGCGAGGACGTCGTCCTCGTCGACGGTCCCGAGGAACTGGTGGCGCGCTGCACGGAGATCCAGAGCCGTCGCCCGGGGGCCGCCCTGGTCGTCGAGGAGTACCTGCCGGGCGAGCTGTACACCCTGGAGACGCTCGGCGACGGTCATGTCCGCCATGTCCTGGGCGGTTTTCACACCACGGTGTCACCACCGCCGTACTTCATCGAGGAACGGCTGACCTTCGTCGCGGCCCATCCCGAGCCGGTCGCCGACCAGGTGCTGGCCCAACTCGACGCGCTCGGCGTGGGATTCGGCGCCTGCCACACCGAATTCGTGGTCCACGAGGGCCGGGCGCGAATCATCGAGGTCAACTACCGCGCCATCGGCGACCAGTGCGATCTGCTGCTGGCACGCCTGCTGGAGATCCCGCTCTTCGAGCACATACTGCGTACGCACCTGGGTGAGCGTCTGCCGACGGACCTGGGCGCACGGGGAGACGGCGCGGCACGGCTGGAGTACCCCTGTGCCGAGAGCGCCGGGACGCTGACCGTCGCCCCCGCGGCAACCGAACTGACCGTCGACGGAGTGCAGTTGACGTATCGCCCGCTTCGGGAGGTCGGCGAGCGGCACGACGTGTATCACACCAATCGCGACTTCCTCGGCGTGCTGCGGGCCATGGGAACCGACCAGGAGGCCGTGGACAAGGCCGTGGCCGAGTTCCTGGACGGGCAGCGGTGGGAGATCCAGCGGTGACGGGCCCGACTGCGACGACCGGCGGCTCCTTCGACGCGGACGACACGGGCGGCGGGCACGGCGTACGGACGGAGACCGACCCCACTGAGGGCGAGTTGGTGATCCGGGTGCTCAGCGCTCTGCTGCGTGAGGACGTGGTCGGCCTGCGTACGCGCAGCACGCTCGTGCAGCGGCCGGACGGCGCGTGGCTGCAACGGGCCGACGGGCAAGGGGGTTTCCTTCTGCTGCCCGTCGTCCAGGACGGGTTCCAGTGTGAGTTCACGGCCCGGCTGCCGCTGCTCGTCGGGGAGTTCGAGGAACCCGCGCACGTCCCCGTCCCGTATGAGACGTGCGACGAGATCCTTGGCGCACTGCGGGCCCTGGCCGATCCCCTCGACCAGGGCGGGTTCGACGCTTTCGCGGAGGAGTGCCGTCAGACGCTGGCCACCATGCGGCTGCACGCCTCGTTCCGGCCGGAGGCCGCCGAGCGGCTGACGGACCGTCTTGGTGCGGACCCGGCCGACTGGACCGGACTGACGGCCGGGCCGGCGTTCGACACCCTCGCCGCGCATCTCGACCATCCCGTCTACCCCACGGCACGCGGCCGGTCCGGGCTCACCGAGGAGCAACTGCGGGCGTACGCACCGGAGTTCCATCCGCACTTCTCGTTGCGCTGGCTCGCCGTGCCCCGGGATGCGGTCACCGGCACCCTTCCGGACGACTGGCCCACGCCCGGACTGATCGGACTGGGGGAGCTCGACCGTACGCATGTGGCCCTGCCCGTGCACCCGTTGACCGTCGGTGCCCCGCTGGAAGGGGCCCTGCGTGCCACCGGTCTGGCGGGGCGCGCGGTGCTCGCCGACCGCGCCCACCTCGAAACCGTGCCCACGCTGTCGATGCGTACCGTGGCCATGTCCGCCGACCCACTGCTGCACGTCAAACTCCCCCTGGCCACCGCCACGTTGGGCCTGCGCAACCGGCGGACCATCAAGCCCGGCACACTCGTCGACGGAGCCGCGGGACAGCGTCTGATCGAGCGGGTCGTCGCCCGCGAGCCCCGCTTCCAGGACACGATCCTGCATGCCGACGAGACCAGGTACGCGCACGCGGGGCACGAACTGCTCGCCGCGCTGTTCCGGCGTTACCCCGCCGGTCTCCAGGACTCCGTCGTCGTGCCGATGGCCGCGCTGCTCGCCGAAGCACCCGGTGGCCGACTGGTCATCGACCACCTGGCCGACCGCTTCTACGACGGCGACCCGCTCGCCCTGTTCGACGCCTGGCTCACGCTGCTCTTCGACTGGCAGACCACGCTGTTCGGCTATGGGATCGCGCTGGAGTCGCACCAGCAGAACATCTCGCTCGTCCTGGACGGGCGAGCCGACGGCCGCACTCGGCTGCGGCTGTTGTTCAAGGACAACGACGGGCCGCGTATCAACTCCGCGCGGCTGCGCGAGCGGTTGGGTGAGGGATTGGGTGAGCGGTTGGGAAACAACACCACCATCCCGCATGACTTCGACGATGCCCGGACCTTCACCGAGAGCGACCAGCCGGTCGTCGACCTGTTCACCACCATCCCGGTCCATCTGTGCGCGGGCGCCTACGCGTTCGGGCTCGCCCGGCACGGTCGCGCTCCGCTTCCGGTGCTGCTGCGGCTCGTACGCGACCGGCTCGCCGAGGCTGTCGAGCGGCTCGGGACGGGAGCGGGCGAGCCCGGTGCCGTGCTGCGGGCCCAGGTGCTGGACGCGCCCCGCCTGCCCGTGAAGGCGATGGTCACCGCGGGAACCCTGCTCACCAAGGACCGTTCGGGCGCGGCGGACATCAACAAGCACTACACGACCGGCCCCAACTACCTTCTACTCACAGCGAATTCGGCATGACGGCCGATGTCCTGCGGATGCCCCGCCCCGGGTTCGGGCCCGGGCACGTGCACGCCGTCGCGGGCTGCTACTTCGTGGCGTCGTTCGCGGCACTGGGGCTGCCGCCGTTCCTGACCGAGATCCTTCCGGAGCTCGGCGACCGGACGGCTCGCTGGGCGGGTCTGCTGTATGTCGTGCCCACCGTGTTCGGCGCGCTCGGTGCCCCTGTGTGGGGTCGGCTCGCGGACCGCTTCGGGCGAAAACGGCTGTTGCTGCGCGCCCAGTTGGGGCTCGCCGTCACCTTCCTGCTCGCGGGGTGGGCCGATTCGCTCGGCACCTTCACCGCGGCGCTGGTGTTGCAGGGCGTCCTCGGCGGCACGTTCGCGGCGTCCAACGGCTATCTCGGTGCCGCGCTGGAAGGAACCCACCTGTCCACGGCACTCACGCTGATGCACGGCAGCGCGCGGGCGGCCCTGGTCGTCGCCCCGATCGTCGTCGGCTTCCTGTCGACCTGGCTGTCACCGCATCGCCAGTACGCACTGCTCGCCCTTCTCCCCCTGGCCGCCGCCCTGTTGCTCGCCGCACTGCCCGAACCACAGGCGGAGGAGGCCGACTTGACGGAGATGGCGCAGACTTCCGAGCCCGCCCCGGCTGGGGCCCTGCGCTCGCTGTACGCGCTCGAGTTCGCCTTCGTCTTCTCCACGGTCATCTCCTTCCCCTACCTCATCTCCCTTGTCGAGGAACGAATACCGGGCGCGTCACCGACGCCGGCGGGCGTGCTGTTCGCCGTGCCCCACCTCTGCTACCTCATGGCCGCCATGCCCGTACACACCGCCTTCCGGGACCGTGCCCGGGCCGGGATCGTGTTCGGATTCGTCTGCGTCGCGATCGGACTGGCCGGTCACAGCGTGGCCGACTCCCTCGCCACCCTGATCGGCGTACGGCTGGTCCTCGGCGTGGGGCTGACGCTCGGCCTGGTGTGTCTGTCGGTGCTGACCGCCGACTGCGTCAAGGGCCGTTCCCCCGGCGGGCTGTTCGGCTCGCTGGAGTTCTTCTCCAAGGCCGGCGCGGTCGCCTCCGGCGTGGCCGCGGCGGCGGGCAGCGCCCGCTACGGCCCGACCGCACCCTTACTCACCGGCGCGGCCGTCGCACTGATCACCGTATGCGCGACCATCCTCCGCTCTCTTTGCACCCGCTGGAGCCACACATGCCCTCGCTGACCGAGTCGCTCGGTAGCACCCCCGCCGCCACCGCCCCCACCGCGACGACCGAACTCCCGTCCCCCGACGAGGCCGTGGCGCACACCCTCCTCAACTGTCTGCTGCGCGAGGTGTCGGCGCCCGAACGCCAGACCGCCTTCACCGATGGCCGTCTGCTGCTGCGGCTCCCCCGCCGCGGCGTGCTGCTGCGCGTCGCCCTGCGCCGTACGTCGCTGCTCGGCGCACACCGCTTCGCGGGCCCGGTGAGCGAGCAGACGGCCGACGGTGGCTGGCACGTGGTCGGATGGCGGCGGCTGGCCGAGTACACGCAGGACGAGCTGTCCCTGCGTACCGGTGTGCGCAACGAGGAGTTCCTGGAACAGATCGACTCCAGTCACCGAACCATCGCCGCCTCTCTCGCCGTACGAGCGGGGACCGATCCCCACGCGATCCCCGTACGGGCCGGGAACGACTCGGTGCCGGCGGACACGCCCGTCGCCGCCTATCTCGTGTCCGAGCAGTCGCTGCTGTTCGGGCACCGCTTCCATCCCACGCCCAAGGCGCGCACCGGGGAGGCGGACTCCTGGCTCGCCTACTCGCCGGAGGCCGGCGCGGCCTTCCTTCTGCGCCACCTGGCCGTACGCGAGCACCTGATCGCCGAGGAGGCCGCGGAGCCCGGCGCCCTGGACGTGCTCGACCGACGGGACCGACGGGACCGGCAGGACCGCGAGGGCGGTGCCGACGTGCCCGACGGCTACCGACTCCTGCCCGCCCACCCCTGGCAGTACGCGATGCTCCACGAGCACCCGGCGCTGCGCGCGGCCCTCGGGCGCGGGGACATCCTCGACCTCGGCCCGGGCGGCAGGCCCTTCGCCGCCACCGCATCCGTGCGGACGCTGTACGACGGCGAGTCGTTCCTGAAGTTCAGCCTGAACGTCCGGATCACCAACTGCCTGCGCAAAAACGCGAGTTACGAGCTCTCCGGCGCCGTCGCACTCACCCGTGCCCTGGGACCGGCCCTGGCCGACCTCGCCGAGCGCTTCCCCGGCAGCGCGGTGCTCCGCGAGCCCGCGTACCGCAGCCTCGCCCTGCCCGGGCCGGACGGCGCCCCGGACCGCGAGCTGCTCGAAGGCTTCGGCGTCATCGTCCGCGAGGGCCTGACCCGGCACCTCCTGCCCGGCACCACCCCGCTGCTCGCGGCGGCCGTCGCGGACGAGTACCCGACGAGTCCCGCGCACGTCTCCCACCTCCTCGACGGGGCCGGTCCGCAGGCCGCGCTCGACTGGTGGTCGGCCTACCTCAGGCTGCTCGTGCCGCCGGTCCTTGCCGCCTGCTTCGACCACGGTCTGGTGCTGGAACCCCACCTGCAGAACGTGCTGATCTGCGTCGACGGCGACGGCATGCCCGCCCAGGTCCTCTTCCGCGATCTGGAGGGCACCAAGCTCGTGCCCGAGCACCACGCCGAGACCCTCGCCGCGCTGCCGCCCGAGGTCGCGGGCCCGATGACGTACGACGCGCAGCGCGGCTGGGACCGGGTCGTCTACTGCCTGCTCGTGAACCACATCGCCGAGCTGCTCGCCGCGCTCGCCGACCTGCACCCCCATGCCGAGGCGGCTCTGTGGGCGGAGGTCCGCATCACCCTCCAGAAGTACGCCGACCGGCACGGCTGCCCGCCTCCGCTGGCCGCGCTGCTCGCCGGAGTGCCCCTGCCCGCCAAGGCGAACCTCCTCACCCGCTGGGAGCGCAAGGCCGACCGCGAGGCCGGATATGTCCGCCTCTCCTCTCCGCTCGGCGAGGACATTCTGCGCCACACGACCGGGAGCACCCGATGACCATCCCCGCCGCAGTCGTACGGGACCGTGTACTCTCCCTGCCTTCCGGCGAACTCCCCGCCTACGTCTACGACTTGGCGGCACTGCGCGAGCACGCCGCGAACGTGCGGGCCGCCCTGCCCGCGCGCGTCGAGGTCCACTACGCGGCCAAGGCCAACCCCGAGCCGGAGATCCTGGCCGCGCTGGGTCCGTACGTGGACGGCTACGAGGTCGCGTCGGGCGGCGAACTCGCCCATGTCGCCAAGGCGGTTCCGGGCCGCCCTCTGGCCTTCGGCGGTCCGGGCAAGACGCCCGCCGAGATCACGGCCGCGCTGGAGCTGGGCGTGGAGCGTTTCCATGTGGAGAGCGAGTACGAGCTGCACATGCTGGCCGAACTGGCCCGGCAGGTCGGGCCCGACAGCCGGGTCGCGGTCCTGCTTCGCTTCAACCTCCCCGTGGCGTCCGGCTCGTTGGCCGCGAGCTCGCTGGCGATGGGCGGCCGTCCCACACCCTTCGGCCTCGACCCGTCCGAGGCGGACACGGTCGTGCGCCTGCTCACCGACGGCACGTATCCACACCTCGAACTCCGGGGCGTTCACGCCCACTTGGCCAGTGGGCTCCGGGCTCCGGAGCAGCTCGCGGTGGCCGAGTCCATCGTGAGGTGGGCCGTGGGGCTGGTCGAACGGCACGACGGGGTGCGCCTCGCCGAGGTGAATGTCGGTGGGGGCATGACGGTCGACTACGCCGCTCCCGAGGACCGTTTCGACTGGGTCGCGTACGGCGAAGGGCTCGCCGAACTCGTCTCCCGGTACCCGGATCTGACGTTGCGTATCGAACCCGGGCGGGCGCTGACGGCGTACTGCGGCTGGTACGCCACCGAGGTGCTGGACGTGAGGCAGAGCCACGGCGAGGAGTTCGCCGTGGTGCGCGGCGGGACGCACCACATGCGCACTCCCGCGACCAAGGGGCACGACCAGCCCTGCACCGTCCTTGCGGTGGAGGACTGGCCTCATCCCTGGCCGCGTCCGGTCGCGAGACGTGAACTGGTCACGCTCACGGGCCAGTTGTGCACTCCGAAAGATGTCCTGGCTCGGAACGTCCCGACCCCGGGGCTGAAGGCGGGCGACCGCGTGGCGTTCGCACTGGCGGGCGCCTACGCGTGGAACATCTCCCACCACGACTTCCTCATGCACCCGCGGCCCGGGTTCCACTTCCTGGACGAGGTGGACACCGAATCAGTCGCGGGTGAGAAGGAGCGAGGCCAGGGGTTCGCACACTGAACGTGGTCTCGTCGTCCGCCGACGGTTCGCTGCGGACGGCGGGGGTTCAGCCCTGCTGGAAGAGCTCCGCGGGCAGGGGCTTCAGGAGCGCGTACAGGTCGTCGGTGATGGGGCGGTCCCACGCGGCGATCGTCACCAGGACGTTGTCGCTGCGGTCGAACTGGACGCAGGAGATCCGCGTCTCGGAGAGCTTGAGGCGGCGCACGATGAGGAGATTGTCGCCCTGCATCACCGGCATGTCCTCCGCCCCGACGACCGTGACCTCTTCCTCGTTCTCCAGCGCCAGCAGCAGCTGCGCGACCTCGAACGGGACCTCTCCCTCGGCGACGTCCCGGGCCGGTGACCCCTCCGGCAGATTGCCGATGATCATCGCGGGGCCACGGCCACCGAACAGGTCGTAGCGCAGGAACACGCCCTGGCAGCTTCCATCGGGCGCGGGCAGCAGGCCCGCGCCTAGATTGCCGGGCCAGTCGCCCGGGTCCATGGCCAGAACGTCGAATTCAGGCCCGGCGGGAGTGGCGCTGCGGCGGCGGAGGAAGGACATGCCGCAATGGTACGTGCCCCGAGGGGTGGACGGGCGTGGGGTCGACGGCCGTTGGCCGGCGAACGTTGGCCATCACGCGTTGGCTGGGGCCGGTCCACCGACGGGCGTTGACCGTCACGTGGCGACTTCGAGCCGTTTCCGTCACCAACTGTTTGCCAACGCTCGTTGCCCCGGCCCCGACACACACCACCGAGCGTTTGCCAACAAGCGTTGGCTTTCCCTCCACCCGCTGCCCCACGCTCGTGGGCCCACGCCTGTTGGCCAACGCCGGTATGCCCCCGCCTCCGGGTCGGCACCTGTCTGCCTACCGGCGTAGGCCCACACCCGTTGACTAGCCCTTCGCTTCCGCCCCCGCGCCCGATCCCTCTCCCCCTGTGTCCACTCTCTCCGCTGCCCCCGCCTCCCCCAACGCCGCCCCCAGCCCCCCCCCGGTCCGTGCCCACCTTCCGATACACCGCCGACAGCAGTCGCACCACCGCCGGCTCCTCGGTGTGCAGCTCCTCGGCGATGCCGGCCAGGGTGCGACCGCGCGCGGTGAGTGCCGCGGCCGCGCGTTCGCGGGCGGTGAGCGTGTCCGTCTCGGTGCTGTGGAGACGGCGCGGTCGCAACCCGGCGGCGGCCAGTTCGTCGCGCGCGGCCTCGACAAGCCCGTCGGCACCGCACTGCGCCGCCGCCTCCAGCCCCCGGTAGAGGTGCTCGGAGGCTTCCTTGCGGCCCGCGCGCCGCAGCTCCGTGCCGAGGGCGACGAGGGCGCAGGCCAGTTCGTACGCGGCCGGCGAGCTCTCCAGATGACCTACGGACTCTTCGAGGAGTTTCACGCGGGCCGGGCCCGAGGAGACGTCGGCCGCGGCACGCAGTGCCTGGCCGATCGCCGACGGCGCACCGAACAGCCGAGCCCGGCCCACGGCCTCGAACGCCGTGGCCACCGCCCGCTCCGGGGCATCGTGGCTCTCCGCGCGGGCGAGGTGCAGCTGCCAGGGGCACCAGGACGGATTCCGCATGCCGCGCGGGTCGAGGCGGCGCCCGGCCGCGGCGAGTTCGACGGCGGCGTCCTTCGTCAGCCCCCTGGCCAGCAGCAGCTCGCCGTACACGGTCTGGGCGTCGGGGAAGACGACGGCGGCGGGGAACGGCTCCCCGAAGGCGTACTCCTCGGCGGTCTGGGTCGCCTCCGTGATCCGGCCGCGGGCGAGCAGGATGTCGATGAGGGTGCCGACGGCGTACCAGTGGGCGGGCGTGCCGGGCCCGACGCGTTCGGCCAGCCGGAGCCCCGCGCGTACGAAGTCCTCGGCCTCGGCGAGACGGCCGCGGCGGAAACGTACGTACGCGAGGAGGGTGTAGCCGAAGGAGAGGTGGGCCCCGTGCCAGCCCTGCCGTTCGAAGTCGGCGATCCCGGCGGCGAACAGTTCTTCGGTGCGCCCCGGCCGGTCCGCGTACATGAAGGTGAGGGCGACCAGGACGGGCACCTCGAAGCCGCGGTCGGCCTCGGCCCAGCCGAAGCCGCCGGCAAGGGCGCGTTCGGCGTGCCGGATCGCGATGTGGGCGGGTTCGCCGCGCAGGGTGGCGTCCCAGGCGCGCAGGCCGATCACATAGCGCTCGGTGAGGTCGCGGCCGGTCAGCCGGTCGGCGAGCCGGGCGAGGCGGCGGGAGCGGGCCGGTGAGTCGGGCTCGTCGGCCCGGAAGGCGTCCCACATGAACTGCTCGGACTGCATGCGCAGCCGTACGCGGGCGTCGCCGGTCACCTTGATCTCGCGGGAGAGGGCGTCGGAGGCCTCGGCGAGGCGGTCGCTGTGGGCGAGTACCTGGGAGAGCCGGTAGACGATGTTGTGCCGCAGCTCGGTGTCTGCGATGGGTTCTTCGAGTGCGGCCCGCAGGTGGTTGACGGTGGTCGCGGGTTCGGTGAGCAGGGAGGCGCTGCCGAGCTCGTACAGCACGGCGGCCCGTTCCCTGGCGGGCGGGGGTTCGCGCAGCGCGCGGGCGAGGTGGCGGCGGGCCGCGTCCGGGGCTCCGGCGCGCAGGGTCTCGCGGGCGGCGGCGCGCAGCTGCTGGACGACCCAGACGTCGCCGTCGGGGTGGGTCTCCATGAGGTGCCGGGCAGCGGCGGCGGAGCCGAGGCCGGCGTCGACGACGCACCAGGCGGCCTGGCCGTGCAGGGCCACCCGTACGCCCCGGGGAATGGCCCGGTAGACGGCGGTGGCGATGAGCGGGTGGACGAATTCCAGGGTGTCGGCGCCGGTGAGGATACGGGCGCCGCGCAGGGCGTCCGCCGCGTCGGCGGCCTCCTCCGAGCCGAGGCCCGCCACGGCCGCGGCCAGCACCGGAGGGATCTCGGTGCCGAGGACGGCGCAGGCCCAGGCGAAGCGGACGGTGGAGGCGCCGAGGCGTTCGAGTCGGGCGACGAGTCCGCTGCCCTTGACCGCGGCGGCCAGGTCGCGCAGCAGATGTGCCCCGGCCTCGGTGGGGTCAGACCCCGGTCGCGTACCTTCGCGGTGAGTTCGACGGCCTCGAACGGGTTGCCCGCGGTCACGGCCCAGCATTCGCGGCAGAACGCGTCGTCCGCCTGTGTGCCGAGGGATTCGCGCACCAGATGGGCGACGGCGACCGCGCTGAGCGGTTCCAGGTCGAGGGGGCGCCCGCCTGCGCGGCCGGGCAGACCCCTGAACGGCTCGGCGTGGTCCGGGAGTTCGTCGGGGCGGTAGGCCACGACGAGCAGCAGGGGCAGTTCCTCGGCGCGGGGTGCGAACGCGGCGAGCCACTGAAGTGACTCGGCGTCGGCCCAGTGCGCGTCGTCGAGGACCAGCACCATCGGCGCGCGCCGGACCGCGAGATGCGTGAGCACCCAGTCGAGGCCGTCGCGCAGGCCCTGTTGGTCGGGCGGTGCGCCCTCGGCGGGGGCGCACAAGCCGAGTGCGGGGCCGACGATGGAGTACCAACTGCCCAGCGAAGCACGGAGTTCGGCCTCCGGGATGCCCGCGAGCTGGGGCTGCAGAAGCTGGCGTGCGACGTGGAAGGCGACGCGCTGCTCCTGGTCACCGCCGCGCGCGGACAGCACGGTGCAGCCCATGGCGGTGGCGCGGCGGCGTACTTCGGCGAGAAGGGTGGTTTTGCCGATTCCGGCGCGTCCGGCGAAGGCGAGCAGGCCGCCGCGGGGCCGGTCGTACGGTTCGGTGACGTCCTGACCGGGGCCGATGCCATCCCGACGAGGGCCGATGCTGTCCCGACGAGGATCGGTGGCGTCCCGACGAGGACCGGTGCCGTCCCGACGAGGGCCAGTGGCATCTCGGCGAGGACCGGTGTCGTCCGAACGCGTACGTCCGTCGTCCGTTCCCAGCCCGGTGACCTCGGCCAACGCCTCGTCCACAGCCGCGAGTTCACTCTCGCGCTCGAAGAGCGTCCTTCTGCTCCGCATGCCGCGCTGACCCATGCCGCACCCCCTGCCACGGTGGTGCGACCGGCGCGGGGAGACGGTGCGCTCCGTGACCTACAGGCACCTCAGCGTACGCCCGGAGCCAGTGCCGTGGACCCGATCGGCCGTTACTGACCGGAGCGGTCGGCCAGCTGTTCCAGAAGGGCCACGGCCTCGGCGGCGCGCTCGTGCGGCACGAAGAGGTGATCGTGGTGGAAGCCCGCGACGACGTTGCAGCTCAGGCCCGCTTCGGCCAGTGCCTGGGCGACGGCGGCGGTGAGGCCGACGGCGTCCAGCGCGGAGTGGATGCGCAGGGTGATCCAGGCGGCCACGAAGTCGTACGTCAGACGCGCGGCGTCGGCGTCCTCCTGCTCGACGACGAGGGTGAGGCCCTCGTCCTCGACGACGGTGACGACCGGTGAGAGTCCTGGGGGCGCAGTGGTCCCCGGGACGGTGGTGAAGACGAAGCGGCCGGGATGCAGGGCGGGTGCCATACCGCTCAGCAGTCGACCGAGATCACGTTCCGCGCTCTTACCGCCAGGACCGCCCATACCCGAAGGCTATGCCGTCTTCTTGTGTCGTTCGTGGTGGCGGGCGACACGGGCACGGTTGCCGCACGAGGGCTTGCACCATTCCTGCCGGGGATGGTCCTTGAGGAAGTAGCGCACACAGCGCGGCGCGTGGCAGGCGCGCAGCCGCTGCCGGTCGGGGCTCGCGAGGAACGCGATGGCCGCGCGGGCGAGGGACGCGGTGAGCTCGGCGTCGCCGTGCGCGGGTTCCTGACGTACGAGAGGGTCGGCGCCGTCCGTCCACGACAGTACGGGGACGGTCGGGGTCAGGGCCGCGCGGGTGTTGAGCCGCTCGACGGCGTCCCGTACGGGCATGAGCCGGGCGGCGTCGGCCGGGCTCGGATCACCGGGGAGCACGGCGCGGGCGAACAGGGCACGGACAGCGGCGCGCACGTCCCGTACCGCGGCCAGCTCCGTCTCGTCGACCTCGAAGCCGTGGGCGCCGGTCTCCGGACGCTCGCGCACCCAGGTGGTGAGGCCCTCCACGGTGGCGAGATCGTCGGCGACTCCGCCGTGGCCGTCGTGGCGGATGGTGAGGGCGAGATCCAGGGCGAGACGTGCGTCCGCGCCGATCGAGGCGTTCATGGGCTAATGATACGGTCAACCGCATCCATTAGCGCACGGGCACTCTCCTCGTCGCCCGAGCGCGTCCATGAGCACCCGAGCGGGGAGTGTGTCGGTGGAGGATCTGCGTCAACTGCTGCGCGGCCTGGAGGTGTTCGCGGGCGAGCTGCCCGTGTTCGACCCGTCCCAGGCCCCGGACACGCCGACGGAGCTGTTCGCCGAGTGGCTGCTCGCCGCCGTGGACGCCGGAGTGCGCGAGCCGCACGCCATGACGGTCTCCACGGCTGGTGCCGACGGGAATCCCACGGCGCGGACCCTGATCCTCAAGGGGCTGGGTCCGGACGGCTGGCGGTTCGCGTCGGACGGCGGCAGCGTCAAGGCCCGAGATCTGGCGGAGCGGCCCTATGCGGCGCTCACCTTCTACTGGTCGCCGCTCGCACGGCAGATCCGGGTACGTGGACCGGTCGCGCCGGAGAGTCCCGAGGACAGTGCGGCCGACTTCCTGGCACGGAGTGCCGGTGCCCGCGCGGAGGCTCTGCTCGGCCGTCAGTCGCGGCCCCTCGCGGACCTCGCCGAGCGCGACACCGTGGTGAAGGAGTCGCTGGCCCGGCTGGAGGCCGAGCCGGATCTCGTGGCACCCGGCTGGACGCTGCACTCGGTGCGTCCCGAGTCCGTCGAGTTCTGGCAGGGCGACAAGGAGCGACGGCACACGCGGCTGGTGTACGTGCGCTCCGGGGAGGGCTGGGACAAGCAGTTGCTGTGGCCCTGAAGGAGACGGCTGCCGCATGGACAGCCGTGACGAGACGGCCGGCGCATGGCCGCGGCCGGGCCGAGCGCCCGCGAACGGCCCGTCGGTGACCTCGGTTTCCCGGGGCCGGCCTCGCTCAGGCCTCACCCCGGGAAACGGCCGAAGATCGCGTGGCCCGGACAGGGGCGGAACAGCACCCCTCTCGTCGGATCAGGCTCCCCCACGTCCTCTCACGTGAGGTCGAACTCCCCTTCCCGCGCCCCCGACACGAACGCGCCCCATTCCGCGGGCGTGAAGATCAAGGAGGGGCTTTCCGGGCGGCCACTGTTGCGCATCGCGATGAAGCCTTCGACAAAGGCGATCTGGACATCCCCCTGCCCTCGGCTGCTGGAATGCCAGTCGGCGCTGCTGAGGTCAAGCTCCGGCTTGTCCCAGCCCGCGAGCGGGTGCTGCTGGATGGTGCTCTCGGCCACGTCCGTGCTCCTCCCGGTTCGTCGTCCGCGGCCAGCCTAGCTTTCGCCCACTGCCCCGCACAGGCCACGTGAGGGGGACAGCTTCAGGAGGTCGGCGGCGTGGCTCCGACCAGCCACATCGAGAAGAACTGGGACCCGCCGCCGTAAGCGTGTCCGAGGACCCGGCGGGCACCGTCGACCTGGTGTTCTCCGGCCTGTCCACGCACCTGAAGTGCGGCTTCCGCGAAGCGGATCATTCCGGAGGCCCCGATCGGGTTGGTGGAGAGCACCCCGCCCGACATGTTCACCGGCAGGTCCCCGTCGAGTTCCGTGACCCCGGATTCGGTGAGTTTCCACCCCTCGCCCTCCGCGGCGAAGCCCAGGTTCTCCAGCCACATCGGCTCGTACCAGGAGAACGGGACGTACATTTCCACCGCGTCGATCTCGCGGCGGGGGTCGGCGATGCCGGCCTGCCGGTACACGTCGGCCGCGCAGTCCTTGCCGGCCTGCGGCGAGACGAAGTCCTTGCCCGCGAAGAGCGTCGGCTCGCTGCGCATGGCGCCGCCGTGCATCCAGGCGGGCGGGCGCGGCGAACGGGCCGCTCCCGCACGGTCGGTGAGGATCATCGCGCACGCGCCGTCGGAGGACGGGCAGGTCTCCGAGTAGCGGATCGGGTCCCAGAGCATGGGCGAGGCCTGGACCTTCTCCAGCGTGATGTCGTGCTCGTGGAGATGCGCGTAGGGGTTCTTGAGCGCGTTGCGGCGGTCCTTGTACGCGACGAGCGAGCCGACCCCGTCGGGGGCGCCGGTCCGTCGCATGTAGGCGCGCACGTGCGGGGCGAAGAAGCCGCCCGCGCCGGCGAGCAGGGGCTGCTGGAAGGGGATCGGCAGGGACAGGCCCCACATGGCGTTCGACTCGGACTGCTTCTCGTAGGCGAGGGTCAGTACGGTGCCGTGGACGCGGCCCGCGACGAGGTTCGAGGCGACGAGCGCGGTGGATCCGCCGACCGAGCCCGCCGTGTGGACGCGCAGCATCGGTTTGCCGACCGCGCCGAGGGCGTCGGCGAGGTAGAGCTCGGGCATCATGACGCCCTCGAAGAAGTCGGGCGCCTTGCCGATGACGACGGCGTCGATGTCCGCCCATGTCAACTCGGCGTCCGCGAGAGCGCGTTGGGCGGCCTCGCGGACAAGTCCCGCGATCGACACGTCCCTTCGGGCCGCGACGTGCTTGGTCTGGCCGATCCCGACGACGGCCACGGGCTCCTTGCTCATCGCGGGTCTCCCTCCAGTACGGCGACCAGGTTCTGTTGCAGACACGGGCCCGAAGTGGCGTGCGCCAAAGCCCTGTTGGAGTCGCCTCGCTGGATCCGGGCGGCCGCCTCCCCGATGCGGATGAGCCCCGCGGCCATGATGGGGTTGGCGGCGAGCGGTCCCCCGGACGGGTTGATGTCGACGCTGTCGTCCAGCCGCAGGGCTTTGCGCAGCACCACCTCCTGCGAGGTGAACGGAGCGTGCAACTCGGCGGTGTCGACGGGCCGTTCGAAGGCTCCGGCCCGTTCCGCCGCCAGTCGCGAGGACGGCGAGTCGGTCAGATCGCGCACGCCGAGACCGTGTGCCTCGATGCGGTGGTCGATGCCCCGGATCCAGGCGGGCCGTTCGCACAGATCACGGGCCCGCTCCCCCGCGGCGAGGATCACCGCGGCCGCCCCGTCGCCGATGGGCGGGCAGTCGCCGGTACGCAGGGGACGTACGGCGTAGTCGCCCCGCGGCACCGAACCCCTCAGCTGGGCATGGGAGTTGTCGGCGGCCGAGGCACGGTTGCGGGTGGCGACGGCGGCCAGCGCGGGTTCGTCCGTGTCACCCGCGTCGATGAGGGCCTGAGCCTGCAGAGCGGCCAGGGCTATGGAGTCCGGCCACAGGGGCGCCACGTAGTAGGGGTCGAGTTGCCGCGTCAGCACGTCCCTCACCGACCCGGGGGACGACTTGCCGTACGCGTACACGAGCGCGGTGTCGGCCTCGCCGGTGAAGGAGCTTCGTCCAGGCCTCGTACAGCGCCCACGCCCCGTCCATCTCCACGTGCGACTCGGAGATCGGCGGCCAGGCGCCGACACCGTCGAGTGCCATCGTGAAGGAGAAGGCACGGCCCGCCAGATAGTCCGTGGAGCCCGAGCAGGTGAAGCCGATGTCACTGGTCTTCAGCCCGGTCTGCGCCAGCACCTCGTGCAGGACGGGCATGAGCATCTCCACCTCGGAGAGCTCGTCGGAGGTGCGCAGATGGTCGGTCTGGGCGAAGGCGACGACGGCGATGTCCCTCAGCGGCCTCGGCGCGGGCATCTACACCAGCTCCTTGTACGTGTCGTAGTCCGCGTCGGGTTCGCCGGTGGGCCGGTAGTGGTCGGGGAAGCGGCCCCCGTCCGTCCATACCGGCTCGACCCGCAGACCCATCCGCACCTGGTCGTAGGGGATGCCGCCGATGCGGCCGTGCAGGGCGAGATCGGCGCCGTCCAGGGCGATGTGCCCGTAGACATAGGGCACTTCGATGTCGAGGTTCTTCGCCTTGATGTTGACGATGCAGTACGTGGTGAGCGTGCCGCGCGGCCCCACCTCGACCTGTTCCGATGTGGCCACACCACATGTGGGGCACGCGCCCCTCGGCGGGACGTACACCTTGCGGCAGGACGGGCACCGCTCGCCGACGGCCCGCCGGTCGGAGAGCGCGTTGATGTAGCCGGACTGGGCGCGGCCGGGCGAATAGGTGTAGTCGAGGCGGGCGGGCGCGACGATGCCGGTCACCATGTCCTCGAACCGGCCGTCGCTGCCGGTGAGTTCGGCGCTGTCACCGTCGTACGGTTCGAAGCAGGCGATGTCCGTGATGGCCCCCGAACGCTCCTCGGCCCACCGGACCCGCACCCGCATCCCGGTGTGTACGGCGTCGGGCCCCGGGGCGTCGAGGGCGTGCAGCAGCCCGGTGTCGGCGCCGTCCAGTTTCACCAGCACCCAGGCGAACGCCGCGTCCAGCGGCTGGCCCCGGCGGGGTTCGTGGTTCCAGGCCCATGTGGTGACGGTCCCGGTGGACCCGACCTCGACCAGCTCACCGAGATCTTCGGAGGTGACGGGGTCGTACTCGACGGGCGGCACCAACGTCCGCCCGTCACGGGTCTTCACCCCGAGCACGACCCGCTCCCGCAGCCCGGTGAGAAACGCACTCTGGACGGGCCCGAGCGAGCGAGTGAAGGGGAACTCGACAACCAGGGGAGCTTTGAGAACTTCAGGCACGGCATCTCCTCGCGAAACGGTTGGCCGCGCCCCGACAGGGGCGCGGGCTGTGGCACCTGCGGCGCTGTCGCATGGGCACGACCGGCGCCCCTTCAGGGGCGCGGGGAACTGCGCGACCAGCCACAACGAGCCCGCAGCTTCAAACCGGCCGCACGCGAACATCACTCCCTCCGAAACACCGGCGGACGCCGCTCCGCAAAGGCCCGCGAACCTTCCTTCGCATCGGCCGTATCGAAGATCGGCCACCCCCGCTTCAACTCGGCCGCCAGCCCGTCGGCCTCGCTCATCTCGGCGGCCTCGTACACGGACGCCTTCACGGCCTCGACGGCGAGCGGCCCGCAGTCGTTGATCTGCCCGGCGATCGCCAGGGCCTTCTCCAGAGCCGTCCCGTCGGGGACGACATGCCCGATCAGACCGATGTCGGCGGCCTCCCGCGCCGAGTACGGACGGCCGGTGAGCAGCATCTCCAGCGCATGCGTCCGCGGAATCTGCCGCTGGAGGCGGACCGTCGAGCCGCCGATCGGGAACAGCCCGCGCTTCACCTCGAAGAGCCCGAACGTGGCGGACTCCCCCGCGACCCGGATGTCGGTCCCCTGAAGGATCTCGGTACCGCCGGCCACGCAGTAGCCCTCGACCGCGGCGATCACGGGCTTGCGGGGCCGGTGATGCCGCAGCATCGCCTTCCAGTGCAGATCGGGGTCGGCCTTGAGGCGGTCCCGGTACTGCTGGCCCTCCATCCCCTTGCCCGCGAGGGCCTTGAGGTCCATGCCGGCGCAGAACGCGCCGCCCGCGCCGGTGAGGATGATCGAGCGGATGGCGTCGTCCGCGTCGGCCTCGACCCAGCCGTCGTACAGGCCGACCAGCATCGGCAGCGAGAGCGCGTTCTTGGCCTCGGGCCTGTTGAGCGTGAGCACCAGTGTGGCGCCTTCGCGCTGCACGGTGAGGTGTTCCGTCCCACCCATTGCCGTCCTCCCGTCTCAGGAACGAGAACAGGTTGCAGGAGCGGAGGGGCCAGTTCAAGGGTTTTCTGACAGTCAGTCAGATTTCTTGTGCGCGGACCCTTCACAGTTGTGGCGGGCTTTGCTCTGATGACCGGCGAAGCGATGACGCACGTCCGATCGTCGAAGCTTGCCGGGGTCAGGAGGAGCGGTGGAGTACAACCTTGCCGACCTGTTCGAGTCGGTCGTCGACGTGGTCCCCGACCGCGAGGCGCTCGTCTACATCGACCACCCCGGCACGGGTGCGGAGCGCCGGCTCACCTACGCTGAGCTGGACGCGGCGGCCAATCGCGTCGCCCACCACCTGATCGACAGCGGCATACGCCCCGGTGAGCATCTCGGACTGCATCTCTACAACGGCATCGAGTATCTCCAGACCGTACTCGGCTGCCTCAAGGCCCGGATCGTTCCGGTCAACGTCAACTACCGCTACGTGGAAGAGGAGTTGGTCTACCTCTACCGGGATGCGGACCTGGCGGCACTGGTCTTCGACACGGAGTTCACCGAACGGGTCGCGGCGGCCATGCCGCGCACGTCGGCGCTGCGGCATCTCGTACGGGTCGGCGCCCCGGCCTCTGACGCACCCGTGCTGCCGACGGTGGTGGACTTCGCCGACATCGAGGCCTCCGGATCGTCCGAGCGCGGCTTCCCGCCCCGCTCCCCCGACGACCAGTTCATCATCTACACCGGCGGCACGACCGGGATGCCAAAGGGTGTGATGTGGCGTCAGGAGGACCTGTTCTTCTCGGGGTTGGGCGGCGGCGCCCCGACCGGTGAGCCGGTGAAGACGCCGGAGGAGCTCGCCGAGCGGGTCGCGGCCGGCGGCGAGGGGATCACCTTCTTCCCCACGCCCCCGCTGATGCACGGCACCTCGACCCTGACCGCGTTCATCGGCTTCAACTTCGGCCAACGCATCGTGATCCACCGCAAGTTCGTGCCCGAGGAGGTGCTGCGGACCATCGAGAAGGAGAAGGTCACCAGCATGTCCCTGGTCGGCGACGCGATGCTGCGGCCCCTCATCGACGCGCTGAACGGACCGATGAAGGGCACCGACACCTCGTCCATGTTCAGCGTCTCCTCCTCCGGCGCGATCATGTCGGAGACGGTGCGCGCCCAGTTCCAGGCGCTCATCCCGAACGTCACGCTCCTCAACAACTTCGGTTCCTCCGAGTCCGGCTTCAACGGCACGGCGACGGACGACTCGGGTCCCGACCGCGGGTTCCGGATCCGCGTCAACTCCCGTACGCAGGTGGTGGATCCGACGACGTACGAGCCGGTCCCCGTCGGCGAGGTGGGGCGCGTCGCCCAGCGCGGCCATGTGCCCCTCGGCTACTACAACGACCCCAGGAAGACCGCCGAGACCTTCTTCGAGAAGGACGGCGCTCGCTGGGTGCTGCTCGGCGACATGGCGACCGTCGACGAGGAGGGGGTCGTCACCGTCCTCGGGCGCGGTTCGCAGTGCATCAACACCGGCGGCGAGAAGGTGTATCCGGAGGAGGTCGAGCAGGCGCTCAAGTCGCATCCCGATGTGTACGACGCACTGGTCGCCGGGGTGCCCGACGAGAAGTGGGGCAACCACGTGGCGGCCGTGGTGCAGCTGCGCACGGGCGCCGGGCAGCCGTCCCTGGACGACATCCAGAACCACTGCCGCACCCATCTCGCGGGCTACAAGATCCCGCGCCAGCTGGTGATCACGGACTCCATCCAGCGCTCGCCGAGCGGCAAGGCCGACTACCGGTGGGCACGCTCGGTGGCGGCGGAGGCCGCCCGGTAGACCTGCTGAGAACAGCAGAGCATCAGGACGGTACGGCGGCCGCTCCCTCCGCCGTACCTCCGCGCACCGGACCCGCCGCCCCCTCCCCGTGGCCGCCTCATGTCTTGACGACGGCCCGTACCCCTGAATTACTGATCCGGAGCAGAGCGACCGAATGATCGGTCGCCCGTAATGGATCGTTTGGTGAGGGAGCGGCCCCATGGCGGATTCGACGGACCTGCTGGACGAGGGCGAGCGGCTCGACGCGGAGGGCCTGCGCGCGCTCCAGCTGGAGCGGCTGAGGGCATCGCTGCGACACGCGTACGAGAACGTGCCCTTCTACCGGGACTCCTTCGACAAGGCGGGGCTCCGGCCCGAGGACTGCCACTCGCTCGCCGATCTGGCCCGCTTCCCCTTCACCACGAAGGCGGACCTGCGCGAGAACTATCCGTACGGGATGTTCGCCGTGCCGCAGGACCGTATCCGCCGTATCCACGCGTCGAGCGGTACCACCGGGCGGCCCACGGTCGTCGGCTACACCGAGAGCGACCTTTCGATGTGGTCCGACATGGTGGCGCGCTCGCTCCGCGCGGCCGGCGCCCGGCCCGGTGACACCGTGCATGTGGCGTACGGCTACGGGCTGTTCACCGGTGGGCTCGGCGCCCACTACGGCGCCGAACGGCTCGGCTGTACGGTGATCCCCGCGTCCGGCGGCATGACGGCCCGCCAGGTGCAGCTGATCCAGGATCTGAAGCCCGGGATCATCATGGTGACGCCCTCCTACATGCTGACGCTCCTCGACGAGTTCGAGCGGCAGGGCGTGGACCCGCGGCACACCTCGCTCCGGGTGGGGGTCTTCGGTGCAGAGCCCTGGACCGAGGAGATGCGCCGGGAGATCGAGGACCGCTTCGCGATCGACGCGGTCGACATATACGGGCTGTCGGAGGTGATCGGCCCGGGAGTCGCCCAGGAGTGCGTCGAGACGAAGGACGGCCTGCACATCTGGGAGGACCACTTCTACCCGGAGATCGTCGATCCGATCACCGGCGAGCTGCTGCCGGACGGCGAGGAGGGCGAGCTGGTCTTCACCTCGCTCACCAAGGAAGCCATGCCCGTGATCCGCTACCGGACCCGGGACCTCACACGGCTGCTGCCCGGTACGGCCCGGACCTTCCGCCGGATGCAGAAGATCACCGGGCGCAGTGACGACATGGTCATCCTGCGCGGCGTGAACCTCTTCCCCACTCAGATCGAGGAGATCGTCCTGCGCACACCGGGCGTCGCCCCGCACTTCCAGCTGCGGCTGACCCGCGAGGGCCGCCTCGACGCGCTCACCGTGCGCGCCGAGGCCCGGGCCGGCGCCACGCCCGAGATCCGCGACGAGGCCGCGCGCGCCATCACGGCGGCCGTGAAGGACGGCATCGGCGTCTCGGTCACTGTCGAGATCGTCGAACCGGAGTCGCTGGAGCGGTCGGTGGGGAAGATCAAGCGGATCATGGACCTGCGCCCGCGCTAGGCCGCCCGTCTGCACAGGCACAGGCCCCGCGGTCCGGGACCTGTGCCTGGGCCTGGGCCTGGGCCGACTGCAACGCCCTACGGCTTGGGAGTGGAACCGTACGCGGTCAGGAAGCGGTCGCGGAACGAGTCCATCCGCCACACCGGCGCGGACTTGTCGGGCTTGATGCCGTCCGTCCAGCCCCAGTCGTCGATCTTGTCGAGTACGGACTTGTCGTGGGCGACGATCGAGACGGGCACGTCCCGGCTGGCGTTGCTGCCGCTGACGCTGGCGAGCGGCTGGTGGTCGCCCAGGAAGACGAGGACGGTGTTCTTGCTGCCGTACTTCACCACGTAGTCGATGAGGGAGTTCACCGAGTACTGGATGGACTTGCCGTACTCCTCCTTGACCTTCTTGGAGTCGTAGAACACGTCCGCGGGGTCCTTGCCCGCCTTCTCGATGCCCTCGTAGACCGAGCCGTCGCCGACCTGGTCCCAGGGGATCATCTTGGGGATCGGGGCCCAGGGCTGATGGCTGGAGGTCAGGATGATCTCCGACATCAGCGGCTTGTCGCGCTTCTTGCCGTGCTCAAGGCGCTCGAAGGCGCTCAGGGCGTACTGGTCGGGCATGGTCGACCAGCTGAACTTCGGGCCCTCGTAGCCGAGTTCCCGGGAGTCGTAGACGTTGTCGAGGCCGTAGAACTTGCCCTCCGGCCAGTTCTTCTGGACGCCCGGCATGACGCCCACGGTCCGCCAGGCGCCGGTGCGCTGGAAGGCGCCGGTGAGAGTCAGGTGCTCGCCCGCGGTGACGGTGCGATAGCGGTTCTGGTTGTTGATCCACAGGCCCGACAGGAAGGTCGAGTGGCCGAGCCAGCTGCTGCCGCCGTACGTCGCCGAGGTGAGCCAGCCGCTCTTGGCGGAGTAGCCGGCCTTGGTCAGTGCCTCGTTCTTGGCCGTGAGCGTCGCGTCGACGCCCGCGGCGGTGGCCTCGTCCTCGATCGCGCTGCGGCCGTAGCTCTCGATGAAGGCGATCATGACGTCCTTGCCGCGCAGATCGGTGAGGAGCTGGTCGCCCGGGGTGCCGCCGAAGGCGTCCTTCTTGGCCTCTTTGGCGAACGCCGCCTCGTCCTTGAGGGTCGCCTGCACCCGGTTCACGCGGTCCTCGACGCGGGCGACCGTGGTCCTGGCCGCGATCCCCGGACCGGACAGCTGCAGGCCGAGCGCCGCGCAGGTGACCCAGGCGGTCCCGACCACCAGTGTGACGCGGCTGGCCGCGTCACGGTTGCGGGTCATGACGTTGCTCACCCGGAGCACCGCCAGGGTCATCAGGACGAGCACGATGAGGACGAGGGCCACGACGGCGATCACGGCGCCGATCGCACCGCCGTTGCCCATCGTGTCCTTGAGGTAGGACTGCGCGTCGTCGAACAGGACCCAGTCGAGGACCACGTTGAATCCACGGCCGAGGAACATGTTGAAGCCGACGTCGAGAAGGTTCAGGACGGTCAGTACGCCGAGGATCGCGCCGGACAGGATCGCCACCGCTATCCGTGGCCTGCGCGGCAGGACGATGAGGACGGCGGCGCCGAGGACCGCCTCCACCGGGATGCGCAGGAACACGCCGGGCGTGAACTTGGGGGCGGAGGTCGGCATGAGGAGCGCGAAGCAGACGAGCAGGAGGGACAGGCCCGTGACGGTCCATCCCACGTTGCGCGCGGCGACCGGGTGCCGGTCGCGCCACTTGCGGGGGGCGACGGGCTCGTCCGGGGGCTCGACGGGGCCGTCGCCCTCGGAGGTGCCTTCGTCGGTGACGGAGGTGTCTTCAGCGGCGGTGTTGCCCTCGTCTGCGGGGTCCTTCTCGGCACTCACGCTCTCCTCTACCGCAGGAGCCTTTTCGGCGCTCACGCCCTCCTCGACCGCAGGAGTCTTTTCGGAGGGCGTGTTCTTCTCCACCGCAGGAGCCTCTTCGGAAGGCACTTCCTCCTCCGCCCCGGAAGCCTTGTCAGAGGCCGTGTCCGTGTCGATGTCGACGGCGGGCTTCTCTTCGGATTCCCCTTCGGAGGCGGTGACCCCCTCTTCTGCAGGCACCGCCCCTACGGACACCTCTCCTGCAGGCGTCTCCCCCGCAGGCCCCTCCTCGGCGGCGGTGGCCTCCTCCGCACCGTCCCGCTCAGAGGAAGCGGCATGCTCGGCCGCAACACCCTTTGCTGGGGCGGTCTCTTCGAGAGGGGTGCTGTGCTGGATGTCGTCGAGCGTGTCCGCCGGAGGAGCCTCCGGCGTCACGTCGGGCTCCGGGGTTGTCCGGTCCATGTCCGGCAGCTGGCGAGAGTTCGTGGTGCGCGACAACCCGAAGGTCCTTCCGTGCGAAACCCGGTGGTGATGCGGCGGGCCGGGCTCGGGTAGCCGGGCCGCCGTTACTGGTACGGCTCTCCGGCGGATTCAGTTCACCGACCGAGGATCCGACCACCAGGGATTCAACCACCGGGAGTGCAACCGTCACGCCCGGCCAAGGTCAAGCCTCTCCCAACCGGTCCCGCAGCTCCCGCTTGAGGATCTTCCCGCTGGCGTTGCGCGGCAGTTCGTCCACGAACAGCACCCGCTTGGGCGCCTTGAAGTGGGCGAGGTTCTCGCGCGCGTGGGCGACCAGTTCGTCCTCCGTGACCGTGCCGCGGGGGACGACCACCGCGGTCACGGCCTCGATCCAGCGGTCGTCCGGAAGCCCGATCACCGCGACCTCGGCCACCCCGGGATGCGTGTAGAGCGCGTCCTCGACCTGCCGTGAAGCGACCAGGACGCCCCCGGAGTTGATGACGTCCTTCACCCGGTCGACGACGGTGAAGTATCCCTGCGCGTCCCGCACCACGAGATCGCCGGAGTGGAACCAGCCGTCCCGGAAGGCCTCGGCCGTCTCCTCGGGCTTGTCCCAGTAGCCCTCGCACAACTGCGGTGACCGGTAGACGACTTCGCCGGACGTGCCGTCGGGCACGTCCTTGCCGTTCTCGTCGACCACTCTCGCGTCCACGAACAGCACCGGACGCCCGCAGGAGTCCAGGCGTGCCTTCCGGTGCTCGTTCGGTGCGAGGACCATGGACAGCGGGCCGATCTCGCTCTGGCCGAAACAGTTGTAGAAGGCCAGCTTGGGAAGCCGTTCCCGCAGCCGTTCGAGGATGGGCACCGGCATGATCGACGCCCCGTAGTACGCCTTGCGCAGCCCGCTCAGGTCGCGGGTCGCGAAGTCGGGGCGGTTCGACAGGCCGATCCACACGGTGGGCGGCGCGAAGAGGCTGTCCGCGCGGCCGGCCTCGATCAGGTCGAAGAGCTGCTCGGCGTCGGGCGCGTCGAGGATGGTGTTCTGCGCGCCGACCGCGAGATACGGCAGCAGGAACACATGCATCTGCGCCGAGTGGTAGAGCGGCAACGAGTGCACGGGCAGGTCGCCCGCACTCAGGTCGAGCGCGGTGATCGCACTCAGGTACTCGTGCACCAGCGCGCGGTGCGTCATCATCGCGCCCTTGGGCAGGGCCGTCGTACCGGAGGTGTAGAGCAGCTGCACCAGATCCTCGGTACGCGGCTCCGGACCGTCGTACGGAGGAGTCGAGTCCAGCCGCGCGAGCAGCGAGTCGTCGGCGTCGCGCAGCGGCATCACCCGTACGCCGTCGGGGAGTCGGTCCGCGAGGTCGGGGTCGGCCAGGACGAGCGTGCTGCCGGACTGGCCGACGATGTACGAGAGGTCGTCGCCCGTCAGGTTCTGGTTGACCGGCACGTGTACGAGCCCGGCCCGGGAGCAGGCCAGGAAGCCGATGAGGTACGCGTCCGAATTGTGGCCGTAGGCGCCGACGCGGTCGCCGGGAGCCAGGCCCGAGGAGGTCAGCACCTGCGCCGCGCGGGAGACGCCCTCGTCGAGTTCGGCGTAGGTCCAGGAGCGGTCGCGGTAGGTGACCGCTGTGCGCTCGGGAGTACGTCGGGCACTGCGCCGCAGCACCCCGTCGACCGTGCTGCCGTGTCCAGGCGTCATGACACATGATCCTCGTTCCGTTCCGCGAGCGGGGTCAAGTCCCGTACCAGGAGGTCAGGCCCCAAGCGCGTGCGCGTCGTACACCGTTGTCACGCTCGGCCACCCTCAAGGCGTGGGACCACACGCATGCGCACCGGCCCCGAGCCGTCGTTGACCATCAGCGACAAAGGGCGCGTAATGGTAGTTATGGACATCAGGCCCACAATCAGGCCTTCAGCCCTGGAACGGTCACCCTGCGTATCCGAACCACTACCCACACCGCGGACATCGGCCGGTCCACGACGGTTGGCCTGGCTGGACGCGCTGCGTGGCATCGCGGCACTCGTCGTGGTGTTCGAGCACGCGTCGTACTCCTTCATGGCGGAGTTCCGACAGGACCTGATGCCCCAGTTCAACACCGGCCGGTACGGCATCCTGGTGTTCTTCCTGGTCAGCGGCTACATCATCCCCGCGTCGCTGGAGCGCCGGGGCTGCGTCCGGACGTTCTGGATCGGGCGGGTGTTCCGCATGTACCCGCTGTGGGCGACGGCCGTCGCCGCCGTCCTCGCCGTCAATCTTCTGGGCTTCTCGGACATGCGCGACTTCGGTGGCCAGAGCGCGGCCACGGTGTCCGTCGCCCATGCAGGACTGCTTCAGGAGCTGCTGGGGACGCCCAGTGTGCTGCTCGTCCTGTGGACGCTCTCGTACGAGATGGCCTTCTATCTGCTGGTCGTCGCGCTCTTCACGGTCCGCCTGCACCAGCGGTCGGCGGCGGTCGCCGTCACCCTGGCCGTGCTGGCCGCCGTGAGCGTGGCGGCAGGCGTCACGCTGCAGGCCTCCGCCCTGTCCGACCTGGTCGGCACGGGCCCGCTGATCGGGCTCGCCTCGGGCGCCCTGGTGGTCGCGATCTGCTGTGCGAGCTCCGGGTCACCCGCGGTCCGCGTGTTCGGCGGGGTACTCGGCGGGGTACTGGCGCTCGTCCTGGTCCCGTTCAACGGCACGGTTCCGCTGTGGGAGGGCCTGATCATCCTCGCCGTGATGTTCCTCGGCACCGCCGTCCACCGGGCCGAGAAGGGTCAGAGCACCTGGTGGCGGGCAGGCTGCACGGCCGCGGTGGTGGTCGCCTGCGCCGTGGCCAGCGCTTACTGGAACAGCGACGAGGCCCCCTTCACCAGGCAGGGCTGGATCGTGGCGTTCCTGCTGGCCGTGCTCACCTTCGGTGTCGCGCTGGCGCTGCGCCACCGGCGCATACCGCGCGGACTGATCTGGCTGGGCATGATCAGCTACTCGGTCTATCTGCTGCACCCAGTGCTGCTGGCGGTGAGCGACGGCACGATCGGCCGGTGGCCGCGGGACAATCCCGTACTCGTCCTGGCCTTCTTCGCCCTGCTCCTGCCGCTGTGCGCGCTGACCTATCAGTACATCGAGGCTCCGAGCCAGGCGTGGGGCCGGAAGCTGGCCCGCCGCGTCGCCCCGTCACGACGAGCCCCCGTGGAGCACGTACGCCCCAGGAAGCCACAGGTACGTCCCGAAAAGCCGCAGGTACATCCCGAGAAGCCGACCGATCCTGAGACAGAGACAGCTCATGAGACCGCGGCAGAGCCTCGGACCGAGGCAGCACGCGAGACCGAGGCAGAGGCCGAGACGCATGCGCCAGTCTGAAGGCGCTCGCTTCCCGGCCTCACCCACGTCCCGTCCGGCCCACCCGCCTCACACGGGCCTGGTCCGCCCCTCCCAGTACGGGTCCCGCAGCCGCCGCTTGTACAGCTTCCCGTTGGGATCGCGCGGCATCGTCTCGATGAAGTCGACACTCCTGGGCCGCTTGTACCCGGCCAGTTGCTGCTCGCAGTGCTCCAGGATCGCGGCGGCCAGGGCCTCGCCCGCCTCGAAGCCGGGGGCCGGTTCGACGACGGCCTTGACCGCCTCGCCCCAGTCGTCGTGCGGAATCCCGAAGGCGGCGGCGTCGGCGACGGCGGGGTGGGTGAGCAGGGCGGCCTCGATCTCGGCGGGGTAGATGTTGACCCCGCCCGAGATGATCATGTCGATCTTGCGATCGCGGAGGAAGAGGTAGCCGTCCTCGTCGAGATACCCCAGGTCACCGACGGTGAAGAAGTCCCCGATACGGTTCTTCTTCGTCTTGCTCTCGTCCTTGTGGTACGAGAATCCGCCCGTGCTCATCTTCATGTAGACGGTGCCCAGTTCACCGGGTGGCAGCCTGTTCCCGTCGTCGTCGAAGACGGCCAGCTCAC